>NZ_LQIW01000005.1 GCF_001500025.1 Mycobacterium sp. IS-1590 | reverse complement strand
ATTCTGGCGCGTCAGCAAGTCGACATCACAGGCGGCCGCCTCCTCGAAGGCGGCACGCAACGCGGTCACCGCGGCCTGCAGATCGTCTCCCGACATGCTTCGAACATACATTCGACCACCGACAAAACGGTTAGCGGCCCGCGCAACCGCGATAACACCTGAACGCCAGCAGCACCGACCTCGGACTGCCCGCATACGAGCGAATTATTCGCTGCCAGCGAATAATTCGCTGATAGCCGGGCAGTTGCACAAGTGGGTCCGGCGGGAACTGGTGAGACTGGTGGTGCGAGTCGCCTGGCCCCGCCACGAATTGCACGACCGATCGACTCGTGCCTGGCCGCAGCATCAGCCCCGAGAGACCTCGGGTAACCGGGCTCCGGCGAACACTCCGACGAGCCCCATCGCCGCGAGGAACAGCAACGCCCAAGAGATGTGGACGATCGCCAGCAGCGAGCTGATACCACCGACGGTCAACAGGATGAATCCCATCGCCGAATTCGAAACCGCCACGTACACGGTCCGCTGGTCACCGACGGCCATATCGATGACATAGGTCTTGCGCCCCACCCGCACGCCGGTGTGCATCAGCGCGAGAGCGAAGTACACGGCGATGAACATCGCATTGCTCAACCAGCCCACGCCGCTGAACCGGGGAAGCGTGACGATGACGACCGTCGCGATGACGATCACCGAAGACACGCCCGCGCCCACGCTCATGAGCCGCTTGCTTGAGCGGTCGGCGAAGCGGCCGAAGAGGCGACCGCCGATCAGCGCCGCGAGCCCGGAGGCGATGACGAAGCCTCCGAGACCGGCGAGGCTGTCGGCGCCCGACTGGATCGACAGCGTCACCACGAACGGTGTGCTCAGCGAGGAGACGAGCAGGAGGCTGCGCACCCCGACGAAGTGCCGGAACAGCTTGTCCTCCCGCAGCAGCGTGTGCGTCTGCCTGAACCAGTTCTCCGACTCGGTGAAGCTGTCGAGGTCTGAAGAGGCGTCCGGCTCCGGCTCCTCCCATGGCGCTTCGCCGGGCGGCTCGTGGACGCCTCGGTAGACCACCGCCACCGCAACCCAGAGCACCGCACCCGCGGCGAGCACCCACGCGAGTTGACTGGGCGCAAGATCCTCACCGCCGAAAAGACGGATTGCGAGGCCGAGAGTGACGGCGACGAGCCCGGCCGCCGTTGTTGCCACGCCGTTGATTTGGCCGCGTTCACCCTTCGGGATCGTTCGACCCTGCACATCCTTCGAGGCGATCGAGCACAGGCAGCGGCCCAGCGCGAAGACCGCGAGGCTGGCCACGATGACGACACCGGCGGCCAAACCCCTCCCGAGAGCCGCGGTGGCCGCCATCACCGCGACCGCGGCGGCCTGCACCAGCGCGCCCGCGATGAACACCCACTTGCGGTACCGCACCCTCAACACCAGCGGTGTCAGAAAGGCCTGCGGCAGCATCGATCCCGACTCACGGACCGGTACCAGCACACCGGTGAGGGCGGGCGGCACGCCCAGGGTCGCGAACAGCCACGGCAGCACCGTCGATGCGTTGACCGTCTCATCGCCCGACGACTGCAGGGCGCTGGCGAGCATCAGCCTGAGTCCGTTCGGCGCGAGGTTGCGCCGCACCTCGCTCGGCAACTCCCGCTCGGCTTCCCGATTCCGCTTCAACAGTGCGGAATAGAGGTTCTGGACTGCGCCCATCGCGTCAGCGCCTCAATCGGGTCCTCAGAGACCGGCGGGCTTAGTGGTCCTCGTCGGCCTGCGTCTCGTGCACCGTGCCATGGGCGTGGTGCGGCGGTGCGTACAGGCTGTACAGCTTCAACGGCTCATCGCCGATGTTGGTGATGTTGTGCCACGACCCCTTCGGCACCAGGATGATCCAGTCGTCCGAGATCTCCTCGTCGAACGTGAGGTTGTCCTTTGACGGGCCCATCTGGACTCGCGCGCGGCCGTGCTCGAGGCGCAGGAACTGGTCGGTGTCGGAATGGATCTCGAGACCAACATCGCCGCCTACCGGGATCGACATGAGCGTGAGCTGTAGCTTCTCGCCCGTCCACAACGTCGTGCGGAACTTGTCGTTGGCTTCAGTGGCATCCTCGATGTTGACGACGTAGGGCTTGGGTCCGTGGTCGGTGAACTCGGCCAACGGTCTCTCCTTATGTTCGGGTCGCAGACGGCATTTCGGGCAAGCGTCGGTGGTTGCCCACCGGATGCCGACGACCCGGTTCGCAAACCCGAACGCGCGCAATGGCGCTCGGGCAAGCGGCCAGGTCATCAGGCATTGTCTGACGCTAACAAGCCGGGGTGCTCGCTTCCAGCAAGGGCAGCCTGACCTTGTGTATCCTGGCGGCCTTTGAGCGTGGCGGGAGACGTGGCGAGACAATGACCAGTGTGAAATTCTTTTCCGACCCGGTACTGGAGTCGATGGCGACGCGGCGGTCGATCTCGAAAGTGGGTCCGGAGACGCCGACCGACGAGGAGCTCGCCGAGCTCCTCGCGGCCGTCACGTCCGTGGCGGATCACAAGGCCCTGCGTCCCTGGCGGCTCATCCTCCTGCGCGGCGATGATCGGATGAAATTAGCCGAGGCGCTCGACGCGGCGGCAGGCGAAGCCCGCGAGCCCGGCGACTACAACACCAAGCCCTTTCGCGCCGAACTGCTGATCGCCTTGGTCGCAAGCCCGACAGAGCATCCCAAGGTACCGACGTGGGAACAGCATGCGGTCGCCGCCGGGGTGGGCCACCTTCTCGAGCTTGCGCTGTGGGCCGCGGGCTGGGGCGTCATGTGGCGCACGGGTCTGCTCGCGAACAGCCCCGAGGTTCGCGTGGCGCACGGCCTGACCGACGAGGAACATCTGATGGGCTGGCTGTACGTGGGCAGCATCGACGACTCTCTGCGCAGGCGTCTGCGCGAATCGAAGCGGCCCGCCCTCGATCCCCACCAGTTCCTGGGCCGCATGCCCTCGTAGCGGCTGCGCTCAGGAGTAGAACGAGTCGAGCAGCTCCTGATTCTGTTTCTCGACGACCCCCCGTTTGACCTTCAACGACGGTGTCAGCTCACCGCTTTCGATCGACAGGTCGTGGTCGAGCAGCTCCCACTTCTTGATGGTTTCCCATCGGTTCAGTTGTGCGTTGAGCTCGTCGACGTAGCCACCCACCATGTCCCGCACCGCATCTGACTTCACCAGCTCCTCGTAGGACTTGCCGCCGAGTCCGTGCTGCTCGGCCCACCCGGACAGTGCGTCCGGATCCAGCGTGATCAACGCGACGCAGAAGTTACGGGATTCGCCGAAGACCAGGATGTGGCCCGCATACGGGCACAGGGCCATGAACTTGCCTTCGATGGCCGGCGGTGCGACGTACTTTCCGCCCGAGGTCTTGAACAACTCCTTGATGCGGCCGGTGACCGTCAGGAAGCCGTCCTCGTCCAATTGGCCTTTGTCGCCGGTGCGCAGCCACCCGTCCTCAGTGAACGTCTCCGCCGTCTTGTCGGGCAGGTTGTGGTAACCGTCCATCACGCACGGGCCCTGGACTTGCACCTCGCCGTCGTCGGAGAGACGCACCGACGTGCCGTCGAACACCTGCCCGACGGTGCCGAGCTTGTAGTTGTCGGGCCGATTGATGAACGCTCCGGCGGCGGTTTCGGTCAGCCCGTAGCCCTCCAGGATCAACAGCCCTGCGGCGTGGAACCATTCGGCGATGTCGCGGTTCAGTGGTGCCGAACCGGAGATGAAGAACTTGATGCGTCCGCCGAACACCTCGCGCACCTTGCTGAAGACGAGGCGGTCGAACGCGGTGTGCGCGATCTTCAGGGGGAGCGGGATGCCTTTGTTCGCCAGCCGGTGCCGGTCGACGTTGCGTCCCACGGCGAAGGCGGCGGCGAATAACTTCTCCTTCACACCCTCCTGGGAGGAAGCGATCCGCGCGTGAGCTTTCTCGAAGATGCGCGGAGCGGCACCCATGAAGGTCGGCTTCACCTCGGCCATGTTCGGAACGATCTTGTCGACGCGGCCGTCGATTGCGCTGGCGAAACCGCATGCCAGCTGCGCCGTGATCAACACCTTGCCGAACGCGTGCGCCAGCGGCAGCCACAACAGCTGTAGGTCGTCCTCGCCCAGGATGCCGAAATCGGCGATCGTGGTGCCCTCGTACACCCACGCCCGGTGCGGAAGCCGCACGCCTTTGGGCTTGCCGGTCGTACCCGACGTATAGATCAGCGTTGCCAAATTGTCCGGCGCGATCGCGTCCGCTGCTGTCCGCACGCACTCGGGATGGTCGGCCAGGTACTTGGTTCCGAGGTCGGTCAGCTCGGCGATGGTGATGACGTGGTCACCGTCGCCCGCCCCGTCGAAGAGCACCACCTTCTGGAGGTGCGGCAGGTCATCGCGCCGCTCCTTGAGCTTCTCCAGCTGCGCCTCGTCCTCGGCGAACACGACGCGAGATTCCGAGTCGCTCAGGATGTAAGCGGTATCGGTTGCGTTGGTCGTCGGATACACCGTGGTGGTCGCGGCCCCGGCGCACATGACGGCGAGATCCGCGAGAATCCATTCGTACCGTGTGCTCGAGGCGATCGCTACACGTTCCTCGGATTGAATGCCCAGTGCCAGAAGCCCTGCCGCCAACGCCTCGACCTGTTCGGCGGCCTCTGCCCAGGTGATCGATACCCACCGATCCCCATCGAGCTTGCGGAACGCCTCCCGGTCGGCGGATCGCTGAACGCGGTCGAAGAACATGGCGGCCACGTTGGCGGGCGACAACGTAGGGGGCTTCTGGGTGGTATCGGTCGACATCGCTGCCTCCTGGTCGGAATCTCATACGGCACCGGCGCCGTCCATGTTGCGCCACTAATACCCAAAGCGGGCAGGTATGACGCGATGGGCTGCGAGCCCTGATGTCGGCGTCGCCTTGACCCTCTCCCCGGGGGAGACCCGAGGCTGAGCGCATGACAATGCACAAGAGCGATGGCACCGACATTGGACGCGACGAACTGCCCTGGGCGGTCGCGACCTATCTCACCGCGCACCGCGACGACGTCACGACCGCGCTGACGGCCTTCACCGTCGACGCCGCCGTCACCGACGAGGGCCACACATACCACGGCCACGGCGAAATAGCCGACTGGTTGCGCAACGCGGCGGGCGAATACACCTACTCCATGGAGCTGGTCAGCGCGACCCGATTCGGCGGCGCACACCTCGATGTCCTGCAGCACCTCGAGGGTGACTTTCCGGGTGGCGTGGCCGACTTGCACTTTCGGTTCACGCTGGACGGCGAGCTCATCGCCCGCCTGGTGATCGAACCATGACCAGGACGTGGTTCATCACCGGAGGCACTCCCGGCGGATTCGGGATGGCGTTCGCCGACGCCGCTCTGGAGATCGGCGACCGGGTCGCGCTGACCGCCCGCCGGCCGGCCGAGCTGGCCGACTGGGCGCAGCGGTACGGCGAGCGCGTCCTCGTGCTGCCGCTCGACGTCACCGACGTCGAGCAGGTACAGGATGCGGTGCGCGCGACCGAGGAGCACTTCGGCGGTATCGACGTCCTGGTCAACAACGCCGGCCGCGGCTGGTACGGATCGGTCGAGGGTATGGCCGACACCGCCGTCCGAAAGATGTTCGAGCTCAACTTCTTCGCGGTGCTCTCAGTGATTCGCGCCGCGCTGCCCGGTATGCGTGCCAGGGGCAGCGGGTGGGTCATCAACATGTCCTCGGTCGCCGGATTGCACGGCGTCACCGGTTTCGGGCACTACAGCGCGACGAAATCCGCGATCGAGGCGATCACCGATGTCCTCCGTGACGAGGTCGAGCCCCTGGGCATCCGCGTCATGGCGGTCGAACCCGGAGCGTTCCGCACGCGCGCCTACGCCGGCTTCGCCGACGAACCGATCACGGAGTCCGTTCCCGAGTACGGCACCCTGCTCGAACGGGTGCGCGCCACGATGATCGAGCAGGACGGCGCGCAGCCCGGCGATCCCCGACGTGGGGTGCGCGCGGTCATCGCGGCCATGGCCGAGGACCCGCCGCCGCGGCGGCTCGTCCTCGGCAGCGACGGCTACGACACCGTCGTCGCGGCACTCGAAGATTCGCTCACCGAGATCAGAGCGCACGAAACACTGTCCCGCGGAGCGGATTTCCCGCCAGAAGTCTGACGTGAAATCACTCGAGACCAGCGTCCGGAGCGATTCGGAACACCGGCCAGCCGACCTCGGTTCGCCACCGCGCCGGCTCCGTCGTGTCGCGAGGGCCCACCACGTAGGTTTCATGGATCGGCCCGTCGACAGCCAGCGCATTGTCCACCACCCAGGCGCCTAGGCGCCCGTAGGTGACGTCGAGATCGTCGTGCGGACCTTCGTGGACGGTGACGACGAGATCGACGGCAGGAAGCTCCACGACCTCGATGCGGCCGGACGCCTGCGGGGAGCGCACCGGCCGGAAGACCGTCATCGCCCCGACGGACTGGGTGAACAGTTCGTTGGCGTACCGCCCGCCGGGCGGTCCGGTGCGCTCGGCTTCGGGGAACGCGGCATCCAGTTCGGCCATCGCCTTGTCGTACCACGTCAGCGAATCGACGAGCCGCACCAGACCGGTGATCGCGGCGACCCGCCGGGCGGGAACCGACCGCAACTCGACATCGAGATCGGCCGGCTCCGGGTTCAACAATCGATGTAGCGACGCCACGGCCGCGCGCGTCCGATCCAGCTCGGCTTCCAGGCGCCGCACGTGACCGGCGATCACCTCGGCACGCCGCTGCGGATCCTGGGTGTCGAGGATGGTACGGACCTCGGCGAGCGGCACGTCGAGTTGGCGCAGCCGGTGGATCACCTGGGCGGTCGGTATCTGGTCGGCGGAGTAATAGCGGTACCCCGTGAACGGATCGACGGAGTCCGGCTCGAGCAGTTTGGCCTGGTGGTAGCGGCGCAGCGTCCGCACGCTCAGGTGCGTCACCGTGGCGAACTCTCCGATGGTCAAACCCGACCGCATGCGGCCAGTCTGCCTTCTCGCCGTCTATCCTGCGCGCATGGGAAGCTCGCGAGTGTCCGGCGGCGTGGTGCACAAGCTGCCGACCGATCTGCGTAAGGCATTGCTCGCCAACGACACCGCGCTCGCGGCCTGGAACGACATCACCCCGCTGGCGCGCAACGAGTTCATCTGCTGGGTCGAGGACGCCAAGCAGGAGAAGACCCGCGAACGCCGAATCCGGCGTACGCAGGAGGAACTCGAAGAGGGTAAGCGTCGCCCGTGCTGCTGGCCGGGCTGCAAACATCGTGAGCGAAACGGTAAGTGATCACCGCTCGTGTGCGGGCGCCGTCTGGAGTTCCGGTGCCGCCGCGGCGAGCAGTGCCGCACGGTCGCCGCTCAGCGGGGGATAGATCCGCTCGCCGTTGATGATCCGCTTCGTCGCCTTGGCGGCCGCGCCGGTGCTCACCACGCGACGGTCCCAGCCCTCGGTGTACACCGCACCGGCCGGGCCGAGGTCGAGCACCGTGACGTACCACGGAATCCGCAGCGTCCTCATGGGCAGGCCCAACAGGTCGCCGATCACGTTGTAGCCCGCGTACCGGCCCATCGGCCGGCCGTGTTGACACGACATCACCGACATGTGCTCGTCGTCCATCCGCGCGGCGGCCACGTCACCCGCGGCGAACACACCACGCACGCCCTGCACCCGTAGACAGTCGTCGACTGCAACGCGGCCGAACCGGTCCAACGGCACGCCCAGCTGACCGGCCAGCGGATGGGCACGCATACCGGCGCACCAGACGACGGTGGCGGTGTCGATCACCTCACCGGTCGACAGCGTGACGCTGCGCTCGCCGACCGCGGTGACGCCTGCCCCGGTGAGCACCTCGATACCGTTGTCGCGCAACGCTTTCTCGATGACCAGGCGCGCCGAATCGCCCATATCGGAGCCGACGCGCGCATTCCGGTCGACGAGCACCACCCGCGGTGTCGATCGCGGACCGATAGCGTCCGCCAGCCTCGCGGGCAACTCGCTGGCCGTTTCGATGCCCGTGAGGCCCGCGCCGACCACGACGGCCGTCGCCGATGCCGGGTCGCCGGCCCGCAGCGAGCGAAGGTGTCTCTGCAGGTTCTGCGCGGCGTCGTAGGTGTCGACGTCGAACCCGAACTGCGCCAGACCGGGGATGTCGGGTGTGACGACGCGACTGCCCGCCGCCAGCACCAGGCGGTCGTAACTCAATGTCGCTCCGTCGGCGGTGCTCACCGTCGCGGCGGCCGGGTCGATTGTGGTCACCTCGGCGGCTAGGTAGCCGACTCCGACGGGATCGAGCAACTGCGACAGCGGGATTCGGCACGGTGTGAGGTCGGCTTCGTAGTTGCGCACCCGGATGTCGTGATACGGCTTGGGGCTCACGACGGTGACGTCGACGGTGTCGACGCCGAGTTCGTCGAGTCTGCGCGCGGCGCCGAGCGCGGCCCACAGTCCGGCGAACCCGGACCCGGCCACGAGAACACGCGCTGACGCCGCCACCGTCTTATCGTCGTGCGGCGACGGGGCGCGGGCAAGCACCATGACGAACTCGCGAACTGTACGTCAGGGTCGTGGTAGCGGGCATCCCGCGACCCTCCGGTACATCTCGCGAACTTCACAACGTGCCGACGCCGGCAACGCCGTCAACGACGTAAATCAATCGCTTGATTTAACTGTGGAGGCAGTGTTCACTGAGTCGGTGACCGCAGCCCGGCCCTTGAGTGGACACCGATCCGAGGGAACGCGCGAAGTACTGCTCGCGGCCGCCGAGCGCCTCTTCGCCGAACGGGGTATGCACGCCGTGTCCAACCGCCAGATCAGCGAGGCGGCTTCGCAGGGCAACAACGCCGCGGTCTGCTATCACTTCGGTACCCGCACCGACCTGCTGCGCGCGATCGAGAGCAAGCACCGGGTGCCGATCGAACAGTTTCGCGCCAGAATGCTGGCCGATGTGGGCTCGTCCGCCGATCTGCGGGACTGGGTCGACTGCCTGGTGCGGCCACTGACCGAACACCTCGACCAGCTCGGCAACCCGAGTTGGTACGCGCGGTTCGCCGCGCAGGCCATGGCCGATCCGACCTACCGCGACGTCGTCACCAAGGACGCCCTGTCGTCGCCGCAGCTGGTCCAGGTGATCGACGGCATCACGGGATGCCTCGCCGAACTGCCCAAGCGAGTCCGCTTCGAGCGGATCGTGATGGCGCGCAACCTGCTGATGCACACCTGCGCCGAACACGAGGGCGCGCTGGCGCACCATGGTCGGCTCGCGCGGTCGCCCTGGAAGCAGGCCGCCGAGGGACTCACCGACGCGATCACCGGTCTGTGGCAGGCTCCCGTCCGCCGGACCGCTTCGAGGAACTCGCGGTGAGCGGCGCGCTCGAACTGCACGTGCCCGATCTGTCGGGCCGCCTCGCCGTGGTCACCGGCGCCAACAGCGGTCTCGGATTCGGGCTGGCGCGGGAGCTCTCGGCGGCAGGCGCCGAGGTGATCCTGGCGGTCCGCAACCAGGCCAAGGGCGAGGCCGCGATCGCCCAGATTCGCCAGGCCGTCCCGCAGGCCAGGACGCGCATCGCCCAGCTCGATCTGGCATCTCTGAAAAGCGTTGCAGCGCTGGGGGAACAACTGACCGTCGAAGGCCGTCCGATCGACATCCTCGTCAACAACGCCGGGGTGATGACGCCGCCGCAACGGCAGGCGACCGAGGACGGCTTCGAATTGCAGTTCGGCGCGAATTATCTCGGCCACTTCGCCCTGACCTGCCACCTGTTGCCGCTGCTGCGGGCCTCCGCAGCTGCGCGGGTGGTCACCGTGAGCAGCATCGCCGCCACGCAGCGCGGGTTGACCTTCGACGACCCCAACGCCGAGCGCGGATACCGGCCCATGCGCTCGTACGGGATGGCGAAGCTGGCGCAGCTGATGTTCGCCCGGGAGCTCGATCACCGTAGCCGCGCGCACGGATGGGGTGTGATGTCGAACGCCGCACACCCCGGCCTGACCAAGACCAACCTGCTCAGCGGTGCCTCCTACGGTCGGGACAAGCCCACGTTGAACGCCCGGCTCACGAGGGCCACCTGGCGCCTGCTGCCGTTCATGTGGCTCGACGTCGACGAAGGCATCAAGCCGACGCTCTACGCGGCGACATCTGCTGACGCCGAGGGCGGCGCCTACTACGGTCCCCGCGGCTTCTATGAGACCGCCGGTGGCGGCGTCGGTTTCGCGAAGGTGCCGGCAGCCGTGCACCGCGCCGACGAACGCCAGGGGTTGTGGCAGCTGTCCGAGAAACTGACCGCCGTGACCTACCCGGATCGAGCACCGTGACAACTCACGCGATCACCGCGGCCGACGAGGTCTTCCACCCGGCAACCGACGAACCGGACTGGAACGAGAGCGGGTGGTTCAACTTCGCGGTCCCCGAACGCGACATCAACGGGTTCGTGTACTACTACCACGACGTCCGCACCGGGACCAGCGGAGGCGGGCCCGCGCTGTGGGACCCACCGGCGAGCAGACCTACGACTGCCTGTTCTACGAC
The DNA here is from genome assembly GCF_001500025.1 of Mycobacterium sp. IS-1590. GTDB lineage: Bacteria > Actinomycetota > Actinomycetes > Mycobacteriales > Mycobacteriaceae > Mycobacterium. The sequence goes on along the minus strand of NZ_LQIW01000005.1, from coordinate 131,466 downwards.
TGGCGCTGGATCCAACCGCCCACGGGTCCACTGGATTTCACTGACTTCCGGCTCCCGAACTCGTTGCGTCACGCCGTGATCGAACCGATGCATCGCTACCGGTTGGCCTATTCGGAGTTGGGACTCGACCTCGACCTGGAGTGGACGTCGCTGATGGCGCCGCATGTCCTCGGCGAGGCGTCCCCGCAGCACTGCCACTTCGACCAGCCGGGCCGCATGCGGGGCACCGCGACGCTGAACGGCGAGCGCTTCGACATCGACTGCTTTTCGATGCGCGACCGCACCTGGGGTCCGCACCGCCCGGGTGCGCGCCGCTCCGGTGACTACCTGTGGGCCATCGCCGATGCCCGGTCGAGCTGGCATGCCATCACGATGTCGACCCGCTCCGGTGTCGACCGCGTGATCGGTGGGTATCTGCTGCGCGACGGTGCGGTGGCCGAACTCGTCACGGGCGAGCGTCGAGTGCTCGAGCGCCGCGCAGGTGCTCCCGCGCGGGTTGTGCTCGACGCCGAAGACGACCGCGGCCGTACCCTGCACGCCGAAGGAGATGTGCGCACCGCGCTGCGGTGGCTCGGCTGGCCGGGACGGATGACGTTCTGGACGCTGACCGACTGGCGATGGGACGGCAAGCAGGGGTGGGGCGAGAACCAGGAGTTCTTCGCCCGTGAGCAGGTGCGCGCGCTGATGCGTTAGCGCTCAGCCAATTTCGCTGCACCACCACGTGTCTGCCACAAGTTCAGCACGTTGCTCAGCATCTGCAACGGCGCGCGCACGCTTTCGTCGGACTTGATTCGCGGGTCGGTGCGCGTGGTGTGCGGCCCGGCATCGGGCAGCCGCTTGCGGATCAGCGCCGGCACGTCGAGCAGCCACGTGACGCCCATCAGCGTCGCGTACAAGACCAGGTTGCGCTCCACCGCAGCCGGGTCCAGCGCTGGTCCACCGCTCGCGAGCACCTCCTTGCAGAACATCTCGAGCAGCTCGTCGAGATGGTGGTCCCACAGCGAGGTTTCGGCTCCCGACAGGGATCCCCACACCGCCATCGCCACGTTCATCCGACTGACGCAGCCCCAGTCCATCAGTCCGCAGCGCAGTTCACCGTCGTCGCGCCAGAACCAGGCGTTGTCGACGTTGGCGTTCCAGTGGCACAGCGCCAGATGGTCGGCGTCGGCGCTCAGGACCCCGAACACGTCCGCCTCGCGCTGCAGCAACTCCGACGCCTCCCCAGTCATTTGAGACAGGAACGACGGCGAGCGCACGTTGGCGGGGAACAGACCCTCGTGATGCCCGACGAACTCGACGAGCCGGCGCAGCCGGCGGTCGAGTTGATCGGCGCTGTACACCGGCGGCTCTCCCACCGTCGCCGCCCGTAAATCCACCGGGAATTGCGCAAGCAGATCGGCGGGCAACCGACCCGACCGCTCGGTTCCCGCCAGCCGCGCCAGGGCGGTCAACAGCGCGCGGTAATGCGTAACCTGGTCGGGCATCTCGTAGTCGAGACACTTGTGGTACTGCGGTTCGACCGCGCCGGTGCCGAACGCGATGCGCTCGCTGATCATCAGCCCCGTGCCGGTTTCGCGGTGGAAGTCGGCGAACATCGTGGCCGGCACGGCGATCGGAAACGCCGCAGCGCGCGTGAGCGCCGCGAACCGGGTCTCGGATTCCATCTGGGTACGCCCGATGTCGCGCACCGGATCGTCGAAGTCGCGGGAGAACTTCACGAACAGGTCGGTGCGCGCGTCGGGATGCTCGCGCGCGTAACGCACGGTCAGCACGGCCTTGCATCCGGTGCTGCCACCCGACACCTCGTCGAGGCGCTCGATGGCGACCACTTCGTTGTCGTCCGACAGCGCACCGTAGGCGCGGAACGCCTGGGTGAGGAAGTCCGGTCCGCCGTCGCGCAGCGCGCCGGGGTGGGCGGGGAACGCGAGGCCGGTCGCGTCACCGCGCACCCGGTCGATCTTCACCATGTCTGTTCCGCCGCGCGCACGAGGATTTCGTTGACCGCGACGCGCCGGTCGCGTGTGACCATGTACGTCACCGCGTCCGCGACGTCCTCGGGACTCAGCTTGACCATCCCGGCCGTCCTGGCCTGCTGAGCCGTGAGCGCCTGCGGGTCAAGGTGATCGAAGATCTCGGTCTCGACCGTGCCCGGTTCCACGATCCCCACGCGGACCCGGTGGCCGATGAGTTCCTGACGGATGCCCTCACTGAATGCGTTGACGCCGAATTTGGTCAGCGAATAGACGGCGGTTCCCGCCCGGGCCACCCGCCCGCCCGTCGAGCTGATCGTGACCATATCGGCAACGCCCCGCGGGGAATCGGCTGCCGCAGCGATCAGATGGGGGAGTGCCGCACGCGCGGCGTAGAGCACGCCTTGAATGTTGACCGACACCAGAGCATCCCAGTCGGCCAGCGGCGCTTCGGCAGCCACACCCATCCGCAGCAAGCCGGCGTTGTTGATCAACGTGTCGAGGCGCCCCCACTCGTCGACGGTCGTCGCCACCGCGGCCGCCACCTGTTCGGCGTCGGTCACATCAGCGGGCACCACCAGTGCCCTGCCGCCGGCTGCTGCTATCTGGTCTGCGAGCGCGTTCAGCCGGTCGCGTCGCCGCGCCACCAACGCGACCGAGGCGCCCTCGGTGGCCAGTGCGCGCGCGGTGGCCGCGCCGATACCGCTGCTGGCGCCGGTCACCAGCGCCACCGTTCCGGCCAAGGCGGTCATGCGCCCGTCCCTCCCGTCTGACCGAGGATGCCCCCGAGCACGTAGTCGTCGTGCTCTCCCAAGTTCGGTGCACCGCGTTCGATGCGTGCGGGACGGGTCATCACCCACGACGGGCCCAGCACCGGTCGCTGTCCCTCGACGCGATCCGACACGAAGCGATACGTGCCGCGGTCCCAGAGCAATTCATCGCTGATCACCTCGGTGGCCGTCGCGCTCTTGGTCGCGGGCACCCCGGCGGACCGCAACCGCCGGGCCAGGCTGGCCGCGTCCCGTAGGCGGGTCAACGCGCTCAGTTCGGCATCCAGGGTCTCGGCGGCCTGCTGCCGCGCGGCCATCGTCGGATACCGGGCGGCGAGCTCGTCGGCCCCCAGTTCGCCGCACAGCCGTTGCCAGGCATCGTCGTCGGCGACGGCGATGGCGACCCAGTCGGCGCCGACGCAGGGATAGCAGCCGTGCGGTGCCAGGTCGGGGTGGCGGTTACCGTCCGGTGCCAGCACCCTGCCGGTCAGGTTCTGCTCGAGCAGGCAGTCGCCGACCATCGACGAGAGCACCTCGACGGCGGAGACGTCGACGAATTGTCCCTGCCCGGTGCGCTCGCGGTGCAGTAGCGCCGCCACGGCGGCCAACGCCGCGGCAGCACCGACGGTGGAGTCGCCGTAGCGCATGCTCGCCCCGAGCGGAGGGCCGTCCGGATAGCCGACCAGCGAGGCGAGGCCCGCCAGGGCGGCGAAACACGGCGCGTAGCCGGTCTGATGGCCCAGCGGCCCGTCGTTACCCCACATCTTGATGGATACCGAGATGATGTCGGATTTGAGTTCGGTCAGGGCCTGGTAGCCGAGCCCTTGACGTTCCATGGCGTCGGGCCTCAGGTTGTTGAGCACGATGTCGCTGTCAGAGATCAACGCCAACAGGTCATCCCGGCCACGGGGTGTCTTGATGTCGAGGTCGACGCTGAGGATCTCGGGGTTGATGCTCAGGAAATAGGGGGCGTGGTTGACGTCGGTGCCGCCGTAGGCGCGCATCTCCTCGGGAGTGGCCGAGCACTCGACCTTGATCACCTCGGCGCCCAGGAAGGCCAGCAACTTGCCGGCATAGGGGCCCGCCCACACCTTGGTCAGCTCGACGACGCGTACACCTTGCAGCGGACCACCCCGCGAATCGTTCGGGGTCCTGAGTTGAGGGTTGCGCACCGCGGGCGGGGTGCGCGGGCTTGAAAGTTCGGCCAGTACCTCGGCGGTGTGGTGGCCGAGCCGGGGTGCCGGTCGAACGATCCCGGCCGGCGTCGCGCTCAGCCGGTAACCCGCCGTGGGATAGGCGCTCGTGCCCAGCACGGGGTGGGTGACGTCGCAGAAGAATTCGCGGTGCCGGTACTGCGGTGAGCGCAGGAGTTCGGCCGCACCGTTGACCGGCACCAAGGGCACGCCGAGTCGCTGCGCCTCTTCGGCGGTGTCCTCGCCGGTTCGGTCGCGCATCCAGTCGGCGAAGCCGCGGCGGAAGTCGGCGACTCGTTGGGATGTCACACCGAATTCCAGCCAGTCGTCGTCGAATTCGTCGAGCCACGCCGGCGTCCCCATCAGCGTTTTGAGGCCCAGCCAGTGCGCGCGGTTGGTCATGTAGAGATAGACGAAGCCGTCTCGCGAGGCGAAGAACGTCGCGGGTCCGGCCTGGTCGTAGTCGTCGCGGCGGTTCTGCGGCGTGATCTCCCCGGTGACGAACCGCCCCAGGATGCAATCGGTCCGCGAAACCAGGACGGCCTGCTGCGAGACGTCGATGTATTCGCCCCGGCCGGTGTGCATCCGGTCGAACAGCGCCGACATCACACACAGGGCGGCATCGAGCGCGCCCTCGTAGTCGGCGAGAAACCGGCCGGGTCCCTTCAGCGGTGGCCGATCCGGGTCGGCGTGGCTGGGAGTATGGTAGCCCCATCCGCTGGCATGAAAGACGTTCAGGCTCAGCGCGTTGTCGAGCGTCGACGATGCGGTCCGCCCGAACGGCGTGACGGCGCAGCACACCACGTGGGGATGGCGACGGGCGACCTCGGCCGCCGTCAATCCGTGCTCGGCGGCCCAGGTCGCGCCGTGGTCGTCGATCACCGCGTCGGCGGTGGCGATCAGTTCGTGCGTTGCGGCAGTATCGAATTCGACCGATCGCTTGTTGGTGTTGAGGTAGGCGAACAACGCGCTGCGTTCCGCATCGTCCTCACCGCCGACCAGGGGCGCCATGGCCCGGGTGGGACTGCCCCACCCGGGCCGTTCGACTTTGATGACATCGGCGCCCAGATCGGCGAGTAGCTTGCCGCAATACTCGCCGGCGACCCGCTCGGCCACCTCGACGATCCGGAAGCCGGTCAGCGCCGACATGCCGGTCAGGGCTTGTTGCGTCCCGATCGGCTCAGCCGCCACTCCGGTGGGAAGTTCATGTCGTTGTCCTTGACCACGTTGTTGAGCCCCTTCTCGAACGTGCCCTCGGTGAGATCAACGTCGTTGCGCTGGTCGTTCTGGATCATCGGCAGCATGCCCTCGACCATGCCGGTCAACAGGCTGCCGAAGTACTCGCCCTTATGCTGCTTGTAGAGCTCGAGGAAGGTCTTCTGAACCGCGACGGTGTCGGTCGGGCGCGACTTCGAGCAGGCGAGCGCATACTTCTCGGTCTCGGCTTCGAGCTGATCCCTGGGCACGACGCTGTTGAGGAAGCCGCACTCGTACATCTCTTTGGCGCTGAACGGCCTACCGGTGAACAACATCTCGGAGAACTTGCGCAGACCCATCGTTTCGGCCCACCACCACAACCGCGGGCCCCATCCGACATAACGGAACGCCGGATGGCCGAAGAGCGCATCGTCGGAGGAGACCACCAGATCGGCGTCGCCCGCCTGATAGAAGTGCCAGCCGTAGCAATACCCCTTCGCTTCGATGATGCTGACCTTGCGAAGTTCCTGCAGCGGGCGGTTGCCGGCACGTGCCTTGGCATAGAAGTCGGTGACCGTCGACAGGTACCGATACGAGCCGCCGGGCGGGTACTTGACGTCATCGTCGTTGATCGCAAGTTCGTGCAGCAGCGGCATGCCCGGGTTCTCGAGCATGCCCCGCTGTTCGGGAAGATCGCCACCACTGCCGAAATCCTCGCCCTCGCCGCGAATCACGACGACCTTGACATCGTCGTCGACATTGCACTTGTGGATCATGTCGGCGTAGAGCTGACGCATGCCCATCGTCGTCGAGTTCTGCGCCTCGGGCCGGTTGAACGTGATGTAGGCGATTCGGTTCTTCCGGTCCTTCTCGAATCGGATGTGCTGCTCGGCTTCACGCTTCATCTCTTCGTAGTCGTACTCTGGCATGTTGGCTTCCTCCACTGTGTGTTACTCGATAGGCGGCCCGCGTAGCCGGGCAGCTGAACGCCTCCGACGCAATCGAATTCGTCAGGGCGAAGATCTGATCTCGTGCGTATCGCTCGTCCGTCAGTCCACCACAGCCGGCATCGACTCCCATCCACGCACGGTGGATGTCGGGCTGAGCTCGGCATCGGCGAGGTCGACGTGCCAGTCCGGGAATCGTTGAATGATCTCGTCCAGCGCGATGCGTCCTTCCAGTCGTGCGAGCGCGTTGCCGAGGCAGAAATGCGTGCCCACCCCGAAGCCGAGGTGCTGACGTGGCCGCCGATGGACATTGAACTGCTCGCTGTCTGCACCGAAGCGTCGCGGGTCACGGTTGGCCGCACCGACGATCAACATCATCGCGCTGCCCTCGGGCACCGTCTGGCCGTAGTACGTCACGTCGCGGCTGACATACCGGCAGACATGCGGGGCGGGCGGCTCGAAGCGCACGACCTCCTCGACGGCAGCGGGAAGCAGTGACCGGTCGGCCACCAGCGCGCGCCGCTGCTCGGGGTGATCGGACAGCAGCTTGCCGGCCCAACCGATCAGCCGGGTGGTGGTCTCGCTGCCTGCCGTCGCGATCACCTGCAGGTAGAGCAGGAGCTCCTCGCGGCCCAGCCGCCGCAGCGTGCCGGTCTCGTCGACGAACTCGGCGTTCAACAGTTCGGTCATGATGTCGTCGCCGGGATGTCGTGCCCGCCAGTCGATGTAATCGGCGAAGACCTGCCCGGTGGCGATGGGGCCGTCGGGGTTGTCGGTCATCTTTCCACCCCGTTCGGTGCGGATCGTCGACTCGCCGTGTTCGATCACATATTCCTGGTCGGCCTCCGGGATGCCCAGCAGCATGCCGATCACGCGCATGGGCATCTGAGCTCCGAGATCCTTGACGAAGTCGAAGCGGCCGGCACCGACCAAGGGGTCCAGGCAACGGGCGGTGAACTGACGGATCTTCGGTTCGAGCGCGTTGACCTTCCTGGGGGTGAAGATCCGCGACAACAGCTTGCGGTGGATGTTGTGGATCGGCGGATCCTCGAAGATCAGCGTGCCGGGTGGGATGTCCAGGCCGGCCTTGATGATCTCCAGCACCGCGCCGCGCGCCGAGCTGAACGACTCGTGGTCGAGCAGCGCCGCGTCGACGTCGGCGTAGCGGCTCAGCGCATAGAAGTCGTGCTCGGCGTTGTAATAGAGCGGCGCGTGCTCGCGGATCCGCGAGAACATCGGGTAGGGGTCGAAGTTGAGATCGGCGTCGTAGGGGTCGTAATGCACGGCACCCTCGTCGACGGCGCTGTTTCGGCTGTCTTGCACGCCTTCGTCGGCGCTCACCGTCATCAGCGTTCCGCCTTTCCCGGGACTCGCTCGAGAGCGGTGCCCGTCACCTGCCACCGGTTCGTGGACAGTCTGTCAGCGCTCGTCCGCGGCGGGGCTGTTTAGACTGTCCGCTTAAAACCACGTGTCCTCGCCCCAGCGGACCGTTTCCCCGGCTACCAATTGGCCACCAAGATCAAAGTTCCGCCGGTTTAATTTCGCCATCGCGGGACGGGTCTGCCCAATCGGGCCTCCGACTCGGTCCTCGCGGTGTCACGGCGACCCGGTCGCCTACCTCGACCTGCCGCGATGGCGTCCGGAGAGGCTGAGCTCGTCTACCCCGGGAATCTGGTGCCGCCATTCGCGACGTCGACTTCAGAACCGGTCGCGGGGACTTTGATCTTGAGCCGCCATTCGCGATGGTTCTTCGGTCGGCAAAGATTTGCAGCGACCCGCTCGTAAACGTCATCAATAGCTCTGTATTGCGGGGCTATTTCTGTGTAACAATCGTCTTTCAAACCCTCTCTCGACGAGGGTTCTCTTTTCGAATGGAGGCGATCATTCCCACGTCACCTTTGCGCCTCACGGCGGGTGTGTGTGTACTCGCTACCGGATTGCTGTTCGGGGCCGGTGGCGCCATCGCCAGTGCTGACGACTCAGGTAGCGCGGGAACGAGCGGCTCGACCGGGGCCAGCCAGGGAACCACCACCGGCACCGACGGTTCGGAGACTTCGGGCGCGACCACCGGCACCGCGGCCAACACCACTCCGAAGATCGACCGGCGCTTCCGGCTTCGCATTCCCGACTTCTCTCGGCTTTCCCCCTCGCGGCAAAACGGATTCAACCGCCCGACGACCATCGTGCGCGGCGGCGTCGACACCACCGCGAAGACGGGGTCGAAGTCGGAGGACACCGAGCTGACCGCGGACGAGTCCGAGGCCGGACCCGCCGACGACGCCAAGACCACGCCCGCCGGGTCCCAGGGCACCGAGCTCGGCGTCGAGACGCAGACGACCGAGGACGGAACCGCGCCCGGAACGCAGGAACTGGCGACGGACACCGACCCCGCTGCCGAGGAGTCGGTGCCGACGGTGCCCGCCGACGGCTCGGGAAACCAATCCGGCTCGAACTCCGCCGCAGACGACGCCGCGTCGCCGACCCCGCAGACGGGGGCGACGCCCGCCGTTGAGGTCGACGCCCCTGCGACGCCGGAAGCCAAGGCCGATCCGCTGACCAACGCGTTCGTCACGATCAACGGCGCGATGGTGACGTGGTCGGAGTCGCTTGCCGCGTTGCAGACATCGAAGACGCCGGTCCGAGACGCGATCGCCTCGCTGCAGACCATGCTGACGACGGTGGCCGGTGCAGTCACCCGGGTGCCGTCGGACTTCTACGCCATGCTGGGCATCCCCGCCTCGGCCGGTCCGCCCCAGTCGTTGATCGGTGGAAGCGGCACCCTGGACGCCCGGAAGGTGAACGCCCCGACCGGCGGGACCCTGGTCGGGCCTCATCCGGGCGAAGCCACGCATCCCGTGGCCCCCGCGGACAGCGGCTCGCTGTTCGGGACGATGGCTCCGCGTCCGGTGCAGAACTCGGTTCCCACCAGCGGCGCCGTCCAGCCGCTGTCGGTCTCGGGAACGGTTCCGCTGAGCACCGCCGCCGCGCCTGCCAGTGCGAAGTCCATCTTCGAGCACGTCATCGAGGCGGTGCTGGTGCCGGCATCGCTGACGGCTCTGGCTGCCATGGCACTGCCGGGCGTCGGCGCCTTGCTCATCGTCGCCGCGGCGGGCATACGTGTCGGCTACCGGCAGGCGAAGGCCGCTGTCGCCTTGCGGGCCTCCGGTATCGCGCGGTTCGCGGGGCCGGGCCCGTTGGGCGTCGTCCGCTCGGGTTCCATGGTCGCGCTACGTCAGCGCGCCCGTGGGCCGCGCACCAAACGCGCGGTGTGTCCGGAAGCGGATCGCATGGCGCGCAGCCACGAACACGTCGCCTAGCCCACCGGCTACATCCTCGATTTGGCGTCGGTCAACGCCGCATCGATCTCGGTCCATGTGCGCCGCACGATGTCGGCGACCGGCAGCAGCTCGGAGATGCGGGACGAGACCTGACCGGTGTTGGCCACACTGGCGTTCATATCGCCGTCGAAGTACAACTCGGTGATCTTGCCCAGCAGGCGTGCGCCCGGGTCGTGAGCCGCGACCCGCGCGGCCAGCCCGGTGCGCAGGACGCGCATCGTCGGGTTGCCGGGGACGTCGAGAAGCACGGTGCCGGAGTCGTCGGCCGTCACGATCGCGTCCTTGAAATTCGCGTGCACGGCCGACTCGAGGCTGGCCAGCATCCGCGTCCCCATCTGGACGCCCTCGGCCCCGAGGACCAGCGCCGCGGCCGCCGACCGGGCGTCGCACATGCCACCCGCCGCGATGATCGGCAGGTCGACGCTCTCGGCGACCAACGGAAGCAACACCATCGTCGAGGCGCCCAGCAGCGATTTGAACCCGCCGCCTTCGACGCCCTCGACCACCAACGCGTCGACGCCGGCATCGGCCGCCTTGCGTGCGCCCCTCAGGGATCCGACGACGTGCACGACCGTCATGCCGACGTCGTGCAGGCGTGCGGTGAACAAGGCGGGATCACCTGCCGACGTGAAGACGTGCCTCACCCCGGCCGTCGTCAAGGTGTCGACGATCGAGGGGTCGGCCTTCCAGCCCTGGATCATCAGGTTGGCGGCGACCGGCTTGTCGGTGAGGTCGCGCACCCGGTACAGGTCGGCGCGGCCGTCTTCGGTCAACGTCTCGATCATGCCCAGGCCACCGGCCTCGGAGACCGCCGCGGCGAGTTCGGCGCGCGCGATGTAGGTCATGGGCGCCTGCACGACGGGGTAGTCGACGCCGAGAAGCTCCTGGATTCGGTTGGTCACCTGGCCATTCTGCGGTGACGCGTGCGCACCGGCCAGAGCACCCTGGCCATTTTTACATTGAGTGCTCTATCATTTGTCGGACCGAGACCCAGTGGCAGCGCAGCCCGAGAGGACGTCGATGGCCAAGCCACCCCTGTCGATGAAGCCGACCGGATGGTTCCAGGTCGCGTGGTCGGCAGAACTCAAGCCCGGCGACGTCCGGCGGATGAAGTACTTCGACCGCGAGATGATCGCGTGGCGAACGTCGTCCGGCCAGGCGGTGGTGATGGACGCTTACTGTGAGCACCTCGGCGCCCATCTGGGCTACGGCGGACACGTCGAGGGCGATGTGATCGAGTGCCCGTTCCACGGCTGGCAGTGGAACTCCGACGGCCGCAACGTCTGTATCCCGTACCAGGACCGGCCGAACCGTGGCCGACGGATCCGCAGTTACCCCGTCGCCGAACGGAACGACTCGATCTACATCTGGCACGACATCGACGGACGCGCACCTCATTTCGAGGCGCCGGACATCTTCGGCAGCTTCGGCGACACCCGCACCGCCGCCGACTATTACCCGCCGATGACCCTGTTCCGCGAGGGCCTGGAACTGCATCCTCAGTACGTTCTGGAGAACGGCGTCGATTTCGCTCATTTCAAGTTCGTGCACAAGACACCGATCGTCCCGGTCTTCACCCGCCACGACTTCGCCGAGCCATGGTCGTATGTCGATTTCACCATCACCTTCGAAGGCGACGAGACCCAGTCGATCGAGGACGTCCGAAGCGGTGTGGAAGCCATCAACGGGGGGCTCGGCATCGCGGTGACGAAGAGTTGGGGCATGGTGGACAACCGGACGATCTCGGCGATCACCCCGGTGGACGACCGAACGTCGGATGTCCGGTTCATGGTCTACATCGGCCGCACGCCCGGCCGCGACGACCAACGGGCCGAGGCCAAGGCCACCGAGTTCGGCGCCGAAGTCATCCGCCAGTTCACCCAGGACGTGGACATCTGGTCGCACCAGCGCTATTCCGACCCGCCCGCGCTGGCGACGGCCGAGTACGAGGGTTTCACCGCGTTACGCAAGTGGGCGACCCAGTTCTATCCCGACGGCCGCGGTGGCAATGCCGCAGACCTCGAAACATCCCGCGCCACAACGTCGTCTGAGAAAGGTCGGACCCGATGACCGCACACCCCGCCCGCCCGACACGTGTCTTCCAGGTTGCCACCGGAAACCTCGGGACCGAGATGATCAAGCGAATCGGGGAGCATCCGGACCTCGAACTCGTCGGATTGCATTGCTACACACCGGAAAAGGTCGGCCGGGATGCCGGTGAGATCGTCGGCATCGGCCCGGTCGGAGTCCGTGCGACCGGCACCATCAAGGAGATCGTCGCCGCCGAACCCGATGTCCTGACGTTCCACGGCGTGTTCCCCGATGAGGACCTCTACGTCCAGGTCCTCGAGGCGGGCATCAACATCGTCACCACGGCCGACTGGATCACCGGCTGGCACCGCGACACCAACCATCCGCATGCCTCTGGTAAGCCCGTCTCCCAGCTCCTCGAGGAAGCGTGTCGCAAAGGTGGTTCCACGTTCTACGGCACCGGCATGAACCCCGGCCTCAACCAGATTCTGGGCGTGGTGTGTTCGGCCGACGTCGCCGAAATCGAGAACGTCACCACGATCGAGTCCGTCGATGTGTCGTGCCATCACTCGAAGGACACCTGGATCGAGGTCGGCTACGGCCAGCCCGTCGACGATCCCGAGATTCCGGGCAAACTGGAGAAGTACACCCGGGTGTTCGCCGACAGCGTGTTGATGATGGCCGACTGCTTCGATCTGAAGCTCGACGAGGTCAAGTTCAGCTACGAATTGGGCGCCTGCACAAAGGATGTGGACCTCGGCTGGTATCAGCTGCCGAAGGGCTCACTGGGCGGAAACTACATCAAGTACCAGGGCATGGTCGATGGCGTCCCGCGGGTGGAGACACATCTGGAATGGCAGATGACACCGCACACCGATCCGCACTGGGACATCAAAGGCTGTTACATCACCCAGATCAAGGGTGACCCGTGCGTGTACAACAAGCACATGATCTTTCCGAAGCCCGGCGTGGACCTGTCGAATCCCGAGGCCTTCGCCTCCATCGGGATGACGGTCACGGGAATGCCTGCGCTGCACGCGATCCGGTCGGTGGTGGCCGCGCCGCCGGGGTTGATCACCAGCGCCGACCTGCCGCTGCGCGGCTTCGCCGGCCGCTTCAAGAGGTAGTAATGCCTCCGACCGTCAGTGTCGCGCCGCGCCGCCCTCCCAACGGAAAGCAGGTGCGCGCGGACCGGACTCGCGCGATGGTCATCGACGAGACGGTGCGCTGCGTCCTCGAAGAGGGGTTCGCCGCGGCGAGCGCCAAACACATCACCGAACGCGCGGGCGTGACGTGGGGGGTCGTCCAGTACCACTTCGGTGACCGGGACGGGTTGTTGATGGCCGTCGTCGACGAAGGCTTCGGGCAACTGGTGGCCTGCCTGCACGACGTGCAGGCCGCGCTGGGGGAGCACCACGGACGCGCGCGCACCGAACTGGTGATCAACGCCGTTGCCGACGCCTTCCTGAGCCCGACATCCATTGCGGCGCTGGAAATCTTGATCGCCACCCGGACCGGGCGCGCCGATGCCCAGCAGCGTCACCTGGCGGAGCTGTTCTCGACACTGACCCGGCTCGGCCGTTTCGTCGCCGAGGGTCTTGACCGCAGACACGCCGACGCGGTGGGCAACCTGATCTGGACCACGCTGATGGGAGCGATGGTGGCCAAGATGGCGGTCGAGGAACCAGTCGACGTCGGTCGTGAGCTGCGGGCGTTGACCGAGGTCGTCACCGCCTACGTGCAGCTTCAACTCGACGCGGCTGCCACCGCGGGCTAGTTCACCGCGGCCGGACGACGATCACCGGCGCCTTCGCCGCCTGCGCCACCTTCGCCGCGACCGAGCCGAGCACAAGGCTCGAGAACCCGCCCCGGCCCCGGCTGCCGACAACGACGAGCTGGGCATCGCCGGACGCCTCGACCAGCCGTCGTGCGGGGTCGTCACTGACGATACGGCGCTGCACCTGCACATCCGGGTACCGTTCCTGCCAACCGGCGAGCCGCTCGGCGAGGATGCGCTCTCCGCCGTCCTCGTAGCGTTCCCAGTCGCTTCCGATGGCAGGGAATGAGGCATCGCTCCACGCGTGCAGCGCGATCAGTCCCACGTTCCGCCTCGAGGCCTCGTCGAACGCCAACTCGGTGGCTTCTTCGGACGCAGGCGAGCCGTCGATGCCGACGAGGACGGGGGCGCTGGTGTCGACGGCAGCAGCGTCGTCGGTGCGCACGATCGCGATGGGACCCTTTCCGTGGTGCAGCAGACCACTGCTGACCGAACCGAGGAAGACCCGGCCGAGTACACCGAGGCCCCGCGACCCGGACACGGTCATGTACGCATCGCGCGAGGCGGTGACGAGCGCCGCGGGCGCGGCGGCGTTCATGATCTGTGTTTCGACGGCCGGCGGCTCCTTGTCGCCCGCGGCGGCCTGCACGGTTTTCTGCGCCGAGTCGAGGATGTCGCGGCCGTTGGATTCCATCGACTCGATGTAGCTGGCTTCCAGATACGCGACCGGCCATGTCACGACAACAGGGGTGATCGCATGGAGCAACCGGACCGGTTCGTCCCGCAACAGGGCTTCGTGGGCGGCCCACCTGATGGCTGCCTCCGAGTCCGGTGATCCGTCGGCACCAACAAGAATTCCGCTCGGACCGGCAGCCATGATCTCTCCCTTCGCCACCTTGGCGGTTACCGAGTCCACGTTAGGCGGTCGGCGGTCCGTGTGGACAGGGCCAATGGTCCTCATGCCCTCGCAGGGGTCAGATCCTGGTCAGCTCCGCGTACCGGGTGACGTGGAAATCGGTGGTGCCGAACTCGTACTGAAGCGCTGTCAGCCGCTTGAAATAGTGGCCGATCGCGAGTTCCTCGGTCATGCCCATACCGCCGTGCAATTGAACGGACTGCTGTCCGATGAACCGCGCGGCCCGACCGACGGTGACCTTGGCGGCCGAAACCGCTCGGGCCCGCACATCCGGTTCGGACTCGAGGTGCAGGACCGCCAAGTACGCGGCGGACACCGCCTGCTCGACCTCCATGTACATGTCGACCATGCGGTGCGCCAGCACCTGAAAACTGCCGATCGGCTGGCCGAACTGCTGACGTTGTTTGGCGTATTCGACGGTGTCGGCCAACACCTTCCGCATGCACCCGACCGCCTCGGCGCAGACCGCGGTCGCACCTTCATCGCGTGCCTGAGCCAGCGACGGCCACGCCGCGCCCTCGTCGCCGAGCAGCGCGTCGGCCGGAAGCCGAAGGCCGTCGAACGTGACGTCGGATGCCCTGCGGTCGTCGATGGTGCGGTAGTGGTGAGCCTCGACAGCGTCTCCCGCCGACTCGAGATCGACGAGGAACAGCGAGATCCCGTTGGTGGTGCGCGCGGTGATCAGAAGGTGGGTGGCCAGAGGTGCGCTCGTGACGACGATTTTGGACCCGCGCAGCACCCATTCGTCACCGTCGCGCTCGGCGCTGGTCGTCACGTCCGCCCAATTGTGGCCGGACGCCGACTCGTTCGCCGCGAGCGCGACGATGGCCGTTCCCTCGACGATCCGTTCGAGCAGCGCCGAGGCCGGTCCGCCGCCGGCACGCCGCAGCAGGCCACCGGAGACGACAACGGTGTCGACGTACGGCTCGACGACCAACGCATGCCCGAGTGCCTCGGCGATGACCATCACTTCGACCGGCCCGCCGCCGATTCCGCCGAGGTCCTCGGGCAACGCGGCACCGAGGATTCCGAGCTCGTTGGCGAACCCGGACCAGATGTCGGGCTGCCAACCGGCACCCGACTTCGCCGCCGCGCGGCTGCTCTCGAGCTCGTATCGACTCGACAAGAATTTGTTCAAGCCGTCGCGCAGCAGCTCTTGTTCCTTGCTCAGGTTGAAGTCCATATCAAACCCCCTCAGAGTCCCAGCGCCGCTTTGGCCAGGATGTTGCGCTGAATCTCGTTGCTGCCGGCGTAAATCGAGCCGGCCCGGTCGTTGAAGTAGCGCAACGGTGCGACCGCCTGCCAGGGTTCACCGCTGAGATATCCGTCCGACGGCGGTTCGAACTCGGCTATCGGTCCGCCGGGGCAGGTGGCGTGCGGCTGGTAGACGCGGCCCCGCGGCCCGGCCGCTTCCATGGCGAGTTCGGTGATCGCCTGGCTCAACTCGGTCGCGAGCACCTTGAGCATCGACGAAGCGGCACCGGGGTTCTTACCCTCGGCCACCGTCGCCAACACCCGGTACTCGAGGATCTCGAGCACCTCGGTGCGGATCCGTGCGTCGGCCAGCTTGCGGGCGAAGCCCGGGTCGTCGATCAGGCGGCCCCCGCCGGGTCCCGGCTCAGTGGCCGCGACGGTGGCGATCTCCTGCGCCATCACCTGCAGCGCCGGTGACGACGCCCCGCCGCCGCGTTCGAACTCCAGCAGGTACTTGGCGACGGTCCACCCGTCGTCGATCTCGCCGAGCACGTTGGTCGTGGGCACCCGCACCTCGTCGAAGAAGACCTGGTTCTGTACCTCTTCTCCGGATGTCATGACCAGAGGCCGGATCTCGATGCCGGGGGAGGACATGTCGATGAGCACGAACGTGATGCCCTGCTGTTTCTTCTGGCCTCTCGACGTGCGCACCAGAGCGAACATCCAATTGGCCTCGCGGGCGTGCGTCGTCCAGATCTTGCTGCCGGTGCAGATGAGGTCGCCGGCCGATTCATCGAGGACCGCCGCCATGGACAGCGCGGCCAGATCGGATCCCGCCTCGGGTTCGGAGTAACCCTGACAGAAGAAGACCTCGCCGGTGAGGATGCGTGGCAGAAAGAAATCCTTCTGCGCGTCGGTTCCGAATTTGATCAGAGCGTGGGCGACCATGCGGATCCCCATCGGGGACAGCGACGGTGCACCCGCGAGCGTCGACTCCCGGCTGAATATGTAGTGCTGGGTCAGGCTCCAATCGCAACCGCCGTACTCGACCGGCCAGGCCGGTGCGGCCCAACCCCGCTCGTGCAGGATCTGCTGCCATTCCATGCTCGCGTCGTGGTCGGCGTACACGCTGGTCATGAGGCGACCCGCGCGGCGAAGCTCCGGCGTCAGCTTCTCGTCGAGAAAGCTTCGCACCTCGTCCTGAAACGCCGTGTCGGCCGGTGACCACTTCAGGTCCATCGTCGATCCCCTGTCTCTTGCCGCCCTACACAGTAAACCTAGTTGACTATGTGGCCCGTTCGGGGGCGTTGAGCGATGTGCGCAGCGGCCTGAATAGTGGAACGAGGACGCCGGGGCGGCGGCATAATTGATCCGTGGAGCGACGACGAGACGGTCAGGTTGCGAAATCACCGACGGCTGTTCTCGGGGAGTTACCGGCCTTGGTGGTGCTCGACCGGCTGCCGGTGCCGGTGTTGGCGATTGCAGAAGACGGTGCGATCGTGTTCGCCAACGAGGCGTTCGCGGACATGGTGGGATATTCCGCCGACGCGCTCCGCGAACTGCATTTCCATCAGATCTTCCACACTTTGCCCGCCGATGAGTCCGCGGTGTCGGTGATGCGCGCGCACGAGGAGCTGGTCGTCGAACTGCTGCACCGCGACGGGTCGATTCTTCGGGCCAGGATGAGCAAATCGGCCCTGCGGCGCGGCAGCGACCCGGTCGCGTTGGCCACCTTCCAGGATCTGACCGAACAGCTTTGGGTCGACGAACTGTGAGTCAGGGTTCGAGGGGCGGGGCGGATTGGCGCATCGACTCGCGAGCCAGGTACTGCGTGAAGTAGCTCAGCGACTCGTCGGTCACCAGGGCCGGCAGCAATATCTCCCACACGCGCCCGAGGCGCTCCACCACGTCGGCAGTGGAAGCCATGATCGTGGACAGGAGTTCGGCGCCCACCATCGTTGCGAGAATGGTCTCGGCGACCGCCTGCGGATTCAGGTGGGCTTGCAGATCGCCGTCCTCGAGCGCCTCGACGACATGCGAGGTGATCTCGTCGAGCCAGCGGGAGTAGGTGACAGCCGCCACTGCGTGGAACTCGCCGAAGGCGCGCAGCAGATGGGTGCTGCTGCGGGCGATCTCGTCGGTGGAGAGGAGGCCCACGATGACGAAACTGCTGTGAATGACGCGTTCGAGCGCCGGTGCCGACGACTCCCGGATCCTGGCGAACTCCTGGAACAGGATCGCGCTGCCTTCCTCGATGATCGCGGTGCCCAGCGCCTCCTTTGAATCGAAGTGATAGTAGAAGGCCCCCTTGGTCATCTCCACGCGCTCGATGATGTCGCCCAGACTCGTTGTGGCGTAACCAATCTCATTGAACAGTCCCGCGGCCGAATCGATGATCCGTCGTCGGGTCGCCTCAGATCGGGCTTGGCGCGCCATCGCCGGTACCTCCGGATGCTCCGACGGCCTCAACCGGGTGGAGATGGCCTGGTCGGGGGATCATAGATCATCCGAGCGGTGTTGCCCTCTTCACGGCGACGGCGGTGCGTCGCTTGACGAACTCGGCGAGATACGAGATGCGGTCCGGGGTGGTCAGCCCGGGCAGAAGCAGCATCCAGGCGGACTGTAGGTCCCGCATGAATCGTTCGGGATCATCGAGGTCGCTGGTCTGCCGCAAGCCCATGTACACCGACACCAGGAGACGGCCGATCGCCTCGGCGTCGTCCTGGTCACGAACGTCGCCTTCTTCGACCGCCCTGCCGATGACCCGCGCGTACCCCTCGACCCACCTGCCCAGGAATCCCGACTGCATCCCGTCGGTGCGACCGATGGACTCCAGGAGGTTCAATCCCGCCCTGGCCACCTCGCTGCCGATGTCGTCGATAGCGATCCGAAACGACAGGTCGATCAGCGTCTCCAAACCGGACAGGCGACGTGCCAGTACCTCATCGACCGACGCCCGGGCCTCCTCCATGCGGAGCTCGACGATCGCCGACGCCAGTGCGTGTTTGGAGCGGAAGTGGAAGTACATCGCGCCCTTGGTGACCGCCGCGTCGGCGAGGATGTCGTCGAGGTTGACCCGGCTATAGGAGCTGCGGGCGAACAGACGAGACGCCGCATGGAGGATCTGGAGCCGCGTGGAGTCCGACCGTCGATCGACGTGCTCGGCCGGTGGGGGAGCGCCGTTCAGTGGGAGCCTCGTTTGCCTGAAGTTAACCGACCCAGCGATTCTTCCATCCACATCCCGGGTTCGACGAATTTCGTCCAGTTAGCTGAGTGCGACAACGCCGATGGCCACCTGTTCTTCTGGCATTTTCGATTCTTCTTGCAATCTTTTCGTCTGACTTTTCCAGAATCCCGCACGTCGAATTGTTGTGTCCGACACGTCAAACTCTAAGTCATAGTTAGACCCCCATAACATCCAAAAAGTATGTAAAGTACCCCCCGTGATGACTTTCGGTTCGCGGCGACGTGTATCGCGCCCCGGTGGTCGCACCGCGTCACAGGCCTCCGGCGGTCGCCGGGTCCGGACCTGGTCAGTGTCGCGCACATCGTTTGCTATTGCGTTGCCATTGCCTGTGTCGGCAAACCCCTCAAGGCCGATTACAGGCAATGGCAGCTTGCTGAAAACGGCTGAATCTCGAGGTATGTGCGGATCTCACATCCGCGTGCAGCCGGACCGTAAGTTGTAGCGACTCTGGAGAAGTTAACGGTGCAGTGGGACGACGAAGTCGATGTGGTGTGCGCCGGTGCCGGCGCGGCCGGGCTCGCACACGCCATCGTGCTCGACGATCTCGGTGGTGATGTGTTCATCGCCGACTGGGGGGTGGCGGAGTGCAACTGGCTCGACACAAACGCGGCCGATGCATGTACCCGGGACTTCTTCGCAGAGATGACGTCGGATCTGGGCCCGCCGCACGGCCGCTCCCAGGACCTCGGCGTGCCGATCCGCGCGGTGCTCTCGCACCTGTCCGCCGACACGGGCCGCACGGTGGCACCGTTCGTCGGTGCGCGCTTACGCGAATGGGCCGCCCAATGTCTGGCGACGCCGTTCGGTTACCTGTCGACCCGGTTGCCGGACTGGAGCGCGACGAGCGTTCAGGCGTCGGATGGCCAGATCCTCGAGGTCCTCGAGATCGGCGCCCTCTCCGCCGATTCCGAAGATCTCGCCGGCTCCGTGCTCGATCTGCTCACCAAGGGTGTGGCCGACCGCGGCATCGAGGTGCACTCCGACCATGCGCTACAACGCCTGGTGTTCGAGGAGGGCGTCGCGGTGGGCGCGGTGTTCGCGACTCCCGCCGGTCCGGCGGCAGTGCGGGCGCGCCACGGTGTCACGGTCACCAGTGGAGCCGTGCAACTTCCCAAGGTCGATCGGCGATCGGTGTCGGGTGACCTCGTGCGCGTCTGCCTCGTTGGACAGCGTGCCAGCAGGTTCGGCCGCCTCGAGGTGCTCACCTCCGAACCGCCCGCAGTGTCCGGGGCGGCCTGCCATGCGCGCGGTCGCCGTCTGCAATCCAATCTTCGTGAGACGTACCGCCACTCAGGATCGTGGCGATGCGGCAAAGTCCACGGGTATCCGTCCCTGGGCGAGTAGCGACTCCATCTCGGCACCCGGCAGCGGACGCGACAACAGGAATCCCTGCGCGCGGTGGCATCCATGCTCGAGCAGGATGCGGGCGGCCTCCTCGGTCTCCACGCCCTCGGCGACGAGCTGTAGGCCGAATGCCTCGGCCAGCGCGATGATGGCGCGCACGATCGCAAGATCGCCGGGATTCTCCCCCAAGTCCCGGACGAAGCCCCTGTCGATCTTCAAGGTGTCGACGGGCAGTGACTTCAAATGCGACAGCACGCTGTAGCCGGTGCCGAAGTCGTCGATGGCGACCTGCACCCCGACCTGTTTGAGGCCGGCCAGCGTCTTGCGGGTGGTTTCGATGTCCTGCACCACGACGCTCTCGGTGATCTCCAGGCACACCGATCCGCCGTCGAGGCCGAACTCGCCGATGGTCGCAGCGACCGACTCCACAAATCCGTCGCTCACCAGTTGGACCGGCGAGACGTTGATCCTCAGCACGGCGTCGCGGCCGACACCGTGGGCGCGCCACCGCGCGAACTCGCGGCATGCGGTCCTCATCACCCAGCGTCCCAATTCGCCCGCGAGATTGATGGATTCGGCCACGCCGATGAACGAGCCGGGCGCGAGCAGGCCACGCGTCGGATGTTCCCAACGGACCAAGGCCTCGGCGGCGAGGATCTCGCCGGTGCGCATGTTGACCTCGGGCTGATAGTGCAGCAGAAGGGCACCCGTTTCGATGACGTTGTGCAGGTGAAGCTCGATGTCGTTGCGGAAATCGGACTCCATCGACATCTGATCGGTGAACACCGCGACCTCGTTGCCGCCGGAGGCCTTGGCGGTCAACACCGCTTGATCGGCGCGCCGCAGCAGGTCTGAGGTGTCGTCGCGGCCCGGCTCGCCCAGCGCCACGCCGATGCTGACGGTCCGGGTGAGCCTCTCGCCGTCGACCGCCACCCGCTCGTTCAACGCCGTTTGCATCCGGAAGGCCAGTTCCCTGGCGGTGTCGACGTCCGTCGGCCCGGCAGGCACGGCCACGAACTCGTCGCCACCGAGCCGGGCGAGGAACGTGCTGTCGCCGGCGCTTTGACGCAGCCGCTCGGCCAGCACGCGAATGAACCAGTCTCCGGCGGTGTGGCCCAGGTAGTCGTTGATGGCCTTGAGCCGGTCCAGATCGAAGAACAGCACCGAGACCGGCCCGGGTTGTCCCTGCTGAAGACGGGCGTCCAGGTGCGCCAGCAGCGCGCGCCGGTTGCACAGTCCCGTCAGGTCGTCGTGCTCGGCCAGGTAGCGCAGGCGATCCTCGGCGTCGACTCGCGCCTGAACCTGAGCGAACAACGACGCAATCGCCTTGAGCGCGTTGAGTTCCTCCGGCGTCCAGTCCCTGTCACCGAACTTGACGAATCCGAGCACCCCGGATGTGATCTCGCCGGAGAGCATCGGCACGCAGGCCATCGATGTCGAAGGAACCTGTCGGCCCTCGGCGATGGTCTGCTGGTACTCCTCGGTCGACGGCTCGGGGCGGAACACTATCGGTTCCTTTTGGTGCTCACACCGGGCGAACACCGGATCGGCATCGGCGAAGTACACCACCCCGAGCGGGTCGGGATCCGGAATTCCCGGGCGCACCGGCCACTCCGCGACTAACACCGACGCCCGGATCCGGTGATCGTTGTGGCGCAGGAAGCTGACGTCGACACCGAAGTACTCGACGAGATCGGCCAGCACACGCTGGCTCACCGGCACCGAGGTCGCGGCGTTCACACCCATCAGGTGCGTGGCGACCGAGGTGACGAGGTTCTCGAGGCTGCTGGGCACTAACCCTCCCTGACGCCGTCGGCGCTGTCGCGACGGTAATGACTGCGGCGCCGGCTTCGGACCGAAGGGCGGGCCGCGTAAGCCAACCTGAGGATCAACGCCTGCGATTGCGCCGTACCGGTTCCCGCGAGTTGCCGGAAATCATATTGCAGCCTGCCGAGGTCGTCGGCGAAAGCGGGCGAGACCCGGCGGCGGTCCTGCTCGTCGAGCACGTACAGAAACGGTGGTGAAACCGGTTGTACGGCAAGCCCACGCTGCTGGGCCCGGATCCACACCGACTCGACGGCCGCCCCGGCGCGCGCGTAGTCGGTGAGCCGGCGCCCGGTCACGGAGATGACGGCGAGACCGGCGCATTCGCGTACGCGGCGCCCAGTGTCGTCGCCGAGGGCCCGCCCACCGTCCCACTCCTTGACATGGCTCATCACCTCCGGTCGCCGCAGGATGTCGAGCATCACCAAGTCCGACGGAGAGAGTTCGAGTGTCCGTACGTCGATGCCGTCATCGAGGGAGGGGGCGTCGGACCATCGCAGTTCGGCGAACATCTCGGCGTGCAGGCGCGGAGTGAGGTACCGGATGCGGTCGGCGGCAGCCAGGATCGTTGCGGCCGATTCGAGGTCGTCCTGCTCAGTCAGGACGCTCAGCCGGGCACCTTCGGCCTCCGCGGCGGCGACCAAGGTGGCGATCGTGTCGGTGGGTATTGGCGCCGCGTTGCCGAGATGCCGATTCGTCTCCCGGGCCAGCATCGGTTCGTACAGCGATGCGAGCTCGGGATCGTCGCCCGGCTCGAGATGCACCGTCGCGATCAACGGGGAGGCCTCGTCGCCGCGTCCGTACTCCACCTGCGCGGTCATGTGATGCGAGGCGGCAGCCACGCGCGCGTTGAAGGCCGCGGCGCCGACGGCGACGGCGCTGGCCCGGAAACCGACGTCCATCGTCGTCGTGAAGCGCGTGTCCAACGAGACCCTCGCCGATTCGGCCGTCACCTCGATCCGCCACGGCTGAGCATTGCCGCCCGAGGGCGCGCGCTGCGCGGCGGCGGCGATCGCGGCCGTTGCGTTGTTCGGTGGGTCCTCGGCGGACGGGTCGTCGACCGGGTGCTCGGCGGCGGGCACGACCGGGGTCTGGAGGCGGTCGAACACCTCGGCGATGTCCATCCGCGCCCGTCCGGACGGGAGATGCTCGCCCAGGCCGATCCGCCGGACCGCCTCGGCGACCAGGCTCGTGTTCAGCGCCACTTCGGAGGTCAACTGCGGCCACGTCGACAAGGTCTGCCCCACCTCGATGAGCGAGGCCGCCATCCTGCCCGAAACCTGGCTCGCCTCGGCCAGGCGGAGCGAGTACGGCAGCTTGTCGCTGCTGCTGAGATTCGCGAGGCCGGCCGCGTCCAGGTCTCCGACAAGGCCGTGCAGGATCGGCCGCGCCGGCTCGAGGTCGAACCGCTCGACATCGAGCAGCGCGCGATCGCTGGTCGACATGAGCACCGGGATCCCGCGCTCCCGTGCGGCCTCGCGGACCAGCAGTTTGGCTTCCAGGGAGTCGCATTCCTCGATCACGAGGTCGAGGCCGTCGAGGAATTCGTGCACGGTTCGCTCGTTCACGCCGGAGACGTCGACCCGCACGGGTAGGTACGGATCGAGTTCGGCGATCCTTCTGGCGCAGGCGATCGCTTTGTTCACCCCGAGGTCGAGCACCGAGGCGGGCACCCGGTTCAGGTTCGTCAGATCCAGGTCGTCGAAGTCGCTCAGCCGCAAGCCACCGCAGAGCCCCTGGGCCGCCAGCGCGTAGGCGATCGTATGACCCACACTCAAACCGACGACGCCGACCTCCAGACCGCCGAGCTTCTTCTGTTCGGCAGGCGTGATCAGGTTTCGGTTGCGGTCCAACCGTACGCGTCGAAATCCTCTGGGGCCCAGGATGCTGGCCGCCGCGCGCCGCCACGGATAGAAGGCCCAGCGAGTCGGTTCAGCGAGAACCTCGTCCGGCGGTGGCGGCCGGATTTCGCGCAGCACCCGCCGTTGTTGTGCTGCGCTGTCGACGAACTCGATGCCCGGGTCTGACCGCAGTTCGGCGAGGACGGGATCGTCGGCGCGCAGAACTACTGCATTGCAGGAACTCGAGTCGTTGTCCCCGCCGATCACCGCTCCGTCCCGGTGGCGGCCGATATCCCGGCCGCCTTGTGAACGGGAGCCAGCATCTGCTGTTCGGCGAAATACAGCGAAAGCTGTTTGGGGTCGGCATGTTTGGCGAACGTGGCACGATCCCACCACGCCAGTCGGGTCTCGTAACGCTCGTCGGGATACGGCGTCGGAGGAATTTTCGTCGCCAGGATGCCGCCGGACGAGAGCCACCGCTTGAGCACATAGGAGGCCGCGGTGGCGACGATGAACTGAATGTCGAGAAGCCCCATCGCGTGCAGCGGTGTTCGGGAGATGGCGTAGGTGAGCTGACGGTTGCGATCGGGATCGTCAGTCACCCATGCGGTTTTCATCTCCACGACGCCGAATGGTAGCCGGTCGCTGATCATCTTCCGCACCGCGTCGAAGCCCGGTTGGCCTTTCCACTCCAGCAGTGCATGGGCCTCGTCGGCCGACTGGTACGGCCCCTTCGCGCGTAGGCCGCCGACCACCTTCCCCGACCGGTCGACACAAGCGGCGAACAGGATGGTGTCCGAGCCTGTGTGCAACGCATCCATGTCGAGTGCTTTTGCGACACCGTGCTTGGTGTAACTGCGTGTGGCTCCGTGCACGAAATCGCGCCAGAGCTCGGGCTCGACCGCGGGGTGCGCAAAGGTGATTGTGCAGTCGGTGTCGGAATCCCAGAAACTGGGAGTCTTTCGCAAACTGGCGGCAACTTCGCTGGCGGGCCGGATTTGTGCAATGGTCATAATCATCCGATCATCGGGCAGTTCCCTTGTTCAGGTCGCTGCTGATTACGTGTGGATTTTCCACATCCATCTGAGTATCTCGCCGAGTGCTGTTTTATTACCAGCAAGCGCACTGATCTTGTTGTGAAAAAGCATGTTGTCGGTGCGGAAAAGATGTCCGGCATGGTGCGGTGGATCGCGTACAGCTAATTGTCGAGGGCCCGGTGTGGAATGGCTTGGGCACGCCCGCGGATTCGGTGCGCAAACGGTGGTTCACCTGCGCTTGCGGCAGCCGAGTGCCACGCTGTGAGAGGTGACCGGAGGATATCCGAGTCGGGGCGCAGGGAACCTACCCGTTAAGGATGTGGGCAGGTTGCTGCTTCGCTGTGTGGACCGGCCCGGATTGGTGGCGGCTGTCAGCGCATTTCTCGCCGCCGCGGGCGCGAACATCGTGTCGCTGGACCAGCACGCAACCGAACAGTCGGGCGGCACATTCATGCAGCGCACCATTTTTCATCTGCCCGGCCTGACCGCCGCCCGCGATGACCTCGAACGCGAATTCGCCGAGCAGGTCGCCGTACCATTCGGTATGGACTTTCGGCTCACCGAAGCCGCGAAGCCCAAGCGGGTGGCGATCATGGCGTCCAAAGAAGACCACTGCCTGCTCGATCTGCTGTGGCGCAACCGGCGCGGCGAGCTCGACATGTCCGTGATCATGGTGATCGCGAACCATCCCGATCTCGCAGATCAGGTGCGGCCCTTCTCGGTTCCGTTCCTCTACGTACCCGCCAGTAGGGAAATCCGCGAGGACGCCGAACGTCGTCAGCTCGACTTGCTGTGCGGCAACGTCGACCTGGTGGTCCTGGCGCGCTACATGCAGATCCTCACGCCGCGATTCATCGCCGACGTCGGGTGTCCACTCATCAACATCCACCATTCGTTCCTGCCGGCGTTCATCGGCGCCGCGCCCTACCGGCGGGCCAAGGAGCGAGGCGTCAAGCTCGTCGGCGCGACGGCGCATTACGTGACCGAGGACCTCGACGAGGGCCCGATCATCGAGCAGGACGTGGTGCGGGTCGACCATCGGCACAGCGTGGAGGACCTGGTCCGCCTGGGCTCCGACGTCGAACGCGTAGTTTTGTCCCGAGCCGTGCTGTGGCACTGTGAGGACCGCATCATCCGATTCGGCAACCAGACCGTCGTCTTCTAGCGACGATCCTGTCGCCGGTACGAAGGAGAAGTAGTGAAGAAGTTCAGCGACCTCGACGAGTTCATCGCGGCCGAGGGCAGCCAACTCGGACCCACCGAATGGCTCGAAGTCACCCAGGACCGCGTCAACCTGTTCGCCGACGCGACCGAGGACCACCAGTGGATCCACGTCGACCCGGAGAAGGCGGCCAACGGGCCGTTCGGCCAGACGATCGCCCACGGCTTGCTGACCTTGTCGCTGCTCCCGCACTTCTCCCACCAGCTCTACACGGTCGGCAACGTCGCGATGGCGATCAACTACGGATACAACAAGGTTCGCTTCATCACCCCGGTCAAGGTCGGCGCCAAGATCCGCGCCAGGGCCGAACTGACGAAAATCGTCCAGCTCGACGGTGCCGTGCAGTCGACGATGACCACGACGATCGAGATCGAGGATTCGGAAAAGCCTGCCGCGGTTGCGGAGTCGATCGTCCGCTTCATCCGCTGAGACTTCTCGGCGGTACCGGGTTGCGTCAGTACTGGGTGGAGCCCTGATCCACCGGAATGGCCGTCGCCGTCAGGTGTCTCGAGTCGTCGCCGGCCAGCCAGCACACCACTTCGGCGACGTCCTCGGGCTGCAACACCCAGGTCGGCAGGAACGGCGTCATCATGTGCTGCAGCGAAGGGTTGGTCTCCATCACCTTGGCGATCGCGGTGATCATGTCGCCCGAACCCATCGCGGTATTCACCGGACCGGGGTGAACGCTGTTGACGCGGATCGAATGCTTGCCGAGTTCGGCGGCGAGCGCACGGGCCATGCCGGTGACGGCGTGCTTGCTGGCGGTGTAGTGAATCATGAACGGCTGCAACTTGATTCCCGCAGCCGAGCTGATCAGTATGATGGACCCGCCCCGGCCACCGTCGATGATGTGCTGCGCGCCGGCCCGCACGGTGTTGAAGGTGCCCGCCACGTTGATGTCCATCACGTCGCGGAAATCATCCGGCGTGATCTCGTCCCACACCTGCGGTGGTGAGATACCGGCGTTCGCGACGATCACGTCGAGCCGGCCGAACGCCGCGACACCCTCGGCGACAACCTCGTTGAGGGACTCGGCGTCGCGAGTGTCGGTCTGCGAGGTGATGATTCGCCGGCCAGTGGCCTCGACCAGTCGGGCCGTCTCGGCGAGGTCCTCAGGGGTCCCATGGTCGTAAGGAACGCAGTCCGGGAGCTTTCCGGCGATGTCGACGGCGATGATGTCGGCGCCCTCGGCGGCCATCCGGACGGCGTGTGCGCGACCCTGTCCTCGCGCGGCCCCGGTGATGAATGCGACCCGGCCGGTGAGCGTGCCCATCAGTGCTCCTTCTGCGCGGTCTTGACGAGGTTGGACCCGATGATGAGCCGCTGGATCTCGCTGGTGCCCTCGTAGAGCCGTAGCAGCCGCACATCGCGGTAGATGCGTTCCACGGGGACCTCACGCATGTATCCGCTGCCGCCGTGGATCTGGACCGCGAGATCGGCGACATCGCCGGCCATTTCGGTGCAGAACAGTTTGGCCGCCGACGGCGCCACCCTGCGGTCCTCGCCGGTGACCCACTGGCGCGCGGCGTCGCGGACCATGGCGCGGCCGGCCATCACGCCGGTCTGCTGATCGGCAAGCATCGCCTGCACCAACTGGAAGCTGCCGATCGGTGTATCGCCCTGGGTCGCGGTGGCGGCGTAGGCGACCGACTCGTCGAGCGCGCGTTGGGCGGCCCCGACCGCCAGGGCGGCAATGTGCACGCGTCCACGCGCCAGCGAGATCATTGCGGCGCGATAGCCGATGTCCTCGCTGCCGCCGACGAGCGCTTCGGCGGGCACGCGCACGTCGTCGAAGCTGACGTCCGCGGTCCACGCGCCCTCTTGGCCCATCTTCGCGTCCTTGGCGCCGATCTGGACACCGGCGGTGTCGGCGGGCACCAGGAACACGGCGATGCCCGCGCCATCCGCGTCGGCGGGGCGGCTGCGGGCGAACACGACGAAGAGGTCTGCGGTCGGGGCGTTGGTGATGAACCGCTTCTGGCCCGTGATCACCCAATCCGCGTCGATCCCCGAACCTTGCCGAACGGCCTTGGTGCGCAGGCCCGACGGGTTCGAGCCGGCCCCCGGCTCGGTGAGCGCGAACGACGCCACGACGTCGCCGGTGGCCATCGGCTCGAGCCAGCGCGCCTTCTGCTCGTCGGTGCCGAACCCGACCAGGACCTGTCCGGCGATGCCGTTGTTGGTGCCGAACATCGAGCGCAGCGCCAGCGAGGTGTAACCCAGCTCCATCGCCAGCTCGACGTCCTGCGAGAGGTCCAGCCCCAGCCCACCCCACTCCTGGGGGATCGCGTAGCCGAAGAGGCCCATCTTCTTGGCCTGCTCGCGCAGGTCGTCGGGAACGCGGTCGGAGGCCAGGATCTCCTGCTCGCGGGGGATCACCGCGGTGCGGACGAAGTGACGGGTCTGCGCCAGGATCTCCTGGAAGTCCTCGTCGCTGACTTCGGACGTCGTCATCCTGTGCTCCTCATCCCTCTTCTCTTCTGCGAACGTTGGTCACCGCTCGACGTCTCGGCGAAACCTTGCGCGGTAAAGAGCTTCGGCGCACACCGCCGAACTGGGCGCGATCATATATGAAATATGATGTTCGATTGACGCGGCCCCGGACGGGCCATGACCAGTGAAGGGGTGATCAGGTGTCGCTGTTGGCCGGACAAACGGCGGTCGTGACCGGAGGTGCGCAAGGTCTCGGATACGCGATCGCCGAGCGGTTCATCGCCGAAGGTGCGCGAGTGGTGTTGGGCGATGTGGATCTCACCGCGACCGAAGCGGCGGCCGAGAAGCTGGGCGGCGAGGACGTCGCGCTGGCAGTGCGCTGTGACGTCACCAACGCCGCCGACGTCGAGGCCCTGGTCGGCGCCGCGGTGGAGCGGTTCGGTGGCCTGGACATCATGGTCAACAACGCCGGCATCACCCGTGACGCGACGCTTCGCAAGATGACCGAAGAGCAGTTCGACCAGGTGATCGCCGTGCATTTGAAGGGCACCTGGAACGGGCTGAAGGCGGCGGCGCCGATCATGCGCGAGAACAAGCGCGGCGCCATCGTCAACATGTCGTCGATCTCGGGCAAGGTCGGCATGATCGGGCAGACCAACTACTCGGCGGCCAAGGCAGGCATTGTCGGTATGACCAAGGCCGCGGCCAAGGAACTCGCCCATCTGGGGGTGCGGGTCAACGCCATTCAGCCCGGACTGATCCGCTCGGCGATGACGGAGGCCATGCCACAGAAGGCGTGGGACCAGAAGCTGGCCGAGGTGCCGATGGGCCGTGCCGGCGAGCCGGAGGAGGTGGCCAAGGTCGCCCTGTTCCTGGCCAGCGACCTGTCCTCGTACATGACCGGAACCGTTCTCGAGATCACCGGGGGACGGCACCTGTGAGCATCCGCGAGCCCGTCATATGCGAACCGGTGCGCACGCCGATCGGCCGCTACGGCGGAATGTTCAAGTCGCTCACGGCCGTCGACCTCGGCGTCACCGCGCTCAAGGGGCTGCTGGAACGCACCGGAGTCCAGCCCGAGGCGGTCGAGGACGTGATCCTGGGTCACTGCTACCCGAGCAGCGAGGCGCCCGCCATCGGACGCGTCGTGGGGTTGGACGCCGGGCTGCCGGTGACCGTGCCGGGTATGCAGGTCGACCGGCGGTGCGGTTCGGGTCTGCAAGCCGTCGTCCAGGCCTGTCTGCAGGTCGCCGCCGGTGACAGCGACGTCGTGGTCGCGGGCGGCGCGGAGAGCATGAGCAACGTGACGTTCTACTCGACCGACATCCGTTGGGGCCCTGCGCCCGGCGGTGTCATGCTGCACGACTCGTTGGCCCGCGGACGCACCACCGCCGGCGGCAGGCACTACCCGGTGCCCGGCGGAATGCTCGAGACCGCGGAGAACCTGCGCAGGCAGTACGGCATCTCCCGGGAAGAGCAGGACGAGCTTGCCGTGACGTCGCACCGGCGTGCGGTCGCCGCCCAGAAGGACGGCATCCTGGCCGAGGAGATCATCCCCGTCACCGTGCGCACCCGGCAGGGCGAGGAAGCGATCGACACCGACGAGCATCCGAGGCCCGACACCTCGCTGGAAACACTGGCGAAGCTGCGACCCGTTCTCGGTAAGCAGGATCCGGAGGCGACGGTCACGGCGGGAAATGCCAGTGGCCAGAACGACGCCGCATCGATGTGCGTGGTGACCACGCGCGAAAAGGCCGAAGAGCTGGGGCTGACGCCGCTGGTGCGGCTGGTGTCATGGGGTTCGGCGGGCGTGGCGCCCAACGTCATGGGTATCGGGCCGGTGCCTGCCACCGAGGTTGCGCTGGCCAAGGCGGGACTGTCGTTGGCCGACATCGACCTGATCGAGCTGAACGAGGCGTTTGCCGCACAGGCCCTTGCCGTGATGCGGGAGTGGAACTTCGGCGACGCCGACCGGGAACGCACGAACGTGCACGGCTCGGGGATCTCGCTCGGACACCCCGTGGGTGCGACGGGCGGGCGGATGTTGGCGACGCTGGCGCGCGAGCTGACCAGGCGTGGCGCCCGCTATGGACTGGAAACCATGTGCATCGGCGGAGGCCAGGGGCTGGCCGCGGTGTTCGAGCGGGTGGGCGCATGACCAAACTCGCGCAGACCGTCGGGCTTACCGACGTGCAGACCGAAATCCTCTCCACCGTACGGCAATTCGTCGAGAAGGAGATCATTCCGAACGCGCCGGAGTTCGAGAGGACCGACACCTACCCGCAGGCCATCGTCGATGCGATGAAGGAGATGGGGCTGTTCGGGCTGATGATTCCCGAGGAGTACGGCGGCCTCGGCGAATCGCTGCTGACGTATGCGCTGTGTGTCGAGGAGTTGGCGCGTGGCTGGATGAGCATCTCCGGTGTGCTCAACACCCACTTCATCGTCGCCTACATGCTGCGCCAGCACGGCACCGATGCGCAGAAGCAGCACTACCTGCCGCGGATGGCGACGGGGGAGACACGCGGCGCGTTCTCGATGTCCGAACCCGAACTCGGATCCGATGTCGCCGCCATCCGGACACGGGCCACCCGCAACGACGACGGCACCTATCGGATCGACGGTCAGAAGATGTGGTTGACCAATGGCGGCACCTCCACGCTGGTCGCGGTGCTGGTCCGCACCGACGAGGGGGCCGATAAACCCCATCGCAACCTGACCGCGTTCCTCGTCGAAAAGCCGGTCGGCTACGGCGAAGTCGCGCCCGGGCTCACGATTCCCGGCAAGCTCGACAAGCTCGGCTACAAGGGCATCGACACCACCGAGTTGATCTTCGACGGCTACCTGGCCAAACCCGACGACATCCTCGGCGAGGCGCCGGGGCAGGGGTTCTTCCAGATGATGGACGGGATCGAGGTCGGCCGGGTCAACGTCTCGGCGCGGGCGTGTGGTGTGGGCATCCGCGCCTTCGAACTGGCGGTCCGGTACGCCCAGCAGCGGCAGACGTTCGGCAAGCCGATCTCCGAGCACCAGGCCATCGCCTTCCAATTGGCCGAGATGGCAACCAAAGTCGAGGCGGCCCATCTGATGATGGTCAACGCCGCCCGGCTGAAGGATTCCGGGGAACGCAACGACGTCGCGGCCGGCATGGCGAAGTACCTCGCGAGCGAATTCTGCTCGGAGGTCACCCAGCAGAGTTTCCGGATCCACGGCGGCTACGGGTACTCGAAGGAATACGAGATCGAGCGATTGATGCGCGACGCCCCGTTCCTGTTGATCGGTGAGGGCACGAGCGAGATCCAGAAGAACATCATCAGCAAGCGGTTGCTCGCCGACTATCAGGTGTGACGGTGACAGCGCCCGAATTCGCCTTCCGGCCTCAACTCGCCGAGGACGTCGCACGTTTCGTGCGTAAACGCATCTTCGACGGCACCTACGCCGCCGGTGAGTACGTGCGGTTGGATCAGCTGGCCGCCGAGCTGGGCATCAGCGTCACCCCTGTCCGCGAGGCGCTGTTCGAGTTGAAGGCCGAAGGACTACTGGCTCAGCAGCCGCGGCGGGGATTCGTCGTGTTGCCGGTGACCGGGCGCGATCTCACCGACGTGTCGAACGTGCAGGCCCATATCGGCGGTGAGCTCGCGGCGCGGGCCGCGGCCAACATCACCGACGAGCAGCTGCGCGACTTGAAGCAGATCCAGTCCGATCTGGAAGCCGCGTACGCCGCCGCCGACGACGAGCGGGCGGTACGGCTCAACCACGAGTTCCACCGCGCGATCAACGTCGCCGCAGACTCACCCAAGCTGGCTCAGCTGATGTCACAGATCACCCGCTACGCGCCCGAGTCGGTGTTCCCGGTCATCGCGGGCTGGCCGGAGAAGTCGAACGATCACCACCGCAGGCTGCTGGCCGCGCTGGAACAGCACGACGAGGCGCGTGCCCGCGCCGAGATGTCCGAGCACCTCGCCGCGGGCGCGAAGCCATTGATCGACCACCTCACCGAGCGAGGCGTCGTCACCTGACCTGCCCGCGTAGGACCTCGCGTAGCGCGCGGACGTCGACCTTGCCCGACGCCTTGCGGGGGATGTCGTCGTCGTTGCCGGTGACAAGCCACACCGTCGGCACTTTGAAGGCGCTCAACCGGTTTCGGGCCTCGGCGCGCAACTCGTCGACGGGACGTGCCGTCACCACGACGGCGCCGACGGCACCCGCCACGTCGGTCACGATCGCGTTGTGCACGCCGTCGATGGTCTTCAACGCCCGCTCCACCTCACTGGGATAGACCGTCGCGCCGCTGACCTTGAACATGTCATCGCGGCGGCCGTGCGTGAACATGAAACCGTCGTCGTCGAGATGCCCGAGGTCGCCGGTGGGGTAGAAACCGTCGGGGGTGAACACGTCTTCGCGGCTGCGGCGACAGATCCCGCGCATCACGTGTGGCCCGCGGATCTGGATCATCCCGACGGTGCCGGTCGGCACGGGCTCACCGGTGTCGGTGTCGACGATGCGAACTTCCATGCCGTCGAACGGTTTTCCACAGCTGCCCCAGGCCGAGCGCGGCATGTCGGTGTCGGCGGGATAGCCGCAGTACGGCCCGAACGACTCGGTCATGCCGAACAAGTTGGCCCGCGAGCCCGGCGCGCCGCGCAGTTGGGGTAGCAGCAACGCCTCCATGCTGCCGGGCCGCAGCTCCGAAAGGTCAGCTCCCACGGTGGTGTTCGCGCGTGCCAGCGCCTGCGCCTGGTCGGGCCAGCCGCGGAACAGGGTGATGCGTTCACGCTCGAGCAGCCGCAAGGTCGCCTCCGGTCGCGGAATCTGTTCTGTCACCAGCGTCGCGCCGGTCAGCAACGCGGACAGCAGACCGCCGGCCAACCCGCCCACCCAGAAGAACGGCATCGGCAGATACAACCGGGTGTCGGCGACGATGCAACGCGCCGCCAGACCGGATCGCACCGCGTCCAGAGCGTTGCCGTGCGAGTGGATCACTCCTTTGGGCGGGCCACTGCTGCCGGAGGTGAACATGATCGCCAACGTGTCGCTCGGCGTGACCGCGGCCGCGATCTCGTCGACGGGTGCCGCACCGCCCGCGGGGAGCCGGTCCGCGCGCCAAACCTGGCGCAGGGCGGGAAGATCGCCGCGTTCGGCACGGATGTCGTCGAGATAGCGGTGGCCGCGGAATTCTTCGACGGCCACCACGAACTGCACGGCCGCGACGCGGAGTTGGGCGGCCAGTTCGGGGGGTTGCAGCAGCGTGCTCAACGGCACCAACACGGCGCCGACGCGGGTCAGTGATATCGCGATCCGCACCCATTCGACGCTGTTGGGCATGATCAACGCGACCCGGCTGCCCTTGCCCACGCCCGCGGTCACGAAGGCGGCGGCCAGTTCTTGCGTGGAGGCGTCGAGCTCGGCGTAGGTGACCCTGGCCGACGGGTCGATCACCGCCGGCTTGTCACCGTATTCGGCGGCTCGCGATCGCACCAGAGCGTCGATCGTGTCAGACATCGAAAACCTCTGCCAACCGGGACAAGTCGACCTTTCCGCTCGACGACACCGGGATGTGGGCGGCCGGCACGGCGGCGAAGCGCCGCGGGATCTTGTACGCCGACAACTCGGTCTTGAGTCGTTCACGACATCCGGCCTCGTCGAACGACGCGCCGTTCTCCAGTGCGACGACCGCCGCGACGAACTGGCCGCGTTCGGCGTCGGGGAGGCCGAGCACGTGCGCGACGACCCCGCCGGTCACCTTCGCGATCGCCCGCTCCACTTCTACGGGTGCGACATTGGCGCCAGCGGTCTTGATCATGGAGCCGCGGCGGCCGACGAAATAATAGAAGCCGTCCGCGTCGGTGCGGACGAGGTCACCGGTGTGGAACCACCCGTCGGCGTCGAAACATTCTTCACGGCTGCGTTTGTAATACCGCTGCATCATGAACGGCCCACGCGCGCAGAGTTCGCCGACGGTTCCGACGCCGACCGGATCGCCGGTGTCGGGATCGACGACCTTGACGTCGAACCCGGAAACCGGCTTGCCGAAGGAGCCGCGCCGATGCTCGGGCTGGTCGGATTCGTCGGCGCAGGCCAGGATGACACTGCCGGACTCGGTCATGCCGAGCATGGTGTGGCGCAGCTCGGGATCGGCGGGCCGCACCTCGGGCGCCATGATCGGGTAGAGGTTGCCTCGCCGGATCGAGGACAGGTCGCGGTTCGGCAGGCTCGGGTGGCGCGCCAGGTGGGCGATGCCGGCGACGAATCCGTTGGTCATCGTGGGCTTCTCGGTCTCCAACAGGCCGAGGGTTTCGGCGGCGTCGACTGCGTTGGAGCACAGCAGCGTCGCGCCCGCGAGCAGCGTGGCCAAGACCGAGTAGGCGAATCCGCCGATCCAGAAGAACGGCGAGTTGCTGAACAGCTTCACCTCGGCGGTCAGCCCGCGGATCTCGTTGAGCACCACCTGGTGGTCGAGCAACCCGGCATGCGTGTGGACGACACCTTTGGGCGCACTGGTCGAGCCCGACGTGTAGACGATCGCCAGCTCGTCGCAGGGTTCGACGTCGTCCTCGAGCGCTGCGAGCAGGTCGGCAGTGGCCATCTCGGTCGGTTCGGCGTTGATGAGGACACGACGCAGCAGCGGGAGGCCCTCGACCTCGGCGAGCCGCTGCCGGTAGTCGTGGGAGCGGTATGACCCTGTGGCCAGCAGAATCTCGACGTCGGCGTGGCCGAGTTGCTCGCGCATCTCCGGCGAGGTCGCCATTGTCGAGACCGGGACGACGACGGCGCCGATCCGCGCGGCGGCCAGCATCGCGACGACGAACTCCGACCCGTTGGGGTACAGCACGCCGACGTGGGTGCCCTTGCCCGCGCCCAGCGCGATGAGCCCGCGGGCCAGCCGTGCGGACCGGCACTCGGCATCGACGTAGCTCAACCGGTCGGTGTCGCAGATCAGCAGGAGATGATCGCCGCGCGCACGGGCTTGTGTGCGCAGCACCGACCCGACGGTGCGATCAGGCATGGTCGACGGTGGCTTCGACTTGGAAGTGCTGCCGCACCGCGCTCAGGTCGGGTTTCCCCGACGGCGTGCACGGCATCTGCTCGACGATCGCGATCGCGGTGGGAACCTCGTAGCGGGCCAGGCGGTTTCGCAGGAACTCCTCGAGGGTAGCGGCATCGACGGGTTCACGCGGCTGCACCATTGCCACCGGCGTCTCCCCGAGTCGTTCGTCGCGTCGACCGACCACGGCGGCGCTGTGCACCGCGGGGTGGCTCTCCAGTGCTGCGCGCACATCGTCGGGCATGACCTTGAAGCCGCCGCGGATGATCGCCTGGTCGGCGCGTCCCAGGATCCACACGAACCCGTCGGCATCGATGCGGGCCATGTCGGTGGTGCGCATCCAGTCCGCCGCCGGGCCCAACTGGCCGGGTTTGACCTCGAGCAGGCCGGGCTGATCGACACCGACGGGCTGGCCATCGTCGTCGACGACGCGCAGCTGTGCGCCGAGGCTGGCCCGCCCCACACTGCCCCGCTTGGTCTGCCAGTACTGGTGGTGATCGGCCAGGGTCCAGCCGGCGACCCCGCCGCCGAATTCGGTTGCGGCGTAGGACGTGAGAACCGGTATGCCGAACTTCTCGGTGAACGCATCGGCATCCTCGGGGGACAGCGGTGCGGTGCCGGAGGTAACGGCCTGGATTCCGGCCAGATCGTCGCGGGTCAGGTCTGAGTGCAGCACCGTGCGCAGCGCCGCGGGCACGAGGGACACCGCGCGCGGACGGTGACGCCGCACCGCCTCGGCCCAGCGATTCAGTTCGAAGCGGTCGAGCAGGGCGAAAGGGCGCCCCTCGCAGACACATTGCAGAACCCGGAAGACCCCACCGATGTGCACCAGCGGGGCGTTGACGATCGCCACCCCGCGACGCAGTTGCTTCGGCGACGGGGCTTCGTCGAAGCCCTCGCCGATCACGCTGTGCGCCAACATGTCGTAGGTCAGATCGATGCGCTTGGGTGGCCCGGTCGTGCCGCTGGTCAACATCCGCACCGCGACGCCGACGCGGCTCTCCTCGGGTACCGGGGCAGGGGCCGCGGCCACGCGGATGGGGTGGGAGACCGTCGAGATCGCCACCGTGGCGGTGCCCGGGGTGCTCACCAGTCGCGTCAGGTCGTCCTGTTCGCCCATCACCACCGGCAGCGCGAGCGCGTCGAGGTCGTCTCTGATGCGCTCGTCGCCGCGGGACGGATTGACGACGACCACGGTGCCGCCTCCGAGCAGGACTCCGAGGAAACTCGCGACGTGAGCGGGCTTGTTGCGCAACAGCATTCCGATCTGCCGTCCCCTGACCCCGACCCCGTGGACCTGGGCGGCCATCGCGGCCAGCTGACCCCAGGCGACCCACTGCCCTTCGAATTCGATGGCCGGTGCGTCCGCGTCGAGTGCCAAGACGTCCCGGATGCGTCGGCTGAGCGGGTGGTCGATCATCAGCGGACCCTGGGCTCGGATCGGGTGGTCGGCGGCGCGGCGGTCAGCTCGGCCTGACCGAGCGGATTGCCCAGCCGGGTGTAGATCAGGTTCTGCTCCATCGCCGCGCGGTAGGGTTTCTCCAACGACTCCCAGATCGCCTTGACGGTGCCTTGCGTCGCTGACGGCGGTTTTGCGGCGATACCGGCCGCAATCTCATGAGCGCGCGTCCACAGGCGGTCGGCCGGCACCACCTCGGTCACCAGGCCCATCTGCAGAGCCGTCGTGGCGCTGACGCGTTCGTCATTGCCCATCAACGCGATCCGCAGCGACTGGGCAAGCCCGACTCGTCGCATCAGCCCGATCGGCTCCAGGGCGCACACCAGGCCGGCGCTCACGTGGGAGTCGAAGAACGTGGCCTCCTCCGAACAGATCACCACGTCGGCCTCGTTGAGGAAGTAGAACGCACCCGCCGTGCACATGCCCTGCACCGCGCACACGACCGGCTTCCACATCTTCTGCCACTTCGGGCTGAGATGCTCTCCGGGGTCTTCGTGGTTCCACACGTTATCGGGCTGGCCGTAGGACGACTTGACGTCCAGGCCCGCGCTGAACGCGCGGTCACCCGCTGCGCGAAGCACCACCGCGTTGACCGTGTCGTCGGCCTTGACGAGGCGCCACGCCTTCGACATCTCCTCGCACATTGTGCGGTTGAAGGCGTTCAGCGAGTCCGGACGGTTCAGCGTGATGGTCGCGACGTGGTCGGCCGCATCCACATCGACCGTGATGGTCTCGAATGTCGCCGACGTGTTCATCGGCACTGCCAGTTCGGGGCGCGCTTTTCCATGAACGCCTTGGGGCCCTCGGCCGCGTCGTCGGTGCGCACCACCCGTTCACGGAATGTCTCGGCGAGGATCTCGGCCTCGTGCAGCGGAAGGTCAAGCGTCTTGTGAATGGCCAACCGGGTACCCCGGACCGCCAGCGGGGCATTGGAGTTCACGATGTCGGCGATCTCGTGCGCACGCTCCATCAGCCGGTCGTGCTCCACCACTTCGCTGATCATGCCCAGCTCGTAGGCTCTTTCGGCACTCATCCGCTCGTGCTTGCCCATCAGCGCCATGCGTAGCGCGATGTTGCGGGGCAGGATCCTCGCCAGCCGGACCATCTCGCGGCCTGCCACCAGGCCGATGCTCACGTGCGGATCGAAGAACGTGGCCTTCTCGGAGGCGATCGCGATGTCACCGGTGGTGATCCAGTCCAGCCCCGCACCGCAACACAATCCATTGACGGCGGTGAGGACCGGCTTGGCCATCCGCCGAAACGGGGGAGTGCCCTCCTGCGGCGCCTCCCACTGTTCGTAGGTGGACAGGTATGGCCGTTCGTAGATGACCCTGCCGTCATCGGGGATCTCGCCGACGTCGGCACCGGTGCAGAACGCGCGGCCCGTGCCCGTCACGATCAGTGTCCAGATGGCGTCGTCGTTCTCGGCCTCGTCGTAGGCGGCGCGCAGTTCGGTGATCATGTGCGGGCTCAGCGCGTTGAGCGCATTCGGCCGATTCAAGGTGATCGTGGCCTTGTGCCCGTAGACCTCGTACGTGATGTCGTCGAAAGTGGGGGACATACTCGGTTCCTTCTCCGTCAGCGCCCTTGGAATTCCGGCGGGCGCTTGTCACGGAACGCCGCCAGTCCTTCTTTGAAATCGGTGGTCCGGCACGACAACTCGACGTTGTAGAGCTCGCGGTCCATGGTGTCGGAAAGCGACGCGTGCAGGCCGTAGTGAATGGACTGTTTGGCCAGCCCGGTCGCGACAGTCGGCCCGGCGGCCAGCCGTTCGACGAGTTCGGCGCTCACGGTGGACAATTCGGACTCCGGGACCGCGGCGTGGATCAGCCCCCACTCGGCGGCGTCGGCACCGCTGACCTTCTCGCCCAGCAGCAGTATCCGCTTGGCGCGCGCCAGGCCGACGAGACGGGGCAGCAGCCAGGTGGAGCCCGAGTCGGGGCTGAAGCCGCGGCCGAGGAACGGCTCCCAGAACACGGCGTCATTCGCGGCCACGGTGAAATCGGCCGCCAGCGCCAGGTTGCAGCCGAGGGCAGCGGCCCAGCCGCGAACCGTGCACACCACCGGTAGGTGAAGCGTGTGGACCAGTTCGACCACCCGATGCGCGGTGTGGGGTTGGCGGCGGACGATGTCGCCGGTGCGGGGGCGCCGGTCACCGGCGTTGGACGCCACCCAGTCCACGCCCGCGCAGAAGTCCGATCCGTCGCCGGTGATGTGCACCGCGCGAAGGGAGTCGTCGGTGGCGGCGGCGGTCAACGTCGTCACCAAGGCGTCGGTCATGTTGCGGCTCAACGCGTTACGCCGGGACGGCCGGCTCAGCGTGATACGCAGGACCGCGCCGTCGTGCGATGTCTCGACCACGCCGTCGTCAGCCGCATCGGTCACCGTTGA
Source organism: Mycobacterium sp. IS-1590 (assembly GCF_001500025.1). Taxonomy (GTDB): domain Bacteria; phylum Actinomycetota; class Actinomycetes; order Mycobacteriales; family Mycobacteriaceae; genus Mycobacterium. The sequence goes on along the minus strand of NZ_LQIW01000005.1, from coordinate 92,290 downwards.
ATCCGCCAATCTCGAGCTATACGGTTAGACGTACAGTAATGCTATCTTGTACAAGATAGCAAGGACAGCGGTCGAAAAGACGTCGCCGCCGACGAGAGGCCATTGATGGCAGACGACACGCTCAGCTACGGCGAGGAGCCGTTGCCGCAGACCGTCGCGGCCGCCGGTGCCCTGCGCCGGCTGAGTGGCCTGCTGCTGTCACTGGAACATGACCACCCGAGCGTCGACGTGATGTTGCGCCAGATCGACGACTGGGAACGCGAACTGGCCGCGGCCGCACCGGCCGATATGACGCCCCGCATCGGCCCCGATGCCACGGACGCGCAACGCGTTTACCTCGACCACGCCTTCGACATCGGCGCCTACAACCCGGCGTTTCCCGAATACACCGTCGACGAGCTGGGCGCAGACTCGGCGTCGGGCAGGGTGACCTTTCCAGTCGTCTTCGAAGGCCCGCCGGGACTGGTCAACGGCGGGTTTTTGGCCGTGTTCTTCGACTGCGTGACCCAGCATCACAGCTGCGCCATGGGCCGAACCGGCAAGACCCGTTCGCTCACCGTCACCTTCCGCAGGCCGACGCCGATCCTCACCGAGCTGAATTTCGACGTGCAGCGCGTCGAGACCGACGGTCGTGTGACCTCGACGGCGCGGCTGCTGCTCGGCGACGAGGTGTTGTGCATCGGTGAGTTTCACACATCGGCGTCCTCACCCGAACGGCTCTCGGTCTTCAGGTTCGGGAAGCGCCGGACGAGATGACGAGCGCGCACAGGATTCGTCAGCCGAGAGTGGCGGAGATCATCGCCGCGCGGCTGAGGGACGACATCCTGTCCGGGCGGCTCAAAGAGGGCGACGTGCTGCCCTCTCAGGATGGTCTGCTCGCCGAGTTCGGGGTCAGCCCGCCGGCCTTGCGCGAGGCCATCCACATCCTCGAGATGGAAGGCCTGATCTCGGTACGACGGGGCAACGTCGGCGGTGCGGTGGTGCATCAGCCCTCGGCGGACCGGACTGCCCACATGATCAGCATGGTGCTGCAGGCGCGGTCGGCGACTCCCGCAGACGTCAGCGGCGCGCTGCTGCATCTCGAACCGATCTGCGCGAGCATGTGCGCGGCCAGGGCCGACCGCATGACCGAGGTCGTACCCCACCTCGAAGTCGAGATACAAAGACAGGTCGATGAATTCGAGGACCCGTCCCGGTATGTTCCCAATGCGCGCCGGTTCCACGAAACGATCGTCTCCCGCTGTGGCAACGAGCCGATGATCCTGTTGATCGGCTCGTTGGAGCTGATCTGGTCGGCGCACGAGTCGTCGGTGTGGGGTGACGAGACCGATGCCGACCCGATGAACGACAAAACGATGCGCGCCGCGCTGCGTGATCACCAACGCCTGCTCGACGTGATCCGCGACGGAAATCAGACCCGAGCGGCACGCCTGGCCGCCGACCATCTCGCGGTCGCACGGCGCAACACGCTCGCGGCCGGGACGGACAAAACCATTGAGGCCAAGCTCATCTCCGACGTTCAGTGAGGAAACCCATGACCACCGCCGATGACCGCGTGCTGTTCGACGTCGACCGCGACAAGCGGATCGCGACCATCACGCTGAACAACCCGACGCAGCGCAACTCCTACGACGCGGCGATGCGCGAGACCGTCGGCCGCTACCTCGACCGGGTCGCCGAGGACGACGACATCACCGTCGTCTTGCTGCGCGGCGCCGACGGTGTTTTCAGCACCGGGGCCGACATGAACAACGCGTACGGCTGGTACGGGTCGAAGGACTCGGCGCAAGCCAAGCGGCGGCCCAGCCAACGGCGCCGGCTCACGGTGGACCGCAAGTCGTTCGGCTTTTACCACAACTTCATGGGTTTTCCGAAGGTCACGGTGGGGGAGATCAGCGGGTATGCCCTCGGCGGCGGCTTCGAAATGGCGCTGATGACCGACATCTCCGTCATCGCACGCGATACCAAGATCGGCATGCCCGCCACCCGGTTCCTGGGCCCGGCGCTGGGCAGCCTGCACATGTTCTTCCACCGGCTGGGCCCGGTGCTGGCGCGCCGGTTGCTGCTGACGGGCGACATCATCGAGGCCGGTTCGATCGAACACCTCGGCGTCTTCACCGAGACGTGTGCGGCCGACAAGGTGACCGATCGGGCCCGGTACTGGGCGGAGAAGGCGGCCAAGATGCCCGCCGACGGAGTCGTGATCGCCAAGGAGGCGTTTCGACTCGTCGAGCAGAGCCAGGCCTACCAGGGCGAAGAGGTGGCGAGTTACCTGTTCCACGCGTACGGGACGAACCTGCAGTTCGCAGAGGGTGAGTTCAACTTCGTCAAGACCCGCGCGCAGCACGGCACCAAGGAGGCGTTCCGGCTGCGTGACGAGCATTTCCACGTACCCGAGCCCGAGTAGCGGGGTCCGCTACACTAGCTGCTAGTTTTGTAACGCCGCTAACGTCGAAACCCGAGGTAGAAACATGGGAACACCCGTCATCGTCGGTGCCGCCAGGACCGCGATCGGCCGCTCGTTCAAGGGCACGCTGGTCAACACCCCGCCGGAGACGCTGATCACCGCTGTCCTGCCGGAGGTGATCCGTCGCTCGGGTATCGACCCCAACGACATCGACGACCTCATCTTCGCCGAATCTCACTACGGCGGCGGCGATTTGGCGCGCTACGCGGCCGACGCCTGCGGGCTGCCCGATGTTCCGGGCCAGTCGGTGAACCGGCACTGCGCGGGCAGCCTCACCGCGATCGGCAACGCGGCAGCGCAGATCGGTTCCGGCATGGAGCGCGCGCTGATCGCCGGCGGTGTGCAGTCGCTGTCGATGACGCCCCTGGTCAACTGGCGTATCCCGAGCCCTGAACTGAAGTTCGAAGAGAAGTGGATGCCGCCCACCCACGTCGAGACGCCTGACGCGCCGACACGCGACATGTCGATCACCGTCGGGTGGAACACCGCGCAGTCGGTCGGCATCACGCGCGAGGAGATGGACGCCTGGGCGGCGCGGTCGCACCAGCGCGCGATCGCCGCGATCGACGCGGGCAAGTTCGTCGACGAGATCGTTCCGCTGAAGGTGCAGCAGTTCGACGGCTCGGTCACCGAGTTCAGCGTCGACGAGCACCCGCGCCGCGACACCACGGTCGAGAAGCTGGCCGGCCTCAAGCCGCTGCACCCCGAGATCGAGGGCTTCTCGATCACCGCGGGCAACAGCAGCGGCACCAACGACGCTGCCGCCGCGGTGGCGCTCGTCGACAGCGACTACGCCGACGCCAACAACCTGACCCGGCTGGCAACCGTGAAAGCTTGGGCCGCGGCGGGTGTGCCGCCGCGCGACTGCGGACTCGGTGCGGTGAAGGTGATCGGCAAGGTGCTCGACCGCGCCGGCCTCAAGCCGTCCGACGTCACGCTGTGGGAGATCAACGAGGCGTTCGCGTCGGTGCCGATCGCCGCGTGCCGCGAGTACGGCATCGACGAGGAGCTGGTGAACTTCTCCGGAAGCGGTTGCAGCCTCGGCCATCCGATCGCGGCATCGGGTGCGCGGATGGTCACCACGCTGGTCTACGAATTGCAGCGGCGCGGCGGCGGCATCGGTGTCGCGGCGATGTGTGCCGGCGGCGGCCAGGGCGGCGCCGTCGTCGTCGAGGTCTAGGCGGTCTGACGCACGGTCGCTCGATTGTGCATCTGGCGACGATATTCACCGCGAAACGTCGTCAGATCCACAAACGAGGCGCCAGCGGCCGGTGGTCAGCGCTTGCGGGCGGACTTCTTGGCCTTGCCGGCGTCGTCGATCAGGCGTTCGGCCCGGTCCAGGATGCACTCGAGGCCGAACTCGAAGTTCTTGTCGTCGGCCGCACCGATGTGGTGGCCCTTCTCGGTGACCAGCGCCAGTAGCGGTGTGCTGTCGGCGTCGATGCTCATGGACTCCTCGAGGTCGCTGGGCCCCTCGTCGGCGGCGCGATTCTTCTCCCGAAGGCGGTGCAGCACAACGGATCCGCGAACATGCACCGAGACCGCGGAGTAGGTGTCGAACGCATCCTCGGCCGACAGACCCGCCTCGACCAGGCCCGCGATCGCCTTCTCGACCTCCTGCACGCCGAGCTTGGCCACCCGGGGACTGAGCGCCGACCGGATGAGGATCAGGTCGCACAGGATCGGGTTGCCCATGAACGTCTTGCGCATGGTGTGCGCATGGTTGCGCAACGTCTCGCGCCAGTCCTTGGCCTCCACATAGGGCGTGGCGAACACGTACTGGCGCAGTGCGCGGTCGGTCATCGCGTTGAGGAGATCGTCCTTCTTGCGGAAGTACCAGTAGATGCTGGTGACGCCGACGCCGAGATGCTTACCGAGCAGCGGCATGGACAGGTTGTCGATGCCCACCTGTTCGGCGAGTTCGAAGGCGCCCTTGATGATGTCGTCGGGATTGATCGACCCGCGCTCGCGTCGCTGACGCTTCTCCGCGGTCGCCTGCCTTGCCACTGGGGCACCTCCATCGAATAAGCCGCGCGCAGCCCGCGAAAGCGGGGTTGGTGGACCTGAATGTACCGTCAGCCGCCTCTGATCTGCGCCAATGCAGGTGTGTCGCGGCTGCGCCGTTGCCGTCGACCATACCGGCAGCCATTCGGTCGCCGGCATCCACGGTGATTCCGCTGTTCTACTGTAAGTCCTATAGTAAGGTCTTCTACGCTATCGGGTGAGCGAAAGGCCGCATGGACCTCGGGCTGAAGGACGCCACCGCCGTCGTGGTCGGCGGCGGGCGCGGAATGGGTTTGGCAACGGCGCGCTGTCTGGCCGAGGACGGCGCCAGAATCGCGGTCATGGGGCGGACGTCCGATGTCCTCGAGGACGCCGCGACTGCGCTGGCCGAAATGGGCAGCCCCGACACGCTCGCCCTGACCGCCGACACCACCGATGCCGCTCAGGTGCAGCGCGCCTTCGGCGAAGTCGCCGAGCGGTGGGGCGGTCGACTCAACATCCTGATCAACGCCGTCGGACCCGAGGCCGTCGGCACGTTCGAGGACCTGACCGACGAGCAGTGGCGCATCGCGTTCGACGGTGGCGTGATGGGCATGGTGCACTGCGTGCGTTCGGCTTTACCGCTGTTGCGGGCGGCCGAGTGGGCGCGCATCGTGAACTTCTCCGCGCACTCGACACAACGCCAGAGCCTCATCCTGCCCGCCTACACCGCCGCCAAAGCGGCGCTGACGAGCATCTCGAAGAACCTGTCGCTGCTGCTGGCCCCCGACGAGATCATGGTCAACGTGGTCTCTCCGGGCAGCATCGCCTCCGAAGCGCTGATCGGATGGGCCGAGTCGGTGGGCGTCGACGGCAACGATCCGTACGCGTTGATGTCCGCCATCGGCGAGCACTTCGGCCATCCGGCGCATCTCCCGCGCGCGGGGCTGCCCGACGAAATCGCGCCCGTTGTCGCATTTCTCGCCTCCCGCCGCAACTCGTATATGACCGGCGCCAACGTAAATGTCGACGGGGGCTCAGATTTCACCTGAGCCTTAACGTGAGATCCGATCGAATCGGCTGAGGAGGTCGTCGTGGCTTCGGCGAAGGATGCCCGGGAGTGGGCCCGCAATCATTTGCGCGGGATCGGTGATTCGCTCTACACGCCGTTCTGCGGCGTCGACGGTGACGAAATCGATTGGGACGCCTACCGGACGCTGGTGCGGCACTGCGTCGGTGCGTTGAATCATCCGCTGCTGTGGTGCACGAGCGGTATCGCCGAGTTCTGGGCGCTGACGCTCGACGAGCGAAAGCGGTTGCTGGAGGTCGCGATCGAGGAGGGCCGCGCCGCCAACCCCGATGTCGTCGTGCAGGCGTGCACCGCGGCGACGGCCGCCAAGGACTGCCTGGAGCTCACGCGTCACGCGCAGGAGGCCGGAGCCGACATCGTGTACATCCAGACCCCGATGATGGAGGCGCACGGCGGGCAGGGTGTGCTGAACTTCTTCCGCTACATCGCCGACCGCACCGACATCGCATTGGGCATGTTCAATTCGCCGTCGTCGGGCTACGTGCTGACGCCGGCCGAAAGCGCCGCCATCTACAACGAGATTCCGGCGGTCTGCGCGACGAAGGAAGGCGCCTTCCGGCCGATGGCGAGCAGGATGCTGCACGAGTTGGCGCCCGGTCTGGCGGTGTGGGAGTGCGACAAGACCGTATACCGCGCCGGGTGGCTGCGCGACGGCATCGTCTGCCCCGCGCAATTGGGCACCGCCGGCTATCTGTTCGAAACCCCGGAGCGACGCGTGTTCAGCGAGTACTGGGAACTCATCGTCAACGACAAACTCGTGGAGGCGATGGACCACGCGCGCGAGTCCGGGCTCGACCAGTTCGACCTCGACATGGGCTCGTGGTTCACCTGCTATCCGGGGCGGCCCGACTACTTCACCCACTGGGGCGGGGCGTTCAAATACGCGGCTTCGGTGCTGGGCCTGCCGATCGGGGAGTATCCGCACTCTCGTCCGCCCCAGGCACAACTGCCGGCCGAGGCGAAAGCCCAGATCGACGCCGCGTATCGGCGGCTCGGACTGGTCGATGCGTAAGCGTCTCGACGTGCCGTCCGACCACGTTCGGCAGGCGGCGGCAACGGTTGCGGAAGGCGCTACCGATAGGTGTACAGTATGAGCATTCACAAAGCTCGCGCCGCTGGAGGAGGACTGCTGGGTGAGCGCTCCTGACCACGTCGTCGACGCCCGTTCCGACTCCGATGACGCGCCGGTCCGCTACGAGGTGCTCGACACCGGGGTAGCGGTGCTCACCCTCAACAGGCCGGACCGGATGAACGGTTGGGGCGGCGGACTTGCCGGCACGTTCTACGAACGCATGGATGACGCCGAAGCCGACCCTGCGGTGCGGGCGATCGTCGTCACCGGCAGCGGCCGCGCCTTCTGCGCGGGTGCCGACATGGGCGACCTGACGACGATCAGCGCGACGACGGTCGACGCCGCGGCCGACACCGACGTCGGCAAGCTCGTCGGTGCCCGGCATCCGCACTTCCTGATGGGCATGCGCAAACCCGTCATCGCCGCGGTCAACGGCGCCTGCGCGGGCATCGGGCTGACGCTGGCGCTGGCGTGCGACGTGCGCTTCGCGGCCGAGGGCGCCAAGTTCACCACGTCGTTCGCCCGGCGCGGCTTGATCGCCGAATACGGCATCTCCTGGATGCTGCCGCGCATCGTCGGTACGGGCGTGGCGATGGACCTGCTGCTGTCGGGCCGGGTGTTCTTCGCCGAGGAGGCCGCCCGGTTGGGCGTGGTCAACGAGGTGGTGGCAACCGACGAATTGCTGGCCCGCGCGATCGGCTACGCCGAGGACATCGCCGCCAACTGTGCGCCCAGTTCCCTGGCGGTGATCAAACAACAGGTGTACGCAGACACCATGCGCGATGTCTTCGACGCCAGCGAGCACGCCGAGAAGCTGATGCACGAGTCGATGACACGACCCGACTTCCTCGAGGGCATCACGAGTTTCTTCGAGAAGCGTCCACCGAACTTCCCGCCCCTGACACGTGAGGAGGATGCGACATGAGCGCACCACAGCCCCTGGACTACATGGCCATCGACGTCGACAACCACTATTACGAACCGCTCGACGCGTGCACCCGGCACCTGCCCAAAGAGTTCCGCAGCCGCGGCGTGCAGATGCTGACCGACGGAAAACGCACGTACGCGGTGTTCGGCGGTGTGATCAACCATTTCATCCCCAACCCGACGTTCGACCCGATCATCGAACCCGGCTGCCTGGATCTGCTGTTCCGCGGCGAGATACCCGAAGGTGTCAACCCGGCGTCGCTGATGAAGGTCGACCGGCTGGCCGATCATCCCGAGTACCAGAACCGCGACGCCCGCGTGAAGATCCTCGACAAGCAGAACCTCGAAACCGTGTTCATGCTGCCGACTTTCGCGTGCGGCGTCGAGGAGGGACTCAAGCACGACATCCCGGCCACCATGGCGACGGTCCATGCTTTCAACCTGTGGCTCGACGAGGACTGGGGATTCGACCGGCCCGATCACCGCATCATCGCCGCGCCGATCATCTCGCTGGCCGACCCCGAGAAGGCCATCGAGGAGGTCGAATTCGTCCTGAACAGGGGCGCGAAGCTGGTGTGCGTGCGGCCGGCGCCGGTACCGGGTGAGGTACGGCCGCGCTCGCTCGGCGATCCGGTGCACGACCCGGTGTGGGCGCGTCTGGCCGAGGCGGGCGTCCCGGTGGTCTTCCACCTGTCCGACTCCGGCTACATGGCGATCCCCGCGCTGTGGGGCGGCAGCGGTGTGTTCAAGGGCTTCGGTAAGCGCGATCCGCTCGACATGGTGATCATGGACGACCGCGCTATCCACGACACGATCGCCGCGATGATCGTCCACCAGGTGTTCACCCGGCATCCCAAGCTCAGAGTGGCCAGCATCGAGAACGGTTCTTACTTCGTCTACCGCCTGATCAAGCGGCTCAAGAAGTCCGCGAACAACGCGCCGTACCACTACAAGGAGGATCCGGTCGAGCAGCTGCGCAACAACGTCTGGATCGCGCCGTACTACGAGGACGACGTGAAGCTGCTGGCCGACACGATCGGTGTGGACAAGATTCTGTTCGGGTCCGACTGGCCGCATGGTGAGGGGTTGGCAGATCCCACCTCGTTCACCGCTGACATCCCGCAGTTCCCCGAGTTCAGCCACGAAGACACCCGAAAGGTGATGCGCGACAACGCACTCGAGCTGCTCGGTGCGAACGTCACGGCCGGCGCCACCAGATGAGCGAGTGGACGATCGGGGCGGTTCTCGACGCGATCGCCCAAGCGGTGCCCGAGCGGCTGATGACTGTGTGCGGCGAGCGCCGCAGCACGTTCGCTGAGTCGGCCGACCGTACCCGCCGCCTCGCCAACTTTCTCGCCGCACACGGGCTCGGGGCACACCGCGAACGCGGCGAACTGCAGAACTGGGAGTGCGGCCAGGACCGCGTCGCGTTGCTCATGCACAACGACCTGTACCCGGACATGGTGATCGGATGCCTGAAGGCGCGGACGGTCCCGGTCAACGTCAACTACAACTACACACCGCGTGAGGTCGCCGAACTCCTCGACTACCTGCGTCCCCGCGCGGTGATCTACCACCGGTCGTTCGGGCCGAAGTTCGCCGACGTCCTGCCGCCGGCCACGGCGGACCTGATGATCTCGATCGATGACGACCCGTCCGTGCCTCAGCTCGCCGATGCGATAGCCCTCGATGACGTTCTGGCGCAGGGTGATGCGGATGTCGACATCACCGCTTCGCCCGACGACGTGATGATGGTGTGCACCGGAGGGACCACCGGTCGGCCCAAGGGCGTGATGTGGCGCCAGAGCGATACCTACGTCATTTCGATGAACGGCGCCGACCACGAGTCGGTCGACGAAATCCATGCCAAGGTCGCACACGGCGGACAACCGTGGTTCGCGGTCTCGCCGCTGATGCACGCGGCGGGGATGTGGACGGCGTTCGCCGCGCTGCTCAACGGCCTGCCTGTCATCCTCTACGACCGAACGCGCTTCGACGCGCGGGCGGTGCTGGGGACCGCGCAGCGTGAGAAGGTCGGCTTGATGACGATGGTCGGCGACGCCTACGCGGCACCGTTGGTCGAGGAGTTGCGCCGCGGCTCGTACGACCTGTCGTCGTTGTTCGCGATCGGGACCGGTGGGGCAGCGACCAATCCGAAACATCAACGCGCGCTTCTGGAGTTACTGCCCCAGATCACCCTCATCAACGGGTACGGGTCGTCGGAGACCGGAAACGTCGGGTTCGGCCGCAGCCAGCGCGGTGAGCAGAAGGAGACCTTCGAATTGCGCGAGGGCGCACTGGTGCTGTCCGAGGATTACCGGCGCTTCCTCGAGCCCGGTGAAGACGAGATCGGTTTCGTCGCCCGCGGTGGCCGTATCCCGCTCGGATATTTCGACGACGAGGCGGCCACTCGACGAACCTTCCCGGTCGTCGAGGGCCAGCGTGTGGTGATCTCGGGTGACCGGGGATCGCTGGCCGCCGACGGCACGCTGCGGTTGTTCGGACGCGATTCGTTGGTCGTCAACACGGGAGGCGAGAAGGTGTTCGTCGAGGAGGTCGAGGAGGTGCTGCGCGCGCATCCGGCCATATCCGACGCCCTGGTGGTGGGGCGGCCGAGCGAACGCTGGGGCGAGGAGGTCGTGGCGCTCGTTTCGCTGCGCGACGGTGCCGAAGCCGCCCACGACCCGCTGCACGCGCACTGCACTTCGAGCCTGGCCCGGTTCAAGGCGCCAAAGGAGTTCATCTTCGTCGACCAGGTGCGTCGGCTCGGAAACGGCAAGCCCGACTACCGCTGGGCCAAAGCCGCTGCGACACAACAGGTGAACGCATGAGCGCGCGCGCCAACCGGGCCATTGACTGCCTGGTCAACGTCCACTTCGGGGAGACCGAACAGCAGCCGACCTGGATGCTCAAGGTCCGCGACGACTACTTCAAGGGCCCGCAGTCGATGTTCGCCCCCGTCGATCTCGGCGAGCTGCTCGAGGAGATGGACGAGCAGGGGGTCCAGAAGGCGATCCTGATGGACAGCATCGCCAAACCCTCGACGACGGCGCGCAAGTTCGTCGAGGCCAGGCCCGACAGGTTCGCGCTGGCGATCGGCGGGGTCAACCTGCTGCGACCCATGCCCTCGCTGCGGGAACTGGCGTCCGTCGTCGACGACTTGCCGGTGGCGTACGCAGCGGTGGGACCGAGCTTCTGGGGCGACGGGCAGTACCCGCCCAGCGACGCCGTCTACTACCCGCTCTACACCAAGTGCGCCGAACTCGGGCTGCCGCTGTGCATCAACACCGGGATTCCGGGTCCGCCGATCCCCGGCGAGGTGCAGAACCCGATCCACCTCGACCGCGTCTGCGTTCGCTTCCCCGAACTCAAGCTGTGCATGATCCACGGCGCCGACCCGTGGTGGGACGTCGCGATCCGACTGCTGATCAAGTATCAGAACCTTCGGCTGATGACATCGGCGTGGTCGCCGAAGCGGTTGCCCGACAGCCTGCTTCACTACATGCGGACCCGGGGGCCGAACAAGGTGATCTACGCGTCGGACTGGCCGGTGCTCAAGATGCGCCGCGTCGTACCCGAGGCGCTCGCTCTTGACCTGCCGGCCGAGGTGCTGGACAACTACTTGTACAACAACGCGCAGGAGTTCTTCTTCGGCGCCGACGAGGAGCAGTGATGGACCGCTACGAACTGCGCAGGCTCGACTACAGCCTGTCGGACGATCACCAGGCGCTGCAGGCGGCGTACAAGGACTTCTTCAAGACGCATTGTTCGATCGAGACCGTCCGCGCCGCAGAGGCATCCGGATTCGACAAGAGCCTCTGGGAGCGGCTGTGCACGATGGGCGCGACCACGATGGCCCTGCCCGAGGACGTGGGTGGCGACGGCGCCACGCTGGTCGACCTGACGCTGGTGGCCGAGGAGATCGGCCGCTCGCTGGCACCCGTGCCGTGGATCGACCACGTCAGCGCGGCGCGGTTGCTCGGCCGACTCGGCGCGGCCGAACCCGACGTCGTGAGCGGCACGCAGATCGTCGGGTTCGATCCTGCGCAGGACAGCGCATCCGGTGTGCGCCTGCTGCCGAGCGGGTCGGTTGCCGACCACATCGTGCTGCGCGACGGTGACGACATCGTCAAGCTGACGTTCGCCACCCGGCCCACGAAGGTCGACAACATCGGCAGGCTGCCGATGGCGTGGATCGACCCGGCCGCCGCCGACAACCGCACCGTTCTGGCCAGCGGGTCCGCGGCGCTCGCGGAGTACCAACGGGCGCTGGACGAATGGCGGGTGCTGACCGGCGCGGCGCTCGTCGGTCTGGTCGAGGAGACGATGACGATCGCCGCGGAGTTCGCCAAGACCCGCTACACCCTCGGGGTGCCCATCTCGACACTGCAGGCGATCTCGCATCCACTGGCCAACATCGCGATCACGGTGCAGGGCGGGCGAAACCTGGCGCGCCGCGCCGCGTGGTTCCTCGACAACGAACCCGACGAGCGGCCCGAGCTGGCGCCGTCGGCTTTCGTTTTCATGGCCGAAGAGGCGTCCAAGGCCGCCACGATGGCGGTGCAGGTTCAAGGCGGGCTCGGGGTGTCGGCGGAGGCCGCCGCCAGTGCATACCTGCTGCGTGCCCGCGGGTGGGCGCTCGCCGGGGGAGACCCGGCCGCCAGCGCCAAACACATCGCAGGCATCGTCGCGGCTCGCGAGAGCGGAGAGGGCAGGTAATGGATTTCTCACGGGTCGAACTCTCCGAAGAGGACCAGGCGTTCCTCGAGGAGTCGCGCGCCTTCTTGGCCGAGATCGTCACCGAGGACGTGATCCGGCGCGACCGTGAAACCGGCGACAATTTCGACGAGGGTGTGCATCTGGCGCTCGGCAAGGCCGGATACCTAGCCCGCGAATGGAAACCCGAATCCGAGGGCGGGTTCAACCGGGTCCGGCGTCGCATCTGGGAGCTGGAGAAGCGACGTGCGCACGTGCCATGGGTGACGTTCGGCACCACGGCCATGATCGCCCGCTCGGTCGACAAGTTCGGCTCACCCGAACTCAAGGCCGAGGTGATGCCGCGGGTGTACACCGGCGAGGTTCGGCTCTGCCTGGGCTACACCGAACCCGAGGGCGGATCCGACGTGGCCACATGCAAGACCAGGGCCGTACGCGACGGTGACGGGTGGGTTATCAACGGCTCCAAGATGTTCACCACCGGCGCGCACAACTGCCAGTACGTCTTCCTGATCACCAACACCGATCCCGACGCGCCGAAACACAAGAGCCTCACCATGTTTCTGGTTCCCCTCGACTCGCCCGGGATCGAGATCCAGGGCATCCGCACGGTCGACGGCGACCGGACGAACATCGTCTACTACAGCGATGTCCGCGTCGACGACAAGTACCGTCTCGGCGAGGTGAACGACGGCTGGACGGTGGTGCGCGAACCGCTCAACGTCGAGCACGGCGCGGTCGAGGCGGCCGCCGACGGCCTGCAGGATGTCTCGATCATGATGCACCAGGCCAACACGATGGCCGCCGCGGTCGACAAGGCCGCCGCCAAGGTCACGGAACCGGATCCCAACGGGCGCAGGCTGATCGACGACGGGTCGGTGGCTTACCGGTTGGGCCGCAGCGTCGCCCGCATGGAGGCGTCGTTCTCGGCCACCAGCATCTTCGGCCGGGTGGCGCTGGCACAGACCATGCGCGACATCTCACCGGATCTGATGGATCTGCTCGGCACGGCGTCCTCGCTGCCCCTGGGCACCGACGGGGCGATCGACGACGGCGCGGCCGAGTACGTGTACCGCTTCGCGCCGCTGGTCGGCATCTACGGCGGCACGCTGGAGGTGTTCCGCAACATGATCGCCCAGTACGTGCTCGGCCTCGGCAAGCCCGCATACGCCCCGCCGGCCAAGAAAGCCTCTTAACCTTTTTTCGCGAGCGTCCGTGTTTGCACACGAAACGCCGCGAAAATCTGACATTTTCCGGTCGCTCGCGAGGTAGAGAACATGACAGACGCACCCCCGACAGCGAAACAGCCCGCGCGCCGCGCGCTGGTGATGGGCCCGAGCGGGTTCGTCGGTTCACACGTCACACGCAAACTCGTCGAACGCGGCGACGACGTGCGGGTGTATCTGCGTAAGACGAGTTCGACGGTCGCCATCGACGACCTCGACGTCGAACGCTGCTACGGCGACCTGTACGACGAAGAAGCGCTTCGCGCGGCGATGGCCGACCGCGACGTCGTCCACTACTGCATCGTCGACACGCGGTTTCATCTGAGCGACCCCGCACCGCTGTTCGAAACCAACGTCAACTGTTTGCGCCGGGTGCTCGATGTCGCGGCGAAGGCGGGCCTGCACCGGTTCGTGTTCTGCAGCACCATAGGAACGATCGCACTCGGCGACGGAAGCCGTCCCGTGACCGAGGAGATGCCGTTCGACTGGGGGGACCGGGGCGGCGCGTACATCGAATCGCGCCGTCAGGCCGAGGAACTGGTCCTGTCCTACGCCCGCGACCGCGGCCTGCCCGCCGTGGTGATGAACGTGTCCAACCCGTACGGGCCCCGCGACTGGCAACCGCACCAGGGGCTGATGGTGCAGTACGCCGCGTTCGGCAAGATCCCGGCCTACATCAAGGGCGTGTCCACCGAGGTCGTCGGCATCGAAGACGTCGCCGAGGCCTTCCTGCTCGCTGCCGAACGCGGCGGCGTGGGCGAGCGATACATCATCTCCGAGAGCTACATGCCGATGCGTGACATGCTCACCACAGCCGCACGGGCGGTCGGGGCGAAGCCGCCGCGTTTCGGCGTCCCGCTTCCGGTGGTGTACGCGACCGTACGGGTCGCCGGCGTGGTGGCCCGGCTGTTGCGGCGGGAGATCCCGATGAACACCACCGGGATCCGGCTGCTGCACATCATGGCGCCTGCCGACCACAGTAAGGCGTCACGGGAACTCGGGTGGCATCCGCGGCCCACCGCCGAGTCGCTCGAACGGGCCGCGCGGTTCTACGTCGAGCAGGCACAGAAGATGTCCACGAGATGACCGAGGCCGACCTCGTCGAGATCGAGGAGATCAAGCAACTGAAGGCGCGCTACTGCCGGCTTCTGGACACCAAGGACTGGGCGGCGTGGCGCACCCTGTTCGCCGATGACTTTCTCAGTGACACGTCCCCCGCCGGTGGAAAGGTGATCCGAGGCGCCGACGAGTTCGTCGCGTTCACCCGGAAGAGCTTGCGCGGCCAGGCCACGGTGCATCAGGTGCACGCCCCGGAGATCGAGCTGACATCGCCGACCACCGCGCGCGGGGTGTGGGCGCTCGAGGATGTCGTGCGCTTCGGCCCCGGTGTCAACCTGCGCGGCTACGGTCACTACCACGAGACCTACGAGAAGCTCGACGGCCAGTGGCGCTTCACGAGTTCGACGTTGACGCGGTTGCGCGAGGACGTCTTCAACGGACTCTTTGCCGTCTACATCTCCGAGCGGGTGCGCAAACTCATCGTGAAAGCCTCGCGTCGCGCGATGAAGTGACCGCGGTCAGGACCGGATGAACTCCAGGAGATCCGGGTTGATGACGTCGTGGTTGGTGACGAACGCGCCGTGCGGATAGCCGGGGTAGGTCTTCAAGGTGCCGTTGGGCAGTAGCTTCGCCGACAGCGGACCGGAGTTCTCGTACGGCACGATCTGGTCGGCGTCGCCGTGCATCACCAGTACCGGGATGGTGATCTTCTTCAGGTCCTCGGTGAAGTCGGTCTGCGAGAAGGCGACGATGCCGTCGTAGTGCGCTTTGGCGCCGCCCATCATGCCTTGGCGCCACCAGTTTTCGATGATCGCCTCCGACGGCTCCACTCCCGGCCGGTTGAACCCGTAGAAGGGGCCGGCCGCGAGCGAGCGGTAGAACTGCGAGCGGTTGGCGGCCAATTGCGCTTGCAGATCGTCGAACACGTCTTTGGGCAGCCCGCCGGGGTTGGCGTCGGTCTTGACCATCAGCGGCGGCACGGAACTGATCAGCACCGCCTTGGCCGCTCGCGCCTGCCCGTGCCGGGCCAGATAATGCGCCACCTCGCCGCCGCCGGTGGAGTGGCCGATGTGGACTGCGTCGTGAAGGTCGAGGTGCTCGACGACAGCGGCGAGATCGTCGGCGTAGTGGTCCATGTCATGTCCGTCGGCGACCTGCGCCGAGCGGCCATGCCCACGGCGGTCGTGGGCGATCACGCGGTACCCGTGTTGGGCGAAGAACAACATCTGCGTGTCCCAGTCGTCGGCCGACAGCGGCCAACCGTGGCTGAACACGATCGGCTGACCCGACCCCCAGTCCTTGAAGAAGATCTCGACGCCGTCGCTGGTGGTGATCGTGGGCATGCTGGCTCCTCCCGGGGAACGTCCGGCTATGCGCACTCTGCCACGCTTGCACTGCGTACGCGCGACTTCTCGTCGCGCTCGTCAGGCGTTTGACAGCGCGGGCGGTCTGACGGCGTCCGGGTCCGGGTTGGCGATCGGCAGGCCCATGAACCGGCGCGCGTTGTCGCCCATGAAGTCGTAGGTGCGACGCACGTCCATGCCTTCGGCGTACTTCCAGAAGCCCTTCGGCTCGGCGAGACCCTCCGGATGCGGGTAGTCCGAGCCGAACAGCACCCGGTCCCAGCCGACCGTCTCGACGACGTCGGATACACAACCCTCCCAGAACGGGCTCACCCAGATGTTGCGCCGGAACACCTCGTGCGGATGCTCACCGAAGTTCTGTGGCATCTTCCCGTAGAGGTCGTCGAAGTCCTTGAACAGCGGTCCGATCCACGAACTGCCGTTCTCGACGCTGGCGATGCGCAGCTTCGGGAAGCGCGTCAGCGTGCCGTGGCAGATCAGGCTGGTGATCATGTCAGCGATCTCGCGGTGGCCGAGCACCATCCACCGGAACGCGCTCTGGGCCATGAAGTTCTGGGTGTGCGGTGGCTCCCACTGCCCGACGTAGTCGTCGAGCGGGGGATAGCTCGCGTGCAGCACGATGGGCAACCCGGCAGCTTCGACGTCGCGCCAGAACGGGTCGAACTCGGGCAGCGCCGGTGAGCGCCAACCGTGCAGTCCTTGAACCGGTCCCGGCTTCACGAGCGCGACCTTGGCGCCGTTGTCGAGGATGTACTCGAGTTCGCGTTGCGCACCGTCGACCTCGGAGAGGTTGATGATCGGCGTGGAGAAGATCCGGTTCTGGTAGTTGAAGGTCCAGTGTTCGCACATCCACTGGTTGAGGGCGTGGATGATCGCGAGGCTGAGTTGGGGATCATCGGCGGTGGCGTGCTCGATGAGGCTGGCCAAGGTCGGGTAGTTCAATGCTTCGACAACGCCTTGGCGGTCGAGTTCGACGATGCGGTCGTCGGGGTTGCGCGTCGCGGCGGGCGCTTCGATCGCCGGGCCCTGCATCTCGCGCAGCGTCAGGCCTTCGGTGTTCTCGCCGGCGAAGAACTTCTCGTGGGCGCCGGGCGCGGCGACGCGCTCGAACGTCGGGTTCGGGATGAAGTCGTTGACGCGGTTGTTGATGACGATGCGGGTGTGCCGGCCGAACTTCGCGAATTGCACGGCGCGCGAGAATTTCTCGGGCAGGTACTTGGTCAGCGCGTCGGCCGTCTCGTACATGTGCTGGTCGGCGTCGAAGATCGGCGCCCCGGTGAATTGGGTCATGGTCACCTCGTGAGGATCGTCGCGGCGGCGGTTCCGGGTGCGCCGTAGAGCTGCGCGAAGCCGACCTTCGGCTCGCCGGGCACCTGGCGATCACCGGCTTCGCCGCGCAGTTGGCGGACCAACTCGTGGATCTGGCGCAACCCCGACGCGCCGATCGGCTCGCCGTTGGCGATGAGCCCGCCGTCGGTGTTGATCGGCAGCGATCCGGTGATCTCGGTGGCCCCGTCGGCCAGCAGCTTCTCCTGGTCTCCGTCGGCGCAGAAACCGCACTCGGCCATGTGGATGATCTCGGCACCGGCATCGGTGTCCTGCAGCTGGATGACGTCGACGTCCTGCGGTGCCACGCCGGCCTTTTCGAACGCGGCTTTCGCGGCGTAGACGGTGGGTGCGACGTCCTCCTCGACGGGTGCGAACGTGGTGTTCACCTCGTAGGCGCCGTACTTACGGGTACGGACCTCGACCGCGCGCAGGTACACCGGTTTGGTGGTGTAGCGCTCGGCGATGTCGGCGCGACACATCACGACGGCGGCCGCACCCTCGTCCGGAGCGCAAAACATGTACTGCGTGAGGGGATAGTTCAGCATCGTGGAGTTGAGGATCTGGTCTTCGGGGATGGGCTTGCGGCGAAACGCGTTGGGGTTCAGTGCGCCGTTGCGGAAGTTTTTGGCCGCCACCTTGGCCAGCGTCTGCTGGGAGATGCCGTGCTCGTGCAGATAGCGGTTGGCCTTCATCCCGAAGAACTGGGTGGTGAGGTACTGACCGTTCTCGGCGTACCAGCGCGGCATGCCGACCAGGGCGGGGTCTTCGGTGAACGCGCCCCGCGGATGTTTGTCCAGACCGATTGCGATGCCGATGTCGTAGTCGCCCAACCGGATTCCGTCGGCGCAGGCCTTCGCGGCGCTGGCCGCGGTGGCGCAGGCGTTGAACACGTTGGTGAACGGGATGCCGGACAGCCCGACCATGCCGACGATCGCGTCGGGGTTGGCCACCGTCCAGCTGCCCCCGGTGGCGAACTGGATGTCGCGCCACTCGACTCCGGCGTCGGCGACGGCGGCGAAGATCGCGTCGACGCCCATCTCCATCGCGGACTTGCCTTCGAACCGGCCGAACGGATGCAGTCCGACACCGATGATCGCCACGTCGTGCATGCCTGATCCTCTCTGGTCAACGCCGATCCGACGTGTAACTGTAACTCTTACAGTATCGTAATCGGCGTGGCGCCGGTCATCGAGAACAAGCCGACCTTCTGCCGGATCTGCGAGCCGTTGTGCGGGATGATCGCGACCGTCGAGGACGGTCGCCTCCTAGCGTTGCGGCCGGACAAGGACCACCCGCTGTCCGCCGGTTTCGCCTGCCAGAAGGGCATCGCGTTCACCGAGGTCGTCAACGATCCGGATCGGGTGACGCGGCCGTTGCGCCGCGGGCCGTCCGGCTTCCACGAGGTGACGTGGGACGAGGCGATGGACGACATCGCGGCCCGATTGTCGGCGATCCTGCGCCGCCACGGCTCCGGTGCGGTCGGCTGGTACATGGGCAATCCCGGCGCCTTCAGCTACGCGCACACCTTCGCGGCGTTGTTGTTCATGAAGGGCCTCGGCCGTCACGGCCACTACTTCACCGCATCCTCTCAGGACACCAACAGCAGGCTCATCGCCAGCCAGTTGCTCTACGGTGTGCCGACCTCGGTGCCCATTCCGGACCTCATGCGGACCGACCTCCTGGTGATGATGGGCGCGAATCCGGTTGTGTCGCACGGCAGCTTCCTCACCGCGCCGCGGATCAAGGACCGCATGCACGACATCGTCAAGCGCGGTGGGCGCGTGGTGATCGTCGACCCGAGGCGCAGCGAGACCGCCGTGGCGTTCGAATGGCTCGGCATCGTGCCGGACACCGACTCGTTGTTCCTGCTGTCCCTGCTCCAGGTGATGTTCGCCGAGGGTCTGGTCGACGTGGCCGCGGTGAAACGGAAGGCCGACGGCGTGGACTGGCTTCGGGACTTGTGCCGTCCGTTCACTCCGGAATCGACGGCGGCCCGCACTGGCATCGACGCCGAGAACGTCCGCGCACTGGCCCGCGATCTGGTGACCACGCCGCGGGCGGCGGTCTACGGCAGGCTCGGCACCTGTGTCGGCACCCACGGCACGCTGACCACGTACCTGATCGACGCGGTGAACCTGGTGGCCGGCAACCTCGACGTGCCGGGCGGCTCGGTGTTCAGCTCCATGCACACCGTCGGCCAGAAGTGGCAGAACGTCGCGATGGGCGCCGTGATGCGGCGGTCCTACCGGCGGAAGCGCTCGCGGATCAGCGGAATCCCGAGCGCGATCGGCTCTGAACCTGCCGCGCTGATGGCCAAGGAGATCACGACCCCTGGCGAGCGCCAGATCCGGGCGTTGTTCGTCTCGGCAGGCAATCCCGTGCTGTCGGTGCCCAACGGTGAGGAACTCGAGGCGGCGTTCGGTGAGCTGGAGCTGTCGGTCGCGCTCGACTTCTACGTCACCGAGACGGGCGCGCAGTGCGACTACATCCTCCCGGTCACGACGATGTACGAGCGCGATGACTTCCCGTACACGTTCCAGGGGTTTCAGGCCACGCCGTTCCGGCAGGCGACCGAAGCCGTGTTGGCGCCGGTGGGTCAGGCCCGCGGGGAGTGGGACATCGTCGAGGACCTGGCCCGGCGGCTGGCCCGTCGCGTGCCGGCCTTCACGGTGTTCTCCGGTGTGCGGAAGGTGGCGCGGCTGTTGGGCATTGAGGCTTTGCCGCGGATGATGATGGACGCCCTGGTGCGGATGTCGGAGGGCGGCGACAGGTTCGGGCTGCGGCGCGGCGGGCTGTCGCTGCGACGGCTGGCCGAGCAGCATCCGCATGGCGTGGTGGTCGCACCGCACATCCGCACGGGTGTGCTGCGCGGGGCCGTCGGCTACCTGTCGCGCCGGGTTCGGCTGGCCCATCCGGGGATCGCCGACGAAGTCGACAAGCTGTCTCGGCGGGTGCTGCCCGACGGCTATCCGCTGCGGATGATCGGGCTGCGTGAGCCGCGCTCGGAGAACTCGTGGATGCACAACTCGCCGCTGTTGATGCGCGGCGACCGTCGCCAGCATGCGCTGATACATGTCGACGACGCGGCCGAGTTGCACATCGTCGACGGCGACGAGGTGCGGATCGCGTCACCGTACGGCGCCATCACCGTGCCGGTGCTCACGACGAAGGACCTCGTACCCGGTGTCGTCGCGGTGCCACACGGCTGGGGGCACAAGGGAACCGGGAGTTGGCGGTTGGCCAACCGGGCCGGCGGCGCGAACGTCAACCAGCTGACATCCAGCGACCCCGCCGATGTGGAGGCGCTGTCGGGCATGGCGTGGCTGACCGGCGTTCCCGTGCGCGTCGAGCGGGCGTAGCTTTTTTGCGCGAGCGTGCGTGTTTGCACACGACACGCCGCGCAATAGCAGCGCTTTGTGCACGCTCGCGGGTGCCGACCGTGCGTGAAGCGCCGAACATCCGCGGAGTGTCGTGTGCAGACACGCACGCTCGCGCGAGAGAGAAAGGAGGGGGCTCCTACGCGATGGCGCCCTTCTCCTTCAGCGCCTCGATGCGGTCCCAATCCATGCCGATGTCCATCAGCACCAGCTCGGTGTGCTCGCTGGCCTGCGGTGCGCGCGTGGTCTCCAGCGGTTCGTGGTTGAACTGCACCGGGCCGCGGACGACCTTGAACGGCTTGCCGCCGTCGGCCGCCTCCACCTCCACGACCATGTCGTTGGCGAGCGCCTGCTCGTCGGTGGCGAGATCGAGGAAGCTCTGAAACGGGGCCCACTGGCCCTTCATCGTCTTGAGGCGCTGGCGCCAGTACTCGAACGGCTTGCTGCGAATCTTCTCTCGAATCAAATCGACTGCGGCTGCGGCGTTCTCGATCAAGGGCATCACGTCGCAGAAACGGGGGTCGTCGGCAAGCTCCGGCAGTTCCAGATGTTCGAACGCGTCGCGGATGTATCCGGTCGGGCTGACGATGCACAAGTTGATCGTGCCGCCGTCGGAGGTCAGGTAGTTGGCCATGAACGGGTTCACGCTCGGGCCCGCGGCATCCGGCATCAGCGAGCGCATGGTCTCGCCGGTCTCCATGCCCTGTGTCATGCTGGCACCGCCGGCCCACCACGCCGTGCTCAGCAGCGAAACGTCGAGCTCGACCGCCTCGCCGGTGCGCATCCGGTGAAACAGTGCAGCCGAGATCCCGCCTGCGATGTTCATTCCGCCGATCGAGTCGCCGAACGCCGGAATGCCCTGCGACAGTGCGCCGCCGATTTCCTCGGGGGTCAAGGCGTGCCCGACCCCGCTGCGCGTCCAGAACGCGGTGCCGTCGAAACCTCCGGTATCGCGCTCGGGTCCCTTGTCGCCGTATGCGCTTCCGCGCGCGTAGATGATGTCGGGGTTCGCGGCGCGGATGTGCTCGACGTCGAACTTGTTCTTCTGCCGTTGTGCGGGAAGGTAATTGGTGAGGAAAACATCAGACGTTCTGGCGATCTCGTAGAGCACCTCCTGACCCTCGGGCGTCGACACGTCGATGCCCACGCTGCGCTTACCGCGGTTGGGGTGTTCGATCAGGGGATGGCGGTTGGGGTCGAGTTGGAATCCGCCCATGTTGATGAAGCCGCGTTGGGTGTCACCGCGCACCGGGTGCTCCACCTTGATGACGTCGGCGCCCCAATCGGCGAGGATCGCCCCCGCTGCGGGGACGAACGTGAACTGTGCGACTTCGAGGACGCGCACGCCCTCCATGACCTTGACCAAATCGGCTCCCTAGAACGTGGGTCTCCGGATGTTGTATTAAGCTACTGTAAGCATTACAGTTAGTCGTCCCGCAAAGTGATTGTACGAGGTAGCCGGGTGAGCTCCGCGAGAGATTCGGCAGAACGGCTCAAGACCAGCATCGACGTCGGTGAACGCGCCGCCCGACGTGCCGAATCGCGGATGCTCGTCGACGGGCAGCTCGTGTCCTCGGCGTCCGGTGCGCAATTCGACAACCTGAGCCCGGCCACCGGCCGGCTGTTGGGCAGCACGGCCGCCGCCGACTCCGAGGACATGGAGCGCGCGATTGCGGCCGCCCGCCGGGCCTTCGACGAGACCGACTGGGCCACCAACCGACACCTGCGCGCACGCTGCCTCGATCAGCTGCAGTTCGCGATCGAAGCCGAGCTGGAGGAGCTGCGTGAAGAGTTGATGGCCGAGGTCGGTTGTCCGGTGACGACAACCCAGTCCGCACAACTGGATTGGCCGTTGGCGGACGGCCTGCGGTATCCCGCGCGGTTGATGTTGGACTTCGAATGGGAGCGCACTCTCGACGGAGGGGGACTGTTCGGTGAGCGCAACGTGCGTACGGTGGTCAAGGAACCCGTCGGCGTCGTCGCTGCGATAACCCCGTCGAACTTCCCGATCGAGGTGATCCTCAACAAGCTCGGGCCCGCCCTCGCGACCGGAAACACCGTGGTGCTCAAGCCGGATCCGAACACGCCGTGGAACGCCACGCGGCTCGGCCGTCTCATCGCCGAGCACACCGATATTCCGCCCGGCGTCGTCAACGTGGTGCCCACGCCGTGCAACGACGTCGCCGGACGGCTCGGCACCGACCCCCGCGTCGACATGATCTCGTTCACCGGCTCAACCCAGGTCGGCAAGCTCTTGATGCGACAGGGCGCCGACACGATGAAACGGATGTTTTTGGAACTGGGCGGCAAGTCGGTGTCGATCGTGCTCGACGACGCTCCGCCTGCGGCGATCGTCGGGTCAGCGGTCGGGGTCTGCGTCCATGCGGGCCAGGCATGCGCGGCCACGACGCGCATGCTGGTGCACCGGTCGCGTTACGACGAGGCCATCGCCGCGATCACCGCTGCGTATCAGGCTGTGCCGGTGGGAGATCCGGTCAACCCCGACACACTGGTGGGTCCGTTGATCAGCGCAGCGCAGAAGAAGCGGGTCCTCGATGCGATCGAGCGGGCCCGCTCGGACGGCGCCGAGATCGCCGCGGGCGGAGGGCCCGTCGCGAACCTCCCCGACCATCTGGCCGACGGCCACTATGTGGCGCCGACCGTGATCGTCGGCGTCGACAACGACGCGGCGATCGCCCAGCAGGAGGTGTTCGGTCCGGTGTTGGTGGTGCTCCCGTTCGACGACGACGACGAGGCGGTGCGGATCGCCAACGACAGTGCGTACGGGTTGGCGGGTGCGGTTTCGTCGCGCTCACTGGAGCGGGGGATGGCGATCGCGCGTCGCATCCGCACCGGATCGTTCGGCGTGAACGGAGGCATGTTCTACGGGGCGGACGCACCGTTCGGCGGCTTCAAGAGCAGCGGTGTCGGAAGGCAGTGCGGCGTGGAGGGTTTCGAGCAATACCTCGAGACGAAGACCGTGGCCTACCGCGCGCCGAAGAGCAGCGCTACGCGGCCGCGATGATCGCCTCTGCGTGGTCGAGGATGCTGTCGAGGATGTAGCCGAAGTCGATGTCATCGGCGAACCCGATGTAGCGGCCGCCGTCGGCGCGCTGGGCGGGGAAGCCTTCGGTTCGGTCCTGCAGGCGCTCGAGAACCACCGAACCCCGGATGTGGACCGAGATGGCACCGTACGTCTCGGCGGCCTGCTCGGCACTGAGTCCCGCCTCGACAAGCGCTCCGATCGGTTGCGCGAGCTTCTGCAGCGCCCCGTGCATCGCACGGTTCCCGTACTGTCCCCGGATCAACACCAGATCGCACAGGATCGGGTCCGCGCGAAATCTGCGCCGCATCGTCACGGCGTGGTTGCGCAACGATTCTCGCCAATTGGACGCGGCGATGGTCGGCACCGTGAACTCGAACCGCTCCAGCGCACGGTCGGTCATCGCGTCGAGAAGATCGTCTTTACGGCGGAAGTACCAGTAGATGCTGGTGACGCCGACGCCGAGATGTCGCGCCAGTTGCGGCATGCTCAGGTTGTCGATCGAGACCTCTTTCGCGACTTCCAGTGCACCCTCGAGTATTTCGTCGGCGCTGATCGAGCCGCGGTCACGGCGCCGGCGGGTGCGGCCGCCCACGGCTTTGGCCACGGGTCAGCCGACCGGATCGAACGTCACGGGCAGCGCGGTGGGTGAGCGGAAGGGTTGGCCCGCGATGTGGGGATTGTCGTCGGTGACGAGTTCGATGTTGGTCAGCCGGTCCAGCAGGCATTCCACTGCCACGCGCGTCTCCATTCGTGCCAGGTGCAGACCCATGCAGGTGTGCTCACCTGCCGCGAAGGAGATGTGCGGGATCCGCTTGCGAAAGATGTCGAATTCCTCGGAGCGCTCCCAACGGCTTTCGTCGCGGTTGGCCGATCCGATGCACACATCGATCACCGAACCCTCGGGTAGGCAGACACCTTCGAGCTCGGTCTCCTCGGTCGCGTACCGCTGCACGGTGGTCAACGGCGTCTCAAATCGCAGGCCTTCTTCGATTGCGGCCGGGACGAGGTCCCGATCGGCTTGTACCGCGGCGAACTGTTCGGGATGGCTGAGCAACAGGTACAGCAGGTTTCCCGACGACCGGTAGGTGGTTTCCAGCCCCGCGGGCAGCAACAGGCGCAGGAACGAGTAGATGGACTCGTCGCTGAGTTTTTCGCCGTCGATCTCGGCGGCGACCAGATCGCCGATGATGTCGGGGGTCGGCTTGGATCGTCGCTTGTCGATCTGCGCCATGAAGTAGTCCTTCAACGCGGCCGACGCCTCGAATGCGCGTTTGTATCGGACGTGATAGCTGATCAGTTCGACGGCCCGCTTGCGAAACCACGGCAGGTCGTCCTCGGGCAGGCCCAGCAGCTTGGAGATGACGCGGGTCGGGAACTCGAACGTGAAATCGCGAACCAGGTCGGCACGCCCGTCATCGATGAACTCGTCGATCAGCGCGGTGACCACCGGACGGACAACTTCGGGTTCCCAGCGCGCCAACGACTTCGACTTGAACGCCGAGGACACCAGATTGCGGTGGTCCCAATGCTTCTTGCCCTCCATCGCCAGGATCGTCGGGCCGATGAACAGGCCGATGGTGTTGTCGTAGATGTGTGAGTTGAAGACCTTGCCGTCGCGGAACACACGGTTGACGGCATCGAACGAGACTGCCGCATAGAGGTTTTCCGGCATCGCATCCGGTGCCTGAGACCAGTCCATGACGCTGCCGCGAAACACGCCGCTGGTTTCCCGCCGCTTCTGTGCGAACAGGGGATAGGGGTCGCGCAGCAGGTCGAAGGCTTCGTCGACCGTGACATCCTGTACGGGGCTATCCACGGCTGATCTCCATCGTCTGATCCGGTCAGGTAACCCGCATGGGTACTGTAAAGCTTACAGTATAGGGCTACGCGACGATAGATGCCGACCGTCAGAGCTGGACAGGTGCGCCGGCGAGCATCGAATTGATGAAGCCGGCGTCGACCTGAATGTCCTGGCCGGTGACCCAACGCGCCTCCGGGGACCCGAGGAACCCGATCACCGGCACGATGTCGTCGACCGAGGCGTGCCGCCCGACGGTCGCCTTGCACATGTCCAGGACATCCTTGCCCATGGTCTGCTCGAAGTCGGTGAGGATCGGCGTCTCGACAGGGCCGGGGCTGACGGTGTTGACCCGCACCCCGTATTTGGTCCACGCCGGGCCCGCGAGCCGCTTCGCGTACAGGATCACCGCCTGCTTGGACGTGCTGTACACCGGATAGTCGGGATCCTGCTCGGCCTGCCAACGCTCGACGGCGTCGGCATCGGTGAGGTCGAGCAGCCCGCCGAGGGTCTCGATGCGCTGATCCCATCCGAGCGCGGCGGTGGAGGCGACCGCGACTATCGACCCGCCCCGGCGCATTCGGGGCAGCATGCCCTCGATGACCAGCCGCATGCCGAGGTAGTTGACCTTGAGCACGTCGGCGGCCGGCGCGGTGCCCGGGACACCGGCGACGTGAGCCAGCATGTCCCAGCCCGACCCGATCGAGTCGAGCAGGCCGCGAATGGCTGCCGCATCGCGCAGGTCGCAGCAGCTGTATTCGGAAGCGGGCGTTCGGTGGTCGCGGACGTCGACTGCGAGTACGTGATCACCGCGCTCGTGGAAATGCGTCGCGACAGCGGCCCCGATACCCGACCCCGCCCCGACCACGGCAACTTTGCGCTTTTCGGTCATCTCTTCCATTCCCTCCGCGGCCGATGGCGTCGGCGTCCCATTCGAATGGCCGACTGTAAGCACGACAGTAAACAATTCGGGTCTGCCAGACAATCATGTGCGGAGATGGTGGTGCGATGAGCGAGAGGGCAATTCAGGTGAGCACCACCGAGGGCATCGAGCGGGACGCGATGTCAGCGGTGTTGGAGCGACAGCGGAGCGCGTTCCTGGCCGACGACCGCGCTCGGGCTGCGGTTGGCGCGCAACCGGACCAGGCGCCGGCTCAGGCGTTCGCGCTGGTCGCCTGCTCCCGGGCCCACCGGTAGTCGGCCTTGCCCGCGGGGCTGCGCTCGATCACCGGCCGGAACACCACGGCCTTCGGAAGTTTGTAGCGCGCAATCGAATTCGCGGCATGGTCGATGAGTTCCTGGGCGTCGGCGTTGGCGCCCTCGGTGAGGGCGACGACCGCGACCACCTCCTGGCCCCACCGGTCGCTGGGCCGGCCCGCCACCACGACGTCCGCCACCGCGGGATGCGACAGCAACGCGGTCTCGACCTCTTCGGCGAAGATCTTCTCGCCGCCGGAGTTGATGGTCACCGAATCGCGTCCGAGCAGTTCGATCGATCCGTCGGCCTGATGGCGGGCGCGGTCGCCCGGAATCGAGTAGCGCACACCGTCGATCACCGGGAAGGTCTTGGCCGTTTTGTCCGCATCGCCCTTGTAGCCCAGCGGCACATAACCGCGCTGCGCCAACCACCCGATCCCGTCATGGCCGGGCTCGAGAATCGCGGTGAGGTCCTCGGCCGCGACGAAGGTGTCCGGGCCCGCATTGAACTGGCCGGTCGACACCGCGCCGGGAGCGGACATGTGGTTCATCTGGATACCGGTCTCCGAGGACCCCACACCGTCCATGACGATCAGGCCGGGTTTGACGTCGATCAGCCGTTGTTTGGCGGTCGGGGTGAGCAGCGCTCCGCCGTTGGCCACCACGGCCAGCGATGACACGTCGGCCGAACTGCGCTCGATCGCATCGGCGAGGGGACGTGCCACCGCGTCGCCGACGACCTGCACCACAAGGACTTTCTCCCGCTCGATGGTCTCCACCACCTCGTCGGCGTCGAGACTGCCGGGATTCGCCGTGAACACGATGGTCTGTCCCGTGGTCAGAGCCGTCATCGCCGCCCACTGCGCGGCGCCGTGCATGAGCGGCGGCAGGGTGAGGATCTTGGTGCCGGGTCCTTCGGCGACCCGCTTGGCGATGTCGTCGAGCGAGGTGATGAGCTCACCGGTGGCCATGTTGCGGCCGCCGAACGAGGTCATGAAGATGTCGTGCTGCCGCCACAGCACACCCTTCGGCATGCCCGTCGTCCCGCCCGTATACAGCACGTAGAGGTCGTCGGGCGAGGGCTCGATGGGCGGCAGCACCGGGGTGCCCGAGCCGACGATCGATTCGTAGTCAACCGCGCCGTCGAGCAGATCGTTGCCCGACTCGTCGGCGATCTGGATGAGCACGCGAAGATTCGGCAGATCCGGCAGCACCTCGGCGATACGGGGCGCGAACGTCGCGTGGTACAGCAGGGCGCTGGCGCCGGAATCGTTGAGCAGGTACTGCAATTCGTTCTTGACGTAGCGGTAGTTGACGTTGAACGGCGCGACGCGGGCCCGCCAGGAGCCGAGCATGCCCTCGATGTACTCCGGGCCGTTGTAGGCGTAGATCCCCAAGAGGTCCTGGCCCACCTCGTGGCCGGCGAGCTCGGAGCGCTCGACGTGGCAGCCCAGCCCGCGACTGTGCAGGAACGCGGCCAGGCGGTTGGCCCGCTCGACGACCTGGGCGTAGGTGTAGCGGCGATCGCCTTGGACGATGAACTCTCGGTCGCCGATCGCGGCGGCGACGGTGTCGGCGGCGGCCGGGACGGTGAACTGTGTGGTCACAGACATCGCGCCTTTCAAGGCTGGTGGGCAAGCAGTTTGATCATCAGACCGTTGGCCTCGGATAGTACGTTGCCGTCCCCGTCCGTCATCTCCGCCCTCACGAACAGTTTGCGCCCGTCGACCGAATCGATCCATGCCCGAGCCTCGAGCGGTACCTCGATCGGGGTCACCCGCCGGTAGTCGACATGCAGGTACGCGGTCCGGCTGTCGGGTCGGCCCGCAGCCGACACCACCATGCCGAAATGCCAGTCGTAGAACAGCGGGATCACGCCGCCGTGCACCGCGTCATTGCCCCCGACGTGGAAGCGGCTGAAGTGCCCGAGCATCGTGACCTCGTCCGGTCCCGACGTCACGACCTGCCAGGGCGGCATCAGCGGGTGGCCGTTGCCGGGCAGGTTGGGTGCCCGGCCGGCCGGGGCGACGCCCGCGGGAGCCTTGTGTGCTTCCAGGCGTTCGCACATGTCCTCGAGCAGCGCGGCCGAGTCGTTCCACAGCGCTGCGTCCGGATCGCTGGAAACCGTGATGTTCTGCAACCGGCGCAGCGCCGAGATGAACCGGCCCATCTCGGGAGAACCCAGAGTCGGCTTGACCCTGGCGAATTCGCGGATCTCGTCCTCGGTGTCGGTCACTGCGCGGCTACTTCCATGTGTCGATCAACTCGTCGGTGGTGGTGATCGTCGCCAGCAGCGACAACGTGTTGTCGAGGATCGCATCCGAGTAATCGGTCGGGATACCCGCGTTGCGCGCCACCGGCAGCAGCCTTGCGATGTTGGGGCCGCCTCGCGTCGGGCTTCTTCGGCCAGTGCCTCGAGCCCGGTGTCGGGCCCGACGACCGCACCCTGACATTCCCTGGGTGACGAGGGCGGTGTGGCCGGGCGCCGCGATCTCGGCGAGGCTCGGCTTCATACCGACGCCGGCACTTCGTAAAACTGCTGAGCCCACTTCCGCAGCGCCATATACGGTTTCGCGTCCGTGCGGGAGAGCGCGGGGTTTTCGACGTATTCCTGGTAGCGCCAGATGTTCAGGTCATCCCACACCGTCCCCATGAACTGGCGCTCGACCTTGCGGCGCACCTCTTCGGGCGGGACGTCGGAGGTGTCACCGGGCAGCCGCGGCCACCAGATCGAATAGAACATGTCCGAAAAACCGTCCTCGACCGGAGTGCACGCGAAGATCAACCGGTGGTTCGACGAGCCCTCGAAGGCGCTGATCGCGAATCCGAGGCCGGACAGGTGGCTGTGGATGTAGAGCGCCATCTTGTCCGGGTCGTCGCTGGAGGCGTCCGGCCAACCGGTCAAAAACCGCCACTCCTCGTCGACGATCTCCCAGTTGAGGCACTTCGGGGTGACGGTCGCGTGGTGCACGTAGTGGAAGTGTGCGCTGTCGGGGCCGTTCTCGGCGACGATCTGCGGGTGCACCGGCTCGCGTTCCGCGCGGCTCGAAAACTCCGGGTACGGACGGTAATACGCGTCCTCGTGGGTCGGGAACTGCGGGAACTTGTGAAACAGGTCCGGCAGTTCCCATCGCGGCGGCTCACCCTCGGGGTGATGCCAGGCGAACACGCAGCCGTACTGCTCACGGACCGGGTAGACGCGCAGCCGCAATGCCTTGTTGGGTCGGTCGGGCTGGTAGGGGATGTAGCGGTTGGTGCCGTCGGGGCCCCACCGCCAACCGTGGAACGGACATTCCACGCAGTCGCCGACGACCTTCCCGCCGTGCCCGATGTGGGCGCCGAGGTGGCGGCAGTGCGCCGAGAGCACGTGCAGGTCGCCGGCCTCGTCGCGGTAGGCGACCAGGTCGTCGCCGAAGTACCGCAGCGCGTGGGTCTCACCGGTGGGAAATTCGGCAGACCATCCGATCATGAACCATCCAGTGACCTTCCAGGTGAACGGTACTTTCATGCCCGCGCCGCCTCCTATGTCCAGGTAGTAATGGAATAACTTACAGTAGCGGTTTCAGGACGTGCGATGATCCAGCGGTGTTCATCGAAATCGGCCTACGGTTCGGCGCAATACTGTAATAGTTACAGTATCTCCACTTCTGGACGTGAGGGCCTACCTGTGACGACATCCGATTCCACCCGCTTCGACGCGATCGTCGTCGGGGCCGGGTTCTCCGGGCTTTACGCGCTGCATCGCCTCCGCGAGCAGGGGTTGCGCACCGTCGTCCTGGAGAAGGCCGAGAACGTCGGCGGGACATGGCTGTTCAATCGGTACCCCGGTGCGCGCTGTGACATCGAGAGCATCGAATACTCCTACAGCTTCTCCGAGGAGATCCAGCAGGAGTGGGTGTGGACCGAGACGATGCCCCGTCAGCCCGAGATCGAGGCGTACCTGAACTTCGTCGCCGACCGACTCGATCTCCGTCGCGACATCCGGTTCCATTCCGAGGTCACCGCGATGATGTTCGACGAGGCCGCCTCCGGGTGGGAGGTGCAGACGGCAGACGGGGACGTGTTCGTGGCACCGTTCGTCGTCGCGGCGACGGGGATCCTGTCGGTCCCGAAGGAACCGGAGATACCCGGTATGGGCGCCTTCGACGGGCTCTCGCTGTTCACCAGTCGGTGGCCGAAGCACGACGTGGATCTGACCGGCAAGAGGGTCGGCGTGATCGGGACGGGTTCGACCGGTGTACAACTGATCCCGGTCGTCGCCCAACAGGCCCGCCATCTCACCGTGTTCCAGCGCTCGCCGGCCTACACGCTGCCGTGGGAGGTCCGCCCGTTCGACGACGGCGAACTCGACGAGCTGAAGGCGAACTACCCCGAGATCCGCGCGGCCCAGCGAGAACACGCGGTGGGCGCGGCCCGACTCAGCGCGTTCTCGGTGATGTTCGAGATGATGACCAAACCGCCGCTGAAGTCGGCGTCGCGCGAGGAGCAACTGCGTGCCGTCGAGGAGGGCGGCGTCATCGGAGCGCTCAGCTGGGGCGACGTGTTCTTCGACATCGAGGCAAACCAGATGGCGGCCAAACTCTACGGCGAGGCGGTGGCTCGCATCGTCGAGAACCCCGAAACCGCCGCGGCGCTGACCCCGTCGCACCCGTTCGGATGCAAGCGCCCGATCATCGACCAGGGCTACTACGAGACATTCAACCGAGACAACGTGACGCTCGTGGACCTGCGGGAGGGGCCGATCGTGGAGGTCACCCCGACGGGGATCCGCACCGAACAGGGCGACCACGAACTCGACGTGATCATCTATGCCACCGGTTTCGACGCGATGACCGGTGCGATGACGCGAATCGCGGTGACCGGGCGCGACCACCTGTCCCTGGGCGATTTCTGGACGACCGAGGGGCCGTACGCCTACCTTGGGATCGCGGTGGCCGGCTTTCCGAATCTGTTCATCGTCCAGGCGCCCGGAAGTCCAGCTCCGGCAAGCAACTTCGTGACCGCGCTCGAACAGCACGTCGAGTGGATCGGCGACTGCATCGCGTACGTGAGGGCCAATGGGTATCGCACCATCGAAGCGCTGCCGCAGGCGCAACGCGAGTGGATCGAGCACACGGCATCGCTCGTCGCACCAACCGTCCTCGTCCATCCCAGCTGCAACTCCTGGTACAACGGCGGCAACGTGCCGGGCAAGAAGCGGATGTACATGGGCTACACGGCGGGCATTCCGGAGTACCGACGTCGGTGCGACGAGGTCGCCGATTCCGGCTACACCGGGTTCAAACTGGCATGAGGCCGGCCGAACGCGCGTACCGTATCGGGCGCGACTTCGCGGGTGTGGTGCCGCGAGCACATACCGCGGTGGCCGCACCGGGGGACTGGAAGCCGCTGTCCCGCAGCGGTGCCCGGCAACTCGGCGAGGTCGTGCTCGACGAACTGGCGTTGACGGGGATGACGCTGAGCGCACCTCCACCGCGGCTGGAGCGCACGGTCGAATCCTGCGCAGCCGCCGCCGAGGAACTGGCCGGCCTGGGCATGACGGGCGTACACGTCGAACCGGATGAGCTGCGGCCGAGCGTGATTCGGCGGCGCCGGTTCGGCCGATCCCGATACGAGCAACTGACCTTCGAACACGACCCACACCTGCCGCCGTCGCTGCAGGGGTTCGGGGGCCCGGCGACGGCGGTGGTTCATCTGTGCCGAAGCGGTGACGACGCGCGGCCGTGGCTGGTGTGGGTGCACGGCGCCGGCCAGGGCCTGCCGATCGACCTGGTGTTCTCGCGGGCCCGACGACTGCAGGAGAAGCTCGGGTACAACATCGCGTTGCCGGTGCAGCCCGGATGCGGCGTCCGGCGTGACCGGTGGCCCACCTATCCCGACATGGACCCGCTGAACAACCTGGCGGGCATGATCCGGGTGGTGTCGGAGGTGCGGGCGCTTCTTCGGTGGCTGCGGCCGCAGGCGAGCGTCCTTGCGGTCTCGGGGGTTTCGATGGGCAGCCCGGTCGCGGGACTGGTCTCGCACCTCGAAGACGTCGACGCCGCCGCGGTGTACACCCCGATCTTCGGGCTCAATGCGATGATCGCCGCGCATCTGGGACGATGGGGGCCGTCGGTGCGCGACACAGTCGAACTGTTGCGGTCCGAACCCGTGGAGCGCGTGATGTCGATCGTGGATTATCAGGCCGTCGAGCCCACGGCCCCACCCGAACGCCGGCTCATCGTCGGGGCGTGGCACGACCAGATGGCGCGTCGCGAACCGGCCCAGCGACTGCACGAGCGGTGGGGCGGCGAAATGTACTGGCACCGGGGCAGCCACGTCGGCCACCTCTTCGCGGGCGGTGTGCAGCGTGCGTCGGAGCGATTCCTCGCGGCGGTCAGCGGGAGTGGGGTTCGATGACGACGAGTACTGCCGCCGCGGTGCCCGGTGGTATCGAGGGGATCGACTCCGCCTGGTTGACCGAGGCGCTTCGAGCCGACGCAGGGCTGGACGGCGCGACGGTCGAGAGCGTCCGCTCCGAGCAGATCGCGATGGACAGCGGTTTCTCGTCGCTGCTGTACCGGCTGCATCTGACCGGCACCGCGGTGCCGTCCACACTGATCGCCAAGCTTCCCGCGGTGTCGGAGGCTCGCGGCGCGATGGAGCTGCTGGGCGGCTACCGACGGGAGTTGTCCTTCTACCGTGAGGTCGCCGGGCGGGCACCGATGGACACACCGCGGGTATATTGCGCCCGGATGGTCGATGACGGCGTCGATTTCGTGCTGTTGCTCGAGGATCTCTCGGAGTGGGACAACGCCGATCACCTCGCCGGACTGAGCATGGACCGGGCCCGACACTGCATCGGACAACTGGCCGGCCTGCATGCGTGGTCGGGCGGACCGGCCGTGCTGGAGCAGTTTCCGAGCATCGACACCACGATCGCGAGGGATTTGCTGCTACCGGCCTTCGGCCCGGGGTGGGAGGTCTACCGCGCGCAGACCGCCGTGAACGTGGCGCCGGCGGTGGCCGCGTTCGCCGAACGCTTCGCCGAGCGTGCGGTCGCCGCGCTGCCCGTGCTCGCCGAGCGGGACATGTTGCTGCACGGCGATATCCGGGCCGACAACCTCTTCTTCTCGGGCGAGCGGATGAAGGTGGTCGATTTCCAGTTCACCGCGCGGGGCGCGGGCGCGGCCGACGTCTCGTATCTGGTCACCCAGGGACTGCCGACCGCGGTCCGGCAAGGCCACGACGAGGCGCTGCTGAGTGAGTACATCGGCCACCTCACCGCCCACGGAGTAGCGGACTACGGATTCGACGAGGCCTGGCGGCACTATCGCTTCGCCGCGGTCTATCTGATGGTGTTGCCGGTCATCACCCTCAACGGGTGGGACGCGCTGCCGGAACGGTCCCGCCGACTGTGCCTGACGCTCACCGACCGCGCGGTGGCCGCGATCGATGCCATCGATGCCCTGGAGGTGTTCTCATGAGCCGGTCCGCCCGCGAGGTGGTGGAGCTGTACAACCTGGTGGCCTGGAACAAGGCGGACTTCGCACTGGCCGAGGAACTGCTGGGCGAGAGGGTGATTCGCCATGAGGTGGGGGAGCCGGCACACGTCTTGACCCATGAGCAGGCGGTGGCCCGGGTGGTCGACATGTGGGCGGTGTCGGAGAGCATCCGCTTCGATTTGAACCTGGTGGTGGCGGGCGAGGACGGTGAGCATGTGGCGATCGTCTACCAGTCTCCGATCAAGATGAAGGACGGGACGCAGACCACGATCGGCAGTATGGAAGTCTTCCGGGTGGTCGACGGCAGGATCGTCGAGGTGTGGAACTGCGGCTACAAGCAAGGAGTCTGGGCGTGACGGAATCAGTGCTCGACGAACTGGGCTACTACCTGTTGGCCGGCGCCGGCGGTGAGGGCCCGGCCACGCTGATGGACGAGGCCCGCCGAGGCGAGGAGCTCGGGTTCGGTACCGCGTTCATCTCCGAACGATGGAACGTCAAGGAGGCGTCGTCGCTGGTGGGTGCGGCCTGCGCGGTGACGTCACGCATGCAGATCGCCACCGCGGCAACGAATCACAACACGCGACACCCACTGATCACCGGATCGTGGGCGACGACGATGCACCGGCTCTCGGGCGGCCGATTCACGCTGGGCATCGGTCGCGGTGTCGCGGCGATGTACGGGGCGTTCGGGATCCCGCCGGTCACGACCGCGCAGATGGAGGATTTCGCCCAGGTCATGCGGCGGCTGTGGAACGGCGAAATGATCTTCAACCACGACGGACCGATCGGCAAGTATCAGGTGCTGTTCCTCGATCCGGACTTCCGCGAGGACATCCGGCTGGCGATCGTGGCGTTCGGTCCGCAGACGCTGGCACTGGGCGGGCGGGCGTTCGACGACGTCGTCCTGCACACCTACTTCACCCCGGAGACACTGCAGCGCGCGGTCAAGACGGTCAAGGACGCCGCCGAGAAGGCGGGCCGCGATCCGTCGAGCGTTCGGGTGTGGTCGTGCTTCGCCACGGTCGGTGACCACCTGCCCGAAGAGTTGCGATTGAAGAAGACGGTGGCCCGGCTGGCCACCTACCTGCAGGGCTACGGCGACCTTCTGGTCAACACCAACGGCTGGGATCCGGCTGTGCTGCAACGCTTCCGAGACGACAAGGTCGTACAATCGATTCCCGGCGGTATCGATCACAAGGCGTCTGCCGAACAGATCGAGCACATCGCGACGTTGATTCCCGACGAATGGTTGGAGCCGTCCGCCACGGGGTCGGCCCAGCAGTGCGTCGCGCGCATCCGCAAGGAGTTCGACTACGGCGCGGACGCGCTGATCATGCACGGCGCGACGCCCGACGAACTCGAACCGATCGTCGACGCCTACCGCGCGTCGGCGTGAGCTAACCCAATTCTGGCGAGCGGCGTGAGCCGGCCAATCTTGCCGAGCGTGCGTGTTTGCAGACGACGCGCCGCGGAAAGTGCGCAGTATACGCACCGTCGTCGCGCGCGAAAGTGCTTGTAGCGCTGAATATTTGCCGCGTGTCGTGTGCAAACACGCACGCTCGTGGGGAAAGACGGGGCTGGAGGTCAGGGCGTGATGACCGTGCGGGCAACCGGTTCGGGGGCGGCCTGGCGGCTGTAGACCGCACGCTGAAGCCCCCACAGCAGCGCGTTTCGGGTTTCCTCGGGATGAATCAGGTCGTCGAAACCGAGGTGGCCGGCGGACCGGAACGAGGCTTCGACCTCCATCTGGCGCAACCGCGCTTCGACGTCCTCCGCGGCGTGTGAAGCCTTGCTGAGTGCGGCCGCGCTCATCGCGCCCATCGTTGCCCCCGGGTACGCGAACGTCGCGCTCTGGTTGTCGAACCCCAACAGCGACATCACCATTGAGCCGAAGCCGTACGCTTTGCGCAGCGTGACGTGCAGCTTGATCGTCGTCGCCGCGGTCTGCGCGGCGAACATTCGCGCACCGCTGCGCAGCACGCCGGCCTTCTCCGACCGGCTGCCGGGCAGCATGCCGGGGTTGTCGGCGAGGAACACGATAGGCAGGTGGAAGGAGTCGGCGACGGTGATGAAGTGTGCCGCCT
This sequence comes from Mycobacterium sp. IS-1590, assembly GCF_001500025.1. Taxonomy (GTDB): domain Bacteria; phylum Actinomycetota; class Actinomycetes; order Mycobacteriales; family Mycobacteriaceae; genus Mycobacterium. The sequence continues at coordinate 56,071 of NZ_LQIW01000005.1, read as the reverse complement.
TGTCCGCGGCGTCGGCGTCGATCGACCCGGCGATCACCTGCGGTTGGTTGGCAACCACCGCGACGGGGTGACCGCCCAGATGGGCGAGCGCACAGATGATTGCGGGCCCGAACTTCGGCTGAATCTCGAACCAGTCGGGGCGGTCGAAGGCGACGTCGAGGACGCGGCGCATGTCGTAGACGCGCCGGTTGCCGCGGGGGACGAGGTCGAGCAGTTCTGGCGTGCTCCGCGGGGCGGCCGCCTCGTCGGCGGGAAGCGACTCCGGATACGACCAGGCGCTGGCCGGAAAGTACGACAGGTAGCGGCGGATGTCGTCGAGCACGGCTTCGTCGTCGTCGGCGATGTTGTGGATCACGCCGCTGGCGAGGGCCACCGTGGGCCCGCCGAGGTCTTCCTTCGAGATGTCTTCGCCCGTGGACTCTTTCACCACGGGCGGGCCCGCGGTGAAGATGGCGCCCTGGCGGCTCATGATCGTCCAGTCGCAGACGGGAGCGACCAGCGCGCCATGTCCGGCCGACGGCCCGAGCAGGCCGGCGACCATCGGCACCTTGCCCGAACACTGCGCCTGGGCGAGAAGGTCGGTGGGGGTGCGGCCGTAGTGTTCGCCGCTGGGACGGAAACCCGCCCCCTCCAGCAGCATCACCAGCGGCACCTTGTCGCGCACGGCCAACTCCGCCAATCGATACCGTTTGGAGTTTCCGCCCGGGCCGATGCTGCCGGCCAGCGTCGTGAAGTCCTCGGCGCCGATCATCACGGGCTTGCCGTCGAGGTAACCGGAGCCGGCGACGATGCCGTCGGCGGCGATGTCACCCCCGACCAGCGTGCCGAACTCGCGGAACGTGCCCTTGTCAAGCAGATACTCGATGCGTGCGCGGGCGTCGAGCTTGCCTTTGTCGTGGTGCTTGGCGACCCGCTCGGCGCCGCCCATGGCGTAAGCGGTCTGGCGCCGCCGCGACAACTCGTCGAGCGTGGCATGCCAATCCTCGGCCTTGGTCATCACAACTCCTGTCCACGGATAGGCGATCGTCGCACCGACACGACCTCGTTGACCATACTGAATTGCTTACTGTAGCGTCTACGACCATGCTTAGCGGCGCCGGCCTGAAGGTCGACGGAGCGGTTTCCAGCCAGCTCGCCAACGTGGCCGAAACGGCGGGCACCTTGCAGCGGCGCGGATACGACGGATGCTGGACCGCCGAGGTGGCCCACGACCCGTTCCTGCCGTTGACGCTGGCCGCCGAGCACACCGAAAGCCTCGATCTGGGCACCAGCATCGCCGTGGCATTCGCCCGAAACCCCATGACGGTGGCCAACATCGGCTGGGATCTGCAGGAGTATTCGCGCGGCCGGTTGATCGTGGGTCTGGGATCGCAGATTCGCCCGCACATCGAGAAGCGGTTCAGCATGCCGTGGAGCCAACCCGTGCGACGCATGGGCGAATTCGTGCACGCGATGCGCGAGATCTGGACGTGCTGGCGCGACGGCACGCGGTTGCAGTTCGATGGCGACTTCTACACGCACAAGCTCATGACGCCGATGTTCACCCCCGAACCGCACGACTACGGGTTCCCCCGGGTGTTCATCGCAGCGGTGGGCGAGGCGATGACCGAGATGGCCGGTGAAGTCGCCGACGGTGTGTTGGCCCACGCGTTCACGACCAAGCGCTACTTCGAAGAGGTCACCATCCCGGCGCTCGAACGCGGCATGGCTCGATCGGGCAGGCAGCGCAGCGACTTTCAGGTGTCGTGTCCGATCTTCGTGGTGACCGGTGCCGACGAGCGCGAGGTCGCGGAGGCCTCCGTCGCCACCCGCAAGCAGATCGCCTTCTACGGTTCGACGCCGGCCTACCGCAAGGTGCTTGCGCTGCACGGGTGGGGCGACCTGCACGACGAGCTGCACCGGCTCAGCCTCGCCGGTGAGTGGGACGCGATGGGCACGCTGATCGACGACGAGATCCTCGAGGCGTTCGCGGTCGTCGCCCCGATCGACAAGCTGGCCGCCAAGATCCGCGACCGATGTGACGGCGTGATCGACCGGGTGATGATCGGGTTCCCACGCTCGGTCGACGAAGCGACGGTAGTCGCCGTGCTGAAGGAAGTGCGCGGCACATGATGTTTCAGAGGAGTTGTTCGTGAGCACACCGATTATGGACGAGGCGGCCAAGGTCTTCGCCACCCCGATGGCCTACACCGATGAGGTGAAACTGCATGCGTCGCTGACGCATCTGCGCGCCAACGCACCCGTCTCGTGGGTCGACGTGCCGAACTACCACCCGTTCTGGGCGATCACCAAGCACGCCGACATCATGGACATCGAGCGGGCCAACGATGTGTTCACAAACCATCCGCGGCCGGTGCTGGTCACCAAAGAGGGCGACGAGCAGCAGGCGGCCATCGGCGTGCGCACCCTGATCCACATGGACGACCCGCAGCATCGCGTCGTGCGCGCGATCGGGGCCGACTGGTTCCGCCCGAAGGCGATGCGCGCGTTGAAGATCCGTGTCGACGAGCTTGCGAAGGTCTACGTCGACAAGATGATGGACATCGGCACCGAGTGCGACTTCGTCCAACAGGTCGCGGTGAACTTTCCGCTCTACGTCATCATGTCGTTGCTGGGCATCCCGGAGTCGGACTTCCCGCTGATGCTCAAGCTCACCCAAGAACTGTTCGGCAGTGACGACGACGAGTTCAAACGTGGGACGGACCAGGCCGACCAGATGTCGGCGCTGCTCGAGATGTTCGAGTACTTCACCGCGTTGACGGCCTCGCGCCGCGAGACCCCGACCGATGACCTGGCCTCGGCGATCGCCAACGCGACCATCGACGGCGAACCGCTGTCGGACATCGACACGATCTCCTACTACGCGATCATCGCCGCCGCGGGGCACGACACCACGAGCGCGACCATCTCCGGCGGGATGCTGGCCCTCATCGAGAACCCCGACCAACGAAACAAGCTGTGCAGCAACCTCGACCTGATGCCCCTGGCGGTCGAGGAGATGATCCGCTGGGTCACGCCGGTGAAGGCCTTCATGCGCACCGCCGCCGAGGGCACCATCGTGCGGGGTGTCCCGATCGCGGCCGGGGAATCGGTTCTGCTGTCCTATGTCTCGGGCAATCGCGACGAAGACGTGTTCGACGATCCCTTCCGCTTCGACATCGCCCGTGACCCCAACAAGCACGTCGCGTTCGGATACGGCGTGCATTTCTGCCTGGGCGCGGCATTGGCCCGCATGGAGGTCAACAGCTTCTTCAGCGAGCTGCTGCCCCGCCTGAAAGCCGTCGAGCCGGCGGGCCGCCCCGAGAATGTGGCGACCACCTTCGTCGGCGGGCTCAAACACCTGCCGATCCGCTACTCACTGACGGCCTAGACCGGCCCGGCTTTCTCGCACGGGCCCGTTGCCGCCCGAGCTTTTCGCCCAACGGTTCCGACCGGGCGAGTTATCGTGTACCGACGCCAGAACCTGCGATGTGAGGTGGCCATGTCCCGAGTTGCACCGTCGTCGGCCTTTACCTCGATCCCGACCGACGATCTGGGCGAGGGCGATCGAATCAACCTGGGCGTGGCCTCGATACTCGGGCATCGTCCCGACCTGGCGGGGGCGCTCGGCTCGCTTCGCGCGGCACTACAATCCAGCGGCACCCTGTCGCCGAGGCTCGTGGAGCTCGTGCGGCTGCGCATCGCGTTCCACAACCAGTGCCGCAGTTGCATGTCGGTGCGCTACCAGAGCGCGGTCGATGCCGGGCTCACCGAGGACGCGGTCTGCTCCCTTGAGCGCCCGGAGGAAGCCGACGACCTGTCGGACGCCGAGCGCAGCGCGCTGCGGTTCGCTGATCTGTTCGCCACCGATCACCTCGCGATCGACGACGCCGTCTACGACGACCTTCGGCGCCATTTCGCCGAGGATGAACTGGTCGAGCTCGGCGTGCATTGTGCGTACGCGGTAGGTATGGGCCGGCTGGCCGCGACATGGGCCGTCACCGACGACGTCCCCGGCGCCTTCCGCGCCGAAACGACTGCGGCACCCTGGATTTCCGAAGGGGTCATCGCGTCGGGCTAGCGTGTGCAGCCGAATCCCGACCTAACAGCAGCGCGCACCCGGATTGGCCTCCGCCGCGGCGTGCCGCATCCGCCAGTAGTCCCGTTCGGAGAGCACCGGTTCACCCGGATGGGTCCGCAACCGGTGCTCGACGTAGCGCCGGTAGTGGGTGTCGCCCATCAGGTCGCCTACGAATGTGCGCCAGTACGAACCGATTTGGCGTGCGCTATCGGTAATGCGTCCCACTGCTTCTGCACCTCCTTTTCCGGTTCCGTCATCAGCAGGCCCGACGGCGCGAAGATCCGCGAGGGGACCGGTTCGTCCTCGGTCGTCGGCGGGGCGCCGCCGCGGAGCGTCCGGATCACCATGATCACCCCGGTGGTGAACACGATCAGCACCAGCAGTGCGAACACGATCGACAGTGTGCCCTGGATGAACGTGTTGCGGATGACCGCGTCCAGTTCGCCGGCGTTTTTGGCCGCGCCGAACGCCGTCTCACCGGCGTCCTTGGCGTTGCGGTACTGGAAGTGCTGAGTCCAGTAGCCCACCTTCGGGTCGCCGGAGAAGATCTTCTGCCACGACGCCGTCATCGTCACGGTCAGATCCCACAGCAACGGAATTGCCGGGATCCAGGCCCATTTCAGTAGGCCCTTTTTGGCCACCACCACGGTCACGACCGTCAACGCGATCGCGGCCAGCAACTGGTTGGCGATGCCGAACAACGGGAAGAGCGTGTTGATGCCGCCGAGCGGGTCGGTGACGCCCATCAGCAGGATGCTGCCCCATCCCGCGACCACGGCCAGGCTGCAGATCCACGCTCCCACACGCCAACTCGGGTCCTTCAGCTTGCGTAGCGGACCGCCGAGGTTGCTCAGTCCATCAGAGAGCATGAACCGTGCGACCCGAGTGCCCGCGTCCACGGTGGTGAGGATGAACAGCGCCTCGAACATGATCGCGAAGTGGTACCAGAACGCCTTGAGCGCGTCACCGCCGAACACCTTGCTCAGCACCTCGGACATGCCGAACGCCAGCGTGGGCGCACCGCCGGTCCTGGACACGATCGACTCTTCGCCGACGCTCTCGGCGGCCTGAGTGATCTGCTCGGCGGTCACCGGCGGGCCGTCGATCGGCAGGCTGTTGACGTAGGCCGCTGCGGTCTCCGCGGTGGCGCCCGTCGAGGCCGCTGGCGCGTTGATCGCGAAGTACAGATGCTGATTGAGGATGGCCGCGGTGATCAGCGCCATGATCGCGACGAACGACTCGGTGATCATGCCGCCGTAGCCGATCAGGCGCATCTGGCCTTCCTTCTCCAGCAGCTTGGGCGTGGTGCCCGACGAGATCAGCGCATGAAAACCCGATAGCGCACCGCACGCGATCGTGATGAACAGGAAGGGGAACAGCGATCCCGCGAACACCGGACCGGTGCCCGCGGTGGCGAACGCCGAGATTGCCGGTGCCTCCATGATCGGGCGCGCGAGCACGATGCCGACCGCCAGCAGCGCGATGGTGCCGACCTTCATGAACGTCGACAGATAGTCGCGCGGTGCGAGCAGGAACCACACCGGCAGTACGGATGCGGCGAACCCATAGATGATGATGGCCCACGACAGGCTCACCTTCGACAAGGTGAACCATTCGGTGCCCCAGGCGGTTTCGGCGACCCAGCCGCCGGCGACGACCGCGAGCAGCAGGAGCGCGACGCCGATCAGCGACACCTCCGACACCCGGCCCGGCCGCAGGAACCTCAGGTACAGGCCCATGAAGATCGCGATCGGAATGGTCATCGCGATCGAGAAGACGCCCCACGGGCTCTCGGCGAGCGCACCGACGACCACCAGGGCCAGCACCGCCAGCAGGATCACCATGATGACGAGCACGCCGAGGATGGCGGCGCCACCGCCGATTGTCCCGAGTTCGTCACGGGCCATCTGTCCGAGCGAACGGCCCCGCCGACGCGTCGAGATCGCCAACACGAGGTAGTCCTGGACGCAGCCGGCGACGACCGCGCCGATGATGATCCAGATGGTGCCGGGCAGGTACCCCATCTGCATGGCGAGGACGGGTCCGACGAGCGGACCCGCGCCGGCGATCGCGGCGAAGTGGTGCCCGAACAACACCCGCCGGTCGGTCGGCATGTAGTCCGTGCCGTTCTCGAATAGTTCGGCGGGAGTGGCATTGTCGTCGCGCGGGCGCACGATCTTCATCTCGATCAGCCGGGCGTAGAACCGGAAGCCGATCACGTAGGTGCAGATCGCGGCGATGACGAACCACACGGCGTTGACGGTCTCTCCGCGGAAGAACGCGATCACCGCCCAGGCGACCGCGCCGAGCACCGCGATGACGCCGAAGATGATCCGGTGCCGCAGGGTGATCGGCGACCGGTCGATGATCGCGACCGGGGGCAGATCCTTGTCGGTGCGGACATAGGTGACGTCGCCTTCGGTTTCCTCTGTGCGCTCTGCGGGAGCGGTTGGAGATGCCATGTGGCGATCCTTTCATCGGCTGCGCCGGCGCTGTGTGAAAACCGCGGGCTTCAGCTTCCGCGCTGGTGGAACGCCCGCACCGTGTCGATGGTGTCGGCTTCCGCAGGGCTTTTGTCGTCGCGGTACCGCAACACCCTGGCGAACCGCAGGGCCATCCCCCCGGGGTAGCGCGACGACGTCTGTACGCCGTCGAACGCGATCTCCACGACCTGCTCGGGCCTCACCCGCACCACATAACCGTCGGTCGGTCCGTCGGCCAACTCCAGGAACCGGGTGGTCTGCCACTCGAGCATGGCGTCGGTCATGCCCTTGAAAGTCTTTCCGAGCATGACGAATTCACCCGTCTGCGGATCCCGCGCGCCGAGGTGAATGTTCGACAGCTTGCCGCTGCGCCGTCCCGACCCCCATTCGACCGCGAGGACCACGAGGTCGAGGGTGTGCACGGGCTTGACCTTGAGCCAGCCCGCCCCCCGGCGCCCGGCCTCGTACGGTGCGGTCAACGACTTCACCATCACGCCCTCGTGGCCCGCGGCCAGCGTCAGCTCCAAGAACTCTCGCGCCTGGTCGACGTCGCCGGTGACGAGGCGGTCGACGCGATGGAGTTTCGGGACGAGCGTGTCGAGCACCTCGATGCGCTCACCGGCCGGCTTGTCGAGCAGGTCTTCGCCGTCGACATGCAGAAGGTCGAATACGAATACCGACAATGGCTGGGCCGCCGCGGCGGCGGCGATGTCAGCGGAGCGACCGAACCGCGACGCCGTGACCTGGAAGCGGTGCGGTCGCCCGTCGGGTTTGAGCGCGATCGCCTCGGCGTCGGCGATCAGCGTCGAGACCGGCAGCGCCAGCGCGGCGTCGACGACCTCCGGGAGGCGGGCGGTCACGTCGTCGAGGCTTCTGGTGTAGATGGAAACCTCGTCACCCCGGCGATGCACCTGCACGCGCGCGCCGTCCAACTTGGCCTCGAAAACGGCTGTGCCGCCGAGCCGTTCGAGCGCCTCGGCAACGCCGGCGGCCGTCTGCGCCAGCATCGGGCCGACCGGACGGCCCACCGTCAGCGTGAACCGCTCCAGCGCGGCCTCGCCGACGGTCAGGGCGGCGGCCGCGACCGCGGGCAGGTCGCCGCCGAGCATCGCGGCGCGGCGCACGGCGGCGGCCGGAAGGTCGGCGGCCTTGGCCACCGCGTCGGCCATCACGCCGACCAGTGCGCCCTGGCGCAGCTCACCGCCGAGCAGCCGGCGTAGGAATGTCTGCTCTTCGGCGGTGGCGGAGCCGAACAGCCCGGCGAGCAGCTCGGCGCGCCTTGCCTGCGAACCCTTGCCCGCGACCTGCCCGATCTCGGTGAACCGCGCGTGCACGTCCGGCACCGTCAGCGACGCGGACTGCGCCGGAGGCGGCAGCGAGCGCAGAGCGGCCCACCCGACACCGATCTGCCGTTGCGGCAGCTCACCCGACAGCCATGACACGACGACCGCGACCTGGTCGGCGTCGCCGTCGGTGCCGGCACGGGCCAGCAGGTCGGCGATTCGGGCCGTCTTGGCCAGCCGCGACGAGGATGCACCGACCTCGGCCGACGCCGTGGCCACGTCGAGTAACTGCACGGGTTCAGCCTGTCACGGCGGTCGGACATCACGGGTCAGGTGATTGGCGCGACTGACCGCGTTTGCACACATTTCAGCGGCGTGTCAGGGCGCAAACACGGTCGCTCGCGGCGGGGAAAGGGTTAGGTGACCTCGAAGTCGACGCTGTGCCAGCCGCTGGCGCCGTCGGGGATCGGTTGAGCGATGTCGGCGGTCTGGGTCGCGCCGGTGTTGTCGGTGGCCCGCACCGTGATGGTGTGACGACCCGGCTCGGTGGCCTGCCACGGGAGGCTCCACAGCCGCCAGGTCTCGTTCGAGTAGGCGGCGCCGAGTTCGGCTTGCCGCCAGTCGCCCTGGCGGTCGGGCCCGTCGATGCGCACCTCGACATTGCGCACCCCGCGGTTCTGCGCCCACGCCACACCACCGAATGTCACGGAGCCGCGGGGCACGTCTTGACCGCTGCGCGGCACGTCGATCCGCGACTGCGTCTTGATCGGCCCGCGCGGCGACCACCCCAGACGCGTCCAGTAGGCCTGGGCCCGGTCGAATCGCGTCACCTCGAGGTCGACCACCCACTTCGTGGCCGAGACATACCCGTACAACCCGGGCACGACAAGGCGGGCGGGGTAGCCGTGGTCGGTCGGCAGTGGTTCGCCGTTCATGCCGACCGCAAGCAGCGAGCCGCGGTCGTCGGTGAGCGCCTCGACCGGAGTGCCCGCGGTGAACCCGTCGATCGATGTCGACAGCACCATGTCCGCGTCACGATGCACCCCGGCCTCGGCCAGCAGGTCCGATACGCGGTACCCCGTCCAGGTCGCGTTGCCGATGAGATCGCCGCCGACGGGGTTCGAGACACATGTAAGCGTCACGAGTTTCTCGATCACGTCGAAGCGGTCGAGATCGTCGAAACGCAAGGTGATCTCGCGGTCCACCATGCCGTGGATCCGCAGCTGCCAGTTCTCGCGGCTCAGCTGTGGAACGCTCAGCGCGGTGTCGATCCGGTAGAAGTCGGTGTTGGGGGTGACGAACGACGGCAGGCCAACACCTTTCGGCTGCACCGTCGCCGGGACCGGGGGAGCTGCGACGTCGACCGGTGGCAGCGCGAAAGCCGTGCGGTCGCCGGAGACCGAGGTCGTGAGGCGGGACAGCACCACCCCGCCCACTCCGGTCAACGCGCCCGCTCCGAGGAAGCCCAGCGTGATCAATGACAGCCGGCGGCCGGGATCGGGTCCGTCGTCGGCGGCGTTCCCGGCGGCGTCGGTGAACCGGCCCGAGGTCAGCAGCCGCAGCACCGCGACCCCGCAGACCGTGCCCACAACCGTCGGCAGGATGTCGACGAAGGTGGCCCCCGCGCGTGAGAGGACCGCAGCGCAGCCGGCGACACCCGCCGCGACGATCGCGAAGCTGCCGATGGGGAAGCGGCGCGTCTCCAGCGCCGCGGTGGCGGCGGCCACGACGGCGATCACCGCGAGCACCAGCATCGCCAGCACGAGTTTGTCGGCCATGCCGAAGGTCTTGATCGCCCACTCTTTGACCGGCGCGGGCGTCAGGTCGATGACCGTCGACCCGACCGCGGTGCGGGAGTCGGCCCGCGGCCCGACGAAGACGGCGAGCAGTTGGGTCACGCCCAGCGCGACGGCGGCCGCAGCGATGCCGCCCATCGACTTGGTGCTGCGCGACGTCATGCCGCTCAACGTACTCACGTTGGCGACCCGACGGGCTTACCTAACGGTGACGTCAGCTAGGTTGCTTTACGAATCGAGCTCTTTTTGGAAAGGGGAGACCCAGGTGGAGATTTCTGGCAAGAAGGCCATTGTCGTCGGCGGAGCGTCGGGCTTCGGCAAGGCGACGGCCGAGTTGCTGGCTCAGCGAGGCGCGGACGTGGCGGTTCTGGACCGTCCGCAGTCGAAGGGCAAGGAAGTGGCCGACGCGATCGGCGGCTCCTTCTTCGAGGTGGACGTCACCGACTTCGAGGGCACCGAGAAGGTGCTGCAGCAGGCGATCGACAAGCTCGGCGGGCTGCACATCATCGTGACGACGGCCGGCGGCGGCGCCGCCGAGCGCACGGTCAAGAAGGACGGACCGCACAGCCTCGACACCTTCCGCAAGTGCGTCGACCTCAACCTCATCGGCACGTTCAACATCAGCAGGTTGGCCGGTTGGCAGATGAGCCAGCAGGACCTCGTCGACGACGAGCAGGAAGAGCGCGGCGTCATCATCAACACCGCCTCGATCGCGGCGTTCGAGGGCCAGATCGGTCAGGTCGCCTACACCGCGTCGAAGGCCGCGATCGCCGGGATGTGCCTGACGATGGCCCGCGACATGGGCAGCCTGGGCATCCGGGCGCTGGCGATCGCGCCGAGCCTGTTCGCCACGGGCCTGACCGAGGGCATCCCCGACGAGTTCGCCAAGGCGCTGACCAAGGACGCGGCGTTCCCGAAGCGGCTCGGCAAGCCCGAGGAGTACGCCAAGCTGGTGGCCGCGATCGTCGAGAACCCGATGCTCAACGGCCAGTGCCTGCGTCTGGACGCCGGCCAGCGCTTCGCCCCCAAGTAAACGACGCGGTTTGTGCACGTTTAGGAGCGCTCACCGCTCCTAGACGTGCACGAATCGCTAACCTAGCGGCGTGGCGACCGTCGCCGATCACCTCATCGAGGCCTTGAGCGTCAGCGGCGTGCGCCGCGTCTACGGCCTGCCCGGCGACAGCCTCAACGGCTTCACCGACGCGATCCGCCGCTCGGGCCAGATCAACTGGGAACACGTCCGCCACGAGGAGGCCGCTGCATTCGCCGCGGCCGCCGACGCCGCCCTTACCGGCACGCTGGCGGTCTGTGCGGGCAGCTGCGGTCCGGGCAACCTGCACCTCATCAACGGCCTGTTCGACGCCCATCGCAGCCGGGTGCCCGTCCTCGCGATCGCCGCGCACATCCCCCGCACCGAGATCGGGTCGGACTATTTCCAGGAGACGCACCCGCAAGACCTGTTCCGCGAGTGCAGCGTCTACTGCGAGCTGGTCAGCACACCGGAGATGGCGCCGCGCATCGTCGAGATGGCGATGCGCGCCGCCGTCGAGGACAACGGTGTCGCCGTGGTCGTGATCCCCGGTGAGATCCTCGGCCACCGTTCCGACGCGTCGAGCTGGAACACGCGGGGCGTGCGGCCGACGCGGTCCATCGTGCGTCCCGACGACGAGTCGCTGCGTCAGGCGGCGGCGATCCTCAACGAGGGTCGCGCCGTCACCATCCTGGGAGGGGCCGGCGTCGCGGGGGCACACGATGCGCTCATCCGCGCGGCGGGCACACTCAACGCGCCGGTGGTACATGCGTTGCGGGGCAAGGAGTTCATCGAATACGACAACCCGTTCGACGTGGGTATGACCGGGCTGCTCGGTTTCGCCTCCGGCTACAAGGCCATCAAGGAGTCCGACGTCCTGCTGATGCTCGGTACCGACTTTCCGTACCAGCAGTTCTATCCCGACCATGCCAAGGTCATCCAGGTCGACATCCGCGGCCGCCACCTCGGTCGCCGCGTGCCGATCGACCTCGGGCTCGTCGGTACCGTTGCCGACACACTCGATGCGCTGCAACCGCTGCTGCGGCAGAAGGTCGACCGCGAACACCTCGACCGATCGCTCAAGCACTACCGCAGAACCCGCCAGCGACTGGACGACCTGGCCGTCAACGATCGTGACCGTCAGCCCATCCGACCGGAATACGTTGCCGGACTTGCCGATCGGCTGGCCGCCGACGACGCGGTGTTCACCGTCGATGTCGGCTCGCCGGTGGTGTGGGCGGCGCGCTATCTGAGCATGAACGGTCGCCGCCGGCTGATCGGATCGTTCAATCACGGCACGATGGCGTGCGCGTTGCCGCTGGCCATCGGGGCACAAACCGTCGACCGCGGCCGGCAGATCGTCGCCCTGGCCGGCGACGGCGGGCTGACGATGCTGTTTGGTGAACTCGTCACGCTGATTCAGAACCGCCTCCCTGTCAAAGTGGTCGTCTTCAACAATTCGTCGCTGAACTTTGTGGAGTTGGAGATGAAGGCGGCCGGGATCGTCAACTTCGGCACCGATCTCGTCAACCCCGACTTCGCTGCCGTCGCAACGGCGATGGGCATTTTCGGCCGGCGCGTGGAACAGCCGTCGGATCTCGAACCGGCCTTGGCCGACGCCTTCACCCACGACGGTCCCGCGCTCGTGGACGTCGTGACCGCGCGACAGGAACTGTCGATACCGCCGACCATCACCGCCGAGCAGGCCAAAGGCTTCTCGCTGTACGCGATCAGGACAATCCTGGCGGGCCGGGCAGACGAGTTGTTGGACCTGGTGACGACGAACGTGGCACGGCGGATCCTGGACTGAGCGCGCCGACGGCCTCTGCGAAGGCTGACTCCCGTGCCGCTCACGCGGTCGACCTGACACGATGACTGCATGCCCGACGACGCGCAACAACTCCCGACACTGAGCCAGGACGACCAGGCCGCACTGCAGAAGTGGGTGCGCACGCAGGGTCTCGGGACGACGGTCAGCGATGTCGAACCACTGACCGGTGGGACGCAGAACATCGTGGTGCGGTTGCGCATCGACGACCGGCCGATGGTGCTTCGCCGGCCGCCGGCGCACCCGCGGCCGACGAGCGACAAGACGATGCTGCGCGAGATCGCGGCGTTGCGGACATTGGCGGGAACACCGGTGCCCCACCCCGGATTCATCGCCGGCTGTGAGGATCTCAGCGTCCTCGGCGTCGTCTTCTACCTGATGGAAGTGGTCGACGGCTTCAACCCCGGCGACGACATGTCCGAGGCATATGTGCGCGATCCCGCGATGCGTCATCAGGTGGGGCTGTCGTACGCGGCGAGCCTGGCCGCGCTCGGGCAGGTCGAATGGGAGGGCAGCCCGCTGGCCGAGCTCAAACGCCCCGGATCCTTCCTGGAGCGCCAGGTTCCGCAGTTCCTCCGCTTGCTCGAGAGCTACCGGCACGACCGATACGACCCGGAGTCGCTGGCCGTGACCGAGCTCGCCGAGTGGTTGGCCTCGAACCTGCCGCCCGAGGGTCGGCCGGGCGTCCTGCACGGCGATCCGCATCTGAGCAACGTGCTGCTGCGTCGCGACAAGCCCGAGGTGGCGGCGTTTGTCGACTGGGAGATGTGCACGATCGGCGACCCGTTGCTGGACCTGGGCTGGATGTTGATCTGCTGGCCGTTGGAGACCAACACGATCACCGCGGGTGCGGAATTGGCCGCGCTCGGCGGACTCGCCAGCCGCCGGGAGCTCCTCGAGGCCTATCTCCAGGCGGGTGGACGCGAAACATCAAGTCTGGATTGGTATGTCGCGATGGCGTGCTTCAAGCTCGGGATCGTCATCGAAGGCACGTGGTCGCGGTTCCTGGTCGGTCAGGCCAGCCGGGACGCGGGGGAGCGGCTGCATGCCAACGCCCAGAACCTCATCGACCTCGGCACCCGGGTGAGCAAGGGCGACAGCCCCTTCGAGATCTAGGTGTAGGTATCGAACGCCAGCTGAACAGCCAGCGCCACGCCGGCCGCGCCGATCGCCACCCGAAGCGGCCCCGCGGGTGCATGCCGCACGACCACCGGCCCGAGCCGGGACCCGATCAGACACCCCAGGCCCAGCACCAACACCGCCCCCCACTGCACCGGCGCCAGCACCGCGAAGACCACGGCCGCCACGAGGTTGGCCACACCGAGGATCACGTTCTTGCCCGCGTTGGCCTCCGCGAGCGACGCGTGGCCGGTGCGCAGGAGGAGCGCCAGCAGCAGCACGCCCGCGGCCGCGCCGAAGTAGCCGCCATAAATACAGATCAAGAACACAGCGGTCGCCTCGATGACCACCGCCGCACGGCGACGCCCCGCGCTCGGTTCGTCACGCGGAGCCCGACGGGGCAACAGGATCGCGACCGAGGCGACGCCGAGCAGAATCGGCACGGACCTCTCGAAGCCCTCGGCGGGTGTGGTGAGCAACAGCGCGGCGCCGGCCAGGCCGCCGAACACCGCGATCGGCGCGGTGCGCAGAATCCACCGGCCTTGCCCCGTGAGTTCGGGACGCGAACCCAACACCGAGCCGATGCCGTTGAACACCAGCGCCACGGTGTTGGTCACGTTGGCGGTCACTGGAGGCAACCCGAAGAGCAGCAGCGCGGGATAGGTGGCCACCGACGCCAGCCCGGCGATGCTGCCGGTGAGCCCGCCGAGAACGCCGGCGGCGAACAGCAGGGCCCACGTCATCGAAGGTCACGCTACGGCCAGGGCGTGCGGATCGAAGATTCGAAGCGCTGTGATGTGCCTCGCTCGGCTCGGCCTTCAGCAGGCGTTGCTGCGCTCGCCGCCCGAGCACCTGATCCGCCGATGCGACGTGAGCAGCAGATGGTCGGCCCGCTGGCGAACCTCATCGGGCACTTTCAGCTCGGCGGTGAAATCGTCGACGAGCTGCGAGGCCAGCACGCGCAGTTTGGTGTTGGTCTCCTGGGAGCGCCACACGAGAATGTCGAAGGCCCGCTCGGCCGTGATGGCATACGTCATCATCAGCACGCCTTTGGCCTGTTCGATGATCGCCCGGTGCTCGGTGAAGTCGGCGACGGCGGCGTCGACCGTCCCCGTGTCATCGACGTTGCTCAGATCCACGTACAGGCCCTGGGTGCCGATGACTTCGCCGTCGTCGTCTCGCATGCGTTCCCCGATGACGAGAACGGGGTGGACGTCGCCGTGGGTGTCGATGATGCGGTGGCGGCTGCTGAACGGCCGGCCCTGGCCGGTCACCGTCTCGATCAGCAGCGCGACACTGGCCGCATCGTCGGGGTGCTTGTGCGAGAGCACCAGTGAGGTGCTGGGCGCGGCCTCCCCGGGCGGATAGCCGTGCATCCGGGCGACCGTGTCGGACCACTCCCAGCGGTCCTCCGCGCGGAAGTAGCGGAACGAGCCCACGCGTTCGCCGGCGGATGTGGATATGTCGGTCGCGCTGAACGCGACGCGGTTGCCTTTCCCCTCGCTTCGCAACTCATCCCCCCAGGTCATCGGGACACCAGAAGTAGGATCACACCTTTTCAAAGCGTCCGGCAGAAAGACAGTCGGAACGCGAAGGACCCGGAGTCAGTTTGCGAACAGGTTTTCCTTTGCGGCCCCGTCGGTGGTTGTCTACGATCGAACGCGTGCCGAGGCGACTCGTAGTAGCAACCCGCAGCGGGGTCTGATCTGACCGACCCCTCGCTGTGGGTCGTCGCTACGTAGTCGGTCGCTTCTCTTCGAAGAAAAGGCCGGCACATGACCTCTGCAACAGAATCCGCTACCAGCGCACCGTCGGCGTTCGCGGCCTATCTGGACGCCCCGCCGCCCCGCGGTCTGCGCGAGGAGGCCGACGCGATGTCCTTCGAAACGTTTCTCGCCGAGTACGCGCCCACTTCGGGACCCCTGAGGTTGGGCAACTGGAGCTGCGCCGACGGCGATCGTCCCGCCACCCGGCTGGGGCCACGCAACTATCAGGCGACGCTGGCCATCGGAGACCGGATCTGCACGACGTCAGCGGCGGCGCAGGGTCCCGTCGCCGCGCTGACCTCGATGCTCTACGACCGCGGCATCTCGGTGGAGATGACCGCGTTTCACCAGGTGCAAGCCGGTGAGCGCACCGCCACGTTCATCCACGGCTCCGACGGGCTGAAGTCGGAGTGGGCGATGGGGCTGTCCGAGGACGCGACGCAATCGGCGTTGAGCGCGGTCATCGCTTGTGCGAACCGCTTACTGGCGGCGTCCTGATCGCTGACTGATCGCGCCCTGGTCCGCGAAAGGGCATTTCCGCAGGCCGTCACTCGACCTTTCGCTGCCGGAATGCGATTGCGCGGCAACCAGGCTCAGTGCAGCGGGCGCAGCACGATGTGCATGCCGTCCTTGGGCACCGGCATGCCGCCGTAATCCCATTCGGTCGTGTAGTCCGGGCGGGGCAGTTCGAGCCGGTACTTACGCAGCAGCCGGTGCAGGATCGTCTTGACCTCCAGCTGGCCGAAGGTCATGCCGATGCACTTGTGCGCGCCGCCGCCGAAGGGGCTGAACGCGTAGCGGTGCTGCTTGTGCTCGTTGCGCGGCTCGGTGAACCGCAACGGGTCGAACTTCATCGGCTCGGGGTAGAACTCCTCGAGACGGTGGTTCATCCCCGGGTAGGCGATCACGTTGGTGCCCTTGGGCAGGTAGTAGCCCAGCAGCTCGGTGTCGCGCACCGTTTGACGCATGGCCCACTGCACCGGGGTGACCAGGCGGATCGACTCGTTCATCACCAGGTCGAGCGACTCGAGCTTTTCGAGGGACTCGATGTCGGCCGGCCCGTCGCCGAGGCGGTCGGACTCCTCGCGGCAGCGTTCCTGCCACTCGGGGTGCTTGGCCAGGTGGTAGATCATCGTCGTGGCGGTGGAGGTCGACGTGTCATGGGCGGCCATCATCAGGAAGATCATGTGGTTGACGATGTCCTCGTCGGAGAACTTGTTGCCGTCCTCGTCCTCGGTGTGGCACAGCACCGTCAACAGATCCGAGCCGTCCTTGCCGCGGCGTTCCTTGACGCGCTCCTCGAAGTAGTCCTCGAGCAGCTTGCGGGCCTGCATGCCGCGCCACCAGGTGAACGGGCGCACGGGTTTGCGGATGATGGCGTTGCCGGCGCGGGTCGTGGTGGTGAACGCCTGGTTGACCTTGGTCACCAGTTCCTTGTCGGAGCCGGGTTCGTGGCCCATGAACACCATCGAGGCGATGTCGAGGGTCAGTTCCTTCATCGCCGGGTACATCAGGAAACGGCCGTCGTTGACCACCCAGTCGTTGACGATCACCTGCGACACCACTTTGTCCACCTGCTCCTGGTAGCCGACCAGGCGGGTGCGCACGAACGCCTCCTGCATGATGCGGCGGTGGAACATGTGCTCCTCGAAGTCGAGCAGCATCAGGCCGCGATGGAAGAACGGCCCGATCACCGGAACCCAGCCCTGCTGGGAGAAGTCCTTGTTGCGGTTGGAGTAGACGGCCTGCGCGGCGTCGGGGCCGAGCGCCGCGACGGCGGGCAGCGCCGGCGAGTCGGCGTAGTACAGCGGGCCGTACTTGCGGTAGACGTGCAGCAGGTAGTCGGGCCCGCCGCGGAACATCTCGATCATGTGCCCGATGATCGGCAGACCGGCGTCGCCGATCACCGGCTTGAGATCGCTGCCCGCCGGTGGGGTGGCCATCGGCTTCTGCGGGAAATCCGTGTCGAGCAGCTTGCGCTCTAAAAGTCCCATGCCCGGGAAGTTGTTGAACGACGGTGTGAGCCGCCGCTTGGCCTGGTCGAGCAGATAATCCGGGGTGCTGATCGTCGCGGTCATTCACAAGCTCCTGATGCAAAAGAATGTGGCCGTTGTCACTCTGATCACCATCCTGGATGGCAGACTTGACGCATGTCAAGTTTTGTTCTGGCGCGCCGCGGTGCGAAGGTCTAGGGCGATGAGCGCTCAACCAGCATCGCAGACGCGTCGCAGCCGTGGTGACCGGCAGCGCGACGCGATCCTCAACGCGGTGCGCGAGTTGGTTCAGGAACAACCGTTCGCGGACCTGTCCGTCAGCGCGATCAGCGAACACGCCGGGGTCGCCCGCTCCGGGTTCTACTTCTACTTCGATTCCAAGTACGCGGTGCTCGCCGAGATCCTCGCGGGCGCGGGCGAGATGCTCGACAGCCTCACCCACCACTTCGCGCCCCGGGAGCCGGGGGAGACGCCGGAGGCGTTCGCGAAACGGATGGTGGGCAGCGCGGCGGCGGTGTACGCCAACGACGACCCGGTGCTGACGGCGTGTGCGGTGGCCCGCAACACCGACGCCAAGATCCGCGAGATGATGGACGACTTCTACGACGGCATCATCGACAAGCTGATCGCGCTGCTCGAGAACGACGCCGACGCGCGCCCGATCTCCGGTGACCTGCCCGCACTCGTGCGGACACTGGCGGCGACGACGACGATGACGCTGACGCACGACAGCACGTTCGTCGGCCGCGGCATCGACCCCCGCCGGGCCGTCGACACCCTCGAGCGGCTGTGGGTGGCGGCGTTCTGGGGGCACATCGCGCCATCCGGACAACGTTAAGGCGAGGGTCAGTCAGTATCCTCACCGCCATGGCGCACACCGGGTATGCGAACAAGCGTTGTTTCCTGACCGGGGCTGCCAGCGGCATCGGCCGCGCGACCGCGTTGAAGCTGGCCGCCGAGGGCGCCGAGCTCTATCTGACCGACCGCGACGCCGAGGGTCTGGAGAAGACCGTCGCCGACGCGCGCGCCCTGGGCGCCGAAGTGGCCGAGTACCGCGCGCTGGACATCTCCGACTACGACGCGGTGGTCGCGTTCGCCGACGACATCCATTCGCGCCACCCCGCGATGGACATCGTGATGAACATCGCCGGGGTGTCGGCGTGGGGCACGGTCTCGACGCTGACCCACCAACATTGGAAGTCCATGGTCGACATCAACCTGATGGGGCCGATCCACGTCATCGAGGCGTTCGTGCCGCGCATGGTCGCGGCCGGCACGGGCGGTCACATCGTCAACGTGTCCTCGGCGGCCGGGTTGGTCGCGCTGCCCTGGCATGCGGCCTACAGCGCGAGCAAGTTCGGGCTGCGAGGGATGTCCGAGGTGCTGCGCTTCGACCTGGCCCGACACCGCATCGGGGTGTCGGTGGTGGTTCCCGGGGCGGTGAAAACGCCTCTGGTGCAGACGGTTCAGATCGCCGGAGTGGACCGTGAAGACCCGCGGGTGAAGAAGTGGACCGACCGCTTCAGCGGGCATGCGGTCTCACCCGAGCGCGCCGCCGAGTGCATCCTCAAGGGCGTGCGCCGCAACCGGTTCCTGATCTACACCTCGACCGACATCCGGGCGCTGTATCTGTTCAAGCGCACCATGTGGTGGCCGTACAGCGTCGCGATGCGTCAGGCGAACGTGTTGTTCACCAAGGCGCTGCGGCCCTCGGCACACCGCGGTTAGCGCTTACCCCAGTCCCACGGCGGGGCGGTGAGCATGCCGAGGCCCTCGACCCTGGTCTCGCCGAGGTCCTTGTACAACGGGACCTCCACAGCGGCTGGTATCTCGTGGTCCTCGCCGACGGGGACCGTGTCGAGATGCTCGAGCAGGGCTTTGGCATGGGTGACGACGACGACCTGTGTGGTGTCGGCGGCGGCGCGGATCAACGACGCCAGCGGGCCCACCAGGTCCGGGTGCAAGGACGTCTCCGGTTCGTTGAGCACCATCAGCGACGGCGGCCGCGGGCTCAGCAGCGCCGCGGCCCACAGAAGGAATCGCAGTGTGCCATCGGACAATTCGGCGCCCCGCAGCGGGCGGAGCATACCCGGCTGCCGCAGCTGTAGATCGAAAAGTCCGTCGTCCACCGAAATCGTCACCGTCGCACCGTCGAAGGCGTCGGCGATGGCCCGTTGGAGGTCGTCGTGGCCGGCCTCGATGATGGTCTGGATCGCGGCGGCCACGTCGCTGCCGTCGTCGGAGAGCACGGGCGTGCGGGTCCCCGCGGTGCGTTGTCGCGCGGGCGCTGCGGCGTCGACGCGAAAGCCGTCGTAGAACCGCCAGTCACGCAACCGGTCCCGCACCGCGGCAAGCTCGGGATGCGTGCCGGGATGGGCAAATTCGGCGAGCACGCTGCGGTAGGCGGGAAGTGCTTGCGTCACCTTGTCGAATCCGCGCCCGTTTTCGCCCCTCGCCTCGACGTAGTCGCGGGTTCGCCGCACCAGGGTCGAACTGGTGCGCATGACGGGCCCGGCGAACACCGCCTCACGTTTGATCTCCGGGTCGAGCGAGAACAGCGATTCAGGTCCCGCCATCTGAGGCAGCCCGAGGTCGACGAGGTAGCCGAAGTCATCTGCGGCAAAGCCCATTTCGAGTGACACCGGACCGGTGCGCGTTGTCCCTTGCGCCCGTCCGGTGCGGCGTGCGCCGCCGAGATGTTCAGGGCCCGCCCACAGAACCGACTGCAGTCCGCCCTCGCGGGCCAGCGATCCGATCACCTCTCCGCGGCCGCAGTCGGCGAGCAAGCGCATCGCCCGATACAGTGACGACTTACCCGTTCCGTTGGCGCCGGTGACGACGGTGAGCCGTGCGAGCGGTAGCACGATCTCGCGCAGCGAGCGGTAACCCCGGATGGCGACCGTGGTGAGCACCCTCAGTACCCACCCTCCGGTGGAGCAAGTTCGAGTCGCACACCCAGCAACCGGATGGGCCGGTCGAGTTCGAATTGGGCCAGTACGTCGAGAGCCGTTTGCGTGACGACGTTCTCGTTCACCGTGGGCTCGGGGAGTTTGCGGATCTTGGTTCTCGTGTAGAAGGTCTTGGTCCGCACCGTCACCGCCACCCGGGTGACGACCCGATTCTGTTCGATGATCTCGGTCAGCGTCTGGCGTGCCAGATCGACGACCGCGGAGTTCATCTCGTCGCGCTCGGTCAGATCACGCGGGAAGGTGATGACGTGGCTGCGCGAGCGCGGCACCCATGGCGCGGCGCTCACGTCGGCGTCTCCGCCGCCCTTGGCAAGCAGCAGGATCCACAGCCCGGTCGTCGGCCCGAAAGCCTGGGTGAGCACGGTCGGGTCGGTGCCGGCGAGATCGGCCACGGTGCCGATACCCATCGCGGCGAGCTTCTTCGCCGTTTTGGGGCCGATTCCCCAGAGCGCGTCGACCTCCCGGTCGCCCATCACCGCCATCCAGTTGTCGTCGGTGAGTTGATACACGCCCGCCGACTCACCTGGTTCGCGTCCCGGCTTGCCGAAGCCGGTCGCCACCTTGGCGCGTTGCTTGTTGTCGCTGATGCCGACCGAGCACGACAGGCCCGTTGCGGCGGCGATCACCTCGCGGATCCGCTGGGCGAACTCGAACGGGCCCTGCGAGTCGTCCAGGTCGGCGCCGACGTAGGCCTCGTCCCAGCCCCACACCTCCACGGGATGTCCGAAGTCGCGCAGCAAGCCCATGACCTCCTCGGAGGCCTCGTCGTAGGCATCGGTGTCCAGTGGGAGAAACGTCGCATCCGGGCATTTGCGGGCTGCGGTGCGCAGTGGCATGCCCGCCCGCACGCCGTAGGCCCTGGCCGGATACGACGCGCACGTGACGACCTTGCGAGGCTCGTTCGGGTCACCGTTGCCGCCGACGACGATCGGCAGCCCGGCCAGTTGCGGGTTGCGGCGGATCTCGACTGCGGCCTGGAACTGGTCGAGATCGACGTGCAGGACCCAGCGTCTCATTGAACGCTCATTGGCCGCACAGCTTGCGCGCCACCGACTCCCACGCATCACCGAGCGACTCGATCGTCGCGCCGCGCTCCTGGAGCTGATGCTGCACATAGTCCGCGTCGAGTAATGCCAGAAGCGCGGCGGCCTGCGCATCGAGGTCACCGGTCGTGGCCGCGGACTCCAACAAGACCCGAACGTGGCGATGGTGCAGCGTCGCGGGGGCGTTGAACCGCGTCTGGGGGTCCCGATTGGCATCGGACAGCAGTGCCTGATGTTTGTGCACGAATGCCAGGCGATCTCGCCCGTAGGCGAGCAGCCGCTCGAGCGGCGGCGCGCCGGGCCCCAGCGGCGGCGGACCGAAGAGAAACGCTTCCTGATGTGCTTTCTCGTCCTCGTCGAGCAGGACGATCATCAACCCCGCGCGGCTTCCGAACCGACGGAACAGAGTGCCCTTGCCGACTCCCGCCGCGGCGGCGATGTCGTCGGTGGTGACGGCGTCGGCACCGCGCGCGGCGATCAGCCGTCGTGCCGCGTCCAGAAGCAAAGTGCGGTTGCGCGCAGCGTCCCCGCGTTCGTGGGGTGTCTGGTCGGTGACCGGCAGCTCGTTGAGCGGGCGAGGAGCGGCCATGTCAGCAGTTTAGTTCAACCGGAATTATTCGGACCGCAGTCCGGTTAGAGGATGCGAGAATCTCCACCGACGACGGAAGGATAGAAAAGTTGTCGGACACCGCGAAAGTGAACGTGCTGGTGTTGCTGGGCAGTCTGCGAGCGGCGTCGATCAACCGGCAGTTGGTCGAACTCGCGCTGGAAAGCGCTCCCGACGGTGTTCGTCTCGACTTTTTCGACAGGCTGGGCGAGTTGCCGTTCTACAACGAGGACATCGACAACGAGGACGGCCTGGCCGAACCTGTGGCGGCGCTGCGCCGGGCAGCCGCCGGGGCAGACGCCGCCCTGGTCGTCACACCTGAGTACAACGGCAGCATCCCGGGCGTGCTCAAGAACGCGATCGACTGGCTGTCGCGGCCGTACGGCAACAGCGCGCTTCAGGGCAAGCCGCTCGCGGTCGTCGGTGCGGCGCTGGGGCGGTACGGCGGTCGGTGGGCACATGATGAGACGCGTAAGAGCTTCGCCATCGCCGGCCCGCGGGTCATCGAGGATCTCGAGTTGTCGGTGCAGAGCAAGGCGTTCGACGGGAGGCATCCGCGGGAGAACGCCGAGGTAGCCGCGAACCTGCGCGATGTCATCGGGAAACTGGTCGCCGAAGTCGGCTGACCCGTTGGCGCGCACAGGACGCTGAACCCGGGTCGGAGGGCCGGCCGTCGAGTTTGCTGGTGGCGCGAAGCGCTGGGCCCCGTTGTCGGTCCCGGCTGCTATATCTACCGCATCGCCCACCACTTCTGGCTCGGCGTGCGCGACACGCCCCCAATGTGACGTGCGACACGCCGTGGCGCGCCGGCCCCAACAGCTTACGACCTGGGAATTCCAAAATTGTTATTCAGAACATCTGGTATTCCTTCGCATTGTCGGACACTAGGTGTAGTGTTTCGAGCACCGACAGGCCCCACGATTCCCAAACCTTCCGAGGGTCGGCCGGAGCCCCCGGACCCGGTTGTATGGGTTTTCCCAGACACACCGGCGGTGGCCTCGGACGGCAGGAATTTTCCGGGTCTTCGGGCTGCTGAAATTCGATGAATCTCGGCAACAAGAAGTGTCCGACCAGTTGCCAGCCAGCATGCAGGGCCAGTTGTAGAGGAGCCGTACCGCAGATGACTCAGCAATCGATCACCGTGTATACGAAGCCCGCCTGCGTGCAGTGCAACGCGACCTACAAGGCGTTGGACAAGCAGGGCATCGCCTACGAGACCGTCGACATCAGCCTCGACAGCGAAGCCCGCGACTACGTGATGGCGTTGGGTTACCTGCAGGCCCCGGTCGTCGTGGCCGGCAGCGAGCACTGGTCGGGCTTCCGCCCCGACCGCATCAAGGCGCTCGGAGCGGTCGCAGCGACGGCTTAGACGGCTCAGGGGTACTCGACGGGCAGAAAGGGGGAACGCGTGAGCAACCTCGTGTACTTCTCCAGCGTCTCGGAGAACACCCATCGCTTCGTCGAGAAGCTGGGCCTGCCCGCCATCCGGATTCCGCTGCACGGGCGCATCGAGGTCGACGAGCCCTATGTGTTGGTCCTGCCCACCTACGGCGGTGGGCGGGCCACACCGGACATCAACGACGGCGGCTATGTGCCCAAGCAGGTCATCGCTTTCCTCAACAACGAACACAACCGGTCGTTGATCCGCGGCGTGATCGCGGCGGGCAACAACAACTTCGGCGCCGAGTTCGCCTATGCGGGCAATGTCGTGTCACGCAAGTGCGGCGTCCCGTACCTGTACCGCTTCGAACTGATGGGAACCCCGGACGACGTCGCCGCCGTCCGTTCGGGTTTGGAAGACTTTTGGAAGGACCAGACGTGTCACCAACCGTCACAGCTGCAGAGCCTGTAACGTCCGCGCCGGCCACGCTGCCCGGCGAGACGGACTATCACGCGCTCAACGCGATGCTGAATCTGTACGACGCCGACGGCAAGATTCAGTTCGACAAGGATGTACTCGCCGCGCGTGAGTACTTTCTGCAGCACGTCAACCAGAACACGGTCTTCTTCCACAATCAGGACGAGAAACTCGACTACCTGATCCAGAAGGAGTACTACGAGCGTGAGGTGCTCGACCAGTACTCGCGTAACTTCGTCAAGACGCTGCTGGATCGGGCGTACGCCAAGAAGTTTCGGTTCCCGACGTTCCTCGGCGCGTTCAAATACTACACCTCCTACACGCTGAAGACCTTCGACGGGAAGCGGTACCTGGAGCGCTTCGAGGACCGCGTGGTGATGGTGGCGCTCACCTTGGCGGCCGGCGACACCACCCTGGCCGAGAAGCTTGTCGACGAGATCATCGACGGCCGTTTCCAGCCGGCCACGCCGACTTTCCTGAATTCAGGGAAGAAGCAACGGGGAGAGCCGGTTTCGTGCTTCCTCCTTCGCATCGAGGACAACATGGAGTCGATCGGGCGCTCGATCAACTCGGCGCTGCAGCTGTCCAAGCGCGGTGGCGGAGTCGCGTTGCTGCTGACCAACATTCGTGAGCACGGCGCACCGATCAAGAACATCGAGAACCAGAGCTCGGGCGTCATCCCGATCATGAAGCTGCTGGAGGACTCGTTCTCCTACGCCAACCAGCTCGGTGCCCGCCAGGGTGCCGGTGCGGTTTACCTGCACGCCCACCATCCCGACATCTACCGGTTCCTCGACACCAAGCGCGAGAACGCCGACGAGAAGATCCGGATCAAGACGCTGAGCCTGGGCGTGGTGATCCCCGACATCACCTTCGAGCTGGCCAAGAAGAACGAGGACATGTACCTGTTCTCGCCGTACGACGTCGAACGGGTCTACGGTTTGCCGTTCGCCGACATCTCGGTCACCGAGAAGTACTACGAGATGGTCGACGACAGCCGAATCCGCAAGACGAAGATCAAGGCGCGCGAGTTCTTCCAGACGCTGGCCGAGCTGCAGTTCGAGTCGGGCTACCCCTACATCATGTTCGAGGACACGGTGAACCGGTCGAACCCGATCGACGGCAAGATCACCCACTCGAACCTGTGCTCGGAGATCCTGCAGGTGTCCACGCCCTCGGAGTTCAACGAGGACTTGTCCTACAAGAAGATCGGCAAGGACATCTCGTGCAACCTGGGGTCGTTGAACATCGCCAAGGCGATGGACTCACCGGACTTCGCCCAGACGATCGAGGTGGCCATCCGTGCGCTGACCGCGGTGAGCGATCAGACCCACATCACCTCGGTGCCGTCGATCGAGCAGGGCAACAACGAGTCTCACGCGATCGGTCTCGGCCAGATGAACCTGCACGGGTACCTGGCCCGTGAGCGGATCTTCTACGGGTCCGAAGAGGGTGTCGATTTCACCAACATCTACTTCTACACGGTGCTCTATCACGCGCTGCGGGCATCGAATCGCATTGCGATCGAACGGGGTACGGCGTTCAAGGGCTTCGAGAAGTCCAAGTACGCGTCGGGGGAGTTCTTCGACAAGTACACCGAGCAGGTGTGGGAGCCCAAGACCGACAAGGTCCGTGCGCTCTTCGCCGATGCCGACATCCGGATCCCCGATCAGGAGGACTGGAAGCGGCTCAAGGAGTCGGTGCAACAGCACGGCATCTACAACCAGAACCTGCAGGCGGTGCCGCCGACGGGGTCGATCAGCTACATCAACCACTCGACCAGCTCGATCCACCCGATCGCCAGCAAGGTCGAGATCCGCAAGGAAGGCAAGATCGGCCGCGTCTACTACCCGGCGCCCTACATGACCAACGACAACCTGGAGTACTTCCAGGACGCGTACGAGATCGGCTACGAGAAGGTCATCGACACCTACGCCGCGGCCACACAGCATGTGGACCAGGGCTTGAGCCTGACGTTGTTCTTCAAGGACACGGCCACCACGCGCGACGTGAACAAGGCGCAGATCTACGCCTGGCGCAAGGGCATCAAGACGCTGTACTACATCCGGTTGCGCCAGATGGCTTTGGAGGGAACCGAAGTCGAGGGTTGCGTGTCCTGCATGCTGTAGGACCGCCCCGCCGAGTGTCGGGTTGAGACACGCTGTGTGCGGATCGACCGTGCATTGATCCGACTCTCGGCGAACGCCGCTAGCCCATGACGTAAATGGGCAGGCGGTCCACCCGCGTCAGCGCCGGGCGCTTCGGCGGAACGCCGGGGCCGGTCTGGGCCTCCTCTGACTTCGCTTCGTGGTCTATCCAGCATTCGCCGGTTTTCTCGTCGTAGTCACCGCCGTAGAACACGCAGCACACGCCGAGACCGTCGGTGTCCTGGTGGTCGGCCGCGCATTCCCAGAAGTCGTCGCTGACGGGGGCCGCGCCGGCCGTCGCGGCCATTCCGAGGGCGACGCCGAGCGTCGTTGCGACCGTGCTCAGGAGTCGTGTGATGGTCATGCGGATGAGCCTGCAGCGCAGGGACGTCTCAGGAAACGGGGGAGGCACCGCCATCCGCAGGGCCCCGATCAGGGAATGGCACCGCCGACAAGTAGGGGATGCGGGGAAGAGGTAAGGCTTGCCTCAGCTTGTATTCGGATCTACATTAACCGGAAAGATTTCCTCTAAATAGGAGTCCGGTTGATGCTCAGGCGCCTGTGCGTTCTCGCGACAACGGTGGTCGCCGCAGCCTCGTTTGCCCCAACGGCGCATGCCCAGCCCCTACCGGAGCATGAGTTCGCGATCACCTCCGAGATCCCGACCCTGGCCGAACTCGATGCTCAGATTCGGCTGCTGGTCGGGACTCCGGCGCCGGACGAGGTGAAGGCCGCTCAACTCGAGGGCGGCAGCCGCGCGGTGGTCGTGCCGAAGATGGTCTACCGGATCGGCTTCTTCCGCCCGCCTCGCGGATCGAGCCAGGTGACCGGTCCCGAAACCCACGACGGTGACCGCCACACCGCGATCATCAACGCCAGCAGGCAGGGGGCGCCGACCGTGCGCGTGGAAGCCGAATGGCGCCGGATCGACGGTCGGTGGAAGCTGGCCAGCAAGTCGCTGTGCAACGGCATCAAGACCCTCGGCCTGCCCATCCCCTGCAATTTCGAATGATGTCCGCGTGATCGAAGTCGTTGGATTGACCAAGTCGTTCGGCCCTCACCGCGCCATCGACGACGTCACCGTCACCTTTCCCGCCGGATCCGTCACCGCGCTCCTCGGGCTCAACGGCGCCGGCAAGACCACTCTGCTGCGCGTGCTCGCCGGGCTGACCCGTCCCGACAGCGGAACGATCGCGGTCTGCGGGCAGCGCCCCGGCCACGACCCACGCGTGCTGGGATTTCATCTGGGTCCGGCCTGCATGGACCCCCGTCACACCGTGCGACGCTATTTGTCGTGGCTCGCAGCACTTTCGGGTATCGACGGCACCCGCCTTGACGAGGTTCTCGGCGAGGCCGACCTGCGCGCCTACCGGTCGACGCGCATCGACCGGCTGTCCCTCGGCCTGCGCCAGCGCGTGGCCATCGCGGCCACCCTGCTGGCCGACCCGAAGACGCTGCTGTTCGACGAACCCCTCAACGGGCTCGACGTTCCCGGCATCGTCTGGTTCCGATCCCTGCTTCGTCGGCTCGCCGATCAGGGCCGCACGGTCGTCGTCGCCACCCATCTGCTCGGCGAAGTGGCGCTGACCGCCGATCACGTCGCCGTGCTCAGTCGCGGTCGGATGCAGGCTGCCGGCGAGCTGGCGCAGCTGACCCCCACCGGCGCCGACGCCCGGGAGTGGCTCGAGGCCACCCTGCTGGAGTGCGCGTGAGCACCGTCGCGGTCGCGCGCAGCGCGCGCGCCGAGGCCATCCGCACCGGAGGGCGCAGTCGGCTGTGGACGGTGGTGACGCCCGCGGCGGTGATCGTCCCGGTGGTGATCACGTTCGGCATCGCGCTCGTCGCGGAGTCGTTCGCGCGGATCCCCGGCCAGATCTCGGTACTGCAGGTCACGACTTCGAACGCCGCGTACTGGGTCATCACAATCACCGTCGCGCTGGTGGCCGTCGCAGGAGCCGACGGCCAGGCCGCTGAAAGTCGTTACGGCGCAGGCGAACACGTACGCCTCGCCATGCCGCGCACCTGGCCGGTGTTGCTCGGCCGGTGGGCGTTCTACGGTGTCTTGGGCATACTCGTGGCCGTCGTAACCCTGATCGTGGTGCTCGCGGGTCTGCCTGCCGTGGCGCCGATGGTTTATGGACCGGTGTCGCTGACCGACGATGTCGGGCTGCGGCTGTTGTGGACGGTGCCGGTGCTGGCGCTGTTCGCGGCGGGAGCGGGTGTGGGAGTCGGGGCCCTCACCCGCTCGCCGCTCGCCGCGGTGGGCGGCATCCTGCTGTGGGCGTTCGTCGCCGAGACCGCGGCCGGATACCTACCGAGCGGAGCGACGCTCCAGCGGTACATGCCCCTTCTGAACGCGGTATACGCCACCGGACAAGACACCGTGCTCACGCCGCCGTGGGGCCAGACCGGTGCGCTGCTCTACGCATGCTCAGTTTTTTCGGCGATCTTCGTGATCGCCGCCGTGGGAAGGACAATCCGAAGATGACAGGCAAAGAATCACTCCCGCTCGCGCAGCGGTCCGACGCCGACCTGCCCGGCCACTGGCTGCTGGCCCGGCTGGGCAAGCGGGTGCTGCGGCCCGGCGGTCTCGAGCTGACCAGCCGGCTGCTCGCTTCCGCCAAAGTCACCGGGGCCGACGTCGTCGAACTCGGTCCGGGACTGGGCCGCACCGCCACCGACATTGTCGCCCGACAACCGCGCTCCTATGTCGGTGTCGACGACACCGCAGCCACCAGTGAGACGGTGCGCGCCGTCGTCGCGCCCGTCGACGGCAAGGTCGTGGTCGCCAACGCCGCAGAGACCGGATTACCCTCGGGCAGTGCCGATGTGGTGATCGGTGAGGCGATGCTGACGATGCAGGGCGACCGCGACAAGCGTGCGATCGTTGCCGAGGCCTTCCGCGTGCTGCGGCCCGGCGGGCGCTACGCGATCCACGAACTGGGTCTACAGCCCGATGACCTCCCGCAGGACACCAAGGACGAGATCCGGCGCGACATGGCGCGTGCGATCAAGGTCAACGCGCGGCCCCTGACGACGTCGGAATGGGTGGCGCTGCTGACCGAGGCCGGGTTCGAGGTCATGGCCGTGGACCACGCGAAGATGGCGCTGCTCAACCCGGCGCGGGTGCTGGCCGACGAGGGGTTCACCGGCGCATTGCGCATCGTCGGCAACCTGATCGTCAGGCCCGCGGCGCGCAAACGGGTCATCGGTATGCGCAAGACGTTCCATCGTTATCGGCGCGCACTGACCGCGGTTGCGGTGGTCGGTGTCGTGCCGACGTCGTGACAGACTCGCACCATGCCAGTGTCGCGCCACGATCTCGATGCGCAGCCGGAACGGGCGGCGGGCCAGCAGCGCCAGAAAGTGTTGAGCCTGCTCAAGAACGCGGCAGACCCCGTCGACGCCCAGCACGTGGCCGACGCGCTGCAGATCCACATCACCACGGCCCGCTTTCACTTGACCACGCTGGAGGACCAGGGCTTCATCCGGCGGGGCGACGCGGTCAAGGCCGGTCGAGCGGGGCGACCGCGGCTCACCTACGAGTTGGCGCCCCGGTTCGACTACGCAGACATCGTCTCGCTGTTCGCCGCACACCTGGGCGGAACAATGCAGGAACGCGAACAACGTGCTCACCGGATCGGTGCGGATTTGGCCCGTCGGGTTCGGTTGGCGCGCAGGCGCCGCGAGGCGACGATTGCCGATATGGTCGTCGCCACCCTGAACGAGCTGGGCTTTCAGGTTCGTTCGGTGCTGACGTCGTTCGGCGAGGTGACGGTGCAGATCTGCACGTGCCCGCTGGCCGAGGTGGCCGCGTCGGCGCCCGAAGTCGTACGCGGCATCCAGCAGGGCCTCATCCAAGAGGTGATCAACTGCAACGCCGACGCCGTCGGCGCCCGCTATCAGGCGTCGGTGACGCCCGACCCGCACGGCGGCTCGTGCGAAGTCAGTTTGGTATTGCGCCCCGAACGATGAAAGTCGGGGCGAGGAGGGAAGACTCATGACCGCGACAACCGCTCTGTCGTTGCAGCGACTCGCCGACGAGCAACTCGCCGCCGCCAAGGCCGCGTCGTCCGGACGTTCCGCGCAGACCGTGTACGGCGGGAGCGGGCGCACGCTGCGTCAGACCGTGCTGGCGCTGGCCGCCGACCATGGCCTGGACGACCACGAAAGCCCCGGCGAGGCAACGCTGTTGGTGCTGCGCGGACGGGTGGCACTGCGGGCGGCGAGCGCCTCGGTGGAGGGTGGCGAAGGAGACTACCTCGCGATACCGGACGAACGTCACAGCCTTGACGCCCTCGAGGACTCGGCGGTGTTGTTGACTGTCGTCGCCAAGAAGTGAGCTAAGCCCGCCGCTTCACTTGACGGTGTGCTGCGGGCCCTGCGCCTTCTTGTAGAGAGCCTTGAGCATCCGGTCGCGGAACATCGCGTTGTCGATCAGCTTGATTCCGGCGTTCGCGAACTTCGGATACCCGAGCAGCTTGTGGAAGTAGCGGCCCCGGCGATATTCCCGGCCCCACGCGGCCTCCATGCGCTGCGCGTAGTTCGTGAAGTCGTCGGGCCCGCCGTTCTGCAAGGCGGCGATCGCGCATTCGCCTGCGGCCAAACCGGATTCGAGCGCCTTGGAGATGCCCGCGCCCGAGGCCGGCTTGCCCGCGCCCAGCGAGTCGCCGGTGAACAGGACGCCCGGGCGCCACGGGGGCCACGCGGTGAACCCCATCGGCAGCCGCCACGCCCGCACGCTCTTGTTCTTCTTGAGCTCCTCGATCGGCGGCAGGTCCCACTCCGGCGGCAGTGTGCGAAGGAAGTCGCCGAGGAACTGCGTGGCGTTGATCGACTGCCAGTTCTTATAGCTGTTGACGTAGCCCAGCCCGATGTTGAAGATGCCGTTGCCCATCGGGAACACCCAGCCGTACCCGGGCAGCTGATCGCCCTCGAAGACGAGCTTGAGATAGATGTCGAGGCTGTCGGAGTCCGGCCGGTTGGCTGGCATCTCCGAGCGGATCGCGATCGCCGAGTAGCCGTTGTATTCGGAGTCGATCTTCAGGGCCCGCTTGATGGGGGAGTAGGCGCCGTCGGCGGCAATCACCGCGTCGCCGTGCACCTTCTCGCCGCTTTTGAGCGTCACCCCCACGACGCGACCGTTCTCGAGGATCGGCCCGGACACCTCCGCGCCCTGGCGCACCTCGGCGCCCGCCGACTCGGCGTGCTTGAGCAGGGTGGTGTCGAGGCGCTCGCGGCTGACGGTATGACCGTGGTCGGGCATGCCGGGCCGCTTCGGGAACGACAGTTCCCACTGACTCGGGCTGAACACCGTCACGCGATTCACGCGGTGATAAGTGGCCACCTCGTCGGCCAGACCCATCTTCTGCAGATAGCTCACCGCGCGGGCCGTCAGCCCGTCACCGCAGGGCTTGGCTCGCGGGAATTCGGCCTTGTCCAGGACCACGACCTTTGCGCCGGTCTGAGCGGCCTGCCACGCGGCTGCCGAGCCGGAAGGCCCGCCACCTGCGATGACCAGGTCGTATTGCTGCGTCATGAAACTCGTCTCGTCGATCGGCTGTCGCAGCGATATTACCCGTGCTGCGTCGGCCTCTCCTGTCGGACGGAGTTGCCCAGAGGCGGCGTCCGGAAACGCATGTGACCTGGTCTGAGCTGGTCAGCGGTGCTTGAGCGGTAGAGTGACCGGGTGCGACGAGCGGGGAGGCCACGGTCCAGTGGCGAGCCGGGTGTCAAGGTGGACGCCCGCAGTGAGCGCTGGCGCGAGCACCGCAAGAAGGTGCGCGCCGAGATCGTCGACGCCGCCTTCCGCGCCATCGACCGGCTGGGCCCCAACGTCAGTGTGCGAGAGATCGCCGAAGAGGCCGGCACCGCCAAACCCAAGATCTACCGCCACTTCACCGACAAGTCGGACATGTTCAGCGAGATCGGCCAGCGCATGCGAGACATGTTGTGGGCGGCGATCATTCCGTCGATCGACGTCGAGCACGATTCCGCGCGCCAGATCGTCGGTCGTGGCGTCGCGCACTACGTCGACCTGGTCGAGCAGCATCCCAATGTGGTGCGGTTCCTGTTGCAGGGTCGGTTCGCCGACAAGTCGGCCGCCGCAATGACAACCGTCAACCGAGGCAGCGAGATCACGCTGGCCGTCGCCGACATGATCAGCGAGGAACTCAAAGATCTGGCGCCGGATCCGGCCGCCTTCGAGTTGGCGGCGTACGCGATCTTCGGTACCGCCGCGTCGGCGACGGACTGGTGGCTGGGTGACGATGACGACGGCACCCGCCGCATGCCGGCCGATCAGTTCGTCGCGCACATGACCACGATCATGGTGGGCGCGATCAACGGCACCGCCGATCTGCTGGGCATCCAGATCGATCCTGACCAGCCGGTTCACACCGCGGTTCGCAAGCAGCAGCCGGTCGCCTGACGCCCGGGATCACCCGCCGAGTGTGGGGGTTTGACACGCTTGCAGGCGTGGGAACGTGTCATGAGGCCACACTCGAGAGCACGCTGGGGAGCGGACGTCGTCATTGACACCCACGCCCGTGCCCCGGAAACTTGAGGTAAGTACCCGGTACCGGCGTTCCCAGGAAAGAGGCCCGATGATGACGGTTGCCGAGCAGACGGCTGAGGGCGCCACCGCCCAACAACCGGTGCACACCCGCGCGCTGATCATCGGCACCGGCTTCTCCGGCATCGGAATGGCCATTGCGCTGCAGCGCCAGAACGTCGGGTTCCTGATGCTCGAAAAGGCCGACGAGATCGGCGGCACGTGGCGGGACAACACCTATCCCGGATGCGCCTGCGACATCCCGTCGCACATGTACTCGTTCTCGTTCGAGCCCAAGGCCGACTGGCGCCACATGTGGTCGTTCCAGCCCGAGATCCTCGACTACCTCAAGGGTGTGACCGACAAATACGGGCTACGCCGCTACATCGAGTTCGGCGCCCACGTCGAGCGGGTGCACTGGGACGACAACGAACTGCGCTGGCATGTCTTCACCAAGGACGGCCGCGAATTCGTCGCGCAGTTCGTCATCTCCGGGGCGGGCGGTCTGCACATCCCGTTCGTTCCAGAGTTTCCCGGGCTCGACGAATTCACCGGTGCCACTTTCCATTCCGCGGAGTGGGACCACGGTGTGGATCTGACCGGCAAACGGGTGGCGGTGATCGGCACCGGCGCGAGTGCGATCCAGATCGTGCCGGAGATCGTCAAGGACGTCGGCTCGCTGCACCTGTACCAGCGCACGCCGGCGTGGGTGATGCCGCGGCCCAACAACCCGATTCCGCGATGGGCGCGCGACCTGTTCACCAACGTGCCGGGTACCCGGCAACTTGTGCGCGCGGGCATCTACTGGATTCACGAGGGCGTCGGTTTCGCGATGACGCGCGAGCCGCGGCTGCTGAAAATCGGTGAGCTGATGGGTAGGTGGAACATCCGCAGGTCGATCAAGGACCGCGAGCTGCGCCGCAAGCTGACACCGAACTACCGGGCCGGTTGTAAGCGAATCCTGAACTCCGACACCTACTATCGCGGCATCGCCGACCCGAGGACCGAGATCATCACCGACGGGATCGCGCGGTTCACGCCGACGGGCATCGTGGCCGCCGACGGCATCCAGCGCGAGGTGGACGTCGTCGTATTCGCCACGGGCTTCCACGTCACCGATTCCTACACCTATGTCCACATCAAGGGTCCGCGCGGCGAGGACCTGGTGGACCGCTGGAACCGCGAGGGCATCGCGGCGCTGCGCGGCATCACGGTCGCCGACATGCCGAACCTGTTCTTCCTGCTCGGACCCAACACCGCGCTGGGGCACAACTCGGTGGTGTTCATGATCGAGTCGCAGATCCGCTACGCCGCCCAGGCGATCGCGGCCGTCGACCGGGCAGGCGCAGAGGCGTTGGCGCCGACCCGCGAGGCTCAGGACCGCTACAACGATCAGCTGCAGGACGACCTGGCCGGAACCGTGTGGAGCACCGGCGGTTGTCAGAGCTGGTATCTCGACGAGCACGGCGTGAACCGGACGTTGTGGAGCGGCATGACATGGCAGTACTGGCTGGCGACCCGCAAGTTCGACAAGTCGGAGTACCGGTTCTTCGGTGGGCGGCGGGCGGTCGTCGCCGCCTAGTGTGCGCCCAGATCGCGGTTCCGTGCCCGTCGGCCGGAAAAGACGATCAGAATGCACACTGCCGCAGCGGTAACTCGTTGGCGGGACGACACGCCAAAACACACGATGTTGTGTTGGCCCGCGATGTCGTCCCCCAGGGGTAGTGTCGATGGCGGGCGAAAGAACCGCTTCGAGCGGACCAAAGACCAGGTGAAATGGGGTTCTCGTGAGTGATGGCATGAAGCTGATTGACCGTGTCTCGGCGATCAACTGGAACCGTCTCCAGGACGAGAAGGACGCCGAGGTCTGGGACCGGCTGACGGGTAACTTCTGGTTGCCGGAGAAGGTGCCGGTCTCCAATGACATTCCGTCGTGGAACACGCTCAACGACCATGAGAAGCAGTTGACGATGCGGGTGTTCACCGGCCTGACGCTGCTCGACACCATCCAGGGCACGGTCGGGGCGGTCAGCCTGATCCCCGACGCGCTGACCCCGCACGAGGAAGCCGTTTACACCAACATCGCGTTCATGGAGTCGGTGCACGCGCGTAGCTACAGCAACATCTTCTCCACGCTGTGCTCGACCGCCGAGATCGACGACGCGTTCCGCTGGTCGGAGGAAAACCCCAACCTGCAGCGCAAGGCCGAGATCGTCATGCAGTACTACAAGGGCGACGAGCCGCTCAAGCGCAAGGTGGCCTCGACGCTGCTGGAGAGCTTCCTGTTCTACTCCGGGTTCTACCTGCCGATGTACTGGAGCAGCCGGGCCAAGCTGACCAACACCGCGGACATGATCCGGTTGATCATCCGCGACGAGGCCGTGCACGGCTACTACATCGGCTACAAGTACCAACGCGGTCTGGCGCTCGAGGACGCGGCCAAGCAGGCCGAGCTCAAGGACTACACCTACGAGCTGCTGTTCGAGCTCTACGACAACGAGGTCGAGTACACCCAGGACCTCTACGACGGCGTCGGCCTGACCGAGGACGTCAAGAAGTTCCTGCGCTACAACGCCAACAAGGCCCTGATGAACCTCGGCTACGAGGCGCTGTTCCCGCGTGACGAGACCGACGTCAACCCCGCGATCCTGTCGGCACTCTCACCCAACGCCGACGAGAACCACGACTTCTTCTCCGGGTCTGGGTCCAGCTACGTCATCGGCAAGGCCGTCGTGACCGAAGACGAGGACTGGGACTTCTAGCCGGGGTGCTTCTGCGGCGAGGGCTCGTCGCGGATGCTGTCAGGGATTGACGCCGAACAGGCGCGCGCGCAGCACCATGACGAAATCTTCCATCACCCGGATGTGGCCGGGCATCCACCGGCGGGGTTTGGTGTCCCAGGCGATGAGCGTGCCGATGGTGTGTCCCTGGGCGTCGGTCAACGGGAAGCCCGCGTAGGCCACGACGGTTCCCTCCTTGACCGCCCAGTGGTCGCGCAGCAGCGGTTCCTGTCGGGCATCGGCGACGACCAGCGGTTTGCCGGTGACGAGAACCTCGCGGCCGAGGGAACCCTTCAGCGGGCCTTGACGTTTGACCGCCATTTCGCCGGTGAGGCCGATCGCGCTGCACATGTATTGGGTGTCGCGATCGATCAGTGTCACCGCGGCCGACGGCACCCCGACCGCGGACACCACCATGCCGACGATCCGGTCGAGGCTGCGCGCTCGGTCGGCGTTGAGCAAACCGCTGTCGTAGAGAGCGCGGAGTCGATCGGGGTCGGAGATGACGGCACCCTCGGCGAGGGCCGCGACCGGGTCATGCGTGTCCAAATTCAACGACCTGACGTGCGCCATGAGTTCGCGCACATCGCCCTCACCCCTGCGTGCCCGCTCGATGATCATCCGGGCAGCGACGGCGCGACCGATGTAGGTCTCCACGGATTCGCCGACGCTGTCTGCCTCTTCGATCAGAGCGGCAGTCAGCCACTCGTCGAAGCCAGGCAACGTCGGTGCCATGAGTTTCACGCTAGCGCGCAGCGCGTGCGATTTTCGCGCGTCGGACAAAGCTCTCGGTTCGCCGAGCTAACTATGGTGACCGGTGGCGCATCTCTGAACTGACGCACTCGGCCGTTCGGTTCGACGACGGAATCCACCGATCACCACCGCCTGTTTCTCGCCCTGCCCGCGTCGCGATATCAACTCGGTGTCGGGAGCTTCCAGGCGCCGCCGCACTGGAGGTCAATTGAACCGAGAGACTATCCGCTGCAGCGTCATTCGCGCGCCGGGCACGTCATGCGGGTAACGCCCAGCCGGTACACACGAGACGATCACGCCGCCACCCGATGACTCGAGGCAACGATGGCTTCGGGTATCTGTTCTGGCCCACCGGCGCTCACGCGGATCTACCGAGAAACAGCGAACCTCGCTCCGATCTGGCTTATCGTTGGCTTCACAACGGATCAGCGATGGGGACGGGGGAAGCGCGCCGATGTTGGTGGGCGGTCCGAGCCAGTCTGACGTGGAATTCAGCGGGGCGCACTCGGTAACACGCCTTGCCGAGCAGTCCGCCGTGACAGCGTTCCTGGACAGTGCTGCCGCCACGGCGACAGGGCTGATCGTCGACGGCGAACCGGGCATCGGCAAGACAACGCTGTACCGCGACGCCGTCAGCGCGGCTTCGGCTCGCGGGTTCAAAGTTCTTACAGCTCAAGGTGATCCGGGTGAGGTGACATTTTCCTTCGCTGCCCTTGCAGATCTCCTCGGCGGCGTCGATCCCGAAGCGTTCGAGTGTCTGTCCTCGATACAGCGAGCGGCGGTGAACAGTCTTGTTCTCCACGATCACGCGCCCGCCGCCACCGACGAACGCGGGGCCGCGGCGGCGTTTCAGTCAGTGGTGCAGTGGTTATCGGCCCACACACCGGTGCTGATCGCGATCGACGACGGCCAGTGGCTCGACACACCGAGCGCCACGGCCATCCGTTATGTGGCGCGGCGGGTGCAGGGGCCGGTCGGCATCCTCGTCACCACGCGTACCGGCGAGCCGGGATCGCTTGAAGCACAGCTACGCCTGCAGATGGCTCATCCCGACGCGCTGCGCCGCGTCCACATGACGCCACTGACCATGGGTGGGCTTCACGCGCTGATCGCCAAACGCCACGGGAAAGTCCTGCCACGACCACAGATGCGGAGAATCCAGGAGATCTCGGGCGGTAACCCGTTTTACGCGCTGGAACTGGTCCGGGCCGTCGAAGACGGTCGCGGAATCGATGGGACGCTTCCAGAAACGCTGGCCGCCATCGTCGCGGCCCGGCTGGAAGGACTCGAACAGGAGGCGGCCCCCCTCCTGCTCGCCGCCGCCTGTGCGACGAAACCGACCATTGCGACGGTCTCCCAAGCGACTGGAGTCGACGAAGAGCGCGTTGTGGAATTACTGGAACGCGGGGAGGCCGCACACGTTGTCTCTGTCGTCGGAACGGCCATCGAGTTCTCGCATGCCCTGCTGTCGGCCGGTGTTTACGATGCGGCGCAACCCGCCGACCGCCGAGCGATGCACCGTCGGCTGGCTGAGCTCGTCGAGACGCCGGAACTCAAGGCGCGTCATCTCGCGCTGGCGGCTACCAGCGCCGACCCGGCAACCCTGGCGGCCCTCGACGCCGCCGCATTCGCAGCCCGCGAACAGGGGGCGCCCACCGCCGCCGCCGAACTCGTCGAACTTGCGATCGCGCTCGGTGGTGACGAACCCGTGCGGCGGATTCTCGCCGCGCGATACCACTTCGATGCCGGGGCCATTGCGGCCGCGCGCCAGCACCTCAAGGGGCTCTCTGAAGAACTCCCGCCAGGCGCGATCCGCGGTGCGGTGGTGATCCTCCAAGGCGCCATCGACGGATACGACGGCTCGTTCACCGCCGCCGTCGAGGGTCTGACCCGAGGCTTGGACGACGCTGTCGACAGCCCGCACCTGCGGCTGCAGGCGCTGATGACACTTGCGCCCGCCACCGGTATCACGGGCGACTTCGAACAGGCGCTCGCGTACGCGCGGGAAGCCGTCGACGTCGCCGACCAGATCCCCGACACCGCTTTCCAGAGCCAAGCGCGCGCATTGGCGGCCATGCTGCACTTCCAGTACGGGCGTGGCATTGAAGAACACACGCTCGCCGAGGCCCTCCGCCTCCAAGGCAGCACACCGTTTGGCCACGTCCACCATCGAGCCGACGCGGTCAAGGCCGTGATCGACGCCGGTACCGGCGATCTGCAGCAGGCCCAACAGGTGATGCAGGCCCTCAGGGGGCAGGCCGCCGACCGGGGCAACGAAATCGACGCGATCTGGGTCGACACTCACGCGACGATGATCAACATCTGGTCAGGCCGATACGACGATGCCGCCGCGATCGCCGAGGAGGCCACCCGACGAGCCGAAGAGATCGACGGCCACCACCCCCGGTTGTTCGCGGCGAGCTGCCGTGCCGCAGTCGCCGCCTACACCGGACGTGAGCAAGAAGCCCGCGAGGCGGCTCAGCTGGCGGTCGGCATAGCGCGCGCAACCGGCGGACAGTATCTGGCCCGATCGCCCATCACCAGCCTGGGATTCCTCGAAATCTCGCTGGGGAACTACACCGCAGCGGCCGATGCCTACGAGCCTCTGCTGCGCACGTTCGACCCCGCCCACGACACAGAAATCATCAGCGGCGGATACCTCCCCGATGCCATCGAAGCCTTGGCCGCCCTGGGCAGACTCGACGAGGCCCAGCCGCTGATCGATGCCCTCGAAACGAACGGAAACCGGCGACAGCGGCCGTGGATGCTGGCCGTCGGCGCGCGTGGACGGTGTCTGTGGCTTGCCGCGCGCGGCGACCTGTCGTCCGCCGAGGCGGTGGCCCTCACGGCGCTCGACCACCACCGCGAACTGCCGATGCCCTTCGAGACCGCCCGCACGCAACTGGTGTTGGGCCAGGTGCTGCGGCGACGACGCCACAGAAAGCCGGCCGAGGTACACCTCGTGGCCGCCCAGCATGCCTTCGAACAGCTCGGCGCACCGCTGTGGGTGCGTCGCGCCCGTGCCGAGCGCAACCATCTGAACCGCAATGCAACTCCGGGGCTGGGCCTCACGCCGGCCGAGGAACGCGTCGCGCGCCGTGCTGCAGATGGACTGTCCAACCGCGAAATCGCCGCAGAACTCTTCATATCGGCCAAGACGGTCGAGATGAACCTGAGCAACGTCTACCGAAAGCTCGGAATCCGCTCACGCTCCCAACTGCACACTCATCTGCCGGACCCCGATACCAGGGAAATCCCCGGTACCTAGATCGCCGGCAGTCAATATCCTCCGGTGGTGACCACCCGTCTCGACCGGCGACGCTGCTTCCTCACCGAGTGGTACCAACCGCGGCTCAAGACCTCCGACCTCGATTACCTCACCAGCGCGCTCGAGCACAGCGCGCGCGGGATCGCCGCCGAGGGCGAGCCCGTAGAGCTGATCATCACGGTGGCCGCGGCCGGCGATGAGATTCTCTACGGCGTCTTCAGTTCCGACACCGCCGAAACCGTCGCGCACACCTGCCGCCAAGCCGGTCTGCCGGCCGATCGCATCAGCGCCGTCCACGCCCGCCTCCCCGCGGCCCGCGAACCGTAGGAACAGCGGCCTTGCGCCCGGGCCGTCACCTCAAAGCCCAGGGAATTCCCTATATTCCCGGCACCCGGCCGGCACATAGCGTCAACTTTGCTCCGTGAGCCGCGGAGGGGACGGCTCACGGAGCTCGACTCGTTTCCCGGGTCGAGCTGCGTGGTCACCCGCCCGTCGTGACCGAAAAACCAGGACTGGAACCGCTGAACCTGCACCGACCGGCCGGATTCGCACGAAACCGGCCTGTCATGATCGGCCCCGTGAGACGATTCCGGGCTGAAGGTGATGGTGTAGCGCGATGGTGGAGACGGGCATGATTCGGCGGGCAGTGACGGCTCTTGGTGCCTCCGTTCTCGGTGCAGTGGTTTTGGCGCCGCCGGCTGCTGCCGACGCGGGGCAGCAGCTGGTGCTTCTGCAGTCCGGGACGGTCCGCTGCCTGGTGAGTGCCGACGACGTGAAGCGCGGCGGTGGACCGATTGTGGTATGTCAGCGTGTCGACGGCCA
Organism: Mycobacterium sp. IS-1590; assembly: GCF_001500025.1. Lineage (GTDB taxonomy): Bacteria > Actinomycetota > Actinomycetes > Mycobacteriales > Mycobacteriaceae > Mycobacterium. Next base: position 15,912 of record NZ_LQIW01000005.1, on the reverse strand, counting down.
ACCATGGGGCCAGGCTCCGTGGGAGACGTCGAAATTCAACAACCGGCTCAACCTCGCGGTTGTGCGTGGCACCGGTGAAATGTACTGGGAGCGGGGCGTCGTCCCCGCCGAGAACGAGATCCCCGGCGGAGACGTCGCCGTGGACGCCGGACAGACATATCGCGTCGACGGGTGGACCATTCAAGACGAGGACCTGCGGACCCGAATCACGTATGACGCCACCGGTCACGGACTTTTCATCAACGCCGAGGACGTTCGTCAGTTCTGATCGGCCGCATGACGTCTGACGAGCGGATCACGCACGCAGTGACTGCGTATCGATCACGAAGCGGTACCGCACATCGCTGGCCACCACCCGCTCGTAAGCCTCGTTGATGTAATCCGGTGTGATGACCTCGATCTCGGGGCGTACGGCGTGCTCGGCGCAGAAGTCGAGCATCTCCTGCGTCTCGGCGATGCCGCCGATCAGCGAGCCCGCGAGGCGGCGCCGACCGGAGACCAGCGCACCGGCGGGTACGGACATGGGCTGCTCCGGCATCCCCAATTCCACCATCGTGCCGTCGAGTGCGAGCAGCCCGAGATAGCGGCCCAGGTTGAGGTTGGCAGACACCGTGTTCAGGATCAGGTCAAACGATCCGCGCAGTGTGGTGAACGTCTCGGGGTCGGAGGTCGCGTAGTACTCGTCGGCGCCGAGACGCAGCCCGTCCTCCATCTTCTTCAGCGACTGGCTCAGCACCGTCACATGGGCACCCATCGCGTGCGCGAGCTTGACGCCCATGTGGCCCAGCCCACCCAGTCCGATGACCGCCACCCGGGTCCCGGGGCCCGCATTCCAATGGCGCAGAGGCGAATACACCGTGATACCCGCGCACAGCAGCGGCGCCGCGGCGTCCAGCGGAAGGCTGTCGGGAATGCGCAGCACATAGTTCTCGTCCACCACGATGGCGCCGCTGTAGCCGCCCTGTGTCGGCTCCCCGTCACGACCGATCGCGTTGTACGTGCCGACCATCCCCTTGACGCAGTACTGTTCCTCGCCCGCGCGGCACTGCGCGCATTCGCGGCAGGAATCGACGAAGCAGCCGACGCCGACGCGGTCGCCGACCGTGAAGCCCGTCACCTCCGAACCGACCTCGGTGACGATGCCGGCGATCTCGTGGCCGGGAACCACCGGATAGTTCGCGCGGCCCCACTCGTCACGGACGGTGTGGATGTCGGAGTGGCAGATGCCGGCGAAGTGGATGTCGAACGCTACGTCGTGCGGCCCGACCTCGCGGCGGGTGATGGTGGTCTTGACCAGTGGTTCGGACGCCGACGGTGCGGCATATGCGGCAACAGTGCTCATTACGACCTTCTTCTTTTCGTTCCCATATCGACTATGGACATCGACTATCGACGCCGTCGCTGACAGCGATCGGCCCGCAACGACCAACGGGGTGGCCTGCCCCGATGATTCCTGGCCAAGCTGTGAGTTTTCTCCCAGAGATCTGCGGGGGCTAGAGACCGGCGGCGCGGAACGCCCCGTTGAATGACAACCGTTCGTAGCGCGCGACGCCGGCCGCCGTGTAGGGATCCCGGTCGACGATGTCCTGGGCCTGCTCGGCATCCATGTCGCCGGTGATCAAAACGGCGCCCGACTCGTCCTCCAGGCGGCCGGCCAACACGATTCGGCCTGCGCCGACCTCGTCCTTGAGCCATTCCAGGTGAGCGGGGCGGGTCTGGTTGACGACCTCGGGCGGTTGCAGGTAGGTCGATTTCAGGACGTGGAACACGACGGCAACGCTAGTTGATCGGGGCGTTGAGCCATTGCAGGTCGGCGAGTATGCCGCGCGCGGCCACGATGTTGTCTCCGGTCTGCCACACCTCGTTGTTGACCGCGAAGACCCGGTTGTCCCGCGTGGCGCCCAGCTTCTTCCACGCGTCGCTCTCGAGCACCGCTGGGGCGCGGTCGCGCGCGGCCGGCGAGTCGAAGGACACGTAGACGATGTCGCCGTCGGCGACCGACAGGTCGGGATTGTTCGCGAGGTCGGTGTCGGAGACTCCCACCTCGATGTAGGGCTTATCGGTAAAGCGTTGTGTGACAGGGCGATCGACGCCGACGTCAGCCAGCACGCTGCCCGGGAAGGTGTCGACGCCGTAGACGCGCATCGTGGTGTCGGTGAACTGCACGACCGACGCCTGGAAGTGTGTGGCGTCGTTGTCGGCGCCCGTCTTGTCGGCCGCGCGGTGAAAATCCTCGACCAACCCGTTCGCGGCGTCTTGGCGGCCGGTCGCGTCACCCACGGTGCGCAGGTTGTCCTGCCAGGCCGCCCCGGGCGGGCCGGAGAACACCGTCGGCGCGATATCGGAGAGCGGCCCGAACGCTTCGGGGGTCAACGCCTGCGAACCGAGGATCAGGTCGGGTTTTGCGGCGCGGATGCCGTCGAGGTCCGGTTCGCTACGGGTGCCGACGCCGGGCACGTCGTGGATCACCTGGCCCAGGTATGACGGCTGGTTGTCCGAGCCGTCGGGCAGTGCGGCGGCCACGATCCGCGACTGCAGCCCCAACGCGCACAGAGCATCGAGCTGATCGCCGGAGAGCACCACGATGCGCTGCGGGTCCGCCCGGACCAGGGTCTCGCCCGCGGCGTGGCGCACCATCCGCTCCGGTGGCCCGGGATCCGCCGCTGCGGGTTCGGCCGGACACGATTCGTCGGGGCGTCGCTGATTGCCCAACACCCCGGCGCCCGCGATCTTGGTCGTACTGGTGACGATCGTCTGCGAGGCGATGTCGGAGGCCTCCCCGCCGGGGGAGCCGCAACCGCTCACCACGGCCATGGCGACGGCGGTTGCGAGCGCGCCCAGGCCCACCGTCCTGGCGGCCACGAGGCCCCTGCGCCGTCCGCCGGTCAACACGTCGCCGACGGTAACATCCGGCCAGCTCCCGGGCCGAAAGCCGAGTGCCCGCCAATTACGACACCTTGTAGGACCCCCGAGCAGCCGCGATCGGACGGCGGCTAGGATTCATCGAGACAACCGCGGGGATGTCCCGACCTGGATGTATGGAGGACCTGTTGGTAGCCGAAGCGCCCCCTATCGGAGAACTCGAGGTACGGCGTCCTTTCCCGGAGCGACTCGGCCCCAAGGGCAACCTGATCTACAAGCTCATCACCACCACCGATCACAAGATGATCGGCATCATGTACTGCGTCGCCTGCTTCATCTTCTTCTTCATCGGCGGGCTGATGGCGCTGTTCATGCGGACCGAGCTGGCGATGCCGGGACTGCAGTTCCTGTCCAACGAGCAGTTCAACCAGCTGTTCACCATGCACGGCACCGTGATGCTGCTGTTCTACGCGACCCCGATCGTCTTCGGGTTCGCCAACCTGGTGCTGCCGTTGCAGATCGGCGCCCCCGACGTCGCGTTCCCCCGGCTGAACGCCCTGTCGTTCTGGCTGTTCGTGTTCGGCGCCCTGATCGCGATCAGTGGCTTCATCACCCCCGGTGGTGCGGCCGACTTCGGCTGGACGGCGTACGCGCCGCTGAGCAACGCGATCCACTCACCGGGCGCCGGCGGTGACCTGTGGATCCTGGGTCTGGCGATCTCGGGTCTGGGCACCATCCTCGGCGGGGTCAACATGATCACCACCGTGGTGTGCATGCGCGCACCCGGTATGACGATGTTCCGGATGCCGATCTTCACCTGGAACATCCTGGTGACGTCGATCCTGGTGCTGCTGGCCTTCCCGCTGCTGACCGCCGCGCTGTTCGGCCTGGCCGCCGACCGGCACCTCGGCGCACACATCTATGACCCGGCCAACGGCGGTGTGCTGCTGTATCAGCACCTGTTCTGGTACTTCGGCCATCCCGAGGTGTACATCATCGCGCTGCCGTTCTTCGGCATCGTCAGCGAGATCTTCCCGGTGTTCAGCCGCAAGCCGATCTTCGGCTACACCACGCTGATCTACGCGACCATCGCGATCGCCGCGCTCTCGATCGCGGTGTGGGCGCACCACATGTACGCCACCGGTGCCGTGCTGTTGCCGTTCTTCTCGTTCATGACGTTCCTGATCGCGGTGCCGACGGGGATCAAGTTCTTCAACTGGATAGGCACGATGTGGAAGGGCCAGTTGACGTTCGAGTCGCCGATGCTGTTCTCCATCGGGTTCCTGCTGACGTTCCTGCTGGGCGGCCTGTCCGGCGTGCTGCTGGCCAGCCCGCCGCTGGACTTCCACGTCACCGACAGCTACTTCGTCATCGCGCACTTCCACTACGTGCTGTTCGGCACGATCGTGTTCGCGACCTATGCCGGGATCTACTTCTGGTTCCCGAAGATGACGGGCCGCTTACTCGACGAACGGTTGGGCAAGCTGCACTTCTGGCTGACGTTCATCGGCTTCCACGTCACGTTCCTGGTGCAGCACTGGGTGGGCGACGAGGGTATGCCGCGCCGCTACGCCGACTACCTGCCGACCGATGGGTTCACCACGCTCAACGTCGTGTCGACCATCGGCGCGTTCATCCTGGGTATCTCGATGCTGCCGTTCGTGTGGAACATCTTCAAGAGCTGGCGCTACGGCGAGCCGGTCACGGTCGACGATCCGTGGGGTTACGGCAACTCGCTGGAGTGGGCGACGTCGTGCCCGCCGCCGCGGCACAACTTCACCGAGCTGCCCCGAATCCGTTCGGAGCGACCGGCATTCGAGTTGCACTACCCGCACATGGTGGAGCGGATGCGCGCGGAGGCTCACGTCGGACGCGCCCACGGGCCCGCGGACGGCGATGTGACACGGCTGGACGACGCGAACGTCCGTACCTGACGATCGCGGCATGACCGGCAAATCACGCGAACGCGTGTCGCTGCTGATCACGGTCACCGGCCGCGACCAACCCGGCATCACCTCGGCGTTGTTCGAGGTGCTGTCGCGTCACCAGGTCGAGCTGCTCAACGTCGAACAGGTCGTGATCCGCGGCCGGCTGACGCTGGGCGTGCTGGTCGCCGGATCGGCGGAGGCCGCCGGCAGCGTTGAGCTTCGTGACGCCGTCACGGCGGCGATCCGCGAGGTGGGTCTGGACGTCACGATCGAACGCAGCGACGGCGAGCCCGTCATGCGGCAACCGTCGACGCACACGATCGTCGTCCTCGGCCGTCCGATCACCGCTGAGGAGTTCGGTGTGGTGGCCCGCGAACTCGCGCGGCTCGGGGTCAACATCGACACGATCGGCGGCATATCGGATTACCCGGTCACGGGATTGGAGCTGCGGGTCTCGGTGCCGTCGCGCACGGTCTACGAGGAATTGCAGCAGGCGCTGGCGCGCGTGGCGGTCGCCCAGGAGATCGACGTCGCGCTCGAGGACTACAGCCTGACGCGACGGGCCAAGCGCCTCATCGTGTTCGACGTGGACTCGACGCTGATCCAGGGCGAGGTGATCGAAATGCTGGCCGCCAAGGTGGGCGCCGAGGCCGCGGTCGCCGAGGTCACCGAGGCCGCCATGCGCGGCGAACTCGACTTCGCTGAATCCCTGCACCGGCGCGTGGCGACACTCGCGGGTCTGCCCGCGTCGGTGCTCGATGACGTCGCCGAGCAGATCGAGCTGACGCCCGGTGCCCGCACCACGCTGCGCACGCTTCGGCGGCTGGGATATCACTGCGGCATTGTGTCGGGCGGCTTCCGCCAGGTCATCGAACCGCTCGCACATGAGCTGATGATGGATTTCGTCGCCGCGAACGAACTCGAGATCGTGGACGGCAAATTGACCGGCCGGGTGATCGGCCCGGTCATCGATCGGCCCGGAAAGGCCAAGGCGCTCAGGGATTTCGCGCAGCAGGCCGGTGTGCCGATGGAGCAGACGGTGGCCGTCGGCGACGGCGCCAACGACATTGACATGCTCGCTGCGGCGGGTCTGGGTGTGGCCTTCAACGCCAAGCCGGCGCTGCGGGAGGTCGCCGACGCGTCGCTGAGCCAGCCTTACCTGGACACCGTGCTGTTCATTCTGGGCGTCACGCGCGGCGAGATCGAGGCCGCCGACGCCGTCGACGGTGTGGTGCGGCGGGTCGAGATTCCCGACTGAGTGCGGCCCCTCGTCTGGTGCGAGCGACCGCATTTGTACGCCCGCCCGCGGCGTGTCGAGGGGCAGACGCGGTCGTTCGCGGCGGGTGTTGGCCGACGTGGGGCAGCGGCTCCCGGCCGACTAGACCACGACGGTGGTTGGCTCCGGCGCCGACAGCCCGGTGACGTTGCGCCACGCCCGCGCCAGCAGTTCCACCGCCTCGCTCAACTGTTCCTCGGGCAGCGCGTACGGCACGCGCACGAACCGCTCGAGGGTGCCGTCCACCCCGAACCGTGGGCCCGCGGGTATGTCGAGACCCAGCCGGGAGGCCGCGGCCGACAGCGCGGTACTCATCGGGGCGGGCAGCCGCACCCACAACGACATACCGCCGGCGCCGGGGCCCGGTTCCCAGTCGGGCAGGTGCTGACTCAGCAGCGATTGCAGATATGCGCGACGGCTGCGCAAGATCTCGCGCCGCTCCGGCAACAGTTGCTCGTGTCGCGCGAGAAGTCTTGCGGCGGCGTACTGTTCGAGCACCGCCGTACCCATGTCGACCGACGGCCGCAGCGCGGCGATGGTGGCGATGGTGGCGCGTTCCGCCCGGATCCAGCCGACCCGCAACCCGCCCCAGAACGACTTCGACATCGAGCCGACCGTCAGCACCAGATCGCGTCGTGACGTCATCTCGCCCGCCGCCGGGCCGGGCGCGGGCTCGTCCAGCCACATGTCGAGGATCGTCTCGTCGATGACCGTGCGGGTGCGGGTCTCGGTGATGATGCGCGCCAGCCATTTCCGGTCCGCGGCCGACATCGTCATACCGGTCGGGTTCTGATTGTCGGGTATCAGATACGCCAGCGTCGGTGACATCTGATGCAGCGCGTTCTGGAGTGCGTCGAAATCCCAGCCGTTTTCGGTCAGCGCGACCGGAACGGGGCGCGCACCTGCGGTCGTGAGGCAGGACAGCGCACCGTGATACGTCGGTTGTTCGACGAGTACGCGGTCACCTGGCTGGACATATGTGGTCAGGATCAGTCCGATGGCGTGCAACGCCCCGGTGGTCACCATGATCTCGTCAGGCTCGGTCAGAAGCCCACGCTCGCAGTATCTTTCGGCGATCGCCGCTCGCAGTGCCGGTACGCCGACGAGTTCGTGACCGGGAGCGTGCAGATACGGCGTGACGTCACGGGTGGCCTCTGTGAAGGCCTCCATCACCGCGGCGGCGGGAGCCGACAACGCTGCCGCGGCCAGACTCACCGATGGTGCGGCGGGCTCCACGCGCGCGGCAGGGGCGACGGGTAGCGCAGTGGTGCTACGGGTACCGCGGCGCGCGACGAGATACCCGTCCTCCTGCAGCTGTGTGTATGCGGCAGTGACCGTGGTGCGTGACACCCGCAACTTGTCGGCGAGTGCGCGTTCACTGGGCACGCGCGCCCCGACGGGGACACGTCCGTCGATGATCAGAAGACGCAGGGCGTCGGCCAGACCCTGGTACGCGGGTCCACTTCTACTGGACGTCCGCCAGTTGCCCAACTCGCGAGCCAAAAGGTCCACATCGAGAGTTCGGGCGGGCATTTCGAGCGTCATTAGAGGCCAGTATGGTCTAACTGGCTATTGAAGAGCAAGCCAGTTGTTACGGAGCATGGCCTGCATGAGCTTGAACTGGATACCTCGCTTGAGCCGCCGCCTCGCCTCGACCCTGGCGTGGCAGCCGCCGGTCGCGCGCGCCGATTACGACGACCGCGACGCCGAACGCATGGCCCGGGAACTCGAACTCATCAAGGTGCGCTTCCCCCACCATGCGTAGGGGGGTCGTCCGCGGCTTCGTTCTCCTGGTCGGGTTGACCGCCGAGGCTTGCCGCAGGCGCGCGACAACTTCCGTCGCCGAGGCTCGCCGCAGGCGCGCGGGCGATTTGGGCGTGAAATCGATCGCTGGGCGAGCGAAATCACGCACAAGTCGCCTGTCTACGATGGGCGAGTGCCCACCACCGAAGGAGATGCAGCCGACCCCGACGTGCTGATCGACTTCGCGAAGGTGTCGTTGCGGCGCGGGGGACAGACCCTGATCGGACCCATCACGTGGGCGGTCGAACTCGACGAGCGTTGGGTGGTCATCGGCCCCAACGGTGCGGGCAAGACCTCGCTGCTGCGCATCGCGGCCGCTCTGGAGTACCCGTCGTCGGGGACGGCGTACGTGCTCGGTGAACGACTCGGCCGAACGGACATGTCCGAACTGCGCTCGCGGGTCGGGTTGAGCAGTTCGGCGTTGTCGCAGCGGGTGCCCGACAGCGAGGTGGTGCGCGATCTGGTGGTCTCGGCCGGATACGCGGTGCTGGGCCGGTGGCGCGAGGCCTACGACGACGTCGACTACGAGCAGGCGATCGACATGCTCGAGAGCGTCGGCGCCGAACATCTGGCCCTGCGCACATACGGCACGCTGTCCGAAGGCGAACGCAAACGGGTGCTGATCGCACGGTCGATGATGACCGATCCCGAACTGCTGTTGCTCGACGAGCCGGCCGCCGGACTGGACCTCGGTGGACGCGAGGAACTTCTGGCCCGGCTCGAGGATCTGGCCGCCGACCCGGATGCCCCGGCGATGGTGTTGGTGACCCATCACGTCGAAGAGATTCCGCGCGGTTTCTCGCACGGGCTGATCCTGTCCGAGGGCAAGGTGGTCGACTCCGGGCTGCTGCCCGATGTGCTGACCGCCGAGAACCTCTCCAAAGCTTTCGGCCAGTCGATCACGCTCGAGGTCGTGGACGGGCGCTATTTCGCCCGACGTGCCAGGAGTCGGGCCGCGCACAGGAGACGAGCATGACCGAAGAACCAGCCGAACAGCCACTCACGCCGCGGCCCGCCTCGACCGTGATGTTGGTTCGCGACAAGCGGGACGGGCTCGCGGGAGGACTTGAAGTTTTTCTGATGCGGCGGCACTCCGCGATGGATTTCGTCGCCGGCGTGATGGTCTTTCCCGGCGGCGGGGTCGACGATCGCGACCGTGACGCCGACATCGACTGGTTCGGTCCCGAACCCGACTGGTGGGCAAAGCGTTTGACTGTGGAGCCGAGCCTCGCACAGGCGCTGGTGTGCGCAGCGGCGCGAGAGACCTTCGAGGAGTCCGGGGTGTTGTTCGCCGGCGCGGCGGACGACCCGGATGTCCTGGTTGACGACGCTTCGGTCTACCACGAGGCGCGCGCGGCGCTGGTCAACCGGTCGCTGTCATTCGCCGACTTCCTGCACCGCGAGAAGTTGGTGCTTCGCGCCGATCTGCTTCGGCCGTGGGCTAATTGGGTGACGCCGAAGGAAGAACGCACCCGCCGCTACGACACCTACTTCTTCGTCGGCGCCCTGCCTGAGGGGCAACGCGCCGACGGCGACAACACCGAGACCGACGCGGCCGATTGGATCACCCCGCAGCAAGCGCTCGACGATTTCGCCGCCGGCCGGACGTTCCTGCTGCCACCGACATGGACCCAGTTGGACTCACTGGCCGGCCGCACCGTCGCCGAGGTACTTGCGGTGGAACGTCAGATCGTCTCCGTCACACCGCATCTGGCTGCGAACAAGGACACCGGTAACTGGGAGATCGAGTTCTTCGACAGCGACCGCTACAACGCCGCCCGCAACCGCCGCAGCCCCGAGGGCTACGGATCCGACGCGCGCCGGGTATGAGCGAGTTCGTCTCGATCCACACCAGCGATGAGCGAGCTGGCATCGCCACGCTGCTGCTCTCACGGCCGCCGACCAACGCCCTGACCCGCCAGGTCTACCGCGAGCTGGCCTCCGCTGCGCGACGCATCGGGGAACGTGACGACATCCACTCTGTGATCGTGTACGGCGGCCACGAGATCTTCTCGGCCGGAGACGACGTCCCCGAACTACGCACGCTCAATGCCGATGAAGCCGACACGGCGGCGAAGGTTTGCCGCGAGGCCGTCGACGCCGTGGCGGCCATCCCCAAACCCACGGTCGCCGCGATCACCGGCTACGCGTTGGGTGGGGGGCTCACACTGGCGTTGGCGGCCGACTGGCGGGTCAGCGGCGACAACGTCAAGTTCGGTGTGACGGAGATCCTCGCCGGGCTCGTGCCCGCGGGCGGAACGGCGAGACTGGCCCGCACCGTCGGCGTGAGCAGGGCCAAGGAGCTGGTCTTCAGCGGCCGGTTCATCGACGCCAAGGAGGCGCATGCGTTGGGCCTCGTCGACCAGATGGTGGCGCCCGACGGTGTCTACGACGCGGCGCTGGCCTGGGCGCAACGGTTCGTCGAGCACCCGCCCCAGGTACTGGCTGCGGCCAAGGCGACGTTTGACCTTTAGGCTGCCCTGTTATGGACCTGAAGGAACCCGGCGCCCTGCCAGATGTCGCCGGCGAGCCGGCTCCGAATCCGCACGCCACCGCCGAAGAGGTGGAAGCCGCCCGCCACGACTCCAAACTGGCCCAGGTGCTGTACCACGACTGGGAAGCCGAGAGCTACGACGAGAAGTGGTCGATCTCCTACGACAAGCGCTGCGTGGACTACGCCCGTGACCTGTTCGACGCCACGGTTCCGTTCGCCGAGCAGCGCAAGCTGCCCTACGACCGGGCGTTGGAGCTCGGGTGCGGCAGCGGGTTCTTCCTGCTCAACCTGATCCAGGCGGGTGTGGCACGGCGCGGTTCGGTGACCGACCTGTCGCCGGGCATGGTCAAGGTCGCCACCCGAAACGGTGAGAACCTGGGCCTCGAGATCGACGGGCGGGTGGCCGACGCGGAAGGCATCCCGTACGACGACGACACCTTCGATCTCGTGGTCGGCCATGCCGTGTTGCACCACATCCCCGACGTCGAACTGTCGCTGCGCGAAGTGGTGCGGGTGCTCAAGCCCGGCGGCCGGTTCATCTTCGCCGGCGAGCCGACGAACGCGGGGGAGAACTACGCCCGCCCGTTGTCGACGCTGACCTGGCGCGCGGTGACCAATGTGACGAAGCTGCCGGGGCTCTCGGGTTGGCGTCGCCCCCAGGCCGAACTCGACGAGTCCTCACGCGCGGCCGCGTTGGAGGCGGTCGTGGACCTGCACACCTTCTCTCCGGCGGATCTGGAGCGCATGGCGAGCAACGCCGGCGCCGTCGAGGTCTCGACCGCCACCACCGAGTTCACCGCCGCGATGCTGGGCTGGCCGCTGCGTACCTTCGAGGCCGCCGTTCCGCCCGGCCGATTGGGTTGGGGCTACGCGAAGTTCGCGTTCCACAGTTGGATCGCGTTGAGCTGGATCGATGCCAACCTCTGGAGCCGTGTGGTGCCGAAGTCCTGGTACTACAACGTCATGATCACAGGGGTCAAGCCCGCCGCGACGTGACGGTGGCGTTCGACGTCGACGACGTCGACTATCTGCGCAGCGCGCCCGGCCTCGACGCTCTGCGGGAAATCGCCATGCTGCAGCTGTCCGCCGACACGTTGGTCGCCGACATCGCCTCGGCGCGTGCCCGTTTCGGTGCTCGTGCCGCCGTTCTGGTCGAGACCGTCAGGCTGCGTCGTAAGGCGGCGGCCAAACTCTCGAATCCGGACGGCTGGCTGTTCACCGACGAAGCCCTGCAGCAGGCCACCAGCCAACCCGTCGCCCGGCACCGCGCCCGCCGGCTCGGCGGGGCCCGAGTGCACGACGCGACGTGTTCGATCGGCGCGGAGTTGGCGGCGCTCCGCGAAACGACAGAGCTCCTGATCGGCAGCGATATCGACCCGGTTCGGATCGCGATGGCGCATAACAACGTCGACGGTGTGGACCTCTGCCGCGCCGATGCGCTGCGGCCCATCACGAGTGGCACGGTCGTGGTGCTCGACCCGGCGCGACGCAGCGCCGGGCGCCGGCGTTTCGACCCGCGGGGCTACGCGCCCCCGCTCGACGAGCTGCTGGATGTCTATCGCCGGCGCGACACGGTCGTGAAGTGCGCTCCCGGAATCGATTTCGACGCCGTGCAGCGGCTGGGCTTCGACGGGGAGGTCGAGGTGACGTCGCTGGCGGGAAGTGTGCGTGAAGCGTGCCTGTGGTCGGTCGGGCTCACAGAGGGCGGCGTCCGACGCCGAGCCTCGTTGCTGGACACCGGCGAACAGATCACCGACGCCGAACCCGACGACTGTGCGGTGGCGCCCGCCGGGCGATGGATCGTCGACCCCGACGGGGCGGTCGTGCGCGCGGGGCTGGTTCGGCACTACGCCGCACGGCACGGGCTGTGGCAACTCGACGCCGCCATCGCCTACCTGTCCGGGGACCGGCTCCCGCCCGGTGTACGCGGTTTCGAGGTTCTCGACGAGGTGGCCTTCAGCGAACGGCGGCTGCGACAGGCGCTCGCGGCCCGCCACGTCGGCGCGGTCGAGATCCTCGTGCGCGGCGTCGACGTGCACCCCGACGCACTGCGTCCCCGGCTTCGCCTGCGCGGCTCACAGCAAGCCTCGGTGGTGATCACCCGCATCGGGGCCGGAGCCGCAAGCCGGGCAACGGCATACATTTGTCGTCCGTCGCGCTGACGGCCCACGTATCCTTGCGGCACGCGCCGGTATCCAGACCGGCGCCGGTTGCGAGGACGTCGACGATGCGCATTTCCAGGTGGACCGCTCTGTTCGCGGTGGCCGCCGCCATGGGCGCCCTCGCCAGTCCTGCGGCCGCCGCCCAGCCGGGGTGCGCCGACCTGCAGGGCACGGTGGGGCCGGATCAGATATGCCGGGTGCACGTCGAAAAGCCGAACTACACCCTCGATTTGAGTTTCCCCGACGACTATCCCGACCAGGCGCCGCTGGTGGCCTACCTGACGCAGGCGCGCGACGGATTCGTCAACGTCGCCGAGAACCCGGATGCGGGCAGGCTGCCGTATGAACTCGACGCCGAAGGGACCGGCTACCGATCGGGACCACCGACCACGGGCACCCGCAGCGTGGTGTTCACCGTCTGGCAGAACGTCGGCGGGTTGCGTCCGCAGACCTTCTACCAGTCGTTCAACTGGAACCTCGCCACGAATGCGCCGATCACCTTCGACACCTTGTTCAAACCGGGCACCGAACCGATGGACGTGATCTACCCGCAGATCGATCGGTACCTGCAGAAGCAGGGCATGATCGCCCCGGTTCCCCAAGGTGAAGGTACCGATCCGGCGAACTACCAGAACTTTGCGCTGACCGACGATTCGCTGATCTTCTTCTTCAGCCAGGGCGGTCTGTTCCCCGAATCGGTGGGCCCGGTTCAGGCGACGGTGCCCCGCGCCGCGGTGGCGCCGATGCTCGCGCTGTAAGAGTCGGTCCGCGCCGAACGGCACTACGCCGGTGCGAAGCCGTACACCATGCCGTCGCTGGTGGCGGTGACCACGCGGCGGTCTTTCCCGATCGAGACGCCCACCGGCCACCCCGTCGCCCTGGGCAGCGGATAGCTGTTGAGGGTGCGCCCGTCGGCGGGATCGAAGACCAGCAACGCCTGTCCGGCGTCCTCCCCATCGCCGTCGCGCACGACGGTGTAGGCGACGTCGGCTCCCGATCGACTCGACGTCGACAGCGGCGTGACGTCGTCACGGGTCCACTGCACCTCGCCGCGATCGCCCTCGTCTCTGATGCCGATCAACTTCGCCCCGGGCCCGCCGCCGGTGACGATCAGCCCGTCGGGCGACACGGACGGTGGGGTCTGGGCGAGGTAGTCGAGCGGCACCGACCACTTGGCCTTGCCGTCGCCGGCGTCGAGCGCCCACAATCGGTCGTCGCGGCCGTTGACGAAGACGGTCGATCCGTCGGCCGAAAACACCGGGCTGGCAAGGGGTCCGCCGCCGACCGCGTCGCTGGTCCATTCGCGGGTCAGAAGCGGCGACTGCCCGGGCCGGTAGCGCAGGCCGACGAGGACGGGCCCGTCAGCACCCGGCTCCCACAGCGAGAGGACGACGGTCCCGGTCGCCGAGGCGAACGCCGGTGCGGCGGCGACCGGGCAGCGGGGGCGGGCCGGCCGGCAGTCGGCGAGTCCGCGTTCGGAGTCCTTCGGGTCGACACCGGCGACCAGGTCCAGCGGGCTGCCTTCCACGGTGCCGCGATGGGCGTCGAAAACCAGCACCTGACCCAGGTGCGTCACGACCAGCAGGTGGCCGGGCTTCAGGATCCGTGCGGTGGTCGGCATCCCGATGACCGGTTGACGCCAACGGATCCACTGCGTCGGCGGGAACGACAGCATCGCGCCGGGCTGTCCGACGTAGAGGTTGTCGAAGCCATCGAACAGAGGGCTGGACGCGCCGCCGCCCTGCACGAGGCGGGTGCACCACCGCTGTCGCGCCCTGTTGTCGGCCTCCCACACCATCAGCGAGCAACCGGCCGGAGTCTGCGCGTTGACCCCCAGATAGCTGCCGGAGCCGAGTGCCACCGCGGCGGCCAGGTCGCCCTTGACCGACCGCGTCCATTCCAGGCGCAGCGCGTCGGCGCCCGCCACCGGTTGGTAGCTGCTGTTGGCGGCGTCACCGTATTGGGCGGCCCAGCCGTCAGCGGCCTTGGCGTCGACCCAGGAGGTGGTGTCCTGGCAGCCCGCCAGTGTGGCCGCGATCAGCGCTGTCAGTACTGAGGTAGCCAGCACGGTCAATCGCCGGAACACTCGATCCTTCCCGTTCCTCGTCATCGGTCCACGTGAGGGTAACCGTTCGGCACTGGAACGCTCGCGTAGGCTTTCCGGCCATGACGACCATGTGGGGCGCGCCGCTGCACAAGCGCTGGCGAGGGTCGCGACTGCGGGACCCGAGGCAGGCCAAGTTCCTGACCCTGGCCTCGCTGAAGTGGGTGCTGGCCAACCGCGCCTACACCCCGTGGTACCTGGTGCGGTACTGGAGATTGCTGAAGTTCAAGCTGCGCAATCCGCACATCATCACGCGCGGGATGGTCTTCCTCGGTAAGGGCGTCGAAATCGAGGCGACGCCGGAGTTGTCCACAATGGAGATCGGCCGCTGGGTGCACATCGGCGACAAGAACACCATCCGCTGCCACGAGGGTTCGCTGCGGTTCGGCGACAAGGTGGTGCTGGGCCGCGACAACGTCATCAACACCTACCTCGACATCGAGCTGGGTGACTCGGTGCTGATGGCCGACTGGTGCTACATCTGCGATTTCGACCATCGCATGGACGACATCAACGTGCCGATCAAAGACCAGGGGATCGTCAAGGGTCCGGTGCGGATCGGACCCGACACCTGGGTCGGCGTCAAGGTCACGGTGTTGCGTAACACCACGATCGGGCGTGGTTGCGTGCTCGGATCGCATGCGGTCGTGCGCGGCGACGTGCCCGACTTCTCGATCGCGGTCGGCGCGCCCGCCAAGGTGGTCAAGAACCGTCAACTCGCCTGGGAGACATCGGCGGCGCAGCGCGCGGAACTTGCCGCGGCCCTCGCCGACATCGAACGCAAAAAGGCCTCCCGCTAGCCCTCTCTCGTTCCCTTGCTGCGCGAGCGTGCGTGTCTGCACACGACGCGCCGCCGAATGTCCGCAGTTGCCGCACGCTCGACGCTGTCCGGCGACCACAAACTGCCCCTAACCCCCTAATGGGGGCCCCGGTCGACCCTGTATCCGTGTGCGGTAGGGAGGGGGCTTCGACCCGTTTTCGCGGTGTCTGCCGATCCATAACGTTCGCATCAGTTCGCCGAAGGTCGGCGAGGCATTCGAAAGGACAACTGAGATGAACGTGATCGACTGGATTCTGAACCTGTTCCGCGACGAGGTCTCGGCGCAGGCCTTCGTCGACGATCCGCAACGCGCCATGTGCGGTGCCGGCGTGCAGAACGCGTCGGCGGCCCAGTTGCAGCACGCGGCCGCCGCGGTGGCGCCGGCTGCGGTGGTGCACGGTGGTGGGAATCCGGTGGTGGGTTTGCAGCAGGCGGTGGCCCAGACGCACGGGATTGCGTTCAC
>NZ_LQIW01000004.1 GCF_001500025.1 Mycobacterium sp. IS-1590 | reverse complement strand
TGCCCGAAGCGCGTCAAAGGCGTCCTCGTCGGTCAGGTCGTCGCCGATGTAGATCGGGATCAAACGGCTGTCCGACGACAGTTGGTCTTGTATCCACTTCAGCGCCGAACCCTTGTCCCAATCGATGTCGGGGCGCAGTTCGACCACCTTGCGCCCCGTCGTCACGCGGAGGCCCAAGCGGGTGCCGTACTCGTGGGTGGTGGCGACGATCTCGGCCACGCAGTCCTCAGAAGCGTTGCGGTAGTGCACCGCGATGGCATAGCGCTTGCGCTCGACGTACACACCGGGAATCGAACCCAATCGGTCCGATAGCCCCTCGGCGGCCTGTTGCAGCGCGGGGACCGCCGCCGCGGCGTCGTGGTTGCGATACTCCGTGCCGTCGGGCCCCACCATCTCGAATCCGTGTGAGCCGGCGTACCAAACGCCCGGAACACCGACGCGCACGCGGATATCGGCGAGATCGCGCCCACTGAGTATGGCCACCGGACACTGCTGCGCCATCGCCGCCAACGCCTCGGCGGCACCCTCGACCGGGACGGCGACGTCGGGATCGGAGACGATCTCCGACAGGGTGCCGTCGAAGTCGAGGCACACGACCGGCCGCCTGCCGTCGATGGCGGTGATCAGCTGACCGTAGGTGTCGAGGGCATTCGGCAGGTCCGAGATGCGCCTGTCCCCGGAGCGCACGGACACCTCGTCCACGTCCGACACCACGACGTCGGCGCCACTGGACAACAGGACCTCATGGGATCCGGCCGGCGCGACACCCACGACCAGTGCGAAGCCGCCTTGCCGCGCGACCCGCACGCCGAGTTCGCTGCCTTCGAAGACCACCGAGCGCTCAGGTGCCACGCCGAGGCCGGCGCTGGCTTCCAGCAGGACTGCGGGATGGAGCTGTTCGGGTGAGCCGAGCGCCTCTGCGACGACGCCGTCGACGCCGACGGTGAACAGATCCTCCAGATCCCCGAAGGGTGTGGCGTGGTCGCGGCTTCGACTCGTGGAGTAGAGGGCCGTCCCGATCCCCGCGTCATTCAGCTTCTTGGCCAGCGTGACCGTCGACGCGGCTCCGCTGACGAGGCTGTCGAGACCGAACAGAGCGGCATCGTACAAACGCGGGTCAATGGTCACCGGTGTCTTCACGTCACCCATCTGACTGCTCGGCGCGGCGCACCGGTAGGGCAGGAAGTCATCGAGAATCGCCCCGGAGAGCCCTTCAGGGACTTTCGGCCCTACGAGTCGATGACCCTCAGCCCATCGGGTACGGCCCTCGGACGCTACGCCGGGCGATCCCACCGCGCGAGGCTGTCCGCATGACCATCGACGACTACGTCCGCGACATCTCGACACTGCGAATCGCCGACGCCGAGGAAGCCGGCGGTAAAGGCGCAAACATGGGGGAACTCGTGGCGGCGAAGTTGCCTGTCCCACCCGGCTTCGTCCTGCTCCGCGACTGCTATCGGGATTCGATGCGAGCGGCCGGTGTCGACACCGAACTGTCGGCGCTTCACCGCGAAGCGATGACCAACGCCGCCGACACCGCCAGGCTCTCCGAGATGTGCGAGCGGATGCAGGCTCTGGTGAACAAGGCCGGTGTGTCCGACGACGTTCGCGACCGGATCCTCGCGTTCTATGACCGCCTCGGCCGTGACGCCGTCGTGGCGGTCCGCTCGTCGGCGACCGGGGAGGACGGCCGAGACGCGTCTTTCGCCGGCATGAACGCCACGATCACCAACGTCAGCGGTCGCGAGGCGCTCGTCGGCGCCGTCCTGCGCTGTTGGATGTCGCTGTTCAGCCCGCGAGTCGTCACCTACCGCGCCAGCCGAGACTTCACCGCCGACCCGGCGATGGCGGTCGTCGTGCAACGGATGGTGAACTCGGACAAGGCCGGTGTGGCGTTCACCGCCGACCCCAGTAACGGCGCCGAGGACCGAGTTGTCATCGAGGGCGCCTTCGGTCTGGGTGAGGTCGTGGTCTCGGGGATGGTGGAGCCCGACACCTACATCATCGCCAAAGACAGCCTTGACGTCCTCGATATCCGGTTGGGCCACAAGGCCTTCAAGATCGTGCGCGGTCCCGATGGGAACGACACCAACGTCGACCTCGACGAGGCGCAGGCCGACGCCCGGGTGCTCGATGACGACGAACTGCGCGCTATCGCCGGCCTCGCGATAGCGACCGAGCGGCACAACGGTTGCCCGCAGGACACCGAATGGGCGATCGAGAACGGCCAGACTTTTCTGGTGCAGGCGCGCCCCATCACCACGTTGAAGCACACCGCGGCGCCGTCGTCGGAGAAGCATGCCGTGCTCGCCCGCGGTCTGGCCGCGGCGCCCGGAACCGCGGTCGGCAAGGTCCGTGTGCTCGACACCCCCGATGAGGGGCATCGGCTGCTCGAGGGCGAGATCCTCGTCGCCCAGATGACCAATCCCGATTGGCTGCCGACCATTCGGCGGGCGGCGGCACTGGTCACCGATACCGGCGGCATGACCTGTCACGCCGCGATCGTCGCTCGCGAGCTCGGGGTGCCGTGCATCGTCGGGGCACGCAGCGCGACAAAGGATCTCCACGACGGAACGACCGTCACCGTCGACGGAACCCACGGTCGCGTCCTCGCCGGCCGTGTCGATGCCGGCCCCGCAGTGACCGTCACTGCGCAGCCTCAAGTGGTGTCGGCAGCGGCTGAAGAGGTGACCGGCACCAAGATCTACGTCAACATGGCGATGCCCGACAACGCCGAGGCCGTCGCCGCGCAGAACGTCGACGGTGTGGGGTTGCTGCGGGCCGAGTTCATGCTCACCGAAGCGCTCGGAGGTCGTCATCCGCGTGATCTCATCGCCCGCGGCGAACAGGACAGCTTGGTCGAGAAGATGGTGGAATCGGTGGGCCGCATCGCTGCCGCCTTCGCACCGCGTCCCGTCGTCTACCGGGCAACCGACTTCCGCAGTAACGAGTTCCGCGGCCTCGTCGGCGGCGAATCGTACGAGCCGGTGGAACACAACCCGATGATCGGCTACCGCGGCTGCTACCGCTACGTCAAAGAACCCGACCTGTTCGCCCTCGAACTCCTGGCGTTGGCGCGCATCCGCGAACAATCCCCGAACCTGCACCTGATGATCCCGTTCGTGCGGACGCGGTGGGAACTCGAGGAGTGCCTCGCCCTCGTCGACTCCAGCCCCCTCGGCCACCAGCGGGGTTTGCATCGATGGGTGATGGCGGAGGTACCCTCGGTCGTGCACTGGCTTCCGGAGTACATCGGCATGGGCATCGACGGCGTGTCGATCGGCAGCAACGATCTCACCCAGTTGACGCTCGGCGTCGACCGCGACTCCGACATCTGCGCAGAGCTTTTCGACGAGTCCGATCCGGCTGTCCTCGACGCTATCGGCCAAATCGTCGGCATCGCACGCAAATTCGGCATCACCTCGTCGTTGTGCGGTCAGGCGCCGTCGACAAAGCCTGCCTTCGCCGAGCATCTGGTGCGGATGGGTATCACCTCGGTGTCGGTCAACCCGGATGCGGTCACCGCGGCGCGGCGCACCGTCGCGGCCGCCGAGCGCCGGCTCATGCTGGAGTCGATGCTGACGGCACGCAGCGGTGGCTCGAATCGGACAGAGTCACTTCGCCGAGAGGAGACCGTTCGATGATCGAAGTGCTGCCGAACATGCCCGATGGTGTGATCGGCTTCCGGGTGTCCGGCCGGTTGAGCGGTGAGGATCTACGGGACTTCAAGCCCGAAATGGAACAGAGGTTGCAGGGTGACGAGGTGCGCATCGTCGAGATCATCGCGCCCACCTACGAGGGATTCGGACCCGGTGGGCTCGTCGAGGATCTCAAACTGGGCTTCGGCGCATTGATAAGTCATCATTCGGCCTTCAAACGGATCGCAGTGGTCACCGATAAGGAGTGGGTTGTCCATACACTGCACGCACTGGCCTGGATGGTTCCCGGTGAGATGGCGCTCTTCGGCCTCGACGAGCTGGAGCAGGCCAAAACCTGGGCCGCGGGCTGAAGCGCGGTCTTTGTTGATGCTCGAGGTGCGCCGCTGACGTGTTGCTGCTCAGCAGAATCGTACGTCGTGAGGTCTTCGGCCCCGATGGCTGCGCGATCGGCCGCATCGCCGACGTGACTGCCCGCCCGAACGGCGATGCCGGGCTGCCCCTCGCAGAACACCTCGTGGTGTCCCGGCGGCGAGGAGCCGATGTGCTTGTACCGTGCCACACCGCCAATTTCGCTCACCCACAGCACATTCAGCTCAACACCGACGGGGAACCTTCGCTTGCCGCTGCCGGGCCTTTGGCAGACGATGAAATCCTGTTGGTGCGAGACGTTCTCGATACACAGATCGTCGACATCACCGGGCAGCGACTCACACGTGTGGCCGATGTAGTGCTCGCCCGTCGACGTGACGGCCGGCTGGAGGTCGTGGGTGTCGAGGTCGGGTTTGATGCCGTGTTGCGTCGCCTAGGCCTTGGCTGGCTGTCCAGACGACTATCAAGTGACGCCGTCGCATGGACAGACCTGCACCTGACCTCCGACCGGGGCCATGCCGTTGCGTTGAGCACGCCCCGGTCGGCGATTCACCTATTGGATTCCCGCGGCCTGGCGGCACTCGTAGCGCGTCTCGACACCGCTTCTGCGGTCGACGTTCTCGGTACGAAGGAAGCCACGGAGGCCGCCGACATCATCCAGGCCAGCCACCCCGTCGACGCTGAACGGATATTGCGAGCGTTGCCCCAGACCAGGGCCGCCGACGTTGTCGCCGCGATGCCGACGGGCCATGCCACCCGGTGGAGGGAGCGGCTGTCCACCGCGCCATTGTTGAGAAATCGGCGCTTTCTTCGCTCCGGGGTGTGGCCACGTCGACGACACGAGCAGTCGTGACGGTGACGAAGCGGGCCGGCTGGCGATCGGCGCACTGGTCGCAGTCGTGGGTCCCGGGCTGCTCGCCGGCCTCTCGGACGATGATCCCGCCGGTATCACCACCTACTCGGTACTCGGCGCCGACTACGGCTATCAACTTCTGTGGGTTCTGCTGCTGTCCACTCTCGCCTTGGTGATGTTCCACGCCCTTGCCGCCCGCATGGGCGTGGTCACCGGGCAGGGATTGATCGGACTGGTGCGCCAACGCTACGGCGTACGCGTCGGCGGCGGGGTGCTCATCACGCTGGTCGTCGCCAATATCGGAACGACATGTGCCGAGTTCGCGGGTATCGCAGCGGGCTTCGAGCTCTTCGGTGTCAGTCGCGACCTCAGTGTCCCCGTCGCAGCACTGCTCGTCTCGACGCTGGTGCTGCGCGGAAGCTTCCACCGCGTCGAGCACTTCCTGCTGCTGTTGTCGACGGTGTTTCTCGCCTACATCGCTTCGGGGATACTCGCTAATCCCGACTGGGGGGCCGCGGCACACGGTCTGTTGATACCGACGATGCCCGCGGATCGGGACACCTTGGCGATCGTCACCGCCACCGTCGGCACGACGCTCGCGCCGTGGGGACTGTCGTTCATCCAGTCGTATGCCGTCGACAAGAAGCTGCGGATCGAAGATCTGCGACTGGAACGCATCGACGTGGTGACCGGCGCCCTGCTGACAGGCGTCATCGGCTTCTTCGTCGTGGTCGCCTGCGCGGCAACACTTCACCGCGATGGTCGCTCCATCGCCGATGCCGCAGACGCTGCCCTGGCCTTGCAGCCGCTCGCCGGTGAGTGGGCCTCGACCCTGTTCGGGATCGGGTTGATCGGCGCCGCCGTGCTGGCCGCGTCCATTCTGCCGTTGTCGACGGCCTACTCGGTGTGCGAGTATGCCGGGGCCGAAGCCGCCCTCAACGATCCCTTCCGGACGGCGAGAACGTTCTATCTCACGTTCGGCGTCGTCACCGTGCTCGGTGCGGTTGTCGTCCTGCTTCCCGGTGCGCCTCTGGTTACCATTCTCGTCGCCACACAGGTCCTCAATGCCGTGCTGCTCATCCCCTTGCTGGGCGTGATCATCGGCGTCGCGCGTGACTCCGATCTGATGGGCGAGTTCCGGTTGAGCAGAACCGGCACGATCGCCTATGGCGTGACAGCCGCAGTCGTTTTGGCCTGCGTAATGGCGCTGGTCCTGACCGCAGGTTGAGACCGAGCGCTGACACTGCCCGGATCGTGGTCACGGCTGGAAGTCGCTGCGACCGGCCCCGTTGGTCGCACAGGGCCCGACTGAACCGACGTCCGAGGGCCAACTGGCACAAACCGTAGACGGATGGGCTGATCTTGTGTGACTTTCTTCTCTATCTCCGGCGGTCCGTCGCGCCGACCATGAATATGACAGCCGACAGCGAAGATTGGGGATGGCCGATGGTGCCCACTGACCGCGTCGATATGACCACTGCGGAGCTCGACACCATCGCGTGGCGCTTCCTTCGGTCCGAGTTCGCCGGCCGGATCTACTCCGATTGGCCGCTTGACCGCCGCCTCGACGCGTACCTTCTGCATCACGGCGGGGCCGACTTCCTCGTCGACGGGTCGGCCTACGCTGCGCTGCTGGAGCGGGTGATGGTGAACATCGGGCCCGCCAGGCGCAGTGGTGTTCTTTCCTTACCGGATATGTGAGTCCTGCAGCGGTCGACCAGCTTGAATGTGCTGCACCACAGTCTCATCCCCGGTGACGAGGCCTCACGGAGGGGCTGTGGACTCAACTCCCGCGGGCCACGATGACCGGGACGCGAGCCGCCGCAGCCACCTCGGTGCTCACGGATCCGAGTAGCATCCCCGCGAACCCCCCGCGACCATGGCTTCCGACGACGACCAGTTGCGCGCGCTCCGAGAGTTCCAGCAGCCGGCGCGCAGGGCCCTCGAACTCCACCATCGTGGTGACCTCCACGTCCGGGTAACGTTCCTGCCAACCCGCGAGGCGCTCCGATAGCGTCCTGCGTGCAGCCGCCAAAACGTCGGTCCAATCCATGCTCGACTTCGGCATGTCGGCGTCGCTCCAGACATGGAGCGCGATGAGATCGACACCGCGCCAGGATGCTTCGGCGAACGCCAGGGCGATTGCGGCTTCCGATGATCGCGAACCGTCGATCCCGACGAGCACGGGTAGCCGACCCGGCGAGTCTTGATCGTCGTGGACGACCGCGACCGGACAGTGAGCATGATGGATCAGCCCGGAGCTGACCGATCCCAACAGCGTGCGGCGCAATCCGGTCCGGCCTCGACAGCCGACAACCACCATCTCCGCGTCCTTGGAGACGTCGACCAGCGTCGGTACCGGCCAGCCGAAGAACATCTCATCGGTTACGGTCAGTGGTGTTCTGCCCTCGGCGCTTTCGCGTGCCATGGCAACGGCATTCGCGAGTATGGCCCGCGCGTCCTCCTCCTCCTGCTCGAGGACTTGCTGGGGAATCTCACCTGCGGGCCATGCCACCATCGCCGCGGCCACCGTGGACACGGCGTTGGCGTGAACGACGGTGAGCGGAAGCCTGCGCATGCTTGCGTCATGGGCGGCCCATCTGATGGCCGCCTTCGCCGAAGCGGAGCCGTCGGCGCCGACCACGACACCGCGGCGCTTTGTGTTCTCGGCCATACGATCCCCTCTCCGCGTTCAGACACCGTGACGGCGGTGGCGGTGGTTGTTGGCTCAGCGCCCCATGTCACCCGGCGTGTCAACAGCGCTCCACGAGCTTGGCTATCGCGACCGTCACCCCGCGGGCGATCTCGTCCACGTCGGGCGTCGCGTCATAATCGGCAGTGACACCGAAGACCAGCTCGTCTGCGTAACTGAGGATCGCGACCCCCGTGCGCAACTGAAGAGCGATCGGCGGAATCGGCAGCACATGGAGTACCTCTCGGCCCAGGATCGTCATCCGCTTTCTGGGCCCGGGCACGTTGGTCGCCAGGGCGACGACGCCGCGCTGGGGCAGACGAGTCATCGTCCGGACGAACCATGCGGTCAACGGGAACGGGACGGCGTTCATCGCTGACATGGCGATACTTCCCGCTTCGCGCTGACCGCTCGCTTTCGCCTTCGTCAGACGACGGTGCACCGCTAGGAGCTGCTCGACCGGATCCTCCTTCTCCACGGGCAGGAACGGCAGCATGACCGAGACCCGGTTGTCGGTGATACCGACGGCGTCGTTCGCCCGAACCGAAACCGGTACCAGTGTGCGCAGCGAGGTGCGCATCGGCTTCTCGCCACGGCGGGTGAGCGCGGCGCGGTAACTGTCGGTCAAGGCGGCGAGCGCGACGTCGTTGACGGTGACGCCATAGGCTTCGGTCACTTTGGTGACGTCGGCGAGGCCGACGCGGGCGGCGCTGTAGCGGCGCATCGCCGTGACGGGACCGTTCAGCGAAGACTCGGCCGCGGGTCTGACTATTCCACTGACGATTTCGGCAGCACCCTCGGCGGCCAGCACCGCGGCACTGGTCGCGCTGGCGGCCATCCGCATCAGTCCCCCGGGCCACGTCATAGGATTGAGAATCGATTTCTGCGATGTGACCCGTTGGTGCGGAACTGTCTTCGCCGCGCGAATCTCCGTGGCGAACGTCTCCCCTTCTCCCCCGTCAGCCAGAGAGGAAAACATGTGCATCGTGGCGATGCCGTCGGCGATGCAGTGGTGGATCTTCATCAGGATCGCCCATCTGCCGTCGGCGAGACCTTCGACGATCCAGCATTCCCATAACGGCCGATCGCGGTCCAGGCGCCGCTCCATGACGTCGGCAACGAACCTGTGCAGCGCATGATCGTCTCCGGGCCCAGGAAGCGCCGCCCGGTGGAGGTGATGGGTGATGTCGAGATCGTCGACATCGACCCACTCGGGTGGCTGCAGGTCCAACAGGTGTGTGTGCAACACCTGCCGAAATCTCGGCAGATCGGCCAATCTGGCGGCCAAACCCGCTGCAATCGAGTCGTACTGCGGCATCGGGCCCTCCAGGATCGACAGCCCCCCGACCGCCAGGCTGACGTGCCGATCGGAATCCTCTGCCTCCAAAAAGCCCGCGTCAAGGGTCGTCAAGCGTTGCACAATTGCCCTCCTTTGAACGCCATGCGGTCAGCTAACCGATGGCAGCCATCACCGATCAGATTGCGGTGCAACATATCTGCTGTGCTTGCGCAACCGAGTCCCCCAGGGGACGCGTGGTGTCGATCAGATGACCGCCGTAATCGCGCGTCGATCCCGCCGCAATGGCGGCTGCGATGTCGCGGGTCGCGTCAGAGGTTGTGTCGGCCCTGGTTTCGATCCTCAGCGCGGCCTCGTCCAGCGGAGCCGAGCACGTGAGGATCACCAGCGGCGCACGCGCGCGATCGGCGATGCGGCGGGCTCGCTCGCGCTGCTCGGCATTGCGCCAGGTCCCGTCGAGTATCACCGACCTGCCCGCGGAAAGCGTGCCGATCGCTCGCTGCAGCACCTCCTGGTAGACGGCGCTGACATTCTGCGGCGAGTACAGACCGGTGTCCACCTCACCCACCGGACCTGTGATCGTGCCGGCGCCCTGCATCTGTTTCCGGATGTCGTCGGTGGAGATGACCTCGGCATCGAATTGTTCTGCCAGAGCTCGCGAAAGCGTGCTCTTACCCGTGCCCGGACCGCCACCGACGATGATCAGCTGCACAGTCGCTGATCGAAGATGTTCGAAAGCGATGTCAAGGTGTCGCCGCGCGTCGGCGCGCGCCTCGTCATGGCCCTGGTCGACGCGCACGCAGTCGACCTTCGCCCGGACCACCGCACGGTAGGCGATGTAGAAGTGTGCCAGGGCGCTCGGCGCCGTGTCACCGGAGTGCCGGCGATAGGAATCGAGGAACAGCTCGGCGAGGTCCTGGCGGCCCAGAAATTCCAGATCCATCGCGAGGAACGACACGTCGTCGATGGCGTCGACGAAACGGAGACTGTCGTCGAACTCCAGACAGTCGAGGATGGCGAGATGGTCGGCGGGACAGAAGATGTCGTCGGCCAGCAGGTCCCCGTGCCCGTCGACCACACGACCCTGCGCTATCCGGCGTTCGAACAGCCCCGAACGGCCGGCCATGAATCGTTCGGCGAGCCGCCGGATTTCCCGGACCTGATCCCCGAACACCCCGCGGCCGGTGTAGAGCGCGAGCTGGTCGAGGTTCTGTCGCCAGCGTGCGGCAACGGCGCCGGGTCGCCCGCACGCGTCGATGACCTCGCTTCTCGCCGCGTGCCGGTGGAAATCGGCGACCCTTTGGGCGATGGCGTCCAGTTGGTCGTACACCGGCCGACCCTCACGGATCATCGATGCCAGCCGCAGCGAGTCGGCATAGCGACGCATCACGACCACGGGCTCGTCTGCTCCGCCGTCCGGGCCGGCGAAGTGGCCCACGCCGAGGTAGCTTTCGGGAGAAAGCCTGCGATTGAGCGCCACCTCGCGTTCGCAGGCCGCCGCCCGCAGATCTGGCGTACGGAAGTCCAAGAAGTCGGTGAGAACGGGCTTTTTCACCTTGTATGCCCTGTCGCCGACGAGCACCACGACACCGGTGTGCGTCTCACGGGTCTGCGCTTGCAGGTTGCCGGCATTGCCGAGCGCCACACCGTCGCTGTCCGCCGCCACCACCGATGCGCTCATGACTCGATCGTCCACTGCCGCCGGCACCGCCGGACAGGGTCAGAAGCCCCGACGAATGGGACCATTGGCCCTGGTTTCGGCGGTGATTCGAGCCCACGATCGAGTAATGCGAGACACCCTGGTCGGCACCGACGTCATCACCAACGCCGTACGCCTGGCGTGTCGGGCCCCGTCGTTGCACAACAGCCAGCCGTGGCGTTGGACGACCGACGGTTCCTCGGTTGAGCTGTTTCTCGACAAGAGCCGTGTCCTGTACTCGACCGACCGTTCCGGGCGGGAAGCGCTGATGAGCTGCGGCGCGGTGCTCGACCACCTCACGGTGGCGATGGCCGCAGCCGGCTGGGACGCCGACATCGACCGCTATCCGAATCCGAACAGCCCGGTGCACCTGGCCAATGTCGACTTCTCCCCGATCGAATTCGTCACCGAAGGACACCGTCGTCGCGCCGACGCGATACTGATGCGGCGCACCGACCGACTTCCCTTCGCGGCCCCGCCGGAGTGGATGGCCGTCGAGGCGCAATTGCGCAGAAGCGTCACCGCGGATGCCGTCAGACTGGATGTGATCGCCGACGAGCTGCGCGCCGAACTGGTTCAGGCCTCCAGACTGACCGAGTCCCTGCGCTTCTACGACCCCTACTACCACGAGGAGTTGCAGTGGTGGACAGCTCCTTTCCCGGTCAGCGAGGGCATTCCCCCGAGTTCTCTTCCCACGGCGGCCGAAAGCGATCACGTCGGCGTGGGACGCAGTTTCCCCGTTTCTCACGACGAACGAGACAGACGCCGGGCCTACGGTCAGGACAGGGCGAAGATCGTCGTGCTGTCCACCTATGACAACGAGCGCGAAAGCGTGCTTCGATGCGGGGAGATGCTGTCGGCGGTCCTGCTCGATGCCACCATGGCCGGCCTGGCTTCATGCACGCTGACCCACATCACCGAGCTGCGGGCGAGCCGGGACATCGTCGCGTCGCTGATCGGTGCTGAGACGACGCCGCAGGTGTTGATCCGCATCGGTACGGCACCGGAGATCGAAGACCGGCCCCCGGCGACTCCCCGGCGCCCGACCGCTGAGGTGCTCGAAGTGCGCCAGCCGCCACCGAAGGGTGCTGTTCGGCCTTGATCCGCCAAGCGCAGACCGTAGTGTGAGACACCGTGGCGCAAACTCAGGAGTGAGACACCCATGGTGAAAGTCTTTCTGGTCGACGACCACGAAGTGGTCCGGCGCGGTCTCATCGACCTCCTCAGCGCCGATCCGGATTTGGACGTGATCGGTGAGGCGGGCTCCGTGTCGCAGGCAATGGCGCGCATTCCCGCCCTGCAACCCGATGTCGCGGTCCTCGACGTACGACTCCCGGACGGCAACGGCATCGAACTGTGTCGGGACCTTCTCTCCCGCATGCCGGATCTGCGGTGCCTGATGTTGACGTCATTCACCTCGGACGAGGCGATGCTGGACGCGATTCTGGCCGGCGCCAGCGGCTATGTGGTCAAAGACATCAAGGGCATGGAACTCGCCCAGGCGATCAAGGATGTCGGCGCTGGGCGGTCGTTGCTGGACAACCGCGCGGCAGCCGCGTTGATGGCTAAATTGCGTGGGGCTGCTGAACATTCCGATCCCTTGGCGAAACTCAGCGATCAGGAGCGGGTCCTGTTGGATCTGCTCGGGGAAGGCCTGACCAACAAGCAGATCGCCGCCAGGATGTTCCTGGCGGAGAAGACGGTCAAGAACTACGTTTCACGGCTGTTGGCCAAGCTCGGTATGGAACGACGCACCCAGGCGGCGGTTTACATCTCCAAATTGGAGCGGTCCCACCGCGACCCCGACATGTGATGACCCGTCACGACGGTCGTACCACCAGGACCGGCATACGCGTCGACTCGGCGACCGTCGAGCTGACGGATCCGAGCAGCATCCCGGCGAAACCACCACGCCCATGGCTGCCCAGGACCGTCAGCTGCGCGCGATCCGATTGCTCGAGCAGCTGGTGTGCGGGCCGATCCATCACCAGGACGCGCTCGATCCGAACATCGGGATACTGCTCCTGCCAGCCGGCGAGGCGCTCGCCGAGCGTTTCCTCGGCTTCCCGGAGCAGGGCCGCGGCTTCGCACCCGGGCAACTCGTAGTAGCTCATGTCGCTCCATGCGTGGACGGCGACGAGATCCACTCCGCGGCGCGATGCCTCATCGAATGCGATCGCCGTGGCGGCTTCCGAGGCCAGCGAGCCGTCGATCCCGACGACCACCGGTGCCTTCGAAACCGGTTCGGACATCAGCGGATCCTCGTCATGGATGACTGCGACAGGGCACTTGGCGTGGTGTAGGAGGGTCCAGCTGACCGACCCGAGAAGACGGCGGCCGATCGAGCCCAGACCGCGACAGCCCACCACGATCATGCGGGCCTCTCCAGACAGGTCGATGAGTGTGGGCTGGACTGCGGCCGTCAACAGCTCGGTAGTGATCGCCAGATCCTCGCCGCCAGTCGCCCGTTGGGCGGTTTCCACTGCTGCCGAGAGGTATTCGTGACCTCTTCGCCGCAGACTTTCGGTGACTGCGGCCGGCATGGCCATCTCCGGCCACATCCGCACGGCGGGCGATTCGACGACGTGCACGACCTGAAGCGGCAGCCGGTGTAACACGGCTTCTCGCGCAGCCCAGTCGGTGGCAACCCTTGCGGCCGGCGATCCGTCGACCGCGACCAGGATGCCGTGATCGGATGTCGTCGCCGCCATTTCGCGCCCCTCTCACCGCCGGACATCAACCCACTCCATGACCGTATCGTCGCGACGCCGCTGGTTCCGGAGGCGTTCGTCACCGGTGAAGTGGTCGAAAGTCCCTGGACCGGGCCCACATCCGGAATCCATTCGACTTCGAACGATTACGCCAGTGGCGACCCGTCGAGTCGCGCGGCGACTTCGGACACGGCGCGTCGCGGGGTGGGCGGCAACGGATCGGCACCGAGAAGTCCCCAACCGATCCGCAACAGCATCTGCGGGTACAGACCACCGTCGAAGACCTCTGCCCGGACAACAGCGCGGGTCTCGGGTACCTCCAATGGCTCCGTCATGGGACAACTCGACAATCCCAGCGCGGTGGCCGTGAGGAGGACCAGGCTGGCCGCCTCGCCGGCGCGCAATCGTGACAGGTCGCTGTCATCGTCCGTGCCGAGAGCGAGGACCACGGCGTTGTCGGTCTCGGCTTCGGAGCCCATCGGTTGGGCAAGACTCGCGCCCGCGAACGTACGCGCCGAGATGCTGCCGTCGGCTTTGGGCGCGCTGCGCGCCGGTACTCCCGCGGTTGCCGCGTATTTACCGCTCCACGTGGCGAGTTCGGCGGCATAGCCGTGGTCGGCAGCATGGCGTCGAGCCGCCTCGCTCACCAGACTCCTCAGTGAGGAAAGATCGTCCACCTCACGCACGGTCGCACCGGCCGCGGCTGCCCGGGTCGCGATCACGGCGAGGTCTGCGGGTGCAACCTTCGATGAGCCGTACCGGCGGCGGTCGGTTCGCCGTCGCGGAATGGCCGCGGCGAGCGCGATGTCGGCGTCAGTGGGGTCGTGCCGATGAAGTTCGAGGGCCGCGAGGTGATTCGGGTCGTCCGGGTTGGGGAAACGGTGCACCTCGGCGCGCCAGCCCAGCGCGGCGAAGCCGATCTGGCAGTGGTTCAGTGAGGCACCGCAGCTGAGCATGAGATCCCGGGAATCGGGATCGGTGTACGGCAGATGCAGTCGGCGGTCGACGTAGAGCTGGACGCTGTGTTCGCCGGCCCGCCAACGCCACGGCTGGGTGTTGTGCACCGACGGCGCCTTCACCGCCAACATCAGTGCGGAGCGGATGGTTTCGGCGTTGGGGTGGTGTGCGTTCATGGGCGGGTCACCGGCTCGCGGGGACACTGTCGAGGGGGCCGACGACCTCGCTGAGAGGGCGTCGCGGTGTCGACAGCAGCGGATCGGCACCGACGGGCGCCCAACCGATCCGGAACATCATCTGCGGGTACTCCCGGCCGTCGAACACCTCGTCCCTGAGCGCTCGCCGCGTTTCTGCAATCTCGAGGGGCTCGGATACCGGGCAGCTGGCCAAGCCCATGGAGGTGGCGGTCAACAGCAGCAGGCTCGACGCCTCACCCGCCCGCAACCGTGAGAGATCGTCGTCGGCCACAGATCCCAATGCCAACAGGATCGCGTGGTCCTCGTGTGCGGACGCGCCCTGCGGTTGCGCCAGTGACCCACCGGGAAAGAGTCGGCCCGGGAGGGGGGCCGTGGGGTCGGAGTCGGGGATGCTGCGTGCCGGAATGCCCGACGTCGCGGCATGCCTTCCGCTCCAGGCGGCGAGTTCGGCCAGATACGCATCGTCGTGGGTGTGTTGCCACACCGCCTGCGCAACGATTGCCCTGATGTCCATGGACATCTCGACGCGTCGCATCAGAATCCCCGTCCTGGCGAGCCTGGCTCCGATCTTCGCGATGTCCACCATCGACACCGGCCAAGGGCCGAAGTGACGGCGGTCGGTTCGGCGTTGCGGAATGGCGGCCGCCAGGGCGATGTCGGCGGTGATGGGATCGGCGGAGCTCACGTCGAACGAAGCGAGATGATCGGGATCGGCGGGGTTGGGAAATCGGTGGACCCGGGCTCGCCAACCCACCGCCGCCAGGGCCACGATGGCGTGGTGCAACGCCATCCCGCAGCTGACCATCAAGTCACGCTCGTCGGCGTCGGTCTTGGCCAGGTGGCGCGACCGGTCAGCGTAGAGATGCAGACTCTCGTCGCCCACTTTCCAGTACCAGGGCTGCGAGTTGTGCACGGAAGGAGCTCGGGTCGCCAACGACAGCACCGTCCGTAGCGTCTCGGCATCGGGAAATTCGGCTGTCGGCGGCCCGGTGGTCTCTAAGAAAGCAGTCACATGACAAAGGATGGGCCGACAGCCGAGAAGGAAACAGGGCAAGAAGTCCCCTTCTCGAGGTACTCCTGGCCCGCCGAAGGGCGCGTGTCCCGGGCGGTCGACGTTCAGCCGGCGATCGACAGCGCGATGCCGTCGAGGATGTCGTGCTCGCTGACCGTCAGCTCCTCGATACCCGCCCGCTGCCGCAACGCGTCGGCCAGTTCCTCGACGATGATCGCGCCGCCGCCGATGACGTCGACCCGCCCCTCGTGCATCGGCCCGAGCTGGGCCCGTTCGGCCCGGGGCATCGCGATCAGCCGCTCGCACACGCTGAGCAGTTCGCCGAACGGAACCCGCGACAGGTGAATTGCCTCGGAGTCGTAGGCCGGCAGCTGGTGCGCCAGCGCCGACAGGGTTGTCATGGTGCCCGCCACGCCGACCCAGGTGCGGGCCTGTTCGACGGGCACCGCCCGGAACGCCTCGCGCAGCCCTTCGCGCACCACGTCACGCGCCGCGGCGATCTCCTCTGCGGTCGGTGGGTCCGAGTGCAGGCAGCGTTCGGTGAGCCGGACGCATCCGATGTCGGCCGAATGTCCGGCGGTCATCTCGTCGCTTCCGAGCACCACTTCGGTCGACCCACCGCCCAGGTCGACAACCACGAAAGGCGCTGCGGCCGCGTCGAGTTCGCCGACCGCACCGTTGAACGACAACGCGGCCTCCTCGGCGCCGGTGATCACCTCGGCCACCGCACCGGGCGCGACGGCCCCCAACACCTCGGCCGTCATCGCGAAGAAGGCGTCGCGGTTCGCCGCGTCCCTGGTCGCCGAGGTCGCCACCATCCGGACCTTGTCGACGCCGTGATGGCGCATCAAATCGGCGTAGTCGGCCAGTGCCGACTCCGTACGCGACAGCGCCTCCGGCGCGAATTGCCCTGTGGCGTCGACACCTTGGCCCAATCGGACGATGCGCATCTCGCGGTGCACATCGGCCAGCTTGCCCCCCGCCCGGTCGGCGATCAGCAGGCGGATCGAGTTGGTGCCGCAGTCGATGGCGCCGACCCTACTCATGGGTCCACCTTTCCGGATCGAGAATGCCTTCCATCGCGGGCTCGCCGGCCAGCGCCGCCAGTGCTTCGTCGCCGAACGGATTGGTGCCCGGCCCCTTTGCCAGCGAGTGGGCGATCAACACGTGCAGGCACTTGACGCGGTCCGGCATGCCGCCACCGGAGAACGTCGTACCCAGAGATTCGATCGCGTCGCGCTCGGCGAGATACGACTCGTGGGCCTCCCGGTACGCCCGCGCCAAGTCGGGGTCGCTGCGCAGCCGCTCGGTCATCTCCCGCATCATGCCTGAGGATTCCAGCCTGCTGGCGGCGGCCGTCAGCACGGGATGGGTGAGGTAATACAACGTCGGAAACGGCGTTCCGTCAGGGAGTTTCGGCGCGGTCTTGACGACACCGGGTTCGCCGTTGGGGCATCGGTAAGCGATTTCGAGGACGCCGCGCGGCTCGCGACCGAGCTGCCGCTCGACGGCCTCGAGGTCCGCGGCGTCAACCACCGGGCGGGGGTGGCGGCGGCGGTGGGGGCACACCGGGTGCGGGCGGTGGTACGTCCGGCAGCGGACCGGGGGTGATCCCGTGCGGCTCATCGGCGATCGTGTGCCACAACGCCGTGTACCACGGCTGGCCGCGGTTGACGGTCTGCGGTTCCTGATCGGGTGTGCCGGGCACCACCGCGCCGGGCGGCAACTGCACCTGGTACGGAATCTCGCCCGGCATGACGAAACCGAGCCGTTCGCGGGCCTGCGCGGCGATGAACACCGGATCGGCCAGCTTGACCTTCTGCTGTTCGAGATCGGCGATCTGGGCCCGCAATTGCTGTTCGGTCGCTTTGAGTTGCTTCATCTCCGTGCGCTGCGCGAAATAGGTGCGCACCGGCCCCGCGATGGTCAGCGTCAACACGCACACCACCACCGCGAGGATCGCCGCGCGCCGCGCCGCGGACCCGAACCGCTGCTCGGACTGCTGCTCGGCCGATTCGGCGATGGCGCGCCGGATGACGACGCCGGCCTCTCCGGATTTGGTCGGGGCGTCGGCGGCCGCCTCGGTCGCGGGACGCGAATCGGTGGCGCGCGGCTCGCGGCGTGCAGCGACCCGCGGACGGCCCTTCGAAGCACCGCCTGCCTTGCCCGACTTCCCTGGTCGGGAGGTCGGTGACCGGCGCTTCGGGTCGGGCCGTTTGGCTTCGGGCACGGGCCGCTACCGGGCTATCTGGCTTCCATGGCGAACCGGGGGAAGGCGAGGTCGCCGGCGTAGCGGGCGGCGTCGCCGAGGTTCTCCTCAATGCGCAGCAGCTGGTTGTACTTGGCGACACGCTCACTGCGGGCGGGTGCGCCGGTCTTGATCTGGCCACTGCCGACCGCAACGGAGAGGTCTGCGATCGTGGTGTCCTCGGTCTCGCCGCTGCGATGGCTCATCATCGTGCGGTAGCCGCTGTTATGGGCGAGCGCCACCGCGTCGAGCGTCTCGGTCAGCGTGCCGATCTGGTTCACCTTCACCAAAAGCGCGTTGGCGGCGCCCTTTTGGATGCCCTCCTCCAGCCGCTCCGGGTTGGTGACGAACAGGTCGTCGCCCACGAGCTGCACGCGGTCGCCGATGGCCGACGTCAGCACGACCCAGCCGTCCCAGTCGTCCTCCGACAGCGGATCCTCGATCGACACCAACGGATACGTGTCGAGCAGACCCGCGTAGAAGGTGCCCATCTGCTCAGCGGTGCGCACCTCGTTCTCGAACTTGTAGCCCTGCCCGTCGGCGTAGAACTCGGTTGCGGCCACGTCGAGTGCGAGCGCGACGTCCGAGCCCGCCGTGAACCCGGCGGACTCGATGGCCGACAGGATCAGGTCGAGCGCGGCCGTGGTGCCCGCCACGTCGGGAGCGAAACCGCCTTCGTCACCGAGACCGGTCGCCAGTCCCTGCGCCTTGAGCACCGACTTCAGCGAGTGGTACACCTCAGTGCCCCAGCGCAGCGCCTCCTTGAACGACGCCGCGCCGATCGGGGCCACCATGAACTCCTGCACATCGACACCGGTGTCGGCGTGCGCCCCGCCGTTGAGGATGTTCATCATCGGCACCGGAAGGATGTGGGCGTTCGGGCCGCCGAGGTAGCGGAACAGGTCGAGATCGGCCGCCTGGGCCGCGGCCTTGGCCACGGCCAGCGAGGCGCCCAGGATGGCGTTGGCGCCGAGCCGCGACTTGTCGGGGGTGCCGTCGAGGTCGAGCAGCGCCTGGTCGACGAGGCGCTGGTCATCGGCCTGCAGACCGATGACGGCCGGGGCGATCTCGTCGAGTACGGCCTCGACCGCCTTCTCGACGCCCTTACCCCCGTACCGTGAGCCGCCGTCGCGGAGTTCCACGGCTTCGTGCTCACCCGTCGAGGCACCCGACGGCACGGCGGCGCGGGCGAACGACCCGTCTCCCAGCAGAACCTCAACCTCGACCGTGGGGTTTCCCCGGGAGTCGAGGATCTCTCGGGCTCCGACCTGATCGATAGTGGGCACTGGCGTCTCCTTGGTGTCCTCGGTAGTGGGGGCGAGATGTTTCGCGTCAACCGACGAGCCTAGAGCCTTCCAGTTCGGGAAGCGTGTCTAGAGGGGGTGCCCGTTGGCGTAAGCGGTCGCCCAGTCCCGCACGGTCCGCGCGTACTGGTCGGAATCGTTGTAGGCGCGCAGCGCGTTCATCCATCCGCGCGGCGTCTCCAGGTCCTTGCCGGTCCAGCACAGATAGCCGGCGGCCGACAGCGCGGCGTCGTCCATATTGTCTGCGCTGACCTGGCCGTCGTTGTTGGCATCGACGCCGTAGTGGCCCCACGTCTCGGGGATGAACTGCATCGGGCCCATCGCGCGGGCGTGTTTCGAGTCGCCGTCATGGCTGACCGCGGAGTCGTCGAAGATCTCGAGATTGCCGTTGGTGCCGTCGAGCCAGACACCTCGGATGGGCGGTTCGACGTCCCCGTTCGATCCGATCGCCGCGCCGCGGTAGGTGCCGTGATGGCTCTCCACCTGCCCGATCCCGGCCAGCGTCGTCCACGCCAGCTTGCAGTCGGGGTTCTCCACCTCCGCCACCCGGGCCGCATAGGCGTACGCCTCGAGCGCGGCCACCGGAATGCCCAGCTTGGGTGCGCGTTCGGCGGCCCATTCGTGAAGCTGATCGGCGGGACGGCCCTTGGCGTAGGTGTCGATCGCGGGCACCGGATCGCCAGGGGGCGGCGGTACGCCCTCAGGGATGGGCGTCCCGAGCTGCCACGAGCAGCTAGAAGCCAAGAGCAGCGCCGTCGCTCCTAGAACGGCGACAGCACGCAGCCAACGCACCGGCGACACCAAACTCCCTCAACCAACTTCGGTTGCTGCCCATGGTCCCACGTGTCCGGGACGTCGCGGCTCAGCGTTGGGAGCGATTCGGATGCACAAAATTTTCACCGGTTCAGGACGCCGGATCGGCAACTTTAGCCTCAGCAGCCTCATCGGCCACTTCTGCCTCGTTGGTCTCAGCGGCATCGTCATCGGTCTCATCTATTTCCATCGCGTCGTTGCCGCCGTCCGTTTCGACCGCGTCGGCGGACGGCCAGTGCGCGCGCCACTCGTCTTCGGTCACGGTGCCGAGCGGAGTGGCGTCGAGTTCCTCGGGCACCTCGTCACCACGACGGTCGACGGCGATTGCCCGCTCGACCCGTCGCACCGTGTCCATGAACTCCAAAACGGCCGAGCGCAAGGCGTTCTCGGCATCGCCGCCCACCGCCACCGTCACCGATGTGATGGCCTGGGGAATCAGGTCCACCGGTAGCCCAGCGGCGCTCACCCGCTCGATCACCTTCTGCGCCAACGCCAGAGCGGGCTGAGCGGTCGGCACGTCGTCCATCGTCGAATGCGCCCGCTTGGCCTTCTTCTCCAGCGCCTTGCGCTCCTCCCATTGGGCGAGTTGATCGTCCAGCGAGATCGGCTCCCCGGCGAGCACCGCCGGTACGCGGTTGCCCAACTTGCGTACCAGCGCATCGGCGACGTCGTCGATGCCGAACGAATTCTGCGGTGCGTCTTCGGCGATGCGGGCGTGAAAAAGCACCTGTAGCAATACGTCTCCGAGCTCGTCACGCAGCGCCTCAGCGTCACCGCTGTGCACGGCGTCGAACACCTCGTAGGTCTCCTCGAGCAGGTAGCGGCGCAGCGAGTCGTGCGTCTGCTCGCTCTCCCAGGGCCCGGACGTGCGCAGTTTGTCCATCATCGCGACCGCGTCGACCAGGCGTTCGCCCGGCGCGGCCTCGGGCGCCGAAATCACCCTGTCCCCGGCCGCCAGCCGGGCCTCGACCGCGGGGTGTTGCGGGTCCGAGGACAGCAGCACCGGCGCATCCTCGCCGTCATACGCGGGCCGCGCCGACGGCAACGACCACGGCACCTTGATCGGCATCTCCTCGGTGTACTGGACGTCACCGGAGAGCAGATCGATCGCGTCGATCGGGATCAAGGACGGGCGTCGAGGGTCGACCAAAACGACGGTCATCGGGTCACACCCCCTCACGCGCTTTGTCGAAACCGCTGATCTCGGTTATACCAACACCTCGTCGGACGCCGTAGCCGATGAACCCTGGCGGCGTCTCTCAGCACCTCGGACCGGCGATGGCCGCCCTGCCTGGCGGCAGGACGGCCATCGTGTCCCTTACTGCGTGGCTCAGGACTCCGGCTCGATCAGGTCGTCGGGGATGACCCAGTGACCCGGCTTCTCATCGAAGAACGGGTTGACGACCCCATTCACGTCCGGAAGCTTCTTCAGCTGCCCGGGCGGAATCCCGTAGAACGGGTTCGCGACACCGTTGATGAACGGCGAGTTCTTCAGCTGTCCGGGCGGGATGTGCCCGTTCGGCAGCTTGAAGTAGTTGTCCACCTCGGGGAACTGCACCTCGGGCAGGTCCACATCGGGCGCGTTCACTCGCGGCAGATCCACATCTGGCGCGTTCACGCTCGGAATGTCCACATCGGGAACGTTCACCCGCGGCACGTCCACATCAGGAACGTTCACCCGCGGCACGTCCACATCGGGCACATTGACGGCCGGAACGTTGACCGGCGGCACGTTGACCGGCGGCACATTGACCGGCGGCACGTTCACCGGCGGCACATTCACCGGCGGCACGTTCACCGGCGGCACATTGACCGGCGGCACGTTCAGCTCAGGAACGGGAACCGGCGGCTGCGGGATATTGATGTGCGGTTGCGCCTGTGCGAAACCTGCGCCCAGGCCGAACGCACCGAGCCCAAGTGCACCGGTCATCGTGGTGGTCACTGCCAATTTCTTGAAGTCCATCGAAAACTCCTTCGCCTTGCGTCATCGCGACGCGCACCAATCACTCGGTGGCATCGTGTGATGTTCGGTTTAGGAAATTGCTTAAACCACCTGTCACAGGTGATCGACGCCCTCGGTTTGGACGACTCCCTCGGTTCAATGGGCAAGCAACACCTTGACCCCCCGACGTGTATGTCGGGTCGGCGTGACGGTGCGTTAACAGCGGATCCCGATCCGGCCGGCGGCTGAACAGTTGTACAGACGCTGTGACCTGGCGTTAGTTCGCAGAAATCGGGTCCGAAATTATGTCGACGCTGCCCTGTGGCTTCCCGTCCAGCGCCAGGATCAGGTCGGCGACCATCTGCACCAACTCGAGATCGCGAATGCGCGGTGCGCCGATGCCGTCGCCGGCACGGGGTATCGGCACCTGCACCGTCGACGTGGTCGCCCGGTAACCGGCGCTCGGGTACATCCGCTTGAGCCGCAGTTGCTGTGAATCCATCAGCTGCAGCGGAGAGAGCCGTACCGTCGACTCCGACACCGAGCTGACCTCGGTGACGCCATAGGCCTTCAGCAGCAATCGCAGACGCGCGACGGCCACCAGACGCCTCGCCGGCTCGGGTAGCGGGCCGTATCGGTCGACGAGTTCGTCGACGACGGCGTCCACCGCCTGCTGATCCGGAGCCGCCGCCAGCCTGCGGTAACCCTCCAGGCGGAGTCGGTCGCTGCCGATGTAGTCGGGCGGCAGATGCGCGTCGACGGGCAGATCGATCCGCACATCCTTCGGTTCTTCCGGTGCGGCAACGGTTTCCCCGTCCGCAGCCGCGCGATAGGCCTCCACGGCCTCGCCGACCAGACGCACGTACAGGTCGAAGCCGACGCCGGCGACATGTCCGGACTGTTCGGCGCCGAGCACATTGCCCGCACCGCGAATCTCCAAGTCCTTCATCGCCACCGCCATGCCCGCGCCGAGTTCGTTGTTCTGCGCGATGGTCGCCAGCCGGTCGTAGGCGGTCTCGGTGAGCGGAACCTCCGGCGGGTACAGGAAATACGCATAACCACGTTCGCGGCTACGGCCGACCCGGCCCCTCAACTGATGCAGCTGCGACAGGCCGAAGGTGTCGGCGCGCTCGACGATCAAGGTGTTGGCGTTGGAGATGTCCAGGCCGGTCTCGACGATCGTCGTGCAGACCAGGATGTCGTATTCGCGGTTCCAGAATCCCTCGACGGTGCGCTCGAGCTGTTCCTCGGGCATCTGACCGTGCGCGACGACCACGCGCGCCTCGGGCACCAACGCCGAAACCCGCGCGGCCGCTTGGTCGATGGTCCTGACCCGGTTGTGGATGTAGAACGCCTGCCCGTCGCGTAACAGTTCGCGGCGCAGCGCCGCGGCGATCTGCTTGTCGTCGTGGGGTCCGACGTACGTCAACACCGGGTAGCGCTCCTCGGGCGGAGTGAGGATCGTCGACATCTCCCGAATGCCGGCGAGGCTCATCTCCAGCGTGCGCGGGATCGGGGTGGCGCTCATGGTCAGCACGTCGACATGGGTGCGCATCGACTTGATGTGTTCTTTGTGCTCGACACCGAAGCGTTGCTCCTCGTCGACCACGATCAGGCCGAGGTCCTTCCAGGTGACGCCGGTCTGCAGCAGCCGGTGCGTGCCGATCACGATGTCGACGCTGCCGTCCTTCATGCCCTCGAGCACCGCGCGCGACTCGGCCGGATCGGTGAAGCGCGACAAGCCCTTCACCGTGACGGGGAAGCCAGACATTCGCTGGGTGAAGGTTTGAAGAT
Source organism: Mycobacterium sp. IS-1590 (assembly GCF_001500025.1). Taxonomy (GTDB): domain Bacteria; phylum Actinomycetota; class Actinomycetes; order Mycobacteriales; family Mycobacteriaceae; genus Mycobacterium. The sequence goes on along the minus strand of NZ_LQIW01000004.1, from coordinate 150,860 downwards.
GCTGGTCGGCCAGCAGCGTCGTCGGCACCAACACCGCGACCTGCTTACCGTCCTGCACCGCCTTGAACGCCGCTCGTACCGCGATCTCGGTCTTGCCGTAACCGACGTCGCCGCAGATCACCCGGTCCATCGGGATGGGCTTTTCCATGTCGGCCTTGACCTCGGTGATGGCCGTCAACTGGTCGACGGTCTCGGTGAAGCCGAACGCGTCCTCCATCTCGGCCTGCCACGGGCTGTCGGGGCCGAATGCGTGACCGGGCGAGGCCTGCCGCTTGGCGTACAGCGACACCAGTTCAGCGGCGATCTCGCGAACTGCTCTGCGCGCCTTGGTCTTTGTGTTGGTCCAGTCACTGCCGCCCAGCCGGGACAGCGTCGGCGACTCCCCACCGACATAGCGCGACAATTGGTCCAGCGAGTCCATCGGCACGTACAGCTTGTCGGTGCCCCCGCCCCGCTTGGACGATGCGTACTCCAGCACCAGGTACTCGCGACGGGCGCCGCCGACGACGCGTTCGGTCATCTCGACGAACCGTCCGATGCCGTGCTGGTCGTGCACCACCAGATCGCCGGCGGACAGGGCCAGCGGGTCAACGACGTTGCGCCGCTTGGCGGCCAGCCGTTTACCTTCGGTGGCGGTGGCGCGGTTACCGGTGAGGTCGGTCTCGGTGATGATCACCAGGTTCGCGCCGGGGATCACCACACCGTCGTGCAGCGGGCCCTTGAGGACGTTGACGATTCCGTCCCTGAGATCCTCCCCCGGCTCCAAACAGACTGCTGCCGTGTCGGATTCGCGTAACTGCTCGACGACGCGGTGAGCCGTTCCGGTGCCGGGCGTGACGACGGCAGCGTGACCACCGGTGAGGACATGCGCACGCAGCATCGCGAAGATCTCGGTGACATTGCTCTGTTGTCCGCGGGCCGACGGCGCCGGCCGGATGTCGATCTCCAGCGCGGCTTCGTCGGACAGCTGGCTCAACGTCCACCACGGGTGCCCGCTCTCGCGGGCCGCGGCGCGCGCGTCGTCCAGTTCGACGAAACCCGACGCACCCAGCGCCTCGAGGTCGATCGGAGCTGTGCTCTTGCCACCGCCAAGCGCTGCAGCCGACCACGACGCCTCCAGGAACTCGCGGCCCGTCTTGATCAGATCGGCGGCCCGGGTGCGGACCTTCTCCGGATCACAGATCAACAGCGGCGTGCCCGCAGGCAACAGATCCGAGAACGTCGACAGCTCGTCGGGACGCAACAGCGGAAGAAGGGCCTCCATCCCGTCGACCGGGATGCCCTCGGAGAGCTTGGCTAGCATGTCGGGAACGGTGCCGGGCAGCGTGTTCTCCTGCACGGGGTGCTCGCGGGCCAGTTCGACGGCGCGTTCGCGGACATCCTCGGTCAGCAGCACCTCCCTGCACGGCACCGCGATCACGGTGTCGACGTCGATCTCCGGAATCGACCGCTGGTCGGCGACGGAGAACATCCGCATCTCGGACACCTCGTCGCCCCAGAACTCGATACGCACCGGATGCTCGTAGGTCGGCGGAAACAGGTCGAGGATGCCGCCGCGCACCGCGAACTCGCCGCGCTTGCCGACCATGTCGACGCGGGTGTAGGCGAGTTCGACGAGCCGTTCGATCAGGCTGTCGAACTCGGCCTCGGCGCCCACGCGCAGCGTCACCGGTTCGACGTCGGCCACGTCGGGGGCCATGGGTTGCAGCAACGATCGCGCGGTGGTGACCACCACTTGCAGCGGCGGCCCGAGACGGGTGTCGTCGGGGTGGGTCAGCCTGCGCAACAACATGAGCCGCGCACCGACGGTGTCGACACCCGGTGAGAGCCGTTCGTGCGGCAGCGTCTCCCACGAGGGGAACATCGCCACGGCGTCACCGAACACGCCGCGCAGTTCGGCGGTCAGATCGTCGGCCTCGCGCCCGGTGGCGGTCACGACGACCAGCGGGCAGGCGTGCGCGATCGCGGACGCGACGAACACCCGGGCGGCGGCCGGGCCGACGATGGCCAGATCGGCGGGCCTGTCGGCGGCGAGGCGCGAGATCTCCTTCAGGGAGGGATCTCGAAGAGCCAGATCGACGAGCCCGGCGATCGGGGTTGGGACGGACACGGTCCCCGATGCGGTCATGATGCCTTCCATCGTAGGCACGCGCCGAAACGCTTGCCGCGACGAGGGTTTGCCCCCATCCGCTGACGAGATCTACGTCACTCGTCGAGCAACAGCGGATCGTTCTCCAGATGCATCAGCCCGTTCCAGCACAGGTTGACCAGATGCGCGGCGACGACCTCCTTCTTGGGCTCGCGCACATCGAGCCACCACTGCGCGGTCATCGACACCGATCCGACCAACGCCTGCGCGTACAGCGGCGCCATCTCCGGGTCCAGACCCCGGCGGGAGAAGTCGCCGGCCAGGATCGAGGACACCTGGTTGACGGCCTCGTTGAGCAGCGTCGAATAGGTACTGCCGGAGGTGATCGACGCCGGGGAGTCGCGGATCAGGATGCGAAAGCCGTCGGTGCGTTCGTCGACATAGGTCAGCAGGGCGAGCGCGACGCGCTCGATGCGCAGCCGCGAACGGTTGTTGGTCATCCGGGTCAGCGACGAGGTGATCCCGTCGAGCAATGCCGACATCTCACGGTCGACGACCACCGCGTACAGGCCCTCTTTACCGCCGAAGTGTTCGTAGACGACGGGCTTGGAGACGTTGGCGCGCTGCGCGATCTCCTCGATCGACGTGCCCTCATAGCCACGCTCGGCGAAGAGCTTGCGCGCGACCTCGATGAGCTGGTGGCGCCGCTCGGCGCCCGTCATCCGCGCCCGCGGCGCCCTGACCTCCTTGTCGAGTGCTGCCACGGTTACCAGGTTAGATGCCCCACGCCGCCGTTGGACTAGCATCACGAGGTGTTCGATCCGTCGTGGTGTAATCGGCAGCACCTCTGATTTTGGTTCAGATAGTTCAGGTTCGAGTCCTGGCGACGGAGCGGATTGAGCGGCGAGCGACCGCCATATGACAAACGTGGGTTGGCGCGTCGTCGGACAGACACCTTCGTCCCCGGCGTTCGCGGGGCTCACGCTGGGAAGGAATGCCCGATGACGCAGGCAACCTCCGATACAGCGGTGGTCGTGCTCGCGGCAGGCGCCGGCACCCGGATGCGGTCCGACACCCCGAAAGTGCTGCACACGATGGCGGGTCGCAGCATGCTCGCGCATGCCCTGCACGCGGTGGCCGGGGCGGCGCCGCGGCACCTGGTCGTCGTGGTCGGCAAGGACCGGGACCGGGTGACGCCCGAGGTCGAGCGGCTGGCCGCCGAGCTCGGCCGCCCGATCGACACCGCCACCCAGGAGCAGCAGCTCGGTACCGGACACGCCGTGCAGTGCGGCTTGGGGGCACTGCCGCCCGACTTCACCGGCACGGTCGCGGTGACCTCGGGCGACGTGCCGTTGCTCGACGCCGACACGCTGGCCGACCTGATCAGCACGCACAACACCCGCCCGACCGCGGCGACCGTGCTGACCACCACGCTGCCCGACCCGACGGGTTACGGCCGGATCCTGCGCACACAGGACGGCGAGGTGATGGGCATCGTCGAACAGGCCGACGCCAGCCCCGAACAGCGGGCGATCACCGAGGTCAACTCCGGGGTGTACGCGTTCGACGTCGCCGCGCTGCGGTCCGCGTTGGGCCGTCTGAGTTCGGACAACGCCCAGCAGGAGCAGTACCTGACCGATGTCATCGCGATCGTGCGCTCCGACGGTCTCGTCGTGCGGGCCAAGCATGTGGACGACTCGACGCTGGTGGCGGGGGTCAACGACCGTGTGCAGCTGGCCGAGCTGGGCGCGGAGCTGAACCGGCGCATCGTCGCCGCGCACCAGCGGGCCGGGGTCACCGTTGTCGATCCCGCCACGACGTGGATCGACGTCGACGTGACCATCGGCCGCGACACCCTCGTCAAGCCGGGCACCCAGCTGCTCGAGGGCACCCGCATCGGCGGACGCTGCGAGGTCGGCCCCGACACCACCTTGGCCGACGTCACGGTCGGTGACGGCGCGACGGTGTGCCGCACGCACGCCGCCTCGTCGGTGATCGGGGACGGTGCGACGGTCGGACCCTTCGCCTACCTGCGGCCGGGCACCGTGCTGGGCGCCGACGGCAAGCTCGGCGCATTCGTCGAGACCAAGAATTCGACCATCGGCACCGGCACCAAGGTGCCGCATCTGACGTACGTCGGCGACGCCGACATCGGCGAGCACAGCAACATCGGAGCGTCGAGCGTCTTCGTCAACTACGACGGCGAGACCAAGAGCCGCACCACGATCGGCTCACACGTCCGGACCGGGTCGGACACGATGTTCGTCGCCCCGGTCACCGTCGGCGACGGCGCCTACACCGGGGCGGGGACCGTCGTGCGCGACGACGTGCCGCCGGGTGCGCTGGCCGTGTCGGCGGGGCCGCAGCGCAACATCGAGGGCTGGGTGACGCGCAAACGGCCGGGGTCGGCGGCAGCGCGGGCGGCGCAGCAGGCATCGGCCGACGAGGACGGGTCGGCTACCGATGACACGGAATCGCGGTGAACGGCGCCGGCCGTTCACAATCTGGCCACCCGGACACGCCCGACGCGTCGAGCTACGTAGGATTAGCCGGTATCGATCCCCGACCTTGAAGGCGCACTGTGGGCACCGAGTGGACCGACAATCGAAAAAATTTGATGTTGTTCTCGGGTCGGGCGCACCCCGAACTCGCTGAACAGGTCGCCAAGGAACTCGACGTACCCGTGACGGCGCAGACCGCGCGGGACTTCGCCAACGGCGAGATCTTCGTCCGGTTCGACGAATCCGTCCGCGGCTGTGACGCCTTCGTGCTGCAGAGCCATCCCGCGCCGCTCAATCAGCACCTGATGGAACAGCTGATCATGATCGACGCGCTCAAGCGCGGCAGCGCCAAGCGGATCACCGCGATCCTGCCGTTCTATCCGTACGCACGGCAGGACAAGAAGCACCGCGGCCGTGAACCGATCTCGGCGCGGTTGGTCGCCGACCTGCTCAAGACCGCGGGTGCCGACCGGATCGTCACCGTCGACCTGCACACCGACCAGATCCAGGGCTTCTTCGACGGGCCCGTCGACCACATGCGGGCGCAGAAGCTGCTCACCGGCTACATCGCCGAGCACTACTCCTCGCACGACATGGTCGTGGTGTCCCCCGATTCGGGCCGGGTGCGCGTCGCCGAGAAGTGGGCCGACTCATTAGGAGGCGTTCCCCTCGCCTTTATCCATAAGACTCGCGACCCGCTCAAACCCAACGAGGTGGTGTCCAACCGCGTCGTCGGCGACGTGCGGGGCAAGACCTGCGTGCTGACCGACGACATGATCGACACCGGCGGCACCATCGCCGGCGCGGTCAAGCTGCTCAAGGCCGACGGTGCGGGCGACGTGATCATCGCGGCGACACACGGTGTGCTGTCGGATCCGGCCCGCGAGCGGTTGGCCGATTCGGGCGCCTGCGAGGTGATCGTCACCAACACGCTGCCGATCGGCGATGACAAGCGTTTCCCGCAGTTGACCGTGCTGTCGATCGCGCCGCTGTTGGCGAACACGATCCGCGCGGTGTTCGACAATGGTTCTGTCACCAGTCTTTTCGACGGGTCGGCCTAGATGTCCAAGGGCGTCATCTACCACAACCCCAAGTGCTCCACCTCACGCAAGACGCTGGATCTGTTGCGGGAGAACGGAATCGAGCCGGAGATCGTCCAGTACCTGAAGACGCCGCCGACCCGCGCCGAGCTGGAGAAGATGATCGCCGACGCCGGCATCGAGGTGCGGGCCGCCGTGCGCAAGAAGGAGTCGGTGTACCGCGAGCTCGGCTTGGCGAATGCCTCCGACGACGAACTGCTCGACGCGATGGTCGCGAATCCGATCCTGATCGAGCGCCCGTTCGTCATCACGCCGAAGGGCACCCGGTTGGCCCGGCCGATCGACGCGGTGCGCGAGATTCTGTGAGCCGTCGCGGCTTTCAGCTTCTCGTCGCTGCGGTGACGGCCGTCGGCACGATCGCCGCGGTGTCCGGCTGCGGCACGGAACCGCCCAACTACCAGTCGGTGTGGTCGACGTCGTCGGCGCCGCCGACGTCCACCGCCAATCCGGATGACAAGCCGATGCCCATCGCGGCGTTCCTGGAACAGGCCGGTGTCACCGGCCAGCCCGTGTTCCCCGAGAAGCTCACCGATCTGACCGTTTCGTATCCGACCCCGGCCGGATGGGAGCCGTACTTCAACACCAACTTCGCGCCCGGAACCAGGGTGATCGCCAAGGGCGAGACGTACCCGATCGCGATGCTGGTGGTGATGAAGTTGACCGGCGACTTCGACCCGCGCGAGGCGATCAAGCACGGATACGTCGACGCCGAGATGTCGCAGAACTTCAAACGTCTCAACGCCTCGATGAACGATTTCAAGGGTTTCCCGTCGGCGATGATCGAGGGCAGCTACGACCTCAACGGCACCCGGATGCACAGCTACAACCGCATCGTGATCGCGACCGGCGCACCGCCCGCCAAGCAGCACTATCTCGTGCAGTTCACGGTGACGGGTTATGCCCAGAAGGCCGCCGAGGAGGCCCCCGACATCGAGAAGATCATCGGCGGCTTCAACGTCGCCGTGCCCAAGCCGCCGCCGAAGTAGCGCCTGTTTCTCCATGAAAGGGCGTTCCAGCAGCGAAAGAGCGAGTGAGGGCCTGCGGGAATGCCATTTCACGCCAACTCACTAGGGTGGTCGTCATGAGTGCATGGACCGCCGCGGATCTGCCCTCCTTCCGCGGGCGCACCGTCATCGTCACCGGCGCCAACAGCGGCATCGGCTTGATCACCGCGCGGGAGCTGGCCGGAGCCGGCGCCAAGGTCATCCTCGCCGTGCGCAACACCGCCAAGGGCGACGAGGCTGCCGCGACGATCACCGGGGATGTCGAGATCGGCAAGCTCGACCTGCAGGACCTGGCGTCCGTGCGCGCGTTCGCCGACGGCATCGAGGCCGTCGATGTGCTGGTCAACAACGCCGGCATCATGGCCGTGCCGTACGCGTTGACCGTCGACGGTTTCGAGAGCCAGATCGGCACGAACCATCTGGGTCATTTCGCCCTGACGAACCTGCTGTTGCCCAAGATCCGCGACCGGGTCGTGACGGTGTCCTCGGTCATGCATCTGATCGGCCGGATCAATCTCAAGGACCTCAACTGGAAGGCCCGACCGTATCTGGCGTGGCCCGCCTACGGCCAGTCGAAGCTCGCGAACCTGCTGTTCACAAAGGATCTGCAGCGCCGGCTCAGCGAGGCCGGCTCACCGGTCCGGGCGATCGCCGCGCATCCGGGCTACTCCGCGACGAATCTGCAGGGCCAGACGGGCAACCCGATCGGAACCCGATTCTGGCTCGCGGCCAACCGGGTGTTCGCCACCGAGCCCGAGTTCGGTGCCCGCCAGACCCTGTACGCGGTGGCCGAGGACCTGCCGGGCGACACATTCGTGGGCCCGCGCTTCGGCAGTCGCGGGCCCACCGGGCCGACGGGGTTCCGCAGCCCGCTGGCGCGCGACGGCCGGACGGCGAGCGCGCTGTGGGAACTCTCCGAGCAGCTCACCGGCACCAAGTTCCCGCTCTGATTTGGGGCGCGGCGGCGTTTCCGGCTACCCTGACCGGTGATCACGGCGAGGGTGGCCGCGCCAGCGGAGGCCACCGTTATCGACGCGAACCTCATGTGGTTGAGCCCCGCCGTGCCGAGCACACGACAGGAGCACCCACATCATGGCGAAGAACGCCCCCAACAACCTGACCGCCGCGGTCCGCACCGAGACCGGCAAGGGCGCATCGCGCCGCGCCCGCCGCAATGGCAAGGTGCCCGCGGTTCTCTACGGTCACGGCACCGATCCGCAGCACCTCGAACTCGACGGCCATGACTTCGCCGCCGTTCTGCGCCGCGCCGGCACCAACGCCGTGCTGACGCTCGACATCGGCGGCAAGGAGCAGCTCGCGCTGACCAAGGCCCTCGACATCCACCCGATCCGCCGCACCATCACGCACGCCGATCTGCTCGTCGTGCGTCGTGGTGAGAAGGTGGTCGTCGAGGTCAACGTCCTCGTCGAGGGTGAGGCGGTGCCCGGCACGCTGGTCACCCAGGACGCCAACACCATCGAGGTCGAGGCCGACGCGTTGTCGATCCCTCAGCAGCTGACGGTATCGGTCGAGGGTGTCGAGGCCGGCACGCAGTTCAGCGCGGGTTCCATCGAGCTGCCCTCCGGCGTCTCGCTGATCTCGGATCCGGAGATGCTGGTGGTCAACGTCGTCGAGGCGCCCTCCGCCGAGGAGCTCGAGGCCGAGGGTGCCGGCGAGACTGCGGAGGAAGAGCAGGAAGCCGCAGAGGTTGCCGAGGAGACCGACGAGGGCGAGGGCGCCGAGGCGGCTCCCGCCGAAGAATCGGAGTAGTCCGGCATGGCCGAACCACTACTCGTGGTCGGCCTGGGCAACCCGGGCCCGCAATACGCCACCACGCGGCACAACCTCGGGTTCCTCGTCGCCGACATCCTCGCCGACCGCATCGGCTCGGGATTCAAGGTGCACAAGAAGTCCGGCGCCGAGGTGGTCACCGGCCACCTCGCCGGACGCTCGGTGGTGCTGGCCAAACCACGCACCTACATGAACGAGTCGGGTCGGCAGGTCGGGCCGCTGGCCAAGTTCTACTCGGTGCCGCCGGCCGACATCGTCGTGATCCATGACGAGCTCGACATCGACTTCGGCCGCATCCGGCTGAAGTTCGGAGGCGGTGTGGCCGGGCACAACGGTCTACGCTCAGTGTCTTCGTCGTTGGGCAGCAACGACTTTCAGCGTGTCCGCATCGGGATCGGTAGGCCGCCCGGCCGCACCGACGGCGCGAAGTTCGTGCTGAGCACCTTCACCTCCGCGGAATGGAAGGACGTCCCGACGATCTGCGAGCAGGCCGCCGACGCCACGGAGATCCTGATCGCACATGGCGTGGAACCGGCGCAGAACATCGTGCACGCCTGGGGCTGATGTCAGCCTCCGGCCTGGCCGGACAGCGTGGTGATCGGCGCCGCGGCGCCGAGACGGTCGGCGGTGAACCGCGCCGCCTGCGCGGCGAGCCCCGACTCGACGTAGAGGCTGTGCGCAGCGACGTCGTTTCCGTTAGAGCACACCGGATCCGCACCGTTGCACAGGTCGATGGTCTTGGGCCCGTACGCCGGGCTCAGCGCGGTGAGCGGGCCGCCGAGCAGGCGGATGGAGGGATTGCCGAACACCGCCACCGCGGCGACGCGGTCGGCGACCGCGGCGGGCATCGGCTGGGTGAAGCCGAGCGTCGGCGTGTTCGCCAGGGCGATTGCGTCGACGACCGCGGCGCCCTGCGAGTATCCGCCGAGCACGATCTTGGTGTCCGGGCAGGTGGTCGCGATGTTCTGAACGAAGAGGCTGGCGTCGTTGGCGCCGTCGGCGGCGCGCAGGAAGTCCCGCGTCGCGGGATAGTTGACCGCGTAGACGCCGACGGACTCATCGCCCACGAGCGGTCGCAGCGCGTCGACGAACGCCTGGCCGACGCGCCCGACGCCCGGCGGTTCCCCGGTGCCGCGGGCGAAGACCACCTGCACATCGGGACACTCGCCGGTGGGCGCCGCCGCGGCCGGCCCTGCCGAGGTCACCAGGGGCGCGCCCAGCGCTGCACCCGAGATGAACACTGCCGCAACCATGATCATCAGCCGACGCAGCGGCAGTCTTGTCTTCATGCATGGACCAAACGCCCAGCCGACGACGATGTATTCCGCGCGCGGTCACCGAATGCCGAGAACCCGGCGTCGACTCAGAGGAACGAGTTCTCGGCGGTGAGCCCTCGCTCGGGGAACTCTCCCAGCGCGAACGTCTCGGCGTTGCCGAGCCCCGAACCGCCACCCACCGGATCCTCCACGCGGACCAGCAGATCCCGCAGCTGATGCAGTTTGCGCGCGTTCTCTGCGGTGTCACAGTCGGTGACGTGATAGCCCTCGACCCGCAGATCGCCCACCCACTGGCCGTAGACCCAGTCGTTCCAGCCGTAGTAGCCGGCCGTCCCGAGGTGAAATCCCGTCGGTCCCGCGGCGGTGATCGTCAGCGGTCGCCGCGCCCCGTCGGAGTCGATCAACGTGACGGTGCCGTGGGTCAGCCGCCGGTTCTCGTCGTTGAAGTGCAGATCCTGTTCCACCGAAGCAAATCGGTGCGACGTTCCGTCGTCGTTCTGTTGCTCTGCCTGACAACGGATTTCGAGGAAGCCGTCGCCGCGCTCCTCCTGATACATCACGAACAGCGAGTATGTCGACCCGTCGGGGCGCGTCAGCGTCATCGGCAGCCACGTCATGAACATCTGCTTGATCTTGCGACCGCCACGCGGCAGGCCGGGAATGGGTTTGCCGACCCCGGGCCGCAGACCCCATGAGTGGTCGCGCACCGATATCCACTCGTCGGGTCGGATCTCGGTACGGTGGCCATCGACCTCGACCCAGCCCGACGCCACACCGATCTGGTGATAGCGCAACACGTTATGGGTGACGCGATAGCCGTCCGGGCTGCGATCGGGCCACGGATCCTCCAGCGCCGCGTCGAAGCTGCCCCGCATGACGACGTCGAAGGAGATCGGCGCGTGCTCGGAGGGCTCCAGGCTCACCTGGATAGACCGTAGCGGTTCGAGCACGCGATAGCGGATCGGTCCCACCTCGGTCGAGGAAGGGTCGGCCGACAGACGGCGCCCGGCCCGCACGGTCCACTGCTCGGTGCCGCGACACACCCCGGCTGCACCGTCGAACACCCCACGGTTGGTGTACTTTCCGACGCCCAGAACGACCTGGAGCGAATTGTCACGCGCATGCGCGAGCGTCCAGATCTTCTCCGTCCACGACGGATCCGATTGGCTGACCGTCGCGAACGTATCGACGATCTGGTGGGTGAGCGACTCGTCCTCGGGTACCAGACTGCCGTAGTTCGTCGTCAACAATCGATGTCACCTTCCAGTGGTGCCCGACGACCGGGCGAACGTCGTCATGTCGGCGCCGCTGTCGTAGGCGCGCATCCAGGTCTGCGCCCATTCCGGCAGCGGTTGATCGGCTGGATCGTGGTATGGCGTCTGTGAAAGCGCCAGCCGCCACACCATTTTCGCCAGGTCTGCGGTCGGCACCGGCTGAAAGATCGTCGGTGCTCCCCCTCCGTCGCCCAGGCGGCGCACGATTGGGAGGCGGTGTTTGAGCTCACCGGTCAGGAAGTCGCCGGACAACAGCTCGCGGGTGGACACGCCGCGATCCTCGATCGGGACGACCTCGTCGAAGACCTTCGCGATTGCGTCGGCTATGCCCCCGACATGGCCGAACGTCCTCTTGATGTGCTTGACGCGTGACCACGGGTGGGGGTTGACGTGATTGCACAGGATCAACCCCGAACTACGGTGCTCGATCTCCTCGACGAAGTGCCACATCATCAGTGAGGCGACCCGGACATCACCCCCGCCGAACAGCGAATCACGGTGGTCGAGAATCACTTTGAACAGCGGGGTGAACGTGGCTTCCAGGTTTGCGATGTAGGCGAGATGGAAGGCGACCGGCTCGTCTTCGAGCAGCTGGTCGTAGGCCGCGCAGGCGTCGGCGTAGCACTGCTCGAGGTCGGGGTAGCGGTCGATCAGCGCGAGCATGTGCTTGCGATGCGCCGCAGCATGCTGCGCCTCCTGCTTGAGGAACCCCTCGGCCTCGGCCGCGACGTGGGGGCTTTCGGCCAACCGGTCTCCGGCCATCCGCACCGCGCTGACGATGTAGCGCTCGAAGGGCACCGCGATGAACGTGAACGCATTGCAGAACAATCCGAAATTCGGATTGGCCGGCTGCCACATGAACGGCACCGACGCGTCGAACTCCCATCCGATCTTGCGGACGACGAGGTCGGTCACCGTTGGTCTCCTCCGCACCGGACGCGACTTCGGTGGAGTCCGGTGTCTCACCCGTCAATAGGGCGCTCGGGCTTGATGTAGCGCAAGTGTGACATTTGACCTCACAGATGTAAAGGTGGGTCATGGCCCGCACCGAGGATGCCGAGCAGTCGCGGCGGCGCATCCTCGCGGCCACTTTCGTCGTGTTGTCCCGGGCCGGTCGGCGGAAGTTGCAGCTGTCCGATGTCGCCGCCGAAGCAGGCGTCTCTCGCCCGACGCTGTACCGCCACTTCGGTTCGAAGGAGGGGCTGCTCGAAGCGTTCGGCCTCTACGAGCAGGACAACTTCGACGCGGGGATCGCGAGCGCGATGACGGGTCTCATGGGCCCCGACCGCCTGGACGCGGCGTTGCGCTTCATCGTCGAGTTCCAAAGCACCTACTCGCTGGGATCGCTCGCCGATGTGGAACCCGAACACGTGCTCGCACAGATGAGGCGGGTGTTGCCGATCATGCACGAGCGGATCGCGCGGATCATCCCCGGCGAGAACGCGGATGTCGCCGCGGCGGCCGTGGTTCGCATCGCGGTGTGCCACTACCTCCTCGGCGGAGGCAGCCCCGAGAGCTTCCTCGCCGAACTGCGCCACGCCGCCGGGCTTGACGGCGGGCGCATCGGCCGTTCCGCGCTGCCTAGCCGGCGTCCAGCCAGTCGGTGATCGTCGCCGCGATGAGCCCGGGCTGTTCGAGGTGCAGGAAGTGCCCCACACCGTCGATGACTTCATGCGACGACCCTGTGGTCGGCAGGTACTCGTCCAGGTTCCCGAGCAGCTCAGCGCCTATCGCGCCGTCGTTTCGACCGTGCAGGTAGAGCGTCGGGACCGGGGGCGGCGCCATCGTCGCCGCGGTCTCGTCGACGGCTTCGGGGTCCCCGAAGTCCGGGTTGAAGGAGGCGCGGTACGGACCGACGACGTCGGCGATGTTCTCGGTGGTCAGATGCCTGCGCAGCTCGGCGATGTCTTCGGCGCAGTCGTATCCCGGTGACCAGTCCGACCACAGAGACTCCCAGAACCCGGGGGCCAACAGCGCCGCCTCGGCCAATCCGACCTGCTGGATGAACCAGATGTAGAACGACCGCTTGAGTTGGGGGTAGGTGAACAGGCCGGTCGCCAGCGCACCGATCGGCGGTACGGCGAGCGCCACGTAACGCGTGAACACCGGGGACGGGCCCGCGACCACGCCGTAGCCGGCGTGCGCACCCCAGTCGTGACCGATCAGCACCGCGCGCTCGTCGGCCCCGCTGGCCTGCGCGACCTGCCGTATATGACGGACGTAGCTGCCCACGCTGATCGGGCGCCCGACCGGTGCGTCGTATCCGGGTAGCCAGGGAGCCACCACGCGATAGCCGTGGCCGACCAGATGCGGCCCGAGGTGACGCCATGTGAACGGGGTGTCGGGGAAGCCGTGGACCAGGACCGCGAGCGGACGGTCGTGGTCCTCGATGTCGCCGAAGGTGACGGCCTGCGGTCGGGTCACGTCGCGAGCGTATTACATACGAACCGTCGGATGTAACAGCTCGAGGCTTTACATCGCACCGCCCGCGTGTAAGCCTCTTTGCATGGCGGGCATCGCTCTGGACAGCCGCGACCTCGACTCCACCCGGGTGCGACTGCGGGACTGGTTCGCCAACCGGCACGCCGGCGAGGTGGTGGTATCCGAACTGCGGCCGGCGAACCGGGCCGCGGGGTGGTCGAGCGAAACGCTGGTGTTCACCGCCGAGATCGGCGGCCGCTCCAGCGAGCACGTCATCCGGATACCGCCCGCGGGCGGCGGCATCTTCCCCGACTACGACCTCGACGCGCAGTCGGCGACGCAGAGGCTTCTCCACGACCACGGTGTCTCGACCCCGTCACCGATCGTCTACGAGCCCGACGAGTCGTGGATCGGTTCGAGATTCCTTGTGATGCCGCGGATCGTCGGCTACACGCCGTCGGACACCAGCTATGCGACGCGCGGATGGCTGCACGGTGCCAGCGTGAACGTGCAACGCCGAGTGCACGACTCGTTTCTGGAGACGTTGGCGCGGCTGCATCGGGTGCCGCCCGAGCAGGCCCCGTGGCTGGCGCGACCCGAGGGCGTCGGCGTCAGCGCCGAACTCCAATGGTGGTGGGATTACGTCAGATGGGGCACCGAAGACCAGGTACCCGACGTCATCACCGACGCGTTCGACTGGCTGACACGCCGTATTCCTGCCGCTACAACCGATTTGAGCATCTGCTGGGGAGATGCGCGGCTGTCCAACGCCGTCTTCGACGATTCCGGGGAACTCGTCGGCGCGCTGGACTGGGAGCAGGCCTGCATCTGCCCCGCTGAGGCCGATGTCGCATGGTGGCTGGCCACCCGCAAGCAGATGCTCGAGGTCAACGGATTGGACCTCGACCCCGAGCTGGGGGGATTCGACAGTCGCGCTTCGGTGGTCGGACGCTACGAGGAGATGCTCGGCAGACCACTGCGAGATCTCGATTGGTACGAGATATTCGCGATGGTCCGCATGGGCTGCTGCATCCTGAGGACACAGGTGCTGTTGCGCGCGACCGGGCAGTCGGAGCACTTCCTCACCAAGGCGCCGATCCTGCCCGCGTGGACGGTCGCGGCGATTCGCGGCTAGCCGGCCGTGCGGCGGGCGTAGGCGCGTAGGGCGAATGGCGCGAAGACCGCCGTCAGCAGTAGGGACCAGATGACGGTTGCCAGCACCGGATGGTGCAACGGCAGCTGCGCACTGTCCGGGGCGGGTCCGCCGTTACCCCACAGCTGGCGCATCGCCTGAGCCAGCGACGAAACCGGGTTCCACTCGGCGATGACTCGTAGCCAATGTGGCATCGGCTCCGTGGGGACAAATGTGTTCGCCAGGAACGTGATCGGGAACAAGACGGTGAACATCACACCGTTGACGGCTTCGACGGTGCGCAGCAATGAGCCGATGAGGATGCCGAACCAGATCATCCCGAAACCGAAGACCAGGACCAGAGCGAAGGCCAGCACCGCCTCGGCGACGCTGCCGCGGATGCGCCAGCCGATCGCCAGACCCGTCAGCGCCATCACCACCACGCCCAGCGACGAGTGGAGCAGGCTGGCGATGCTGCGACCGATGAGCACCGACGACCGCGAGATCGGCAGCGACCGGAACCGGTCGATGATGCCCTTCTCGATGTCGGCGGTGATACCGGATGCCACGACGAATGCCGAGAACACGATGGTCTGCGCCTGGATGCCCGGCAGCAGGAACTCGCGATAATTGGTGCCGCCCGGGTTGGGTATCGATGCGCCGAACACGAATGCGAACAGCAACACGAACATGATGGGTTGTGCGGTGACGTCGCTGAGCATCTCGGGCATCCGCTTGGTGTGGATCATGTTGCGTTTGACCATGATCCACGACTGCTGGGCGACGTTGGTGCGTCGAACCGCGACGTGTCGACCGGGGGCGTGCGCCGGCGGCGCCTCGGATGTCGTCACGTCACCTTCCGCGGTCATGCGCCGCCCTCCTCATCGCTGCGGTGACCGGTCAGCGAGAGGAAGACATCGTCGAGGCTCGGTCGCGACAACCCGATGTCGTCGACGGCGATGTTGCTTTCCCGCAGCAGGCCCGCGACGCGGATCATGTCGTCGAGACCGTCGGCCGCTGCGGTCAACTCACGAGCGCCCGCGTTGACGAACACCTCGCTGCCGTTCCTGGCGAGCAGCGCCTCGGCGGCGGGAAGGTCCTCGGTGTTCGTCACCGTGACGACCAGGCTGGCATTGCCCGCCTGCTCTTTGAGCTGAAGAGGCGAACCCTCGGCGATGATGCGGCCCTTGTCGATCACCAGGATGTTGTCGGCGAGCTGATCGGCCTCCTCGAGGTACTGCGTGGTGAGCAGCAGCGTGGTGCCCTGCTCGACGAGATCCCTGAGCACGTCCCATAATTCGCTGCGACTGCGCGGATCCAGGCCGGTGGTCGGCTCGTCGAGGAACAAGACCGGCGGTGAGGCGAGCAGGCTCACCGCGAGATCGAGCCGGCGACGCATGCCGCCCGAGTAGGACTTCACCACGCGATCGGCGGCGTCGGCGATCGAAAACTGTTCCAGCAGCTGATCACCCAGCCTGCTGAGGTCTCTGCGGCGGATGCCGTAGAGCCCGCCGATCATCCGGATGTTCTCCCGGCCGGTGAGCAGCTCGTCGACGGTGGCGACCTGCCCGGTCAGACCCATGTTGCGGCGCACCTGATCGGGTTCACGGACGACGTCGTAACCGGCGACCCGTGCGGTGCCGCTGGTCGGTGCGGTCAACGTCGTCATCATCCGCACCGTGGTGGTCTTGCCGGCGCCGTTCGGGCCCAACAGCCCGAGCACGGTTCCGGGGGCAACGGTGAAGCTGACACGGTCGACGGCCGGTTCTCCGTCGCCGTACCGCTTCACGAGATCGATCGCCTCGATGGCGGGAGCGGAAGGCATGACACCGAACGTATCGACAATTGCCGACAGCTCGTTATCCCCGGCTGCGCGTGGGCCCCAGCGCGGGCGCGCGCAAACTGCTGCTCAGGCGCGGCGTGTCGGGTGCAAACACGCACTTTCGGACAACAGAAAAGAAGTGTCTAGGTGACGAGCGAGACGGAGTTGCTGCGGCGCAGCTTTCCCGACGGCGTCTTCGGGATGGTGCCGGGTCCGAGCACCACGACGTTGCGCGGACGCACGTCGACCTCGCCCACCACCTCGTGGGCCACCTGCTGCTCGATGCGGCGCACCTCGACGGGATCCTGCCAGGCGTTGGATTCCACGGCGACGGCGAACGTCTCCCGCGAGTGACCCGCATCGAGGCGCACGGCGACGGCGCATCCCGGACGGACCCCCTCGACACGGCACGCGGCGCGCTCGATGTCGGTCGGATAGATGTTGCGGCCCGCCATAATGATGACGTCCTTGACGCGGCCGCACACGACGATGTTGCCTTCGTCGGTGATGTAGCCGAGGTCGCCGGTGTCGTACCAGCCGTGCTCGTCCTGCGCGGGGATGAATCCGCCCATGGTGATGTATCCGGGGGTCAGGCATTCGCCGCGAAGCTCGATGACGCCGACGCCGCGCGGCGGCATCACGTTGCCCTGCTCGTCGATGACGCGGGCCTCCAGGTCGCGCAGCAGCGGACCCAGCGAAGCCAGCCGTCGGGTGTTGCCCTTGGTCGCGGGCACGGCGCGGCGCAGCGCGGCCAGCAGATCGGCGTCGACCTCGTCGACCACCAGACCCGCACCGCACGGGGAGAACGACACCGCGAGCGTGGTCTCGGCCATGCCGTACGCGGGCAGGATGGCGTCGGGCTTCAGGCCGAACGGTTTGCCGGCATCCAGCAGGTCCTCGACGTCCGCGGGCTCGACCGGCTCGGCGCCCGAGAGCGCGAACCGCAGCGTCGACAGGTCGAATTCACCCGGTTTGGCCTGCCGGCGCAACCGCTTGGCGAACAGCGCATAGGCGAAGTTCGGCGCCGCGGTCATCGTGCCCTTGTACTTGTCGATGAGCTTGGCCCACAGCAGGGTGTCGCGCAGGAAGTCCATCGGCGTGACTTTGACCAGTTCCGCGCCGAAGTACATCGGGATGGTCAGGAAGCCGACCATGCCCATGTCGTGGAAGCACGGCAGCCAGCTGACCATGACGTCCTTGTCGACGTCGTACTCGGCGCCGATGAACATGGCCTCGGCGTTGGAGTAGATGTTGCGGTGCGTGATCTGGACCGCCTTGGGCGAACCGGTCGAGCCGCTCGTCAATTGCATCAGCGCGAGATCGTCCTCGCCCACGTCGATCGGGTCGATCGGGTCGGAGGCCAAAAGGTCCGACACCGTCAGGACCGTGATGCCCTGCTCCTGCAGCACCGGGATGGCGACCATGAACGGTTCGGAGACGATGACGGCCTTGGCCTCGATCATCCGCACGACGTTCATCGTGTCCTCGGCCCAGACCGCGAGGTCGGTGCGCGGGGTGGGCTGGTGCAGCATGGTCAGGCTGGCGCCGCGCATCCACAGGCCCTGCGCCGTCGGGGCGATCTCCACCGGGAAGCCGGCCAGCACGCCGACCGCGTCGCCGAGGCCGATGCCCGCCTTCTCCAGGCCACCCGCGATGCAGCGTGCGCGCTCGTGCACCTCGCCCCAGGTGTGGCGGACGGGTTCGTACGGTTCACCGGTGACCATGCCCGTCGTCACGGTGCGGGCATTGCGGTACATCTTCTCGGTGAATCGGCTCACAACACCCTCCTCGGTTCCTGGAGCCGCTGCGCCTGCGGCATGGGGCTCAGCGCAAACAACCTCGTCATATGCTCCACGTGATCGCAGACGTGGTCGCGAAGGCGCGCACACGAATCGGGAGCGGTTACGTCTCGAAATGGTGATGCACCGAGGCCGTCGCCATATCCGACGAGGCGCCCACCGAGGTTTCCGGCGGGAGAGAACGTCGTGTCCGATGCATGACAGCTAATCTTCACCATCGGTCATCTTATGCAACTCTTAAGTAGCCGCCAAACTCTCGTGATTATTGAGGTCTGGGTCACACCCGCTTGTGACCAAACCGCAGCCCAGCGCTCAGCCGGGTACCGAAATTCCCGCATTTTTCGTACCGGACTGCGCGCTCGCGGACGAAACCGGTGGTCTCACGCCGACGTCGACGGCGTCGGCACCACCCGCGCGCCCTGGACCGGTCCGCTGGCCACCCGCACGGTGCGGCACACCCCCGCACCCGACAACTGCGCGCCCACGTCGACCGCCTGGCCCGCCGAGGCGCACAGGAATGCACACGTCGGCCCCGACCCCGACACGATGCCCGCCAACGCCCCGGCCTCGGTGCCCGCGCGCAGCGTGCGGCGCAACCCCGGGTCGAGGCTCAGCGCCGCCGGCTGCAGATCGTTGCCGAGCAGCGGGGCGAGTTGGGCCGGATCGCCGGACGCCAGCGCCGCCAGCACCGGTTCGGCGTCGTCGAGTCGCGGTGGCGCCTCGCGGTCCGGGCCGGCCGAGTCGCGTAGCCGGTCGATCTCGGCGAACACCGCGGGCGTCGACAGTCCGCCGTCGGCGAAGGCCAGTACCCAGTGGAACGTCGTGCGTGCCAGCACCGTCGCCAACTCCTCACCGCGCCCGGTGCCCAATGCGGTTCCGCCGTGCAGCGCGAAGGGCACGTCGCTGCCCAGCCGGGCCGCCAGCGCGTGCAGATCGCGCCGCGGCACTCCCAGCTCCCACAGCGTGTTCATCGCGACCAGCACCGCCGCCGCGTCAGCGCTGCCGCCGGCCATGCCACCGGCGACCGGTATGGACTTGTCGATCGAGATCGCCACATCCGGCGCCCGGCCCACGTGTTCGGCCATCAACTCGGCGGCCTGCCACGCGAGGTTGCGCCCGTCGGCGGGCAGCGACTCGGCGCCTTCACCGGACAGCTCCAGCGACAGCATGTCGGCGTTGCTGACCGTGATCTCGTCGAGCAGCGAGACGGCGTGGAACACCGTGGTGAGCTCGTGGTAGCCGTCGTCGCGGCGGTCCCCCACCTCCAGGTACAGGTTGACCTTGCCCGGCACCCGCACGGTGACCGACCCCGTCGGCACCCACTCGGAGGCGGTGTTCCCGTTCCAGCCCGGCACGGCACGACACTATCGAAAGACCCGGTGGCGGGCAGCGGTCTGACAAGGCGCGCGCCGTGGCCGGCACTAGTCTGAGCTCGTGCTGTCCGCCGGCGAACGGTTCGACGACTACGTGGTCGACGAGGCCCTCGGCCACGGTGGATCGGCCACCGTGTACCGGGTGCACGCCGCGAACGACCCGCAGCGGGTGGTCGCCCTGAAGATCCTCGACGAACATGCTCGCGATCGCGAGCATGTGGCGCGGCTGCGGCGTGAGTTCGAGTTCGCCCACCGACTCGACCACCCGCACATCGTCACCGTGTACGAGCGGGGCCCGGCGTGGCTGACGATGCAGTTCGTCTCGGGCGGCGGGGTGCAACGCCTGCCGACGGTGTCCGAGCGTCTCGCCGCCCTCGGCCAGATCGCCGATGCGCTGGACTACATCCACAACCGCGCGATCGTGCACTGCGACGTCAAACCCGCCAACATCCTGGTCGAATCCGACCGGTCGGATGCCGTGCTGATCGACTTCGGGGTTGCGGTCGAGATCACCGACGACATCTGCCGACGCCCGACGCAGGTGGAGGCCTCGCTGCCGTACTCGGCGCCGGAGCTGATCGCGGGTCGGGCGCCGACCGAAGCCACCGATGAATACGCGCTGGCCTGCACGGCGGTCGAACTGATCACCGGGTCACCGCCGTTTCGCGAGGATTCCCGCGTCGGGTTGGTCGAGGCGCACCTGCATCGCCCGCCGCCCCGATTCTCACGTGAGT
This sequence comes from Mycobacterium sp. IS-1590, assembly GCF_001500025.1. Classification (GTDB taxonomy): domain Bacteria; phylum Actinomycetota; class Actinomycetes; order Mycobacteriales; family Mycobacteriaceae; genus Mycobacterium. The sequence goes on along the minus strand of NZ_LQIW01000004.1, from coordinate 130,543 downwards.
TCGCCTGGCTGCCACGCGCTTTCGACTCGATCGTGGCCAAAGCCCTGGCGAAGGCGCCCGCGGACCGCTACCCGTCCTGCCGGGAGTTCGTCGCGCTGGTCGTGCGCGCCGTCAGCGGACGCTGATCGAACCCTTGATGTCCTGAACCACCGGCTTGTCGACCTCTCCTGACCGCTGCAGCAGCCGGACGAAGTCGGCGATGGACAGCGTCTCGCCGCGGCGTGACGGATCGATGCTGGCGGCGAGCAGCCTGCGCGCCGACTCGTTGCCCGAACCGGCCCATTCGGCGAACGCGTTGCGCGCTGTCTTGCGCCGTTGCGCGAACGCGATGTCGATGAGCTCGAAGACCTGCTGACGGAAGGTCTCGTCGGTCGGCCACGGCGACGTCTCGTAGCGCTCGATGCCGACCAGGCCCGAGTAAACCCTCGGGATCGGCCAGAACACCGTCGGCGACACCATGCCGTGGCGCCGGACCTTGCCGAAGAAGCGCACCTTGGCGCTGGGCACACCGTAATCCTTGCCGCCGGGTTCGGCCGCGAGCCGCTCGGCCACCTCGGCCTGCACCATCACCATGACGGTGCGGATCGAGGGAAACTCGGCCATCAGATGCAGCAGCGCCGGGACCGCGATGTTGTACGGCAGGTTGGCGACCAGGGCCGTCGGCTCCTCGTCGAGCTCCTCGTGCCGCAACCCGAGGATGTCGCGGTTGAGCACGGTGAGCCTGTTGATCTCGCTGTGCGAATGCTCGGCGATGGTGGTCGGCAGTTGCCGGGCCAGCACGGGGTCGATCTCGACGGCGGTCACCCGCGCGCCGCGGTCGAGTAGGGCCAGCGTCAGCGAGCCCAGACCGGGCCCGACCTCGAGAACGTGGTCGTGCTTGTGCACACCGGACGCCGAAACGATTCGCCGTACGGTGTTGGCGTCATGGACGAAGTTCTGGCCGAACGATTTGCGCGGTCGGAAGTCGATCGCCTTCGCCAGTTGTCGTATCTCGGTCCGCCCGAGTAGTCGAATGGTCAGCGCGCACCAATCCTCCCGCTACAAGTCGGCCACGCGCCCCACCCTTGTCGCGCCCGAGTGACTTCAGCAATCGCGATTTGTTCTTCTCTTGTTGCCAAATCGGCTCTCGCAGCATAGCGCAGACCGCCGTTGCGCTCCCAGGTGTTTTGGTCGAATTGAACGCCGCCGTAATATCCGTTGCCGGTGTTGATCGCCCAGTTACCTCCGGCTTCGCACCGCGCAAGGGCGTCCCAGGTTCCTCCGTTGGACACCGGCGGCACCTCGGTACCGGGTTTGGTGCCCACTCGGACGACGCCCTCACGGGCGGGCGTTACAACGACATTGGCTACTGGCAGCCTGCCGGTCTCCACGCCGTTGAGTTTGGCCACCGCAAAGATCACGTCCTGCGTGCCCGGCATCCCCGGGTCCTCGACGACCTGGCGGCTCTGATTCAGCGTCGGATCCTCGATGCGCTTGAGGGCGGGCGGCAGCGGCACGCGCTCGGCGATCTTGTCGATCCGGTTGCGCGTCACCTCGACGTGCATGCCGTCGGTGACCGGCGCCGACGCGGCGGGAACCACCGCGTCACGCTGCTCGAGCGGAGCACCGGCCTCGGCGAGCAGGCCCGCGACGTTCGGGGCGGCCAGGGTCACACTGCGTGTCGTTCCGCCGTCGTTGATGTGCACCGTCTTGGCGCTGACCACCGGCAGCGACATCCCGGCCAGCGGCACCCGGCTGGCGCGCGAGGCCGCGGCGGGGGCCTTGTCGGTCATCTCCAACTGGGCGAGGGCCTCGTCGACCGTCGACGCGGTGGTCCACACCTGCTTGCTGTCCTCGCCGTCCAGCGAGAGCTGAAGCGGGCGGCTGCGGCGCAGCACGATGGTGTCGGCCTGGTCCACCGGCTGATCGGCGGCCGGGAAGAGGTCGTCACGGTCGCCGACGTCGAAGCCGTTCTCCTCGACCACATCGATCACGCGCGACTTCATGGTCGCCACCGTCATCGACGAGCCGTCCACGGTCAGCGTGACGGTCTTGTGCGCAGCTACCGCGTAGCCGCCGGCGAAGGTGAGTGCGAGCAACGTCGCACCGACCAGCAGACGAAGTAGCGGTGAACGCGCCTCGTGGAGCTTTGTGAAAGTGTTCAAAACGTCGTATATCCCCGACTATCGGACGGAGCGCCGCGTCCTTGCGGTGCTTCGCTTTCGGTCACAGCACGGTAACGGAGAGGCCACGAGTCAGCAACTCGCAAGGCCGTAGGCGCGCTCGGCTGTGGTGGTGGTTTCGCGCGCGACCAGCTCAGCCGGCTTACCGATGATCTCCGCCAACGCCCGCACAGTGTAGGGAAGGCAATACGGCTCGTTGGATGCGCCGCGGTACGGGTGGGGGGTCAGGAACGGGGCATCGGTTTCGACGAGCATTTGCCCGGATGGGATCAGTTGTGCGGCTTCCCGCAGGGCCTTGGCGTTCTTGAAGCTGACGGTGCCCGACAGACTCAGTAGCCAGCCCGCCTCGACACACCGACGCGCCATCTCTGGCCCCGACGAGAAACAGTGGAAGATCACGGTGTCGGGGGCGCCTTCGGCCGCCAGCACGTCGAGGACCTGGTCGTCGGCCTCGCGGTTGTGGATCATCAGCGGTTTACCGGTCCGCTTGGCCAGGTCGATGTGCCAGGCGAACGCTTCCCGTTGGGTGGCGGGTTCCGCGCAGCCCTCCAACTTGCCCGGCCAGTACAGGTCGAGGCCGGTCTCGCCGATCGCGACGACGCGGGGATGGTCGGCCAGCCGCTCGACGACGGTCTTGGCTTCGTCGGTCAGGGCGTCGGCCCGGGTCGGGTGGAGCGCGACCGCGGCGTAGACCCGCTCGTCGGCCTCTGCGGCCTCGGTGACCCAGCGCGCGGAGTCGAGGTCGTCGGCGATGGTGACAACGGCCCGGACGCCGACCGCCGCGGCGCGATCGACGATCGCGGTGACGTCGGCGGCATCCGACGCGCCACACGCGTCGAGATGGGTGTGCGCGTCGATCAGCGGGCTCAGCGGAGCCGGGGCGGGGGGCTGCTCCCTTCTGCCTGAGCGCTTCGCGTTCACCGCCACACCATAAGCTGAGTTGAAATGACTACTGCTGCCCCCGGGGCGCAAGCGCCGAGCCCAGGCGCGCCCTTCTACATCACCACCGCGATCGCCTACCCGAACGGCGATCCGCACGTCGGCCACGCCTACGAGTACATCGCCACCGACGCGATCGCGCGGTTCAAGCGGCTGGACGGGTTCGACGTGCGGTACCTGACCGGCACCGACGTGCACGGCCTGAAGATGGCCGAGGCGGCGAAGGCGCTGGGCATCCCGACCGCCGATCTGGCGCGGCAGAATTCCGATGTGTTCGAGCGTCTGCAGCAGAAGCTGAACATCTCCTTCGACCGGTTCATCCGCACCTCCGACGCCGACCACTACGAGGCGTCCACGGAGATCTGGCGCCGGATGAACGACGCCGGCGACATCTACCTCGACTCCTACCAGGGTTGGTATTCGGTCCGCGACGAACGGTTCTTCACCGACGCCGAGACGAACGTCGGCGCCGACGGGGTGCGGATCGCGGTCGAAACCGGCGCGCCCGTGACGTGGACCGAAGAGCAGACGTATTTCTTTCGGTTGTCGGCCTACACGGACAGGCTGCTGGAGCACTATCGGGCGCATCCGGAGTTCATCGAGCCCGAGGTGCGGCGCAACGAGGTCGTCAGCTTCGTCTCCGGGGGGCTGAGAGACCTGTCGATCTCGCGCACCACATTCGACTGGGGCGTGCCGGTGCCCGACCACCCCGACCACGTCATGTACGTGTGGGTGGACGCACTGACCAACTACCTGACCGGCGTCGGCTTCCCGGACACGTCGTCGGAAGCCTTCAAACGGTACTGGCCCGCCGATCTGCACATGATCGGAAAGGACATCATCCGGTTCCACACCGTCTACTGGCCGGCGTTCTTGATGTCGGCCGGAATCGAATTGCCGCGCAAGGTCTTCGCGCACGGTTTCGTGCTCAACCGCGGCGAGAAGATGAGCAAGTCGGTGGGCAACATCATCGATCCGGTGAACCTCGTCGACGAGTTCGGGCTCGACCAGGTGCGTTACTTCTTCCTGCGCGAGGTGCCGTTCGGTCAGGACGGCAGCTACAGCGAGGAAGCGATCATCGGGCGCATCAACGCCGACCTGGCCAACGAGCTGGGCAACCTGGCGCAGCGCTCGCTGTCGATGGTGGCCAAGAACCTCGACGGAATCGTCCCTGAGCCAGGAGATTTCACCGACGACGACGCAGCGCTGCTGGCATCGGCCGACGAGCTGATCGACCGGGTGCGTGGCCACTACGACGCCATCGCGATGCACCTGGCGCTCGAGGCGATCTGGTCGGTTCTGGGCGCGGCGAACAGATATTTCTCCGCCCAGGAACCATGGGTGCTGCGCAAGTCGGAGTCGGCGCAGGATCAGCGTCGATTCGGAACGGTGCTCTACACCACGCTCGAGGTCGTGCGGATCGCCGCGCTGCTGACGCAGCCCGTGATGCCCGACTCGTCGGCCAAGCTGCTCGACCTGCTCGGGCAGGATCCTGACGACCGAACCTTCGCCGCTGTCAGCACCCGGCTGAAGCCCGGCACCGCCCTACCGGCCCCGGCCGGTGTGTTCCCCCGCTACCAGGCTGAGTGATCGAAAAGTGAACGGACTACACGAGAAACTGCATGACCTCTACGAAGAGGTCGCACGGCGCAACGCAGGCGAGACCGAATTCCACCAATCCGTGTACGAGGTCCTCAACAGCCTCGGACCGGTGGTGGACAAGCACCCCGAATACGTCGACTCCGAGGTCATCCGGCGACTGTGCGAACCCGAACGCCAGATCATCTTTCGGGTGCCGTGGGTCGATGACCGCGGCACCGTGCAGATCAACCGCGGCTTTCGCGTCGAGTTCAACTCCGCCCTGGGACCGTTCAAGGGGGGCCTGCGGTTCCATCCGTCGGTCTATCTCGGAATCGTCAAGTTCCTGGGCTTCGAACAGATCTTCAAGAACTCGCTGACCGGCATGCCGATCGGTGGGGGCAAGGGCGGTGCCGACTTCGACCCCAAGGGCCGCTCCGACAGCGAGATCATGCGGTTCTGCCAGTCGTTCATGACCGAGTTGTACCGCCACCTCGGCGAGTACACCGACGTACCCGCCGGCGACGCCGGCGTGGGCACGCGTGAAATCGGTTACCTCTTCGGGCAATACAAGCGGATCACCAACCGCTACGAGTCCGGCACCCTCACGGGCAAGGGACTGACCTGGGGAGGTTCCCAGGTCCGCACCGAAGCCACCGGTTATGGGACGGTCTTCTTCGTCAACGAGATCCTTCGGGCCAACAACGACACGTTCGAGGGCAAGCGCGCGGTGGTGTCCGGGTCGGGCAACGTGGCGATCTACGCCATCGAGAAGATCCAGGAACTGGGCGGCACCGTGGTCGCGTGTTCCGATTCGAGCGGCTATGTCGTCGATGAGAAGGGCATCGACCTCGACATCCTCAAGGACATCAAGGAGGTACGCCGGGCCCGGATCGCCGACTACGCCGAGATGCGCGGCGGTACAGCTGAATTCGTCGCAGACCGCAACGTGTGGGACGTACCGTGTGAGATTGCGCTGCCGTGCGCGACGCAGAACGAGATCAACGGAGACGAAGCGCTGGCGCTGATCGAGAACGGGTGCCGCGTCGTCGCCGAAGGTGCGAACATGCCGTGCTCCCCCACCGCGGTCAAGCATTTCGCCAATGCGGGTGTGACGTTCGCACCGGGCAAGGCGGCCAACGCCGGCGGCGTCGCCACCAGTGCGCTGGAGATGCAGCAGAACGCCTCGCGCGACTCGTGGACGTTCGCCGAAACCGAGATGCGGCTCGAACAGATCATGCGGCGCATCCACAACCGCTGCCTGGTCACCGCCGAGGAGTACGGACAACCCGGCAACTACGTGGCCGGGGCGAACATCGCGGGGTTCATCCGGGTGGCCGACGCGATGCTCGCGCTGGGCGTCGTCTGACAACCTGATGTGACGCGCGTCACAAACTGTCACGCCCCGCCGCGCGCCGGTGTCTAGAGGGCATGACTGATTTCACCGCACTCACCGACAAAGTCCCCACCACCCGGGTCGTCGTCATCGGCGGCGGTTACTCCGGAATCCTGGCCGCGAACCACCTTCGCGTACGCGACGACGTCGACGTCACGCTGATCAACCCCAGACCGAAGTTCGTCGAACGGATCCGGCTGCACCAGATGGTGGCGGCCGGTTACGACGCCGGGGTCGACTACGGCACGCTGCTCGGCGACGGCATCCGGCTGGTGGTCGACACTGCGGTCCGCATCGACACTCCGGCGCGCACCGTCCATCTGGCTTCCGGTCGCCACGTCGACTACGACTACGTCATCTACGCCGTCGGCAGCACCGGCACGGTGCCGGATGCGATCCCCGGCGCAGCCGAATTCGCCTATCCCATCGCCGAACTCGAGCAGGCACAGCGGCTGCGCACGGCGCTGGAGCAGCTGCATCCCGCCGCGCCCGTCACCGTCGTCGGCGCGGGCCTCACGGGCATCGAGACCGCCGCAGAACTCGCCGAGCAGGGTCGCAACGTGACGTTGGTCTGCGGTGGCCGCCTGGGACCGTCACTGTCGGAGCCCGGACGACGCTCCACCGCCAAGGCGCTGACCAAGCTCGGCGTGACGCTCATGGAACAGGATGCGGTCGCCGAGGTGCGCGCCGACGCGGTCGTCTTCACCGACGGCGCGGTCCGCCCGACCGCACTCACCATCTGGACCGCCGGCTTCGGCGTACCCGAGCTGGCGAGGGCGAGCGGATTGCGCACCGACGACATCGGCCGCCTCATCACCGACGAGACGCTGACCAGTGTGGACGACGAGCGTATCGTCGCCGTCGGTGACTGTGCGGCCCCGTCGAACGAGCCACTGCGGATGTGCTGTGCCACAGCGACGCAGCTCGCCCCGCAGGCGGCGAACACCGTGCTGAGCCGCATCGGGGGCGCCACGCCCGCCGCGTTCGAGTACGCGTACGCCGGGTCCTGCATCAGCCTGGGCCGGCGGACCGCGACGGTGCAGTACACCCGCAAGGACGACACGCCGCTGAACGTCTACTTCGCGGGGCGGCCAGTCGCCACGTTCAAGGAGGCGGTCTGCAAGGGGACGCTGTGGGCGATGCGGCGCTCCGCCCGCAAGCCGGACTGGACGTTCTGGCTCAAGGGCGGTCCGCGTCCCGCTCAGCCGGTTCCCGCGCCGAAGGTGGTCGGCAAGACGTGAACACCACATCGGGCGAGCACGCCGAGCGGTTCACCGTCCTGCGTCCGCTGCTGTTCACGATCGCCTACGAGATCCTGGGCAGCGCAACCGAATCCGACGACGTGCTGCAGGACAGCTATCTCCGCTGGGCCGAGGTCGATCTGAATGCCGTGCGCGACACCAAGTCGTATCTGGCGCAGTTGGTGACCCGCGAGGCGCTCAACGCGCTGCGCGCCAGGTCACGTCGACGCGAAGAGTACGTCGGTCCGTGGCTACCCGAACCGCTGCTGATGGAGTCCCGCGATGCGTCCTCCGATGTCGTGCTGGCCGAATCGGTTTCGATGGCGATGCTGGTTCTGCTCGAGACGCTGACACCCGACGAGCGCGCCGTGTTCGTGCTGCGCGAGGTGTTCGGTTTCGAGTACGACGAGATCGCGGGCGCGGTGGGCAGATCCGCGTCGACCGTGCGCCAGATGGCACACCGCGCCCGCGAACATGTCCACGCGCGGCGCAACCGCTTCGGTCCGGTGGACGAACGACGGACCGAGCAGATCACCGAACAGTTCCTGGCCGCCGCGGCCACCGGTGACATCGAGGGCCTGATGTCGCTGCTGTCGCCCGGCGTCACCTGGACCGCGGACCACGGCGGCAAGGCCACCGCCATCCGCCGGCCGGTCCGCGGTGCGCGCAGGGTGGCCGCGCTCATGGCGCGGCTGTTCGAGGTGGCCAGGCAGACACCGGAGATCCGTTTCGAGACGGCCGTCTACAACAGTGCGCCCGCGGTCGTGGTGTACACCGGCCACCGTCTGGAGGGACTGTTCGTGTTCGAGGTGATCGAGGACAAGATCACGAACCTCTACGCCATGCGTAATCCGGACAAGCTGGCGGGCATCACGATCCCCCGCAGCATCAGCCGCCAGTGACCTCTGCCACATTCGCCGCGGAGATGTCACACTGCGCAGATGCCCGGTGTCTCGAGGTCAGACCGGCTCTGAACCGAACCGCCACCCCGGCGGCCGCGGCAGACCGGATGACCCGAGGAGATCGAAGATGACGGAGATGACCAACAACGTCGTTGTGATCGGTGGCGGCTACGCGGGGGTGATGGCCGCCAATCGGCTCGCCCCGCACGCCCACGTGACACTGGTGAACCCGCGCGCCGAGTTCGTCGAACGGATCCGCCTGCATCAACTGGTCGCCGGCAACGACGACGCCGTCGCCGACTACTCGGCCGTGCTGTCAGGGGCCGTGCGGCTCGTGGTCGACGGGGCTTCGCGGATCGACGCGGCGGCCCGCACCGTCACGCTGGCGTCCGGCACGTCACTGCCGTACGACTACCTGGTCTACGCCGTCGGCAGTACGGGCAATATCCCGTCCGCGGTGCCCGGCGCCGCCGAGTTCGCCTATCCGCTCAGTGAATTGGAGCAGGCGCAGCGACTGACCGCCCGGATGGCCGACGTTCCGCTTTCGGCGCCGGTGGTCGTGGTCGGCGGCGGGTTGACCGGTATCGAGACCGCTACCGAGCTGGCCGAGACCGGCCGCCCGGTCACGTTGGTGACCGACGTGCTCGGGCCGTCCCTGGCGGCCAGCGGTCGCCGGTCGATCGCCAAGCGGCTGGCCAAATTGGGTGTCGTCATCGTCGAGGGCAGCGCAGTCGCCGAAGTGCGGGCCGACCGGGTGGTGGTGGCCGACGGCCGCGAGGTGCCGAGCGAGGTGACGGTGTGGACCGCCGGCTTCGGCGTGCCGGGTCTGGCCGCCGCCAGCGGCCTGGCCACCGATGCGCTCGGACGGCTGCTCACCGACGAGACGCTGACCAGCGTGGACGACGTGCACATCGTCGGTGCCGGCGACGCGGCGTCACCGTCGAACCAGCCGTGGCGGATGAGCTGCCAGGCCGCGCTCCCGCTGGGCGCCCAGGCCGCGAACACGGTGCTGGCCCGCCTGGCCGGCGAGAACCCGGCCGCGGTGAATCACGCGATGGCCGGACAGTGCATCAGCCTGGGGCGCAGGGCCGGCATATTCCAGTTCGCCGACGTCGACGACACGCCACGCCGCTGGTACATCGGAGGCCGCACCGGCGCGCTGGTCAAAGAGCAGGTGTGCCGCTACACGCTGAAATGGATCCGGGGCGAGGCCGACAAGCCGGGCTCCTACACCTGGAAGACGAACCCGCGTCGGCAGCAGGCGGTGGCGGCGCAGGCGGTTGCGATCCGATGAACGGCACGGGTGACGAACACGCCGAACGGTTCACGGTGCTGCGTCCGCTGCTGTTCACAATCGCCTACGAGATCATCGGCAGCGCAACCGAAGCCGACGACGTACTGCAGGAGAGTTACCTGCGCTGGGCCGAGGTGGATCTTGCCACGGTGCACGACACCAAGGCCTACCTCGCCCAGCTCGTCACCCGCCAGTCACTCAACGCGCTGCGGGCACAGTCGCGTCGGCGCGAAGAGTACGTCGGCCCGTGGCTTCCCGAACCGCTGTTGCTCGACGCACGCGACCCGTCGTCCGATGTCGTTCTCGCCGAATCGGTCTCGATGGCGATGCTCGTGGTGCTCGAAACCCTGACCCCGGATGAGCGCGCTGTCTTCGTGCTGCGCGAGGTGTTCGGTTTCAGCCACGACGAGATCGCCGGGGCCGTCGGCAAGTCGGCTGCCGCCGTACGTCAAATGGCGCACCGCGCGCGCGAACACGTGCAGTCGCGGCGAAAGCGGTTCGAGCCGGTCGATCCCAAGGTGTCGATGGAGATCACCGAGCGGTTCTTCACGGCCGCGTCCACCGGCGACGTCGACGCGCTGCTCGAGATGCTCACCGACGACGTCGCATGGACAGCCGACTCCGCGGGCAAGGTCTCTGCGGCGCGGCGGCCGGTGGTCGGCGCCGACAAGGTCGCCAGGGTCCTCATCGGGCTGGTGCGGGTCGCCGGCGAGGCCGGCCGGGTGGAACCGGCGATGTACAACAACGCGCCTGCGCTCAAGCTCTACCTCGGCGACCACTTCGAGGGGCTCATCACCATCGAGATCACCAAGGGCCGGATCTCGCACTTCTACGTGATGCGCAACCCGGACAAGTTGGCCGGGGTGGACATCGCGCGGGAAGTCACGCGGAGTATCTGACAAGCTGAGACGGTGCGCATCGACCCGCTCGGCGACCTCGGCAGCGCCCCAGCGGTTCTGCGCGCCGTCGGATACGCCGCGGCCGAGCGCGGGCTGGCGCCGCCTGCCGCGCTGATCGGCGAGTGGTTCGGATCGGGCGCGGTCATCGCGCCTTCCGTGGACATCGCCCCGCTCGACTGTTCGCGCGTGTTCGACGTCCCCGTCGGATCGGGTCACGGGGACGCGATCGGAGGCGGCTGGTTCGGGTACCGGTCGTACCCGGATGCGGCGGCCGACGGTTGCGGCCCGCGAATTCCCGAGGCAGCGGGCGGCTGGTCCGACTGCGTGCTACGCCAGGACGGAGACGGCCGGTGGCGGTTCGAAAGCCTCTCCGACGCAACGCTTCCCGATTGGGTGGCCGACGCGCTGCGGGTGCCGGTCGCGCCACGGCCGTCGCAGATCGAGTGGGGTGAAGCCGATCGCGGTGCGCATCGGCGAGGGATGCTGGAATGCCTGGAGGCGATCGCGGCCGGGGAGGTCTACCAGGCGTGCGTGTGCACGCAGTTCCGCGGCCGCCTGGACGGGTCTCCGCTGGATTTCTTCGCCGACGCCGTACAACGCACGTCGCCCGCACGTGCGGCGTACCTCGCGGGGAGCTGGGGTGCGGTGGCGTCGTTGTCGCCGGAACTGTTCCTGCGCAGGCGCGGCGACCGGATCGCGTCGAGCCCGATCAAGGGCACGCTGCCGCGTTCGGCCGATCCGGACGCGCTGCGCTGCTCGGTCAAAGATGTCGCCGAAAACATCATGATCGTCGACCTCGTGCGCAACGACCTGGGCCGCGTCGCCGACGTCGGCACCGTGACGGTGCCCGAATTACTGGTCGTGCAACCGGCGCCCGGGGTGTGGCATCTGGTGTCGACGGTGGCCGCGCGGATACCCGTCGATGTGCCGATGTCGACGGTGCTCGACGCGACGTTCCCGCCGGCGTCGGTGACGGGGACTCCCAAGACGAGGGCACGCCAACTGCTCGAAGACTGGGAACCGGTAAGGCGCGGAATCTACTGCGGAACAGTCGGATTGGCGTCTCCGGTGGCGGGGTGCGAACTCAACGTGGCGATCCGGACGGTGGAGTTCGATGCGTCCGCGAACGCCGTCCTCGGCGTGGGTGGCGGTATCACCGCCGACTCGGATCCGGATCGCGAGTGGGAAGAGTGCCTGCACAAGGCGGTACCGATCATCGCGTCACGAACGCGACCGCAGAACCGCGTCGTAGAGCTCACGCCGTGACGGCGAGCCCGGATTGGCCGCGACCACGTCGGCGCAGGCGTCCTTGACCCGCGCGCCGTCGTCGACCAGCCTGTGGACCGCGGCGACCAGGGTTTCGAGATCCGCTTTCGGGACGGCGCCGGCCAGCACGACGGTGATCTCGCCGAGCACCCCGTCGCCTGCCCAGTCAACGAGCTCGACGAGCCGGCCCCGGACGATCTCCTCGTGCGTCTTGGTCAGCTCCCGGCACACCACCGCGCGGCGATCCGGCCCGAGCACCTCGGCCGCGTCGGCGAGCGTGCCCGCCAGCCGGCGGGGCGACTCGAAGAACACACAGGTCCGCTGCTCGGTCGCCAACGCCGTCAGCCATGTCTTGCGCGCGGCCTGCTTGCGGGGCGCGAAGCCCTCGAAGCAGAACCTCTCGGCCGGTAGCCCCGAGACCGCCAGCGCCGTCGTCACCGCCGAGGGGCCCGGCAGGCAGGCGACCGTGAGTCCGGCGTCGATGCACGCCGCCACAAGGCGATAGCCGGGGTCGCTGATCAGCGGCATACCGGCGTCGCTGACCAGCAGCACCGTCGCGCCCGACCGGATCGCGTCGAGCAGGCCCGCGATCCGCGACGCCTCGTTCTGGTCGTAGAGGCTGACCACCTTCGCGGTCAGCCTCACCTCGAGGGCCTGGGCCAGCGTGCGGATCCGGCGGGTGTCCTCGGCGGCGATGACGTCGGCGCCGCCCAGCGCGCTGACCAGCCGCGCGGAGGCGTCGGAGGGCTGGCCCAGCGGCGTGGCGCCGATGAGCAGTCGACCGGGGCTCATGCCGACAGCCTACGATCGCACTCGTGACCGCCCCCGCCACCAAAGCGCCGCGAGCGGTCCCGGTCATCAGCCCAGCACCACAGGTACCCGCGGCGGATTTCGGACCGGTCGACCGGCTGCAGGGCTGGGTGATGACCGCCGTCATCGCCGCGCTGGCCGCGGTGACGCGGTTCCTCAATCTCGGATCGCCGACCGACGCAGGCACGCCCGTCTTCGACGAGAAGCACTACGCGCCGCAGGCCTGGCAGATGCTGCACAACCACGGCGTCGAGGACAACCCGGGCTACGGCCTGGTGGTGCATCCGCCGGTCGGCAAGCAGTTGATCGCGATCGGCGAGGCGCTGTTCGGGTACAACGGGTTGGGCTGGCGGTTCTCCGGCGCCGTGTGCGGGGTGATCGTGGTGATCCTGGTCGCGCGGATCACCCGACGCATCAGCCGTTCGACGTTGGTCGGTGGCATCGCGGGACTGCTGGTGATCGCCGACGGGGTCAGCTTCGTGGCTTCGCGGACCGCGCTGCTCGACGGATTCCTCGTGACGTTCGTGGTGGCCGCGTTCGGATGCCTGATCGTCGACCGCGACCAGGTACGCGAGCGCATGCACATCGCGCTGTTGGAGGGCCGCATCGGCGAGACGGTGTGGGGGCCCAGGCTCGGGGTGCGGTGGTGGCGGTTCGGCGCGGGAGTGTTGCTCGGATTGGCCTGCGCCACAAAGTGGTCGGGCGTGTACTTCGTCGCGTTCTTCGGCGTCATGACCATGGTCTTCGACATCCTCGCGCGGCGTCAGTACCGCGTCCCGCGGCCGTGGCTGGGCGCTTTTCGCCGCGACCTGGGACCGTCGCTGTACGCGTTGGTGCTCATCCCGTTCGGGGTGTACCTCGCGTCGTACACGCCGTGGTTCGCCTCGGAGACGGCCATCAACCGGCACGAAGTCGGGCAGTCGATCGGCCCGGACAGTGTGTTGCCGATTCCCGATTCGTTGCGCTCGCTGTGGCACTACACGTATGCGGCGTACCGGTTCCACTCCGGATTGACCAACGCCGACGGCAACCACCATCCGTGGGAGTCGAAGCCGTGGACGTGGCCGATGTCGTTGCGCCCGGTGCTCTATGCGATCGACAACCAGGACGTGCCCGGATGCGGGGCGCAGTCGTGCGTGAAGGCCGTGCTGCTGGTCGGCACGCCCGCGATGTGGTTCTTGGCGGTGCCGGTGCTGGGGTGGGCGGTGTGGCGGGCATTCGTCAAGCGCGACTGGCGATACGGCGTCGCGCTGGTGGGCTACAGCGCGGGCTTTCTGCCCTGGTTCGCCGATATCGACCGCCAGATGTACTTCTTCTACGCGGCGACGATGGCGCCGTTCCTGGTGATGATGATCGCGTTGATCCTCGGCGACATCCTGCACAAGCCGAACCAGAACTCCGAACGCCGGACGCTCGGGCTGATCGCGGTGAGTTGCTATGTCGCGCTGGTGTTGACGAACTTCGCGTGGATGTACCCCATCCTGACCGGCATCCCGATATCGCAGAACACCTGGAACATGCAGATCTGGCTGCCGTCCTGGCGTTGAGGTCCCTGCCGGTTTTTCGCGAGACGTACACCAGGGTCGTGTGGGCGAGTTATCCACAGCCGTGGTGTACGCCTCGCGAATCGGGGACAGAATTGTCAGCGCTTCCGGCCAGCATCCGTCGCATGGAAGAAGCATTCGTCGGCCGCGAACTACTCGGCAGGGGCCTGACGCGAGGCCAGTTGCGTTCGCGCTACAAGCGCGTCAAGCCACGCGTCTACGTGCCCCGCGGTGCGGCACCGTCGGTTGAACTCGACGCACATGCTGCCTGGCTGTGGACGGATCGTCGCGGCATCGTGGCCGGGCGTGCTGCGGCTTCACTGCACGGAGCCCAATGGGTAAGCCCCGACACACCGATCGACATGATCGGCCCGCGGGAGCGTCCACGGCGGGGAGTGGTCATCCGAAATGAACGGATCGACTGGGACGAGGTCTGTGCGATCGGGGACCTTGCGGTGACGACGCCGGCACGCACGGCGCTGGATCTGGCGCGACACCTCAGTCGCGACCTGGCGGTCAGGCATCTCGACGCACTGGCAGCGGCGACCGGCCTGACCGTTGACGACGTCGCACCGCTTCTCGAGCGTTATCGCGGCTGGCGAGGGATGAAGCGTGCTCGCATCGCACTGGATCTGATGGACGGCGGCGCTCAGTCGCCCAAAGAGACGTGGTTGCGACTTCTCGTCGTCGACGCAGGGTATCCGCGGCCTCGTACTCAGATCCGCGTCAGCGACGGCGTCGCTGAGGCGTTCCTCGACATGGGTTGGGACGAACCGATGATCGCTTTGGATTACGACGGTGAACAGCATCAGACGGAGCGGCGCCGATTCGTTCACGACATCGGCCGCAACGCGCTCGTGGAGTGTCTCGGTTGGCTGGACATTCACGTGGTCAAGGAGCACAGCCGCGGGCTCATTTTGCACAGACTGCGGGAGGCCGCCGAGCGTCGCGGGTGGTTTCCCCTCGCGAAACGTACACCAGGGTCGTGATCGCGCGGATTCAACGGCCCTGGTGTACGTCTCGCGAAGCACACGGGCCCGAGCGTTGACTCGCGGCGCTACAGGGGGTCGCGGCCGGCCGGGCACGACATGCACCGCGGGCCGCCGCGGCCGGTGCCCAGTTCGGACGCTTGGATCGGCAGCACCTCGATACCGGCGTCGGCCAAGCGCGCATTGGTTTCGACGTTGCGCTCATAGGCGATGACCACACCCGGTGCGAGCGCGAGCGTGTTGTTGCCGTCGTCCCACTGTTCGCGCTCGGCCGTCACCGGGTCCAGCCCCGTGGCGATGACGCGCAACCGGTCGATACCCATCGCCTTGGCGGCGGCGTCGACGAACGGCACCTCGTCGTCGATGAGCACTCCGCCATTGCCATCGCGGTGAATCGTGAACGCCGACAACGAATCCACGACCGGCGGGTACATCACGACCGCGTCGACGTCGACCATCGTGCACACCGTGTCCAGGTGCATCTGCGCGCGCGACTGCGCGATCGGCACCGCCAGCACCGTTTGGGCCAGATCATCGTCGAACAGGCTGCGCGCCAACGCTTCCGCTCCCGCAGGGGTGGTCCGCTCCCCCACTCCCACCGCCACGACACCCGGCGCGAGCAGCAGCACGTCTCCTCCCTCGACGGGCGCCGACCGCGATTCGTAGGCCCGCCGGACCCCGAGGAATCTCGGGTGGTGGGCGTAAATGACGTCGGTCAGCGAGGTTTCGCGCACCCGCGCCGGCAGCGCCAGCGACGTGATCGCCACCCTCGGCCCGATCCAGAACGACGAGTCGCGGGTGAACAGCAGATTCGGCAGCGGATCGATGACGAAATCGCCTCCGTGATGCATCCGCCGCACCAACGACAGCTCGGCACCCGAGAGCGGCAACTCGTTGAACGTCATGCCCGCCATCAGCACGTGGGCCAGCGGCGCGGGCTCCAGCGAGCGAAGGTACGCCGAAAGTTCCTGCGCCAGCGGCAGACCCAACCGTCGCGGGTCGACCGCGGCCGCGATCCCGTGCATCCGTGCCGCGCCACTGTGCGCCAGCGCCTCGGTCAACAGATCGGCGAGCAGCATCACCTCGACGCCCCGGTCGGCCAACAACGCGGCGAACGCGTCGTGTTCGGCCTGCGCCCTGGCCACCCAGGGCAGCCCGTCGAAGAGCAGCGCATCGTTGTTGCGGGGCGTCAACCGCTGCAACTCGGCACCGGGCCGATGCAGAATGGCCGCAGTCAGCCGACCCACCTCGGAGTCGCAGCCCAACGTCACATCTAGCACCGTAACCCGCGATTCCACCTCAACTATGGTTGATGTTATGGAGTTGATTCACGAGCTGACTCCCGGCGAGATGTCGGCTCGCAGCGGTGTCGCCGTTTCGGCACTGCACTTCTACGAGCGCGAAGGCCTCATCCACAGCCGGCGCACCCCGGGTAACCAACGTCGCTATGCGCGAGAGACGTTACGACGCGTCGCATTCATCCGGATGTCGCAGCGGCTGGGAATCCCCTTGTCCCGCATACGAGAAGCGCTGGCCACCCTGCCCGCCGACAGGGTGCCGACGAGTAAGGACTGGGCGAGGTTGTCGGCGGGCTGGCGTCAAGACCTCGACGACCGCATCCTGCACCTGCAACGCCTGCGCGACAACCTGACCGGCTGCATAGGCTGCGGCTGCCTGAGCCTGAAGACGTGTGCCCTGACCAACCCCGGAGACGTGCTCGCCGAACACGGACCGGGCGCGGTGCGGCTCTGATGCATCGAACGCTTGTGCGATAGAATCGCGGACATGGAGCTGGCGCTGCAGAGCTCGCTGTTCGAGCACGCCGAACGCCGCCATCTCGGCAACGGGGCCTGGATCGACTTCCGATCCGGGTGGCTCGACGATGCCGATTCGCTGTTCACCGAGCTGTCCGAGGTGATCCCGTGGCGTGCGGAGCGTCGGCCGATGTACGACCGCGTCGTCGATGTCCCCCGCCTGGTCAGCTTCCATAACCTGGTCGACGATCCGCCACCGCATCCGCGCCTCAAGCAACTTCGCCGTCGCCTCAACGACGCCTACGCGGGTGAACTCGGTGAGCCCTTCACCACGGCCGGGCTGTGCCTGTACCGCGACGGTGACGACAGCGTCGCCTGGCACGGCGATACGGTCGGTCGCAGCAGCACCGAGGACACCATGGTCGCGATCGTCGGGCTCGGCGCGACCAGGACGTTCGCGCTGCGGCCACGCGGCGGCGGCAAGTCGCTACGCCTGCAGCACGCGCACGGCGATCTGCTCGTGATGGGCGGGTCGTGTCAGCGCACGTGGGAGCACGCCATCCCCAAGACGGCGCGTCCGGTGGGCGTTCGGATCAGCATCCAGTTCCGTCCGCACGACGTTCGCTAGGCCCTGACCGCGTTCACCGCCGAGACCAGCAGGTCACGGGCGCGCTGCGTGTCGACCTTCGCGACGGGTTTGTCGGGCAGCACCAACGGGTTCGCGGTGACGATCACCAGGAACGGACCGAAGCTGGCGAGGTAGTTGTAGAGCTCGCCGGTGCGGGGCTTACCGTCCACCGTCGTCTGCACCACGCGGTGAGTTCCCAGCGTCTGCGCACCCTCGATCTGCGGCGCCTCGACCACCTCGACCAGCCCGCGCATCGCACCGCCGGCGAACCCGACCTTGCGGCAGTTCTCGCCGGGCGCGTTGACCGATGCGGTGTCCGACGTCTCGACGGCGATCGTGATGAACCGGTTGCCCTCGCCCTCGGCCGTCGTCGCAGCCATGTTGCCCTTCGCCCCTTCGGGCAGCATCTGCCGATTGGCGAACGACGCGCAGTCGGGAGGCTCGAATGTCATGCCCTTCGGCAGTTCCTGCCGTGACAGCAGTCTCGGATCGATACCGGTCGGGCCGACATCGGTGACCTTGAAGTCGGGCCCGAAGCTCGTGCGCACATCCTTGACGCGCCCGATGTCGGCACGCGACAGATCGCCACCTGGTTGACCGGTCGCACACGCCGTGAGCGCAGCGGCACACACCACCGCGCCCATCGCCCTGTTCGACATCGCCGCACAATGTACCGGGCAACGACGGCTCAGCCCCGTAACGCGGACACCGTTTCGGTCATCAGATGGGCGGCGAAATCCGGACCGAGTTGGGGATTGGGCGAGCCGGGGTCGGTGACGACTGCGACGAAGGCGACATGGTCACCGAGGTACGCCGTGACGGTCTCGGCGTGCGACAGCGTTTCGGTGCCGCCTTCGACGACGGTTCTGCTCGACGTCGCCATCGCGATGGTCGATGCCGCGTCGATGACCGGGGCGGGTTCGAGCGTGACGGTCCCCGTGGTGCGTCCGCCCGACATGGTCCATCGCCCGCACTCGTCGATCGCCGTCGGGTCGAGATCCCCCGGCGCGGCGGCGACGACGGCGTACACGATGCCGCCGGGTCCCGACGCCGACCAGCCGTCGGTGCGGATCGCGCCCGCGGCGGGGTCGGCCAGCGCGGCACACCGCTCGGGGTCGGTGGTCCAGTGGGCGCCGTATCCCCACGCGGTGACCGGGCCGACGGGGGCGACGAGATCGGTGACCTCGTATCCGGCGGGCAGGGCCGTGCGCGTCCGGTCGATTCTGGCCGGGTTGACGTGCGGGGGTTTCTCGGATGACGACTCGTCGGCCGCGGGTGGACCGGGATCGTTTCCGCACGCGCCGGCGCAGATCGTCAGGGCCATGCCGGCGGCCGCGACGATGCAACGCCTGGCGGCCCACCAGCGATCAACAAGTAGTGGCATCGACCCTCATGAATGGAGGCTGTCATGGGTGCTCTTCGAAGTCTGGCAGCAACAGCAGCGGTGGCGGGCGTCATTGTGGTGCCCGCGGGGGTCGCCGCCGCGCAGCCGGTGCAGCCGGGCGACGCTCCGCGGACCATCGCCGAGCTGGAGGACCAGGGCTATGACGTCGTCATCGACCGGGTCGGCAGCGGCCCGATCAGCGAGTGCATCGTCACCAGCGTGCGGAACCCACAGGAGGTCACTCAGACGTTCGCGGTCGGCAAGGGCGAGGATCGGGAGTTCATCACGGTCGTGGTGAGCAGGTCGATCACCGTCTCGCTCAACTGCTCCCGCTGACGCCGTCAGGCCGCGGCGCCCTCGGCCTCGGAGTCGCCGCCCGCCTCACCGCCGGCAGGCGGGTTGTCCGGCTCCGCATCCGTCTGGTTTGCTCCCGTTCCGGTCCGATCCGGCCGGTTCGCGGGTGACGGGCCCAGCCGCACCGGAGAGTCGAAACCGATTGGTCCGCGCAGCTTCGGCAACTTCGGGACGTTCAGCTTGGGCAGCGTGGGTTTGAGGCCGACCCTCGGCGCCTTGCCGGTGAGGGCACCGTTCCGGGTCTTCTCGGCGCCCGTGGCGTCGATGCCCTCCTTGACAACCACTTCCTCGGGTTGCTTCGTGGTTGCCTCGCCGCCGGGCGGTGTCGGGTTGGCGATGACCTGAATCGGCTGCTGTCCCAACGGATCCTGCTGGACCTGACCTTCGGAGGACTCGAGCTCACTCGTGGGCGGCAGGTTTTCGACGACGTTCCCCTCGTCCAGGTCGGCGTTTCCTGAGTGCGCCCACGACATCGTCCTCATAGCGGTGTCTTCTGGTGGGTCGGGAAGCTCGGGTCCGCCGACGCCGTAGGGACTCGTCGTCTCCTCGGTGCCCAGCGGGCGGTCGCCGGTGATCTCCTCGATCCCATCGTCGAGACCGGTCGGGATCGACTTCACCAAGTTGATCGCAGTCTGGATCGGGTTCCGGAACGGAAGCAGACCCACCTTCGTCGCGACACCCGGATTCACGTCGCGGGCATAGGCTCCCTCGATCAGCACCCGCAGCGGTGCATCCAGGGCCGTCAGGATCGGCGAGGGCACGAACGCTTCGAACGGCATCAGGATCGGCAGCCGTTCGGCCGGATAGAGGTAGTAGTCGGTGTCGCCGTAAGAGCCTTGGTAGACGGCATCGTCGAAGTTCTCGTTCTGCAGATCGCCGTGGAGGTAGTAGTAGGCCGCCAGTGAGTTGGCGATGGCCAGCACGTTGGTGAGGCTGGCGGGTGCGTCGCCGCCGAGAAGATCGTACTGTGCTGCGGCGTCGACCGTCGGCATGCACTCCCCGCCAGCCTCGCAGGAGTTCGTCGGGGTCGCGCCGTAGAAGGTGATGCCGATGATCGGGATCGTGAGGCCTTCGGGGCCGCGCGCCAGGATGCCGCCGTTGGGGCGCATCGGATTGGCCAGCAGGAAGAACGACGTCTGGGGAGCTTCGTCAGCGGGATTCTCCGGATCCCTGGGATCAGCAATCAGTTCCCTCTTCACCAGCGAAGCCACCACGGCGCTCTGCGAGTAGCCGAAGATGACGTAGTCCTCAAAGGCGGACGGGGCGGCGGGTTCGGGCCCCAGCGGGTTCTCCACGTCGTAACTGGCATCGGGGTTGTAAACGCAGTCCGAGCTCCCGCGAACACACCCCTCCAGGCTCTCCACCCCTTCGTTCACCGAATCATCGAAAGTCTGGCTGCCGAACACCGGGAAAAACGCCGCGGGATAGACGACCGCGTAGACGTCGTTGTCGATGTCGTCGATGGGGCCGCCGTCGGCAGCGGTGGGCGCTCCCGCAGCAGGGTTGATGAATCCCATGACGGCATTGCTCAAGTACTGGCTGATGTAGGCGGGGTCATCCGGAGGGGAGGTCAAGGGGTGCTCCGTGCCCCCCATGATCAACGCGCTCGCCGCCAGCTGGACCGCGGTTGCGGTCGTCCATGCCACCGCCACCGCGATCGCCGCGAACACCGCCAGGACCATCGCCCCCAGCGAACGCAGTGTCGTCTTCAGTCGCGCACCCTGCCCTCGCATCGCCTCTCCCTCTCACCCCTCGCCGCTGCTACGCAAAAACCTCGTTCCAGCTAACCACGCGGAGACGCCGTAGCAAAATATTGTTCCGAACGGTAACAAGCGCGTAACCGCTGTTACGCGCGTTTTTGACCGCAAACACCGACGGGCACCGTAGGCTACGGCGCAACCATATCGATGGAGGAGCAAATGGGCACGTCTATGAGGGCCGGCATCGTCGCGGTCGCGGCCGTGGCACTCGGGCTCGGCCTTGCCGGCTGCAGCTCGGACACCGACGGTGAGGCGACGTCCGATACGACGACCTCAGAACAAACCACCACATCGGAAACCAGCGCCTCGCCCGCACCAACCACGTCACCTCAAGCGCAGGGCGCCAATTACACGATCGTCGACTACATCCGCGAGAACGACATCACGGAGACCCCGGTCAAGCGCGGCGACCCCGGCTCACCGACCATCGACCTGCCGTTCCCACCCGGCTGGAGCGATGCCGGGCCGCGCACACCCGAATGGGCTTGGGGCGCGATAGTTTCCGATGACCCCGCCATGGCCGAGGACCCTCCGACCATCATCGCGCTGGTGTCGAAGCTGACCGGCAACGTCGACCCCGCGAAGATCCTCGAATTCGCTCCCGGCGAGATCAAGAACCTCCCCGGATATGACGGCGCGCAGGAGGGTTCACCGTCCACGCTCTCCGATTTCGAAGCGGTGCAGATCGGCGGTACCTACACCAAAGACGGTGTGCTACGGGCGATCGCACAGAAGACCGTCGTCATCCCCGGGCAGGACGGGCTGTATGTCCTGCAACTCAACGCCGACGGTCGCGAGGATCAGATGATGGCCCTGATGGACGCGACGTCCGTCATCGACGAACAGACCAAGATCACGCCCTGACTCAGGCGCGCGAGACCGCGGACGCGGCCATGACCTGTTCGTCCGTCGGCCGAACCCCGGTATAACGCTCGAACTGCTCGGCGGCCTGCAGCGCGATCACCTCAGCGCCGGTGATCACGCCGACGCCCGCCTCGCGCGCCGCCTTGATGAGCGGCGTCTCGGACGGCATTGCGACCACATCGAAGACGGTGTGCGCGTTGGCGATAGCCTCTTCGCCGAAGGCGATTGCGTTGGCTTCGGGGCCACCGGCCATCCCCACCGGGGTGACGTTGACCAGTATGTCCGCGGTGCACTCACCGGCCTCGGCGAGGTAGTCATAGCCGATCCTGTCGGCCAGTGAACGTCCGGTCTCGGCATTCCTGGCCGCAATCGTGCCGCGGTCGAATCCGAGGTCGCGGAACGCGGCCGCGATCGCACTGGCCATCCCACCGCTGCCGTACACGAACACGGACTGCGCCGGCTGTAACCCGTGCTCGGCGATAAGAGTCTGCACCGCAAGGTAATCGGTGTTCGATGCGGTGAGCCGACCGTCATCGTTGACGATGGTGTTGACGGCGCGAATGGAGCGGGCCGACTGCTCGATCTCGTCGACCAGCGCCAGCACGTCCTGCTTGAACGGCATCGAGACCGAACACCCGCGGATGCCCAGGGCTCGCACCCCGCCGATCGCCGCGGCGATATCCGTTGTGGTGAAAGCCTTGTAGATGAAGTCGAGGCCGAGCAGGTCGTAGAGGTAGTTGTGGAACCGGGTGCCGATGTTGCTCGGCCGGCCCGCCAGCGAGATGCACAGCCGGGTGTCTTTGGACAGCGGAACGCGCATCAACCGACCGCCCGCACGACCTGAGAGGTCATAGCGCGGATCTGCCTGGTCAATTCCGCCGAGAACGGCGGATCGGCCGGGCGGGGCACGTCGATGGTCGTGGTCACCACCCCGAGGTCGTCTCGCTGCCAGTGCGCGCCGTGACGGGTGAGGATGGTGCGCATGGCATAGTTCTCGGCGAGAACGCGTGCAGTGAATTGTTGGACGCCAAGGACTTTCGCGGCTATCGCGAGCGCACCCACGAGGAACGATCCGATACCTTTGTTCTGGTAGGCGTCAGCGACGAGGAACGCGACCTCGGCGACGGCCGGATCCAGTTCGTCACGAACAAGCCGCGCATCTGCAACCACCGGTCCGTCGGGGCCGTCTGTCATCACCCAGACGAAGTGGTGCTCGTAGTCGACCTCGAACAGGTAGCGCATCAGCGACCTGCTCGGAACGAGCGCAGATTGAAACCGCCGGTACAGCGTCTCGCTGGAGAATTCGACGGGACCCTGGGAGGTCCGCTCGCGGTCACCCGGCAGCACCGGGCGCAGGAACAACTGCGTTCCGTCACGCATCCGGACCAGAACGGGGCTGACGTAGGCGGCGAGGCGCTGTCGGGCGGTGCTCAACAACCGGTCGAGCATGCCCGGGATCTCGAGCAGGGTCGCGAACGCCTCGCGCCCCCCGACCCAACCGCGCACCGGCTCGGTGGCGATCACCGTCGCGGTGCGGGTCGTGTCGCGCAGCAGTGCGATCTCGCCGACGATCATGCCCGGCATCAGCCTGGCGACGGTGTCGTGACCGTCGTCTCCGACGTGCGTGACCTCGGCAGCGCCGGCGCCGATCAACAAGAAGGACAGCGCCAGTTCGCCCTGATGCATGAGCACCTGGCCGGAGGCGGCGTTCAGGGGCGTCAGCTGTGCCGCGAGCGCTACGAGATCCTCGGCCCGATAACCACCGAAAATTCCCAGCGCAGTGAGTTCGTCGGCGCGAACGCCGGTCAGCCCGGCCACCTCACGAGGCTACGGGCTGGTCGTCACCGCGAGCAAGAAGCCGAGCGGGTCGCCACGAGCCGCGGCGATCGGGCGGCAACCACCCAATCGATTGATCAGCAAATCGTGGAGGTGGCGCGGGCCGGCCGCGTCGCTCCGCCACCCGCCGGAAGACAAGTCGCTACATGATGTGCTGCATCGATGTACTCCGCGGCCGCCCGCAACACCAAAATAGCACAACATCTGAACACCTAGACAGATATCAGGCTCGCCGCCTAGGCTCGCGGAGGCCCTTGCGCGCGACGCCGAAGCCATCCGCGAAATCCACCCAGGAAACACAGCGCGTCGGGCCCGTCAGAAAGGAAGTTCATGGCCGAGTACTCACTGCCTGACCTCGACTACGATTACGGCGCCCTGGAGCCGCACATCTCGGGCCAGATCAACGAGATTCACCACGGCAAGCACCACGCCGCCTATGTGAAGGGCGTCAACGACGCGATCGCCAAGCTCGAAGAGGCCCGCGCCAACGGTGACCATGCCGCGATCTTCCTCAACGAGAAGAACCTCGCGTTCCACCTCGGTGGGCACGTCAACCACACGATCTGGTGGAAGAACCTCTCACCCAACGGCGGTGACAAGCCGACCGGAGAGCTGGCGGCCGCGATCGACGACCAGTTCGGGTCGTTCGACAAGTTCCAGGCACAGTTCACCGCTGCCGCCAACGGCCTGCAGGGCTCCGGCTGGGGTGTG
This sequence comes from Mycobacterium sp. IS-1590, assembly GCF_001500025.1. Taxonomy (GTDB): domain Bacteria; phylum Actinomycetota; class Actinomycetes; order Mycobacteriales; family Mycobacteriaceae; genus Mycobacterium. The sequence goes on along the minus strand of NZ_LQIW01000004.1, from coordinate 106,232 downwards.
CTCGGCTACGACAGCCTCGGACAACGGTTGCTCACCTTCCAGCTCTACGACCAGCAGGCCAACGTCCCGCTGGGCATCATCCCCCTACTGCAGGTCGATATGTGGGAGCACGCGTACTACCTGCAGTACAAGAACGTGAAAGCCGACTACGTCAAGGCGTTCTGGAACGTGGTGAATTGGGAGGACGTCCAGGACCGGTTCGCCGCGGCCACCGGCAAGGCGGCCGGGCTGATCTTCTAGTCTCTAGCGGGGCGGCCTCGCGCGCCGCCACGGCGATGATGGAGGCCCTTGTCGATGAGTGACGGTCAGTTCAGCACGCATACAGAACTTTTCGACCTTACCGGCAAGCGCGCCGTCGTCACCGGTGGCACGAGCGGCATCGGAGTGATGATGAGTCGCGGGCTGCTGCAGGCCGGCGCCAGCGTGGTGATCAGCTCGCGAAAGGCCGAGGCCTGCGAACGCGCGCAGGCCGAACTGTCCCGGTTCGGCGATGTACGGGCCATTCCCGCCGATCTCTCACGACACGACGAGTGCGTACGGCTGGCCGAGGAGGTGACCGGCGGTGGCGAGCCGTTGCACATCCTCGTCAACAACGCGGGCGCCACGTGGGGTGAGCCGCTGGAGAGTTTCCCCGATTCCGCGTGGGACAAGATCCTCAATGTCAACGTCAAGTCGCCGTTCTGGCTCGTCCAGGCGCTGCTGCCCGCGCTTCGCGCCGCCGCAACCGCGGACGATCCCGCCCGCGTGATCAACCTGGGCAGCGTCGACGGCATCCGCGTGCCCGAGCTGCCGACCTACTCCTACAGTGCCAGCAAGGCCGCCGTTCATCACCTCACCCGCGTGCTGGCCCGCGAATTGGGCCCCCAGCACATCACGGTCAATGCCGTTGCGCCAGGGGCGTTCCCGTCGAAGATGATGGCCGCGACCCTCGACGCGTTCGGCGATCAGATCGCGGCTTCGGCGCCGCTGCGCCGAATCGGGCGCGACGACGACATGGCCGGCATCGCGGTGTTTCTCGCCAGCCGGGCGGGTGCGTTTCTCACCGGCGCGATCATCCCCGTCGACGGCGGCCTGGCCACGACTGCGAGCAAGTAACCGAACGCGCGGGCGACGGGCAGCGAGGCAGAGCTGTCTGCTCAACAAAGAGGTTGACCCCGCTGACCGCCTCGCGGGCGACGCCGATGCAACCCTCACCGATCGCCGCCCACTGCCGCCAACTGTGCCCCGCCGGGCAGGAAAGTAAACGGCGATTCAGGGCGCGGCGACCGCGACCGAATTCGGCCTCAGGCCGAGGTGTCGGTCGCGCCGAGGCGTAGATGCTCGATGTGATAGACCGCCTCGTCGAGGAGCTGCGCGACGTGATTGTCGTAGAGCCGATAGACGACGCTGCGACCCTGCCGGTCACCCGCGACCAGCCCAAGTGCGCGTAGGAGCCGGAGTTGGTGGGATACCGCCGGCTGCTCCATTCCGACCGCGGTGGACAACTCCCCGACCGAACAAGGGGACTCACGCAGCCGGGTCAGGATCATCAGACGGTTCGGCGAAGCGAGGGCTTGCAACGTTTCGGCGATCTTGCCCGCCGAGGCTGCGTCGAGCGTGGCTGGCGGTGTCACCCTGCCGCCGACTCCGTGGCCCATGCCCTCAATTGAAGCACGGGTCTTCGACGCGATCGATACATGTAGAGTTCTACATGTTTAGATGTGCCGATGAATCACCTACCAGTGGAGGGATCGATGGCCACCACGGTCGTGCGCAACGAGCTCACCTCCGACGCTCGCACGACGCAGTTCACCTTGGCGGGCGTGTGGTCGGTGAGTTCGGTGAGGTGGGCTGCCGCCGCCCTCGTCTTGTTCATGGTGGGCCTGGCGGCCCAGTTGGCAGAGGCTCCAGCGGGGCTGTCGTGGGCGGCGTTTTTGGCCTGTTATCTCACCGGCGGGTGGTCGTCGGCGTGGGCCGGCGTACAAGCACTGCGCGCCCGCACACTCGATGTCGATCTGCTCATGGTGGTCGCGGCCGTAGGCGCGGCGAGCATCGGTCAGATCTTCGACGGCGCCCTGCTGATCGTCATCTTCTCCACCTCGGGAGCGCTGGAGGATGCGGCCACCAAACGCACAGAGGATTCGGTGAAGGGTCTGCTCGATCTCGCACCGGATCGCGCCGTGCGCATCGACTCCGACGGTTTCGAGGAAGCGGTCAACGCCGAGAATCTCCGGGTCGGCGACACCGTGAGCGTGCGCCCCGGTGAACGTCTTTCCGCCGACGGACTCGTTGTCGTCGGTGCATCCGATGTCGACCAGTCATCGGTCACCGGTGAACCGCTGCCGGTGAGCAAGTCGGTCGGTGACGAGGTGTTCGCGGGCAGCCTCAACGGCACGGGCGCGCTGCATATCCGCGTCACCAAGGACCCCTCCGACACGGTGGTCGCTCGCATCGTTGCCCTTGTCGCCGAAGCGTCCGCCACCAAGGCCAAGACGCAGCTGTTCATCGAGAAGATCGAACAGCGCTACTCGGTCGGAGTCGTCGTTGCGACCCTCGCGCTGTTCGCGATCCCCTTGCTACTGGGCGCCGATCTGCGGTCCACGCTGCTCCGGGCGATGACGTTCATGATCGTCGCGTCCCCGTGTGCCGTGGTGTTGGCGACCATGCCGCCGCTTCTGTCAGCCATCGCCACCGCCGGAAGAAACGGCGTGCTCATCAAATCGACCGTGGCATTGGAGCACCTTGCCGATGTCAGTCAGATCGCCATCGACAAGACCGGCACATTGACCACGGGCACACCGCAACTCACCAGCGTCACTCCCATCGACGATCGCTACACCGAGGACGATGTACTGCGGATCGCAGCCGGCGCAGAGCAGTTCAGCGAACATCTTCTCGGTCGCGCCATCGTCGAAGCCGCCCGAACCCGCGGCCTCAGACTGCCGGACGCCACCGACTTTCGGGCGCTACCCGGCCGCGGCGTACACGCCCGCGTCGCGGGGCAGACGATCGAAGTCTGTAGCGCGCGATCGCTTTCCGCCACACCGCCGGTCGTGGATCACCTCGAAAACCGCGGAACCACCGCCGTCATGGTTGCCGTCGACGGCAGCGCCATCGGCGTGCTCGGCCTGGACGACACCGTGCGGCGGTGCGCCGACGAAGTTGTGCGCGACATCGCCGCGATCACATCGAGGCCACCCGTGCTGTTGACCGGGGATTCACCGCGTGCAGCGGAGCGTCTGGCCGCCAGGGTCGGCATCGCAGATGTGCGCGCCGGCCTGCTACCCGACGACAAGGTCACCATCGTGCGGCGATTGCAGGCCGACGAGGAGCGCGTACTGTTCGTCGGCGACGGGATCAACGATGCACCGGCCATGGCGGCCGCGCACAGCTCAATAGCCATGGGGCGCAACGGCGCAGACCTCACCCTGGAGACCGCTGATGTCGTCACGGTCCGAGACGAACTCGCGGCGATCCCGGCTGTCGTGGCGTTGGCACGTCGGGCCCGGCGCATCGTGCTGGCCAACCTCGTCATCGCAGCGACGTTCATCGTGGCGCTCGTCTTGTGGGATGTGTTCGGCCATCTTCCGCTGCCGCTCGGCGTGGCGGGCCACGAGGGGTCGACGATCATCGTCGCACTGAACGGGCTGCGATTGCTGAGCAATCGCGCCTGGCGGAAAGCGTCAGCTCTGACCTGATCGAACTCTGTGGAGCTAAGGGGAATCGAACCCCTGACCTACTCGATGCGAACGAGTCGCGCTACCAACTGCGCCATAGCCCCTGATACCGGTAGCAGGCTACCAGTCATCGGACGGCCGCCGAAAATCGACGGCCGTCCTGCACGGGCTACTGCCCCGCGGCCCGCGGCAGGTCGAAGTGCCGCGCGAACGGCGCGTAGTCCAGATGCTCGAAGATCGGATCCTCGTCGTCGATCTCCAGCACCACCGACCCCGGCCGCCGCAAGCGGGCCGGCACCACGTCGAACTCGCGGTCATCGGTGTTCTCCACGCCCAGCCGCGAGCGGGCGATGCGTTGCGCACGCCTGCGACGCAGCCGCTCCTCGATCCGGGTCTGCCGCCGCAAGTAGCCCAGGTACAGCACGGTGAAACCGCTGACCGCCCCACACAGCCACCACAACGTCGGGCTCAGCGTGAACGCCGCGGTGGCTGAGGCCACCAACAGCACGCCGAGCGCCGTCAGCATCCGCTTGCGGAACCGGTACTTGCGCTCGCTCACCGCGGCCGCGGTCTTGGACTCATGCCTGCGCCGGCGCGCCTCCGACAACGAGTCGGCCAGCCGAAGATCAGCATCGGATGGCGCTTCCAGCCCGGACGAATCGTCGACGGTCTCGTACTCGTCGTCCAGGTCCGCCGGCTCAGCTTCCTGCTCCTCGGCGACCGCGTCGGTCTCGCCCGCCGGCTCGTCGAATTGCAGTGTGAGCTCTTCTTTTTCGGCTTCCTGACGGTCCGACGCCCCGACAGGCAGGGCGCCGGAGTCTTCGCCGATGACATCGACGTCGAGGTAGTCGGGTTCGGACTTCTCCTCGACGGTGACCGCGGCGGCGCGCACGACCGCTCGGCTCACCGGTTCGGGTTCGGGTTCGGTTTCCTCGTCGAGGTCTTCTTCGGACGGGCGCCAGTCCGGATCGCTGGCATGACCGGCCGCCGGACCGCGCCGTTTCAGCAGCCGCGTGTTTCGGCCGCTGTTGAGCACGCGCGTCGCCAGCGCGACATCACTGGTTCGGCGCACGGTGTCGCGCTTGCTGATCAGCATCGGCACGAGCACGAAGAGCCAGAGAACGACGAGAGATATCCACAGAAGAGATTGGGGGATGCTTGGCATGTCGCCTGCTCCTTTCCCCTAAAGGCTAGGTCTGTGACCTGCGCATCCGTGGGCGGCGCGCCGAAGCAATTACACACCTGTAATTCGCACAAGACAAGCACCAACAGTCACAAATGTCACATTGGTAACAGTCAAGGGCGTTCGGCTTTCGCGAGACGTACACCAGGGTGGTGCTTCGCCGCGGTTCGCGACCCTGTTGTACGTCTCGCGAAATCACCCGCGGCTACGTCCACTCGGCGCGTCCCTGCCGCACCAGTGTGGCGGCCGCCGATCCGGTGACCTCTTCGACCGTGATGGCCACCAGCAGGTGATCGCGCCAGGCGCCGTCGACGTCGAGATAGCGGCGCAGCAGTCCTTCCTCCCGGAAGCCGACCTTCGCCAAAACCGCACGGCTAGCTGCATTTTCCGGGCGCACGGTCGCTTCGACCCGGTGCAGTCCGACCGGACCGAAACAATGGTCCACCCCCAACGCCAAGGCCGCGGTCGCGACCCCGCCGCCGTTCACCGCCTTGGCCACCCAGTACCCGATCCACGCCGAGCGCAGCGCCCCGTGCGTGACGTTGCCGATCGTGAGCTGACCGCAGAACTGGTCGTCCAGCTCGATCACGAAGGGCACCATCCGGCCCTTGCGCGCCTCCGACCGCAGCCCCGAACACACCGAGGGCCACGACGTGATCGCGTGTCGCGTCTCCCAGTCCACACCGGCGGCCGGCTCCCACGGCTCCAGATGCGCGCGGTCGGCCAGGCGCAGCCGGCTCCACTGCGCACCGTCTCGCAGCCGGACCGGACGCAACCGCACCACGCCGGCGGGCACACGCAGCGGACCTGCCGACATCGGCCAACCCGGATGTATCGAGCTCGACCGCCACAGGTTCACGTCGACACCCGCGCGGATCAACCGCGTTGTGCCAGGAATGCGACGTCGACGATCTCGCCGGTACGAACCGATTCGGCTTCGGTGGGCACGATGACGAGACAGTTCGCCTCGGCCAGCGTGGCCAGCAAGTGCGATGCCCCTGGCGCGCCGCCGAGCGCCTGGACGAGATATTCACCGGTGTCCTGATCGCGCATGAGCTGACCGCGTAGATATCCCGTCCTGCCCGCGACCGACTCGATCGGCGACAACGTGCGGGCCGCCACGATGCGCCGGTGCGCATGCCGCTTGCCCAGCGACAGCCGGATCAGCGGGCGCACCATGACCTCGAACACCACCAGCGCGCTGACCGGGTTGGCGGGCAGGAGGAACACCGGAACGCCGTCGCGGCCCAGCTGGCCGAACCCCTGCACCGAGCCGGGGTGCATGGCGATGCGGGTCACCTCCATCTCCCCGAATTCGGCGAGCACGGCCCGGACCCCCTCGGCGGCCGCTCCGCCGACCGCCCCGGCGATGACGACCACCTCGGCGCGGTTGAGCTGACCCTCGACGACTTCGCGCAGCCGCTTGGGGTCGGTGTCGACGATGCCGACCCTGTTGACCTCGGCGCCCGCGTCACGTCCTGCGGCGGCCAGCGCGTAGGAGTTCACGTCGTAGACCTGCCCGTTGCCCGGCGTGCGGGAGATGTCCACGAGTTCGCCGCCCACGCACATCACCGACAACCGCGGCCGCGGATGCACGAGGACACGCTCCCTGCCGACCGCGGCCAGCAGGCCGACCTGCGCCGGCCCGATGATCGTGCCTGACCGCACCGCGACGTCGCCGGGTTGGACGTCGTCGCCCGTTCGCCGGACGTAGGCACCAGACCGCACGCCACGCAGCACCCTCACCCGCGCATCGCCGCCGTCGGTCCAGCGCAGCGGCAGCACGGCGTCGGCGAGCGTCGGCATCGGGGCCCCGGTCTGGACGCGCGCGGCTTGGCGCGGCTGCAGTCTGCTGGGGGTGCGCGCTCCGGCCTCGATCAGCCCCATCACCGGCAGGCTCACTTCGCCGTCGGAGGTCTCCTCCCCGTCTCCCGCGTCGCCGGCCTCGCCGACGCTGAGCACGTCGACGCTGCGGACCGCGTACCCGTCGATCGCGGCCTGATCGAATCCGGGCAGCGGACGCTCGGTGACCACCTCTTCGGCGCACATCAACCCCTGCGCCTCGGCTATCGCCACCCGTACCGGCCGCGGCGCCACCGCCGCGGCCGCGACTCGTGCCTGCTGTTCCTCGACCGAACGCACTGCACCCCTATCTATGCGTCAGGGCTGTCAGCAGTCGATCAGCCCCAATCGCTCCACCAACCACCGCCGGAGTTCCGGCCCGTAGTCGTCGCGCTTCAACGCAAAGTCAACCGCAGCCTTGAGGTAGCCTCCGGGATTTCCGAGGTCGTGTCGAGAGCCGCGGTGGACGACCACATGCACCGGATGCCCCTCGTTGATGAGCAACGCGACGGCGTCGGTCAGCTGGATCTCACCGCCTGCGCCGCGTGGAACCCGCCGCAACGCGTCGAAGATCGCCCGGTCGAGGACATATCGACCGGCCGCGGCGTAGGGCGACGGGGCATCCTCGGCCTTCGGCTTCTCGTACATCCCCTTCACGCGCAACACGTTCGGGTTGTTCGTGTCCGACACGGGTTCGACGTCGAACACGCCGTAAGCGCTGATCTCCTCGCGTGGCACTTCAATCGCACACAGCACCGAGCCTCCGCGCTTGGCGCGCACCTTCGACATGGTCTCCAGCACGCCGGTCGGCAGCACGAGGTCGTCGGGCAACAACACCGCGATCGCGTCCTCTTCAGGGCTCAGCTTCGGTTCCACACAGCTGACCGCGTGCCCGAGGCCCAGCGGCTCGGCCTGCACCACCGACTCGACCTTGATGAGGGCCGGCGCGCGTCGCACCTTCTCCAGCATCGACTGCTTGCCGCGCGCTTCCAAGGTGCCCTCGAGCACGAGATCCTCGACGAAATGCGCGACGACGCCGTCCTTGCCCTCGGATGTGATGATGATCAGCCGTTCGGCACCCGCCTCGGCCGCTTCCGCGGCGACGAGTTCGATGCCCGGGGTGTCGACGACCGGCAGCAGCTCCTTGGGGACCGTCTTGGTGGCCGGCAGGAATCGGGTGCCCAAGCCCGCCGCGGGGACCACCGCCGTGTGGGGGATCGAGACCAGAGGCCGTGTCATCGTTCACACACTAACGTCCATGGGCAGGTTGAACGTTGCGAGGTCGGGCGTGTGTTGAGACTGATTGGGGAAGATGACGTGAGCGCGACCAAGACGAAGATGCGCGCCTCGATTCTGGCGGCCCGCCGGAGCCTGGCCGCGCACGAGCACGACGCCGATGCGTACGCCTTGACCCGCCATGTGACTGCGCTCGTCTCGACCGAATCGACCGTCTGCGCCTACGTTCCGGTCGGCTCCGAGCCCGGCTCCCCCGAGATGATCGACTCTCTTCACCGCCACGGTGTGCGGGTGCTGCTACCGGTCGCCAGGCACGACACCGCGGGCATCCCGCAGCCTCTGCAGTGGGGCGAGTATGTGCCCGGCGCTCTGGCGGAGGGGCGGTTCGGTCTTCGTGAACCCGAAGGACCGTGGCTGGCGCCCGAGGCCATCGCGGTCGCCACCACGTTGTTGATTCCCGCGCTCGCGGTCGATCGCAGCGGTGTGCGGTTGGGCCGCGGTGCCGGCTTCTACGACCGGTCGCTGCGGTTGGCGTCGCGGTCGGCGCGGCTCGTGGCAATCGTGCGTGACGACGAGCTCGTCGACCGGCTGCCCGCCGAACCGCATGACGTGTCGATGACCCATGCGCTGACACCGCGGCGCGGGTTGGTGGCCCTCGGTCGTGAGCCGCGGCCGGGAATGACGCACGCCACGTAGCGGTTCTAGCACTTGAGCCGGTAGAGTGCTAACAGATTTGACCACCAGGGAGGGGTCCCGTGCCTACGTATTCCTATGCGTGCACCGAGTGCGGCGACAAGTTCGACGCAGTCCAGGCGTTCAGCGACGCGTCGCTGACCACCTGCAAGAAGTGCGACGGCCGCCTGCGCAAGCTCTTCGGAAACGTAGGCGTGGTGTTCAAGGGCAGCGGGTTCTACCGCACCGACAGCCGCGAATCCGGCAAGAGCTCGTCGAACGGCTCCAGCAACGGGTCGGGTTCCTCGGAGTCGAGTTCTTCCTCGGAGAAGAAAACGTCGGACACCGCGGGCGCCGGCTCGTCCGGCGGCTCCTCGAGCTCGTCCAGCTCCCCCGCTGCGGCCGCCGCGTCGAGCTGACGCTCCGAGTTATCCACAGGACGGCGAGTTTCTCGCCCACTGCCTTGATGCGCTGCCTACCTTGGCCGCATGGGGGACTCGCTCAACCCGTCGCCGCTGCATCGAATCGCCGAGATCCTGCGGCCCGATTGGACACGCACGGTGCTGGCCCGCCGTATCGCCGCGGGCGCTCTGGTGGTGCTGGCCGCCGTTGCCGCGGTGCGTCCCGATCCCGATGACCAACACGTCGACGCCGTCGTCGCCGCGCGCGACCTGAGCCCGGGAAGCGAACTGGCCGCCGACGATGTTCGTCGCGAAAAGCTGGATGCCGCAACGGTTCCCGATGGTGTTCAGTCGGAGGTCTCGGCGGTCGTCGGCGCCACGCTGGCCGGTCCCGTCCGCCGCGGCGAAGCGCTCACCGACGTCCGACTGTTGACGCCCAGACTCGCCGAAGCGGCGGCGGGTCCGACAGCACGCATCGTGCCTGTGTCGCTCGACGAGACCGCGGTGCTCGATCTGATCCGCCCGGGCGATGTCGTCGACGTGCTGGCGGCCAGCGGTGAATCCGACACCCGGCCGCGGGTGGTGGCCGGCGACGCGATCGTGGTCTTGGTGTCCGAAAAACCCACGGGCACCGGCGCGGGGGCCGATCGCGTGGTCCTGGTGGCGCTGCCCGCCCACGCCGCCAACGAGGTGGCGGCCGCGACACTCGTCGAGACGGTGACGATCACCCTGCACTGACGGCGAGCGTTCACTCGGGGCGTTTCGCCGCTGTCGGGTCGCAACGCAGCTAACGTGCGTAACTGTCGAGCACACACCACGGCAGGGAGGATCTGAGACAAATGTTGAAGGGGTTCAAGGATTTCCTCGCCAGAGGCAACATCGTCGACCTTTCGGTCGCGGTGGTCATCGGTACGGCGTTCACCGGGCTGGTCACCAAGTTCACCGACAGCATCATCCAGCCGCTGATCAATCGCATCGGCGCGGGCGGTGATTCCGACTACGGCATTCTGCGCATCGGTATCGGCGGCGGGCAGACGATCGATTTGAATGTTCTGCTGTCGGCTGCGATCAACTTCATCCTGGTGGCGGCCGTCGTGTATTTCCTCGTCGTGCTGCCTTACAACCGGCTGCGCAGGAAGGGCGAAGTCGAGCAGGCCCAGGACACCGAATTGACCCTGCTCACCGAGATCCGCAACATCCTCGCCGAGACCAACGGATCCTCGGGCGCGCACAGTGCGGGTCCCGGCACCGGTCCCGACCCGGACACCGCGAAGACGACGAGCGCCGACAAAACCTGATGGAACGGAACAGCCCCCGGAGGTTTTCCGGGGGCTGTTCTGTTGCTGGGAGAGCGGTTGTCAGTTCATGTTCCACGGCTCGCCGTAGGTGGTGACACTGTCACCGGCCGAGGAGATCAATCGAGCGAACGGCCGCAACAACACACCACCGGCAGCACCGGTCACCGTGCCGTGCGCATTGGAGACCGCCACACCGCCGTTGGCGCCGGCCACATCGACCGAGAAGGTCGCGACCTCCTGGATACCCGGGCCGTTACCGAGATCGGCGCTGATCGACACACCCGGGAAGAAGTTCGGGGTGGTAATGAAGCCATTATTGGGGTCGAGATATCCCGCGGGGTTTAGCGGTGCCTGGTCGAACAACACGTTCGGGGTGGTGTAGCTGAAGTTGATGCCCACACCCAGCGACCACGGAAAGCCGATCTGATACCCCAGCTCCAGCGTGCCCTCGAACTCGTCGGCACCCGGGCCGGCCACGATGTACTTCGCGCGGCCACTGTGGAACCACTCACGGGTCAGCCGGTTGCGGTCAAGGGGAAACACACCATTGAGGAAGGTGTCCCACTGCTGAATGGTCAGCGTCCGGTCCTTGCCGTCGACCAGACTCAACTCATTGTCCAACCCTGCGTGAGAGGTGCCCGTACTCACGAACAACGACGCGGCGGCTCCGGCGATCGCCAAAACCAACGCCATCAGCACCCGACTGAATGCCTTCATGTTCTCCCTAGCTAGTCGATGCGGACCCCCTCTGGACCCGCAACTGCTGTCAGCCGTAGCTGGCGCTAGCGCCGCACGACGCATGAGTGGCATTGGAGCAAATGAGAGACCTCACATGCTGCTCTAATGTTCCGCTCATCCGATGACACGAGGAACATAACGGCGCTGACGGAAACCGGCAACGCGAGCGCGCGAGCGGTGTCTGCAAGTCGTCCCCGTCCCCGCGCGACCGATTTTGGTTCATCACGCGAATAAGGCTTGCCACGAGCGGTTTCCACCCTCATTTCACGGGTAACATGGCGCTTCGAGCTCCGTGTTTCCGTTGCGCCGACCACCGCGACGTGTGCTGCCGCACATCGGGCCTCTCCGCGCGGTGCGATCACAGTTTCGCCGCTGTAACGCGTTGTGATCAAGATCACCAGCAAAGCGCTTTTGCGGTTTACCTAATGGCAATGTCCTGTTTCGCCAACGATCGGAAGCAAAACAGCCCCCGGAGGTTTTCCGGGGGCTGTTTGTTGCTCGGGAGAGCGATTGTCAGTTCATGTTCCACGGCTCGCCGTAGGTGGTGACACTGTCACCGGCCGAGGAGATCAGCCGAGCGAACGGCCGCAACAACACACCACCGGCAGCACCGGTCACCGTGCCGTGCGCATTGGAGACCGCCACACCGCCGTTGGCGCCGGCCACATCCACCGAGAAGGTCGCGACCTCCTGGATACCCGGGCCGTTACCGAGATCGGCGCTGATCGACACACCCGGGAAGAAGTTCGGGGTGGTAATGAAGCCATTATTGGGGTCGAGATATCCCGCGGGGTTTAGCGGTGCCTGGTCGAACAACACGTTCGGGGTGGTGTAGCTGAAGTTGATGCCCACACCCAGCGACCACGGAAAGCCGATCTGATACCCCAGCTCCAGCGTGCCCTCGAACTCGTCGGCACCCGGGCCGGCCACGATGTACTTCGCGCGGCCACTATGGAACCACTCACGGGTCAGCCGGTTGCGGTCAAGGGGAAACACACCATTGAGGAAGGTGTCCCACTGCTGAATGGTCAGCGTCCGGTCCTTGCCGTCGACCAGACTCAACTCATTGTCCAACCCTGCGTGAGAGGTGCCCGCGCTCACGAACACCGACGCGCAAGCTCCGGCGATCGCCAAAACCAACGTCATCAGCACCCGACCCAGAATTCTCATAATCTCCCTAGCTATGTCGGCGGTCAGCCCTCGGCTCACCGTGCTCTGCAGTTGGCGCCTGGCACACTTCCAGCCCCAGCGGCGCGAAGCCCCTGCGACCAGATGAGAGATCTCACATGTCGCTGTTACGTGCTGTTCATCGTTTGTGACACGAGGAACATAACGGTCGGGCACGGACCCGGCAATGGGAGATCGTCGTACAAGTGCGGAACGTTACCCGACCTGCCGCTTTGCCGGAGAAGCAGCCGGGGTGCCCGCCCGCGGCGGTTCGTGTGACGCGTAACGTGAACCGATCCGGTGGGGTCGAGAAGACGACACCGTCGCTGCGCTTGGAGATGCAACAACGCTGGTCGCGTGGTATCGGGAACGTGGATCAACTGTGATGCGGCGGCCGGTTTTCCCGCATCCAACGCTCGCGCTCGGCGTCGTCGTCGGCCGTCGGGGTGTCGCGCTCATCGCTCGAAATTCGTGGGATGACCTCGCCGAAAACGTCGTCGACTGATTCGCGACCCGGCTGCGACGGCTCACTCACGGCGACCCGCCAACTGTGATTAAGATCACATCTGTCAGCTTACCGCTCGCGTTCATATGTCCAGGCTGGACAGCTGGCCGATGATCTGGACCGCAAGGGGATTGAGGGTCGCCATGCCGTCGCGCACCGCCGCGCGTGAACCGGCGAGGTTGACCACGAGCGTGCTGCCGGAGATACCGGCGAGGCCGCGGGAAACCCCCGCGTCGATCATTCCCGCGGACAACCCCGAGGCGCGCAGAGCCTCCGAGATGCCGAGCAGTTCACGGTCGAGGATGTCCCGAGTGGCTTCCGGCGTGACATCGCGCGGGGTGACGCCCGTGCCGCCGACGGAGACCACGAGGTCCACCCCGCCGATCACCGCGGTGTTGAGAGCGTTGCGAATCTCGACCTCGTCGGACGACACGACGACGACCCCGTCGACGACGAAGCCGGCCTCGCTGAGCAATTCGGTGACCAGCGGACCACTGTGGTCTTCCTCGTCGCCGTGTGCGGTGCGGTCGTCGACCACGACGACCAGTGCTCGGCCCACCAACTCCCCTGGCTGCTCCATGACTGCAACCGTATATGCGGCCCGCGACAGGGGCGCGGCCACTCTCAGGGAGGTCACGTCGGTCGGCGTCATCACTGCTGGGCCTTACCCAGCGTGACCTGGACTGTCTTCGACTTCCCCGACGGATCGAGATACGACAGCGTGACCTTCTCCCCGGGCGCCCTGGACCGGATGGCGGCGACCAGCGCATCGGCGCTGCCGATCACCCGGTCGTCGACCTTGGTGACCACGACCCCGCTGGGCAGGCCCGCGGCGGCGGCGGCGCCACCATCGGTGACCTCGACGATCCGAGCGCCGTCGACCGACGCGTCGTTACCGACCTGCACACCCAGCGAGGCGTGCGCGGCGGTGCCGTTCTTGATCAACTCGTCGGCGATCCTCTTGGCCTGGTCCACGGGGATCGCGAAGCCCAGGCCGATGGAACCGCTCTGGGCCGCGGGCCCGGCGTCGGCGCCCAACGTGGCGATCGCGGAGTTGACGCCGATCAGTTCACCGCTCATGTTGACCAGCGCGCCGCCGGAGTTGCCGGGGTTGATGGCGGCATCGGTCTGGATCGCGTCCAGGACAGTGTTTTGATTCCTGGCGTCACCACTGGCGGCGACCGGACGGTTGAGCGCGCTGATGATGCCGGTCGTGACGGTGCCCTCGAGGCCGAGCGGAGAACCGACGGCAACCACATCCTGACCCACCTGCAGGTTGGCCGACGAACCGATGGTGATCGGCGTGAGGTCCGAGACGCCCTGAGCCTTCACCACGGCGATGTCGCTGCTCGGGTCGGTGCCGACGACAGTGAACGGGGCGCTGCGACCGTTCGAGAAGGTGACCTTGGTCTGGGCGCCGCCCGGGCCCGCAGAGGAACCACCGGGGCCACCGGGCCCGCCCGGCCCGCCTTGGGCCGCCGACACCACGTGGTTGTTGGTCAGGATCAATCCGTCGCTGGACAGGATGATGCCCGACCCCTCTTCGGATGCGCGCCCCATATCCGTCTCGAGCTTGACGACGCTCGGAACCACCTTCGCCGCGACTTGCTCCACCGACCCCACCGGCAGGCTGGCAGCGGGCACGCTGGGCGCCGCGCCATCGATCGACGACGACGCTGAGGGCCGGTCCGGCTGCGCCAGCAGCGCCACCCCGCCACCGATGCCGGCCGACACGACCGCCACGGCAAGCGCCCCAGCCGTCAATGCCCCTGCGCGAGAACGCTTTTGCGGCGATGGACCGGGGAGCGGCTGTGCCGCGCCTCGGTAGGGATCGTAGGGCGAACGGAACTGCTGGGTCGGATGCTGGTGAGCCACATGCTGCTGGGTCGCGTAACGCCAGTCGTAGGGCTGCTGCTGGTACGGGCCGGGGCGCTGGACTCCACCAGGGTAGCCGGGCGTCCCGTGCTCAGCGCCCATCGGCCGGCGGCCGGGCGGCGGGGGCGGCGAATACCTCGGGTGGTTCGTCATGTCGCTCGGGCTCTTCCTTTTCCCTCGTTGTTTGCGTGTTCGGGACAAATGGACAACGTCGGACTCGCTTCAACAGTGCCCCGTCGGGCTGAGAATCCACTTAGAGAACGTTCGGTTGTCCCCAATCTTCGTTCCCCCATTCCCGCCGGTGTCAATCATCGTCGACATCGGTCTCCGCGCCGGGCTACCCGGCGGGGGCGTGTCGGGGCGCGACCCACTCGGCGGCGTGCTCGTGGGCGGGCCGCCCCGGCAGCACGACATGCATTGACGTGCCCGGAGGTTGCCCGCCCGGCACGGTGTCCTCGATCCGCAGCGAACCGCCGTGTTTGAGCACGACCTGCTTCACGATCGCCAATCCCAGGCCCGATCCCGACATCGACCGGGCGGTCGTGGAGCGGTAGAACCGCTCGAACACGAGCGGACGCTCCTGCGGCGGGATGCCGGGGCCGTAGTCGGAGACCACCAACTCGGCGTTCATCGGGTCGATCTGCATCAGTCGAACGGTCACCAGGCCACCTGGCGGACTCCATTTCGCGGCATTGTCGAGCAGGTTGAGCACGGCGCGTGCCAAACCGGCCGAATCACCGTAGACCAACCACGGTGTGGTCGTCGCCTCGAACTCGATGTCGTTGCGGCGGCGGCGAACTCGTTCCAGCGACCGGTCCACGATCTCGGCGACGTCGACCATCTCATGCACGGTGACACCCGCGTCGTCACGAGTCAGGTCGACAAGATCGCCGACCAGCGTGGACAATTCCTCGATCTGGGCAATCACGTCGGCCCGCAGTTCGGCCATCTCATCCTCTGGCAACCGCGGCGCGCCCGGCGCCATCGACGCCATCAGCAGTTCGACGTTCGTGCGCAACGACGTCAGCGGGGTGCGCAGCTCATGGCCGGCATCGGTCACCAGGCGGGCCTGGCGTTCGCGCGACTCCGCCAACGCACGCAACATCATGTTGAACGCCTCGGTGAGACGGGCGAGTTCGTCGCTGCCGAACACCGGTATGGGCCTCAGGTCGTCGGTGCGCGCCACGCGCTCGGCGGCCTGGGTCAACCGCGCCACAGGACGCAAGCCCGCCCGCGCGACGGCACCACCCGCGATTGCGGCAACCGCGACCCCGAGACCACCGACGATGATCAGCACCGTGCTCAATCGTCGAAGCAGTGCGGTGGTGGGCGCCATGCTCTTGGAAATCAACAGCGAGCTGTCGTTGGACAGGTGCATCGCGAGCACGCGCTGATGGTCGACGGTGCGCAACGACATGATCAGATCCCCTCGCAGAACGGCCTTTTCGGGCTCGCCCAGCGGCAGAGTCTGCCCCTGCTGATTGGCCGTGAAGATGGCCCGGCCGGGAATCACCAGCATCGCGTTGACATCGGAGTACGCAGTGCCCTCGATCGCCTTGCTCGGATCTGCTTGCAGCGAACCGCTTTCCATGAGCAACCGGGCCCGGTTGCGCAGTTGGTTGTCGACGTCGTCGTACAACGCCCGCGACACCACCGCCCAGACCGCCACCGTGGTCAGGACCACGACCATCGCCACCATCGACATCGCCAGCAGCATCACGCGCCACCGCAGCGACACCGAACTGGTTCTCGACGGCGGTCGGGGCGATTCGGGTTGGGGCGGCGCCCCGTGGTTCGGCACGGACATCAGGGAGGTGTTTCGCGCAGCACATAACCCACCCCGCGCACGGTGTGGATCAGTCGCGGCTCTCCTTCGGCTTCGGTCTTGCGGCGCAGGTACCCGACGTACACCTCGAGGGCGTTACCGGACGTCGGAAAGTCGAAGCCCCACACCTCTTCGAGGATGCGGCTGCGCGTCAGCACCCGACGCGGATTGGCGATCAGCATCTCGAGGAGCGCGAACTCGGTCCGCGTCAGGCTGATCTGGCGCTGACCCCTGGTGACCTCGCGGGTGACAGGATCGAGCGTCAGATCGGAGAAGGTCATCGCTGCGGACTCCGCGCCGTCGTCGGGGCCCGTGCGGCGCAGCAGCGCCCGCATCCGAGCCAATAGCTCTTCGAGCGCGAACGGCTTGGGCAGGTAGTCGTCTGCTCCGGCGTCGAGACCGGCCACCCGCTCGGAGACCGAGTCGCGGGCGGTCAGCACCAGGATGGGTAGGTCGTCACCGGTGCTACGGAGCTGACGACACACCTCGAGGCCGTCGAGGCGCGGCATCATCACATCGAGCACCAGGGCATCGGGCCGGTCGCTGGCGATTCGTTCCAGCGCCTCGAGACCGTCCCCCGCCAACTCGACTGAGTAACCATTGAACGAAAGCGAACGGCGCAGCGATTCGCGCACCGCGCGATCGTCATCGACGACAAGTATGCGCACAGCCACAGTGTCAACCCCCTGTCTGAGAGTGACCTGAGAGGCGCGCCGAACCGGTGCGCCCCGGGGCCGAGCTAGCGGCGGTCGAGGTCGATCAGGCCGAGGCGGGCGGCCTTGAGCAACCGGCGCGGCACCTTGTGCTGCTGGCCGGCCACGTTGACGCTCACGAGTTCCGTGCGCTTGGCCTTCCACTGCGCGCGCCGGCTACGGGTGTTCGCGCGCGACATCCTGCGCTTGGGCACAGCCATGGTCGAGATCTCCTCTTGAGGGGGTAAGTCTGGCGCCGCGCGCACGGGTGGGCGCCGGCAAGTGTCCTCCAGGATAGCCAACGACCTGCGTAGCCTCCAAAACAGCGGAATTCGATGGCCCGAACCTTGACGCGGTACCGCCGGTCATCGTTAACCTACCGGTTGGTTGGCAGCGGCCGCGACGAAGGGAGCCCGCGTGACCTCAGCACCTGGTCCGGTCCGGATCGGCAACTGCTCGGGGTTCTACGGCGACCGGCTCGCGGCAATGCGCGAAATGCTCACCGGTGGTGATCTCGACTATCTGACCGGCGACTATCTCGCCGAGCTGACGATGCTGATCCTGGCGCGCGACCGCGCCAAGTCGGCCGACCGCGGCTACGCCAAGACGTTCTTGACGCAACTCGAAGAGTGCCTCGGCCTGGCGCTCGACCGCGGTGTGCGCATCGTCACCAACGCCGGAGGGCTCAACCCCGCCGGGCTCGCCGATGCGGTGCGGGCGCTGGCGGACCGCCTGGGGTTGGCGGTCAACGTGGCGCACGTCGAGGGCGACGACCTGATCGGGCGCGCGGACGAGCTCGGCTTCGGGTCGGTTCTGGCCGCCAACGCCTACCTCGGCGCGTGGGGCATCGTCGAGTGCCTGCAGGCCGGGGCCGACGTGGTGGTCACCGGCCGCGTGACCGACGCATCCGTCACCGTCGGGCCGGCGGCCGCGCATCACGGATGGGATCGAGCCGATTTCGACCGGCTCGCCGGAGCGGTCGCAGCCGGCCACGTCATCGAATGCGGCGCCCAGGCCACCGGCGGCAACTACGCGTTCTTCGCCCGCGACTTTCCGGACCTGAGCGCCCTGACCCGGCCGGGGTTTCCACTCGCCGAGATCCACGCGGACGGTTCCGCTGTCATCACCAAACACCCGGGCACCGACGGCTCGGTCACCGTCGACACCGTCACCGCGCAACTGCTGTACGAGATCGCCGGACAGCGTTATGCCAACCCCGACGCGACACTGCGCGTCGACAGCATCGAACTGTCCGACGACGGGACGGACCGGGTACGGATTTCCGGTGTGCGCGGGGAAGCGCCGCCGCCGACGCTGAAGGTCTCGCTCAACAGCATCGGCGGATTCCGCAACGAGATGACGCTGGTGTTGACCGGCCTCGACATCGAGGCCAAGGCGGAGTTGGTACGACGTCAGCTCGAGGCGGCCCTGACCGTCAAACCCGCCCAGCTCGAGTGGACCCTGACGCGCACCGACCACCTCGACGCCGACACCGAAGAGGCCGCGAGCGCTCTATTGCACTGCGTGGTCCGTGACCCCGATCCCGAAAACGTGGGCCGGCAATTCTCCTCCGCGGCGGTCGAACTCGCGCTGGCGAGCTATCCCGGCTTCCACG
This sequence comes from Mycobacterium sp. IS-1590, assembly GCF_001500025.1. Classification (GTDB taxonomy): domain Bacteria; phylum Actinomycetota; class Actinomycetes; order Mycobacteriales; family Mycobacteriaceae; genus Mycobacterium. The sequence continues at coordinate 87,527 of NZ_LQIW01000004.1, read as the reverse complement.
CCACCAGCCCGCCCGGTCAGGGGCAGGTCTACGGCGTCTTCAAACCGGCCTTCGTCGAGGCCGGACAAGTGCCCCACGCCGCCGTGCATGCCAACGGTTCTCGCGTCGAGATACCACCTGCGGTTGAAACGCTGGACCTGGCGGCCGTGCCGCCGGTGGAGCTCCCCGAGCCGATTGAATTCGGCGAGACGAAACGCGCACCGCTCGGCCTCGTCGCCGGCGCCCGCAGCGGGGACAAGGGTGGCAGCGCGAACATCGGCGTATGGGTGAGGACCGACCAGCAGTGGCGTTGGCTCTCGCACATGCTGACCATCGAGAAGTTGCGCGAACTCCTGCCCGAGACGGCGGATTTGCCGGTCTCGCGCTACCTGCTGCCCAATCTGCGCGCGGTCAACTTCGTCATCGAAGGCATCCTCGGCGAGGGCGTCGCGTACCAGGCGCGGTTCGATCCCCAGGCGAAAGGGCTCGGCGAGTGGTTGCGCAGCAGATATGTCGACATTCCCGAGGAGCTGGTGTCGTGAGCATGTGGCACACCCCCGAACGCGACCAACTCCGCAAGAGCGTTCGGACTTTCGTTGAACGCGAGGTGCTTCCGCACGTCGACGAGTGGGAACGCATCGGTGAGCTACCGCGCGACCTGCACCTCAAGGCGGGCGAGGCCGGACTGCTGGGCGCGGGTTTCCCCGAGACGGTCGGCGGGGGCGACGGCGACGGCGTCGACGCGGTGGTGATCTGCGAGGAGATGCACTACGCCGGTTCGCCCGGCGGCGTGTTCGCCTCGCTGTTCACCTCGGGTATCGCGGTGCCGCACATGATCGCTTCGGGCGACGAGCGGTTGATCGACACCTATGTGCGCCCCACCCTGCGCGGTGAGAAGATCGGCAGCCTCGCGATCACCGAACCGGGCGGCGGCTCGGACGTCGGTCACCTGACGACCAGCGCGGTCAGAGATGGGGACGACTTCATCATCAACGGCGCTAAGACCTACATCACCTCGGGCGTGCGCGCCGACTATGTGGTGACCGCGGTGCGCACCGGCGGGCCGGGCGCGGCGGGAATCTCGTTGATCGTGGTGGACAAGGGAACACCAGGCTTTGCGGTCACCCGCAAGCTCGACAAGATGGGTTGGCGCTCATCGGACACCGCCGAACTGTCCTACACCGACGTCCGCGTTCCCGCCGCCAACCTGGTGGGTGCCGAGAACTCCGGTTTCCTGCAGATCGCGGCGGCGTTCGTCTCCGAGCGTGTCGGGCTCGCCGCGCAGGCCTACGCCGGCGCGCAGCGCTGCCTCGACCTGACCGTCGAGTGGTGTCGCAACCGCGAAACCTTTGGCCGCCCGCTGATCTCGCGACAGCAGGTGCAGAACACACTGGCCGAGATGGCCCGCCGGGTCGACGTGGCCCGCGTGTACACCCACCACGTCGTCGAACGGCAGATCTCCGGTGAGCCCGATCTGATCGCAGCGGTGTGCTTCGCCAAGAACACCGCGGTCGAGGCCGGCGAATGGGTGGCCAACCAGGCGGTCCAGCTGTTCGGCGGCATGGGCTACATGGCCGAGTCCGAGGTCGAACGTCAGTACCGTGACATGCGAATCCTCGGGATCGGCGGGGGCACAACCGAAATACTCACGGCCCTGGCCGCCAAGACGTTGGGATTCCAGTCGTGACCGCTATTCGCTCCACGCTCGACGCCGCATCGTCCTCCTTCGGGGAGGCGGCCGCCGTAATGTCCGCCAAGATCGCCGAGCTCGATGCCGAACACGCCAAGGCACTCGCAGGTGGCGGCGAGAAGTACGTGCAACGACATCACGACCGTGGCAAGCTGACCGCCCGCGAACGCATCGAGCTGCTCATCGACCCGGACTCACCGTTCCTGGAGTTGAGCCCGCTGGCCGCATGGGGCAGCGACTTCACGGTCGGCGCCAGCCTGATCACCGGCATCGGTGCGGTCGAGGGCACCGAATGCCTGCTCGTGGCCAATGACCCCACCGTCAAGGGCGGCACCAGCAACCCGTGGACGCTGAAGAAGATGCTGCGCGCCAACCAGATCGCGCTGGAGAACCGGCTTCCGCTGATCTCGCTGGTCGAGTCCGGCGGCGCCGACCTGCCGACGCAGAAGGAGATCTTCATCCCCGGCGGGCAGATGTTCCGCGACCTGACCAGGCTGTCCGCGGCGGGGATCCCGACGATCGCCCTGGTGTTCGGCAACTCGACCGCGGGTGGCGCCTACATCCCCGGCATGTCCGACCACGTCGTGATGATCAAGGAACGGTCCAAGGTGTTCCTGGCCGGGCCGCCATTGGTGAAGATGGCCACCGGCGAGGAAGCCGACGACGAGTCGCTCGGTGGCGCCGAGATGCACGCCCGCACATCGGGTCTGGCCGACTACTTCGCGCTCGACGAACCCGATGCCATCCGGATCGGCCGACGCGTCGTCGCCCGGCTGAACTGGCGCAAGCAAGGGCCGGAACCGGCACCAACCACCGAACCGCTCTACGACGCCGAAGAGTTGATCGGCATCGTGCCTGCGGACCTGCGCATCCCGTTCGACCCGCGCGACGTGATCGCCCGCGTCGTCGACGGGTCGGAGTTCGACGAGTTCAAGCCGATGTACGGCTCGTCGCTGGTGACGGGGTGGGCGAGGCTTTACGGCTACCCGATCGGCATTCTGGCCAACGCGCGCGGCGTCCTGTTCAGCGAGGAGTCGCAGAAGGCCACCCAGTTCATCCAGCTGGCGAACCGCTCCAACACCCCACTGTTGTTCCTGCACAACACCACCGGGTACATGGTCGGCCGCAAGTACGAGGAGGGCGGCATGATCAAACACGGCTCGATGATGATCAACGCCGTCTCGAACTCGACCGTGCCCCACATCTCGCTGCTGATGGGAGCCTCGTACGGCGCGGGCCACTACGGAATGTGCGGCCGCGCGTATGACCCGCGATTCCTGTTCGCCTGGCCCAGCGCCAAATCCGCCGTGATGGGCGGTACTCAACTGGCTGGAGTGCTGTCGATCGTCAGCCGCGCGGCCGCCGAGGCGCGGGGCCAAACCGTCGACGAGGACGCCGACGCCGCGCTGCGGGCCGCCGTCGAAGCGCAGATCGACGCCGAATCGCTGCCGATGTTCCTGTCGGGCCGGCTCTACGACGACGGGGTCATCGATCCTCGCGACACCCGCACCGTCCTCGGAATGTGTCTGTCCGCCATAGCCAGTGGCCCGATCGAGGGGACGTCAAACTTCGGCGTCTTCCGGATGTGAGCGTGATGATCACTCGAGTCCTGGTCGCCAACCGCGGCGAGATCGCGCGTCGGGTGTTCGCGACGTGCCGCAACCTCGGAATCGGAACCGTCGCGGTCTACACCGACCCCGACGAGCACTCCCCGCATGTCGGCGAGGCCGATGCGCGGGTGCGCCTGGACGGTCGCACCGGATACCTCGACGCCGATCAATTGATCGCCGCGGCTCGAGCTGCGGGTGCCGACGCCGTTCACCCGGGATACGGATTCCTTTCGGAGAACGCCGATTTCGCACGCGCGGTAGGCGAGGCGGGGCTGACATGGATCGGACCACCACCCACGGCGGTGGCCGCGATGGGCAGCAAGATCGAGGCGAAGAAGATGATGGCGGCCGCGGGCGTGCCGGTACTCGACGAGCTGCAGCCCGACAGCGTGACCGCCGACCAACTGCCCGTGCTGATCAAGGCCTCGGCGGGCGGCGGCGGCCGCGGCATGCGCGTGGTGCGCGAGCTGTCGGAGTTGCGCAGCCAGGTCGAAGCCGCGCGCCGGGAGGCGGCCTCCGCATTCGGCGACCCCACGGTGTTCTGCGAGCGCTATCTGGGTGGCGGCCACCATGTCGAGGTCCAGGTGCTCGCCGACGAACACGGCACCGTCTGGGCGGTCGGCGAACGGGAGTGCTCGATCCAGCGACGCCACCAGAAGATCATCGAAGAGGCGCCCTCGCCGCTCGTCGAGCGCACCCCGGGCATGCGCGCCAAGCTCTTCGATGCCGCGCGGCTGGCCGCGACCGCGATCGGCTACACCGGAGCGGGCACCGTCGAGTTCATGGCCGATGCGTCCGGCGACTTCTACTTCCTCGAGATGAACACCCGGCTGCAGGTCGAACACCCCGTCACCGAGGAGACCACCGGCCTGGATCTGGTTGAGCTGCAACTGCTTGTCGCCGAGGGCGGCAGGCTCGAGGCCGAACCACCGCCCTCGCGGGGCCACGCGATCGAGGCCCGCCTCTACGCCGAGGATCCGGCGAAGGGCTGGCAGCCGCAGGCCGGCACCGTGCACCGGTTCGAGGTGCCCGCCAACGTCCGGGTGGACTCCGGGGTCATCGACGGTTCGGTGGTGTCGATCTTCTACGACCCGATGCTGGCCAAGGTGATCTCGTATGCGCCCAGCCGCCGCCGGGCGGCCACCGTCCTCGCCGACGCGTTGGCCCGCAGCCGCATCCACGGGGTGCGCACCAACCGCGACCTGCTCGTCAACGTGCTGCGGCATCCGGCGTTCCGCGACGGTGCCACCGACACCGCGTTCTTCGACACCCACGGCTTGGAGGTGTTGTCCTCACCGCTCACCGACAGCCGCACGGTGACGCTGTCGGCGGTGGCCGCCGCCCTGGCCGATGCGGCCCAGAACCGCGGCGTGGCCAAGGCATTCGCGGCAGCCCCGAGCGGTTGGCGCAATCTGGCGTCGGGCCACCAGATCAAGCGGTACGCCGACACCCGCGGAGCCGAACATGAGGTCCGCTACCGCTTCACCCGCTCGGGTCTGGAGTTGCCCGACCTTGACGGCGTATCGCTCCTTTCGGCCTCACCGACGCAAGTCGTATTGACCGTGGCAAGTGTGGACCGCCCGTTCGAGGTGGCACGTTACGGCCAGGATGTGTTCGTCGATTCACCATGGGGTCCGGTGCATCTCGTCGCCAAGCCCCGGTTCGGGGACCCCGACGACGCAGTCGCACACGGCTCTCTGTTGGCGCCGATGCCCGGCTCGGTGCTGCGCGTCGGCGCCGCGGTCGGCGACACCGTCACCGCCGGTCAACCGTTGGTGTGGTTGGAAGCCATGAAGATGGAGCACACCGTCACCGCACCCAGCGACGGTGTGCTCGCCGAACTCAACGTCGAACCCGGCCAACAAGTCGATGTCGGCTTCGTCATCGCCCGGGTCGTCGCCCGATCCGAAGGAGAACAGTGAGCAGTTTCGTCGAGACCGAGGAACAGCAGGCGTTGCGCAAGTCGGTCGCCGCGATGGCTGCCGACTTCGGCCAGGACTATTACCTGGAGAAGGCACGCGCCGATCAGCACACCGATGAGTTGTGGTCGCAGGCAGGCAAACTCGGATTCATCGGGGTCAACCTGCCCGAGGAGTACGGCGGCGGCGGCGCCGGCATGTATGAGCTGTCCATCGTGATGGAGGAGATGTCGGCGGCGGGATGCCCCCTGTTGCTGATGGTGGTCTCGCCCGCGATCAACGGCACCATCATCGCCAAGTTCGGCACCGACGACCAGAAGAAACGCTGGCTGCCGGGCATCGCGGACGGTTCCATCACGATGGCCTTCGCGATCACCGAACCCGACGCCGGCTCCAACAGCCACCGCATCACGACGACCGCGCGTCGTGACGGCGGCGACTGGGTCCTGTCCGGACAGAAGGTGTACATCTCCGGCGTCGATCAGGCCCAGGCGGTACTTGTCGTCGGCCGCACGGAAGACCACAAGACCGGGAACCTCAAACCCGCGCTGTTCATCGTGCCCACCGACACAAAAGGTCTGAGCGCGACCAAGATCGAGATGGAGCTGGTCAGCCCGGAGAACCAGTTCCAGCTCTTCCTCGACGAGGTTCGGCTGCCCGCCGACGCACTGGTCGGCTCCGAAGATGCCGCGATCGCGCAGCTGTTCGCCGGTTTGAACCCCGAGCGCATCATGGGTGCCGCGAGCGCGGTCGGCATGGGCCGGTTCGCGATCAACAAGGCTGTCGACTACGTCAAAACCCGCCAAGTCTGGAAGACGCCGATCGGTGCCCACCAGGGATTGTCACATCCGTTGGCGCAGAACCACATCGAGATCGAACTGGCGAAGCTGATGATGCAGAAGGCCGCGTCGCTCTACGACGCAGGAGACGACGTCGGAGCCGCCGAGGCGGCGAACATGGCCAAGTACGCCGCGGGCGAGGCCTCGGTGCGCGCGGTCGATCAGGCGGTGCAGTCGATGGGCGGCAACGGGTTGACCAAGGAGTACGGCATCGCCGCCGCGGTGACAGCCTCGAAGCTCGCCCGCATCGCCCCGGTCAGCCGGGAGATGATCCTCAACTTCGTCGCGCAGACCTGCCTCGGGCTGCCCCGTTCCTACTGATGGGGTGCCGGTCATGAGCGCACTGGTCGGGTACGCGGTTGACGGGCCGGTGGCCCGGCTGACGCTCGACTCCCCCGCCAATCGCAACGCACTGTCGACCGCCCTGGTCGAACAACTGCACCAGGGCTTCACCGACGCCGTCACCGACCCCGGCGTGCGGGTGGTCGTGCTCGGTCACACCGGCGGAACATTCTGCGCGGGAGCCGATCTCAGCGAGGCGGCGGGGCGCGACCCGAGTGAGCTTGCCGTCGACCGCGCCCGCGAGATGACCCGGCTGCTGCGCCGAATCCTCGAGCTGCCGGTCCCCGTTGTCGGCGCGATCGACGGGCACGTCCGCGCCGGCGGGCTCGGGCTGGTCGGCGCCTGCGACATCGTGGTGGCCGGCCGCCAGAGCACGTTCGCGCTGACCGAGGCCCGCATCGGCGTCGCCCCATCGATCATCTCGCTGACCCTGCTTCCCAGGATGACCAGCCGCGCGGCGAACCGCTACTTCGTCACCGGGGAGAAGTTCGACGCCGCCGAGGCGGCCGAGATGGGGCTGATCACGCTCGCCTCCGACGATGTCGACGCCACCGTCGCCGAGCTGACCGCCGCGATCGGCAAGGCGTCGCCGCAGGGGTTGGCGACTTCGAAGGCGTTGGTCACGGCGCCCATCGTGGAATCCTTCGATCGGCATGCCGAGGAGCTCACCGCGCAGAGCGCCGAGTTGTTCGTCTCCGAGGAGGCCCGCGAAGGCATGCTCGCTTTCCTCGAGAAGCGCCAGCCGAGGTGGGTGGTCGGGTGATGTCACGTACGGTTCTCGTCACCGGGGCAACGGGCACATTGGGCCACCGCGTCGTGCCGGAGGCGATCGACGCGGGCCACGACGTTCGGGCGCTGAGCCGCAGAAGCCATGTCGGATACACCGGCGTGCACTGGGCCCAGGCCGACTTGCTGACGGGGGCAGGCCTGGACGCGGCGGTCGACGGCGTCGAGGTCGTGGTCAACTGCGCGACACAACCGCTCGGCGACAAGGACGTCACCGCGATGCGCACCCTCGTCGCATCGGCTCGCCGGGCCGGCGTCGCGCACATCGTGCACGTGTCGATCGTCGGCATCGACCGGATCCCGCTGCCGTACTACCGCACGAAGCTGCGCGCCGAACAGGTCCTCGAAGCGTCCGGCGTCGGTCACACGGTGCTGCGCGCGACGCAGTTCCACGACCTGATCCGCACGATCTTCACGCTGCAGCGGTACTCCCCGGTGCTGTGGGCCTTCCGCGGAGTGCGCTTCCAACCGATCGACACCGCCGACGTCGCAGCACGGCTGGTCGAACTGGCCGACGCCGCACCCGTCGGGCGAGCGCCCGACATCGGCGGTCCGGCGGTGCACACCCATACGGACCTGGCACGCCTGTACCTGGAGGCATCGGGGAGCCGACGCCGAGCGCTCGCGCTACCCGTTCCGGGACGGATCGGAGGGGAGCTCAGAGCGGGGGCGAACCTGGTTCCGCAGAACCCGGTGGGCTCGGTCGGGTTCGCCGATTTTCTCGCGTCCCGACAATAAGTTCGCCTGTCTAGATTCTTCGCCCCAGCGAGTCAGGGCACAGTTTGGCCTACTTACTTGCATGTGCCACGGTTCGTCGTACGCTCGTATCCGATGAGCAATCCAGCGTCGCGGAGCGGTTCGATGCGTGCTGCTGACACCGATCGAATTCAGGTGGCACAGCTGCTCACTGATGCCGCCGCCCAGGGCCGACTTCAACTCAACGAGTATGAGGACCGTCTGACCAGGGCATATGCCGCGCAGACGTATGACGAGCTGGACCGTTTGTCGGCTGATCTGCCCGGCGCGATCACCCGGGGCCGCAGCGGCGGCCCGTGCCGGCCTGCGCCGTCGACGATGCTGCTGGCGATCATGAGCGGCTTCGAGCGTCGCGGCCGCTGGAACGTGCCCAGGCGGATGACCACGTTCGCCCTCTTCGGCGGCGGAGTGGTGGATTTGCGGTATGCCGACTTCACCTCACCGGAGGTGGAGATCCACTCGTACTCGATCTTCGGCGGGCAGACGATCCTGGTGCCGCCGGAGGTCAACGTCGACCTGCGCGGCGTCGGTGTGATGGGCACCTTCGACCGGTCCGTCGAGGGTGAGGGCTCGCCGGGCGCGCCGTGCGTGTGCATCCGCGGCTTCTCCCTGTGGGGCCGTGTCGGGGTCAAGCGCAAGAAGCGCAAGGCCTCCTGATGCCCACCGGCGTTCAGCGACGTCGGCGAGACCGAAGATAGTCCCCGACGACCGCGGCGCCCAGCCCGTCCAGGTCGGGCACCACCACGCGGCCCTCCACCCGCCGCGCGACCTGGTCGATGAACCGCGCCAGCCCCGGATCGTTGCCCAACCGGAAGATCGTCACCTGCGCGCCGAGCGCGGCGACCTCGTCGAAGCCCTTGACCGTGTGCGCGATCGTCCGTGGATGCGGCGGGTAATCAAAGAACACTGCCGGCCCGCCCTCGTCGCGGGGGTGATGTTCGAGGTGCGCGGTCGGCTCCCCGTCGGTGACGACGAGCACCACCGGCTGGGCATTGGGATGACGACGCAGATGCCGTCCGGCCAGCGCGAGTGCATGGTGCAGGTTGGTGCCCTGCTCGTACACGCCCTCCAGGCCGGTGAGCTCGGCGGCCGTCACGGTCCGGGCATAGCGCCCGAAGGCGATGATCTGCAACGCGTCCGACCGGAAGCGCGTGCTGACAAGATGGTTGAGCGCCAGCGCGGTGCGCTTCATCGGCAGCCACCGGTTCTCCATCACCATGGAGAATGAGGTGTCGACCAGAAGCGCCACCGCCGCCTGGGTGCGCGTCTCGGTCTCGGAGATCTCGACGTCCTCGACCGTGATCTGTATGGGTGAGCTCGGGCTCGACGCCGGACTCCCGGCCCGGCGCAGCACCGCGTTGGTGAGGGTGCGCGTCACGTTCCACGGCTCGGTGTCACCGAAGGACCACGGGCGCGTCGCGCCGGTCAGCTCGCCCGCAGCGCCGGCCCTGCGGGTGTCACGCTCACCGTGCCGACCCGAAAGCTGTTGCGCCACATCACGCAGTGCCGTCTGGCCGAGCTGGCGCATCGCCTTGGGCGACAACCGCCATTGGCCGTCGGACCCGCGGTCCAGGAATCCCTGATCCATCAGCGCCCGTTCCAGCTCGGCGAGCGTGCGCGCGTCGACGGCGGCGTCCTCCCCCAGCTGGCGGGCCAACATGTCGAGGTCGACGTCCTCCATCGTCGCACCGGCATAACTCTGCGACAGCGCCTCGGCCAACTGCTCCAGTTCGGCGATGTCGGCCATCGCCTGAGCGCCCTCGCCCATGCCCAGCGGATTGTCCCCGGAGAAGTTCGACGATCCGCTCCAATCCTCCCCGGGCCGGGCCGCCTGCAGATGGGAGTCGAGGCGGTTCAGTGCGTTCATCAGCGACGGTGAGCCGAATGCCTGTTGCGCCAACGCATCCAGTTCGGCGCGCTGCTCGGCGCTCAGACTGTTGCGGAACCGCTGGGCGGCCGCTGCGCGCTGGGCCAGCGAGTCCAGCAGTTCGTCGACGTTGCGCGGGTTCTCCGGGAAGAACTCGCCGTGCTTGTTCATGAAGTCGTCGAAGTCCTCCTGGGAGTCCTCGCCCCTGGCGTGCTTGTCCAGCAGGTCGTTGAGGTCGTCGAGCATCTCGTTGACCCGCTGCCGGTCCTCGTCGGTGGCGTTCTCCAGCGCCTGCTTCATGCCCGCGAATCGCTGGTCGAGCATCTCGCGGCCGAGCAGATCCTTGATCTGTTCGTACTTTTCGCGCCCCTCGGGGCTTCGCCAGTCGTAGTCCGACAACTCCTGGACGGCCTTGGCGGGCGAGGGCGGAAGCGACTCGATGCGCATCTCGTTGAACCGTGCGTCGTCGTCCAGCGCACGCGCCAGTTCCTTGCGCTCGGCGAGCACCGCCTCGTCGAGGAGCTTCTTGATCTCCGCCAGCGTGCCGTCGAGGTTGTTGCGAGCCAGCAACTCCCGGCGACGACGGTTGGCCTCGGCGGCGAGTTTGTCGGCGCCGCGCATGCTCTTGGTGCCGCGCCGCAGCATCTCCGACAGCGCCCGCCGCGGCGAGCTGCCCTCCATCACGTCCTGACCGATCTGCTCGAGCGCCTCGCGCAGGTCGATCGGAGGAGCCAGCGGGTCGGGCCCGCCGGTGTATCGCGAATACCGTGAGACGTGTCTAGCCATGCCCCCACACTCCAAGTCGCCTCGCGTGTGAATCTGACGACGTTTTCCGGCTATTTCCGTCGCCAGATTCACATTTGGTGCCGCGCCACCTCGGCGGGACGTGTCTAGCCATACGTCGTTTCGCCCTCGTCCGAGACCTTGTCGATCCGCTTGGCCAGATACAGTGCCTCGAGCGCCAACTCGACCGCTGCGGCGCGCTGTCCGTCGGTCTTCGCCTCGAGCCGCTTCTGGATTTCGGCGATCGCAGGCACCTCGGGTACCGCGGCCAGCACATCGCGCGCCGACACCCGCTCCCCTGTCGTGACCGCGGAACCGTTTTCGATCGCGACCACCAGCGGTCCGACGTCGATGCCGCCGAGCAGCCGCTGCGCGGTGTCCGCGGTGGCTCGCCGCAGCAGGTGCTCGAGCACCGCCTGCTCGCGCCCCTCCTCGCCGGACTCGAACTCGAGCTTGCCGCGCAGCACGTCGATGACCGTGCCCAGGTCGACCACCCGGGCCACGGGCTCCTGCTCACCGAGCACCGCCGACCGATGGCGCGCCGCCGCGGCGACGGTCTCGGCCGCGGCGATCGCGAAGCGCGCCGAAACCCCCGAGCGCTGGTCGATCGACCGCGACTCGCGAAGGTAGCGGGCGAACCGCGCGAGCACCTGGATCAGGTACTCGGGCACCTCGGCGGCCAGGTGTGCCTCCTGGGTGATGACGCCGACCTCGGCGTCGAGTTCCAGCGGGTAGTGCGTTCGGATCTCGGCGCCGAACCGGTCCTTGAGCGGGGTGATGATCCGGCCGCGGTTGGTGTAGTCCTCCGGGTTGGCGCTGGCGACCACGAGGACGTCGAGCGGCAACCGCAACGTGTAGCCGCGGACCTGGATATCGCGCTCCTCCATCACGTTGAGCATCGAGACCTGGATGCGCTCGGCGAGGTCGGGCAGCTCGTTGATCGCGACGATGCCCCGGTGCGCCCTGGGGATCAGGCCGTAGGCGATGGTCTCCGGGTCGCCGAGGCTACGGCCCTCGGCCACTTTGATCGGGTCGATGTCGCCGACCAGATCGGCCACGCTGGTGTCGGGGGTGGCCAGCTTCTCGGTGTAGCGCTCGCTGCGGTGCCGCCATGCGATCGGCAGGTCGTCGCCCGAGTCCGCGGCGCGTCGGATGGACTCGGGGGTGATCGGGTCATAAGGGTGCTCGGCCAGTTCCGAACCCGCGATCACCGGGGTCCACTCGTCGAGCAGACCCGTCAGCGCGCGCAGCAGTCGCGTCTTGCCCTGACCGCGTTCGCCGAGCAGCACCACGTCGTGGCCGGCGATCAGCGCCCGCTCCAGCTGCGGAATGACGGTGTCCTCGAAGCCGAGGATGCCCGGCCACGCGTCACGCCCCTGCGCCAGCGCGGCCAGCAGGTTGTCCCGGATTTCTTGTTTGACGCCCCGCTCGCGATGGCCCGAGGCCCTCAGCTCGCCGACGGTGCGGGGTAGATCTTGGGGTTGAGTCACCACTCCAAGCTACGACCTGTATCGCGACGATGCGTGTCCCCCGCTCGTCGACGACGTCATTCCGTCACATTTCGGGACGCTCGCCCGCGTCGACTCAGCCCGCCGACGGCGGCAGAAGCTGGAACCCGTCGAGGATCGTCTCGCTGTCGCGCTGATACGTCGGGTCTTCTGGGACCAGGGTCTGGACAGTCACGCTGACCGCGAAAGTCCGGTTCTGGGTGCGCATGACCGCGCCGAGGGCGACGGCCGGGTGCGGCGCGACGTTACCCATCGCGGGCATCTGGTAGTTGAACGTCCTGGCGGGCTCCCCACACAGCGAGCGCTCGGTCTCGCGCACAGCCGTGGCGCCGATGCCCGACTCGAGTGCGTCACGCATGTTGGTGAATATCAGGCCCGCGTCCTGCGCACCCGGCGCGCTCTCGAGCGTCACCACGACGTTCGGCGTGAAGCCCTGCGCGGTCAGGTCGTCGTTGCGCATGGCGAAGCGGATCAGCTCCGAATCCATCATCGTGGTCCGCACCCAGCCCGGCGGCGTGGGGATCCTCATCACCGGCTCGTTGTCGTTCTTCGCCGGGATCGTCGTCAGAGGGTCGTCGACGACCTCGCACTGCGACGAGCCCAGTCCGCCGGAATCGCCAGCTGCGGACAGGTCGTCACCCGCGACGGCGCGTGCGTCGTCGACGGTCCGCGTGCACGAGACCAGCAGAACCGTCGCCAGCAGCAGGGCGCCGGCGGCACGTGACGCAGTGACCATGGTGTGCAACTTAAGCCACCTCCGGCCGTCTTCGGCGGGGATCAACCACACATCAGTGCGCGAAGTGACGCGCACCGGTGAGGTAGAGCGAGATGCCCGCTCTGGCAGCGGCTTCGGTGACCTGCTCGTCGCGCACCGAACCGCCCGGGTGGACGATCGCCTTCACGCCGCCTTCGGTCAGCACCTCAAGACCGTCGGGGAACGGGAAGAACGCGTCTGAGGCGGCGACCGCCCCGCGCACCCGGTCACCGGCCCGCTGCACCGCGAGCCGGGCCGCGTCGACGCGGTTCACCTGGCCCATGCCTACGCCGACGGTGGCGCCGTCCGCGGCGACGACGATCGCGTTCGATTTGACCGCTCGGCACACCCGCCACGCGAACTTCAGGTCCGCCAAGGTCGCCGGATCGGCGGGCTCGCCGGTGGCCAGCGTCCAATTGAGCGAGTCGTCGCCGCCAGCGGTGAACTCGTCGCGCTGCTGCACCAGCAGGCCGCCGCTGACCTGGCGAAACTCCGTGCCCCCCGGCTGCGGTTCGGACGCCACCAGCACCCGGATGTTCTTCTTACGGGTGAGGACTTCCACCGCGCCGGCTTCGTAGGCGGGCGCGATGATCACCTCGGTGAAGATGTCGGCGACGGTCTCGGCCATCTCGACCGACACCGCGGTGTTGGCCGCGATCACACCGCCGAACGCCGAAAGCGGATCGCATTCGTGGGCCTTGCGGTGCGCGTCGGCCACGGACTGCGACGAGATCGCGATGCCGCACGGGTTGGCGTGCTTGATGATCGCCACACAGATCTCGGGGTGGTCGAAGGCCGCCCGCCAAGCGGCGTCGGCGTCTGTGTAGTTGTTGTAGGACATTTCCTTGCCGTGCAACTGCTCGGCCTGCGCCAGGCCCGGCCACCCGGCGTCGTCGCGGTAGAGGGCGGCCTGCTGATGGGGGTTCTCGCCGTAGCGCAGCACGGCGCTGCGCCGCCACGTGCCACCCACCCACGCGGGCAGCTTCTGAGCCGGCTCCTCGGGTGCGAGCACGGCGCCCATCCAGGAGGCGACGGCGACGTCGTATTCGGCTGTGTGCCGAAATGCCAGAGACGCCAGGATCTTTCGTTCGGCAAGCGTGAACCCGCCGGAGCGCACCGCGGCGAGCACGCCATCATAGCCCAGCGGGTCGACCACCACCGCGACGCTGGGGTGGTTCTTCGCCGCGGCCCGAACCATCGACGGACCGCCGATGTCGATCTGCTCGACGCATTCGTCGATGCTCGCGCCGGAGGCCACGGTCTCGGCGAAGGGGTACAGGTTGACCACGACGAGTTCGAAGGCCTCGACACCGAGATCAGCCAGCGCCGAGACGTGTTCGGGCTTGCGCTGATCGGCGAGCAGTCCGGCGTGCACACGCGGGTGCAGGGTCTTGACCCGACCGTCGAGCACCTCGGGGAAGCCGGTGACCTCCTCCACGGGTGTCACCGGAACACCAGCCGCGGCAATGGTTTTCGCGGTCGATCCGGTGGAGACGATGCTGACCCCGGCCTCGTGCAGCCCGCGGGCCAACCCGGCGAGGCCGGTCTTGTCGTAGACGCTGATCAGCGCCCGCCTGATCGGCCGCTTGCCCTCGGTCATCCCAATATCGCCTTTCGTCCCGTCCAGGTCACACCGCGGACAGCCACCGCGGCCAGTACTTCGGCCAGAAGTCGCCGTTCGACGACTTTGATCCGCTCGTGCAGTGTCGCCTCGTCGTCGTCGTCGAGGATGGGTACCGCCTCCTGGGCCAGCACCGGCCCCGTGTCGGTTCCCGCGTCGACCAGGTGCACGCTGCAACCGGTCACCTTGACGCCGTACGCCAGCGCATCGGCGACCGCATGCGCACCGGGAAAGGCGGGCAACAGCGCCGGATGTGTGTTGATGATGTGGCCCATGAATCGCGAGAGGAAGTGCGGTCCAAGGATTTTCATGAAACCAGCCGAGACGATGAGGTCGGGCTCGTACGCCGCGGTGGCTTCGGTGATCGCAGCGTCCCACGCCTCGCGGTCCGGATAGTCGCGCAGCCGCACGGTGAACGACGGAACCGAGGCGGCCGCGGCGATGTCGACGGCCGCGCAGTCGCGGTCCACGCCCACGGCGACGATCGATGCGGGGTATTCGCCCGCGGTGGCGTCCAACAGCGACTTCAGCAGCGACCCGGTCCCCGACGCCAGCACGACGACCCGTGCAGGAACCTTCGGCGGTACGCGGAGCGGTTGCTGCACGCCTGGCAGCCTAATGGGTGGCCGGCGGGTCGTCGTCGTCCGCCATGAAGTGCTCTTCGGGGTCCTCGACGAGGTCGTTCGCGGTGTCGTTGGGCAGGTCGGCGGGGGTCTCAACCTCGTCGGGGGCTTCGGCGCCCGCCGCGACGTCGGGTTCGGCTTCGAGGGGCGCGTCGGCGCCGTGCTTGGGCCCGGGTTCCGGTTCGACGTCGTCGGATCCCGGCTCGAGTTCGGGCCCCGGGGCCATCTCGGCCTCCAGATCGGAGTCGGCGTCGGGGCCCGTGTCGGGGCCTGTGTCGGAATCCGTGTCGACGACCACCTTGGGCGCTCGCGGCCTGCGGGTGATGCCGCCGGCCATCACGACCGTCAACGCACCGATTCCGGCGAACCACAGGAACACCGCGGGCCCGAACGTCGTCTGGTCGACCCCGACGTCGCCGAAGTTGCCCAGCCGCCCACCGCCGGCGTAACCGAGGAGCGCCATGGTGAGCGCCGCCAGCGCCGACGCGACGAGCAGCTTGCCCAACGCCGGGCCCAGCGGAAGCGGACGTCGTGCGCACTGCTGCCCGACCGCCACCGCAGCCGCCGCCGCGACGATGAGCAACGCCACCCACACCGGTCCCAGCGGCGGCGAGGGCACCGCGGCCAGCACCGGTAGCGCCGGAATGTCGCCGCCGAACACGGTGAAGGAGCTGAAGGTGGCCAACCCGACGTGTGCGCTCGACCCGACCGCCACCGCGGCCGTCCCGACCAGCACGTTCGGGATGTACAGCACCGACAGCACGGTCAGGCTGAACTGTCCGAACATCGAGTCGGTGATCGAGTAGAGCTCGTCCATCGTCGACCAGTGCACGACCAGCGAACCCGTCATCACCACACCCGAGAGGCCGACGAGCGCGAGCACACCCGCGGCGGCGGCGCGGAACGCGTCCGGCAGCCAAGCCGGCAGCGAGACCCGGAGCGAGCTCGCGGCCATCAGCCGCGGGCCAAGCCGGGACCCGACGCCGACCACCGCGCCGATCGCGTGTAAGGCCAGCACGCCGCCAAACGCGCGCAACGCGTTCGGGGTCTGCAGTTCGGTGAGCACCGAAGCGGCGTCATGCACGACGGCCAGCGCGATCGCGGCGATCAGCAGCGGCCCGCCCAGCGCCGAGGCCACCACCCAGCGCGTCACGAACCAGGAGGCGTTCGCGCTGGTGGCCGCGGCAGTTGTGCGGGCCGTGCCCCACACCATCGCCAGCGCGGGCATCAGCGGCATCACCCCGAGCTCGGCCCCGCCGATGGAGACCGGCACCAGGTGAACGCCGAGCCACATGCTCGCAGTCGCGCCGAGCGCGCCGGTCATGTCGCTGTTGGCGATCAGCAGCTGCAGCAACACGATCGCCGCGATGACGACAAGCGCCACCAACGACGGCCCGAACGCGACCCGAAGCAGCTCACGCGCCTGGCGTGCGCCGACTGGCCGTTGATCCACTGGTTGAGCCGCTCCTGTGTCAGGCTGCCGTGCGGCGGTGACGCACGCGCGGCTCAGACTACTGGCTCACCTCAGGAAGGCGGCGGACCCGACTGCGAGGAAGACGACGGTTGTTGGGGAGCCTGAGCCGTCGGGTCCGACGACAGCGAAGTCGACGACGGCGGTTGGCCGTACGCGGGGAACCCGGTCGGCGGCGTCGGCGGACCCTGCTGCCCCTGCTGGCCTTGCTGGCCTTGCTGGCCCTGCTGGCCTTGGGGATGTTGCGGGCCCGGGGCGAAGCCACCGGTCGACGGGCCGCCCGGATAGCCACCCGGGTACGTCGGCGGATATCCCGGCCGCTGCTGGGGTCCACCATGATGCGACTGGCCCTGCTGACCGTAGTAGGAGCCGGGTGCGCCGTACTGCTGCTGCCCGTAGGACTGGTCGTACTTCGGCCGCGGCGCGGGCGGGGTGATGATGCCGGACTCGAACAACAGCGCCGCCACCGCGATGATCGCCTGGAACAGCGAGAACGCGATGATCAGGTACAGGCCCCAATCGATCGCGGCGCCGCTGGGCCGGTTGATCACCTCGGCGATGACGAGCAGGAACGCCGCGACGGCCAGCACCGCGTACACCGACGTGTGGACCCCCTGCCTCGGCAGCAGCGCCGTTCCCGCGAGCAGGCCCGCGACCAGTGATGCCGCGACGGCGAGCACCAGACCGAACGAGCTTCCGCTGATGGTGCCCAGCCCCGGGAAGTCCGACGCGGAGATGGTGAACAACGGCGCAAAGCTCGCGAGGTAGACCGCCAGCCCCAACAGCGCCACGGCGAGGGCCAGGTACATCGGCAGCTTGCTCGCGACGTCGGAAGCCGGCGATGAGCTCTCCGGCGCCCTGCCGAACTGCTGCGTCGGCGCGGAGAACTGGGTGGTCGGCTGCTGTGCTTGCGGGTATCCCGGGCTACCGGGTGGTCCTTGGGGGTACGACATGGCCTCTCCTGTGCTCGGGCGGGCTTTGAAAAACCACGCTAGCGCAAGCGGCTCACGCAGAGACGAGCACCGGTTCTCCCACGGTGTCCTGTTCCGCCTGTTCGATTTCGCGGACCAGCGGCAACACCCTCGCGCCGAAGTATTCGATCTCTTCCTGGAAGTGCAGGAAGCCGCCGAGAATCAGGTCGACGCCGCGTTTGCGGTACGCCGCAATGCGTTCGGCGATCTGTTCGGGCGTTCCGATCAGCTGCGTGCGGAACCCGTCGTTGTACTGCACCAAGTCCTCGAAGGTCGAATCCGCCCACATGCCGCGCTTGTCCGCCGTCGAGTTGCCGGCCTGTTGGACCGCGGTGCGAAATCCCTCCACGGCGGGCTTGTTGGCCTTGGCGACGATCTCCCGCAGCGTTTCCTTCGCTTCTTTCTCGGTGTCGCGGGCGATGATGAAGCCGTTGAGCCCGAAGCGCACCTCGCGGCCGACCCCGCGGGCGTGCTCGCGGACATCGACGATCTGCTCGGTCACCCCGTCGTAGTCCTTGCCGTTGGAGAAGTACCAGTCCGCATAGAGGCCGCCGTTGCGCCGCGCGGCCGTGGAGTTACCGCCTTGGAACAGTTCCGGATTGGGTCGCTCGGGGGTGTTGAGCGGCTTGGGTTTGAGCGTGAAGTCGTGGATGCGGTAGAAGTCGCCGCGGAAATCTACGTCGTCCTCGGTCCAGATCTTGCGGAGCACCTGCAGGAACTCCGCGCTGCGCCGGTAGCGCTCGTCGTGCTCGAGCCACGGCTCACCGAGATGGGTGAACTCATCTTTGAACCAACCCGAGACCACATTGACCGCGAACCGGCCACCGGACAGGTGATCGGCGGTGGCGCCGAGCTTGGCCAGCACCGCGGGCTGCCACAAGCCCGGATGCACCGCGGCGATCACCTTCAGTTTCTGGGTGGCCAGCAGCAGCGCCAGCGAGAAACTGGTCGACTCGTGCTGGTATTCCGCGCCGTAGCTCGCTTCATAGCGCACCTGGCTCAACGCGTATTCGAACCCGTTGTTCTCCGCGGTCTGCGCCAGTTTCGCGTTGTACTCGTAGTTCCAGTCGGTGCGCTGCTCGATATCGCTCGTCACCAGTCCGCCACTGACGTTGGGCACCCAGTAGGCGAACTTCACATGATCGGCGATGCGTTCGGTCGTCATGGTCTGACATGACAACAGCGACCGGCTCGCCCGTCGCCGGTATCGCTCGCGGTGAGGGAAACCCAAGCTTGCCCCCCAGACTGAAACACGTTCTAATTCTGGGCATGGACTACGGGCTCGTTCTGTTCACCAGCGATCGCGGGATCACGCCCGCGGCGGCGGCCACACTGGCCGACGACCACGGTTTCACCACGTTCTACGTGCCCGAGCACACGCACATCCCGATCAAGCGACAGGCCGCGCACCCGACGACCGGTGACGAGTCGCTGCCCGACGACCGTTACATGCGCACGCTGGATCCCTGGGTCAGCCTCGGCACTGCGGCGGCGGTGACCTCGCGAGTCCGGTTGTCGACGGCGGTGGCGCTGCCGGTCGAGCACGACCCGATCACGCTGGCGAAGTCGATCGCCACGCTCGACCACCTGTCCGGTGGCCGCGTGAGCCTCGGGGTCGGATTCGGCTGGAACACCGACGAGCTCGCCGACCACAATGTGCCGCCCGGGCGCCGGCGCACCATGCTGCGCGAATACCTCGAAGCGATGCGCGCGCTGTGGACCCAGGAAGAAGCCTCCTACGAGGGCGAATTCGTCAACTTCGGACCCAGCTGGGCCTGGCCCAAGCCGATCCAACCGCACATTCCCGTCCTCGTCGGCGCGGCCGGCACCGAGAAGAACTTCAAGTGGATCGCCCGGTCCGCCGACGGCTGGATCACCACACCGCGCGACTTCGACATCGACGAGCCGGTCAAGCTGCTGCAGGACACCTGGGCTGCCGCGGGGCGCGACGGAGCGCCGCAGATCGTCGCCCTCGACTTCAAGCCCGATCCCGAGAAGCTGGCCCGCTGGGCCGATCTCGGTGTCACCGAGGTGCTGTTCGGGTTGCCGGACAAGTCGCCCGACGACGTCGCCGCGTACGTCGAACGGCTGGCAGGCAAGCTGGCCGCCCTGGTCTGATCAGGGCTTGCCGAAGCCCGCCGCGCCGAGCACCCGCTGTCCCGCGTCGCCGGTCACCGCCCCCACGAAGGCCCGGGCGAGGTCCTGTTGCGACGAATCTCCGAGCGTCGCAATCGGATAGACGTTGACCACACCGGCGGCCTCTGGCACCGGAACCGCAGTGACGCGGGCTCCGGCGTCAAGAGCATCGGTGACATAGACGATTCCGGCGTCAGCCTGACCGCTGGTCACCTTGTTCAGCACATCGGTGACCGACGACTCCTCGCTGACGGGCGACAGGTCGACCCCCGCAGCCTCTTCGACCTTCCGTGACGCCGACCCGCACGGGACCGCAGGAGCACACACCACGACAGTGATCCCAGGTCGGGTGAGATCACGTATCGTCGAAATCTTCTCGGGATTTCCCGCCGACACCACGATCACCATCGTGTTGGACGCGAAGTTCACCGGGTCACCGGCAAGCAGTCCGGCGTCGGCGACCTTGTCCATGTTCACGGTGTCGGCGGAGGCGAACACGTCGGCCTGCGCGCCCTGCGTCAACTGCGTGGCGAGGTCGGAGGAACCGGCGAACGAGAACTCCACCCGAATGCCCGGGTGATCCTTCTCGAACTGCGTGCCGATCTCGGTGAACGCTTTCTTCAGCGACGCCGCGGCGAACACCATGAGCGAATCGCGCTGTGGCCCTTGCGCGCATCCGGTGGCCAGGCCCAGCAGCAGTGCGACCAGAAGCGCGAGAGGCTTCACACTGCTCCCCTGTGGTCAGGCCAGACCGGCGCGATTGATCTTCTCGTCCGGACGCACCGTGATCGCCGCACCGAGCGGATCACCGTCCGACATCAGCGCGACGAGATCCTCCTCCTCGGAAATGGCCAAGAACCGTGAGTTGTCCGAGTCGAGTCTGCCGACGATGATCCCGGTGCGGACCGGCCAGTCGTAGCGCACGGAGTAGGTCTCGATCGTCGCGCGACCTTCCGGCCGCTCGGTGACCGCAACTTTCGGCAGTCCCGCGACGTCCGCATCGAGGCTCTCGCTGTTGTTG
Source organism: Mycobacterium sp. IS-1590 (assembly GCF_001500025.1). Classification (GTDB taxonomy): domain Bacteria; phylum Actinomycetota; class Actinomycetes; order Mycobacteriales; family Mycobacteriaceae; genus Mycobacterium. Next base: position 66,851 of record NZ_LQIW01000004.1, on the reverse strand, counting down.
GTCCGCCAGTCGGCGGGCAGCGTCGAATAGACCCCCACCGAGTATTTGCTCATCGTGCCGCCGTTGGCGCCCACGAAGCCGAATCGTCCGGGCTGATCGCGCATTTGGGCGACGGTCTCGGCGATGGCGTGCAGCGAGTAGCTGTTCCCCGGGCCGCCGAAGTACGGCAGTCCGCCGGTCACCGTCAGCCCCCGGGGGTCGTCGGCTTCGATGCCCAGCGCCTCGCATGCGACGAACACCGGGAAGGGAAAGCAGCTGTACAGGTCGAAGGTGGTGATGTCGTCGACGCCGATCTGCGCCACCCGCAGGGCTTCTCGCACGGCATGCACGGTCGCGGGGCTGGCGCCGAGGTCGACACGGTCCAGCAGATCCTGCTCGGTCATGTCCGAATGCCCGTGCAGATAGACCCATTTCTCCTCGGGCACCCCGAGTCGGCGTGCGGCCGCCACCGACATCATGATCGCCGCAGCGCCCTGGTTCACCTGGTCGCGTGCCACCAGAAGGCGGGGGTAGGGGTCGCAGATCATCCGGTTGTCGTCGGTGACGGTGACGATCTCCTGCACCGACCTTTCGACCGGCGACGACGAAAAGAGGTTCTTCGCAGCGACTTTGGACAGCGGCGCGAACAGCTCGGCCATCTGCCTGCGGTATTCGGCAACACCGAGGCCCAACCGGCTGCGACGCGCGTTGTCCAGCAGCCCGTATTGCACGGCGGCGCCGGTCAATCCGTGCGATGCGGTGTACTCGGTGAAGTACTTGTGGATCTGGTGTCCGCGGTCCTCGAGTTGTCCCTCGACGTGTTCGGTGAAGTCGGGCTTGGCCTGTCCCTGTTCGGCGGCGCGGCGCCAGTAGCGAGCCGTCGAACCCGGTTCCGAACCGATCACCATCGCCACGTCGAATTCACCCGCCGCGATGGCGCTGCCCGCCTCGGTGACGAGCTTCTGTGGCCCCTGCCCGCCGACCGGCTCGAGCACGACACGTGCGGGATCGCCGCCGACGCGCCCCATCACCGACCGCGGATAGTTGTTCGATTTGCCCAACGTCGCGGGCATCGGTCCGGAAATCTCGAACTGACGCAGCGCGTACACCGTCTCGATGGCCGCCGCGACCGTCGTGGCATCGACCCCGGTGTCGGTCAGCGCCGCGCGCACCGCCTCGGTCGCGAGGTCGACCGCCGACATGCCCCGATAACCGGGATCGTCGATACGCTCGGTGAACTGCCCGACGCCGACGATGACCGGGGTCCGGGAATCGACCATTACAGCCCTCCTGACAACTGTTAGTTCGTCAGGCTAATCGAGAACTGGAACGTGTTCCTAATCCTGCGGCACGCTTCACACCCGGCGGAGGTCCGCCACACGCCGCGAGCGACCGCATTTGTACACCGAACAGCGGCGTGTCGGCGCACAGACGCGGTCGCTCGCGGCAGGAAGGAAAGCGTTACAGGCTCTGCAGGATCTCCCGGGCCAGGTTGGCGGTCTCCGACGGCGTCTTGCCGACCTTCACGCCCGCGGCCTCCAGCGCTTCCTTCTTCGCAGCCGCAGTACCCGAGGAACCCGACACGATGGCGCCGGCGTGGCCCATCGTCTTGCCCTCCGGCGCGGTGAAGCCCGCGACGTAGCCGACGACGGGCTTGCTGACGTTGGCCTTGATGTAATCGGCCGCCCGCTCCTCGGCGTCGCCGCCGATCTCACCGATCATCACGATGACCTTGGTGTCGGGGTCCTTCTCGAACGCCTCGATCGCGTCGATGTGCGTGGTGCCGATCACCGGATCGCCGCCGATGCCGATCGCGGTCGAGAACCCGAAATCGCGCAGTTCGAACATCATCTGATACGTCAGCGTCCCGGACTTGGACACCAGCCCGACCGGACCCGGACCGGTGATGTTGGCCGGAGTGATGCCGGCCAGCGCCTCACCGGGCGTGATGATGCCCGGGCAGTTGGGCCCGATGATGCGGGTCTTCGGGGCCCCTTCGCCGCCGTTCTTGGAAAGGTTGTAGGCCCACGCATACGCGGTGTCCTGCACCGGGATTCCCTCGGTAATGACGACCAGCAGCGGAATCTCGGCGTCGATGGCTTCGATGATCGCGTCCTTGGCGAACTTCGGCGGCACGAACACCACCGACACGTCGGCGCCGGTCTCCTTCATCGCCTCGGCGACCGAGCCGAACACCGGCAGCTCGACGTCCTTGCCGTCAGAGTCCTTGTGCGACACCGTCGTTCCGGCCTTGCGTGAGTTGACGCCGCCGACCACCTGCGTGCCGGCCTTGAGCATCAGCGCGGTGTGCTTGGTGCCCTCGCCGCCGGTGATGCCCTGGACGATGACCTTGGAGTTCTTGTTCAAAAAGATCGACATGGGTTGCGTCCCTTACTTGTTCGCCAGCTCGGCGGCTTTGTCTGCACCGGCGTCCATGGTGTCGGCCTGGATCACCAGCGGGTGGTTGGCCTCGGCCAGGATGCGGCGACCCTCTTCGACGTTGTTGCCGTCGAGCCGAACCACGAGCGGCTTGTTGGCCTCGTCACCGAGGATCTTCAGCGCGTTGACGATGCCGTTGGCGACGGCGTCACACGAGGTGATGCCCCCGAACACGTTCACGAACACGCTCTTGACCTGCTCGTCGTTGAGGATGACGTCCAGACCCGCGGCCATCACCTCGGCCGAGGCGCCGCCACCGATGTCGAGGAAGTTGGCCGGCTTCACCCCGCCGTGCTTCTCACCGGCGTAGGCGGTGACGTCGAGCGTCGACATCACCAGGCCTGCGCCGTTGCCGATGATGCCCACCGACCCGTCGAGCTTGACGTAGTTGAGGTCGTGCTCCTTGGCCTTGAGCTCCAAGGGATCGGTGGCGTCGCGATCCTCGAACTCGGCGTGCTCGGGATGGCGGAAATCGGCGTTGCCGTCGAGGGTGACCTTGCCGTCGAGCGCCAGGATCTGATCGTCCGGCGTGCGCACCAGCGGATTGACCTCAACCAGCGTGGCGTCTTCGGCGACGAACACCTCCCACAGCTTCGCGATCGTCACCGCGGCGGCGTCGAGCACCTCCTCGGGCAGGTGGCCCTTCTTGGCGATCTCGCGGGCGAACGCCTCGTCGACGCCCTTGGTCGCGTCGACGGGCACCCTGGCCAGCCGGTCGGGCTTGGTGGCGGCGACCTCTTCGATCTCCATGCCGCCCTCGACCGAGCACATCGCCAGGTAGGTGCGGTTCGCGCGGTCGAGGAGGAAGGAGATGTAGTACTCCTCGGCGATGTCGCTGGCCTCGGACACCAGCAGCTTCTTGACGATGTGGCCCTTGATGTCCAGGCCGAGGATGTTCTGCGCGTGCGTGAACGCGTCGTCGGCGGTGGCCGCGTACTTCACGCCGCCCGCCTTACCGCGACCACCGGTCTTGACCTGCGCCTTGACCATCACCGGCTTGCCGATCTCCTCGGCGATCGCCTTGGCGTCCTCGGCGGTGTCGGTCACCCGACCAGGTGTGGTGGGCACGTTGTGCTTGGCGAAGAGTTCTTTCGCCTGATATTCGAAGAGGTCCATTGGCTGTGGAACGTCCCTGTCTCTAGCGCGTCTATTGCGGAGTTGGTGGGCCGAAGGCTCGGAGGAACTTTATCCACACGCTCAGAACGCGTTGGCACCGCCCACCGGTCATGTGGTAGATCTCACCAGCTCGGCTCAGTGATACAAATCACAATCTCGCGTGGAATAGCCTCCCGGGTTGCAGCCGTCGTCGCGAGTTGGTTAACGTGCCTCTGGTCTCGATAACGCTTTGGTCACGACAGGCAATTTTCGACAGGCATCCGACAGGCAAGGACACCCCAGGTTGGCTTCGCACCGTTCGTCCGGATCTCATCGCAGATCGTCGACGAACCGGCAAATCAGCCGCCGTGCAAGCGAATCCCCTGCCGAAGTCACCGACATCATTCCGTTCAACGAGTTCGGCGATCTCGATGACATCGACTTCCGCGAGAACAGTGCCTTTGACCGCGAAGCCCAGGTCATCCACGCTCCAGAACTCGACGACCTGACCGACACCGACAACCTCGTCCCGCTGCGTCTCGCCGTGCCCTCCGAATTCCAGTCCGGTCCCAGGCACGCGCGCCGGTCCCACGCCTACCGCGACAGCCACACCGACACCAGCGACGGCATGGACGCCACCGACGTCATCCGGATCGGCGGCCGCACACCTGCGCACCGCAAGCAGGAAGTCCCCGTCAAGGGCCGTCTCATGGTCGCCGCGATGGCGGTCGGCGCCACCGCCGCGGGCGCGTACTCGATGGCCAATGCGGCGCACGAGAAGTCCTCGGAGGCCGTCCTGGCCGTCGATCAGTCCGCGATGGCCAACGCGATCAGCGAGACGTCGGGCGGTATGCAGGTGGTCGCCGTGACCCCGGCCGCAAGCTCGGCGCTGCACACCGAGGAGATCCAGAAGGCGGCCGCGTTCGCCCAGGAGCGCGCCGAGCGCGAGGCCCGGCTGCAGCGGCCGATGTTCGTGACGCCCACCACCGGCGTATGGACGTCGGGCTTCGGCTACCGCTGGGGTGCACTGCACGGCGGCATCGACATCGCGAACTCGATCGGCACGCCGGTGCTCGCCGCCTCCGACGGCGTGGTCATCTCGGCCGGGCCGTACGCCGGTTACGGCAACATGGTCAAGCTCCGCCACTCCGACGGCACCGTGACGCTCTACGGTCACCTCAGCTCGTGGTCGGTGGAGGTCGGTCAACGGGTCTGGGCCGGTGACCAGATCGCCAAGATGGGCAACACCGGCAACTCGACCGGGCCGCACCTGCATTTCGAGGTGCACCTGAACGGCACGGACCGCGTCGACCCGGTGGGTTGGCTGGCCAAACGCGGCCTGTCCATCGGCAACTAGTCTGGCTGAGTGGCCGGCGACGACGACTCCGATCTGACACGTCGATCACCGTCGAGCGCGGAAACGGGCATCATCCGTCGTCATCCTTCCGGGGAGATTCCGACCGGCCAGGATCCGCAGACGAACATCATCAGGCGCCATCCGACCGGCGCGATCCCGGTCGCCGGCCCTACCGGGGCGATCCCCACCGGCCCGCACACGCAGATGGCCGACGGAGGCGCGACTCAGCTGTCCGACCGTCCAGCGCCGGAGACCGCGTACATACCGCGCGCACGGCCGGTGGCAGTGTCCCCCGCCGGGTCGCCGCCGGCCGACCCGAAGAGCGCGATCGCCACCGCGGTGGCGGGCATCCTGACCGGCTGGGCCACCGCCGTCATCGCCACCGACCTGATCACCGGCTGGTGGCGTTCTGATCAACTGTTCTGCGTCGCGGTGGGCTTTCTGACCGCGATCTCGGCGGCCGCCCTCATCACCGGGCTGATCGGACTGCTGCTGCGCCGCTGGGTGAGCCGACTGCTGGTCATGGTCGGGGCGATGGTGGCGCTGCTGATCTTCTCGAGCCTGTTCGTGGCCGGGGCCAAGCTACCCGCCGTGGTGTACGCGATCCCGGTGCTGCCGCTGGCGACCATCGTGCTCGCCGCGCTACCCGCCACCGGCCGCTGGGAACGCTCCGGTTAGAGCTTGGTGATCGGCGCGTGGTTGTGCATCAGCTTGACCCGGCCGGAGCTTCCGAAGTCGATCAGCGACATCGCCGACTCGCCAACGCCGCTCACCTCTTCCACCCGACCCAACCCGTACTTGTCGTGCGTGACCCGGTCGCCGGGTTCGAGCACCACCAGAGGGCGCTTGCCGGCGCCCGACCGCGTCGGGGACGGGCGCGCGGCCCCGAACATCTGCCCGCGCCCAGCCGATGATGCTCGGGCGGGGGCGCTGAACGACGGGGTCGGATCGGTGCGCCGCCAGTCGATCAGGTGTTGCGGAATCTCCTTGAGGAAGCGGGATTCCGGGTTCAGCATCGGTTGGCCCCATGAGGAGCGAACCTTGGCCCGGCTGAGGTAGAGCCGCTGCCGGGCGCGGGTGATGCCGACGTAGGCCAGCCGGCGCTCCTCGGACAATTCGGCGGGGTCGCCCAACGCCCGCATGTGCGGGAACATCCCGTCCTCCCACCCGGTCACGAAGACGACCGGAAACTCGAGGCCCTTGGCGGTGTGCAACGTCATCATCGTCACGACTCCGGCCCCGTGCTCGGGAAGCTCGTCGGCGTCGGCCACCAGTGAGACCCGTTCCAAGAACTGTGCCAGTACGCCGGTGTCGGGGATGTCCTCGTCCAGCGGCTCGTCATCGGCGAGCGCCTGCGCGTTGGCCAGGTCGGTGCTGAATTCGTGTGCGACGCTGACCAACTCGTTGAGGTTGTCCAATCGCGCGAGATCCTGCGGATCGTTCGACGACTCGAGTTCGGAGCGATACCCGGTGCGGTCGAGCACCGCCTCGACCAACTCGCCGAGTTCACCGTCGAGCCGGCCGCGCAGCTCGTCGAGCATCTCCACGAACGCCGAAATGCACTTCTCGGCACGGGTGTTGAGCATCGGCACCTTGCCCTCGGCGGCCGCCTGCAGTGCGTCGTTGAAACTCAGCCCGGTGTTCTCGGCGTACACCGCGACGCAGGCTTCGGCGCGGTCACCGATGCCGCGGCGCGGAGTGTTGAGGATCCGGCGCATGCTGACCGAGTCGCCCGGGTTGTCCAGCACCCGCAGGTACGCGACGATGTCGCGGATTTCTCTGCGTTCGTAGAACCGCACGCCGCCAACGACTTTGTACGGAATGCCGGCGCGGATGAACACCTCTTCGAGCGCTCGCGAGGAGTTGTTGGTGCGGTAGAACACCGCGACGTCTGAATAGCTGCCACCGTCGTCGACCAGCGCGTCGATCTCCTGCGCGACGAATCGCGCCTCGTCGTGCTCGTTGTCGGCGACGTAGCCGACGATCAGCTCACCCTCCCCCTCGTCGGTCCACAACCGCTTCTCGCGGCGGCCGGCGTTGCGGGAGATCACGGCGTTGGCGGCGTTCAGGATGTTCTGCGTGGAGCGGTAATTCTGTTCCAGCAGAATGGTTGTCGCGTTCGGATAGTCGCGTTCGAAGTCTTCGATGTTGCGGATCGTCGCCCCGCGGAACGCGTAGATCGACTGGTCGGCGTCGCCCACCACGCACAGTTCGGCCGGCGGCACCCCGTCGACCGTGGCCGTCCCCACCAGTTCACGCACCAGTACGTACTGGGCGTGGTTGGTGTCCTGGTATTCGTCGACGAGAATGTGCCGGAACCGACGCCGGTAGTACTGCGCGATCTGCGGGAAGGCCTGGAGCACGGCGACCGTTTCGCCGATCAGGTCGTCGAAGTCGAGCGCGTTGGCAGCGCGCAAGCGGCGCTGGTACTCGGCGTAGACCTCGGCGATGATGCCGGGCAACTCCTCGCCGGCCTCCGAAGCCTCGGCGGCCGCCTGCTCCGGGCCGACCAGTTCGTTCTTGTGGTTGGAGATCGCGTTGGACAGCAGCCGCGGCGAGTACCGCTTGGTGTCCAACCCCATGTCTTTGCCGATCATCAACAGGAGACGGCGTGAATCGTCGGCGTCGTAGATCGAGAAGTTCGAGTTCAAACCCTTGATCAAGGATGCCTGGTTGCGCAGGATCCGCACGCAGGTGGAGTGGAAGGTCGAGACCCACATGACGCGGGCGCGGGGCCCGACCAGGCCGACCACCCGCTCGCGCATCTCGGCTGCGGCCTTGTTGGTGAACGTGATGGCCAGCACCTGCCCGACGCCGACGTCGCGGGCGGCGAGCAGGTAGGCGATCCGGCGGGTGAGCACAGCGGTCTTGCCGGAGCCGGCACCTGCGACGATGAGCAGCGGCGAGCCCTCGTGCAGGACGGCCTGGCGCTGCTGCGGGTTGAGCCCGTCGAGCAGTTGGTCGGATTCGGTGGCACCGTGCGGTGCGATCATGTTCGGTGCGCTCATGTCAGTGTCGAACTTACCGCCGTGCGGGGACAGTCCCGCGGTCGAACCGCGCATCGACCTCACCGGTCGAACCGCGTATTGACCCCCACGCTCGAACCACGGACGCCTTTGCGCTGGCGCAGCGTTTGGTGGCACACTTTGTCCCGTGCTCAGCAAACAGCGATTCACCTACGGGTACCGATCCGCGGTGCCCGTGGTCTAGCTGGCTCCCAAGAGCTCCGCGGACCGCTCAACAGACCCGCGGCTCGTCTCTTGTGTGAGGCCGAGGACCGGACGACGACGAGACCTGGATCCCACACGACGAGGCGGTGAAACCCATGACGACCGGAACCGAGACTGTGCCCGATATCGATGACCTGCGCCGGGAGATCGACCGGCTGGACGCCGAGATACTGGCGGCCGTGAAGCGCCGCACCGAGGTGTCGAAGTTGATCGGTCAGGCCAGGATGGCCTCCGGTGGCACCCGCCTGGTGCACAGCCGCGAGATGAAGGTGATCGAGCGCTACAGCGAACTCGGCCCCGACGGCAAAGACCTCGCGATGCTGTTGCTGCGGCTGGGCCGCGGTCGCCTCGGCCACTGACCTTCAGCGCAGCGCGTCGGTCAGCCACGGCGTCAACCACTCGACCGCTTCCGGCGTGGGATGCACTCCGTCGCTACGGATGCGGATGCCGTCGATCCAATTGGTGTAGCCGCCGTTCGGGCCGAGCTTGCGGTTCAGGTCGAGCACGGTGACGTTCGTGCGGTACTTGACGGCGCTGCGCAGCAACGCATTCCAGTCGTCGACCCGGTCGGGATCGTCTTCCGGATACAGGCTGCCGTCGCGTTTCTCTGCGCGACGGTTGTAGGGCTCGGTCGTGACGACGACGCGCGCGCCGGTCGAGGACAGGATGTCGAGCGCGCGGTTGAGTTCGGCGCGCAGGTAGGCGTCGTAGGTCGGCTCGCCGATGTGGGACCATCGGCCTTCGTTCATCCGGTCGACGACCTCCCAGCGACCGACGATCAGCAGCACCACGTCCGGGCGGTCGTGCTTGACCCGCTCCGACCATCTGCTCGGCCACGAGTCGCACGCGGGTTTCTGGTTCAGCGTCTGACCGACATAGCGGTACGGTCCGCCGCGGGCGATGCCGCATCCGATCGTCGTGTAGTCGGTGAATCGCAGCCCCGGCGTCTCCGGCAGGTAGCGCATCAAGGTCCATGCCACCGAGTCGCCGAACACCGCGACCGTCCTGGTGTTCGGTTCGCGACTGGTGTGCCGCTGCACCTGGATCGGCACCTCCGGCGCGACCAGCGCCGCGGAGTCGATGCTCGGGTCCTCCGTCGGCGGTCCCGCCGGCACGCCGACCGGCAGCACCGTCATCGTGATCACCGCGGCGGTGGCGGCCGTCGCACCGGCCAACGGCAGCATCGGCACGATCACCGGCCGCCAACGTCGAATGGGCTGTTCGAGCAGCCACCACGACAGCGCCGCCATCGCCAGCGTCACCGCACACCGCAGCGCGAACAGCGACCAGCCGGACCATCCGGTGTGTTCGCCGTTGACCGCCAAAAAGATCGGCCAGTGCCACAGGTAGACGCCGTAGGAGATCGCGCCCAGCCACACCAGCGGCCGCCACGCCAGCACGCGCGCGACCGGACCCTCCTGATCCATCGCCACCGAACCGATCACGCAGGCGGCGGCGAGCGCGACGATGATCAGCAGACCATTGCGGAAGTCGCCGGCGCTGCCGGTCGCCATGTGCACCGCGAAACCGAGCACGACGACGCCGGCCACGGACACGACCCGGGCGACCCCGCGCAGCCATCGCGTCCTGATCACCGGCCCGGCGAGCGTCACGGTGGTCCAGTCCCGCACCAGCAGGGCGGCCGCCGCCGCCCCGACGAGCAGCGCCTGGGCGCGGGTGTCGGTGCCGAAGTAGATCCGGTTCAGGGTTCCGTCGTCGACGAAGACGATGGCCGCCGCGGCCGAGGCGATCGCACCCGTGGTGGCCAGGCCCAATACGGCCCACCGCAGATGTGCCGGGTCGCGACGGCAGAACACGAACGCGAGGGCGATCAGCAGCAGCGGCCAGAGCAGGTAGTACTGCTCCTCCACGCCCAGCGACCAGGTGTGCTGCAGCGGCGACGGGGGCGCGCCGTGGGAGAAGTAGTCGGTGTGCTGGGCGACGAACGCCCAGTTGGCCACCCAGAAGAACGAGGCGACGGCGTCGTCGCGCAGGCTGGCGATCGCCTCCGTCGAGAAGAAATCCCGCGCCGCCACCACCGCGAGCACCATCACCAGCAGGGCGGGTAGCAGTCTGCGGGCGCGACGGATCCAGAAGTCGCGCAGTCGGATTCGCCCGGTACGTGTGTGCTCGTCGAGCAGCAGCGAGGTGATCAGGAAACCGCTGAGCACGAAGAACACGTCGACGCCGAGGAAGCCACCGTCGACGCCGGGGAGCCCGCCGTGGTCGGCGAGCACGAGCGCGACGGCGACGGCGCGGATGCCGTCGAGGGCGGGGATCTCGCCACGCCGACGCGCACGCGAGGAGGGATGTACTGACAGCGGGCGGCGATCAGCGGGCGCGACGGAGCGACGCGCGTTCACTTGCGAAATCTTGCCCGTGCGAACGGACGTGCCGCGGCAGGCGCGGCGGCGTGTCGAGCTACTTCGTCAACGCGATGTACTTGACCTCGAGGTACTCCTCCATACCTTCGAAGCCACCCTCCCGGCCGAAGCCGGACTCCTTGACGCCGCCGAACGGTGCGGCCGGGTCGGAGATCACGCCGCGGTTGATGCCGACCATGCCCGACTCGATCGCGTCGGCGACGCGCAGCGCACGGTCCAGCGACTGCGTGTAGACGTAGGCCGCCAGGCCGTACTCGGTGTCGTTGGCCGCCGCGATGCCCTCTTCCTCGGTGTCGAATCCGGTGATGGGCGCGACGGGCCCGAACACCTCCTCGGAGAGGATGCGCGCGTCGGCAGGCACATCGGCCAGCACCGTCGCCGGATAGAAGTTGCCCGGGCCGCCGGGAGCGACGCCGCCGACCGCGACCTTCGCCCCGCGGGAGACCGCATCGGACACCAGGTCTTCGACCGTGGCGACCTGTTTGGCGTTGATCAGCGGTCCCAGCGTGGAAGCCTCGTCGATGCCCTTGCCGAGGGTGAACTCGCTCATCCGCTTGACCAGTTTGTCGGTGAACTCCTCGCGCACCGAGTTCGCGACGTGGAAACGGTTGGCCGCGGTGCAGGCCTCCCCGCCGTTGCGCATCTTGGCCAGGATGGCGCCCTCCACCGCGGCATCGACGTCGGCGTCGTCGAACACCACGAACGGAGCGTTGCCGCCCAGTTCCATCGAGGTGCGCAGCAGTTTGTCGGCCGACTGCTTGACCAGCGCCTTGCCCACCCCGGTGGAACCGGTGAAGGTCAGCTTGCGCAACCGGCCGTCGTCGATGAGCGCGGCGGTGACGTCACCGGGGTTCTTCGTCGGAAGCACCGAGAGCACCCCCTTGGGCAGGCCCGCCTCGTCCATCAGCTTGGCCAGCAACAGCATCGTCAAGGGCGTCTCCTGCGCGGGCTTGACGATCATCGTGCAACCGGCGGCGAAGGCGGGCCCGATCTTGCGGGTGCCCATCGCCAGTGGGAAGTTCCACGGCGTGATCGCATAGCACGGACCGACCGGCTGCTTGGTGACCAGGACGCGACCGCTGCCCGCGGGGCTGGGCGTGTAGCGGCCCGCGATGCGCACCGCCTCCTCGGAGAACCAGCGAAAGAACTCCCCGCCGTAGGTGACCTCGCCCATGCTCTCGCGCAGCACCTTGCCCATCTCCAGGGTCATCAGCGTGGCGATGTCCTCGGCGCGTTCGGTGATCTTCTCGAACACCGCGCGCAGGATCTCGCCGCGTTCGCGCGGGGCGGTGGCAGCCCACTCGGCCTGCACGGCGCAGGCGGCGTCGAGCGCGGCGATCGCATCATCGGCGGTCGCGTCGGCGACGGACGTGATCACGGAGTCGTCGGACGGGTCGAGCACATCGAAGGTGGACGAGCCGGCGCGTTCCTCACCGCCGATCCACAGTCCGGTGGGCACTGACGACAACAGCTTGGCGGTATCCATAACTCTTCTGTACACCTTTGGTCATTTCACCGCACTAGGGTCGTGTTCATGAGTGCCGACCCCGACCAGATACCCGATATCACCTCCACTCCGGCGTGGCAGGCGTTGCAGCGGCATCACGACGAGATCGGCGCTAGACACCTGCGCGAGTTGTTCGCCGAGGATCCGGCCCGCGGCACCGAGTTGGCGACGACGGTCGGCGACCTCTACATCGACTACAGCAAGCACCGGGTCACGCGCGAGACGCTGAACCTGCTGGTGGACCTGGCCCGCGCCGCACGCCTGGAGCAGAGGCGCGACGCGATGTTCTCCGGCGTGCACATCAACACCTCCGAGGATCGCGCCGTGCTGCATACGGCGTTGCGGTTGCCGCGCGGCGCCGAGCTGGCCGTCGACGGGCAAGACGTCGTCGCCGACGTGCACGAGGTGCTCGACAAGATGGGCGACTTCACCGACCGGTTGCGTAGCGGCGAATGGACCGGCGCGACGGGTAAGGCCATCACGACCGTCGTCAACATCGGCATCGGCGGCTCAGACCTCGGACCGGCGATGGCCACCCTAGCGTTACGGCACTACGCCGACGCCGGCATCTCGGCGCGGTTCGTCTCCAACGTCGACCCGGCCGACCTGGTGGCCAAACTCGACGGACTCGACCCTGCGACAACGCTTTTCATCGTCGCGTCGAAGACGTTCTCGACGCTCGAGACGTTGACCAACGCGACGGCGGCGCGTCGCTGGCTGACCGAAACCCTGGGAGACGCCGCGGTTTCACGCCACTTCGTGGCGGTCTCGACGAACAAGAAGCTGGTCGACGATTTCGGCATCAACACCGAGAACATGTTCGGATTCTGGGACTGGGTCGGCGGACGGTATTCGGTCGACAGCGCAATCGGTTTGAGCGTCATGGCGGTGATCGGCCGCGAGCGGTTCGCCGAGTTCCTGTCCGGGTTCCACCTCGTCGACGAGCACTTCCGCACTGCGCCCCTGGAATCGAACGTACCGGTGCTGCTCGGCATGATAGGGCTCTGGTACAACGAGTTCTTCGGCGCCGAAACCCGCGCGGTGCTGCCGTATTCGAATGATCTGTCCCGCTTCGCCGCATATCTACAGCAGCTGACGATGGAGTCGAACGGTAAATCGGTGCGCGCCGACGGTACGCCGGTCACCACCAGCACCGGTGAGATCTTCTGGGGCGAGCCGGGAACCAACGGTCAGCACGCGTTCTATCAACTGTTGCATCAGGGCACGCGTCTGGTGCCCGCCGACTTCATCGCGTTCTCCCAACCCACCGACGACCTGCCGACCGCCGACGGTAAGGGCAGCATGCACGACCTGTTGATGAGCAACTTCTTCGCGCAGACACAGGTGTTGGCGTTCGGAAGAGATGCAGCCGAGATCGCCCGGGACATTCCAGAGGGCACACCGTCGAATGTGGTGCCGCACAAGGTGATGCCCGGTAACCGGCCCAGCACGTCGATCCTCGCGACCCGGCTGACCCCGTCGGTGCTCGGACAGTTGATCGCTCTCTACGAGCACCAGGTGTTCACCGAGGGAGTCGTGTGGGGTATCGACTCGTTCGACCAGTGGGGTGTCGAACTCGGCAAGACGCAGGCCAAGGCGCTGCTACCGGTCATCACCGCCGACGACTCGCCGGCCGAACAGTCGGACTCCTCGACCGACGCGTTGGTGCGCAGGTACCGTAGCGAGCGCGGCCGGTCGGCCTGACTCAGCGCGCGGCGCGGGCTTTCACGAACGAGCGCACGCCGGCGATCAGATACACGAGCAACAGAACGAACATGATGGTGCTCGTGATGACGGCCGCGGGTCGCTCCGCCGTGCCTGCGAAGACGTCGCCCAGACCGAACACGTTACGCAGCGCACCGAGCGCGGCGAGCAGCGCGATCGCGAGGGCGGCATGCGTCGCGTGCTGGCGCGCCCGGTCGGAGCGACGCCCGATGAGCGCGGCGATGAGCAGCGCGATGCCGACGAATGTCGGAATGAGCGCGGTGACGCTGACCATTCCGCTGACGATGTACGCGATCACCCCTGTCGCGACGAGCAGTCCTCCGGTCCAGGTGGTCAGGGCGAGCATCGGATTCCTTTCTACGGCTGTCGCCGACGACTCTACCGACGCAGCTTCTCGCCCCGGCCCGGGTCGTCCGGCGCTTGCGCGCAGGACCCCGAGGCCGGACACAGAGCAACGCGGCGCACGCTCGGCGAGGAGCGTGCGCCGCGTGGCTGGGCGCTGGATGAGGTTGGCTAGTGGTTACGGCGCGGGAATGTTGATGCAGCCGACGTTCGGCAGGCATCCGCTCGCACCACCGGGTCCGGCGGTCCCGCCGGGTCCGTTCGGGGCCAGCGACCCGCTGGCGCCACCGGGTCCGGCCGTACCGCCGGGTCCACCAGGGATTACACCTGAGGCGCCGCCGCCATCAGCGGTGCCTTGGGGACCACCGGGGACGTTCACGTCCGCACCGCCACCGGGAGAGGCGTCGATGTTGCCGGTCACGGCGCACGGGGTGCCGTCGGCATTCAGACACGGAGGGGGTGCCGGCTGCGCACCGGCCACCGGCGCGACGGCGAATGCAACTGCCGCGGCGCCCGAGAACAACAGGGGCATCATCTTCGTCAGTTTCATGTTCATGTTCTGAGGGCTACCACGTCAGAGACTTACTGAAACGTTCAAACTTTCTCCGCTGATGAGGCCCCGGTCACAGCCTTCCGACTTGTTTCAACCCGGAAACGGTGTCCGCCAGCGTTTCCTGCGGATCGCGGTACGAGACCCCCAGTTCGGTCTCGCTGGGTGAATCATCCGACGACGGCATCTGCGTGTAATACTGCATCGCCGCAGCGGTGACCGGCGCGTCGAAGGGCAGGAGTGGGCCCACCACGTCGACCACCCTCCCGAGGTTGCGCAGCAACGCATCCGGCACGGGGTATACGCGCAGAGACTTGTTCGCCGCCTTGCCGATCATCGATGCCAAGTCGGCGAGCGGTACTCGCTTGCCCCCGGCCATGTATCGGCGCGGCCCCTTGCCCGGCTCGAGCAGTGCCGCATGCAACGCAGCCAGGTCTCGAACATCGACCACGATCCACGCGGCACCGCGGCCCGGCACCCCGCGCATCTGGACCGCGGCCTGAACACCTTCTGCCGCTTCACCGAATTGGTTGCCCGCCGGGGGACCCAGCACCATGCCCGGGTAGGTGATGCTCACCGGAGCACCCGCATCCTGGAGTCCCCGCGCGTACTTCTCCACCTCCGCCTTGGATTTCCCGTAGCCGTCGGCGCCTCCCACGACCGGAAGGTCGGCATGAAGAACACTGCAGTCCGGATCGAAGAGGGCGGTGAAACTGGAGACGTGGATGATCGGGTCGAGGCCGCGCTCGGCCGCCACACCCAACACGTTGTGGGCGCCGTCGAGGTTGGTCCGCAGCATCTTGTCGGCCTGCCGGGGGTCGACCGAAACCATTGCCGCCGAGTGGATTACCGCATCACAGCCGTCCATCGCGGCGGCCGTCGACTCGGCGTCGGCGATGTCGCCGACGGCGTAGTCGTCGGTCGCGACACCGATCTGCGCGGCGCTCGTCTTCAACCGTGCCGGATCGCGGACCAGAAACCTCACCTGGTGACCCGCATCGGCCACCGCTTTCGCCGTCCACGCCCCGACAAAACCGGTACCCCCGGTCACCAGCACCCGCATAGAAACCTCCTCTAGGAACTCGCGCTCGGGTTCCCCCAAGCGCCAGCCTCTACACCGAGGCTCAGGCGAACGGCTTGGTCAGTCGCGGCGGCAGCACCCGAAGTACCTGGACCAACGGGGCCCACGGCCACCACGGAACCGCCGCGCGCCCACTTTCGCGTTCGATCGCGGCCACCATCGCCCGCACGCCGGTCGCGTTGTCCACCATCAGCGTCGTCGTCTGGGATTTCGCCGTCATCTCGGACTCGATGTAGCCCGGTTCGAGCACCGTGACCCTGATGGGCCCGCGGCCGTACTCCGCGCGCAGGGACTCCCCGAGTGACGTCACGCCGGCCTTGCTCGCGGCGTAGGCCGCCTTGACTCCGGGCACGCCCTTGTTACCGAGAACCGACGAAACCAGTACCAGATGCCCTCCGCCGGCCTTCTTGAACATCTCGAGCGCTGTCTCGATCTGGACAAGCGCCGCAACGAGATTCGTTTCGATGGTGGCCTTGTTCGCCCACAGTTTGCCCGAACCCAGCGGCGCACCCTTGCCGACACCGGCGTTGACGATCACGCGGTCGATTCCGCCGAGTTCGTCGCGCAGCTCGGCAAACACCTTCGGCACCTGCTCGTGATCGTTGACGTCGAGAGCGGCGACAGCGATGTTGATCCCGCGGTGCCGCTCGAGCAGCTCGGCCTTGAGCTCATCGAGTCGGTCGATGCGCCGCGCGCACAGTGCCAGGTCGCGACCCTTCGCTGCGAATGCGCGGGCCATCCCGGCGCCCAGTCCGGAGCTCGCGCCGGTGATCAGGATCTTCTGCCGAGTCACCCCGACAGACTAAGCGAGGCGACCACCGTCAGAATGGCCACATGGTCTACCCGCGGACAGCGTCATTCCTGCTCGTGACGCTTTGCGTCGCGCTCTCTACCGCGGTCGCCGCCGGCCAACCCGCTTCTGACCTCTACCGGCTGGTCGACACCGCCGCGCAGCGCCTTGCCACGGCAGACGCCGTCGCGGCCGCCAAGTGGATCAACGGCGGGCCGATCACGGACCGGCAGCGCGCCGACGCGGTATTGGATGCCGTCGCCGCCGACGCCTCCGCGCGTGGCATCGACCAGGCCTTTGTGCGGGCGGTCTTCACCGACCAGATCGATGCCACCGAGGGCGTCGAGTACATCCGTTTCGGCCAGTGGAAGTTCGACCCCGCCACCGCCCCCCGCAGCGCACCCGATCTGTCCGAGACACGTTCGCAGATCGACGGGTTCAACAAGGTCATGGTCGACGAGATTGCGCGGCAGTGGAATTCGTTGCGCGCACCCACCTGCGTGGTCGAGCTCAACAACGCGACCGACGCCGTCGCAAATGCCCGGCAGCTCGAACCGCTCTACCGGCAGGCGCTGGCGTCGGCGACGCGGTCCTACTGTCCGCGCGGCTGATCGCAGTACACTGGCCGCTATCGACGAGCCCAGGAAACGCCCCCGCCAGTCGCGATCGCGCGACACCGTCGAGGTGTTGCTCGAAGCCGCCGCCCAGGTGTTCAACCGGGAGGGACTGAGCGCGACAACCAACCGCATCGCCGAACGGGCGGGTGTGTCGATCGGTAGCCTGTATCAATACTTTCCGAACAAGCATGCGCTGATCCGCGCGCTGGCCGAGCGACATGTCGACGCGGCCCGCGGCCGGATGGAGACGGTGTTCAAGCGACTACGTGAGGAGGAGCCGCCGTTCGAGGACTCGATTCGTGCACTCCTCGAGGCCCTCGTGGCGCTGCACCGCGACCGGCCCGGGCTGCACCGGTTGATGCACCGGTTCGGGGCCCGGATGCCCGCTGACGTCGAGGCCCTGCAGACGTTCGAGGACGACATCTGCGGTGAGGTCGCGTGGCACCTCGCGCGCTGCGGCCGCGCCGGTGACGACGCCGAATTGACCGCCCGCACGGTGGTTCACGCGGTCGACGCCCACCTCCACCGCGTCATGACGGATCGGGAGATGGACGTCGAGCAACTGGTGACGCTGGTGGATCGGTTGGCGCCGCGACCCCGGTGAGCACGTCGCCGCGGACCTCGCGCAGCGCGGCGGTGAGCTGGGTCAATCCCGGCTCCTCGATCGGGTAATGGCCGCAATTGTCCAGCAGCACAAGCTTTGTCGGCGCTGCGATGCGTTGCAGGAAATCGATGCTGAGCTGCGGAGGGGTCCAGCGGTCCGCGCCCGGATGCACCAGCGTGACCGGCGCGGCGGCGAAGGACTCGGGCGCGGTATGCCGGAAGTTGAGCCAGCCGGCGAGGAAACCCAGCGGCACCCGAACGCCGCCGCCCTTGGGGTCGGTGGCGCACAGCCGGGTCAACTCCGGGTCGTGGCTCATGTTGTTCATGTCGACCAGCCAACGGATCGGGACCCGGACGCGCCCGAGCAACGGATCGATGGCGCGCATCACCGCGGGAGAGATCGGTCCGAGAGCCGAGATCCGCGCTGCCGCACTGCGGGCGGCGGGCACGGCCGGGTCCAGCAGACAGGTGGCGACGACGTGCGCGACCTGGCCGGTGCGGGCGGCAACCTCGTACGCCATCATCCCACCCATGCTGGCGCCGAACAGCACCAGCGGGCGGGGGTCGGCTTCGCGCTCGGCAACGACGAGGTCGGTGAGCAGATCGAGCCAGTCGCAGTAGCGCACCGACCGCGGGCCGGGTTCGACGGTGTCACCGTAGAGCGGCATGTCCGGCGCCAGCACCTCGACGCCCTCGCGCGCCGCGACCGCCGCGATCGGCCACAGCGCCCCCGAATAGCCGCCGCCGCCGTGCACGACCATCGCCCGCACCGGGGCGTCGGGCATCGCCGCGCGGGCGATGTGGACTCGGCGGCCGCGCCAGGACCAGTAGGTGGACACGGGGTCGATCGGCGGATCCGGGCGGTGGCGCGCCGGCACAAACGCGGCGTATCGGGCGTATTCCATACCTACAGCGTCGGCGCCCGGTCACCACCTGACAACTCGCATTCGAACCCGGCGATGCCTGCGGGAACGCGCGGTTGCTCACATTTACTTCAGCAGTCGCGACATCCGCCGGTCGGCGAGGATCTTGCCGCCGGTCTGGCAGGTCGGACAGTACTGAAAAGACTTGTCCGCGAAGGACACCTCGCGCACGGTGTCTCCGCAGACAGGGCAGGGCAGCCCGGTCCTGGCGTGCACGCGCAGCCCGGAGCGCTTCTCCCCTTTGAGCGTGGCCGCCTGCTGCCCGACCGAACGAGTCACCGCATCGGAGAGCACACCGATCATCGCGTCGTGCAGCGCCGACAGCTGTGCGTCGGTGAGCTTGCCGGCCGTCGCGAACGGCGAAAGCCGGGCAACATGCAGGATCTCGTCGCTGTAGGCGTTGCCGATGCCCGCGATCACCTTCTGGTCGGTGATCACCGTCTTGATGCGGCCGCTGTTGCCCGCGAGCAGCCCGGCGAGGTCGTCGGGCCCCAGCGACAGCGCGTCGGGTCCCAGCGCCGCGATACCGGGCACCTTCGTCGGGTCGTCGACCACCCACACCGCGAGCCGCTTCTGCGTGCCGGCCTCGGTGAGGTCGAAACCGACCGCCGGCGCTCCGGCGGCGACATCAGACCGCGCCTCATCCGGGGGGCCGAGGTGAACGCGAAGCGCGATCGGCCCCTTGCCCGGCTTCAGCGGCGCAGCCGCCAACTTGTCCGACCACCGCAACCATCCCGCGCGTGACAGATGGGTGATCAGGTGCAGATCGCCGACCTGGAGGCCGAGGTATTTGCCCCAGCGGTTGGCGTCGGTGACGGTCTGACCGTGAAGCGCTGTGATCGGCGGGTCGAACGTCTTGAGCACCGAGAACGCCGATACGTCGATGCGTCCCACCGTCTTGCCGACGGCGTGGCGGCGCAGATGATCGGCGAGTGCTTCGACTTCGGGTAGCTCGGGCATGGTTCCAGTGTGCCGGTCAATCGCGTCGCGCGGCACCGCCGGTGACCAGCGACAGCAGCCAGCTCACGATGGACAGCACGATCGCGGCCCAGATCGCCGTCCACCAGAAGTGGTCGATGTAGAGCCCCCAGTGTGTCGTGTGCTCGGTGATCCAGGACGTGATCCACAGCATCAACGCGTTGATGACGACGTGGATCAAGCCGAGCGTCAGGATGTAGAGCGGGATGGAGATGATCTGCACGATCGGCTTGATGATCGCGTTGACCAGACCGAAGATCACCGCGACGACGAAGATGATGCCCACTTCCTGCAGTCGCGATTCGGCGCCCACGAACCCGATTCCCGGAACGAGGAGAGTCACCACCCACAGCGCGACGCCGGTCAAAGCGGCCCGCAAGAGGAACGACATCGCATTAGCCTAAACCAGTCGACGAACTGAAGGAGCAGCCGTGGATTTCGTTCAACGCACAGTGGATCTCGCACGGCGAAACGTCGAAGAGGGCGGTCGCCCGTTCGCGACGGTCATCGCCAGCAACGGAGAGGTGCTCGCCGAGAGCGCCAATCAGGTTGCCCAGACACATGATCCAACTGCGCACGCCGAGATCCTCGCGATCCGGCAGGCGTGCACGAAGCTCGGCACCGAGCATCTGGTCGGCACGACCATCTACGTGCTCGCCCACCCCTGCCCGATGTGCCTGGGCTCGTTGTACTACTGCTCCCCCGACGAAGTCGTCTTCTTGACCACCCGCGACGATTACGCGCGCTACTACGTCGACGATCGAAAGTACTTCGAGCTCAACACCTTCTACGACGAGTTCGCCAAGAGTTGGGACCAACGACGGCTCCCGATGCGCTATCAACCCGAAGACGCCGCCATCGATGTCTACCGGTTGTGGATGCAGCGCAACGACCCCGGACGCCCCTAGTTCGGCCCAGTAGGGCTCTTAAGTGGTTGATTGCACGCACCCGATGCGTGCGATCAACCGGCTAAGCACGCCCGGTCGCCGGACGCAGCAGATAGGTGTCCATGATCCAGCCGTGACGCGCCCGCGCGTCCGCGCGCACCCTGGCGATCTCCTCACCGACGTCACCCACGGTGCCCGCCATCAGCACCTCGTCGGGCGTGCCGAGATAGGCGCCCCACCAGATGCGGGTGCCGGACGGACATGTCAGAAACGAGCAATCGGCGTCGAGCATCACGACCGCGCTTCCGATCAGCCCGCGGTCACGCAGCTGCCTGCCGGTGGTGATCAGCACCGGTTCCCCGACGTCGTTGAGCGGGATGCGATGTCGCGCGGTGAGCGCCTGGATCGCGGTGATGCCGGGGATCACGTCATAGTCGATGTCGACGTGGCTCGCGACGGCATCGAGGATGCGCAGGGTGCTGTCGTACAGCGACGGGTCGCCCCAGGCCAGAAAAGCCCCCGTACCGCCGTCGGGAAGCTCGGCCCCGATCGCGTCGGCCCACACCCGGGCCCGCGCGGCGTGCCAGTCGGCGACCGCCCGCCGGTACGCCGGACCGTCCGGAGCCTTCCTGACCCGCGGCGGGTCGGGCAGTTCGACGAATCGGTAACCGGGCTCGCGGATGAAGTGTTGGCAGATGTGTCGTCGCAGCGCCACCAGGTCGTCTTTCGCGGCTCCCTTGTCCATGGCGAAGAACACCTGTGTGTCGTTGAGAGCCGTCACCGCCTGCGCCGTGACGTGGCCGGGGTCGCCCGCACCGATGCCGATGACGTGAATTCGACGGGTCACGCCCGCGAGTATGCCCTCAGTGTTTGCGCCCGCGTGAAAGACGCAGCCGCCTGGCCCGCTTGATGTCCTTCTTCTCGGCGGCCTCTTGCTTGCGGATGTTGTGGTCGTCCTTCGGTGGCAGCTGCAATTCGTGTTCGGCGGGCAGACCGGCCTGCAGCTGACGACCGCGCTCGAGCTCGGCGTCCACTTCCGCGCCGAACAACAACGCGAGGTTGGTGATCCACAACCACAGCAGGAACACGATGACACCGGCCAGCGCGCCGTAGGTCTTGTTGTAACTGCCGAAGTTGGCCACGTAGAGCCCGAACCCCAAGGAGGCGATGAGCCATACGACGATCGCGAGCGCGGCACCGCCGCTGATCCAGCGGAACCTTGGTTGCTCCACGTTGGGGGTGACGTAGTACAGAATCGCGACCGCCAGCACGACGAAGAGCAGGATCAGCGGCCACCGGGCCACATTCCATACCGTCACCGCCGTCTCGCCCAGCCCGATCGCATCACCGATCGTCCTGGCCACCGGCCCGCTGATCGCCAGCATGAACACCACCGCGGCCGCGAGCACCAGACCGACCAGAGTCAACAGCAGTTGTGTCGGCCGCAGCTTCCACACCGGTCGGCCTTCCTCGATCTCGTAGATGCGGTTCATCGCACGACCGAAGGCGCCGACGTACCCCGAGGCCGACCACAACGCCCCTACGATGCCCACCACCAGAGCGAATCCGGCCGACGGCGAGTTGACGAGTTGTTCGACCGTGGGGCGCAACGTGTCGAGCGCGGACGCGGGCGCCACATCGGCGGCGATGTCGAGCAGCGCGTCGACCGTGCGCCTGCCCTGCCCGAAGACGCCCAGCAGCGACACCACGACCACCAGCGCGGGAAAGATCGACAGCACGGCGTAGTACGTCAGCGACGCGGCCAGATCCGTGCACTCGTCGCTCTGAAACTCCTTGACCGCCTTGCGCATGGCGTACATCAGCGACGGCCGGGTGAGGTCGGTCGGCGACTCGGGCTTGCCGGGATCGTCCGGGTCCGGAGCCTGGACGGCTGCATCGGCCCTGTCGGCCCTGTCGGCCCTGTCGGCCTCGTCAATTGGCATACCACTCGGTACCCCGACCGCCGAGCATGAAACGCGGGCGGTACCGCAAGTATCCAGTACCGAGGGTATTGACTAACTCGAACCGGCTGCCTAACTTGAGAGGACCGTCACCGAAGGGACGTCACCGATGACCAACCCGACGCTTGCGCCCAGCCGCGCCGAGTTCTCCGAGCGCCTGCTGAGGGGATCAGTCAAGAAGTCGTACGCACCGGTCGTCGACATCGATTGGGACGCGCCGCTGGATCCGGACAAGTTCTTCCTCCCGCCGAAGCTCGTCTCGCTGTACGGGACGCCGGTCTGGGACGCGATGAGCCGCGAGCAGCAGATCGAACTGTCCCGCCAGGAACTGGTCAACACGTTGTCGGCGGGCATCTGGTTCGAAAACATCCTCAATCAGTCGCTGCTGCGCAAGATGATGCATCAGGATCCCACCGCCAGCGCAACCCATTACGAGCTCACCGAGCTCGGCGACGAGACGCGCCACATGGTGATGTTCGGCAAGGCAATCGAGCGGGTCGGCGCCAAACCGGTGTGGCCCAAGTGGTATCAGCGCGTGATCATCAACGCACTGCCCTTCGTGTTCCAGGGCTCCGCCCTGTGGGTCGCGGCGTTGATCGGTGAAGAGATCTTCGACTCACTGCAGCGCCAGATGATGGACGACGACGAACTGCAACCGCTGATACGGCGCCTCATGCGGATTCACGTCACCGAAGAGGCCCGTCACATCCAGTTCGCGCGTGACGGCTTGCGCAAGCGCGTCCCCCACATGCGGCGGTTGCCGAAGTTCGTGCTGTCCAACGTCAACGGGCTCGGCGGCTACTTCTTCCGCTTCCTGTTCACGAACAAGGTGCAATACCAGCGCGTCGGGCTCGACCCCCGGCCTACCCGGCGCCTCGCGCGCCGCAGTCCGCACCGCCTCGACACCCAGGTTGTCGGATTCGCGCCGCTGGCAGCCTTCCTCGAGGAGGTCGCACTGATGGGCCCGATCGCCCGCCGGATGTGGCGTCGAAGCGGCTTTCTGCCCCGATGAGCGTCGTTTACGACGGGCCTGCGGGCCTACGGATGGACGGTACGGATCATGGCGTCCGGGTGCGCCTGACCGGTCACACCGACCCAATCGACGGCAGATACCACTGGCGCGGAATGGTTTTCGATCTGGCCTCCGACATGCGACTGCCCCAGACCGTACGCATCTCGATCGCCGACCGTACCGCCGAGGGGCAACTGACCGAGGTGACTCCCTGGGGCACGCACTGTGTCGCGGGTGTCGGCGCCCCGCCGTACCCCCTGGACGATTAGGTCGGTTCTGACCTGCGCTGCGCGGCGACCCGCTCCCGCGTCACGGCGCCGTCCGGCTCACCGGCGAGTGCGGCATACACCTTGTCCGCCTTGGCTTGCGGCATCAACGGCGGAAGCAACGGCGTCTTCGGGTCGACGATGGCCTCGATCAGCGTCGGCCGGTCGGCCGCGAACGCCTTGCTCCACGCCGCCGGCGCCTGCTCGGACTCGACCACCCGCAGCCCCTGCAGCCCGAGCAGCTCCGCGTAGTCGGCATACGGGAACGCCGGGACGTGCTGGGAGGCCGGAAAGCGCGCATCGCCCTCCATTTCCCGTTGCTCCCAGGAGACTTCGGTCAGATCCTGATTGTGCAGGACCAGGATCACGAACCGCGGATCCGTCCAGTCCCGCCACCGGTCGGCGATCGTGACGAGTTCGAGCAGTCCGCTCATCTGCATCGCACCGTCACCGACCAGTGCGACGACCGGACGCTCCGGTGCATCGAGCTTGGCCGCTATCCCGTAGGGAAGGGCGCATCCCATCGATGCCAGGTACCCGGACACATGGGCGGGGACACCGGGCGGCAGCCGGAGGTGACGGGCGTACCAGTACGTCGCAGATCCGACGTCGACGGCGACACGGGAGTGACCCGGCAGGTGCTCGGAAAGTGTCCGCACGACGAATTCCGGGTTGGCCGAATCGGATTGGGCCTCGGCGCGTTCCTCGGACTCGCGGCTCCAGTCGGCTGTCCAGCCCTCGACGTGTTGCCGCCACGAGCGGTCGCTCTTGCGGTGCAGCAGGGGCGCCAATCGCGACAACGTGTCCGCCGCATCGCCGGTCAACGCCACATCGATCGGATACTTCGCGCCCACCACCCGTGGCTCGACGTCGATCTGCACCGCTCGAGCCTGACCGGGTGCCGGGTAGAACTCCGTCCATGGATCGTTGCTGCCGACGATCAGCAGCGTGTCGCAGTGGGCCATCAGCTCTGCGCTCGCCGTCGTGCCCAGGTGTCCCATCACCCCTGTGTGCCACGGCAGCGACTCGTCCAGAACCGGCTTGCCGAGCAGCGACGTCGTCGCGCCCGCGCCGAGAAGATCGACGATCCGCGTGAGTTCGTCCTCGGCGCCCATCGCGCCGCGTCCCACCAGAACGGCGATCTTCTCGCCCTCGTTGAGAAGATCGGCGGCGCGACCCACATCGGCGTCGCGCGCCACGATGTGCGCGCGGGTGTACACGGCCGCGGACGGGACCACGCCGTGGCTGTGCTCGAACTCGTCGGGCATCTCCGCTTTCTGGACGTCGTGCGGAACGATCAAGCAGGTCGGTGTCGACGTCGCCAGCGCGGTGCGCATGGCGTTGTCCAACGCCATCGGCAGCTGCTCCGGCGCGAAGACGGTCTGGAGATACTGCGCGCAGACGTCTTTGAACAATGCGTGCAGGTCGACCTCTTGCAGATATCCGCTGCCCAACGCGGTCGACACGACCTGACCGACGATGGCCACCACCGGCCTGCGGTCCAGCTTCGCGTCGTACAGGCCGGCGAGCAGATGGATCGCACCGGGCCCCTGCGTGGCGAGGCAGACACCGACCTCGCCGGTGTACTTGGCGTGGCCGCACGCCGCGAAAGCCGCGAGTTCCTCGTGCCGCGTCGAGACGAACTCCGGATCGCCTGCCCGCGCCAGCGCGCCGAGCAGGGTGTTGACGCCGTCGCCTGCGTAGCCGAAGACCCGCGTCGTCCCCCACGCGCGCAACCGTGCCACCATCGCGTCCGCGACGAGCTCGGTCACTGCCGGAGCTACTCGGGGTTTTCGGCGGTCAGCGCGTGGAAGCTCTTTGCTTGCCCGCGCGCCAGCGCGGCCCGCACCACACCGATGAGCAAGCCCTGTATCGCCGCGGCGATGAAGACCTCCTTGGTCGATCGGCTGAGATCCTCGGGGTCGGGCTCTTCGTCGTCGGGGTTCACCCGCTGCCAGATCTCGGTGAAGATCTTGCCGGCGATGAGACCACCCACGACGCTGCTGACCATCGACAGGGGTTTGTACATAGCTTTGGCCGCACTCACGGCGTCCAAGTTCCCGATGAAGCAATCCCTAAACCAGAAACTAGAACACGTTCTAGTATCAGAACGTGCGGTTCACCTATGCCGAAGCGATGACCGACCCGACGTTCTACATCCCGTTGGCGCAAGCGGCGGAAGCCGCCGGCTACCACGCGATGACGATCGCCGACAGCGTCGCCTACCCCTTCGAGTCGGACTCCAAGTACCCCTACACCCCGGACGGGAACCGCGAATTCCTCGACGGCAAAGCCTTCGTCGAGGCGTTCGTGCTCGCCGGCGCGCTGAGCGCGGTCACCAGCACGCTGCGTTTCAACTTCTTCGTCCTCAAGCTCCCCATTCGGCCTCCCGCCCTGGTGGCCAAACAAGCCGGCTCGCTGGCCGCGTTGTTCGGCAACCGCCTCGGCCTGGGCGTCGGCACCAGCCCCTGGCCCGAGGATTACGAACTGATGCATGTACCGTTCGCCAAGCGCGGTAAGCGCATGGACGAGTGCATCGCGATCATCAAGGGCCTGACCACCGGCGATTACTTCGAGTTCCACGGCGAGTTCTACGACATCCCCAAGACGAAGATGACGCCGGCGCCCACCGAGCCGATCCCGATTCTGATCGGGGGCCACGCCGACGCCGCGCTGAGGCGGGCGGCACGCAACGACGGTTGGATGCACGGCGGTGGAGACGCCGAGGAATTGGACCGACTTCTTAAGCAGCTCAAGCAGTTCCGCGACGAAGAGGGCCGCAGCGACCCGTTCGAGATCCATGTGATCTCCGCCGACGCGTACACGCCCGACGGGATCAGACGACTGGAGGACAAGGGCGTCACAGACGTCATCGTCGGATTCCGCGTTCCCTACATCGAAGGACCGGACACCGAACCGCTCGACAGCAAGATCCGACATCTGGAGAAGTTCGCCGAGAAAGTCATCGCCAGGGTTTGAACAGGTGCCTCCGGTACTGACAAGGCGTAGCGTCGACGTCAGAAGGGGTTATCAGCGGGGGCTACGGGTAACCGGTGCGCAATGGAAAGCACAGAATCGGGGCAACACACCGCGCTGACGGGTGTCGTGGCGGTGGGCGCATCCGCCGGTGGCGTCGAGGCGTTGACCCACCTCGTCGGCGGTCTGACGCCCGACCTGCCCTACGCGGTGCTCATCGTGTTGCACATCCCGCCGAACGCGCCGAGCATTCTGGCGAAGATCCTGGACCGGGGTGGCCCGCTGCCCGCCGAGACCGCCACCGACGGCACCGCGATCCAACCCGGACACATCTACGTCTGTGCACCGGACCGCCACCTGCTGGCCGTTGACGGCCGCATGTTGTTGTCGCGAGGCCCCACGGAGAGCGGGCACCGGCCGGCAATCAATGCGCTATTCCGTTCGGTCGCACTGAGTTACGGGCCACGCGCCATCGGCGTCCTCCTGTCGGGCGTCCTGGACGACGGTGTGTCGGGCGCGGCCGCCATCCGATCCCGGGGCGGCACCACCGTCGTGCAGAGCCCCAGCGACGCGCTGTTCGCGACCATGCCTCGCAACGCCATCGAAGCGAACGTCGTCGACCACCAAGCCGCAGCCAGTGACATCGGCGCCGTCCTGACGAAGCTGCTCGAACGAGAGATCGAGGTTCGGGATATGGAACCTGACAAAGCCATGGAACTCGAGAACCGCATCGCGATGGGACGCCGATTCTCGACGAATATCGATGCCGAGGATCTGGGCCCGCATTCGGGTTACATCTGCCCCGACTGCAACGGCTCGCTGATCGAGGCGGGTTCGGGCAGCTATCGATGCCGCGTGGGGCACGCCTGGACGGCCGACGCGCTGTTGAAGGCCCGGGACGACGAGATCGAAGGCGCCATCTGGGTGGCCCTGCGCAGCCTGCGGGAGAAGGCGAAGATGTCGCGCAGACTGGCGGACACGGTCGGTCCGGGCACGGTCCGACAGCGCTATCTGGAGACCGCCAAGGAAGCGGATCGCGCGGCGCTTGTGCTCGGTGAGCATCTGTCGGCGTCCTCGCCCGGAGAAGCCGGTGTCAGCTGACTTCAGCACGTTGACCGTGCTCGCCGAGTCGTCGGGCGAAGTCATAACGGTGAGGCCGCGCGGCGTGCTGGACAGCCGCACATACCGGCCGCTGCGCGACACCATCATCAAGGCAGCCCTCGACGAACCACGGGCCGTCGTCGTCGACATGCGCGACCTCGAGGTGCCCGCGGAATCCGCATTGGCCGTGTTCACCAGCGCCCGGTGGCACGTCGGTCGCTGGCCGGAGGTTCCCGTTCTCCTGGTGTGCCCGCATCAGGCGCTGCGGTCGGCGCTCGCTCGAAACGGCATCACCCGCTATGTGCCGTCCTACGACAGCATGCAGTCCGCGATGCGCGCACTGGCCGACGGCGAATCGGCTCGGGTGCGACGCCGGGCAAGGGCCGAACTACCCAGGACAGTGGCCAGCCTGCAACGCGCGCGGGAGCTGGTTGTCGAGTGGTTGACGGCTTGGTCTGCGACCGAACTGATTCCGACCACCAAGGTGGTGGCCACCACGCTCGTCGAGAACGTGTTGAAGCACACCGACAGTGGGCCCGCTCTGCGGATCGAGTCGAAGGACTCGACCGTGACCGTCGCGGTGAGCGACGCCAGCCAGCGGCCGGCCGGCCTTCGCGAAGACTCCGCGCACACCCCGACGCCGTCGGGTCTGCGGATTGTGGCAGCCCTGAGCCGCGCTTGGGGAAACGCGCCGGACACGGCGGGTAAGACCGTTTGGGCGGTCATCGGCCCGGAGAACGCCCTTTGGTGAGTATCTTCGGACGTGCGGGCGGAAGCGAGCGGACGGACATGGGTTGAGCGGACAAACAGAAGAGGCGTTCGAGGCGCTTCTGCGCTACATGCGCGATTCGCGCGGGTTCGACTTCACCGGTTACAAGCGCACGTCGTTGATGCGCCGGGTGCAACACCGGATGCGCCAGGCCGGCGTCCACTCCTACGAGGACTACCTCGACCACCTACAGGCCAGCTCCGATGAGTTCAACGCCCTGTTCAACACGATCCTGATCAATGTCACCGCGTTCTTTCGAGACCCACCAGCCTGGGATTACCTTTGCGCCGAAGTCATTCCGGCGATGTTGGCCGAACGCGGCCCCAACGATCCCATCCGAGTGTGGAGCGCGGGATGTGCCTCGGGACAGGAGGCTTACACGCTCGCGATGGTTCTGGCCGATGCCTTGGGCCCGGACGCCTTTCGGCAGCGCGTCAAGGTCTACGCCACCGACGTCGACGAGGATGCGCTCACCGAGGCGCGAACCGCGACGTACGACGAAAAGGCCGTCGAGTCGGTGCCCGCGGAGTTCCTGAAGAACTATTTCGAGCGGGTCAACAGCCGATACGTCTTCCGGAAGGATTTGCGCAGGGCCGTCATTTTCGGGCGCAACGACCTGGTCAAAGATGCACCGATCTCGCGGGTGGACCTGCTGGTCTGCCGCAACACCCTGATGTACCTCAACGCCGAGACTCAGCGTAATGTCCTGAGCCGCTTGCACTTTGCACTGGCTCCGCAAGGGACGCTGTTCCTCGGCCACGCCGAGATGCTGTTGAGCTACAGCGACCGCTTCACGCCGATCAACCTCAAGCACCGCATCTTCCGCAAAGCGGCCGGCTCGCACAACGGCCTCGAGCGACTCGAGAACTCAGAGCCCGTCAGCGACCGACAGGGCGACCTACCGGGACTGGACCCGATCCGCGAACTCGCCTTCCGCGCCGGGCCGGTCGCCCAGATCGTCGTCACCAGCGACGACACCGTCGCCATGTTCAACCAGCAGGCGGAGGCCACCTTCGGCCTGTCGGCTCGCGATATCGGCCGGCTCCTGCGCGACCTCGAAGTGTCGTACCGCCCCGTCGAACTGCGCGCCTATCTCGAGCAGGCCAAGGTCGAGCGACGCTCGGCCCGCATCCAGGATGTCCAGTGGCATCGCCCCGGCTCGGCGGTGGTGTGGTTCGAGATTCACATCAACCCGCTCGTGGACAACGACAACGGACTCCGCGGTGTGTCGATCGTCTTCTTCGACGTGACGGCGACCCGCTCGCTGCTGGACAAGGTGGTGGAAACCAACCGCCAACTCGAGACGGCATACGAGGAACTGCAGTCGACCAACGAGGAGCTCGAGACCACCAACGAGGAACTGCAGTCGACGATCGAGGAACTCGAGACCACCAACGAAGAACTGCAGTCCACCAACGAAGAACTCGAGACGATGAACGAGGAGCTGCAATCCACCAACGATGAGCTGCACACCATCAACGACGAACTGCGCCAACGCAGCGTGGAGGTCAACGAGACACAAGCCTTCCTCGATTCGCTGGTGAACTCCATCCACTTCGGGCTCATCGTGGTGGACCGGGAGATGCGGGTGATGTTGTGGAATCGGGGCTGCGAAGAGCTCTGGGGTTTGCGCGCCGACGAAGCCCAGGGATCGGCCCTGGCGTCGTTGGACATCGGACTGCCCACTGACGACGTCAAGCCGCTGATCGGCCAGGCCTTCGTCGACCCCGGCGTCACCACCGAGGTGATTCTGGATGCCGTCACCCGTCGGGGCCGTCAGGCCCGCGTGCGCATCGTCTGCAGCGGTTTTCGCGCTACCGCGGAAACCGCCAGCGGGGCGTTGCTGCTGATGGAGGTGCAGAACTGACGCCGATTGTCTCGCTCTCCAGCAACTGCTCGTCCAGAGCGGCCTGATGGTGGCGCAGCGCGGCGTCACGGTGGCGTTCGGCTGCGTCCTGATGGAAACCGCCGGACCGGGCGTCGGAATGTAGGGCGGCCTGCTCGTGGGCGGCCGCTGCCCGTAGGTGTGCTTGCTCCGCATCGTCGTGCCGCGCGGCCGCGCCGTGATGTGCTCGGCGCGCGCGCTCCAGCGCTTCTTGGGCGCGCGCCCGCGCGCGCTCCGCCGACTCGGCACTGGGGGGAACGCCCGTCGCCAGTTCGGCCTGTCGCCGACGCAGCTCATCGGCCCGCGCGCGGGCCAGTTCACCGCGTTCAATCGCCTCGGAAATGTCGTTGTCACTCATGGCGTCGCTCCGAGGGCTCGAATGTTTGTCGCTCAAATCTACGCGGCCTCCCGCGACGGAGTCCGCGTCCACGTCTATCCGCGCAGCGTGGTGTGGGGGCTCTGTCCGTAGGTCTGCCGGTACAGCACCGCGAACCGTCCGGTGTGGGCGAATCCCCAGCGCGCGGCGATATCGGTGACCGTGTCGCTGCTGCGGTCGGCGGCCAGGAGTTGCTGATGTGCGTAGTGCAGTCGAAGCCGACGAAGGTACTGCAACGGAGTGGTGTCCAGGTGATGCCGAAACATGTACTGCACCGCCCGCGGCGTGACATGGACGGCTTCGGCGATGTCGGCCAGCGCGATGTCGTTGCAGACGTTGGCGTCCATGAACTCGATCGCGCGCCGCAGCAGCACCGGCTTGGTGTCGGTGCGGTCGTGCGGTCTCGACTCGGTCGCCGCCGTGTTCGGGAAGGTCGCCAGCGTTACGGCCGCCAGCAGCCGACTGGCGTGCCCCACGACCAAGGGCGTCGCGAGCGCGCCGTCCGTGAGCACGGCGTCCCGAATGTAACGGGTCGTCTGCTTCCACAGTCTGGCGGCGGCATCGTCGATGGGCGAAAAGCTGGAGAAGCGTATCGGCAGTGGAGCCTGTGCCGTAGGTAATCCGGTGGCCACACCGGCCACCACCGGAGGATCGATGAGGACCGCGGTGACGTGCGCGTCCTCGAACCGTGCCCGGTGCGGGAGGTGCGGTTGGGTAAGCATCGCGACCTCGCCGGCCTTCGCCTCGGAATGGAGGCCGTCGCAGGCGCTGACGACGCGACCGGCGGTAGGCCAGATCGCGGCGACTCTGTTCAGCGGATCCGGGTGGACCTCGGCCTGGCCGGCCACGGTGACGTCGTCGAATGTCAGAGGGCCCACGGTGGCGCGGACATGGGTCAGCAACGGTCCCTCGTGATGATCGCGCGACTTGAAGGTCAGTCTCATCTTGACGCCGTAGGCGTCTTCCAGAAACTCGTCGACGTCGGCGGGCTCGCTTATTTCGACGTGGGAGCGTGCCAGATGCTGCGCCCCAGGGGCTGAGTTACTGATCGGGCTCACCTCATCGAGGAGGCGGAGTGGCGAAGCTGTCGTCTCAGCTCCAGTACAGCAGAGCGTACCCCGTTGGATGGCCCTAAAACGAAATCCTGTCCGCTGCCTTCACCTTCTTACTCACTTACTCAGGGGACCTTCTTACTCTGGCGATAGGAAACCCTTCCCTCGGGGTCAAAAAGCCTCACCCTCCGGTGATTACACCGCGAGAGCCCGCTGGCGACGATGGATACGTCCCCGCGAGCTGAAGGAAGACGACGATGACCGCGACGACCGGCACCGACCGATGCGAAGAGACCGTACGGCTGCGCCCCGGCGACCTGCCGGTGCGGCCGCTACCCGCCCCCGTCTCGCGCACCGACGCCATGACGACCCGGCTGCGTCCGGTCGTCCCACCGACGAGGCCGCTGCCGAAGGCCATCAGCGCCTTCGACGGAAAGACGGTGCGGTTGCGTCCGATCGATTTGCCGGTCGTCGGCAAGGTCGCCAACACCGTACGGCAGCGATACCTCGACCTGAGCACGGTCAAAAAGCCGCCGACCAAGTGGGAGGTCGCACGGCTTTCGCTGGTGCTGCTGCTGGCGTCGATGCCGATCCTGGGCATCTCGGTCGACGTGTTCGGCCTGGTCCCCCAGAACGTCACGTCGGTGGTCGTGATTGCGCTGTGCGCGGTGCTGGGCGCGCTGATCGCGTTCGCCCCGCACCGGATCGACATGATCGTGGGTCGCGGGCTGATCGCCGGCATGGTCGCCTGCATCGTCTACGACGCGGCGCGGTTGTTCGCGGTGCACGTGCTGGGCTTGATGGGCGACTTCATCCCCGTGATGGGGTCCTTCGTCACCGGCGAGCCGGACACCGCGGGCAGTGCGGCGGTCGGTTACGTCTGGCGCTACATCGGCGACGGCGGCGGCCTGGGCGTGGCGTTCTTCGTCATCGCATTCGCTCTGGGCATCGACCGCCTGCGCAACATCTACGCGGTCCTGGCATCGGTTGCCTTCGCGGTGTTCCCGACGTGGGCGGGGCTGATGGCGACGGTCGCGCTGGCCCCGCGCGGCGAGGAGATGATATTCCCGCTGAACGCCGCGACGGTGACGATCACCCTGGTCGGACACCTGATCTTCGGGCTGGTGCTGGGGTTGGCCTTTCTCAAGGCGCCGCGGGGACGCGACCGCAGCGAGTGGCCTTGGCCGCCGCTGTCCGAGTCGGCCCCGGCCAAGCGGGTCATCCGCGCCTACAAGAGGTTCACCAATCGGCCGTGAGCGTTCGTCGGCCAGGGACCTCCTGTCTGGGCAACAATTGCCTCGATAGGAGGTCCCATGTCGTCTCACCTGGAAATCTCGAGACCCTCGGGGCGGGAGCTGATGCCGCTGAGCGGTCAGCGGGTGACGCTCGGTAAGGCCTCCACCAACGCGGTGTCGCTCGAGCACGACGAGACCGTCTCACGCTTGCACGCCGTCCTCGAGAATCTCGGATTCGCGTGGTCCATCAGGGATCTCGGGAGCCGCAACGGCACCTACCTCAACGGCGAGCGGATCACCGCCGAACGTGTGCTGCGCTCCGGCGACGAGGTGCGCCTCGGCAAGTCGCGATTGGTGTTCTGGGAAGTGCGGGACAGCGCAGACGGCAGGCTCGACGAGGAGACGGTGACCGCCCAGGCCGTCGACCCCCCGCCGCGGCTGACCCGCCGCGAACTCGACGTGCTGGTCGTCTTGTGCCGGCCCCTGGTGTCCGACGACCCGTTCCCCGAACCCGCGTCGGTGCGCCGGATGGCGGGCGAACTGTTCGTCACCGAGGCCGCAGTCAAACAGCATCTGCAGAACCTCTACGACAAATTCGCCATCCCGTCCGAGGGGGATCGCCGGGTCCGACTGGCCAACGAGGCGCTGCGGCGCGGCGCCGTCACCCTCGCCCAACTGCGCGCTACGTGAAGTCGAGGGCCTCCACGGTGGCGACGGGGCCCTCGTGGGTCGGCCGGTCGGCGCCGCCGATGCAGTACACGGTGGAGTCGACGGCGGCCACCACCTGGCCGTGCACCGGAGTTCCGATGGGCGCCACCGTGGTCCACTTGCCGTTGGCGATGTCGTACATCTCGACCGTCGCCAGCACGCGCGTCGGCTCCTCGCCACCCACCGCGACGATGCGGCCGTCGAGGTAGGCGGCGCCGAAGCTGCCGCGCGGAGTCGGCATGTCCGGCAACGTGTTCCATTCTCCCGACGAGGGATCGAACCGCTCGAAGGCGGCAGTGTTCTCGTCGGCGCTCAGCGACCGCCCGCCCACGGCGTAGACATAGCGGTCGTCCGACACCGCGGCCAGATGTTCCCGCGGAGTGGGCATGTCGGCAGCCTGGCTCCACGATTCACCGTCGAAAACCTCCGTCGGCACGACGAGCTGTTTGTCGCTCTGGCCGCCGATCACCACCAGCTTGTCGCCGACGACGGCCGCTGCAGCGCCGGCCCGACCATGCTGCAGGGCGGGAAGTTCGGTCCACTTGCCGTCGCGCAGCGCGAACACCTTGTTCGAGGTCTCCCCGATGTTGTCGGTGGCGCCTCCGAGGACGACGACCTCCCCCTGGTAGGCGGCGCCTGTCGCGTGGTGCAAGGGGATCGGAAGCGGTGGTGCAGGCTGCCAATCCTCCGTCCGCGGGTCGAAGCTCTCGACGGTGTCGAGGGTCTCACCCTCGCGGATACCGCCCGCGATCCAGATCTTGTCGTCGAGCACCGTCCACGCCATCATCAACCGCGGAGTCGGAGCATCCGGCAGCGCACGCCACTCGGCAGCGGGTTGGGGTTGGCGCGCAGGCAGTTTCAGCGTCTCGGCCGTCGACGTGATCTTGTTGTCACCGGCCCCCGTCGAACCGCCGATGGCGTACACGCGATTGCCCACCGCGGCCACCGCCATCCCGTGACGCGCGGTGCCCATATCGGGCAGCGCGGACCACGTCGTCGTCGACAGGTCGAACGCGAGCACACTTTTGAGCACTTGGCCCCCGGAGGTGCCGCCGGCCACCACCAACCGGTCGTCGGTGGCCGCGATACCGAAATCGCTTCGCGCTTCGGGAAGTTCGGGCAGGGTCGTCCAGATGTCGGCGACGGGGTCGTACGCTTCGACGGTCGCCACGTCGGCGCTGCCCGTCGTGCCGCCGATCGCGTAGACCCGCTTGTCGTCGGACGCGGCGCTCAACATCTGACGCGGGGTCGGGATCGGCGCCCCGAGCTTCCAGGAGGTGCCGTCGAAAACCTCGGTGGTGTTCAGCGGCTTGCCCGCCGCGTCCACTCCACCGGTGACGACGATCCGGTCGCCGACCGCGGCGGCGGCAGCGGCCGCCCGCGGCTGTAACAGCGGCGGCAGTTCCGTCCAGCGACTGTTGACCACCCGCCAAACCCGATCGGTCGCGACCTTGGCGTCGGTCCCTTCCGTGCGCCACCCGCCGAGCACGACCGGGTTCTCCCGCCACGTCACTGCCATCGCGCGCTGCACGGGGACGGGCAGGACCTCGCCGCTCTTCCAGCTGTCGATCGCGGGGTCGTAACCCTCGTGCCTGCCGCTGACACGACCGTCGGCGCCGAGGCCACCGAAGACCCAGATGGTGCCGTCGGCTTCGGTGGCGGCCACCGCGTCGCGGGCGACACGCGCGTCGGCGATCGGGCGCCAGGCCGGCTGAGCTTCGGCGACCGGCTGTGCGGGAGAGGCGGTTTGGCCGTCTCCGGAGTCACGCGTCGAGGCGATGACGAAGACGCCGCTGGCCACCAGCAGCAGAACCCCCACGATCGCGCCCGAGACGATCAGGACCCGTTTGCGGTTCCGCCTGCGCGGAGCGGCCCCCGCTGGATCGGGGCGCACCCCCGGCGGCACCTGCCAGGGCAGGCTCGACTGGCTGATCGAGGCGGTGTGGGCGAACATCCCCGGCTCGGGCAACGGTTCGGCGGGTTCACCGGACCGGACGGGCGGTCGGGGCGCTGCGGGCAGCAGGGGTTCGGGTTGGGCCGAAACGGACGGCTCGACGAGCTCCGAGATCGCCACCGCCTGCGTGCCTTCCGGCTGTTCGGAGGGGGCACTCGGCTCGCCGAGCGCCATCACGTCGGCGGTCAGCCCGTTGTGCCGCTGCGCCAGCTGCAGTTCGTGACCGAAGTCCGCCGCCGATGCGTAGCGGTCGGCCGGCTCGCGGGCCATCGCCTTCTCCACGACGGCACAGACGTCGGCGGGGATGCCCTGGGGACGTAGATCCGGTATGGGTGTCGAGGTGATGCGCAGGTAATGCGCGATGAGATCTTCGTCGTTCTTGCGCTCGTGCGGCGGCTTGCCCGCGATCAGCGCGTAGATCGAGGCGCCGAGCGAGTAGACGTCGGCCTCGACGGTGGGCGGGTTTCCCTCGAGAACCTCTGGGGCGGTGTAGGACAGGGTGCCGGTGAAGAAGCCGGTCACCGTTTTGTACCCACCGGCGATCCGGGCGGTGCCGAAGTCGCTGAGCTGTGGTTCGCCGTAATCGTTGAAGAGCACGTTGGCGGGTTTGATGTCGCGGTGCAGGGTGCCGGTCCGGTGCGCGGTTTCCAGTGCGCCGCAGAGCTTCACGCCGATGCGCAGGGCCTCCGGCCAGGCGATGCGGCCCTCGCGCCGCAACCGCTCCGCGAGCGATCCTTCGCGGTGGTAAGGCATCACGATGAACGGCCGGTTGCTCTCGGTCACACCGACCTGCAGGATGTTGACGATGTTCGGGTGCCCGGAGAGCGCGCCCATGGCGTAGCCCTCGCGCAGGAACCGTTCCCGGTCGTCGTCGTCGAGATCGGATGCGAGCACCTTGATCGCGACGCTGCGCGCCAGCGACTGCTGATAGCACCGGTAGACGACGCCACCGCCGCCCCGGCCGATCTCGACTGCGTCGGTGAACCCGGCTGCCGCTAACTCATTCGCTATTCCCCCGGGCATATACCACCGTCCTCCGGCGAACTGCGGATCGTTCGCTCTCAAAGTACCGAGCAAGCGCGCGTTGGACGCGCGATTCCGCAGTTCCGGCGCGAGGTCCATACTGCGCGGTACGTGCGGCAAAGGCGTCGCGGATTGCGACGGGTGAACGTGCCCCGCGACCTCGCTTCCCGGACCGGGCGAAGGTCATACTCGAGCGGTGACTTCAGCCGCGGTCCGGGTCGACGAGATCGAAGTCGGCGATCCGGAGGACGCATGGGCTCGAGCCGGCTTCATGATCGACGACGGCGCCACCTGTCGCGTCGGCGGCGTTCGCGTCCGGCTTGTCGGCCCCGACCGCGGCCGCGGCATCGTCGGGTGGTCGTTGTGCGGCTTGGGGCCGGACGCCGCGCTCTGCGACGTCGACGGCATACCGACGTCGAGGTCCGACGCCGCTGCCGCAACTCCCGCCGAGCACCCGAACGGCGTCACCGCGATCGACCACGTCGTGCTGTTGTCGCCCGACCTGGATCGGACCGTTCAGGCGCTCACCGCCATCGGTGTGGCCCCGCGGCGGGAACGCGACGGTGAGCTGGGCGGTCGGTCGATCCGCCAGATCTTCTTCCGACTCGGCGAGGTGATCGTCGAGGTCGTCGGCTCACCGGGCACCACAAGCCAAGCCCCGTCGACGCTGTGGGGGATCACCTACGTCGTCGCCGACATCGACGCGACCGCCGCATACCTCGGTGACCGCACAGGACCGATCAAGGACGCGGTGCAGCCGGGGCGCCGGATCACCACGCTGCGGCATCAGGAGTTGTCGATGTCGGTCCGGACGGCGATGATTTCGCCTCCCGCGCGTCGCTGAACCGTTCAAACGGGGTCGATGCTTATCCTCGGCGGGTGACCCAGGACCCGGTCGTCATCCACACCGACGGCGGCTGCCGACCCAACCCGGGCCCCGGCGGCTGGGGCGCGGTGCTGCGTCGGCGTGCGCACGTCCGCGAGATGTGCGGTGGCGAGGCGCAGACGAGTAACAACCGGATGGAGCTCACCGCGCCGATCATGGCGCTCGAGGCGCTCACCCGCCCGGTCACGGTGCACCTGTACACCGACAGCACCTACGTTCGCAACGGCATAACGAAGTGGGTCCTGGGCTGGCAGCGCAACGGCTGGATGACCGCCGCGAAGCAGCCCGTGAAGAACGTCGACCTGTGGCAGCGGCTCCAATTGGCCTGTGCGGGACACCAAGTCGAGTGGTTCTGGGTCAAGGGACACTCGGGCGTGGCCGACAACGAATTGGCCGACCAGTTGGCTACGCGGGGTATGCAGGAAGCGCTCCTGGCAGCCCGCTGACCTACGCCGCCTCGGGCATTCCGCACGACCTACTCCCATGTGATCTCGCCGGGTTCCTTGTCGGGGCGTAGCCCGCGCCAACTCGGCTGGCGCAGACGGTCATCCGAGGTTCGCTCGCTGTAGCGCACCTCGCCGACGAGCTCCGGCCGCACGAACGTCACACCCTTGGCGTCCGGGCGCGGCAGCCGCTCGTTGAACGGGCTCTCGTCTGTCTCGAGCGGTTTCAGTGTGGTCTTCAGCTGCGCGAGCGCTTTGTCGGTGAAGCCGGTTCCGACGCGGCCGACGAACTTCAGGCCGCCGTCGGCGGGGATGCCGAGCATCAGCGATCCGATCCCGCTCGAGCGCCCGCCCTCCCCCTGCCGCCAGCCGCCGATCACGACTTCCTGGGTGTTCCACACCTTGTCCTTGATCCACGCCTTCGACCGGCGGCCAGGCTGGTACGTCGAGTCCCTCTTCTTCGCGACCACGCCCTCCCACCGCTTCTTACGGGCGTATTCCATCGCCTCGGGTCCGTCGCCGGGTAGCTGGTCGGGGACGATCAAACCGCCGCCGTCGGCCAGGGCCTCGAGCAGCTTGCGGCGGTCGGAATATTTGGCGCGCAACAGCGATCGGCCGTCGAGGTGCAGGATGTCGAACGCCCAGAATTCGACGCGGGTCGACCGGGCACGGTTCTGCATCTCCGAGAAGCTCGGGACACCGGACTCGTCGAGGGCGACGGCCTCACCGTCGATGATGACGTGGTGATCGGCGAGATCGGCTGCTATCGCTTCGAATTGGGGAAATTCGGCGGTGACGTCGCGGCCGCGTCGTGAGCGGACGGTGAGCCTGCCGCGGTCAGCGTCGATGATCACGCGGTAGCCGTCCCACTTACCCTCGAACGCCCACTGGCTGGACTTGAGCCTCTCGACCGAACCCTCCGTCGACAGCATCGGCGCGAGATCGCCTGCGTGCGGGCGCTTCTGGTCCTTCATCCGGTGTGCGAGCCAGTTCTTACCGTCGGTCTGTATCAGCGCGTAACGGCCGTCGATCTTCTCGCCGCGCAGGTTGATGATGACCTCACCGCCGTCTTTGGGACTGTCGGGGGGCACGTCGTTGAACTTCTCGGCCTCGTAGGTTCCGGTGTCCCAGATGATCATCTTTCCGCCGCCGTACTCGCCTTTGGGGATCTCACCGTGGAAGGTCAGATACTCCAACGGGTGATCCTCGGTGTGGACCGCGAGGTGGTTGACCGACGGGGTGTCTGGCAGGTTCTTCGGCACCGCCCAGCTCACCAGTACGCCGTCGCGCTCGAGTCGCAGGTCGTAGTGCAGGCGGCGGGCGTGGTGCTCCTGGATGACGAACTTGTCGTTGTTTCCCGTCTTCGGGGGTTTGTTCGGCACCGGCTCAGGGGTTTTGGACGCGTCGCGCATGCTGCGGTAGGTGGTCAGCCGATCCGGTACGGGTACCGCCTCGTCGAGCGGTGCGAGCAGGTCGCCCATCTCCTGTACCCGGTCGAGCACCTCATCGAAGTTGAGGTGTCGCAGCTTGGGATCCTCGATCTCGTCCCAGGTGCGCGGTGCCGCGACCGTCGGATGTTCGCGTCCCCGAAGCGAGTACGGTGCGATCGTGGTCTTGGAGCCGTTGTTCTGGCTCCAGTCGACGAAGACCCGGCCGGTGCGCACGCTCTTGGTCATCGTCGCGGTCACCCGTTTGGGCATCGTCTTCTCGAGCTGCTGCGCGATCCTCCGCGCGAGCACCGAGGCGCCCTGCGAGCTGATCGGCTCCTCGAGTGGGACGTACAGATGTAATCCCTTGCTGCCGCTCGTGAGCGGGAAGGTGGTCAACCCGATGTCGGTGATGAGGTCGCGGACCTCGTGGGCGACCTCGCAGAGCTGACGGAAGGACACCCCCTCGCCGGGGTCGAGGTCGAAGACGATGCGCGTCGCGGGACCGGGCGTCGGCGGGCCGTCATCCTTGGCGACGAACCGCCACTGCGGGACGTGCACTTCCAGCGCGGCCTGCTGCGCGATCCACGCCAGGCCCTCGGCGGTGTCGATCAGCGGATAGGTCGTCGTGCCGGAGCGGTGGGTGACCGACGCGCGGTCCAACCAGTCCGGCGCCGACGAGGCGAGTTGTTTCTCGAAGAACGACGGCTCCTCGACTCCGTTCGGCCAGCGTTTGCGGGTCACGGCGCGGCCCGCGATATGGGGGATCATGGCCTCGGCGATGCCGACGTAGTAGTCGAACACCTGCCCTTTCGTGACGGCCTTTCGCCGATCGCCCGTCGCCGGGTAGAGCACCTTGTCCGGGTTGGTCAACTTCACCCGGCCGAATCGATCCACAATGTGAACGTATACCCGCTGCTACGTTGGACCCGTGGCGAGAATCTTCGCGGCGGTGCTGGTCGCGGCGGCTGCCCTTTGGGCGGCACCGCACGCCGCGGCGGATCCGCAGGATCTTCTTCCCTACTGCTCGGGTGACCAGACGCCGATGGACGACAACTGCCGGCCGCCCGCGCACCAGGAGTTCACCCACTCGCCCAGCGGCCTCGACCCGAATCTGCCCAGCGGTCTGGACCCGGGCAATCCACAAGTCGTGGGGTGACGGCCCATCCGCGCGGCCGTGCGGTCGCGGCGCGGTTTCAGCGTCAGGCCGCGTTGGGTTCCGGCCCTTGTGTGTCGGTGGTGGCCGAAGGAGAACTCGGTTTGTCACCGTCGACTTCGGGCGCCTCGGGGTCTCCGTCCGGTGGACGGTGGAGTCGTTCCGGACGGTGGAAGTCGTTGACACGGGCTTGTCCGGTGTCGAGGTGTGGGGGCGGAATCCACTCGACATCGTTGGTGGCGTTGACCCGGGTGGTCCACCCGTCGGGGCCGACCATGCGGTTGTCGGGCCCGCACGCCAAGCCGAGTTCGTCGACGTTGGTTTGCCCGTCGTCGGCCCAGTCGCGGGCCGCGTGATGAACCTGGCATTCGTACGCGGACACGGTGCACCCCGGCTTCGTGCAACCGCCATCGCGGGCGATGAGCACGATTCGCTGGGCCGGCGATGCCACGCGGCGGGCACGAAACAGGTCCAGCGCCGATCCGGTGGCCTTGTCGAACACCGCCAGGTAATGGTTGGCGTGTGCGCCCATGCGGATGACGTCGGCGATGGGGATGACCGTGCCTCCACCGGTGACGCCAACACCCGCAAGGTTCTCGAGTTCCCCCAATGTGGTGCGGACGATGACCGAAGTCGGTAACCCGTTGTGCTGACCCAATTCACCGCTTTCCAGCACGCTGCGCCCGACCGCGATCAACGCATCGTGCTGACGTTGGGCCAGGCTGCGGTGATCCTGATCGATCTGCGCTTGTGTCGGTGAACCGGAGACACAGGGATTCTCGTCGTCGGGGTTGCACATGCCCGGCGCGGCCCACTTGGCGAAGACGGCCTCGAATATCGCCCATGCTTCGGGGGTCAGTGTGGCCCTCACCGGGATCATCTTGTCGGGCCCCTGCGGCCCCTTCCACAAGCCGCGACGCCGTGCGCGCTCCCTGTCGTCGGGTTCGGGGCCGTCCTGGTCGAGCAGGAAAAGGATGCGGTCGGCGTTGTCCTTCAATACCTTTGGGCCAACCCCGACGGCGCTGCGGGCGAGGTCGACTTCGATCTGGGCGCGGGTGACGGAATCGACTGCTGCCGGAATGCGGCCCATCGCCTCCCGCACGACCTTGACGTGTTCACGGTTGATGAACCCGTGCGCTTGGGCGATCGCTGTCGCCGGTAGTACCGGCTCGAGTGGTTCTCCGGTCAGTGTGCGCCGCGGCGCCAGCAGCGCTGCCTCATCGAGTCGGCGGCGGGCCTCGCTGCTAGAGATACGCCACCGGATGGACAGGACGTCGCGCCATGACTTGGCGCCCATCTCCGCGGCGGTCGTCTCGACCTGTAAGTGCGCCAACAGGCGGTGGCCCTGCGCGGGCATCTGGCAGGTGAGGGTTTCGAGTTCGTCGAGCGCCCCGAACACATCCGTCGCCGAGAGCGTGTCGATGGGCAGCGCGGCCAGTTCGTCGAACGCGTCGCGCAGCGTGGCGACCGCCGCTCGCACCGCTTCGGAACTCATGACTCGAACATATGTACGAATAATAAGGACTTGGCGACGTATCTCCGAAGAAATCTCTAAGAGCTTCACTAAATGCTCTAAAGTGTTGTCACACAAGATGTTCAGCCTCCCTCGAGCTTCCGACATACGGCTCTGCCGGTCGGTGTTCGGAGGACGCGCGAGGCATCATCCCGAAGGACACGCCATGAGGGCCCTGGTGATC
The DNA here is from genome assembly GCF_001500025.1 of Mycobacterium sp. IS-1590. Classification (GTDB taxonomy): domain Bacteria; phylum Actinomycetota; class Actinomycetes; order Mycobacteriales; family Mycobacteriaceae; genus Mycobacterium. The sequence goes on along the minus strand of NZ_LQIW01000004.1, from coordinate 24,437 downwards.
GGCGAGGCCTTGATCGACATCGTCGCGCGGGGCGGACGCGTCACGGGTGAACACGTCGGCGGGAGCCCGCTCAACGTGGCGGTCGGATTGGCGCGACTGGGGCGTGAGGTCGATTTCCTGACCCATATCGCCGACGACGAGCGCGGACAGCGCATCGCCGAATACGTTAAACAGGCCGGGGCGCAACTGGTTACGGGAAGTAGGGGCGCGACCCGCACCCCGACTGCGATGGCCACGCTCGACGACCAGGGTTCCGCGCAGTACGAATTCGACATCGAATGGCAACTGACCGGTACGCCCGAGGTGGGTCCGCCGCTGGTGGTGCACACGGGTTCGATCGCCGCGGTGCTCGAACCCGGATGCCGTGCCACCGCCGCGCTGGTCGACACCTACCACCCCTCGGCCACCGTGACGTTCGATCCGAATGTCCGGCCGGCGCTGATCGAGGACGCCGACGCCGCGCGCACCCGCATCGACCGGCTCATCGAGCGCTGCGACGTGGTGAAGGCCAGCGAGGAGGACATGCGGTGGCTCGATCCGGGCCGGTCCCCCGAGCAGATCGCACAGACGTGGTTGTCGCTGGGCCCGTCGATCGTCGCGGTGACGATGGGCGGGAAGGGGTCGTTCGCGCTGTGTGCGCAGGGTCTGGTGCGGGTGCCGGCGTTCGAGGTCGAGATCGTCGACACCGTGGGCGCGGGCGATGCGTACATGAGCGGACTGATCGACGCGCTGTGGACGTTGGGCGTCCTGGGCGCCCAACGTCGCCGTGACCTGGCGCGGATCAGCACGGCCGACCTGAGGACCGCAGTGCGCACCGCCGCGATGTCGTCGGCGCTGACGGTCGCCCGCGCCGGCGCCGACCTTCCCGATCGCCGTAGCCGCGATGCGGCCCTGGAATCGGCCATACTGGGGTGATGCGTTCCATATGGAAAGGTTCGATCGCGTTCGGCCTGGTGAACGTCCCGGTCAAGGTCTACAGCGCGCAGCAGGACCACGATGTGAAGTTCCACCAGGTGCACGCGAAGGACAACGGGCGCATCCGGTACAAACGCGTCTGCGAGATCGACGGTGAGGAAGTCGAGTATCGCGACATCGCCCGGGCCTACGAATCCGACGACGGCCAGACGGTGATCATCACCGACGAGGACATCGCCACACTGCCCGAGGAACGCAGCCGCGAGATCGAGGTGCTGGAGTTCGTCCCGGCCGCCGACATCGATCCGATGATGTATGACCGAAGCTACTTCCTCGAGCCCGAGGGCAAGTCGTCGAAGTCGTATGTGTTGCTGACCAAGACGCTCAAGGAGACCGACCGGGTCGCGATCGTGCACTTTGCGCTGCGCAACAAGACCCGGCTCGCGGCGCTGCGGGTTCAAGATTTCAGCAAGCGCGACGTCATGGTGATCCAAACGCTGTTGTGGCCCGACGAGATCCGCGATCCCGATTTCCCTGTGCTGGACAAGGAAGTCGACATCAAACCGGCCGAGCTGAAGATGGCGACCCAGGTCGTCGACTCAATGACCGACGACTTCAACCCCGACCGCTACCACGACGACTATCAGGAGCAGCTGCGCGAGCTGATCGCCGCCAAACTCGAAGGCGGCGAGGCGTTCACCACCGAGGAGCAGCCCCAGGAGCTCGACGAGACCGAGGACGTCTCCGATCTGCTGGCCAAGCTCGAAGCCAGCGTGAAGGCGCGACGCGAAGGTCGTAGCGGGTCCAAGGGTTCCGACGACGACGGCGACGACAAGCCGGCCAAGAAGGCACCCGCGAAAAAGAGTGCGGCCAAGAAAAGCCCGGCAAAGAAGACGCCCGCCAAGAAAGCCGCCAAGAAATCGACGGCCAAGAAGTCGCCTGCCAAGAAGTCCACGGCCAAGAAGGCCGCCGCCAAGAAATAGTCCGTCGCCGCCAGCCGCTTGGCGTCGTCGCCCTCGATTCTCGCGAGGCGTACAACAGGGTCGTGCCACCCGGTCGAAGTACGACCCTGTGGTACGTCTCGCGAAAAGTAGAACGTGTTTCAGAAAGCTCTCACGCGGGTCGCTGCGTCCTGTTACGGTTCGCCCGGCGAGGGAAGGACTCGAAACGTGATTCTCGACAGATTCCGGCTCGACGGTCAGGTAGCGGTGGTCACCGGCGCGGGCCGAGGCCTGGGTGCGGCGATGGCGGTCGCTTTCGCGGAAGCCGGTGCGGACGTGGTGATCGCGTCGCGCACACAGTCCCAACTCGAGGAGGTTGCCGAGCAGATCGCGGGCACCGGACGCAGGGCGCACATCGTCGTCGCCGATCTGGCCCACCCCGCCGACACCGCCACGTTGGCCGACGCCGCCATCGAGGCGTTCGGCAAACTAGACATCGTCGTCAACAACGTCGGCGGCACGATGCCGAATGCGCTGTTGAACACCTCCACCAAGGACCTGCGCGACGCGTTCACCTTCAACGTGACCACCGCGCACGCGCTCACCACTGCAGCGGTTCCGCTGATGCTCGAGCACTCCGGCGGCGGCTCCATCATCAACATCACCTCCACGATGGGCCGACTGGCCGGCAGGGGTTTCGCGGCCTACGGGACAGCCAAGGCCGCGCTCGCTCACTACACCCGCCTTGCCGCTCTCGACCTGTGCCCGCGAATCCGGGTCAACGCGATCGCGCCGGGATCCATCCTCACGTCGGCGCTCGACATCGTGGCCTCCAACGACGAATTGCGTAAGCCGATGGAGCAGGCCACCCCGATGCGCCGACTCGGCGATCCGCAGGACATCGCCGCCGCCGCGGTGTACCTGGCCTCGCCCGCGGGCAGCTACCTGACCGGCAAGACGTTGGAGGTCGACGGCGGTCTGACGGTGCCCAATCTCGACATGCCCATCCCGGATCTGTGAGAGGACTTCCATGACGATCAAGGTGGCCGCGGTCGGCACCGGCAACGTCGGCAGGCACGCGCTGACGCAGCTCATCAACGATCCGCAGTATGAGCTCACCGCCGTGTGGGTGTCGTCGGAGGGCAAAGCCGGCAAGGATGCGGGTGAACTTGCCGGACTCCAGGTTTCGACGGGCATCACCGCCACGACGGACCTCGACGCGGTGCTGGCGACTCGACCCGACTGCGCGGTCTACACCGCGATGGCCGACAACCGGCTGCCCGAGGCGCTCGAGGACTACCGCCGCATCCTGGCGGCCGGCGTGAACGTCGTCGGCAGCAGCGCGGTCTTCCTGCAGTACCCGTGGGAGGTGCTGCCCGACGAACTGGTCAAGCCGATCGAGGAAGCCACCCAGACGGGCGGCTCGAGCGTATTCGTCAACGGTATCGACCCCGGCTTCGCCAACGACCTGCTACCGCTCGCGCTCGCCGGAACCTGTCAGAGCATCGAGCAGATCCGGTGTATGGAGATCATCAACTACGACACCTACGACAGCGCGACGGTGATGTTCGACGTGATGGGCTTCGGAAAGCCGCTCGACGAGATCCCGATGCTGTTGCAGCCCGGGGTTCTGAGTCTGGCCTGGGGGTCGGTGGTGAGGCAGCTGGCCGCGGGGCTCGGCATCGAACTCGACAAGGTGTCCGAAACCTATGTGCGCGAACCGGCTCCGGAGGATTTCGACATCGCCTCGGGCCACATCGCCAAGGGCACCGCGGCGGCGCTGCGCTTCGAAGTCCAGGGCATCAAGGACGGCAAGGTCGCCGTGGTGCTGGAACACGTCACCCGGCTACGCGACGACCTGCACCCGGACTGGCCGCAGCCCGCCCAGGAAGGCGGCTCCTACCGCATCGAGATCACCGGCGAACCGTCGTACACGGTCGACCTGTGCCTGAGCAGCCCCAACGGTGACCACAACCACGCCGGACTCGTCGCGACGGCCGCCCGCGTCGTCAATGCGATCCCCGCGGTCGTGGCGGCGCCGCCCGGCATCCGCACCACGCTGGACTTGCCGCTGATCACCGGAAAAGGGTTGTACGCTGTGCAATAAAGCCGGGGTTAGACCAGACTAAGGACGTGCCTATGCGGACCACTCTTCGTTATCTCGCTCCGGTGATCGCTGCCGGCGGCATCGCGGCAGCGCTCGCGGCAGCACCGCTGGCCGCCGCCGAACCGGCCCCGAATCCCACCCTGCCGCAGTGTGTCGACACCGGCGGCGCGCAAGCCATCGGCGGCTCCACCACCGAGTGCGTGACGCCGGGCAACGTCTCCATCAACGCGACTCCCGCCGAGCAGGAGTATGTCGGCCCGTGGGGCAGCATGTGGGAAGGCGACGGTTTCTTCTTCCCGTGACCAGCGGGGTGAACTGACGCAACATCTTTCGCGGCGCTCGCCCATCAGCCGGCCGTCGAATGGGTGTCCTGGCCCGAGGAGGCCAACCATGAAGACTCTTTTCCGTTATGCCGCACCGCTTCTCGCGGCGGGCGGGATCGGCGCGTTGTCGCTCGTCGCGCCCATCGCCGGTGCGGCCCCCGAATGCACCAACATCGGCCCCAACACCACGCAGTGCCAGACCAACGGAAGCTCGCAGATCGTCACGTCGCCGTCGGTGCAGACCAATCCGTACTGGGGCTGGCCGTACGGCGGTCTCGTCATCGGGCTCGGCGGCTGGCACAAGTAGCCCCACCCACCACAAACGCCAGAGGTTTCGGATACCCTAACTTTTCTATTCGCTCCTCCGGATAGAAAGAGGGTGGGGTGGCCCAGAGCACCGAGGTCAAGGCGCGCCCGAGCTGGCTGCTGCTCGGACCCGCGTTCGTCGCGGCGATCGCCTACGTCGACCCCGGCAACGTCGCCGCCAACGTCAGCGCCGGCGCCCAGTTCGGTTTCCTGCTGATCTGGGTGATCGTGGCGGCCAACGCGATGGCCTGCATCGTGCAGTACCTCTCGGCCAAGCTCGGCCTGGTGACCGGAATGTCGTTGCCGGAGGCGGTCGGTGACCGGATGCGCCGCCGCACCCGACTGACCTACTGGGTGCAGGCCGAATTGGTCGCTATGGCAACCGATCTCGCCGAGGTCGTGGGCGGCGCGATCGCGCTGTATCTCCTGTTCGACCTACCGCTGCTCACCGGCGGCATCATCACCGGCGTCGTTTCGCTGGTGTTGTTGATGGTCAAGGACCGGCGCGGTCAGAACTCGTTCGAACGCGTCATCACCGGACTGCTAGCGGTCATCGCGGTCGGCTTCCTGGCCAGTCTGTTCGTCGCTCCCCCACCGCTCGACGAGGCGGCGGCGGGGCTGGTACCGAAGTTCGCGGGCGCCGAGAGCGTGCTGATCGCGGCGGCGATGCTGGGCGCGACCGTGATGCCGCACGCGGTGTATCTGCACTCGGGACTGGCGCGGGACCGGCACGGCCATCCCGAGCCCGGGCCGATGCGGCGGATGCTGCTGCGGGTCACGCGCTGGGACGTCGGAATCGCGATGGTGATCGCCGGCGCGGTCAACCTGTCGATGGTCTTGATCGCCGCGACGAATCTGCGCGGTCAGGACAACACCGACTCGATCGAGGGCGCACACGCCGCGGTCGGACAGACCCTGGGGCCGACGATCGCGCTGCTGTTCGCGATCGGCCTGCTCGCCTCGGGTTTGGCGTCGTCGTCGGTCGGCGCGTACGCCGGCGCGATGATCATGCAGGGCCTGCTGCACCGCAGCATTCCGCTGGTGCTGCGCCGCCTCATCACGCTGTTGCCTGCGCTGGCGGTGTTGGCGATCGGGCTGGATCCCAGCCGCGCGCTGGTGTTGTCGCAGGTGGTGCTGTCGTTCGGGATACCGTTCGCGCTCATACCGCTCGTGCGGCTGACCAGCGACCGGACCCTGATGGGTGCGGACGTCAACCACCGGGTGACGACGGCGCTCGGGTGGGTCATCGCCGGCCTGATTACTCTTTTGAACGTGGTGTTGATCTATCTGACGCTGACGGGTTGATGCGTCGACCCGATGCTGATGCCGGGGCGATGCTGCGGCACGCCTATTTCGCGTACGGGTCGAACCTCAACGTCGCGCAAATGGCGTTGCGGTGTCCCGACGCGGCACACCCTCGGCCGGCGATGCTGACCGACCACGACTGGCTGATCAACGAGCGCGGCGTCGCCACGGTCGACCCGTTCCACGGCTCCGAAGTGCACGGCGTGCTGTGGCAGCTCAACGACCGCGATCTGGCGGTGCTCGACAGTGCCGAAGGCGTCCCCGTGCGGTACCGCCGCGACCGGCTCACCGTGCACACCGACGACGGGCCCGCCGAGGCGTGGGTGTACATCGACCATCGTGTCGAACCGGGTCCACCCCGACCGGGCTATCTCGAGCGCATCATCGACGGGGCCCTGCACCACGGCCTGCCATCGCGCTGGGTCGATTTCCTCAAGCGGTGGGACCCGGCGCATTGGCCCGGCCGCTCCAACCAATCGGATATCCCTGCACCGCAGTCGCTTTCGGAACTCTTGGCACAACCGGGCGTCGTCGAAGACCGGATTCTGCGTTCCCGCTTCGGTTTTCTGGCCATCCACGGCGGCGGCCTCGAGCAGATGACCGATGTGATAGCCGAGCGTGCCGCGGACGCCGCGGGCGCCTCGCTGTATACGGTGCGCCATCCCGATCACTATCCGCACCATCTGCCCTCGGCGTTGTACCTGGCGCGAGAGTCCGAACGTCTCGCGGAGTTCCTCGATCACGTCGAGGTCGCCGTGTCGCTGCACGGGTACGGCCGCGTCGGCCGCAGCACACAGTTACTCGCGGGCGGGCGCAACCGCGCGCTGGCCGAGCACCTCGTCAAACACGTCGAAGTTCCCGGCTATCAAGTCATCACCGATCTCGACGCGATCCCCCGCGAACTGCGCGGGTTACACCCCGACAATCCCGTCAACCGCGTCCGCGCATGCGGAGCGCAACTCGAGCTCACACCGCGGGTGCGCGGCATCAGCCCGCGCAGCCAGCTACCCGGCGACGACGGACTCACGCCGGCGACGTCGGCGTTGATCCAAGGGCTCGTCGCCACCGCACACTCCTGGGAACTCCGCTCGGCCTGAGCACCCATCCGCCACGCGGGTGGCTCCGAATACCGCTATGTGGATGGTTCGTACCTGTACCGCACCCGGACGGCGCACCTGCGTCGTGCGCCGGTGTACCACCATTTCGAGCATCACGGATACAGCTGGCTGGTCGACGTCGACCGGCTTCCCAGCGTCCCGTGGTGGCTGCGCCCCTTCGCGCGCTTCGACGCCCGCGACCACCTCGACGGCGCCCCGGGCGACTCACTGCGGGAGCGGATCGACGCGTTCCTGTGGGACCGCGGGGTCGACCTCGGCGGCGGGCGGGTCACCGCGTTGCTGCAGGCGCGGGTGGCCGGCTACGCGTTCAACCCGGTGACGCTGTACTGGTGCCATGACGCGGCGGGCGTCGTGCGCCACATCGTCATGGAGATGCACAACCACCGCGGTGAACGGCATGCGTATCTGCTGCCGCCGAGCCCGGACGGGACATCGATGGCACCGAAGAAGCTGCGGGTGTCGCCGTTTCACGGCAGCGACGGCCACTACCTGGTGCGCGCGCCACACCCGGGCCAGGAGGTGGACGTGACCGTATCCCTGCACCGCGGCAACGGCCCGGCGTTCATCGCCACCGTGCGTGGCACGCGCAGGCGGGCGGGCGTCGCCGAAGTGCTGCTGATGCAGGCAAAGGCCCCGCTGGCGCCGTTGATGACAGCGCTGGAGTACCGGCTCCAGCACCTCACGCTGTGGCTGCGGCGGGTGCCCGTGGTGCGCGGGGTGGAGGCGGTCGGCGAAACTGTCGCTCCGACAGAGGCTTTCGTCGACTCCGGGGTTAGATCGCGATATTCATGACGGTGCAGACGCGGGTGGCTAGGCTACCGCTGGTGACCACGGACCTCGACGAACTGCTTCGCCAGGTAGCCGAGGAGAACGTCGAGGCCTTCGCCACTTTCTACGACCGCACCCGCGCGCGGGTCTTCGGCCTGGTGACGCGGGTGCTGCGCGATCGCGGGTACAGCGAGGAGACGACGCAGGACGTCTATCTGCAGGTGTGGCGCACCGCGGGAAGTTACGACCCCTCGGCGGGTTCCCCGCTCGCGTGGCTGATGACGCTTGCACACCGGCGCGCGGTCGACCGGGTGCGGTCCGAACAGGCGGCGACCCAGCGGGAGGACCGTTACGGCGCGGCCACCGTCGAACCGCCCGCCGATCACGTCGCCGACTCGGTGATCATGCGCGACGAGCGCCGCCAGGTCGCCAACTGCCTGGGCTCGTTGACCGACGTCCAGCGTGAGTGCATCCAGCTGGCCTACTACGACGGACTGACCTACGCCCAGGTGTCCGAACGGCTGTCGGCGAACCTCGCCACGATCAAATCGCGGATGCGTGACGGCCTCCGCGGTCTCCGCAAGTGCTTGGGGATGGCATGACCGAGCCCATGGATTCCGACCTCGGCGCCCTCGCGGCGCCCTACGCCCTGAACGCGATCTCCGATTCCGAGCGCGAGGACGTCGACCGCCGCGTCGCGGCCGCTCCGCCCGCCGTCGCGCAGGCGTTCGCCGAGGAGGTGCGCAACGTCCGCGAGGCCATGGCGGTGGTGTCGGCCGCCACCGCGGCCGAACCGCCGCCGCATCTGCGCGAGCGCCTGCTGGCCGAGGTCGGTGGCGAGCGAGGGCAGCCGGTACGCCAGTTGCGCCCGCGTCCGACGCGTTGGCAGAAGGCCGCGCTGGCAGCCGCCGCCGTGGTCGTGGTCGGCGCCGGCGCCCTTGGCGTTGGTCTGGCGCTGCGACCCGCCGAGAAACCCTCGACCGCCGAGCAGGTGTTCGCCGCGCCCGATGTGCGCACCGTCTCGGGCGAGATTCCGGGCGGCGGCACCGCGACGGTGGTGTTCTCCCGTGAGAAGGACGCCGGGGTGCTGGTGATGAACAACGTCACCCCGCCGCAACCCGGCACCGTCTACCAGATGTGGCTCGTCGACGCCGACGGCCCGCATCCGGCGGGCACCATGGACGCGCAGGCCGTGGCCCCCTCGACCACCGCCGTACTGCCCGACCTCGGCGACTCGAGCACGCTGGCCTTCACCATCGAACCGCCGGGCGGTTCGGCGGAGCCGACCGGCGCACCGTTCGCCGAGCTGCCTCTGGCCTAGGTGCCCGCCATCGTCGCCTCGGCCGCCTCGGCCACGACGTCGAGCACGTCCCGACGGCGCTGCCACGCCCGCCGCTGCCGCATGGCGCCGTTGCCCTCGTCGGTGACGCGGCGCAATTCCTCGGACACCAGCTCGTAGTCGCCCACGGCTTCGAGTGCGGGCCGTACGTGCTCGACGAGCCGGTCCAGTAGCTCTCGCGCGGGCACGCGCTGATGGCTTTCCATCAGGTCGACCGCGTCGCCGTCGAGGCCGTCACGCGCGGACTTCCAGTAGGCGGCCTTGAGCGCGTGCGCGGCGAGCGGCGGCGTCGGCTCGCCGCGCCGCTCGTCCGCCAAGGCCGTCATCACCGCGGCCCGGGTCAAGGCGGCCAGCAGGACGGTCTCGGCCACCGTCGCGGGCACGTCGGCCACGCGCACCTCGATCGTCGGGAAGTTCTTCGACGGCCGCACATCCCAATAGACCATTCCGTCGTCACGCATCGCGCCGGCCTGCTGCAGCATCGTCACGACGGCGTCGTACTCATCGACGGAGTCGAAGTGCGGCGGCGGGCCCGCGCTGGGCCACCGCGCCCACAGCACGCTGCGCCAGCTGGCGTAGCCGGTGTCGGAGTTGCGGTATATCGCCGAGTTCGCGCTCAGCGCAAGCAGGCTGGGCAGCCAGGGTCGCAACCGGTTGCTGACCCGGATCGCGGCTTCGCGGCTGGGCACCGCAACGTGCACATGGCAGCCGCAGATGCCCTGCTCGTGAGCGATCATGCCGAACTTCTCGCCGATCTCCCGGTACCGCGGAGTGTCGGTGATCGGAAACTGCTGCGGAACCGTGGGCGGCAGTCCGACCGCCAGTAGTTGCGCCCCTGCCGCGTTTGCGGCCTCGGCGGAGAGTCGGCGCAGGCGCAGCAGCTGGTCACGTAGTTCGCGGGTGGAGCCGACCACCTCGCTGGTGGTTTCCACCTGGCAGGTGGTCAGTTCGAGTTGCAACTTCACACCGCGGGCGGCGGCCTCGCGGGCGACGGCATCGTTGAGCGCGACAGGTTCCCCGCTCGTGGGGTCAGCGAGCAGGAATTCCTCTTCGACGCCGATCGTGGGGTGCGTGGCCATGGTCTGTGGTAGCCGAAATATTGATCCGGCCCGTCGGATGATTCAACGACGGGCCGGATCGGGGCAACAAATCCTTCAGGTCTGGGGACTCCGGTGATTCGAAGTCAGCGGCAGATGTATTGCCCGAAGCTTCTGAGCCCCAAACATCCTTTGTCGACCTGCGACACTTCTACGATCGATCCGTGACCAAACCCTTCCGGTTCGGCGTCGGGCTGCAGGCCGCGCGCCGTCAGAAGTCGGTACAGGACTGGGCGCGCCGCGCCGAGGACATGGGCTACGACATCGTCCACGTCGCCGACCACCTCTACACCACCGCGCCGTTCCCGATGATGACCGCGATGGCGATGGCGACCGAACGGCTGCGGGTGGGCACGTTCGTGCTGAACGCCGGCTTCTACCGGCCCGCGCTACTCGCCCGCGAGGTGACCACGCTGCGGGACCTCAGTGGCGGGCGCTTCGACCTCGGGCTCGGCGCCGGCTACGTCAAGGAGGAGTTCGAACAGGCCGAGCTGCCGTATCCGTCGGCCGGCCAGAGAGTCGACTGGCTGCGCCACGTCACCGAGCACATGAAGGAGCACGCACCCGATGTGCCGATCCTCATCGCGGGCAACGGCGACAAGCTGTTGACGCTGGCCGCGCAGCACGCCGACATCATCGGGCTGACCGGCGGCGTTCCGATCACCGCGGGCTCCGACCCGCTCGCAGACCGCATCGCGTTCATTCGCGGGGCCGCTGGTGACCGGTTCGACGACCTCGAACTCAACCTCGCGGTCACGGCCATGCCGACCGACGATTCCGGCAGGCCCGACCTGTCGATCACTCGACGGTTCCTGCCCCATCTGTCAGAAGAGGAGCTGCTGGCCACCCCCGCGGTGCTCTCAGGGTCGACGAGCGAGATCGCCGACACGCTGCGCGGTTACCGCGAGACGTACGGAATCAGCTACATCACCGTCCAGCAGCTGCACGCCGAACCGTTCGCCAAGGTGATCGCCGAGCTCTAAGGTCCTTGTCCCGCTTGCGCGACAACGGATTCAGCCGACCGCACCACAAAGTCCGACCACTCGGGTTCGCGCACCGCATCGTGGTATTCGTAGAGCTTCCAGGGGCTGACCGTGTGGATCTCGCCGCGGGCGTTCTTGAAGTACGAATGCTCGATCGACGGGTGCGCCCAGACCGTCATCTTGATCGCCTCCTGCGATTTGCGGCGCCAGTCGTCGGTGGCGCCGGCCTTCGGCTCGATCGAATGCGCGCCCTCCGCCAAGACGCGCAGACACTGGCCGATATAGCGCATCTGCAACTCGGAGTTGAAGATAAGGCTGCCGCCGTGCGCCAGATGAGTGCCGGGGCCGTAGGTCAGGAAGAAGTTCGGGAACCCCGGAACCATGATTCCCCGGTACGCGTAGGGCCGATCACCCCAGACGTCGCGCAGATCGATCGGATTGCCGTCGCCGTCGCGGCCGGTGATCCGTAGCGGCCACAGCACCTCGGTGGCGCGAAAACCGGTGGCGTACACGATGATATCGGCGCGGCGTTCGAGGCCATCGGCGGTCACCACGCCTGTCGGCGTGATCCGCTCGATCGGTGTGCGGACCAGGTCGACGTTGTCCCTGCGAAGCGTTCGCAACCAGGTGCCGTCATCCTGCAGCGTGCGCTTACCCGTCGCGGGATAGTCGGGCAGAACCTTGGCGAGCAGTTCCTCGTCGCCCTCGACCTGGGTGGTGATCCAGTCGGTGAACATCATCCTCGCGGCGGCGTTCATGTCGCTGACCGCGTAATCGCCTTGCTGGTAGGCGGGATCGACGCGCGCGGCGTCCAAGCCCTTGTCGGCGCCCGGCCACAGCAACAGGAAGCGATACCAGCGGCTGTAGAACGGCAGGTGCTCCATCGCCCAGCGGGTGCCGTCTCCGACTTCGTTGTGATACATCGGGTTCGGAAACATCCACTGGGCGGTGCGCTGGTAGACATCGAGATGCTCGACGCGGTCGGCGATCGCGGGCGCGATCTGAAAACCGCTCGCCCCGGCGCCGATCAGCGCGACACGACGACCGGTGACATCGACGTTGTGGTTCCACGCGGCGGAGTGGAAGGCCGGGCCGGCGAACGTGTCGGCACCCTCGATGTCGGGCACCTGGGGCCGGTTGAGTTGGCCGACCGCGCTGATGATCGCGCGGACGGCGACCCTGGACACCCGGCCGTTCTTCGCGCGCAGGGCGACGGTCCAGGCGCCCGGCCCGTCGTCCCATTCCGCCGAGACCACCTCGGTCTCCCACCGGACGTGTTCGCCGATGCCGTACTTGTCCATCACGTCGACGAAGTACTGACGGAGCTCGGGCTGCTCGGCGAAGTAGTGACTCCACTTGTTGCTGGGTTCGAAGCTGTAGCAGTAGAAGTGGTTGGCCACGTCGACGCGGGCGCCCGGATAGCTGTTCTCCCACCAGGTTCCGCCGGGGCCGGCGTTCTTCTCCACAACCGTGAACGGCAGGCCGGCCTGCTTGAGCCGGATAGCGGCGAGCAGACCGGACTCACCGCAACCGATGACGAGCACGGGCAGCGTCGCCGCTGCGTCGGCTTCGATGGGATCGGGCTTGCGCGGATCGGTGCCGTCGAGGTCGAGCTCCTCGGTCAACAGCGGCAGGTACTCGTCGCCGACGGGTTCGCATGCGGCCCAATCCATCATCTGCTTGACGACGGACGCGTCCAGCGGCGCCGGTTCCGGGCAGCCGCGGTCGCGGTAGGCGGTGATCACCTCCAGCGCCTCGGCTCTGGCCCGGGCCTTGTCCTCTTCGGACATGAAGCCTTGGACCTCGTTGAGGAACAACCCGGCCTGGGCGTAGTCGCGGATGAATCGGGTGTCGCCGGTGATGTGCACGAGGCTGAGCAACAGCGTCGGGACGCTGACGTCCTCGAGCGCCCGCGCGATCTCGGCGGTGGGCGTGGTGAACGGCGTGCCCCCGTAGCGACTCCGCACGACATCTCCTCCTGACCGCCCGACGGCCGCAGACAATTACGGAACTAACAGTAGCGTAATCGACGCCCGGGTTCCGGCAGTGACGTTTGATTCGCGGCGGTCGGCCAGCCGGTAAGCTCCCAGCGGTCCGCCCTCGTAGCTCAGGGGATAGAGCACGGCTCTCCTAAAGCCGGTGTCGCAGGTTCGAATCCTGCCGGGGGCACTACAAACGGTGTCTTTCAGTTGAGGCCGGCAGAATCCATCGTTTATTCATCCTTTATGGCGCGGTCCAGCAGGTCCGCCACCGCCGTGTGGACCCGGCCGCGAGCCATGTACTTGTCCTGAGTCATGGAGATCCGTGAATGCCCTAAGTGGTCGGCACCGATCCGAGCCGACAGCCCCTCATCGTCGATCAGCGTCGCCACCGACTTGCGGAAGCTGTGACTGGTCGCGTCCGCAACGCCTAGATCGGCGCGCACCTCGCGCCACCGGGCACGGAAGTTGTCAGGGTCGCGCCAGGTGCCCGCGTTCGACGGGAAGATCATCGACTGCTCCCCGAGGTACGGCACGTTGCGCCGCGCCGATAGCACGGTCGCCGCGAAGATCGGCAATGCGACGGTCCGGCGACCAGCGGCAGTCTTCGTCTCCTCGATCCTCAGCAGCCCCTTGCCCGCCGCCCGAACCACCTTGCCGGTCACAGTGAGCGTTGCCCCCTCCTCGCTGAAGTCGGACCAGTACAGTCCGAGCAATTCGGAGATACGCAAGCCGGTGGCGACGAACAAAGTGATTGGGTCCACCAGATCGTGACGCTGACACGTCTCGGACGACCGCAACTGGGCTAGCAGACCGCGCAACTCTTCGGCAGTCAACGCGGCCGCACCCTTCGGAGGTGTCTTTGATCGAATCGTCGACACGTCGCGCACCGGGTTCGCGCCGATGACGTTGGCCATCACGGCAAGGTGCAGACCCCCCTTCAGGATCGTTTTGGACTGCACCGCCATGACGTCACCATGCGCTCGGCGCATGGAGCGAATCGCCGCGTCAATGCGCGCCGGGGTCGCCTCCCCCACCCGAACACCTGCCATCACCTTGCCGAGCAACTTGGCGCAATACCGGTAGGTGTCGATCGTCCTGATTGACCGGCCATCCTCGGCTAGGCGGTCTATGTGCTGATCGACCAAGACCATGATCTTCGTGTCGAGAGTGACCTCGCTGTCACCCGCAGCCCGCCGCTGATTCAGCGCCTCGATCAACGCATCTTCTGCCAACTTGCCGTGCTGGTCATGCTCATCAGCAGGACCACGACGCTCCACGATCCGGGTCACACCATCAGCATCACGAAACCGCGTGCGTGCCAGCCAGACTCCACTCCCAAGATACTTGCGCGCAATCTTCCCGTGCTGCCCGATTCGCAGCGGCGGCCTACCGGCCATCGTCGTCATTTCTTGATCGCCGTTTGTCTGCTCCATGCTCCGCGACTTCGTCCGCAAGGAGTTCCATGTACGAGCTGACTTTGGCCGACTGCCGGCGAAGGGCAGCTGCGACCGGTTCTGGTTCCGCGATGTAACCCATGCACTCGACATCCTCCATGGCGAGTGCTCGTAGGAACGTGATGGCAGCAATGTCTGGGCGCGCTGTGATTGCGTGTTCCTGACGCTGATATTCCGTTGCAGCTTCTAAAAATTCGTCTACATCTACAGCCTTCGACCAAGGTGCTTCGCCTTTGATCCACGCTCGAAGGCGGTCCGTGCGGATCGGTTCGGCACCTTTTGCGACCTGCAGCTTGGTCGTCCAATTCTGTGGCGACACAAGCTCGATAATGCTCGTATTCAAGGCCATCGCGATAATGAGCAACTCGTCGATGCCCACCTTGCGGACGGCATTCTCCACTTCTGAGACGCCGGACGGTGACAGCGACAATCCAAGCGCCTTTAGTCGGGCCGACAGATCCCGAACTGTCAATTCGCGGAGATTTCTGATTCGCCGCAGGTTGTGTCCAAGCGTCTCTCGAACGCCAACCGGTTTGTCATCCACGCACTCATCGTAGCTCTTGTTCGGAAAATACGGACTGCGAACGGACTTGACAAACATGGCACGTTTGAGCACTATTTGAGACGCATCCGGAATATCCGGGGAATGTTCGGAAAAACAGAACAGGAGCAGCGCACGATGGCCTTACTGCCCTCATCCGAGGACTACTGGCTGACGCGCCCAGAAGTCGGGGAGCGGCTTCGGGTGCCTGAGAAAACGCTCGCCCAATGGGCAAGCAAAGGCAAAGGGCCCAAGTATGCCCGCTTTGGCCGGCATTGCCGTTACCGGCTCAGCGACGTCATCGCCTGGGAGAACGCGCAATTCGGTGGTGCTGCCTGAAATGACCACCCCGGAAGAAACAACGGCCCCCGTAAACCCCGGTGCGCCAACACCGAGCGGGGACCGCTGCAAACCCACCCAACACCAGACAGGCAAGTCGCTGACCAATATAGAGGTACCTACCGACCACAATCTGATCGACAGCCGCACAGTCGACTGGTGGTCAGTCCATATCCACGTCGAACCGCTACTGCGGGAGGTGGAGTGCTGGCCGATGGTCGGCACTCTGCCCTGGCAACATCTGCCGACCGACGATCCCAAGAAGCTGGCCGCGATCTTCGACGCCGCCCGCCACTGGGCGCTCCGAGTTGATACGTCCCAAGCGGCGCTGGCCGAGGCATCCCGCGAGGTGTCAGCCTCGGTCGACTGGTCGCGGACCGCTAGGACGCGATCAGGTGTCTACATTCCGCGGAGGGTTGCATGACCGACCATTTCTGGTCGTCGCGGCCCGTCCTCGGCCACTGCCTAACCCTGGCGCGCGCCCGCGGGGCTGGTCCCTGGGCAGTCCTCGGAGCCGCCCTGGCCCGCGCTACAGCCACCATCCCACCCGAGATCGGCTTACCCGGTGTCGTCGGCGGCCGTATGTCGCTCAATCTTGTTCATCGCCCACGTCGGTGCCAGCGGTGGCGGCAAGGGAATCGCCGAAGCCGTCGCCGTCGAAGGATTCAACTTCCACCCCGTGATCACCGTGCCCTTGGGTACCGGCGAGGGCATCGGCCGCACCTTCCGGCCCATTGGAACCCCACCCGACCGCCCCAACCCGATCACCGCGGCGATCTTCAACGCCCCTGAAATAGACACCGTCGCAGCACTTGCGGCCCGCCACGGCTCCACACTGTCGGCCGAACTCCGCAAGGTCTACAGCGGTGAACAACTCGGCTTCGGCAACGCAGGCAAGGACGCCCGCAACATCGTCGAAGCCGGCTCCTACCGGGCATGCCTGACCATCGGTGTCCAACCCCTCCGATCCCAAACGCTTCTCGGCAGCGCCGACGGCGGACTGCCCCAACGGTTCGTCTGGCTGCCGACTTCCGACCCCGACGCCCCCGACGAACCACCCGCCGACCCCGGCGTATGGAAAGTCAGCAGGCCCGCATGGCTGCGAGCAGTCGGCTCGAGAATCGACCTCCTCGTACCCGGATCCGCGATTACCGCGATCCGCTCCCACCGTTTGGCTGTTCTCCGAGAAGATCCGAAAGTCGATCCGCTCGACGGACACGCCTTACTGACTCGCCTCAAGGTGGCCGCCGCGCTGATGTCACTCGACGGCCGCACCGTCGTTTCCGACGAGGACTGGCGGTTAGCCGGCTACGTCATGGACGTATCCAACTACACCCGCGAACGCTGCCAGCGCGCCCTGGCCGAGCAGTCCCGCAGCACCAACGCAGCCCGCGCCCTGGCCACCGCCGAACGCGAGGAGATCGTCTCCGACCGCAAGGCTCAGCGCGCGCGAGACACCATCTTGCGCAAGGTCGACACCCGCGGCCAGCTAACTAAGAACCAGCTTCGTATGGCGATGAAAGCCGACATCCGCGACTACCTCGACGCCGCGATCTCCGATCTCCTCGACCGGAACGAAATCACTGTTTCCCCAGCAACCCTCGGCAACAAGAAAGTACATGTGTACCACCGGTACATAGACGAAACACAGGGCTTCACCAGCGGAAACGATGCATGTACCAAAAGTACACATGTACCCCGATCGGAACAGGCGACCACGGCACCGCGACAGAGGCGGAGGCAGCGCACACGCGGGAAGTACCGCGATCCCCAGCAAACAGGAGAACGGACGGCATGACCATCAAAATCCTGCGCGTCATCGGACGCCGCGCCCACGACCCTGTAGTCGTCGCCGTGGTCGATGACTACCTCGTCAAGTGGTCACCCCGAGACGACTGGACATGCACCTGCGACGAGGCCACCTTCCCCGACTGCCCACACATCCCCGCCGTCGAGAACCTCCTCGACTCCCGAGTCACCGGAGACAGACCATGACCAACGAGCCAGTCATCACCGTCGCCGATGCCCGCCGCGCAGCTCTGCTCATATGCCACTACTCGCAGGGAAGCGCCGAAGGATGCAACGCGGTCCTCAAAGACGCCGCCGATGCAAACCGCGTCACCAACTTCATCCTCGCGATCTGCGACGTCTACGCCGCCATCGTCCCGCTCCTGCACTCCGAGTTGGGCGTGACCGCAATCCAGGGCTGCATCGCCAAAATGGCTATGCGGGAGGACGCACAGTGACTCTGCGCCCATGCCTCGTTTGCGGCGAGCCAGCGTCTCGCTCCCGCTGTGATGACCACCGCCCCAAAAACACCAAAGCCAGCGCCACCGCCCGCGGCTACGACCGCACCTGGCGCAAACTCTCCGAACGCGCACGACGCCTCGCACCATTCTGCGAAGACTGCGGAGCCATCGAGGATCTCCAGACCGACCACTCACCAGAAGCGTGGCGGCGCAAGGCCGAAGGTAAGCCAATCCGCCTCCGGGACGTCAGCGTCGTCTGCGGCACCTGCAACCGCCGCCGAGGCGCAGCCAGACCCACGGGGGACACCCCATCCGCAACGAAACAGCGACCCACCGGTAAGGCAAAGTTTGAGTCTCACACCGCGAGGTTGGCGTGAGGTGCGCGTCAGGCTTGGTCGTCGTACTCGCTATAGCTATGTCCCATCCGGTAGGGGCTCCAGCCGAATCTCTTGGGGTTCACGACGAATGCATGCCAGTACTGGGAACTGAATCTGATTTCTTCCTCGCCAGCTACGACGGTGAGGACGCCAGTCTCACTGAGGTCGTAGAAGTCCACCTGGTCGTAGTCGTAGAAGTCATCATTGGTCTTTATTTGGATCCTCGTGAAGTGCACCTTTGGAGTCTGGCATGAAGGCCGGACCCAAGGGTCAGATCAAGGCCGTACCGCTGGACCTGTCCGAGTATCCGGCGGCTCGGGCGAAGCGCCGCGAGAAGTTCGTCGGGGAGTTCCTGATCACCCCGCGTGGGCATGGCGCGGGTAAGCCGTTTCGGCTGCGCCCGTTTCAACGCCAGATCATCCGCGGGGCGTTCGCTCCGAGCATCCGCACCGCGGTCGTGAGCATCCCTCGGGCCAACGGCAAGACCATGATGGCCGCCGCGCTCGGGCTGGCGGAGATGTTCGTCGGCGCACCCTCCGCGGAGGTGCTCGTCGTCGCTTCCGATCAGCGGCAGGCGAATATCACGTTGCGGTACGCCAAGCGCATGGTGGAGCTGAACCCTGATCTGGCCGAGCGGGTGCAGGTGTACGCCGACCGGCTCTATCTGCCCGAGAATGACAGCCTGTTGCTGCCGCTGCCCGCCGAGCCGGGTGCCCTGCACGGCCATGACCCGAGCCTGCTGGTCGTCGACGAGCTGCACGTCGTCACCGAGGCGGTCTGGGAGGCCGTCACCAGCGTGACGGGGAAGCGCCCGGAATCGTTGACGTTGGCGATCTCGACGCCGGCCGCCTCACCGGATTCTGTGATGTGGCGGTTGGTAGAGCACGGCCGTGCCGGGATCGACCCGTCGTTCTTCTTCGCCGAGTTCTCCGCACCGGAGGGCTGTTCGGCTGATGACCGGGCCGCGTGGCGTACCGCGAATCCGGCGTTGGCGTGCCGGGAGCCGTTCTTGTCTGAGGACGGGATCGCCGCGGCCCGTATGACGATCCGCGAGCCGGTGTTTCGTCAGCTTCGCCTCGGCCAGTGGGTAACCGGAGTCGAATCGTGGCTGCCGTGGGGAGCGTGGGATACCTGCCGCGTCGAGCGTGCCGTGCGTCCTCGCGAGCGTGCCGTGTTGGCGTTCGACGGCTCGGCGTCGGGGGATTCAACCGCGCTGATCGGCTGCACCCTGGACGGGCATGTGTGGGTCGAGGGACTCTGGGAGAACCCCGGAGATCCGCGCTGGCGTGTCCCTCGCGAGGACGTCGATCGGGCTGTCGACGTCGCGTTCACCAAATACGAGGTGGCCGAGTTGGCGTGCGATCCATGGGGCTGGCGCTCGGAGATCGAGGCGTGGGCGCGCCGGTATGGGGAGCGCCGGGTGATCGAGTGGAACACCGCGCACGCGCAACGCATGGCCCCGGCCACCGATCGGCTGTATCAGGCGGTGGCGACTAGAGCCGTGACTCATGACGGGGATCTGCGCCTGGCCGCCCACATCGCGCACTGTGCCGCGAAGTCGACGCCGATGGGCGATCTCGTCAGTAAGGACAAGCGAGGATCGCCGCGCAAGATCGACGCCGCGGTGGCCGCAATCGTCGCCTATGACCGTGCCGCCTGGCACCAATCCCGAAACCGTAGAAGAGTGAGGAGCTTTGCATCATGACCCAACAAGAACTTCTGCTGACGCTGCTGCAGCGGCTCGACGAGCCGGTGGCCCGTTACAGCCAGCTCGACCAGTATTACGGCGGA
Organism: Mycobacterium sp. IS-1590; assembly: GCF_001500025.1. Taxonomy (GTDB): domain Bacteria; phylum Actinomycetota; class Actinomycetes; order Mycobacteriales; family Mycobacteriaceae; genus Mycobacterium. The sequence goes on along the minus strand of NZ_LQIW01000004.1, from coordinate 4,502 downwards.
CGCCAACCTCTGGCGTTCTTGAGCCCCGAGGCGAAGATCGCGTTGGGTAACAGGTTCGGGCTGATGGCGTCCAACATTCCGCGACTGGCGGTGACCGCGATCGCCGAGCGGCTACGAATCACCGGGTTTAGCGGTGACGAGGAGTTGTGGGCCGATTGGATCCGCAATGACCTCGACCAGCTCTCGGGTGTGGCGCATCGCGAAGCTCTGCTGCTGGGCGACAGCTTCGTGATGGTGTGGGCCGACGTCTACGGCCGGCCGAAGGTGACGATTGAGTCGGCGAAGCAAGTTGCCGTGCAGACCGATCCGGGAACCCGCACGATCACGGCCGCGGTGAAGCGGTGGGAGACGAACACCACGACCGAGGCCGTCTTGTATCTGCCGGACACGATCACTCGGCTACGGGCCAACCAGACCGGCGCAACGACGCAGGGATTCTTCACCGTCGAGGAGATCGCCAATCCGCTCGGTGTGGTGCCGGTGGTGGCGATCCGCAACTCCGAGCGCATCCTCGACGACCGCGGGATCTCGGAGATCACCGATCTGATGCCGTTGGTCGACGCCTTAAACAAGAGCTTGGCCGACATGATGGTGACCTCGGAGTACGTCGGGCGGCCGCGGCGCTGGGCCACCGGAATCGAATTGAGCGAGGAGCCGGTCCTCGACGCCGAAGGCAACGACACCGGACAGACGATCGAGGTCAATCCGATCCCCGAAGGCGCGCGGGCGATGATCTCCGAATCCCATGAGGCGAAGTTTGGCCAACTCCAGGCCGCCGACCTCGCCGGCTACGAGGCCTCGGTGCGGGTGATCCTCGGGCAGATCATGGCCGTCTCCACGCTCCCGGCGCATTACGTCGGAGTGTTCACCGACAATCCCGCGTCCGCGGATGCGTTGCGGGCCGCCGAGGCGTCTCTGACCGCGAAGGCCGAGGCGCGTCAGGCCACGTTCGGCCGCTGCTGGGAGCAGGTCGGCAGGCTGATGATCGCCGTGCGGGATGGCCGCGACCCGAACATGATCGACGACATTCGGGTGCTGTGGGCCGACGCCGCGACGAGAAGCGTTGCCCAAGAAGCCGATGCGGTCGTCAAGCTGTATCAAGCTGGTCTGCTGCCCGCCTCGGCGGCGCTGACCAAGCTCGGCTATTCGGAGGATCAGATCGCCGAGATCCGCGCCGCCCGCCGCGGTGAAGCCCTCGACACCGCCGGACTTGATCTGCGGGCCCTGGCGTCATGACCTACCGGGATCAGATCGTCGGGCTGTCCGAGGAATCCGAGCGGCGCGTCCTGGCCGTGTACGCCATGTTCACCTCCGGGCAGATCAGCGCCGAGGAGACGGCGACGGCAATCGCGACGATCGTCGCCGCGCACAACTCCAAAGCTGCTGGCCTGGCCGATGTGTCGCTCGCGGCGACGATCATGCTCAACCTCGGGCGCCCAGTCGCCACCGCAGGTCTACTACCGCCCGATGGTGACGTCGATCGGCTCGGTAAGGCCGCGGCGACGGTGCTGAAGGTAGCCGATCGCTCCGAGGTGCCCGAGGCGATCGTTGGACGCCTGGCCCGCTCGGAACCGTTGGAGACCGCGGCCCGCGCCTACAGCGAGGGCATGGCCCGATCGCCGTCGGTGAAGGGTTGGGTGCGCAATCTGTCGGGTGGTGCGTGCCAACTGTGCCGCTGGTGGTGGCGTGAAGGCCGCGTGTGGCCCGCCGAGCACCCGATGCCCACACATAAGGGATGCGCCTGCACTCCGAAACCTGTTCTCGCCGAGAACATTCAAACGACCGGATACACGAGGAGGTTACGCAATGCCGGATGAAGTCGAAACACCGCAGGAGCCGATCGAGGAACCGATCGAGGGACCGGACACTGAGGAACCGAGCCCCGATCGAGACGAAGTTCCCGAGGAGCCCGAGACGTTCCCGCGCGATTACGTCGAGAAGCTGCGCCAGGAAAATGGCCGCTACCGGCAACGCGCACAGCGGGTCGACGACTACGCCCACCGGCTGCACACCGAACTCGTCCGCGCCACCGGCCGGTTGGCCGACCCCAGCGACCTCGCCTTCGACGAGGCGCACATCCACGACCCCGACGCACTCGTCGCCGCAATCGAAAAGCTGATAACTCGCAAACCACACCTAGCCACTCGGCAGCCGATAGGTGATATCGGGCAAGGCGCTTCCACGCCCTCTAGTACTACTGTCGATCTAGCCGCAATCCTTCGGAAACGAGCAACATAAGGGGGTTAACAGATGGAACTTGGCGACTCGCCCAACGATTCCGATGCGGACGACGACGAGCTGTTCGAAATGAGGTTTCGCGCAGAAAAGATCGCGGAACTTTCATTGAACCGACGGATCGCAGAACTGGCGCCTCACGCATCAGCTAGGGAGCTCGTGCAACTCTCCCATGTGTACGCAATCCTAAGCTACTCAGGGTGGGGCGTGCTTCCAGAAGGCGACTGGTCGCGTATCCCAGGATTTTCCGAAATCTATGAAAAAGAGGAGAGAGCGGGCGAAGCTAGTACGGGCGAATGGTTACCGCTCGACGACTACGGGGATAGCGACGAAAGTTGAAGCCAGGCAACGAGGCCGAATGGTCTAGAATCGAGTTGGTTCGAGTCCTGGTGGCTCAACCTTCGAAGCTTCATCGTCCTGACGACGTGGGCAGCACATCCACTTATCGTTAGGACAATCTCCGTGGCGAATACCGAAACCACAACTGCCAATCCTGAACTGCTCCAAGAGCAGGTAGCCAATCTTCTCGTCCAGCCGCTCGAGGCGGCCTCGGTCGTGCTGTCGAGCGGTGTGAGAATCTTCGACACCGCATCACCGTTGCGCATCCCGAAGCTGACTTCCGGTGCCACTGTGGGCTTCATCGGGGAGGGTGAGCTGATTCCCGAGGCCGACGTCGACTTCGGCGAAGTGAAACTGATGCCCTCGGACCGCAAGAGCATCAAGACGCTGATCCGCTTCACCAACGAGCTGCTGCGCCAGTCGGTGATCGGCCTCGACGCCACCCTGAAGGGACGCCTGGTCACCGACGTGTCCAACAAGCTTGACACCGCGTTGCTGACCGGAGACGGTGCCGACGACTCGATCACCGGGATCGTCAACCAGGCCGATGTGCAGACCGGCGTCCTCGACGTCACCGACGCCGATTCCCTGCTCGACGCGATCGCGTTGACATCGGCCGCCGAGGTCACCCCAAACCGGTGGTTCATCAACGGGCAAGACTTCATCGCGCTGCGCAAGCTAAAGGAGACGACCGATTCGGCGAAGTACCTGATCGAGTCCGACGTCACCGCTGGGCCGACCTACAGATTGTTCGGGGTCGAGGCCACCGTCACGAACAAGCTGCCGGAGGGTACGGCGGTGCTGGCCGACACCAGCCAGATCGCGATCGCCCGCGATCTCGCGCCCAGCGTGACCCTGCTCGCCGAGCGGTACGCGGAGTACGACGAACAGGCGATTCGGGTGGTGACACGCTATGACCTCGGTTTGCTGCACCCTGAAGGCGTCATCGTCTTGACCGCGGCTGGCAGCTAGTGGTCGACGCCGAACAGGTGTTGCTGTTCCTCGGCCGACCCGACGACACCTCCGTCGAAGGGTCGGCCGAGCAAGCGATCCCCGTCATCACGACGATGGTCAAGGCGTACACCCGAGGCAACGGATTCGACGTCCTCGGCGAACCCAACGAGGAGCTGGAAGCCGTCATCGTCACCGCGACAGCGCGGCTGGTCACGAACCCCGGACAGTTGGCGCACGACCAGGCCGCGGGCCCGTTCACTCAGTCGCTGCGCGGCGGCTTCACCGGCTGGACCCTGGCCGAGCTGGCGGTGCTGAACCGGTACCGGCGGCGGGTGGCCTGATGCTGCCCCTGGCGCAAGAGGTCCGGGTCCACACCTACTCAAAGGGTCCGCTCGACGCCTATGGCACCGCCGAAGCCGTCTACACCCCGCCCCTCGATCAGCCCGGAGCACCGCAGCGGGTCTACGGGTGGCAGGTGCCCGAAAGCACCGAGCGACGAGCCTTGGGCGGGCACGCTGAGATGGTCATCACCGACGTAGACCTATACGCGCCGCCCGACTTCCAGATCGCACCGACCGATGTGGTCGACCTCCCCGGCGCGGGCCAGTTCCACGTCATCGGCCACCCGATCGACTACACCCACGGCCCGTTCGTGGCGCAGCCCGGAGTGGTGGTGCGATTACGCAAGGTGGAGGGCTAGCGGTTCGGGACCGACGCCCATCCATCGCTTATTCATCGAAAATGCTCGGGAAACGGCACGAATCAGTAGGAACTATCGGGCCGTTATGGGTCGCGAACCCGCAGTTCAACGTGGACAAGCGAGAAACACTACGGCTTGACGAACATCCACGTTTTCAAAAGCCGGTGTCGCAGGTTCGAATCCTGCCGGGGGCACTTTGTGATGTCTCGGGACATCGTTGGCAGATGTCCCGAGACATCATTTACATCTGGAGCCGGTTTTCGGGTGAGTTTCC
>NZ_LQIW01000003.1 GCF_001500025.1 Mycobacterium sp. IS-1590 | reverse complement strand
ATTCTGGCGCGTCAGCAAGTCGACATCACAGGCGGCCGCCTCCTCGAAGGCGGCACGCAACGCGGTCACCGCGGCCTCGAGGTCGTCTCCCGACATGCTTCGAACATACATTCGACCACCGACAAAAACGGTTCACGCGTCAGTCGCACGATTGCTCAGGCCCGAGGTCGGCGGTTACGCACTCTCGCTGCGGCGCGACCGTGCGCGAAGCGTCGAATTTCCGCGGCGTGTCGTGTGCAGACGCGCACCGTCGCGGGGATGGGGAGGGCGGGATTCGGCGATGACGTCTTGGTAGTGGCCCAATAGTTCGTCGCAGACCGCCGGCCAGGTGCGCCTCAGCACGCTGCGGCGCGCAGCGATCGAATACCGTTGGCGCTCGGCGATCAGGTGCGCGACGGACTCGGGCAAGCGGGCCTCGAATTCGTCGACTGCCAGCAACAGTCCGGTGCGGTAGGGGGCGATGAGGTCGCGCGGGCCGCCGGCGTCCGGCGCGATGACCGGCAGGCCCGACGCCATCGCCTCCTGTACGGCCTGGCAGAAGGTCTCATGCTCGCCCGGATGCACGAACACATCCATGCTGGCGTACGCGGCGGCCAAGTCATGGCCGTACAGCGCGCCGGTGAATACCGCTGAGGGAAGGAGACTTTGAAGCTTGACGCGGTCGACGCCGTCGCCGACGATGACCACCCGCATGTCGTCTCGGTTCGCGAGTGCCGCCAGACGTTCGACGTGCTTCTCCGGCGCGAGGCGACCGACGAACCCGATGATCGGCTTACCGTCTGGCGACCACCGGCGCCGCAGGTTGTCATCGCGTGCCGACGGCACGAACCCGGTGATGTCGACACCCCTACCCCACTTGTGCACACGCGGAATGTCGTGTGCCGTCAGGTCTTCCATCGCGGCGGTGGACGGAGCGAGGGTCCGGTCGGCCCGGCTGTGCAGATGCCTTGTCCACGCCCACGCGGCGTGGGAAGCGAAGCCGACTCCGTAGCTTTCGGCGAAACCGGCGACGTCGGTCTGGAAGACGGCCACGGTCGGAACACCGAGGTGGCGCGCCGCGTGCAGACCGCCGTAGCCGAGCAACGCCGGTGAGGCCAGATGCACGATGTCGGGGTTGAATCCCCGTAGCACACCGACGATCCGGGGCCGCGGTACGCCCAGCGGCAGCGAGGTGATCTTCGGGAACATCCGCGAGGGCACACGATGGACGCGAACGCCGTCGTGCACGCGTTCGGCGGGCGGCTCGCCGCGCGGCGTGTCGGGAGCGATGACGAGGGCTTCGTGCCCGGTGCGGCGGAGATGCTCGATCACCCGCAGAACCGAGTTGGTGACGCCATTGACATTCGGGAGGAACGATTCTGCGACGATTGCCACGCGCACGACCGAATCGTCTCAGCGCAGCCTGTCGGGAAGGTTGCGGCCAGGAATACGGCACGCGAAGCCCGGTGCGCCAACGGGTGCTGCGACGCGTTCGCGTCGAGTATCGTGCGCACCAGAGAAAGGGCGGTCGACATGCGGTTCTCGCGGGCACTGGCGGTGTTGGCGCTCACCGTGCTGTTCGCCGCCGTCGGCTGCACCAACCACGTCGCCGGCACCGCGAAGCGCGATCCCGCCCAGGCCCCTTTGAAGGTCAGCGAAGACGGTTTCGGAGTGGTGGCCGGATTCGACGACGCATCGGTCAAAATCGAGATCTTCACTGAGCCGCAATGCACCCATTGCGCGGACCTACAAGCCGATTTCGGAGATCAACTCGCCTACTACATCGGCGTCGGACAACTCAACGTCACCTACCGGCCGCTGATCTTCCTCGACGAGACGCCCAAGGGGCACTCGGCGCGGGTGAGCAACGCGCTGTTCCTCGCCACCGGAGGCGGCGCGACCGGCACCCAGTTTCAGCGGTTCGTCGAAGAGCTGTGGGCCAACCAGGATCCGGGCGGACCGGGCCCGAGCGACGACGAGATGGCCGACATGGCCAGCGCGGCGGGCATGCCCGACAAAGCCGTCAAGCGGATCGCCAGTGGTGGGTCCGCGGTGAACATCGTCGAGATGGACGAGAGCAACTTCGGTTTCCTGTACGACGTCGATCCCGAGGCCACCGGCACACCGACCGTCTACGACCTGGTCACCGGCGAGAAGGTCGACATCTACGACAACGACTGGCTCGACAAGCTGATCCAGTCCTGACTGTCAGATCGCGCTCGACAGCTCGGCGGAGTTCCGATCGGGCGTTGGACGCGGTGAGGTTCTGCGCTCGATCAGCGTGACGCCGGCCAGTGCGGCAGTGGCGATCAGCCAGCCGACGACCGCGATCGAACTCGCCGGAATGATCGCCAACGCCGCGTTGCGGTGTTGCACGCGAACGAGATCGGGGTTGTTCGTGTCGTATTCGACGTAGATGTTCATCCCCGTCTCGAGTTCCGACGGATAGAGCACGCCGATTTCCGGGCGGTAGGTGACGCGGTCGGGGGTGACGAACTCGATCGTCGACCGGCGCGGCCCGGCGTCGAGCACCTCGGCGGCGGCGACGCCCATGTGCCGCTCGATCTGGCGGTCATTGCGCCACGCGCCCAACACCATCAGCACCGACTGCAGGGTCACCAGGCATGCCGCGATCACGATGCCGACGCGGATTCGGCGGAACACCCGTTGGCGGTGTGACTCGTCCGGGTCGGCGGTCAGCCGCGGCAGAAACCGGCGCACCCATCGGATGGGCTTCCGCAAGCGGTCCATGGTTGATCGCCTCAACCCAGTGGAAGTCCTCACAGGCGCTGAATCGTTCGCTCCGCTCACAGGAGCTGAATCGTTCGCTCCGCTCACAGGGCAGCCTTGATCGAAGCGTGCAGCGCCCGCAACGACGACCGGTCGGCCTTCACCTCCAGCACCCGCATCCCGTCGTGGGGTTCGCCGAGCGCCTCGGCCAGGTCGTCGGCCTCGAGTTGTCGGCTCTCGACGTGGTAGGCCCGGCACAGCGCGCCCACGTCGACGTCGTGCGGCGTGCCGAAGATGCGCGACGACACGTCGGAGAACCGAGGGTCGCCCTGTTCGAGCAATTCGAAGATGCCGCCGCCGTTGTCGTTGGAGACGACGATGGTCAGGTTGCGCGGCGTCGGCTCCGTCGGCCCGATCAACAACCCCGAGCTGTCGTGCACGAACGTCAGATCACCGAGCAGCGCGATCGTCCGGCCGTCGTGGGCGAGCGCAGCCCCGATGGCCGTCGACACCGTGCCGTCGATACCCGCGACTCCGCGGTTCGATCGCACCTTGACCCCGTGGGTGTTCAGGCCGACCAGCGCCGCGTCACGCACCGGATTCGACGCGCCGAGCACCAACTGGTCGCCGGGCCGGACCGCGTCGGCCACCGCGGCGGCCACGTGCAAACCGGTCTTGAGCGGATGCGCCCGCAGCTGCGAGTGGACCGCCTCCATCGCGTGCCGGTGCACCTCGGCGCATCTGGCGAGCCAGGCCGGGTCGGGGGTGCCCGTGGTGACGGCGCGGGTGCCGGTGGCCTGCGAGTTACCCGACACGTCGGGCCAGCGGGGACCGGTGGTCAGCGCGTACACCGGCACCGACGGGTCGGCCAGCAGCGCCGAGACCGGCCGGTGCAGCGTCGGGCGGCCGAGCATGATGACCTGCTTGGGCCGTACCAAGCGCAGCGCGAAGGGATGCAACGGGTTGTCGGCGGGCGGTGCGGTCGGTTCGGCGACGGTCGGCAGCGCGGCCAGGTTCGGATGCTCGCCCGCGCCGTGCCCGGCGATCACCACGGTGTCCGGCGTCAGGTCGATGTCGAGCGGCTGGTCGAAGGACACCGGTGGGGTGTACGTCCACGGCTTGCCGCCAGGCCTGCCCTGCGGCACGTAGGTCGCCGCCTCGTCCGCATCGGGCACGAGCGGCTCCCGCAGCGGAATGTCGAACTGCACGGGGCCTGCATTGGCAGACCGAGAACCCTTGGCCGCCACGAGAATCCGGCACACCGCGGAGCGCCATTGCGCGTTGAGCACGTCGAGGTGCTCCGGGGATTCCTCTGCCAGGCCCAGGCTGATCGAGGCGCGGACCTGCGTGCCGAAATATCCCAATTGCTCGAAGGTCTGGTTGGCGCCGGTGCCCAGCAGTTCGTAGGGGCGGTTCGCGCTCAGCACGACCAGCGGAACCCGCGCGTAGTTCGCCTCGACCACGGCCGGGCCGAGATTGGCCACCGCCGTCCCCGACGTCATCGCGATGCAGACCGGGGCGCGCTCGGCGATCGCCAGCCCGATGGCCAGGAAACCCGCGGTGCGCTCGTCGATGCGGACGTGCAGTCGGAGTCGGCCCCCACGATCGGCGTCCTGCAGCGCAAAAGCGAGCGGGGCGTTACGCGATCCGGGGCACAGCACAACGTCCCGCACGCCGCCGCGAATGAGTTCGTCGACGACCACGCGCGCCTGCGCGGTCGAGGGGTTCACCACTACAGCTTATCGGCGAAGAAATCGAGCGCCGCTTTGTTGATCGCCTCGGGATGCTCCAGGAAGCCGAGGTGGCCGGCGTCGGGAATCTCCAGGTAACGGCCGTTCGGGATCGCGTCGGCGACCTCGCGGCTCAGGTGCGGGGGCAGCACCAGGTCGTCGGCGAATCCGATGACCAGTGTGGGCGCCGTAATACTTCGGTAAGCGGGCAGCCGGTTGCCCTGCGGCCGAACCTCGATCTGCGCGCGGCCGCCGGGTGTGGGCTTGGTGGGCCACATGACGAACATGTCGATCCAGTCGCGGACCTTGGTGTCGTCGTTGAGCGTTTTGGGCGAGAAGCTCTCCAGCAGGCGTAGTTTCGCGTCGTACTTGGTGGGCAGCACCATGTTGGAGGCGGCGAGCTCGCGCTCGGCGTCGCGGAAGAACTCGCGGGTGCGATCCTCACGGCCACGGGTGGCCATCAACACCGCCCGGTCGACCAGGTCGGGCCGTGCCACCATCAGCTCCTGGGCGATGTAGGAGCCCATCGACACCGAGACGATGCGCACTGGCGCCGCGTCGAGCTTCTCGATCAGCGCCGCCGTGTCGGCCACCATCGTCTCGGTGGTGAAGCCGGTGGCGTTCTCGGTGGCGCCCACCCCGCGGTTGTCGAACGTGATGCAGCGGTAGCCGGCGCGCTGGAACTCGGGCACCTGATGCAGATGCCAGGTTCGGCCCGCACCGCCGTGACCGGCGATGAACAGTACCGATGGGCCGCTACCACGATCGTCGTACGCCAAATTCACCCGACCGACGGTACTCAAATGCCCTCCGCAGGGCGCGGCCCGGGCCATCCGGCAGATCGTGCAGCTCGCACGATATGCGCGTAGCATCAAAACCAGCGGCCTCGATGACTTCGAGAAGAAGCGTGAAATGAAGATCGCAATCAGCGGCGCCGGCGTCGCAGGACCCACATTCGCCCACTGGCTGGTGCGCATGGGCCACGAGGTCACCCTGATCGAGAAGGCGCCGACTTTTCGCACCGGCGGCTATCTGATCGACTTCTGGGGCGTCGGCTACGCGATCACCCAGAAGATGGGTATCGAGGACGACCTCCATGCGGCCGGCTACCGCGTTCGCGAACTGCACATCGTCGACGACGAGGGTCGGGCGTCGACCCGGCTGCGCGTCGACCCGTTGCGCCGAGCGGTGCGCGACCGCTACATCAGCCTGCCCCGCGGCGACCTGGCTGCAGCGATCTACCGGACAGTCGAGCACGACATCGAAACCGTCTACTCAGAGAGCATCACCGCGCTCGACAACAGATCCGATGGTGTCACGGTCGAATTCGAGCACAGCCAGTCACGACAATTCGACATGGTGATCGGCGCGGACGGGTTGCACTCCAACGTCCGTGCGCTCGCCTTCGGTCCGGATGCGCGTTACGAGCGCTATCTCGGCTGTCAGGTCGCAGCGTGTGTGCTCGACGGCTATCGACCGCGCGACGACCTGGTGTACGTGACGCACAACGTGCCCGACCGCCAGATCGGCAGGTTCTCGCTGCGCGGCGACCGCACCCTTGTCCTGTTCATCTTCCGCTCGCCAACGCCCGCCCCAGCCCTTGATCTAGCGTCCTGTAAAGCGTTGCTGCGCAGTGAGTTCGCCGACGCCGGCTGGGAGTCGACACGCATCCTCGATGCCCTTGACGGCGTCGACGACATCTATTTCGACGTGGTCAGCCAGATCCGCATCGATCGGTGGTCGACCGGTCGCGTGGCGCTCATCGGCGATGCGGCGGCGTGTGTCTCGCTGTTGGCGGGCGAGGGCACCGGGCTGGCCATCGCCGAGGCTTACGTCCTGGCCGGTGAGCTGGGCCGGGCGGGTGAAGACATCGGCGCTGCGTTCGAGGCGTACGAGAACCGACTGCGCGAGTTCATCGAAGCCAAGCAGGACGGGGCCCAGCGGTTGATCTCTTTCTTCACGCCCCGCACCAAGCTCGGCATCTGGTTGCGCGATCTGGCGATTCGCGCATTCGGCATTCCGCCGGTCGGCAATCTGGTGGTGGGCCGGACCCTGCGCGACGACATCGCACTACCGGAGTACGAGCCGCCAGAGATCAAACCGCGAAGATGACACCCGATACCGTGACGTCGAATACCGCTGCGAGGCAGAAGGAAGCGATGCCGTCCACCAACGTGCCCGCCGGGGACAGCTTGCCGGAACTCGAGCGCGCCACCCGCGGGCTGCTCGCGCTGAACGTGTCCGCGCTCGAGCAGATGGAGCAGCGGATCGGCCTGGCGCCGCTGCGTGCGCTGCAGGCCCTGGATCGGCTGGGGCCCAGCCTGGTCACCGCTCTGGGCGACGAGCTGGGACTCTTGCCGTCCACCGCGAGCAGGCTCAGCGACCGCCTCGCCGACGCCGGTTACATCACCCGCCGGGTCGCTCCCACCAACCGCCGCGCCACGCTGCTCGAGTTGACCGACGCGGGACGCGCGGTGCTCGACGAGCTGATCAAGCTGCGCCTCGAGGCGTTCGGCGCGGTGACCCGGCAGATGACCGAGCGCGACGTCGCGGCGCTGATGCAAGGTGCACGCGCCTTCACCGCGGCCTACCGGGAACTGACCGAGCGCTCACAGGCCGATCGCACATGAGGAAGCGACGAACTACGCCGAATCCGCCGCTTCGGTGAACGCGACGACCGGGATGCGGCGGCCCGCGGCGCGCTTCTCGTAGTCGGCGTAGTTCGGTACGAACTGTTTGGCCAGCTCGAACAGGCGGTCCCGTTCCGCACCGATGACCTCCTCGCCGATGAAGGTGCCCCGGTAGCCGCGCGCAGACAGCGCGACCCGCGGATTGGCTTTGACATTGTGGAACCACGCCGGGTGCCGGTCGCCGCCGTAGTTGGAGGCGATCGTGATCACACGGCCGGCATCGGTGAAGTACGTCAGCGGCGTGCTGCGCTGTCGGCCGGTCTTGGCGCCCGTGTGCGTCAACAGCACCTCCGGCATCACCAGCGACATCGACACCCGACCGTTGGTCAGGTTGATCACCGCGCGATCCAGCCGCCAGCCGATGCGGCGCAGAAACCACCGCGACGGCGCCAGGCCCATCAAACGGGCGCCCGCACGGACGAACGGCGTCGGCGGATCGGGGCGCACTTCAGGAATCCCCACGAATGCGAGGGTATCGCCGAGGAGCTATCGCGCCGAGACCGCCTTTCTGCGGACCCGTTGCACCGCGGCGGTCCACAGCAGCGCCATCGTCGGGGCCAGCTGTCCCTGTTTGACGGTGTCCCGGCTCAGCAGGGTCGATGCACTCGCCTTGGTCGCGGCCGATGCCTTCGACAGGTGCCCGGAATCGTAGGGCGGCTGCGGGTCGTATTCGATGACGAGCTGCACCGCCTTGGCCTTCGCGTCACCGGCGATCTGCCCGTAGAGCCAGAGGCCGAGGTCGATTCCGGCCGACACTCCTGCGGCCGTGACGATCTTGCCCTCGTGTACCACCCGCTCGTCGGAGACGGTGTCGACACCGAAAGGTTTGAGCATCGGCAACGCCATCCAGTGCGACGTCGCGCGTCGGCCGTCGAGTAGGCCCGCGGCGGCGAGGATGACCGAACCCGAGCACACCGATGTCGTCCAGGTCGATGTCTCGTGGGCCGTGCGGACCCAGTCGAGCACCTTCTCGTCGCGGGCGTGCTGGAAGCTCGACAGGCCACCGGGGATCAGGACGATGTCGGGCGAGGGTGTCTCGTCGAACGAATGAGTGGCCCCGACGAGCAGCACGCCGGAGTCGGCCTCGACCGGCCCCGGCTCATGCCAGACGAACCGCACCTCGGCGTCGGGCAGGTTGCGCAGTACCTCGTAGGGTCCGATGAAGTCGAGCGCGGTGTAGCCGGGGTACACCATGATGGCGATCTGGGTCACGGGTCGTCTCCTGTCTCAGGCGAAGGTCTTGCGATACTGGTCGGGTGAGATACCAAGTCGGCGAACGAAATTACGCCGAAGCGACTCGGCGCTGCCGAATCCGCAGCGGGCGGCGATGACGGTGACGGTGTCGTCGGTCTCCTCGAGCTGACGGCGCGCGGCCTCGGTGCGGATCCGTTCGACGTAGGCGCCGGGCGCCTCCCCCACCTCCTCGGTGAACAACCGGGTGAAATGGCGCGGGCTCATCGCGGCACGACGAGCCAACTCCGTGATGCTGTGCACACCACCGGGTTCGGTCTCGATGGCCTCCTGCACCTCGCGGATGGGCGCCCTCTTGGCGCGCGGCATCCACACCGGTGCGGCGAACTGCGTCTGGCCACCCGGTCTGCGCAGGTACATGACGAGCCAGCGCGCGACCGTCTGCGCGACATCGGTGCCATGGTCGTCCTCGACGAGCGAGAGTGCGAGGTCGATGCCGGCGGTGACACCGGCGGCGGTCCACGTCCGATCGTTACTGCGCACGAAGATCGGCTCGGGATCGACTGTCACCGTCGGGAATTCACGAGAAAGCTGGTCGGTGTAGGCCCAGTGCGTCGTGGCGGTGCAGCCGTCGAGCAAGCCGGCCTGGGCGGCGAGGAACGCGCCGGTGCACACGCTGACGACCCGACGCGAGTTCTGCGCGACGGTCTGGATCCAGTTGATCAGGTCGAGGTCCTCGCGGGCGTCCTGAACTCCGGCACCGCCGGGAAGGACCAGGGTGTCGATCGGTTCGCGGGGGTCCGGTAGTGGTTCGGCGGCAAGCGCCAGACCCGTGCCGGTGGTCGCGGGCTCACCGCCGAGGGTCACCACCTTGGCGACGTACCCCTCACGACCCATACCCCGCAGATAACGGGACGCTCCCGTGAACACCTCGAAGGGGCCGACCAGGTCGAGAGCCTGCACGCCGGCAAAACCGAGAATCACCACCGATCGCATGAAGTCAGTGTTGGCCAACAGCTCGATGGCGTCTAGGCCACGCACCCCACAGATCAGGACAGCGACGGTTGCGCGCGGCTCACCACACCAACGGGGCGAGGTGTTTCAGCGCGTAGGCGCGGACCGCATCACCGTCGTTGACGTCCAGCACCGGCGTGCGTACCTGAGCCAGCGACGCGGCCAACCGGATGTGCAGCTCGCTGACCGCCAGCAGATCGTCGTCGGGCATGGTCGCCCCGGCCGCCTTCAGCGCCCTTGCCATGGCCGCGGAAGCGCTCTCGAGGAATTCCTGGGCCTCGTCGTACATGCCCGACATCGCCGACAGGTCGCCGTCGAGCCGCAGGAACCGGCGCATGACCGGTTCGGCGGTCAGCAGCCGCAGACCCTCGCAGAACGCCGCGACGGCAGCCTCTTTCGCACCGGAGTCGATGCCGACGGTCTGCAGGCGAGCCATCGCGAAGTCGAATGTCTGCCTGCCGAGTTCGGTGATCAGCACGTCGCGGCTCGGGAAGCGTCGATACAGCGTGCTGCGGCTGACGCCGGCTTGGCGCGCGATGACGTCCATGCTGGCCCTTCCGACGCCGACGAGCGCGACCTCCTCGGCGGCCGCCTTGAGGATCGCGGCCTCCTGTTCGGTGCGACTGTCGGTGTTGCGGAGACGGCGCATCGGTCTAGGCTATGCCCGCCGACCGGCCGGGCACGCCGCAGGCGGCGCGAACGAGTCGAGCGTGACCGAGCGGTGGAACCGCACGAGCTTCTCGTACTCCAACCGGTTGCGCGCCAACGGGATCAGCCTCACTTTGTCGGGGAGTACCCGCCACGCCAGTTGCAGGACGCGGGTGTACACCTCGAACTCCCGCTGATGGCGATCCTCCCATTGGAAGCCCGTCATCTCACGGATTCCGGGATGCAGGATCCCGAACGAGCAGATCTTGACCACACGTCCGGCGACAGGCCGCAGCAGCAGCCACGGCGGAGTCAGCGCGACGCGCATCGCGGATGGAATCATCAACGTGGGCAACGGCAGTCGCGTCAGCTGATCGGTGACGCGGCGCAGAAAGGCGTTGTCGGCCAGCTCGTTGTCGACCATCCAGTCGTAGTACTGCACGGCCTCGTCGTAGCTCGCCGGGAGCTTGGCGTGGGTTCCGGGCAGTTCCAATGACCGGAACGCCTCGAGCAACTGCTGATATGCCGCTTCCTTCTCGGCTTCGGTCATGGTGATCGCCGTACAGGGGGTGAACGAGTTCAACACGAGGAACATCCCGCTCACCGCGATCCAGTTCCACAGCTTCGGGTCGAGCGCGCTGTAGCGCACATCGGTGAACGTGCCGTCGCCGCGGCCGCGCACCTCGCGATGCATCCGCTTGAGCCGCTCCCCCTCGGCAGCCCGGTCGTGCGGATCGCCCCAGATCGCGAGGAACGCCGAGAGCCCACTTCGCACCCCTCGATCGGCGAAGTTGGCCTCGAAACGACCGGTCTTGTCGACGGCCGCGGCCACCGGCACCAACGCGACCTCGTCGAAGGCCGCTGCGCCGAAGAAGCCACCCAGTGCGCTCCCGCTGTGTTTTCGGAACTCGCGCATGACCTTTGGGCGGATATCACCGGCGTGGACGGGTGGAGCTTCGGCCGTTTCGGTCATGTCGCCTCCGTAGCTTCTGAAACAGAGACTAGTGATTTGTGTCAACGTGTCAATGGGAGGCAGGCGCGCACCCGGTCGATCCACCATCGGCGGCGCTCGGGAGGTGCGGCCAGCGCCGAAAGACGGGCCGGATCCGGTACGGCAGGCACGGCCGGCAGGTACCCACCCCGGGCACGCAGCGGTTCGGTGACGTCCTCGGCGAACAACCCGCCGGTGCCCAGCCCGCACGCGTGGTGCAGGTCGGGCAGCGCCGCGGCGGCCAACAGGCCGTGGCCGATGCCGACCGCCGAATCCAGCGCACTGGAGACCACGACGGGGATGTCGATCTGCGCGGCGATCGCGAGCATCGCCCGCACGCCACCCAACGGTGCGACCTTGAGCACCGCGACGTCCGCCGCCTTCTCCCGCACCACCCGCAGGGGGTCGGTGGCCTTGCGAATGCTCTCGTCGGCGGCGATCGGGACATCGACGCGGCGACGCAGCTCGGCCAGCTCCGCAACCGTCGCGCACGGTTGTTCCATGTATTCCAGCGGTCCGCCGGCGCTCAGCGCTGCCGCCGCGGCGACGGCTTCGTCGACGCTCCAGCCGCCGTTGGCATCGACCCGCACCGTCGGCACCACGGCCCGCACCGCGTCGACGCGCGCCACGTCGTCGGCCAGCGACTGCCCCGGCTCGGCGACCTTGACCTTTGCGGTGTGCGCTCCGGGGAAGCGCGCCAGCAACTCGGGCACCTGGGCGGGGTCGACGGCGGGCACGGTCGCGTTGATCGGGATCCGATCGCGGTGGAGTCGAGGGGGTGATTCGTAGGCCGCCTCGAGCCCGGAGGCCAGCCAGTGCGCCGCTTCCGGCGGCTCGTATTCAAGGAACGCGCCGAACTCGCCCCACCCGGCTGGACCGTCGATCAGCGCCACTTCGCGGACCGTGATGCCGCGAAAGCGCACCCGCATCGGGAGTGCGACGACGTGCATGCGGTCCAGGACGTCGTCGAGCTGTGGCATGCGCCCATCCTGCCGGTTCCCGATCGCGAGGTTTAACGATCGGGAATCCGGCTACCTTTCAGTTGCTTAACTAATTGTGATTCGTAGTAGGAGTACACGGTGCAACTGAAGACCTTGGTGCCCTCGGCGCTTGCGGTGACGGCGACGGCGGTTGCCGGTGGCCTTGCCAGCAAGGACTCGCAGTCCCTCTGGTATGCCAGGCTGCGCAAGCCGCCGTATCAGCCACCGCGGCAGGCGTTTCCGATCGTATGGCCCATTTTGTACGCCGATATCGCCGTGACCTCGGCGGCGACCCTCGACGAACTCGAGCGCCGCGGTCAGACGCGCGAACGTCGGCGCTACCTCGCCGCGCTCGGGGTGAACCTGGTGCTCAACGGCAGCTGGTCGTGGTTGTTCTTCAACCAGGGCAAGCTCGGCACGTCGGCGGTGGCGGCCGGCGCGCTGGCGGTCAGCAGCGCGGACCTGACCCGCCGTGCCGTGCAGGTGCGCGGCGCCCAGGCTGCGCCGCTGGCGTTGTATCCGCTCTGGTGTGCGTTCGCGACCGCGCTGTCGTCGCACATCTGGTACCTGAACCGACGATGATGCGGCTATTGGAGATCCCGCGCCAGGTCGCGGAGTCGGTGTTCTCGATGGTCGGGATCCGGGTGGGCACCGAAGAGCCCCACTATCTGGCCACGCAACTCTCTCCCCGAGTGGAGATCCGCCGGTACGGTCCCCGCATCGCCGCCGAAACCACCGTGAGCGCCGATGAGGACCGCGCCAGAAACATCGGGTTCCGGCGCCTTGCGGGCTATATCTTCGGCGGCAACCACCGCGACGAGACGATCGCGATGACCGCCCCCGTCAGTCAGCAGTCGCGCGAGAAGATCGCGATGACGGCGCCGGTCGCGCAAGCCCGCGACGGCGAGAACTCGACGATCCGCTTCTACATGCCGTCGAAGTGGACGATGGACACGCTGCCCACTCCGGACGACGAGAAGGTGCGGTTGGTGGAGGTGCCGGGAGAAACGGTCGCGGTGCTGCGGTTCACCGGCGACCGCAGCCCCCGCGCCGTCGCCGAGCGCACCCGCGACCTCTCGGAGACACTGCGCGCCAACGGGATCGAGGCCGTTGGGCCGCCGCAGTCCTGGTTCTACGACCCGCCGTGGACGCTGCCGTTCCGCCGCCGCAACGAGATCGCGATCCCGGTGCGGCCCACCGACTAGACCGTCGCGCGGTCGCGGCCCTCCCAGTACGGCTTGCGCAGCTCCTTTTTCAGGATCTTGCCCGTCGGATTGCGCGGCAACTCGTCGGTGATGTCGACCGTCTTCGGGCACTTGTAGGCCGCTAGCCGTTCGCGGCACCACGCGATGAGGTCGTCCGGTGACACCGAATCCTCGACCGAAACAACGGCCTTGACCACCTCGCCCCACTTCTCGTCGGGCACGCCGATCACCGCGACGTCGGTCACCGCGGGATGCTCGGCGATGACGCGCTCGACCTCGATGGAGTAGATGTTCTCACCGCCGGAGATGATCATGTCTTTGAGGCGGTCCTCGACGAAAATATAACCGTCGGAGTCGATGCGGCCGATGTCTCCGGTGCGGAACCAGCCGTCATCGGTGATCGCCTCCGCCGTCGCCTCGGGTTTGTTGTGGTATCCCTTCATCAGTTGCGGTGTGCGGAACCACAATTCGCCCTGCTCACCTGCCGCTACGTCCTTCAGCGTGTCCGGGTCGACCACCCGGACCTCGGCGCCCGGGATGACCCGGCCCGCGCTGACCAGCCGTTCCTCGGTGCCCGAGCGGTGGTCCTCGGGCAGCAGTTGGCTGATCACCCCGCACACCTCGGTCAGCCCGTACACCTGAATGAAATCGGTGTTCGGCCAGGCCTCCAACGCCGCGCGCAGCAGCGGCAGCGGCATCGGCGACGCGCCGTACACGTACGTCTTCAGGGCCCCGAACAACTTGACCGCATCCTCGCCGGATTCCAGCACCTTGGCCAGCACCGCGGGCACCAGGAAGGTTCGGTTGGCGCCGTTGAGGATTGCGCCGGCCAGCGCGGCGCCATCGACTTCGCGTGTCATCACCGTCGGTACACCGTCGTGAATGCTGAACTGCACGTAGGACGATCCGCCGACATGGAACAGCGGCATCGACACCATGCTCTTGTCGCCCTCGTCGAAGCCCCAGCCGTTGTGCGCGTTGATGGTGTGCGCGATCAGGTTGGCCTGCGTGATCTGCACGCCCTTCGGGCGTCCCGTCGTGCCCGATGAGTACATGATGATCGCCACGTCGTCGGGCTGAACATCGTCGGCGCGCCCGACCGGTGTCGCGTCGGTGAGCAGCGCCTCGTACTCGTCACCGTCACCGCCGTCGGGCGTCACCTCGATGAGGTGTTCGACGTGGGTGAGCTTGTCGCGGATCTTGTCGATCGTCGGCTTCAACTCCGTGCCCACGATCAACAGCTTGGCTCCCGAGTCGGTGAGCACGTAGTCGATCTCATCGGCGGCCAGCCGGAAGTTGATGATCGCCGTTGCCGCGCCCAACGACGCGGCGGCGATGGTCAATTCGACGCAGGCCGGGTGGTTCTTGTCGAGGAAGGCCACCACGTCACCGCGTTTGATACCGCGCTGCTGCAACGCGCCCGCCAGGCGGCGGACCCGGTCGTTCCATTCCGACCACGTCCAGGTGCGGTCGAGGAAGGTCATCGCCTCGGCGTCGGGCTTGGTTTCGGCCCAATGCGCGAGCCGTTCGTCGAGGAATCGCGGGTCATGCAGGTCAGACATGGGGGAAGCCTAGCGACCGACGTGGTCTGGTCAGTCGCCTTTGCGGTAAACCTGTCGGCCGGCCAGATACGTGGCCTGCACCTGCAGATCGGCGATCTCCTCGGGCGCCACCGTGCGCGGGTCGGCCGACAGCACCACCATGTCGGCGTACTTGCCCACTTCAAGCGAGCCGACCACATCGTCGGCGAACAGCTGGTAGGCCGCGTCCACTGTCTGCGCCCGGATCGCCTGCTCGACGGAGATCCGCTGCTCCGGGCCGATCACCCGCCCGCTCGGCGCCGTGCGGGTGGCCGCGACGCTGATGTTGCGCAGGGGTTCTTCGGGGGTGACCGGCGGATCGTTGTGCAGCGAAATCCGCATACCCGTGGCGACCGCGGATCCGCATGGCATCCAACGGCTTCCGTGTTCGGTGCCGAACAACCCGTCGACGATGATGTCGCCCCAGTAGTGGATCTGGTCGACGAACACGCTGCAGACGACGCCGAGGTCGTGCGCGCGTTGCAGCTGATCGTCGCGGATGGCGCCGACGTGCTCGAGCCGCAGCCGGTGATCGTCACGGGGCCAGCGCCGCAACGCTTCTTCGTAGACGTCGAGGATGGTGTCGACGCCCGAGTCACCATGCACGTGGCAGGCCATCGCCCAGCCCTTGGGGAAGTAGGCGTGCACGATCTCGGTGAGCTGCTCGCGGGTGTAGTTGGCGTGTCCGCAGGATCCTGGTGCGACGCCGATGGTGCGCGTGGCGTCGGTGTCCAAGTACGGAAAGGACAGGTCGATGTTGCCGACCCACGGTGACCCGTCGACCCAGATCTTGATCCCGACTTGACGGAGCAGGTCGTCGCCGGCGCCCGGGGTCGCGTCGGTGGACATCTGGGCATTGGAGATCTCGTAGAGTCGCAGCCGCACGCTCAGTTCGTCGCGCAGCGCATCGACCACCGGACGGAACACCGGGTCGAAGGCCATCTCCGAGCAGGTGGTCAGCCCGGCGGCGTTGAGCCGCTGCAGTTCGGCGTGCAGCATCGCCGGATAGTCGGCGGGATCGATCACGCCCGCCAGCAGGCTGAACACCGCGGCGGTCTCCTCGGCGGTGCCGTCGAGCTCACCATCGGCGTCGCGGCCGTACCGCGCGCCTTTGGGGTCGGGGGTGTCGCGGGTGAGGCCGAAACGTCGGGCGGTGGCGCTGTTGAAGTAGGCCTTGTGCCCCGAGTTGTGCACGATCACCAACGGGGTGTCGGGGGCGACGTCGTCGAGCCAGGCCAACGTCGGCGCCGGTAAGCCCGTCTGCAGCAGCGGATCCCAGCCGTTGAGGTATGCACCCTCGGGGCCGCGGTTGGCAACCTCGGTCTTGATGGCGGCGACCACGTCGTCGGCCTTGGGCAGTGTGACCGGCCGGATGTCGACCATCCGCTCGGACAGCACGATGGCCTCCATCAGCGGATGGCCGTGCGCCTCGACGAATCCTGGCATCACGCACCCGTCCACGTCGCGGATCTCGGTCTCGGGGCCGATCCAGCCGTCGATCTCGTTGCCGCTGCCCACGGCGACGATGCGGCCGTCGCTCACCGCGAGCGCCTCCGCGGTCGGCCGGCTTTCGTCGACCGTCAGGATGGTTCCACGGATGATCAGGTCAGCGGGCATCGCTGCTCCTCGTGTCGGCTTTGGTACGGCCCCAGAAGTCGGTCAGCCCGAGATCGGTCGATGTGACCCGGCCGTCGGGCCGCAGCACGATCAGACGGTTGTCGTTGGAAGGCTCGAAGGCGGGCGGGGTGGGCGTCGCGACGACGAGGATGTCCCCGTCGGGCGTGGCGGTCACCCGCTTGACGTCATCGAGGTCAGCCACCACCGCCATCGTTTCCCCCGACCCGATGTCGATCAGCAAAAGTGACTCTCGCCCATCGGCGTTCGGGTCGTCGCCGCGCACGAGCACCACGCCGCTCACGGTACCCAGTGGCGCTGCGGCCGAGTGGTGCTTCGTGAACATGTCTGTGCCTTCGGCGAGTTGTTCTGCGGTGGCGAGCGCCGCAGGGGTGCGCACGATCTCGTAGACGAGTTCGGGGCGGGTCACATCGTGGATGCGGGTGAGCACCTCGGTGCGTCCGTCGGGCCATTCGCGGGTCAACACGCCCGTCTGCCGGGACAGGTGCACCGCGCCGCCGTCGGGAAGCGCCATGCGCTTCGGCGTGGCCGTTGGGTCGACGTCGATCATCTCGAATGCCGCGTCGCGCGTGGGCGCCGCGTCGGCGAGCAGTGTGCCGCGCCAGTTGTCGGCCACATCGTGGGGCGTAGGCGTGGCTTCGGTTGTGCCCAGCGGGATGTGGACGACGGCGCCCGACTGGGTCAGCGCGATGACAGCGCCGAGGTCCGGGTCGACGTGGTAAGCCATGTAGGCCTGCACGTAATCGTTGCCCAGACCGGGGATCTGGTCGTTCTGCATGACGATCCGACCGTCCTCGACGGCAACGATCGACAATCCGTAGTCGGTGGCGACGTAAGCGAGGCCGTCGGCGACGGCGAGTACGGCCCGTTCCCAGCCGCTCTTGCCGTGCAACTGGACATCCCACAGCAGTTCGCCGGTGTGAAGCGACACCGCGGCCAAACGCTCCTGCCATACGTCGTCGGTACCGAATGGTGCCGAGCGCACACCGCCGGTGCGGCCGTACGCCGCCAGCACGGCGGGGTGACCGGCGACGGTGGCGAAGCCCACGACGGGGCCGACACTGGGCATCGGATCGCCGAGCACCCGCGGGACGGCGTACATCCCGAGCAGGGCGCCGACCACCACCACGGCGAATCCGAGCGAACGTGCGATACCCATGACCGATTGTCAGCGACCCGGTCTAAGCCCGCTCTGGCTCGGTGATGAGGAATCTCCCAAAACTCCGATGAAAAATTCGTGCGGCCCGTGTCGAATCCAGTGAGAGCCCGTTCGACGTAGTCGTGAGGGCGCGAAAACCCGCCCCGTCAGAAGCGACTAGAAGGAGACAGACAAATGGCGCGATACATGCTGATCATGCGGGTCACCCCCGAGGCCGAAGCTGCGTTCGCCGACGCCAACGTGGACTTCAACGAGGTCATCGAGTCGATGGGCCGCTACAACGAGGAGTTGATCAAGGCCGGTGTGATGCTCGCCGGCGAGGGCCTGACCGGGCCGGAGGACGGCTTCGTCGTCGACTTCGACTCCGACCCGCCGGTGGTGACCGACGGCCCGTACACCGAGGCCAAGGAGCTGTTCAACGGCTTCTGGATCATCGACGTCTCCTCAAAGGAGGAGGCCAAGCAGTGGGCCCAGAAGTGCCCACTGGGGCCCGGCGTGAAGCTCGAGGTCCGGCTGGTCGGCGAGACCGACCAGTTCCCGCAGGACAACCCCTGGATCAAGAAGGAGATCCAGTGGAAGGCCGAGCTGGCGGAGAAGGTCGCGGCGCAGGCACGGGCCGAGGCCGACAAGTTGGCGTGAGTCCTTGCTGAGCGCGAAGGCGACGGTCGCTAGGTGGCGCGGATCCGGATGGGTCCGCGCCACTCGCCCTTCGGGTCGAGCACCTCACCCTTCTGGGTGATCTCGACGTCGCCGTCGCGGGCGAGGGCGCGGGCGGCCTCGCGGGCGTCGTCCATCAGGTCGCGCCAGGCGTCGCCGCCGACGGCGCGAGCCGCATCCGACGGGCAGATCGTCTTGTGCGGGCCGCGCTCGCGGGAGAGCCTCAGGATCGTCTCGCGGAGCCGCTGCCGGGCATCGGTGCTCACCGGCCGAACCCTACGCGTTACGCGCCGGCGCAGACCCCGGAGTCGCGGATCACGCTGCCGTAGACGTTGGCGGTCGCGATGTTGGCGTTGATCTGCCCCGACGGCATCTGCTTCTTGATCTTGTCGCTGATCTGAGTGAACTGAAACCACAACCGGTAGATCGAATCCCCATGAAACACCGGCGAATACTCGCTCTGGTCCGGGTAGTTGATGATGAACAATGTGTGTGCGCGGGGGTCGAGGAATGCGGCGGACTGGTCGAGGTTGGCTGCGACGATGTCCCCCGCCTGGCTGACCCCGGGCCGCGTCCAGTCGTCGCCCTGATCGGCGAGGAAACGCTGAAACCCGTAGACCTGGCCCATCAGCTGTTCGTACTGCGCGTTGAACCACTGGCATGAATCACGCATCGCCGTGATCTGCTCCGGCGTGACCCGGATCTGCCACAGGTTGTACGGGAACACGGTGTAATCGGGCTGCCAATCCGACGGATGCGGTGTGAACACCGGCAGCGTCGGGGCGGCGGGTTCGGCCCGGATCACCGGTGCGAACAACAGCAATCCGACCAGTATCGCGGCAAGCGCCCGAATCATGCTCAGGTACCGCCGAATTCGGGGCGCAGGATCGGCGCGAGCGCCGACAGCGGGATGTGGGCCTGCACGGTGCCGCCGTCCATCGCCCACTGCGGGAGCCCCGGGCTGAAGTTGATCGGCCGGTCCCGGGCCACCGGGTAGTCCGGCATGTAGAGGATCAGTTCATCTGGAGTGAGCGCCCACGCTTTGTACGCACCGGAGTAGACCTTGTCCGGGGTCCAGCGGTCCGGGGTGAACGGATAGGTGCCGGACTGGTGCGGCGGCGGTGCGGCGTCGAGTGCGGCGACGATGAACGGCTCGCCCAGGAGCGGGATCTCGGTCATGTGGTCGACGCCCGGTTTGAACAGGTCGGCCAACTGCAGCCGCCGACCACCGGCGAAGGTGAAGGTGCGGTAGGCGTCGCTTATGATCGGCGCGTTCGGGTGCGCGAGGGCGTCGGTACCGACTGTCCCCGAGTACATCTCGTGGAAGACGACCGTCATCGCGCCGCCGTGCTGAAATATCTGGAAGTGCTGCTCACCGAAACTGTCGTGGACCGTCAACTTCGCGGCGTCGCGCCAGTTGTTCATCAGGTTGGTCAGGTACTCCCGGATCGTGGGGTTGTCCACCAGATCGCCGGGCAACGCCATCTTGATGTTGCGCGTCGCTTTGCGCTCCGAGACCACCGACGTGCTGCAGAACTGCCCGTCCCAATGCCCGCCGAGCTCCGCGCAGAACGAGGGCGCCGACGCGGAGGCGGCGGGTGCGACGGCCACCGCCGCGGAAATCACGGTCACCGCGGCCAGTGCCGAGCTCAGCAGGCGCATCTCACGTCTCCCCACGTCCTCACGGCAATTCGACTTTGCTTGCCCGCCAACGTCCGTCGACGTTCTCCATCGTCATCTTGATGCGGCTGCGGTCGATGCGCGGATCGGGCACGTTGGTGTTGGTGACGGACTGGTCGACGAACAGCAGCACGACCGCCTTTTCTTTGGTCGCCGACTGGACCGCCGATTCGAGCACCACCCCGTGCGCGGACGCCTTGTTGTCGATCAGCAACTGGCGCAGTTGGCTGCTGGACTGTGAGTACATGTCCTTGAACTCGCCGGTCGCCCCGTCGAGCACCGCATCGAAGTTCTCGTCGACCTTCGCCGAGTCGATGCTCGTCAGGATCTGCGCGTAGGTCACCGCTGCCACTCGGGCCTGTTCGCCCGCCTGCGCGATCTGCCGCTCCTGCCACAGTTGCCAACCCAGGAACCCGGTTGCGCCGAGCAGCACCACGAACGCCAGGACCAGCGCCCCGCGCAGCACCGGGCGGCGCCAGTTGCGTGCGGTGCCTTCGCCGTTGAAGTCGTCGTCGTCGGAGCCGTCGTCGGCGCTGCTCTCGGCAGCCTTGGCATCGGCTTCGGCGGCGTCGGACTCGACCGTGGTATCGGCTTCCGGCGTCGGGTCGGCGGCGTCGGGCTTGTCGGTCTCGTGGTCTCGGTCGGTACTCACGGGCATCGTCATCTCCTCACGGATAGGCGTCGATCAGCGGGGCGGCTCGATCGGAAGCGTCGGGCCACCGTAGGGCGTCGGAATCGTGTAGCGCCCCTTCGGGGTTGGGTCCATCTGTCGGCCGAGGTCGGCACCCGGGGGTGGCCCGGCGGTATCGTCTCCGGCCGGCCGTGGTGCGTTCTTCGCCCCGCGCACCAGTACTCCGGGGTGGTCGTCGCGGCAGTAGGTGTACATGAACGGTTCGGGGTAGTCGGCATTCGACGGCGGCAGCTTGGGCGTGCCGTAATCGCATGTGTAGCGCGGATAGATCTCGGCGGTTCCCCACAGTCCGCCGCTGTGCATCGCCGCGCCGAGTGCGTCGAGCACCGATGTGCGGTGTTTCGGGAACAGTGCGTTCAGCGCCGGCACCCGCAGGTAGAGCAATCGGGACGTGGTGCTCAGATTGCCCAGTAACTGCACCATGGTGTCGGAGTTGTCGACGAACAGGTTGTCGACGTGGTTCAGGACGCCAGGGGTCTGGTCGGTGAGCCGACGATAGCCGTCGCGCATCTTGTTGATCCCGACGAAACTCTCACTGAGATTGTCTGAGGCAACGCCTATTCCGGCGTTCTTGTCGGCGGCGAGGGTGAACACCACCTGGCTGGTCCGCAGCAGGGAACTCGTCTCGGGCAGGACCGAATCGAGGGTGGACAGCAGGAAGGTGCCGCCGTCGACGATGTCGGCCAGCTTCTGCGGACCGGCTTCGCTGAGACTGAGTTCTCGTCTGATGAGTTCGAGCTTCTCGGTGTCCGCCTGGGCCAGCGCCCCGTCGGCGTTGGCGAGCAGCTCGGCCAGGCTCACCGGGATCGTGGCCTTGCCCTGCCCGACCACTGCGCCGTCTGCGAGGAACGGACCCGTCTGCTCGTCGGGGACGAAGTCGATGTACTGCTCGCCGGCCGGTGACAGCCCCGAGACCCGCACGGCGGACGATTTCGGGATCTGCGTCGTTGAGTTGACGGTCACGACCGCGTTGACGCCGCCGGGCGTGATGTCGAGCCGTTCCACGCGGCCGATCCGTACTCCCCGCAGCGTCACATCCTGGTTGGGCAACAACCCGGCCGAAGCCGGCAGTTCGACGGTGAGCCGGTACGTCGACGCGAGCGGATTCACCTGCAGCGCACCGAACAACAGATATGCGGTCGCCACCACGAGCGTCATGACCAACGCCAGCGCCGACAACCAGGCCCGGCGACGGTAACCGAACCGGACGAGGCCGACGATCCGGTCGGCGGCACCGGTGATCATCGTGGAGCCTCGGCGGGCAGCGGGGCCGGCGACGGCGGCGCTTGGGAAGCGACCGGCGGAGCTTGGCCAGGGGCGGCGGGCGGAGCTTGGCCGGGGGCGGCAGCCTGCTGGGGCCCGTGCTGGGGCGCCACGATGATCTCACCGGGTTCCGTCGGGCTGGGGATCACCGGGACCTGCGGTACCCCGGGCCCCCTGCCGACGACCCGCTCCTGCAACCGAAACAGCGTGTACTGCAGCGTGCCCACCAGCTGATGCCAATCGTGGCGCTTGGGACCGTGTAGCCCGGGGTCGCCGGCGTATCCGATGTCGGGGATGGACCCCAGGACCAATCGGTCGACGCTGGCGTCCAGCGCGATCGAGCTGCTGGTCAACGTCTTGAGGAACGGCGGCATCAGCCGATTGAGCGCATAGAGGGTGGCGCCGGGAGCCAGTGCGACGTCGTTCCACGCGCGCGCAACGGTGTTGGCATCCGCGATGACACTGCGCCCGCTGGTGTCGGTGCCCGCAATCGACGGGAACTTGCGCATCTGGTTCGAGACATCGCCGAGCTGTTGAACGAGATCGGCGATCTGGGTGGTGTGTGCCGCCAATGTGTCGGTGGCCGGGCGGGCTTCGGCCATCACGTCGGCGATCACCTGGTTCTTGGCGGCGATCGAGTTGGCCAGCCGCGAGGTCTCGGTCATCGCGGTCGAAATCTCCTCCGAACGCGCGTTGAGCGTGCCGAGCGTGTCGTTGGTCTTGCGGATCAGGGC
The DNA here is from genome assembly GCF_001500025.1 of Mycobacterium sp. IS-1590. Lineage (GTDB taxonomy): Bacteria > Actinomycetota > Actinomycetes > Mycobacteriales > Mycobacteriaceae > Mycobacterium. The sequence goes on along the minus strand of NZ_LQIW01000003.1, from coordinate 181,463 downwards.
GCCGAACGCCTGGCCCTCGTCACCGGTCGCCTTACCGAGTCCGTTGATGATGTTGGTGAAGTTGCGCACCGCACCGCCGTTGACCAGGATCGCGGCCGAACCCAACACCGATTCGACCGTGGCCGCGGCGGTCGTCGACTCCAGGGGAATGGTGTCTCCGTCCTTGAGCAGCGGCGTACCCGGTTCGACGAAACTCGGTGGCTTGATCGCCACGAACACGTCCCCGAGCGGTGTCGCAGAACGTAATTCGGCGGTACTGCCCCGCGGCAACTGCACGCCGTCCATGATGCGCAACGTGGTGACCGCGGTGTAGTTGCGGGCGACCATCGACTCCATCTGGCCGACATCGGCACCGGCCAGTTTCACCTTGGCGTTCGCCGGCAGGTTCAGTGCGTTGGAGAACACGGCGGTCACTCGGTATCCGCCCGAGCCCACACTGGGTGCCGGCAGCGGCAGACTCGACAGACCCTCGGTGGCGCAGCCGGAGACGGCAAGGCACGCGCTCATCGCCAGTGCGGCTGCCAGCCGCCGGCGGTTCCGGGCGGTCGTCATCACTTCTGTCCCATTGCCGCGAGCCCCTCGAGCATGTACGTCAACCCGAAATCCGGTCCGAAGTCCTGCAACGTCCCTGTGCTGCAACCCAGCTGGCGCAGGCCCATCATGTTGCAGACCTCCTTGATCAGCTGGTTGTCGAACAGGACCTTGTCGGTGACCACCTTCACCCGCAGTGCGCCGTTCTTCTGGTCGGCGACGTTGTAGAGGTTGTCCAGGGTCATCGGCGCGAGGTCGAGGAACTCCATCAGATCGCGTTCGTGGTCGACCGCGGTGTTCAACACGATGTCGCCGTTGGCGACGAGGTCTTTGATGGATTCCCGGTGCTTTTCCAGCACTTCGCCGGTGTTGGTCAGCACCTCGTTGATCTTCTTACCGGTGGTGCCGCTGCCGAGTTCCTCGTCGGCCAGGATCTGGCTCAGTGCCCGCACGGACGAACCGAACTCCCGCATCATCGAGTCGTTGCGGGCCGCCGCCTCCGACAGCGAACTCACGTTGCGGACGATGGTGGTGAGCTGATCCTTGGTCACGGTGCCGCGATCGGCGCTGAGCCGCAACGCATGCGACAGTTCACCCAGCGCGTCCTTCATCTGCTGGCCGTTGCCGTCGACGATCGCCGCACTGGCGTCCACCACATCGGCGATCGGGCCGTCTCCCTTGCCATCACCGTGCAGCGACAACGCAAGCTTGTCGAGAACGTCGAGGACCCTGGCGAATTCGACCGGTGTCCGGGTGCGGTTCAAACCGATGGTGTCGTGGTTCTGCAGGGTGGGGCCGTCGCGGTAGGGCGGGGTCAACTCGATCTGGCGATCGGTGAGGATCGAGTTCGAGATGGTGGCGGCCTGGACGTCGGCGGGCACCTTGACATCCTTGTCGACGGTGAAATCGACCTCGACGTAACCACCCTTGGTGGTGATCTTGGTGACCTTGCCCACCGGCATCCCGAGGACCGCGACCACATTGCCCTCGTATAACCCTGCGGCGCTGTCGAATTGGGCGGTGACGGTGATGGTGTCGAGCTGATCCACTGCGAACTTGACCACTACCACGGCCGCGGCCAGTGCTACGGCGAGGCCGACGGCGACCACCGCGATGATCTTGGACCTGGTGCTTTTCACACTCGCTCCTCGGATGCCTGGATCATTTGCAGTCCTGGTAGTACTCGAGCATGCCGAACTGCTTGGCCCGGCCGCTGATTGCGCACATCCACGAGTCGACCAGCAGGCCGCTGGAGGCGTTGAAGTCGATCGCGTTGCCGGTGCCGGTGATGTTGGTCATGTTGCGTAGGGCGACAGCCCCGGACTGCAGGATGCTGCGCACCATACCGTCGTTTCGGCCGAGCAGAGTGGATAGCTCCCGCAGGTTGTCGAGCAGCTCCTCGAGCTCGGGCCGATCGTCGATCACGATGCTGCTCAACGTCTCCACCAGGTTGGTCAGCCCGTCCATCATCGCGTGGAACGTGGCACGCCGCGCGACGAACTCACCGAGCAACGAGTTGCCCTGATCCATCAGGCTGCCGATCGTGGACTGCTGGCGACGCAGCGTGGAGCTGACCAGTTCCGTCGTCTTGAGTAGCTCGCCCAACTGGTCGCGGCGTTCGGCGATGATCGTCGACAGCGTGTGGGTGTTCTCCAACGCCTGCGGAACGACCGGGGGCAGGGTCTCCAGCTGGCGGCCCAGAATCGCCAGGGTTTCGGCGAACTGATCGGAGTCGACCTGCTCGTAGGTGGTGGTGACGTCGGCCAGCGCCTCCTGCAGGTCGTAGGGCACCTCGGTGTGCGTCAGGTCGAAAGTGTCGTCGGGCAACGATCCTGGCCCATCGGGATACAGCGCGAGGTAGCGCGATCCCAGGATCGTCGTGATCTTGATCGAGGCGCGCGAGTCTTCACCGAGCACGACGTCGTTGCGGACTTTCAGGTCCGCCTCGACATGGTCACCCTTGAGTTCCATGCTCGACACCTCGCCCACCGGGATGCCGGCCACGGTGATCGGATTGCCGGGTTGCAGCGCCGCGGCTTGCAGAAAACGCGCGGTGTAATGGCGGTACCCGAAGTCGGCGACTCGCACCAACATCAGCGCTCCGATGAGAGCCGAAACCACCGCGACGGCAACGACTCCCAACCAGATCTTGCTGTAGCTCTCCAGGGGGCGCCGCCTGCGCGCGGCGTTGGATGTTGGATCAGCCATTGGCCATATTCCTGCACTTGGGGGTGTAGCGGGCTTTGTTGCCGGGGGTGGCCGCGTCGACGACGATCGGGGTCACGTCGTTGAGCCCGGGGAAGAACGCGGTGCCGTCGAGGTTGCACGCGTAGGCGCTGGCGTAGGTGCCCTCGCCGGTGATGCGCGCAAATCCCTTCAGCATCAACGGCAGATTGGCCCCGACGAAGGCCAGTTGCGGTTCGATCTTGACCATGTGCTGGGCGAAACCCGGTTCGCGCTGAACGAGTTCGTTCAGCGAGGGGTAGACCTCGTCGGAGATCGTCGACAGCTGGCGCACCACTTTGGCGATCGAGCCCATCGAATCCACCAGTTGGGGCCGTCGCGCGTCGAAGGTCGAGACCACCGAGCGTGCTTCACCGATGATGTGGTCGAGGTCGTCGTTGTGTCGGGCGAGGTTGGCAACCACGAGATTCAGGTCGGTGATCACCCCGCCGAGTTCCTCGTCGCGGCCGGCGAACGCGTCGGTCAGCTGCGCGGTCTGGTCGATCAGCGCGGTGATCGACCCCTCGTCGCCCTGCAGTGACTGGATCACACCCTTGGTGAGGTTGTCGGCATGCCGCGGGTCGAGCACGCTGAACAGCGGTTCGTACCCGTTGAGCAGCCTGCCCACGTCGAACGACGGATCGGTCTGTTCGACCGGGATGACGCTGCCGGCGGGTAGCGGATCGGGCGATCCCAGGTTCCCCAGCGACAGGCCGAGGTATCGCTGCCCGACGATGTTCTGGTAGGTCACCGAGGCGACGGTGGTGCCGAGCAGCTGCTGGTCGCGTTGCACGACGAACGACACCTTGGCGTGTTTGCCCTGCAGGTCAATGCTTTCCACCCGACCCACCCTGACGCCGGCCATCCGGACGTCGTCACCCTCGCGTAGGCCGAAGACATCGGTGAACACCGCGGCGTAGGGCACCGTCGAGCCGGCGACGTCCCGGCGCAGCGTGACGTAGACAAGCCAGGTCAACGTCAGCGCCACCACCATGAACAGCGACAGCCCGACCAGTGCGGCTCGATACTTCATCGGTTCCCCCCGATCACGGCTTCGGCGGGCAGCGGGGGTGCGGGTGCGGGTGCGGCCGGCGGCGGTGCCTGCGGCCGGGGCGGATCACCCGGTTTGGGAGCAACCGGCGCGACAGGCGATTGGTTCACCGGCGGCGGCGGTATCGGCACCAGCGCGTCGTTCGCCGTTCCCGGCACCGGTGGCGCCGGCGACATCCACGGTGGCAGTGGTGGATTCGGGTCGGCGAGGCTGGGATTGGGGTTCACCAGCGGCGGTCCCACGGCGATCAGGTTTCCGTTCTCGCCGAGTACCGTGCCCGGTGGAGGCGCCAGATCCTTGGGCGGCTGATAGTTCTGCGGCAGAAGGACGTCGGGCAACTCCGGCCGGGTCACCACCAGGGGCGCGGTGTAACAGCTGGGACCCTTCAGTTCCCCGTAGCGCGGGCAGTCGGCCCGGGTGTAGGTGTAGCTCGGGGTCAGGGAGAAGTTCATCCTCATGTTGCCGACATCGCGCTCGGGCCGCCAGACCTCGTTGAAGAACTTGTCCGACAACCCGTTCAGTTTGATGAAGGCCGGCAGCCAGTGGTGGGACGTGTCGGCAAGAATCCCCATCACCGGGGTCAACTCCGAGGTGGTCGTGACGAGCCGGTCGGTGTGGTTGTTCAGTGCTGTATGCGTAGTTCCCACGGTGTGCATACCGCCACTGATCAGCGCGTCGAGTTGAGCGCGCTGCTGCACCAGGGTCTGCATCGGTTCGACCGCCATGTGCAGCGCGTCGATCAGCTCCGGCGCGGTGGCCTGCAGTCCCCGCGTCGCATCGACGAGCGCCGAGACCGTGGTCGGGCCGGGATCGGTGGCCACAATGGCGTTGAGCTGATCGAGCAGTCGATTCAGTTGCGCGCCACTGGTGAGCAGTTCGGTGCGGCGGTCCTCGGTGGCCTCGTTCACCGCCGCCAGGATGCCGACCGTCTTGTCCTCGCGACCGCGGCCGGTGGCCGCCAGGACGTCGCGCAACTTGCTGATCGTGGTCTGAAACAGCACGGTGGGCAGCTCGGTGTCTTCCGGAATGTGCGCCCCCGCGCTGATCGCCGGCCCGGGTTGATTTCTTGGATCATTCGCCGGCCCGCCGGCGGGATCCACCAGCTGCACAGACGACACCGCGAACACATTGCTGGGCACCACCCGCGCCGTGACGTTCGCCGGTATGGAGCGGGCGTAGTGCGGATCGAGATTGATGTGGACGTAGTTCGGATTTCCGTGTGCGGCCGGGGTGACACTGTCGACGGCTCCGACCAGGACCCCGTGGTACTTCACATCGGAGCGCTGCGGCAGTCCGTCACCGACATTGACGAGATTCGCCACGACGCACACGAACGGATCGAGGCGTCCCGTCGCCTTGACCAACAGGGTCACCGAAATCACCGCCAGCACGACGGCTACGGCGATGCCGGCGCCGATCAGCTGGCGATCGGTGGGTCCCCGCCCGTCCAAGTCAAAGGAATTCGCCACCTACCCCCCAAACCTCGCTCCGGAGTCGACGTTCCACAGCGCCATGGTGAGAAGCATGTTGACGATGATCACCACGGTGATGCTGGCCCGCATGGCATGGCCGGCGGCAACCCCGACACCCTCGGGCCCGCCGCTGGCGTAAAAGCCGTAGTAGCACTGGATCGTCGTGGCGATCCAGACGAAGACGATCGCCTTGAGAAGCGAATACAAAATGTCCTGGCCCGACAACATCAGCGTGAAGTAGTGCAGATAGGAGCCGGTCGATCCCCCGCTGATGACATACACCACGATCTGTGTGGTCAGGTAGCTGACCGCCAGGCAGACGACGTAGAGCGGGATCACCGCGATCACCGAGGCCATCAGGCGGGTGGTGACGAGGTATGGGATGGGCCGGATCGCCAGTGAGTCAAGGGCGTCGATCTCTTCGGCGATGCGCATCGACCCCAGCTGCGCGGTGAACCGGCAGCCGGCCTGGGTGGCGAACGCCAGCGACAACGCTATCGGCGCGAGTTCGCGAGTGTTGACCAGCGAGGAGATGATGCCCGTGGCGGGACCAAGGCCGAGCAGGTCGAGGAAGTTGTAACCCTCGATGCCGACCAGCGCTCCGACGGTGACGCCGAGGACGATCGCGACTCCGGCGGTTCCGCCTCCGACCACCAAAGAGCCGTTGCCCCAGGCGATATCGGACAGCAGGCGGACGAACTCGGAGCGATAGTGCCGAAGCGCCAACGGGATTGCGACGATCGCCCGGACGAAGAAGACCAGCATGTGGCCGAGCCGCCCGATCGGGGGGCCGACCTTGCCGAAGATGCGGACAAAGGGCGCGAGCAGCGGGGGTACGTACGTCGACGCCATGTCACAAACCGACCCTGGGGAACAGCATGATGTAGAGCTGGCTGATCGCGACGTTGACGACCATCAGAATCAGAATCGATTCGACCACGGCGGCGTTGACCGAGTTCGCGACGCCGGTGGGACCGCCCTGTGTGGACAGCCCCTTCTGGCAGGACACCACGGCGACGATGGCACCGAAGATGACCGCCTTCACCATCGCCACGATCATGTCGCCGGTCGTCGTGAACGAGGCGAACGTCGCGACGAAGCTGCCGGGCGCGCCGTTCTGGAAGTAGACGTTGAACAGATAACTGGCCAGGAATCCGACGAAGCACACCATTCCGGTGAGCGCCACGCCGATCATGATCGCCGCGGCGAACCGCGGAACGACCAGGCGGCGGATCACCGACACGCCCATCACTTCCATCGCGTCGGTCTCCTCGCGCATCTTGCGCGAACCGAGGTCTGCGGTGATGGCCGAGCCGACGGCGGCCGCCATCAGAATCGCCGCGGTCAGGGATGCCGCCTGCCGGATCACGGCCAGGCCGCTGGCCGCTCCGGCAAGTGAGGTGGCCCCGACCTGACCGGCCAGGAGCGCGAACTGAATCGACAGAGTGACGCCGATGGGCAGCGCCACGAGGACCGTCGGCAAGACCGCCGTGCCCGCCATGAACGCGGCCTGGCGAATGAACTCCCACCACTGGAATCGTCCGGTGAACAGGTCGATGAACATGTACTGCACCGTGCGTACGCCCAGCACGAACTGGTCCCCGGCCGTCGCGAGGGAAGCCAGGGGATGGCGTTTGACGTAACCGCCGGCCCAGTTGCCGATGACCTCGATTCCGTCACCACGTGCCGTCATGCTGAATCGCCGTTCACTTAATGCTCAAACCCCCTGCCGGCAGCATTCACCATGCCTTGAGGCTGCCGCAGCAAAATTCAGTATTTTCCGCCTGTTTGCCGCGGGCGCTTTTTTGCCGCAGCGTCGAGTCCCGTCACCACACCACTCATCCGATGAGGATGGACATTAACTTATTCGGTGTGCGGCGTGGTCCGATACGGCACCCCTTCCAGTCGCCCGAGATGCTGACACGAGCCAGAGCTCGCGTTCAGTTCGCGTCTCGAGGCCGCGGGTGGCCGGGCGGGAAGCAGTCCGGGGCCGCGGCCGGGGGGTGTACCCGGCCGCGCGTCGCGGGTGGCTACGCGAATGCGGACGCCTGCCGTCGCGGTTCTGAAGGGCCGGCTGCGTGCGTCGATTCCCAGGGACTTGATGACTGGAATTGGAACACGTTCTAGTCTGATGGCCATGAGTGACCTGCTGCGCCATCCGATCCATTCCGGCCACCTCACCGTCGGGGCACTGAAGCGGAACAAGGACAAGCCGGTGCTGTTCCTCGGGGACACCACGCTCACCGGCGGACAGCTCGCCGAGCGCATCAGCCAGTACATCCAGGCGTTCGAGGCGCTCGGCGCGGGTTCGGGAACGGCCACCGGCCTGCTGTCGCTGAACCGGCCGGAGGTGCTGATGATCATCGGCGCCGGGCAGACCCAGGGCTACCGCCGTACCGCGCTACACCCTCTCGGTTCCCTGGACGACCACGCCTATGTGTTGAACGACGCCGGGGTCACGTCGCTGATCATCGACCCGAATCCGATGTTCGTCGAGCGGGCGCAGGGCCTGTTGCAGAAGGTGCCCGCGCTCAAGCAGGTGCTGACGATCGGGCCGGTGCCCCCGGAATTGGAGGGCGTCGGCGTCGACCTGACCGCCGAGGCCGCGAAGTACTCCCCGCAGCCCTTGGTGGCCGCGGATCTGCCGCCCGATCACATCGGCGGCATGGCCTACACGGGTGGCACGACAGGCAAGCCCAAAGGCGTGATCGGCACCGTGCAGTCGATCACGACGATGACGACGATCCAGCTGGCCGAGTGGGAGTGGCCGGAACGCCCGAAGTTTCTGATGTGCACCCCGCTGTCGCACGCCGGCGCGGCGTTCTTCGTGCCGACGATCATCAAGGGTGGCGAACTGGTCGTGCTGACCAAGTTCGACCCGGCCGAGGTGCTGCGGGTGATCGAGGAGCAGAAGATCACCGCGACGATGCTGGTGCCGTCGATGATCTATGCGTTGATGGACCACCCGGACTCGCGCACCCGCGACCTGTCGTCGCTGGAGACGGTGTACTACGGAGCCTCGGCGATGAACCCGGTGCGGCTGCGCGAGGCCATCGACCGGTTCGGCCCGATCTTCGCCCAGTACTACGGCCAGTCCGAGGCCCCGATGGTGATCACGTACCTGGCCAAGGGTGATCACGACGAGAAGCGGTTGACGTCGTGCGGTCGTCCGACGGTCTTCGCGCGGGTCGCGCTGCTCGACGGCGACGGTAACCCGGTGCCGCAGGGCGAGGTCGGTGAAATCTGCGTGTCCGGCCCGCTGGTGTCCGGTGGCTACTGGAACAAGCCGGAGGCGACGGCCGAGACGTTCCGCGACGGCTGGATGCACACCGGCGATCTGGCCCGCGAGGACTCCGAGGGCTTCTACTACATCGTCGACCGCACCAAGGACATGATCGTCACCGGCGGGTTCAATGTGTTCCCCCGCGAGGTGGAAGACGTTGTGGCCGAACACCCGTCGGTAGCCCAGGTGTGTGTGATCGGAACGCCCGACGAGAAGTGGGGTGAGGCGGTGACCGCGGTGGTCGTGCTGCGCCCCGACGTCGACCGCTCCGAGACCGCCGTCGCTCAGATGACCTCCGAGATCCAGGCCGCGGTCAAGGAGCGCAAGGGTTCGGTGCAATCGCCCAAGCAGGTGATCGTCGTCGACTCGGTGCCGGTGACCGCGCTGGGCAAGCCGGACAAGAAGGCGGTGCGCGCGCAGTTCTGGGAGGGCAGCGACCGCGCTGTCGGCTAGTTCTCTGTTGGCGCGAGCGACCGCGCTTGTACATGCGGTAGCGGCGTGTCGGCGAGCAGACGCGGTCGCTCGCGGGGGTTTGGGTTAAGGGGTTTGGGTTAAGGGGTTTGCTACGGCGTGACGACGAAATCGGCCTTCGCCCGGGCGGTTTCGATGCGCACGGCGTTCGGGTCGTCGACGGCGCGCACCCACGCCTCGGCCTGCTCGGGCGACTTACCGTACTCGACATGGCGGGCGATGAGGCGACGACGGCGCACGTCGGGCGGGGCGTCGACGAACCACACCTCGTCGAGCAGGGCGCCGATCGTCGGCCATGGAAGCTCGTCGTCGAGAAGGTAGTTGCCTTCGGTGACGATCAGCCGGTGGCCGGGCAGGACGGGGATGCTGCCCGCGATCGGCTGTTCGAGATCGCGGTGGAACGCCGGCGCGTACACGGTCTCGTCGCCCTGGGCCTTTATGCGTTGCAGCAGGGCGAGATACCCGTAGGCGTCGAAGGTGTCGATGGCGCCCTTGCGGTCCAGGCGGCCCAGCCGCTGCAGTTCGGCGTCGGCGAGGTGGTAGCCGTCCATCGGGACGTACACCGCGCCTTCGGCGGCCGCGATCGCCTCGGCCAGTGTCGATTTGCCCGCACCCGGCGGGCCCGTGACACCGAGAACCACGCGAGGCCGTCGGCGCCGTAGCGCGTCGAGGCGACTAGTCCAGGAGGGCATCGATTTCCGCGGCGAAGCGAGCAAGTCGCTCCTCTTCGCTCGGAATACCCCGCTGCTCGTCGGCGGCGCGCTGCCAGCCCAGCCGCCACATCCTCGCGATCGCCCGGTCCCCCAGTCCCGCATACGGGTTGACGAGCGTGTGCGGGAACGCCTTGCGGCCTTCCCAATACGCGGTGACCAACCTGTGGGTCATACCTTCTAACTTTCCGTCGCGAACTCGGCAAAAGCGTTGCGACACGCCGCAGTAAGACAGTGGATTCCGCGCTCCGGGCTCCGCGTCGGCCCCGGCTCGGCACAATGAGGTCGTGACCGACGTGCAGGCGACCGTCGCCGCGGTGTGGCGCATGGAGGCGGCGAAAATCGTCGCGACGCTGACGCGCGCGGTCGGCGATGTCGGGCTCGCCGAAGATCTGGCCGCCGACGCGCTCGTCGACGCACTCGAGCAGTGGCCGACGACGGGCGTTCCGCGCAACGCCGGCGCATGGCTGACCACCGTTGCCAAACGCAAGGCCATCGACTTGTGGCGCCGTCAGCGCAATCTCGACAGCAAATATGCCGCGATGGCTCACGAGTTGGAGAACCACATCGAGGAGTCGTGGGACCCCGACCGCATCGACGACGACGTGCTCCGGCTGATCTTCATCTCGGCGCATCCGGTGCTGCCGCCCGAGGGCCGAATCGCGTTGACATTGCGGGTGGTCGGCGGGCTCACCACCGAGGAGATCGCGCGCGCCTTCCTGACGTCCACGCCGACCGTCGCGGCGCGCATCACCCGTGCCAAGAAGGCCCTCTCGGCCGCCGACGTGCCGTTCGAGGTGCCGGACCGCTCGGAGTATGCGCAGCGGCTGTCGGCGGTGCTGAGCGTGATCTACCTGATCTACAACGAGGGTTACTCGGCCTCGTTCGGTCAGCGCTGGATCCGCGACGAACTGTGCGCCGAGGCACTTCGTCTCGGCCGGGTGCTCGCCGCGCTGGTGCCCGACGAACCGGAGGCCCACGGCCTGGTGGCACTGATGGAGCTGCAGTCGTCACGCTTTGCCGCCCGCACCGACAGCGACGGCCGGCCGATACTGCTGGAGGATCAGAACCGAACCAAATGGGACCGGGCACAGATCCAGCGCGGGGTGGCCGCGCTCGAATGCGCCGCGAACACATTGCGGCGCAAGGGCACTGGGTGGGGACCGTATGCGCTGCAGGCGGCGATCGCCGAATGCCACGCCACCGCGCCCACCGCCGCCGATACCGACTGGCGCCGCATCGTCGCGCTGTACGACGGATTGGCGCGGGTCGCACCGTCACCGGTGGTCGAACTGAACCGGGCGGTGGCGGTGGCGATGGCGGAGGGCCCCGAGGCCGGGCTGGAGATCGTCGACTCGTTGACGGGGCTGGACGGCTCGTATCTGCTGCCGAGCGTGCGCGGCGAACTGCTCGCGCGATTGGGCCGCAGCGCCGAGGCCGCCGCCGAACTCGACCGGGCAGCCGCCATGACCGACAACGACCGGGAACGAGACGTGCTGCGCGACAAGGTAAGCCGAGTTCGCCGGTAGTGTCAGCGCCACAAGCCGGACCGGGGCCGTCCTTGGCGACCGGGTACGTTGTTCCGGCTCGAGGGAGGAGGAGAGGCATGGGCGATCGCACGGCGCCCCCGCGGTGGCTCAAACTCGCCAACAAGCTGGTGATGGTGCTGCTGAGGATCGGGGTGCCGATCTCGCGGCACGAATCCCCCGTGGTGTTGACCGTGCCGGGCCGCAGGACGGGTAAGCCACGGTCGACGCCGATCACGCCGATGTTCGTCGACGGCGCCCGATACGTCGTCAACGGCTACCCGGGCGCGGACTGGGTGCGCAACGCCCGTGCGGCGAAACAGGTCACGTTGCGGCAGGGCCGGCGATCGGAGCGGGTGCGCCTCGTCGAGCTCACCCCCGACGAGGCGCGGCCGGTGCTGCGGCAGTTCCCGGCGCAGGTTCCCGTCGGCGTGGACATGATGACGCGCGCGGGGGTATTGGCGACCGGCACACCCGAGGAACTCGAGGCCATGGCGGGCCGCCTGCCGGTGTTCCGCGTCGATCCGATCACGTAGCGTTTGCGCCATGTCCGACATTCGCCTGCCCTGGTGGCTGAAGTACGTCAACAAGGTGATGATCGGCCTGCAGAAGCTGGGCATTCTCGGCGAGAAAGGCCCCGTCGTGCTGTCCGTACCGGGACGCAAGACCGGCAAGATGCGGTCCACGCCGGTCACGCCGATGGAGGTCGACGGTCAGCGCTATGTGGTCGGCGGGGTGCCCGGCTCCGACTGGGCCGCCAACGTCAGGGCCGCCGGCGAGGTCACGCTGCACATCGGCCGCCGCAGCGAGCGGGTGCGGATGGTGGAGATGCCCGTCGACGCGGCACGACCGTTGCTGCGGCAGTTCCCGTCGAAGGTGCCCACCGGCGTGGACTTCATCAAGGGTGCGGGACTGGTCACCGGACCCGACCCCGACGAGTTCGAGGCACTCGCCGGTCGCTGCCCGGTATTCCGCATCGATAGGGTAAGCCAGTGAGTGACAACCCGTTTGACCCGTCGCTGTGGCAGTCCATCGACGGGTTCGAGCTGACCGACATCACCTACCACCGCCACGTCGTCGACGGCGCCGCGCAGCCCACGGTGCGCGTCGCGTTCGACCGGCCCGAGGTGCGCAACGCGTTCCGGCCGCACACCGTCGACGAGCTGTACCGCGTTCTCGACCACGCGCGGATGTCATCGGATGTCGGAGTCGTGCTGCTGACCGGCAACGGGCCCTCACCGAAGGACGGCGGATGGGCCTTCTGCTCCGGCGGGGATCAGCGGATCCGCGGCCGCAGCGGCTATCAGTACGCATCGGGCGAGACGGCCGAAACCGTCGACCCGGCGCGCGCCGGTCGCCTGCACATCCTGGAGGTGCAGCGGCTGATCCGGTTCATGCCCAAACCGGTGATCTGTCTGGTCAACGGGTGGGCGGCCGGCGGCGGGCACAGCCTGCACGCGGTGTGCGACCTGACACTGGCCAGCCGCGAGCACGCCCGGTTCAAGCAGACCGATGCCGACGTCGGCAGCTTCGACGGCGGATACGGCAGCGCGTATCTGGCCAAGCAGGTCGGCCAGAAGTTCGCCCGCGAGATCTTCTTTTTGGGCCGCCCGTACACCGCCGAGCAGATGCACGCGATGGGTGCGGTCAACGCGGTCGTCGACCACACCGAACTGGAGACCGTCGCGCTGCAGTGGGCGTCGGAGATCAACGGCAAGTCGCCGCAGGCGATCCGGATGCTCAAGTACGCGTTCAACCTCACCGACGACGGTCTCGTGGGTCAGCAGTTGTTCGCCGGTGAGGCGACGCGATTGGCGTACATGACCGACGAGGCGGTCGAGGGCCGCGACGCGTTCCTGGAGAAGCGCGACCCCGACTGGACCGGCTTCCCCCGCTACTTCTGAGTTCTACGCCGGCGCAACCGCGCCCGGCACCTGGTAGGCGAACGACTTCTTCTGCCGCTCGGCCATCTTCTCCAGGCACTGGTGATGCTTGCGCGCGTGGTAGGCCAGCGGAAAGTAGGTCAACCGGTCGGGAAGCACGCGGTAGGCGATGCGGATCGCCTAGTAGACGCGGTTGAGCTGGCGCTCCTCCCGGGGACTCCAGCTCACCCCGAGCTTGGTGCGCAGGCGCGGGTCGAGCAGGCCGACGATCGACAGGTAGTTCAGGCGGAGTACGGGCCGCAGCACGGCCTTGATCGCCGGATAGAACGCCGTCGGCACCGACGGGGGCATCTCCATCGTTCCGGTGATCAGGTCGTCCATCAGCTTCTGGGCCTGCGGTGTCGCCTCGAGCTTGTCGACCATCGACTCGAAGTAGTCGGTCATCTCCTGGTCGGTCTCGGGATAATCGCGCATCGGCACATGCAGCAGCCGCGCCAGCCGGCGGTTGTCGCGCAGCAGCTGGGCCTTCTCGTCGTCGGTGAAGTCACGTCCGATCAACAGGCGAGCGCCGTGGACGTTGACGATGTAGCCGGTGCAGATAACCCATTGGTACGCCTCGGGATTCAGGGCGCTGATCTGTTTGCCGGTCGTCTCGCTCTTCATCGTCATCGGGCGGTGCATGGCCCGAACCCGGTTTCCTTCGGCAACGGCTTCGGTGCCGCCGTAGGTCCAACGAAGCACCGAGTCGATGGACCGGATCGCGCGGCCGCCCGGATCGCCGTGGAACGCCGCCGAATAGCGTCCGGTGACCTCGGCGATGACGGGATGCATCGCCTGCATCATGAACGCCGCGCCCTCGAAGATCAGGAACGTCCAGCGGCCGGTGTGCTCGGCGGTCAGCGAATCCGGCGGGACGAGCTCGATCGGCTCGTCATCGACAGGCAGATCGATGTCCGAAGTGGCGGTCATGGCGGCGTCCACCTCCGTTTCAGGTAGTCGGGCGAGGTTAATATGACCGCCAGGTCGCATTCAAGTCGCATAAGGGATATTTGTGGGCACGAATAACCGCAGGTCGGAGCGCAGGAAGACGCCGCAACAACAACGGTCTCGTGAGATGGTCGCAAAAATCGTCGAAACGACGGCCGGCCTGCTGCTCACCACCGATCCGGCACAGGTCACCACGAACCTGATCGCCGATCGTGCGGGGGTCAGCAAGGGATCGATCTACCAGTACTTCGCCGACAAGGACGAGATCCTCCAGGCCGCCATCGAACACCTCGCCCTGTCGCAGGCACCGGTCATCGAGGAACGACTGCGGGCCGTGACGCTCGCCCAACCCGCCGAGGCGATGGCCGCCTCCATCGACTTCCTCATCGACGTGACGATCGCCAACCGCGGCCTGCTTCGGTACCTCGCCGAGCGGCCGGACCATGTGCGCGCGTTCGAGAGCATCTCGGGTCTGAACGCCACCCTCGTGGCGATGTCGACGTTGCACATGAACCACTACCGCGACCAGTACCGCAACGAGCTCAGCCCGAAAGCGTTGGCGTGGTTGTTCTTCAACATGGCGGTGGCGACGACGCTGCGTTACATCGAGTCCGAGGATCCGATCCAGTTGGACGAACTCCGAGCGGGGCTGAAGTTCGCGTCGTCGGGTCTGCTGGCCGGCGGCCCCGGCCGCACGCGCGATTTGTGAGTGATTTCGATCGGTGAGCGAACGTTTTCACTCACAAACCACTCACCTAGACTGGCGCGTCGTGAGCAAGAGCCCGTTGCGGCGGTTGGCCGATCAACTCGTGCTGACCACCATGCGTCCGCCGGTGGTCCCCGAATTGCTGCAGTACCAGCCCGGCCGCGACGTCGTTGACCTGCGGGGTAAGCGCATCCTTCTCACGGGCGCGTCATCGGGCATCGGCGAGGCGGCCGCCGAGAAGTTCGCCCGCCGCGGAGCCACCGTCGTGGTGGCCGCACGCCGCCAGGAACTGCTCGATGCGCTGGTCGACCGGATCGCCCAGCAGGGCGGGGACGCCTGGGCGCACGCCTGCGACCTGTCGGATCTCGACGCGGCCGACGACCTGGTCGAACGTGTCACCACGGAACTCGGGGGCGTCGACATCCTGATCAACAACGCCGGACGGTCGATCCGCAGGCCGCTGGCCGAGTCGCTGGAACGCTGGCACGACGTCGAACGCACCATGGCGCTCAATTACTACGGGCCGCTGCGTCTGATCCGCGGCCTGGCACCGGGCATGCGTGAGCGGCGCGACGGCCACATCATCAACGTGTCCACCTGGGGTGTGCTCAGCGAGTCGTCGCCGTTGTTCTCGGTGTACAACGCGTCCAAGGCGGCGCTGACCGCGGTGAGCCGCGTCATCGAAACCGAGTGGAGCGCCGACGGAGTGCACTCCACCACCCTGTTCTATCCGCTGGTGCGCACGCCGATGATCGCCCCCACCCGCGCCTACGACGGCTTGCCCGGGCTGTCCTCCGACGAGGCCGCAGACTGGATGATCACCGCCGCCAGAACCCGGCCCGTGCGGATCGCGCCGCGCATGGCCGTCAGCGCCCAGGTGCTCAACAGCTTCGCACCCGCGGTCGTCGACGCCGTGATGAAACGGCAACGCCTACAACCGAACAAGTAGATGCCCCACCCCGACATCGCGACCGTCGCCGATATCGCACGCGTCTTCGGCGCCGAACGTCGCGACGCCGTCGCGTTGATCGCCGGCGAGCGCACCGCGACGTTCGGCGACCTCGACACCCGATCGAACCGGGTGGCCCAGGCGCTGCGCGCCGCCGGTGTCGGGTTCGGCGACCGGGTCGCGTTCATCGAGAAGAACGGCATCGAGTTCTTCGAAGTCGCTTGTGCGCTGTCCAAACTCGGTGCGGTCGTGGTGCCCGTCAACTGGCGGCTGGCACCACCTGAGATGCTGCACATCATCGACGATGCCGGCGCGCGGGTGGTGATCGTCGGCGCCGAGTTCTTCGGGCACGTCGAGGCGATCGAGGACCGGCTGACGGCTCTGGTCGTCGCCGTCGGCGAGCACCCGCGCTGGCCGGAGTTCGATCGCTGGATCGAGCCACATCCTGCCGAGGACCCCTGCGTCACAACGCAACCCGACGATATCGCGTTTCTGATGTACACCTCCGGCACCACCGGCTCACCCAAGGGCGTGATGCTGACCAACGACAACTACTTCTGCAAGGCCTCCGGGATCGCCGACAAATGGCGCTTCGACGCCGACAGCGTGAGCCTGGCCGTGATGCCGATGTTCCACATGGCGGGCTCCGGCTGGGCGTTGGTGGGCCTGTGCGAAGGCGCGCGCACGGTCGTGCTTCGCGACGTCGATCCGACCGCTATCCTCGACGCCGTTGCGCGGCACGGTGTTACGAACATGCTGCTGGTGCCGGTGGTGATTCAGCGCCTCCTGGAGACCCCGGGGGTTGCGACGACGGACTTCTCGGCCCTGCGCGCCATCGTCTACGGCGCATCCCCGATCACCGACGACGTCCTGGTCCGGGCGCTCGAACGATTCGACTGCGATCTGCTACAGGTGTACGGGCAGACCGAAACCACCGGATCCATCACGCAACTGGACCGTCACGACCCTGAACTGCTGCGCTCCTGCGGTAAGCCGTTCGGTTGGGTCGAGGTGCGCATCGTCGATGACGCGGGGTGCGACGTCCCCACCGGAGAGGTCGGCGAGGTGTGGACCCGCTCGCGGCAGAACATGCGCGGCTATTGGAACAACCCCGCTGCGACGGCCGCCACGGTCACCCCGGACGGCTGGCTGAAGACCGGCGACGCCGGTTACCTCGATGCCGAGGGTTATCTGTACCTGCACGACCGGGTCAAGGACATGATCGTCTCCGGCGGCGAGAACGTGTACCCGACCGAGGTCGAGAACGTTCTGATGACGCACCCGGACGTCGCCGATGTGGCGGTGATCGGTGTGCCGGACCCGGCGTGGGGTGAGGCGGTCAAGGCTGTCGTGGTGCCCGCGGCCGGCTGCTCCCCCGGCGAGGCGCAGCTCATCGCGTACGCCCGCGAACGGCTGGCGGGGTTCAAGCTGCCCAAGTCGGTGTCGTTCGCCGACGACCTGCCCCGCACCCCCAGCGGCAAGATCCTCAAGCGTGCGCTGCGCAAACCCTACTGGGAAGGTGTCGGGCGGCGGATCGGCTGAGCGTGATAGACACGACGTCATGGAGATTCTGGCCAGCCGGATGCTCATTCGGCCGGCGGACTACCAGCGTTCGCTGACGTTCTACCGTGACGAGCTGGGGCTGGCGATCGCACGCGACTACGGTGCGGGCACGGTGTTCTACGCCGGCCAGTCGTTGATCGAACTCGCCGGTCACGGTGGCCCGCGTGCGGGCGGCACGATGTGGCTTCAGGTGCGCGACGTGTACGCGACCGAGAAGGAGCTGTCGGGTCGGGGTGTACCGGTCGCGCGGGAGGCCCGCGAGGAACCGTGGGGTCTGCATGAGATGCATGTCAACGACCCCGACGGTGTTCTGCTGATCTTCGTGCAGGTCCCCGAGACCCACCCGCTGCGCCGCGACACCCGGCGGTGACGCCCTGGACTCAGCGCGCGGGCGCCAGCGGCCAGCCGACGGAGGCCAGCCGCGACGCAACCTGGTGCATCTCTTCGGGATTCGGCTCCTGCGCGGTGACCTGATGGATCGCCGCGCGGATGTCGTCTTCGGTGACGATGTCCGAGCTGGCGCCCTTGAGGACCGCCTGCGCGGCGCTGACCACTTCGTCCTCGGCCAGCGAGCGCTTCAGCAGCGCCAGTAGCGGGAAGTAATCGGTGGGCGGCACGCCTTCCGGATACCCGCGGCGCAGCCAGTTGAGCACGCTGTCCAGCACGGTGCGGTTCTCGGTCATGGTGCGGCACATCTCATTTCTGCGGCATGAAGGGGAACAGGTCGATTCCCGTGTGGTGGATGATCGTGGCCCGGGTGATCCACAGCACCGCGGTGACGATCACCCATGCGACGAAGACGAACAACCCGATGCCGAGGTATTTGCGGGCCGGGTTGGGCGCGGTCACGGCGCCGTCGGCGGACTCGTCGCCCACGCCGCTGGAGAAGGCCATCAATCCGGTGGCGAACAGCGCGGGCAGTCCCGCGCCCAGCACCAGCCCGACCACCAGTACCTTCAGAATGCTCTCGAGATAGGTCATCGACGTTCCTCTGCTACACCGTCGCGGCCGGCTCGGCGGGTTCAGGCATGGCCTCCTCGATGGCGGCCCGCAGTTCGGCCGGGACCACCGAGTTGGTGGCGTCGTCCCACTCGGCGTTGACGTTTGTGTGGTCGACCTTCTGTTGCTGGGCACGCCACCACATGTAGAACGACAGGCCGACCAACACCAGGAAGATGAACCCGTCACCGGCGAGGCCCGATCCGGTGAGCGTCTCGACGCCGTGGGCCAGCCAGAAGGACAGTGCGCCAACGAGTCCTGCAGCCGGCAGGGTGATCAACCAGGCCACGGCCATCCGGCCCGCGACCGCCCAGCGGACTTCGGCCGCCGGCTTGCCGACGCCGCTGCCCAGGATCGAACCGGTCGCGACGTGGGTGGTGGACAAGGCCATACCCGCGGCGCTCGAGCTGAGAATGATTGCGGCCGAGGATGCTTCGGCGGCGAAGCCCTGGGGTGACTGGATCTCGACCAGGCCTTTGCCCAGGGTGCGGATGACGCGCCAGCCGCCGAGGTAGGTGCCGAGACCGATCGCGACCGCACAGCTGAAGATGACCCAGAACGGCAGGCCGTTCTCCTTGACGTCGCCGGTCAGGTGCCCGGTGGTGATGAGTGCGAGCGCGATGACACCCATCGTCTTCTGCGCGTCATTGGTGCCGTGCGACAGCGCCACCAGCGAGGCGGTCGCGACCTGGCCCCAGCGGAAGCCCTCCCGACGGCGACGCTCGGCCACGTTGCGGGTGATCCGGTACACCAGCCAGGTGCCGCAGGCAGCCACCAGGCACGCGATGAGCGGCGCGGCGATCGCGGGAATCAGCACCTTCTGGCTGATACCGCTCCAGTTGACCCCGGCGGTGCCCATCGCGGCCAGGCCCGCGCCGATCAGCCCGCCGAACAGCGCGTGCGAGGAACTCGACGGGATGCCGAACAACCACGTCAGCAGGTTCCACAGGATGCCGCCGATCAGCCCGGCGAAGATGATGGTCAGGCCGGTCGACGCATCGATCGACGGCAGCAGGGCGCCGGTCTGGCCGTCCTGCACGTTGAGCACCGAGGTGGTGACCGTGACCGCGACCTCGACCGACAGGAATGCGCCGACCAAATTGAGAATGCCCGCCAACAGGACCGCGGTCTTGGGCTTGAGCGCACCGGTGGCGATCGACGTGGCCATCGCATTGCCGGTGTCGTGGAAGCCGTTGGTGAAGTCGAAGGCCAGTGCGGTTGTGATCAACAGCACCAGGACGATCAACTCAGCGCTCACGGCGTTAATTCTGCGGCCATGGAGTTCGTTTCACCTAATCTTCAACGCTCTTGGACCGGCGTGTCATCTGGCATTTCGCCTTCTGGGGCAATGTGTTCATCCACTGTTCACCCGCCGGCGGTCGAGCGTTTGCCGGCGACGCCGAACTCGTCTTGTTCGGTCGCGCACTAGCATCATCCAACGGGAGTGGGTAGACCCGATGCGACACGCGGGAGGGCACAGTGACGAAATTTCTGGCCAAAATCGTCGCGTGGATCACAGCGGGTTATCCCGAAGGAGTGCCCGGCCCGGACCGAGTGCCGCTGTTCTCGCTCCTGCGGCGGCGCCTCACCGAGGATGAGGTTCGCACCGTGGCGGTGGAGCTGAAGCGCAACGGCGAATTCGACGACGCCGACATCGGGGTGCTCATCACCCAGATCACCGATGCGCTGCCGTCCTCTGAGGATGTCGAGCGGGTCCGTCAGCGGCTGGCGGTCCGGGGCTGGCCACTCGATGACCCCCGTGACGCGGAGGGTGAACCATAGCCGTCCTGCGCCCGGTCGCGGTGGGGCCCGGCGCCGCGGCGTTGTCGCTCCTGCCCGTCGTGCACGACATGCTGGCCGGCCACGCCACCGTGCTGCCGATTCCTGCCGAGGATGATCGCGAATCATCCTTTCTGACAGAGGCTTTGCGGTGCGGTGCGGAGATCGACGGCGACGTGGCGGTGGTGGTGCCGACATCGGGCACGACCGGAACCCCGAAGGGCGCCATGCTGTCCGCCGCCGCCTTGACCGCCAGCGCCGAGGCGACACACCACCGGCTCGGCGGGCCGGGGCGCTGGCTGCTGGCATTGGCGGCACATCACATCGCGGGACTTCAGGTGCTGGTTCGCAGCGTGGTCGCGGGCACCACCCCGGTGGCCTTGCCGCCGACATTTGATCCGTCCGAATTGCCCTCTGCCGTGGACGCTTTGGGCTCGGGACGGCGGTACGCCTCGTTGGTGGCCGTGCAACTCGACAAAGCGCTGCGGGACGTGCGGGCTGCCGACGCTCTGGCCAGCCTGGACGCGGTGCTGATCGGTGGGGGCCCGCTGCCGGCGGGTCTGGCCGAACGTGCGGCCGCGGCGGGGATCTCGGTCGTCCGGACTTATGGGATGAGCGAGACCGCGGGCGGGTGCGTGTACGACGGTGTGCCGCTCGACGGTGTGCGTGTCCGCATTCTCGGCAATGTGCCGCAGGCGACCTCAGGGAGCGGAGCCGCGCAGCCGGGCGCTTCAGGCGGCGGGGGCCGGATCGTGTTGGGCGGTCGGACACTGGCGAAGGGCTATCGCAATGCGGTGGCCCCCGATCCCTTCGCCGATGCGGGCTGGTTTCGCACCGACGACGTGGGAGCGATCGACGCCGCGGGACGGTTGACGGTGCTCGGCAGGGTCGACGACGCGATCGGCAGCGGCGGGTTGACCATCATGCCGCAGATCGTGGAGGCCGTCTTGGCGACCCACGATGCGGTGGCCGAATGCGCGGTGTTCGGGGTCCCCGATGAGCGGCTGGGCCAGCGGGTGGCCGCGGCCGTCGTGCTCGTGGCCGGTCACCACTCCCCCACGCCCGCCGAGCTACGCGCGCACGTCGCCGCGACCCTGGATGCCACCGCGGCGCCGCGCGAGTATCACGTCGTCGACGAACTGCCGCGGCGCGGCATCGGCAAGGTCGACCGGCGCGCGCTGACGGCCCGGTTTCAGAACTAGGTCACGGGCACTCAGCCCGCCCGTTCGGCCACCCGGCGGCCGGCGGGGGTTAACCCCTTGCGCGGTCGAGCATCATGGACCCATGCGTCGCGAAGTCAACACCGCCGACGAGTTGCGGGCCATCGTCGGGCAGCCGGACCACTACGTCGCCAACAAGGTCAGAGCCCGCCTGTCGCCGGTACAGCGCGACTGGCTCGCCCACTCGCCGTTGGGTTTCGTCGCGACGACGGATGCGCGCGGTCGCGTCGACGTGTCACCCAAGGGTGATCCGCCAGGCTTCGTGCACGTCATCGACGACACCACGATCGCGATCCCGGAGCGGCCGGGCAACAAACGGGTCGACGGCTATCTCAACGTGCTGCAGAATCCGCATGTCGGCACGGTGTTCCTCATCCCCGGCCGTGGCGACACCCTGCGCATCAATGGCACCGCCGCGATCGTCTCGGACGCCGACTATTTCGACGCGCTTGCGGTCAAGGGCAAGCGTCCGATCCTCGCGTTGGAAGTCGGGGTCGAAGAGGTGTTCTTCCACTGCGCCAAGGCTTTTCTGCGTTCAGAAACCTGGGACCCGTCGACATGGAACCCGTCGGCGCTGCCGAGCGTCGCGCAGCTGCTCAAGTCGATCCGTCCCGATTGGAGTCAGGACCAGCTCGACGAGTACTACAGCGACGAGAACACCCGCACCCGGCTGTACTGACCAGCGCGCGGTCAGATCTGGTTGGTGCCGCCGTCGACGGGGATGTCGGCACCTGTGGTGTAGGTGCTCAGGTCCGACGCCAGGAACAACACCGCGTTGGCGACCTCCTCGGGCGTTGCGCGGCGACCCATCGGGATGACGCTGCGCTGTTGGCTGTCGAACTCCTCGACGGCGTTGGGTCCGGGGACCAGAACGTGGGCGAGATCGTTGAGGCCCGGGGTTTCGGTGGCACCGGGGCTGACCACGTTGACCCGAATATTGCGATCGCGCAACTCACTTGCCCACGTTCGGGCCAGCGATCGCACCGCCGCCTTGATCGCCGCGTAGATGCCGATGCCCTCGGAGCCTTTCGCGTTGGTGTTCGACGAGTTCAAGATGACCGACGCCCCGTCCGCGAGCAGCGGCAGCGCCTTCTGCACGGTGAACACCAGACCCTTGAAATCGATGTCGAGCAGGTAATCGAGGTGTCGTTCGGTGATCTCGCCGAGGCGCGCGACGTCGATCACCGCGGCGTTGGCGAACAGCACGTCGATGCGCCCACCGCGGTCGGCAACCGCGGCGTAGAGGCGGTCCAGGTCCTCGGGGTCGGCGACGTCGCCCTGCACCACGGTGACGTTGTCGCCGATCTCTTTGGCCGCGGCCTCCAGTTCGGCCTGCCTGCGGCCGGTGATGAACACGTAGGCGCCCTCCTCGGCCAGCCTCTTCGCGGTGGCGAGCCCGATACCCGTGCTGCCGCCGGTGATCACCGCTGTCTTGTCTACGAGTAGTGCCATCGCCGCGCTCCTTAGTTATGGACTAATTGGTCAATAACCAGAGACACTGGCGCGCGAAGATGTATTCCAGGACAGGTTCAGGCACGCGATATGAGGCTGATGACCTCGTCGGCGGCCGCAATGAGCTGGGACGATTTGACACCGCCTTTGTGCAGCGCCTCCAGCCCGCGCAGGAAACCCAACAGCACCGTCGCCAGTGTCCGTGGGTCGCGATCGGAGTCGATCGAGCCGTCGCGCTGGGCCGCCTCGATGCAGTCGGCCAGCAGTGTGCGCCACTCGCGGTACGCCCGTTCGACAGCACGCTCGACGGCGGGGTCGGTGGCGCTGAGCTCGGCCGCGCTCTTGGCGATCATGCACCCGCGCAACGTCTTGTCGGCGGCGATGGCCTTCGCTTCCGCGCGCACGTGCCGCACCAGCCGGTCGTAGGCGCCACGCCGGGGGTCTTGAAGTTGTCTGCGCACCTTCGCCATCGAGTCGGCGATCCAGTCGTCCAGGGCGCGCAGATACAGTGTGTGCTTGTCGCCGAACGCGCCGTAAAGGCTGCCCTTGCCGAGACCCGTTGCGGCGGTGAGGTTGTCAACGGAGGTGCCCGCGTAGCCGCGCGACCAGAACTCGTCGCGGGCCGCGCAGATCACCTCGGCTTCGTCGAACTGGCGGGGGCGTGGCATGGTTCCAGCGTACCCATGTTATGGACCGTTCGGTCCGTATCTCTCGGGACCAGCGGCACCCGGCGAAGGCCCGTCCGATCACTGCTTCATCGGCGACCCGGCGTGGCGGAACAGGCCCGCGCCGCCGGGGCGACGAATGTGTGACCTCCGGTGCGGGGGCGAATAGGGTGACGGGATGCGGACCAGTCGCAAGGAGATCGTGGCGGTCGCCGTCGGTGCGTTGCTGGTGGTCACCGCGTTCGTCGTACCGCACCTGAACCTGGGGATCGTCACGCCACTGATCAACGCGACACCCGCCCGGATACGCCAGTTCGCCGACACCGCGCCGATCTTCGGATGGTGGAACGCTCACGTCGGGTGGGGCACGGTCCCCGCTGTCGTGATCGGCGGCGCGGTGGTGTGGTGGGGGCCGACGGTCGCGCAACGACTGTCGTGGCGTGCGTTGCCGTGGGCGACATGGGCGACGGCGTGCGCATGGGCGTTCTCGCTGGCCATGATCGACGGCTGGCAGCGCGGTTTCGCCGGCAGGCTGGCAGCCCGCCACGAGTACCTGCGTCAGGTTCCCACCGTCACCGACATACCCCACGCGCTGCGCACATTCTCCGACAGAATTCTTGACTATCAACCCGATTCGTGGATCACCCACGTATCGGGCCATCCCCCCGGGGCGCTGCTCACGTTCGTGTGGCTCGACCGCATCGGGCTCGGTGGCGGCGCATGGGCCGGCCTGCTGTGCCTGCTGGTGGGAACCAGCGCCGCGGCCGCCATCGTCGTCGCGTTGCGCGCGCTGACGGGGGAAGCGACCGCGCGGCTCGCGGCCCCTTTCGTCGCCGTTGCGCCCACGGCGATCTGGATCGCGGTGTCGGCCGACGGCTACTTCGCGGGAGTCGCGGCGTGGGGTGTCGCGCTGCTGGCGATGGCGATCGGGAGCACGGTGCGCTGGCCCGTCCTCGCCGCGGCGGGGGGCGGTCTGCTGCTGGGCTGGGGCCTCTTCCTCAACTACGGACTGGTCCTGATGGCCTTACCTGCGCTCGCGGTGCTGATGTGCGCGTCCGACTGGCGGGCCGCGGCTCGTGCCGCGGTACCAGCGGTCGGGGTCGTCCTCGCCGTGGTGGTGGTGTTCGCGGTGTTGGGATTCTGGTGGTTCGACGGCTATCACCTGGTGCAGGAACGCTATTGGCAGGGCATCGCCAACGACCGGCCGTTCCAGTACTGGGGTTGGGCGAACTTCGCTTCCGTCGTGTGCGCGATCGGCCTGGGCAGCGTGGCCGGTCTGGGCAGGCTGTTCGACATCGCGGCGATCCGGCGTCGGCCCGGCCTGCCCATGATTCTTCTCGGCGCACTGCTGGCGATCCTGTTCGCCGACCTGTCGATGCTGAGCAAGGCCGAGACCGAACGCATCTGGTTGCCGTTCACCGTCTGGCTGACCGCGGCCGGGGCGCTGCTACCGCCGCGGTCACACCGCTGGTGGCTCGGCGTCAACGTGGTGGGCGCCCTGCTGCTCAACCACTTCATTCTGACGAATTGGTAACGGTCGCGGGTCACCACGCACATCCGTAGGCACTTGCCGCGACCCTGGAACCGTGCAACCCGGCAACCGGCCCCGGGTACAGCGGGCGATCCGCTGGCGTAGTCCGCTGCGCGGTTTGTGGCTGACGTCGGTGTTCGGCACGGTGCTGCTGATCGGGCTGCCGGTGGTCATCTTCACCGGGCTGCTGTCCTACATCGCCTACGGGCCGCAGTTCGGTCAGGCCATACCGGGCGATGTGGGCTGGCTCAAGCTTCCGACGTTCGACTGGCCCACCGATCCGTCCTGGCTGTACCGGCTGACGCAGGGGTTGCACGTCGGGCTGGGCCTGGTGCTCGTACCGGTCGTGCTCGCGAAGCTGTGGTCGGTGATTCCCCGCCTGTTCGCCTGGCCGCCCACGCGTTCGATCGCTCAACTGCTCGAACGGATTTCGTTGTTGATGCTGGTCGGCGGAGTGCTGTTCGAGGTCGTCACCGGAGTGCTCAACATCCAGTACGACTACATCTTCGGCTTCAGCTTCTACACCGCTCACTACTTCGGCGCCTGGGTGTTCATCGCGGGGTTCGTCCTGCACGTCGCGATCAAGCTCCCACGGCTGCGCGAGGGGTTGCGGTCACGGTCGATGCGCGCGGTGCTGCGCACGTCGCGCGAGGACACCGTCGCCGATCCGTATGAGCCCGACGGGTTGGCGCCCGCGGACCCGGATCCGGTGACGATGAGTCGCCGCGGTGCGCTCGCTCTGGTGGGTGGCGGGGCGGCGTTGGTGGCGGTTCTGACCGCCGGGCAGACCATCGGCGGATGGACCAGGCAGGCCGCGCTGCTCCTGCCCCGCGGACGGACCCGCGGCGATGGCCCGAATGACTTCCAGGTCAACAGAACCGCTGCGGCGGCCAGGATCACACCGGAGCTCACCGGCGAGCGCTGGCGACTCACCCTGACCGGAGGCCCGTCGCCGGTGGTGCTGGACCGCGCCGGGCTCACCGCGATGCCCCAGCACACCGCCCGCCTGCCCATCGCCTGTGTCGAAGGCTGGTCGACGACAGAGACGTGGACAGGCGTGCCGCTGCGGGATCTCGCGCAGTTGGCCGGTGTGCCTTCGCCGGTGTCGGCGTTCGTCCGGTCCGTGGAGCGGCGGGGTGCCTTCAATCGTGCGACGCTGCAACGTAATCAGGTCCTACACCCCGACGCGCTGCTGGCGTTGAGGGTCAACGGCGTCGACCTGTCACCGGATCACGGTTTCCCGGCCCGCATCATCGTGCCTGCGTTGCCCGGCGTGCACAACACCAAATGGGTGGGTTCGATCGACTTCCGGGCGGGTGACTGACATGGGCCGGTTTCGCGCCGTCTACGGATCGCATCCGCTGCACCTGCTGACATTGGTGGCCGGCTTCGCGCTGTTCGGTTACGTGCTGGCCACCCTCACGCCGGCCGCGTTGTGGAACACCCGCACATGGTGGCAGTCCATCGCGGTGTGGTTCGCCGCGGCGATCGTCGTACACGATCTCGTGCTGTTTCCGATCTACACGTTGGCCGACCGGGTCCTGGTGCGCGGCACCAGGATTCCCCGGTTGCGTGTCCCGCTGCTGAACTATGTGCGGGTACCGGCGCTCGGCTCGGCGTTGACGCTGCTGCTGTTTCTGCCCGGCATCATCAAACAAGGCGGGCCGGTCGCGCTGGCCGCGACGGGACAGACCCAAGACCCGTACCTGGGCAGGTGGTTGCTGCTGACGGCCGCGCTGTTCGGGATCAGCGCGGTGCTCTACGCCGCACGGCTGGTGACGACCGAAGGCTAGGCCAACGTCAGGCTGGCGACCACCCGGTTGCCGATCGGGTGGACCCGGGTCAACGCCAGCCCCGCGGTCTCGGCGACCTCTGCGGCGCAGTCGATGCCCACCGACGCCCACGGAAACCAGGGGCCCACCACCCGCGACGACTCGAGCCGGACCCAGCGATTGCGGACACCCTGCCTGAGCGCCTCGAATTCGGCGATGCACCGACCGCCGCGGCGCAGCAGCTCTGCTGCCCTGTGCAGCATCCGAAACGGGTCGCCGCCGAGGCCCACGTTGCCGTCGGCAAGCAGCACGGTCTGCCACCGGCCGGTCGCGGGCAGCTGTCCGAACACGTCTCGGCGCAACACGGGTGCACCGTTGCGCCGCGCGAGTCCGACGGCGGTCGCGGACTGGTCGACACCGAGAGCGGGGATGCCTCGGCGGGTCAATTCGATCACCAACCGCCCCGGGCCACAGCCCAAATCGATGGTCGGTCCTTCGCACAATTCGACGATGGCCCGGTCGAACCGGCAATCGGCATGCGCGCCGCCGATCCAGCGATGCACCGGAAGCGCCTGTACCTCACCGTCATCGCTGCGGATCCAGCACCGCTCTCCGTCGAGTGCGCAGTCGTAGAGGTTGCCCAGCATCAGGCGAAAACCGCCTCGACCGCTCGAGCGAACCGGCTGTTGGGCGCGCATCGGCTGCGCACCGCGTCGATGTCGTCGATGGTGTCGAAGTCGGCGAGCTCGTCGACCGTCTTGACATCCACTCCGTTGTCGCGCAACGCCGCCAGGGTCAACGCGCCGGTGTCCGACCGTGACATCGGCACACTCCGCAGGCATTCGGCCATGGATGGGTGCGAAACACCGAGCACCCACCATCCGCCGTCGCTGGCGGGCCCCAGGACCGCGTCGGCTCGCATCAGCTCGTGGCAGCACTCGGCGAGTAGGCCGGCGCTGACCTGCGGGGTGTCCATGCCGATCTGCAGTACGGGGTTGCCGGTGGCAGCGTCGGTGTGCGCGTTGGCCAATCGCTCGGCGAAGTCGGCGCCACGTTGGGGTATCACCGTGAATTTATCTAGGCGAGAAACGATTTCGTCACCTCGGCTGCCGTGTCTCAGATCGCCGGTCATCGCGACGACCCGGTGGCCGACGGGGGTGGCGGCGACCGCGTCGAGGGTGTCGAGCAGGGCGGCGGCAGCGAGGTCGGCCGCGGCGACGTCGCCGATCGTCGCCGCGAGGCGCGTCTTCGCCAGACCCGGCACCGGCGCCTTCGCCACCACCAACACCGTCACGGCCAGTACCGTCACGAGATCACCCGCCAGAAGTCGAAGGCCGCCACCGCGCTACCGCGGATCGACCCGCTGACCTTGGACTTGCCGCCGGTGCGCGCCCGGTAGGCGACATCGCGCTCGACGACGCGCCACCCGGCGGCGGCCGCCCGCACCAACAGTTCGAGCGGGTAACCGGAGCGGCGGTCGCTGACGCCGAGATCGAGCAGCGCGTCGCGGCGGGTGACCCGCATCGGAGCGATGTCGTGCACCGCCAGGCCATGGCGCTGCCGCAGCCGCCAGCACACCGCCGCGGTGCCGAGGCGGGCGTGCCACGGCCACGTGAGCCCCGGCACCGGCCGGCGCCGCCCGATCGCCATATCGGCCCCCCGGTGCAGGTCGTCGACAAGCGCGGGCAGGTCACCAGGGTCCAGTGAGCCGTCGGCGTCCAGGACCGCCACGATGGGCGTCGCTGCCGCCACCACCCCGGCGTGCACTGCGGCGCCGTAACCGGGGCGCTTCTCGGCGACCACCTGCGCTCCATGCTCGCGGGCGACGTCCGCGGTCGCGTCGGTGCTGTTGTTGTCGACCACCAACGGCCGGTATCCGTCGGGGATCGCCGCGAGCACGCCGGGCAGGGACTGCGCCTCGTTCAGGCACGGCAGCACCACGGTCACCGGACAGTCGGGCATGGGTTCGAGGCTAACCAGCCGCCGACCGCACCGACCAGTGGATCAATGACGAATCCGTGACATCGGCGCAGGTAGTCGCCACATCGGGCTACTCTCGGAAACTGTGACGCGGGTATTGATCGCCGACGACGACAGCGTCGTGCGTGATGTCGTGCGTCGCTATCTCGAGCGCGACGGGCTCGACGTCGCGATCGCGCACGACGGAGCCGAGGCCCTGCGGTTGCTGGGCTCCCAGCACATCGACGTCGCGGTGCTCGACGTGATGATGCCGGGGCCCGACGGGCTGACGCTGTGCCGCAACCTGCGCCAGCGCGGCGGCTACGCGGTGCCGGTGATCCTGCTGACCGCGCTCGGCGAGGAGGACGACCGGATCGCGGGCCTGGAGGCCGGCGCCGATGACTACCTGACCAAACCGTTCAGCCCGCGCGAACTGGCGCTGCGGGTGCGCTCGGTGCTGCGGCGCGCGCCCGCACCGACGGGTCGGCGCGCGTTGGACATCACGGTCGGCGGCCTGACCGTGTCGACGGCCGCACGCACCGTGACCGTCGACGGGCAGCCGGTGTCGCTGACCAACCGCGAGTTCGACCTGCTGCTGTTCTTCCTCACCCACACCGACGTCGTGTTCAGCCGCGAGGAACTGCTCAAACAGGTGTGGCACTGGGATTTCGGTGACCTGTCGACGGTGACCGTGCACGTCAAGCGGCTGCGGTCGAAGCTCGGTGAGCACCACAGGGTGCAGACGGTGTGGGGTCGCGGCTATCTGTGGAGCAGCGAGGCACGGTCCCCGGAAGGGCAGAGCGCCTAGTGCCGTCCGACCTGTGGGAGATCATCGGGTTGGCGCTGGCATGTTCGGTTCCGGTGGTGCTCGCGGGCGCGCTCGTCATCCGTCTGGCCCGGTCGTGGTCGCTGGCGGTCAGCATGGTGGCGCTGGTGCTCATCCCGGTCTTGGCGACGTTCACCGGTGTGCTCGGCGCCAGCCGCTTCATGATCACCGAAACGTTCGAGAAGACCGCGATCGTCCTGGTGATCGTCTCGGTGGTGACGATCCCGGCCGCGGTGATGCTGGCGCGCTATCAGGCCCGCCGCACGGTATGGGAGCAGGAGATCCGCGAGTCGGAACGGGCCGCCGAGCAGTCGCGCCGCAGGCTGGTCGCGTTCGTCAGCCACGATCTGCGGACCCCGCTGGCCGGGATACGGGCGGTGTCCGAGGCGATCGCCGACGGCGTGGTACCCGACGCCGAGGTTCGCGTACACGCCAAAACCATTGAGCAGGAGTCTGTCCGGCTATCCGAGATGGTCGACGACCTGTTCGAGATGTCGAAGATCAACGCGGGTGCGGTCCAACCGGTGTTCGACAAGGTGGCGCTGGACGAGGTGGTCGACGACGTGCTGACCGCGCACCGGATCGCCGCCGAGCGTGCGGGTGTGGCGTTGACGGCCGAGCTGCCGCAGGCGCCGGTGCGGGTGCTGGGCAGCGACCGCGCGCTGGTGCGGGTGCTGTCCAACCTGGTGGCCAACGCGATCGCACACACGCCGGAGGGCGGCCGGGTGTCGCTGTCACTGGGCTCGGACGAGAACGGCGCGTGGGCGCGCGTCGACGACACCGGGGTCGGTATCGACGAGGCCGATCTGCCCCGGGTGTTCGACGTCGCCTACCGAGGGTCCAACGATCGCGTGCCGCGTGCCGATTCGTCGCTGCCCAGCGGGTCGGGGCTGGGCCTGGCGATCGCCGCGGGTCTGGTGCAGGCCCATCGCGGGACGTTGTCCGCGCGCAACCTGGGCACCGGCGCACGCTTCGAGGTGCGGTTGCCGCTGGCGGCGGACTGACTTCTTCGTCGGCGAAACCGCATCCCTGGA
Organism: Mycobacterium sp. IS-1590; assembly: GCF_001500025.1. GTDB lineage: Bacteria > Actinomycetota > Actinomycetes > Mycobacteriales > Mycobacteriaceae > Mycobacterium. Next base: position 150,871 of record NZ_LQIW01000003.1, on the reverse strand, counting down.
CGTTGACTTTTCGCGACGAGGGATTCTCGCTCATCGTCTCGGGGTTGTTTTTGAGTGATCACTCAATTATCGTGGTCAACCTGATCCCACGAGGAGGTTCGAGATGGCCACACGGAGTGCCGACAAGGCGGTGCGCAAGTTCAAGTTCGAGCGGCAACTGGGTCGTGTCCTGATGAACCCGTTGGTCGCCGCGCTGGACCGCGTCGGTATCCGGTCGCCGCTGGTGGTCGACCTCGAGACGATCGGCCGCAAAAGCGGGGAACCGCGGCTCGTGCCGCTGGCGGGCCGCGCCGACGACACCGGTGTGTGGGTGATCTCTCAGCACGGCCGCCGCGCGGGCTGGGCGTACAACATCGCCGCGAACCCTCATGTGCGGGTGCGCGTCAACGACGAATGGCGCACGGGCACCGCGACATTCGAACCCGACGATGACGTGCGTGCCCGCGCACGCAGCTTCGGCGGCGCGGGCAGGCTCGGTCAGTCGGCGACCGCGTTGACCATGCGGGCGATGGAAAGCGACCCGATCTCGGTGCGGATCACGTTCGACGCCTGACGATTTGGTGCGCTAGTCCGGTAGCGAGTTGCTCAGGCGTTCGGTCGCGGCGACGTAGTCCTCGATGAACTCGCGCACCACCTCGCGCGCGGGCTTGACTTTGTTCATCAGCCCGACCCCTTGTCCGACGAAGTACGTCGCCAACGCCTGCGCGCCGGGATGTCCCTGGGCGGCCAGCACGTCGATGCGACGCACGACGGGTTCGGCGAGCATCGACTGCAGCGGAAGCGGCAGCGGCTTCTGGCCGCCCTCGTTCGGCAGCCACGCCTGGGTCCAGTCCGAAACCAATTGGCGCGCAGGCTTTCCGGTTCTACCCGCCGATCGGACGGTGTCTCGCGACGAGGCGGCCAGGAACTTCTCCTTGGTGTAGGGCGCCGTCTCCGCCTCCTCGGTGGTCAGCCAGACCGAACCCGTCCAGGCGCCCGCCGCGCCCATCGCCACCGTCGCGGCCATCTGCCTGCCCGTGACGATCCCGCCCGCGGCGAGCACCGGGATGTCGCTACCGATCGCCGCAAGCGCCTCCAACACCTCGGGCACCAGCACCAGCGTCGTCACCTCACCGCAGTGCCCACCGGCCTCGGTGCCCTGAGCGACGATCAAATCGACGCCCGCCTGCGCCTGCTTGACGGCGTGCTCCTTGGCACCGACCAGGGCCGCCACCGGCACGCCGTTCTCCTTGCCGGCCTTGATCATGTAACCGGGCGGGACGCCCAACGCGTTGGCGATCAACCGGATCGGGTGGTTCATCGCCACATCCAGCAGGTCCTTGCCGGTGTTGCCCGACAGGGCGGCGTTGCCGAACCGCGGCGCCTCCTCGGCCTCGATGTCGTGCGCGGCCAACAGCTCGGTGACGAAGCCGCGGTATTCGTCGGGGATCCGACCTGCGAGGTCGCTCATCGTCAGGTCCTCGCCCTTGCCCTCGTAGCGGGCGGGGACGATCAGGTCGACGCCGTACGGCTTGCCCCCGACGTGGTCATCGATCCAGGACAACTCCTGGTCGAGCTGCTCGGGTGTGTACGCCGTCCCGCCCAGCACGCCGAAGCCGCCCGCGTTGGACACCGCAGCCACCACGTCGCGGCAGTGGCTGAACGCGAACAACGGGAAGTCGATGCCGAACTGTTCACAAATCGCTGGTTTCACCCGGCCAGTATGGCGAGGCCGGTTCATGCCTGGGACAGGAGTCGCCGGATCGCGTCGAGCATCTGCTTGCCGACCAGCAACTCGAGGTCGTTGTGCCCGGCGCCGGGCACCAGCTCGTAGCTCTTCGGCTCGTTCGCCGCGTCGTAGAGCCGCCGGCTCATCGGCTCGGGGACGACGTCGTCGCGGTCTCCGGCGATCACCAGTAGCGGCACGTGCACCGACGGAATCCGGTCCAGCGACGGATAGCGGTCCATCAGCAGCCACCGCACCGGCAGCCACGGATAGTGCACCGCCCCGACGTCGGGCAGCGAGGTGAACGGCGAACGCAGTATCAACGCACGGGGCGGCCGCTCGACGGCCAGTCCGATAGCGACTGCGGCGCCGAGGGATTCGCCGAAGTAGACGATCTGGTCGACGCCGGGCTGCGCGGCCAGCCACGATTGCGCGGCCCGCGCGTCGGCGGCCAGACCGTCCTCCGACGGGCGGCCCGGGTTGCCCCCGAAACCGCGGTAGTCCACCAGCAGTGCCGAGGAGCCCATCCGGTTGAGCGCCACGGCCAGCGGCGCGCGCATCGACCGGTCTCCGCCGTTGCCCGGCAGCACCAGCACGGCGGGCCCGTCGCCGTCGACCGGGAAGTACCAGGCGTCCAAACGGATTCCGTCGTCGGTTTCGATCACCACGTCTTGTCCGTTGCGCGCCACCGTGGCGGCGGACGGCACCGGGCCCGGCGACGGAAAGTAGACCAACCGCCGCTGCGCAGACCACAGCAGACCCATCAGACCGGACGTCACGAGCGTGACGATAACGAGCAGGCGAACGATGCGGCGCATCAGGCCCGCAACGGCGCGAACGCGAACTCGCGCAACCCGTCGAGCGGGTCCACCGCCGCGCAGAACCCGAGCACCTCGCCGGCGCGCGCGGGGTCGGCGACGATGTGGCGGACGTCTCCGCTGCGGTATTGGCCGGTGACCACCGGCGGGGCGTCACCCCGCGCCTCGCACAGCGCGGTGGCCACCTCGAGTATCGAGATCGGCCGTCCCGAGCACACGTTGAACGCCTCGAATCCCCCGCGCGCGGATTCCACGGCCGCGACGTTGGCCGCCGCCACGTCATCGACGTGCACGAAATCGCGCATCTGCCCGCCGTCTTCGAATACCCTTGGTACATCGCCGGATTCAAGCTCAGAACGGAAGATAGCCGCCACCCCCGAGTACGGGGTGTCGCGGGGCATGTAGGGCCCGTAGACGTTGTGGTAGCGCAGCGCGGTGACCGCGCCCCCGACGGCCTCCGTCCACGCGAGCGCGTAATGCTCCTGCGCGGTTTTGCTGGCGGCGTACAGGCTGCGAGGCCGCAGCGGCGCGTCCTCGGGCACCAGTCGCCATGAGACGACTTCACCGCACAGCGGGCAGCGGTGCTCGAAGAGGCCGGCGTCGAGGTCGGCGCGCGTGCGCGGGTGGGGGTCGACCGGTCCGTGCTCGGCGCAGTCGTAGCGGCCCTGACCGTAGACCACCATCGACGACGCCAACACCAGTCGTTGACAGCCCGCCGCGAACATCTCGGCCAGCACCACCGCAGTCCCGTAGTCGTTGTGCGAGCCGTACGCGGGCGCATCGGCGGCGTTGACACCCGCACCGACCACGGCCGCCTGATGGCACACCACGTCGACGTCCGTCATCAGCGGTGCCAGCGCGGATGCGTCGCGGACATCTACCACCTGGCAGCCGGGAGGTGGTTCGACGCCCGGGCCGTGGGCGGCGGTCAGCATCGCGTCGACGGCGATCACATCGTGGCCGGCGTCGCGTAGTGCGTCGTGGATCCGGGCCCCGATGAATCCGGCGGCGCCGGTCAGCAGGACTCTCACGGAAGTTCGAACGGCAGTCGGACACCGTCGTGCGCCAGGCAGTGCGTGCAGGTCTGTTCGACCGTCACCTGGTTGATGGCCTCGTGCACGAGCTTTTTGAACGGCACCAGGTTGCGTTGGAATTCGGCGAACACGTCGACGGTGCGCACGGCAGTTCCGCTGTCGATGCCGGCGTCCAGATCGGTCACCAATGCGATTGCGGCGTAGCACATCTCAAGTTCTCGAGCTAACGCCGCCTCGGGGTAGCCGGTCATGTTGACCAGGGTGAAACCCTGATTCGCGAACCACCGACTTTCGGCGCGGGTGGAGAACCGCGGCCCCTGCACCACCACCATGGTTCCGCCGTCGACGACGCCGGGCAGGGTGGCCGCAGCACGCAGGCTCGGGCAGTACGGGTCGGCGAACGCGACATGGATGCCACCGGAGTCGAAGTAGGTGTCGGCGCGTCCGCGGGTGCGATCGACGAGCTGGTCGGGCACCACCATGGCCCCGGGCCCCAGCGCGGGCGTGAGGCTGCCGACCGCGCACGGCGCGAAGATGCGTCGCACCCCGAGTGAACGCAGCGCCCACATGTTCGCCCGGTACGGGACGGTGTGCGGGGAGAACTCGTGGTCGACTCCGTGGCGCGGCAGGAACGCCACCTCGTGCTCGCCGACGGCGCCGACGGTGATCGGGGCGCTCGGCGCACCGTAGGGGGTGTCGAGGGTGACGCTGCGGGCGTCCGAGCCGAAGAAGCTGTAGAAACCGCTCCCGCCGATGACTCCCAGCACGGCTACGCGCGCGGTTGGTCGTCGGTTTCGTCGAGCTGTTGCGACGCGCGCCGCACGGTGTCGCGGATCTCGAACGCGTCGGTCGCAAAGCCGCCGATCGCGTTGGCGACGTCCTTGACCGCGGTGGTGATGATCGACGCCACCTCGCCGACGGTCGATATGCCGGAGTCGAAGATCTCCTGCACGGCGTCCTTGCGAATCTCCGCCTTGCTGAGCCGGTCCTCCATGCGCTCAGTCTGCCACGGTCTGCAGCCGTGCGAGACTGGCGCTCGTGGCGACATTCGCGCAGTGGGTCGAGGGCGCTCGTCCGCGCACCCTGCCCAACGCGATCGCACCCGTGATCGCGGGCACCGGCGCCGCGGCGTGGCTGCAGGCCGCGTGCTGGTGGAGGGCGCTGCTCGCACTGGCTGTCGCGGTCGCGATGATCGTCGGGGTCAACTACGCCAACGACTATTCCGACGGGATCCGCGGCACCGACGACGTGCGGGCGGGCCCGCTGCGGCTGGTGGGGTCGAAGGTCGCCAGTCCGCGTGCCGTGCTGACCGCCGCGGTGGTGAGCCTCGTGGTCGCCGCTGTCGCCGGTGTGGTGCTGGCGGCGGTGAGCGCCCCGTGGCTGATCGCGGTCGGGGCGGTGTGCATCGCCGGGGCGTGGCTCTACACCGGCGGGTCGAAGCCGTACGGCTACCTCGGACTCGGCGAGGTCGCGGTGTTCGTGTTCTTCGGGTTGGTCGCGGTGCTGGGCACGCAGTACACCCAGGCGCTGCGGATCGACTGGGTGGGCGTCGCCGTCGCGGTGGCGATGGGGTGCATGTCATCGGCGGTACTGGTGGCCAACAATCTGCGCGACGTCCCGACCGACAAGGAGTCGGGGAAGATCACGCTGGCGGTGCGGCTCGGCGATGCCCGCACCCGGCTGCTGTACCAGGCGCTGCTGGTCGTGGCGTTCGCGTTGACGCTGGTGCTGATGCTCGCGACGCCGTGGGCGGCGGTCGGCCTGGTGGCGCTGCCGCTCGCGGTACGCGCGGCCGCGCCGGTGCGCCGAGGCCGCGGCGGCAAAGACCTCATCCCGGTGCTGCGCGACACGGGGTTGACGATGCTGGTGTGGGCCGTGGCGGTCGCGCTGGCGCTCGCGATTTGTGCGTGAAAACGATTGCTGAGCGAACGAAATCACGCACAAATCGCTATTAGGTGACGGCGGTCGGAGCGTCGGCGACCTTGACCAACGTCACCTCCGGCTTGGCGGGCACCGCGTCGGCGAGGAACCATCGGAACGCCAGGTTGCCGCGCGGATAGTCCACCGTGCTGATGGAATTCGGGTGTGCGGTCATACCGCGGGAGATGACGGCGGTGACCGAACCGTCGGAGTTGGGCACCGCGCTGTAGCCGTTGATCGACGTCTTCTCGTCGGTGACGCCTGCCATGAACTGGTTCCATACGACGAGGTTCCAGAACCGGCATGCCGGCGGCCGGTGCGTGACGACGAGCGCCTCATCGTCGGAGAGCACGAAGCTGCCGTAGGCGTAGCACGCGTCGCGCGCAGACCAGCCGAAGTTCGCATCCGGAACCTGATACGGATCGGCGAATTGGTTTGCCACCTGCGAGATCTCATGGCCCAGAGTGCGGTTGTCATCGACCCGCACACCCACCGCCAGCGGCACGATCGCGAACATCGTGCGCAGCCACGCCGCACTGGCCCGCAGCGCCGCGGCGGTCTCGGCGTCGCCGTGCCGGATCGGCTCGGGCTCGTCGAGCGCCTCTATGTGCCAGGACACCGGGCGACCCGTCAGCGGGTCGGCCTGGTAGTCGCGGGTCACCAGCACCACACCGCCGTCGGTCGGGCCGTACTCGAAGGAGAAGTTGCCGTCGGCATCCAACTCGAGGTCGTCGTCGCGCACCAGCGCCACGATCCGATCCGACCACGCACCGGGGGACGGCTCGTTGTAGGCGGTCACCGAGAAGTAGACGCTGTCGCCCTTGTTACCGCTGATGCGGTAGCGGCGTTTGGGGTCGACCGGGCACATGAAGTAGTAGGCGTCGGTGTTGTCCCCGCCCCACCGGCGGTCGCGGCGGAACGGGGTGTTGAGCTCGATCCACACGGGTCGGCTCGGCTCGGCGAACAGATAGGTGTCGAACGCGACGCCCAGCGTGGTGGCGAGCATGCGGTAGCCGTCGGCGATGTGGCGGTCGTCGGAGACAGCGCGGTCCCCCTCGAGAAAGCTGCGGTCCAGGCCACCCAGGGTGTCGAGCAGTTCTCGCCACGCTTCAGTGGATTCGCGGCTCGCCGCGGAAGTGGATTCGTGCGTCATGCGCTGATTCCTCTCGTGATGAAAGTGGCGGCTCGATCCACCCATGCGTCGTCGAGGCGATCCCCGCGGGTGATCAGACAAAGAAACGTCATGCCGGCCATGGCCTCGACGACGTCGGCGGCCGACACCTCCGGTCGTACCTCGCCGCGGCCCGCCGCCGCGTCGAGCCGTTCGGTCAGCCCGCGCGAGAGCACGTGCGAGAAACGTTCCAGCAGCGCGGCGTGCAGCGCGGTATCGGCGGCCATCTCCGCGACCAGTCCGGGCAGCGCGGCGCGCGCGGCAGGAGTGGTGAGCACGCCGACCGTGCGGCTGACCATCTCACGGATGTCACCGGCCAGTGATCCGGTGTCGGGGAGCTCGGTCGCCGAGCCGAGCGGAAACACCGCCTCGTGCACGAGGTGCGCTTTGCCCGGCCATCGGCGGTAGATGGCGGGCTTGCTCGTGCCCGCGCGCCGGGCGATCGCATCGACGGTGAGGTCCGCGTAACCGGTGGACCCGAGCAGGTCGACCGTCGCGCTCAGCACTGCGTCGTCGATGCGCTTGTCGCGGGGTCGGCCAATTTCCGTCGTCATTACGAAACTGACAGTAACATAACTATCTGTGACCGACATCTCATCAGCGTCGCCCGTTGTCCTCGACGACCTCGCCGAGCCCCGCTTCCCGGAGGCGATCCAGCCGATTCGCGACATGATGGCGGCGATGGCACCCGAGTGCCCGCTCGACGCCGACGCCCTGCACGCCAAGGCCAGCGCGGAAACCGGCCTCGACGACTTCGGCCCCGACGATTACCGCGAACGACTCGATGTGTATCTCGCTGCGCTACAGGAGATTCCGGGGCTGAGCGACGCCGGGGTGGTGAACTTCCATGCCCAGCTGGTGCAGTTGCTGAAGAACCGCCTGCTGCTCACTGACCTGCTGGCCAGGCATCCCGAGATCCACGACATCGAATTGGCCCCGCCGGTCGTCATCGCCGGCCTGCCCCGCACGGGCACCACCCACATGCACAATCTGCTCGCGACGGGACCGACCTTCCGCACCCTTCCCTACTGGGAGAGCAACGAACCGATCCCACTGCCCTCGGAAGCCGGTGTCGAGCCGGACCCGAGGCGCAGCCGGATGGATGCCGCCGTGGAGTTCATGAACGCGGTCATGCCGCATTTCGCGCTGATGCACGAGATGACGACCGACCACGTGCACGAGGAGATCCAGCTGCTGGCCAACGACTTCAGCTCGATGCTGTTCGAGACGTTGGCGCATGTGCCGCGGTGGCGCGACTACTACCTGTCCCATGACCAGACGCCCCACTACGAACACCTGGCCCTCCAGCTGAAGGCGCTGCAATTCCTGCGTGGGGGCAGGCGCTGGCTGCTCAAGTCCCCGCAGCACCTCGAGCAGCTGCCGGTGCTCGACCGGGTGTTTCCCGGCGCGGTGGTGATCGCGACCCACCGCGATCCGGTCCCCGTCGTGCTGTCGATGCTCGCGATGCTCACCTACTCCGCGCGCATGCACTGCTCACCGGTACCGGTCGAGGACATCGCCGCATGCTGGATCGATCGCCTCGAGCTCATGTTGGCCGCGTTGGTCCGCGATCGCGACGTCATTGGAGCCGAGCGCTCGATCGACGTCCGGTTCGACGACTTCATGGCCGACGAAATGGGCACTGCTGCAGCGATTTACGCGCTCGCGGACGAGCCGATGACCGAGGATGTCCGCGCCGCCATGGCCGGATACCTCGCGGGCCACCAGCGGGGCCGGCTGGGACGGGTGGCGACGTCGCCGGAGATGTTCGGACTCGACCCGCACGAGTTGCAGGCCCGGTTCGCACCCTATGTCGAACGCTTCCTGACGTAAGCCTCTCGCGTTCTCCGCGGCTGTTCGCCCGATCAGCGGTGTGTGAATACCCTGGCCCGGGTATCCGCATCCGGCAGCCGGAGACGAGAGGCATCCATGACCGCAGCACGAACTCAACTCGACCAGCGCGATCTCGCGGAGGCCCGGCGCGTCGTCGCCGCGGTCTCCGATGCGTTCTCGGCCAAGGTCGTCGGCCAAGAGAACCTACGCGAGTCGTTGCTGATCGGCCTGCTCGCGGGCGGTCACATCCTCATCGAGAGCGTGCCGGGGCTGGCCAAGACGACCGCCGCGCGCGTGATCGCCGAAGCCATCGACGGCGGGTTCCGGCGGATCCAGTGCACGCCCGACCTGCTCCCCAGCGACATCATCGGCACCCAGATCTACGAGTCCGCGACCAACTCGTTCGTCACCCAACTCGGGCCGGTGCACACCAACATCGTGCTGCTCGACGAGATCAACCGGTCCAGCGCCAAGACGCAGAGCGCGATGCTGGAGGCAATGGAGGAACGCCAGACCACCATCGCGGGCACCGAGTATCCGATTCCCGAGCCGTTCCTGGTGATCGCGACGCAGAATCCCGTCGACCAGGAGGGCACCTATCCGCTGTCGGAAGCCCAGACCGACCGGTTCATGCTCAAGGATGTCGTGCACTACCCCACCCCCGAACAAGAGGTGGAGATGATGTCCCGGATGGATGCGGGACTCTACGACAAAGACCACCGCAGCAGGCCTGTCGTCGGCCTCGACGACATCCGCCGGTTGCGCGCCGTCGTGCGTCGGGTCCACATGAACGGCGCGCTGATGCACTACGCCAGCCAACTGGTCACCGTCACCCGTGAGCCCGACCAATATCTGCCGCGCCAAATGGCCCGGTTGATCGAGTACGGTGCCAGCCCGCGGGCCACGATCGCCTTCTGCAACGCGGCGCGGGCGCTGGCGCTGTTGTCCGGGCGCGGACATGTCATCCCCGGCGACATCGCCAAGCTCGCCCACCGGGTGCTGCGGCACCGGCTCATCCTCGGCTTCGAGGCCGCCAGCGCGAACGTCACCCCCGAGCTGATCATCGACGCTGTGCTGCAAGCGGTTCGAGTGCCCTAGGGCCGAGTATGGGCAGACACCTCACCACGGCGAGGACGCATTTCGGCACCGACACCCGCGGCATGCTCGAAGGCGGCCGCTACGCACTGTTGCACACCCGCAGCCTCGAGTTCGACGATCTGCGGCCCTACGTGCCCGGCGACGACGTCCGCGACATCGACTGGAAGGCGTCGGCGCGTTCGGGTCATGTACTGATCAAGCGGTTCGTCTCCGAGAAGCACCACAAGCTGCTGCTCGTCGCCGACGCCGGTCGCAACATGGCGGCCCTGACCCCCAGTGGCGAGTTGAAACATGATGTGGCCATGAACATCCTGGGGGCGTTCGGGCTCATCACACTCGGACGTTCCGACCAGATCGGTATGGTGTTCGGCGACACCCGCGGCTGCGTCAACATTCGGCAGCGGCGCGGCGAGACCCACATCGAAAGCCTGCTGCACAGGTACCACGGTCACGCCGGCCGCGGGTCCGGCCGCAGCGACATCGTCTGCCAACTCGATTACGTCACAACGCATTACCGCCATCCGATGCTGGTCGTGGTGGTGTCCGACGAACCGGATGTCGACGACCGGCTGACCGACGCCGTCACCCGGATGACCGCCCGCCACGACGTGCTGTGGGCGACGGTCTCCGACATGCCCGCCGTCGGTGCCACGAGCGACGACAGGGCCGGATTCGACGTGTCCACCGGCCGGTTCGTCCTCGACACCGCCACCCTGGGCCCTCGGGTGGTCGCGGCGTACCGCAAGGCGGAACAGGCCCGGGCGCACCGCCTCGACGAGTTCATGACCGCCCGCGCGGTCCCGCACACCAGGATCGGCGGCAGCAGTGAGATCCGCGCCCGGCTCGTCGCATTGACCGAGGTGTTCGCCCGTGCCGGATGACCTGTTGCGGTTCGTCGGTGGGCCCATGCCGTACTCGTCGGGGTGGTTGTGGCTCGGGGCGCTACTCGTATTGGCGGTAATCGTCTGGTACATCGGCGTTTTCATGTGGACACTACCGGCGCAGCGACTCCGGCGCCTGCCCTTGGCGCGTTCCCTGCACGCCCGGCTGCTGCGCCGACGGTTCGCGCGCAGCGTGCAGCGCATCGCCGCTCGGCACCGCCACGGTGAGCTCACCGACGCCGAGGCCGGTGCGGCGATGAGCCGGACCCTGCGCAGTTTCCTGCACCAGGCCACGGGGATACGGGCGCAATACATGCAGCTCGACGACATCGCATCCGGGGAGCTGGCGCCTGCCGCCCCGACGCTCGCCGCCCTCGACGACGCGCAGTTCAACGCGGCCTCGCCGGTGCGCGTCGTCGAGGCCGGCGCGACGACCGAGGAGCTGATCCGCTCGTGGCCCTGACCTGGTGGCCGATCGCAGTCATCGGATTCGCCTGTCTGGCAGGCGCTGTCGCGCTCGCGGTGCTGGTGCCGACGAAGCAGCTGCGGCGACGGTTGCTGCCGTTGGCGAACACCGTCCGCCTCACCCGCCTGCCCGAGTACGCGCGGGTGGCGCGGGCGCGCACGGCGTCGATGGTCGTCACGATCGTGCTGCTCGTGCTGTTGTTCGGCGCTGCCGTGCTGGCCAGCGCCCGCCCCAGCGGGTTGTGGTGGTCGCTCCAGACCTCCGACGTGCCCGAGGACGTCATGTTGTGCGTCGCCGAACCGGTCGACGATCCCAGCACGAGCGCGTTCCTGTCCTATTTCGCGCAGCGCACCGGAGCCTTCGGCGCCCAGCGGGTCGGATTGACCTCGATCAACCGCCGGATCATCCCGCTGACCCGGGACCATCAGTTTGCGGTCGAGAAGCTCGGGGAGGCAGCCGGTCTCGCCGGCCTGCCCGATGACGCCGCGCTTTCGCCCGCCCAACGCGCGGCCAAACGGAACAGCCTCGCCGCGTTCACTGCGCCCGTCACATATGTGGACTATGCGACGAGCGTCGCCGACGTCCTCGCCCTGTGCGCCGCGGGCTTCCCCGCCGACGATCCACCCGGTGAACGCCGCCGTTCGATCATCTACCTGGGCCCGGGCCAGTTACGCGCGCCGGACGAGACCCGCCCCTCGCTCTACACCGACCAGCAGGTCACCGAGTTGATGCAGGAGCGCGGAATCCAGGTCAACGCGCTGGTGACGTCCCCGGGCCCCGTGCGGTCCGTCGTATCGGCCACGAGCGGACGGTACGCCCCCGTAGGGCCCGACCCGGCGGCTCAATTGGACGGCATCCGAGCGCATCCGCCAGACGCCGACCGAGCCGCGACCCTCGCGGGATTCCGCGGCGACACCCCGACGGTCCCGTTGGCGATCGCGGTCGTGGTGTCGGCGCTGCTGTGCCTGTCGTTGGCGGTGCTTCGACGATGACCTTCTCGCCCGTCGTACCGCCGGTCCTCCTGATCGCCGTCGCTGTCGCCGCGGTCGTGCTGCGGCTCATCAGCATGCGCCAGCTGGCGCGCACCGGTCAGCGGTGGGCCACCGTGTGGCGGTGGTCGGCGCTGACGCTTGCGGTGATGCTGATGCTGATCGCTGCGGCCCGACCCGCCATCGGCGGTGACACCGAAGACTCTGCGGTGACGGACTCCGACGGCGACGCGACCGCCAACGTGTTCCTGATCGTCGACCGCTCCGCCGACTCGGCGATCGCCGATATCCGCGATGACGTCGCCGCGCTCATCGACCACTACCCGCAGGCTCGGTTCGCCCTCATCACGTTCGCCGCGCGCTCCTCCGTGGAATGGCCGCTGTCCGAAGACAACTGGAGCCTCAAGCCGGTGGTCGCGGCCGTGACCGCCGCCCCCGACGGCGCAGGGGGCGAGGCGAACGCGGCGGCGGCTGCCAACGTCCTGCGCTACCAGTTGATCGCGGCCGGCCAGCGCAGCCCGGGTGCCCAGAACCTGGTGTTCTACTTCGGCTCCGGCGCACCCGGGTCGCAAGCCCCGCAGGGCGAGTTCGACCCCGTACCCGGTTCGGTGGACGGCGGCGCGGTGTTCGGTTACGGCGCGACCCGCGACGATTCGCGTCTGCAGGCCGTCGCCGATCAGCTCGTCGTGCCGTTCGTCCCCCGGGACACGTCGCGCCCGGTCACCGACGATGCCCCCGAGATGAGCGGTGCCTCGTCGGCGCAGCCCGGCGCCACCGCCGTCGACCGGACCGACCTGTACTGGGTCTTCACCATGGTGGCCGCGGTGCTGTTGCTGTTCGAGATCTACCTCACGCTGCGCGAGTTCCGCACCAGCCGCGCGGCCCGGCGCGACGAGGTGGTCTGATGCGTCCCTCTCGGTTGCGCCTGCGCCGTCGGTTGCTGCTGTTCTCGGCGCCCGTCGTGGTCGTGGTGCTCGCGATCGCGCTGAAACTCGTCTCCACGGTGGTGGCGGGTCACTCGGCGGTGTCGAACTTCGCCGACGCCGACGCCGATGCACTGCGCGGCGATGTCGCGGTGATGGGCCTGCTCAACATCGTCGAACCCGCCAAGGCGCCGTTCGCGGCGGGGACTCTCGCGGTGCTCGACGACCGCCTCGCTGACGCCGACGCTCACTTCTCGGATGCGCTCAGCCGTACCGCGCGGGATCGGTCGTGTCCGGTCCTGATCAACCTCGAGCTCGTCCGCGAACGCCAAGGCGACGTGGACGCGTGGGAGAACCGGCCCGACGCCGCGCGCGAGCGATACCTCAGCGCGTTGGACCTCGTCGGCAACGCGCCCGAGCGTTGCTTTGAAGCCAACACCGATCCCGATCCCGAGCGGCGCGCCGTCCGCAACGACGCGGCCCCGCGGCTGCGGGCCAAGCTGGCCGGTCTGACCGCTCCGCCCCCACCGCCGCCGGCACCACCGTTGGCTTCACCCCCACCACCGGCGGCACCGCCGCCCGCGCCGGTGGTACCCGACGTCGACACGCCCCGGGACGCGTTGCGGCTGGATCCCGGTTCCGGCGATCCGCTCGACAAGCTCCAGCAGGTGCTGCGGGATGCTGCGGGCTAACCGGTGCTGGTTCCAGTCCAGTACTCCGCGAAACGGCCGTTTTCGATGCGCAGGATGTCATTGCCGGTGAATCGCTTCGGCCCGTCTTGGGCCGCACCCGTGCCGATCCACCTGGCCGCCAGCATGTCGCCGTCGACGAACGGCTCCACTTCGATCACGAACTTCAGATCGCTGAGCATCTGATGGGTCTCCCCGACGACGGCCTGGAGCTCTCCGGGGCCGCGAACGTCCCGGCCCGGCCAATGTCCCACGAAATTCTCGGTGACCAGGTCGGCCGCAACGGGATCTCCCGCCCACAATTCGTCTATCCATCGTGTGTATAGCTCTTTAGGCGAAATCATGGTGGTGTCTTACCCGCCCCGGGGGTGGGTACGCAATCTACCGACGAGTACGGCCGTGCCGTCCCATGCCACCGCGGGCGATCGCCGTGGTCAGCCGAGCACGTCGAGCAGTCGGTCGAGGTCGTTGTCGTCGTTGTAGAGGTGAAATCCGACGCGGACGGCCCCGGCCCGCACCGATGCGCGGATGCCGGAGCTCGCGAGTCGTTCGGCCGCGCCGTCGATGGGCAGCGACACGATCGCCGACTCCTGCGGGGGCAGCTGCAACGCCGAGCGCAGCCGAGCGGCCAGACCGACCGTGTGGCGCTCGACGGCGATCCGGTCGAGGGTGGCGAGCCAGGGCAGGGTCAGCCCGGCGCCCAGCGCGCTGAACCAGGTCGGTGAGATGTCGAAGCGCCGCGCGTCGTCGGCGAGCTGTATCGGCAGGCCGTAGATCGCCTGCCACGGCTGCTCGGCGGCGTACCAGTTCGCCGCGTGCGGCGTCATCACCCGGCTCACGCGGTCGCTGAGCGACATCCAGGTCACGCCCCGTGGGGCGAGAAGCCATTTGTAGGCCGCGGCGACGGTGACGTCGACCCAGCCGATGTCGAGGGCTTTCCAGCCCACCGCCTGGGTGATGTCGACGACGGTCACGGTGCTGGTGCCCGCGACGGTCCGGCGTAGCGCCTCGGCATCGAGCAGCGCGCCGGTGGCGGACTGCACCAGGCTCACGGCCACGACGTCGAAGTCCGCGGCGTCCATGACGAGCCTCTCGGCGGGCAACTCGGTGACCGTGACCCCGCGACCGGACTGCGCGGCGAAGGGAAACGTCGTGCTGGTGAACTCGCCGGGCAGGACCGCGACGCGGCTACCGTCGGGGATCGCCGCGGCCACCAGCCCCAGCGCCCCGGAGACGGTACTGCCCATGGCGACCGACTCCACGGGCACGCCCGCCAGCGCGGCGTAGCCGGCGCGTCCCGCGCGAACCTGGTCGTCGAACGACGGGACGTCCATCGTGCCGGTCTGCCACCGCTCGATGCAGTCGTGCAGCGCATCGACAACGAAGTGCGGCGGCAGACCATACGTCGGGCTGTTCAAATAACCCGCCGCACCGGCAAATTCGGCCCCGAACGCGGTACGCACCGCGGTGGTGGTCATTCTCGGGACGGTGGGTCTTCGCCCCGCAGCCTCGCCTGTAGTTGCTCACGGTCGCGGCGCCTGCGTTCGTCGAAGGCCGCGATGCTCTCGGTGGCGCGGCGCCGCAGCGGCGCGAACAGCCAGATGCCCAGCGGCAGTGCGATCACCAACGCGAAGAGCAACGCGACGATGAGCGGGAATTCGCGCAGCCCGAGCAGATGTCCGACACCGAGAATCGCTGCCGCGACCGCAGCGACGAGCGCAAGCCGTGCCAGCACATAGGCCAGCACGTCCACCACGAGGCGAGTTCCCTGGCGACCGTCGGACACGAACCGAGCCTACCGATGACGCGTATATTCGAACCAAGGAGGTTTTGTTCGTGGCGTATCTGCTCCTGATTCTCGTGTTGTGCACGCTGGCGTATGTCGGCTGGCGACTGACGCGAGTGTCTCCGAGCCGTCCGCGCACCCGCGTCATCGGGCCGGACGACGATCCAGAATTCCTGCGTCGGCTCGGCCAGGAGGACAACCCGAGACCGTGACCGCCCGGTTCTAGCGTCGTGCGCCGGGGAATCCGGCCGCGATCGCGGCGGCGAGCTCCAGCAACGCTGCCCTGGTTTCCGGCTTGAGCCGGTCGAGGTCGATCTCGGCGCCTTCCTCGAGGTGTGCATCGAAAGGCACCTCGAGCACCGCCCGGCATCGCCGGCTGAAATGGTCGACGACCTTCGTCATGTCCACTTTCCCCGACCGCGGCCGCACCGCGTTGATCACCGCGACCGAGTTGCGCACCATGTCCTGATGTCCGTGGGCGTCCAGCCAGTCCAACGTGGCAGCTGCGCTACGCGCCCCGTCGACCGACCCGGAACTGACCACCACCAGCGTGTCGGCACTGGCCAGCACGGCGGACATGGCCGAGTGCATCAGGCCCGTGCCGCAGTCGGTGAGCACCAGGCTGTAGAAGCGCTCGAGGACCTCGAGGGTGCGCCTGTAGTCCTCGGAGCTGAACGCCTCCGACACCGCCGGGTCGCTTTCGGAGGCGAGCACCTCGAGCCGGCTCGGTCCCTGTGAGGTGTAGGCGCGCACGTCGCTGTAGGCCTGGATGCCTTCGGCGTCTCGCAGCAGGTGCCGCACCGTGGCCGGCGTCTCCAGCGGGACCTTCTGGCTGAGCGTGCCGCGGTCGGGATTGGCGTCGACGGCGATCACGCGGTCGCCGCGCAGCGACGCCAAGGTGGCGCCCAATGTCGCGGTGATGGTCGTCTTGCCGACCCCGCCCTTCAGCGACAGCACCGCGATGCGGTGGCAACCGCGCAATGGCCGCTGTATCCCGGCGGTGAGCGCCTGCCGGCGGCGGGCCTTGGGCCCGTCACCGAGGTTGACCGATCCGAACGACGCGTAATAGAGCCATTTGCGCCAGCCCTCGGACGGCGCGCGTTTGGGTTGTCCGAGCAGCGCGACCGTCGAGAGGTCGAGGTACGGCCCCGGGTCGGCCTCAGCGATGTTCGGTGGCGGGGAGACGACCGGAAGGCCGTGGGGCGGTGTGGGCGCCGTCCATTCCGGCGGAGGATCGGCCGCGGGATCACTGAACCGGCTCTGTGCGCGGAATCCCCCTGGCGCATAGGCGTTTTCGGGCACTATCGCGGGAGACGCCACGTCTTCGCCGACACCATCCCGGGCGTGGTGCACCGGTTGTTCAGACACGCTGACGCCCCCAAGGCTTCGCAGGATTTCGCCGCCGATCTTAGCCAAGCGCGATGCTGCGACTCAGCCGACTCCGGCGTAGGAGTGCAGGCCCACGGTGACCAGGTTGATGAAGAAGAGGTTGAACACCATCGCGACGAAGCCGGCGACGTTGATCCAGGCGGCCTTCTTGTCGCGCCACCCGGCGGTGGAGCGGGCGTGCAGGTAGGCGGCGTAGATGACCCATGCGATGAACGACACGGTCTCCTTGGGGTCCCAACCCCAGTAGCGGCCCCATGCCTCTTCGGCCCAGATCGCGCCGAAGATGACGCCGAACCCGAACACCGGGAACGCGAAGATCGTGGTGCGGTAGGCGATTCGGTCCAAGGTCTGCGGATCGGGAAGCCTGTCCAGGGCGCGGCTGAGCATGCTGTCGCCCGAGCGGCGCTCGGGGTCGGCGAACCGCGACATCTTCAGCAGGAACAGGATGCTGGCGACACCGGCGACCAGGAACACCCCCGACCCGAGGCTGACCACCGAGACGTGGATCGGCAGCCAGTACGACTGCAGGGCGGGCATCACCGGCGCGGCGTTGGTGTACAGCCAGCGGCCCGAGATTGTCAGAAGGATCAGCACCGGAAGGAGCACGAACACCCACAGCGTCCGGTACTGGCGCCGCCGCAGCACCACCGCCGCGGCAACCAGCCCGCAGAAGCAGGTCAGGTTGATGAACTCGTACATGTTGCCCCACGGCACCCGCGAGGTCGCGGCACCGCGCAGCACGATGCAGGCAAGCAGCAAACCGATGCCGAGGTAGGTCAGCGCGAGACCGGCTCCGCCGATCCGTTCGTCGACCGGGCGGCGCGGGGTTTGGGTCACGACGCCCGGCGCGGCGCTGTCCGCGTGCACACCGCCGGACGCCGCGGCTGCCCGCTCCGATGTCGCTGCCGCGGCTCCGACCAGCTCCCGGGCGTCGGCCTTGCGGCTGCGGCTGTATGCCAACTCGATCGCGAGCAACAGCAGCGCGCCCACCAGGACCAGCACCGATGAGGTGAACGCCCAGTCCGAGTACCGGGCCAGCCCGACGTCGATCTGCTCGGGATTCATGTGACCTTCTCTCCTGCGGCGTGCGCCGGTGTCGCGTCGGGAAGCAGGCGCTGCGTCAACCGCTCGAACTCATCGCCCCACCCGGAGTTGTCGGTGCGCGCCAGCCCGCCCAGCTCGACGGTTACGGTACCCGCCCCCGCGGGGGTGAGCCGAATCCAGATTCTGCGCCGGCGCACCACCAGCGACACCAACAAACCCGCCATCATGGTCATCGCGAAAACCAGCACCCACACCTGCGCCGGGTCGTGGGAGACCTGGACGTTGATGAACGGCACGGCGCCGTCGAACCGCACCAGGGTGCCGTCGTCGAGTCGTGTCGATTCGCCCGCGCCGAGGTTGACCCGCGCCTTCTTGGTGAGCCGGCCCTGCTCGATCAGGCGCGGGTCGAGCGTGAACAGTGACTGCGGTCGTCCGCTGTCCAGGCCGGTGTCACCGCGGTAGATGTCGATCGCGACGGCGGGGTCGTTGAGCGCCGGGAAGCTCGAGGACAGCAGCGTTCCGTGCAGCTGTTCGGTCGGCGCGAACAGGCCCTGGATGGCGAGCTGGTTCTTGCGACGTTCGTCGGCGTCGGGGTAGGTGCCCGCGGGCGGGTCGAAACGCAGGGCACCCGAGGACAGGAACGTGATCTGGTCGTCGGGTCGCCACTGCAACGTCTGCGTGCGCGTCTGCCCGTCCGGAAACGTCACGGTGAAGGTGGGGGCGTAACCGTGACCCTGCAGGTACACCCGGTCGCCGCCGACCCGCAGCGGATGGTTGACCTTCAGGTGGTACGGCCGCCAGGTGCCCGACTCCAGGTCGGCGCCCGCCTGGTATTCGATGTCGGCGGCGAACGATGTCGCCTGCCCCGTCGGCAGGTAGTCGGCTTGGAAGTCGTTGACCCGCAGGCAGATCGGATACAGCGAGGTGCCGTCCACGGTGTTACCCGCGCGGAAGGAGTCGAACGCCGCCGGCGAGGCCGAACAGAAGCCCGGACCGCCGTCGGCGATGACGATGACGTTGCCCTCGTAGCCGAACAGCTTGCCCGCAGCCACCGCCACGAGCAGCCCGAGCAGCGAAAAGTGGAACACGATGTTGCCGAACTCGCGCAGATAGCCCTTCTCCGCGGAGATTTCGACGGTTCCGTTGTCCTCGCGGGTGGTCTTGCGCCATCCGCGCAACCGCTCGTTCACCGTCGCCGCCAGGTCATCGGCCTGGCCGGACACCTCGGCGGTGTGGTGTTTGGGCAGCCGCCTCAGGTTGCGCGGGGCGGGGACGGGGTTGGCCCGCATGCTGCGGAAGTGTTCGACGAGGCGGGGGGTGAGGCAGCCCACCAGCGAGATGAACAGCAGCACATAGATTGCGGTGAACCAGAAGCTGGAGAACACATCGAAGGCCTGCAGTCGGTCGAGCCAGGGCCCGATGGTCGGGTGCTCGGCGATGTACTGATCGACCTTGGACTCGTTGAGGCTGCGCTGCGGCAGCAGGGCGCCGGGGATCGCCGCGAGGGCCAGCAGGAACAGCAACACCAGCGCGGTGCCCATCGACGTCAGGGTTCGCCAGGTGTTCCGAAGCAGCGCAAACACTTTCGTCATATCGGCAGCGTCACATCGCTGACAAAGGCGTCGCGCACCCAGGACACGAAGTCTCCCCACAGCCCCGTCACCAGCGCCACGCCGACCAGAATCAGCAGCACGCCGCCGAAGATCTGGATCGCGCGGGTGTGCCTGCGCAACCACGCCAGACCCTGCACCGCGCGCGCCGAGCCGAACGCCAACAACACGAACGGGATTCCCAGGCCCAGGCAGTATGCGATGACGAGCGCGACGCCCCGGGCGATGTTGGCGCCGTCGGTGGCCGAAGCGACCGCGATCACACCGGTCAGGGTGGGACCGAGGCACGGTGTCCAGCCCAGCGCGAAGACCGCGCCGAGCAGGGGGGCGCCGCCCAGCGTGGAGATCTGCCGCGGCGCGAACCGGGCCTCCCGCTGTAATGCGGGGATGAATCCGACGAACGCCAGCCCCATGACGATCGTGACCACCCCGCCGATGCGCTGCAGCAGAAGCTGATTGGTGATCAACGACGTCGTCATCCCGAGGACGGCGACGGTGCCGAGCAGGAAGACGACCGTGAACCCGGCGACGAACAGCGCGGCCGCGCCGGCGACTCGCAGCCTGGTGGTTCTCGCCGAGACCGACCCTGTGGCGGATTCTTCCCGCGTTTTTCCGCCAGGACGTCGGTCTGGGCGCACCAATACGGGGGTGTCCCCGGGGGTAGCCGCATCCTGCACCCCGACGACCGCGGCCAGATACGACAGGTAACCGGGCACCAGCGGCACCACGCACGGCGACGCGAACGACACCAGCCCGGCGAGCGCGCTGACCAGGAGAGCCAGCAGAACCGGACCGCCGGCGATCAGCTGGTCCACCTGGTCGAGGCTCATGTGCCGGCCTTCTCCGGCTGCTCGGTCCCATTCTTCTCGCGCGCAAGGCGTTCCACCACCGGCTGCAGGTCTTCGGCCAGCAGTTCACGCAAGAACACCGCGGCGACGCGATGCTCGCGATCCAGGACCACCGTCGAGGGGATCACCGTCGTCGGATAGCGGCCCCCGAACGCGATCATGGTCCGCATCGGCGGATCGTAGATCGACGGGAAGGTGATGCCGCGGTCGACGATGAAGTCCCGCGCCGCAATTCGATTGTTGTCGCGGACGTCGATGCCGAGGAACTGCACGCCGAGATCCTTGGTGGCGTCGTACACCTGTTGGAGCTCGGTGATCTCGGTGCGACACGGGCCACACCACTGGCCCCACACGTTGAGAACCACCACCTTGCCCGCGAAGTCGTCGAGGGAGATGGTCTTGTCGGGGTCCATCAGATCCGGACCGCGTAGCGGACCCGGACGGCCGCGATCCTGCGGGGGGTCGTAGAAGATGTCGGTCTGGCCGCCGGGGGCGACGAATTCGAAGGTGCCGCCCTGCGCCACGGCATCGTCGCCGGTGGAGCATCCGGCCACCGCGACGCATCCCACGCAGGCTGCGATGAGCGCTCGCGCGAAGTGCCGACGGCCGTGCACAAACCACCGACTCACTGTCCGGCCAACTCCGCGTAACCCCAGCCGACGTAGGTGTCCCCGTGGAAGTAGAACGACGTCACCGAGGCCAGGTTGCACAGCCGTCGGGTCGGGAAGTGGTGCAGCGGTTGACCGGTCATCGACCGGCGCAGGGTCTCAACGGGTAGTTGATGGCTGACACACACCGCCTCGTGGCCGGCCGCCTTGCCTCTGGCCCGATGCACGGCCGCGGTCATCCGCTCGGCGATCTCGCGGTACGGCTCCCCCCACGACGGTGTGCGGGGGTTGCGCAGGTGCCACCAGTTGCGGGGGTCGCGCAGCGCGCCGTCACCCGGTGAGACCCGTTGTCCCTGAAAGATGTTCAGCGATTCGATGAGCTCGTCGTCGGTGTCGACGGACAGTCCCAGACCCGCCGCGATCGGGGCGGCTGTCTCCTGTGCGCGCTCCAGCGGCGAGGCCACCACGTAGACGATGTCTCGCGTGGCGAGCCAGTTCGCCACGGCCTGGGCCTGCGCTCGGCCCCGTTCGGAGAGGTGGTAGTCCGGGAGGCGGCCGTAGAGGATTTTGTCGGGGTTGTGCACCTCGCCGTGGCGCATGACGTGCACCACTGTCTTCACGGCCTCGCCCGCCTCGGACGGTGTCTCGGTCATGCCGGTTTGACCGCCTCGGCGGCGGCGCGGGCCGCACCGGGCAGCGCGGCTGCGATACGGTCGAACGCCTCGTCGTCCAAAGCCGTTGACACGAACCAGGTCTCGAAGGCGCTCGGCGGCGGGTAGACACCAGCGTCCAGAAGCGCGTGGAAGAAGGCCGGGAACCGCCACGTCTCTGACGCCCGCGCGGAGGCGAAGTCGGTGACCGGCTGGTCGGTGAAGAACACGCTGAACATGTTGCCGGCCCGCGAGACGGTGTGCGCCACACCGGCTTCGGTCAACGCCTGCTCAAGCAGTGCGGTAAGGCGGTCGGCGTTGGCGTCGAGTGTCGCGTACGCGGTGTCGTCGGCCGCGCGCAGCGTCGCCAGCCCGGCCGCCATCGCGACAGGGTTACCGGACAACGTGCCGGCCTGATACACCGGCCCCAGCGGGGCGAGCCGCTCCATCACCTCGGCGCGGCCGCCGAACGCCGCCGCGGGCAGCCCGCCACTCATCACCTTGCCGAAGGTGAACAGGTCGGCATCGACGGGGTCGATGCCGTACCAACCCGATCGGCTGACCCGGAAGCCGGTCATCACCTCGTCGACGATCAGCAGGGCCCCGTGGTCGGCCGTGATGCGGCGCAGCGCGGCGTTGAAACCGTCCTGCGGCGGCACCGTTCCCATGTTGCCGGGGCTGGCTTCGGTGATCACGCAGGCGATGTCGTCGCCGAAACGGACGAAAACCTCGTCGACGGCGGCGACGTCGTTGTAGGGCAGCACGATCGTGTCGGCCGCCGCGGCACCCGTCACACCCGGCGAGGACGGCAGGCCGAGCGTGGCGACACCGGAACCGGCGTCGGCAAGCAGCGCGTCGCTGTGGCCGTGGTAGCAGCCGGAGAACTTCACGATCTTGGCCCGGCCGGTGTAGCCGCGCGCCAGCCGGATCGCGCTCATCGTCGACTCGGTCCCGGAGTTCACCAGCCGCAGCCGCTGAACCGGCGCGACCCGGCCGATGATCTCGGCGGCCAGCTCCGACTCCGAGGGGGTGGGCGCGCCGAAGGACAGTCCGTCGGTCACCACCTGCTGCACCGCGGCGACCACGTCCGGATGCGCGTGGCCGAGGATCATCGGTCCCCACGAGCAGACCAGGTCGACGTAGCGGTTGCCGTCGGCGTCGGTCAGCCAGTAGCCGTTGCCGGAGGTGATGAACCGGGGGGTGCCGCCGACCGAGGTGAACGCCCGCACGGGTGAGTTCACCCCGCCCGGGATGACGGCCGACGCCTCGGCGAACAACCGCGCCGACACCTCGGTGGTGATCTGGTCAGCACGCATGGCCACCAGTGTCCCAGCCCGGCGCAAACCGTCAACTACAGGGTGTAGTGGTCACACGCTTGAGCCGCGTTCGGCTTCCGAGTTGGATGAGGGCATGCAGCTCCCGCAATGGCTCGCGCGGTTCAACCGCCGCGTCACCAATCCGATTCAGCGGCTGTGGGCGGGGTGGGCGCCGTCGATGGGCATCCTCGAGCACACCGGGCGCAAGTCGGGTCGGCCGTATCGGACTCCGCTGACGGTGTTCCCAACCCGTGACGGGGTGGCCATTCTGCTCACCTACGGCCCCGACCGGGACTGGCTGAAGAACATCACCGCTGCCGGTGGTGGGCGGATGAGACGGTACGGCCGGACGTTCGGCGTCCGTGACCCCCGCGTGGTGACGAAGGCCGAGGCCGCGCCCTCGGTCACCGGATGGATGCGGCCGCTGTTCGGCCTGCTGCCGTTCGACCAGGCCGTCCTGCTGACGCGGGGCTAAGCCCGGGGGCAAAGACGGGCCCGGATCGGGCCCTTGGCGATGGTGGTGAACGGCACGTCGCACTCGAACGCGCTGTCCAGCGATTCGATCCGGGCGGCCCGCACGATCGTGGCCAGCGCCAGCGTCGTCTCCAGCCGCGCGAAGTGCTCGCCGATGCACGGCCGTCCACCGGCGAGGAACGGCAGGAACTGCCAACGCTCGCGGTTCGCGGTGTTCTCCGGGCTGAAGCGCTCGGGGTCGAACACCATCGGGTCGGGCCACAGCGCCGGGTCGTGGTGCAGCCCGTAGAGCCCGAGCGCCACGAGGGTGCCGGCCTCGACGCGATAGCCGTCGACGGCAATGTCACGGGTGGCCAGCCGGGCCACGCCGGCCGCCGGTGGACACAGTCGGATCGCCTCGTGCAGCACCTGCACGGTGTACGTCAGCCGGGGCACGTCGTCGGGAGTCAGCTCCCGGTCGCCGATCGCGGCGGCTTCTGCGGCGACGCGGTCCTGGATGTCGGGATGACGCCCCAGCGCCCACAGCGAGAACGTCAGCGCGGTCGAGGTGGTGTCATGCCCGGCGAGCATGAAGATCAGTAGGTCGTTCGAGATGTCGTCGTCCGACAGGGGCACCCCGGTCTCGGGATCCCTGGCAGCCATGAGCGCCCGCACCAGCGGGGCGTCGCGCGTCGGGTCGTCGCGGCACGCGCGCACCATCTCGTCGGTGATCTCTTTCATCTCGGCTACCGCGCGGCGCGCGCGGCGGCGGGCGGGCGTGGGTAGCCAGCGCGGTGCCCGCACCGGGCGCAGCGCGCGGTCGGCGGTGTAGGAAGACGCGACGTGCATGCAGCGGGCGATCGTGTCGGCGCGCTCGTTGAGGTCGACGCCCAACACGGAATGTCCCAGTGACTGCATGGCCACGCGGCGGCATTCGACGTCGAGGTCGAGTTCGCCGCCGTCGGGCCAGCGGTCGACGAAGGCTTGGGCGGCCGCGGACATGTAGCCGCCGAAGTTGCGGACGTTCTGCTTGGTGAAGACCGGCTGCAGGGCCCGCTTGCGCGGTCGCCACAGTTCATTGGGCAACACGAACAGACTGTCGCCCGCCATGTTGCGGACTTCGTCGTGGTAGATGCATCGCTCGGAGGAGTTGTCGGGGCGTCCGAGTATGTCGCGCATACCGGCGGGCGACATCACGGCCACGATCGGTTGATACAGCCACTTCGGTGCGACCTGAATGCGCGTGATCGGGCCGCTGGCGTCGCGGATGACGTCCTGGCCGGTGTCGAGTCTGCGGAGGAGCTTGACCAGCCGCCAGATCGGCAGCGGGTTCTTCGGCACCAGCGGCAACGCCGAGACGTCGAGCGTGGTGGTCATGTGCAGATCATCGCCCAGGTCGCGTCGGGTCCGCATCGGTACGCGAGATTCACGCGGACCAGGTGAGCGGCGCGCCTTCACCTTTCGTCATCACCGTGCCGGGCATGACCCGGATGCGGTACGGCGTCAACCGCAGCGCGGCGAACTGGTCTGAGGTGGGCCCGTCCTGCCACATCGGGATGATCCGTGGGTCGTAGCCGACCGGTGCGGGGGCGGTGGCGAACTTGTCCCATACCGCCGCCCGGGTTTCGTCGTCGACATACCACTCGACAAGACATTCCGCGCTGCACGTGTCGTGGTTGGTGGTCCAGTAGCTCACCGAGACCTCCGGGTGCGCCGCGAGATGGTCCTTCTTCACCGGTGACGGCACGGTGGCGATCCAACCGAGGAGATCAGTCCCGTCCCACTCCCAGAACGGATGCAGGATGCGCGTGCGGGGCCGGCCGTTCGCGTCGACGGTGGCGACGGAGGCCCACACGATCGAGTGGGCCATGTCGACGAACGCCGGTGCGATCTGTTCCAGAGTGGTCACGGTTGCCTAGCGTAGGCACGCGCCCGCTCGGCCAGTCAGCTGCTGTTGCTCTCAGATGCTTCGTCGCCCGCAGATTCTTTGGTGAACTTCGGGTTGCCGTCATCGTCGAGCCAGTCGTTGACCGCGGTACCCGCGACCGCCCCGCCGGTGCCCGGCATCTTGGTCGTCGGCCTCTCCTCCTCGTAGGCCTTGTGCATTTCTTTGGCCTTTTCCCGATGCTCGTCGGTGACTTCGGGTTTCTCGGTGGGCGGCGGCGTTTCCTGTTCGCTGGTGACCTGGTGGTGTTCGTCGGTCTCCGGTTCGGCTTTCCGCTGCTCCTCGATGAACCCTGGGTCCTGCCCTTGTTCGCTGGTCATGGAACTACGACTGCCCGGAGAGCCGAAATACGAAACGCAGTTCGGCTAACCGGTGGGCACTGTTCGCAAAGCGGCGGGAAGGCTGGGAAGGAAGTGTTTGCGAGCGAAAGCGCGGATGTCGTCGGCGGACTGCAGAGGCTGGGAACTGGGCAGCAGCAACACCATCACCGCATACCGCAGGATCGTGTCGGCCAACTCCTCGACGGTTTCGTCGCCGATGCGTTCGGCGAACCCGGCGGGGAAGATGATTCGCAACGCGGCGGCCATCCTGGTGATCGCGGCGTCGTAGTGCGTGCGGGCAAGTTCGAGCAGCAGAGCGGGTTCGTCGGTCAGTATCCGGTACAGCACGCGGTGGCGACGGAACTTCAGGATCGACAGGGTGAACGCCTCGACGTAGTAGTTCGACTGCGGCCCAGCGCGTTTGACCTCTTCGGCGATGTCGGCGAACAGCGCGATGTTCTCGCGTTCGATCACCGCGGCCACGAGTTCGTCGCGGTTGGCGAACCGTCGGTAGATCGTGGTCCGGCTGACGCCTGCGCGGCGGGCGACGTCGTCGAGCGCGACCCGCCGAAAGCCGTGCCGTTCGAACTCGATGACGGCGGCGTCCAGGATGGCTTCCGTCGCGGGCGACGAATCGGGTCCCGTCGCGGGCGACGAATCAGGTCCAGTCGCGGGCGACGAATCAGGTCCAGTCGCGGGCGACGAATCAGGCCCGTGGGCCGGGTCAGGCCCGGGCATAACCCTTTTGGGCGTAGCTGTTGTAGCGCCAGCTCATGGGCAGACGATCCCACACCCAGTTGACCGGACGCGACCGCCACAGCGCCGCAAAGCGTTGGTAGCGGCGCTCCTGGCGGTCACTCCACGGCAGTTGCAGCAGTTCGCGCGCGCGGGGCGGCAGGCCCCCGGTGGTCAGGAACGCTGCGAGCGGGTTGAACGCCGGTGCGATCAGCTTCCACGCCCATGCGGGGACACCCTTGGGGCACGGGAAACCCTTCTTCACGTAGCCGACGCCGTACACCGCGGTTTTGTGCGCGACGACGATCTCGTCGAGCATGCGGTCCCAGTACCGTTCGAACTCGTCGTAGGTGGCGGGCATCGGCCGGTCACTGACGCCGTAGCGGCGGTACCACGTCTTCGACTCGAGATAGATCTGCTCTTTTTCCTCGCGGCTCAGCCGCTTGACGAAGGTGTCGGCGAAGTACAGCACCTGCTCGACGAATGTCGCGTGCGCCCAGAAGTAGGTCTCCGGATCCAGGGCGTGGTACCGGGCACCGTCGGGCATGTTGCCCTTGATGTCGGTGTGGAAGTCGCGCACCTGGGTGCCCGGGTGGTCGTCTTCGGAGCCGTAGACCGTGTTGAAGATCGGCGGCAGCGAGCGCTTGACCCGCGCGGCGGTGTCGTCGAAGAACACCGAGTGGTCCAGTACGCCCTGGCCGAGTTCGGCGAGCATGTTCTGAAGCACTGCGGGGCGGGGTCCGATCAGGTACATCCGGTTGTCCCCGAAATAGCGCCACACCAGCGACTGCGGGCCCAGCGGCAGCGCATCGTCGACGGGCCTGTCTGTCTGCACCAATTCGGTCATGAGACACAGTGTTACAAATTTTGCACTTTGTACCAAGTGGCTGTGAGGGGTCTCACGGTGCCGGCGAGCGACCTGTTGTGCCCGCGATGCAACGGCGTGTCGCGGTGCAAACGCGGTCAGTCGCGGAGGGAGAGGGTGCCGACGCGGGCGGTCAGTCGCGCGATGGTGCAGAACGGCGTGCGCGCCGCAGATGCGCGATGGCCAGCACCACGAGCACACCGGCGAGCGCGGCCAGCAGCAGCGCCAGCCCCACCATCGGCGCGCGGTACTCGACCGAGGTGGTCTGGGGTTCACCTTCGAGCACCGGTGCGACGACGACCGTCGCCTTCGCCGCCAACCAGCTCAGCACGCTGCCCACCGCGGCGGCGACGCCCAGCACCAGTTCGAGCGCTGCGCGGACCGTCATACCGGCGGGATGCGCTCTTCGATGAGCTGCGTCAGCGTCTGCCGCAGCGTCTGATGCTTGCGGGCCCAGGCTTGGGCGGTGCGGTCATTGGTCATCTTCAGCCCGATCCCCGTGCGGCCGCGCGGGACACCGGTGAGCTCGCCGAGCGCGCGCGCCGACTGCCATTTCGGCGGCTCGGAACCGGTTGCCTCGGGGTAGATGCGGACGATCTCGTCGGTACTGATGCGCTCGGTGCCCTGCCGCAACGTCTCGGTCGTCAACTCGACCGAGGTGTGGATGCGCGCGGCCTTGACCTGGATCGCGAGGAAGCCGCTGACGAGGACCAGGAACATGCCGGGAACCAGCCATTGAAACCCGTAGCCCGCCGATGCCTGGATCAACCCCATCGCGATCGCCGCGGCGGGCCCGGCGGCCAACCACCACCAGCTGGCCCCCTGCTCGTAGAACAGCACCTGCGGCGGGCTCTGCTTGTCGGTCACGTCGCTTCCTCTTGCGCGTTCGCGCTCGGCCGTGTGATCAGGATGGCGCCCGCGACAAGGGGCAGCACCGCGAGCACCGTTATGATGTGGACGACGCCGCGCATCGCGAGCAGCGCGACGAATACGACGATGGTCAGCGCCAACGCGACCCCGGCCCGGCGGAACCGGACGTCGCCTGCGCGGCTGCGGCCCGCGAGGAAGGCCATGCCGGCGCCCGCGACGGCGGTGAGGACCCCCGCGCCGCGGAACAGCGGCGGCAGATCCACCGAGGCGGCGATCAGCCCGCCCAGCATCAACATCACCGCGGCGAGGACCCAGCACCAGAAGGCGGCGGTGACGACGCGGGTTCGCGGCGCAGGAGCGGTCATGGTCGGGTCAGCCTATCGGGTCACCGGGTGAAGTAGTCGTTGGCGTCTTTTCGGTGCAGCAGGTACACACCGCCGACGATCAGCACCGAGCCTAGGATCGCGGTGACGGCGTAGGCGAGCGCGGCGGCCGGCGGCCGATCCTCGCTGAACAAGCTGCTCACGACGTACACGACCGCGGCGACGCCGGCGCCGGTCAGCACGGTGCGGGTCCACCGGTAACCCTGACGCATCAACACCTGGAAGGTCAGCGCGACGGCGCCGAGGATCACGATGAACACCACCGAGAGGGCCAACACCGGCGCGGGCAGGCCCTCGGCGCGTTCGCTGACCAGCAGGTCGACCACCTGGCCGACGACCAACAGGACGAGCGCGACCACCCACAGCCAGAAACCGGTGTCGACATCGTCTGGGCGGGCGCCCGGCTCAGGCGGCTGGCCGGCCGCGTCCGGTCGGCCCTGCGACTCCGGATTCACGCCAGCCAACCGGCGACGTCGGCCGCCCAGTACGTCAGGACGATGTCCGCACCGGCCCGCCGAATGCTGGTCAGCGTCTCCAGTGCCACCGTCTGCAGGTCGACCCAGCCGTTGGCGGCTGCGGCGCTGATCATCGAGTACTCACCGGACACCTGGTAGGCGGCCACCGGGACGGGCGAGCCATCGGCGGCTGCGCGCACCACGTCGAGGTAGCCCATCGCCGGCTTGACCATCACGATGTCGGCGCCCTCGTCGATGTCGAGTTCCACCTCGTGCAGCGCCTCGCGGGCGTTGCCCGGATTCTGTTGGTAGGTGCGACGATCCCCGCGCAGGCTCGATCCCACGGCTTCGCGGAACGGGCCGTAGAAGCCCGAGGCGAATTTCGCCGCATACGCCAGGATCACCGTGTCGGTGTGCCCGGCAGCGTCCAGGCCGTCGCGGATCGCGGCGACCTGGCCGTCCATCATTCCGCTCGGGCCGACGACGTGCGCTCCTGAATCCGCCTGTGCCACAGCGAGTTCCACGTAGCGCTTGGTCGTCAGGTCGTTGTCGACGCGGCCCGCGGAGTCCAGCACGCCGCAGTGACCGTGGTCGGTGAACTCGTCGAGGCAGGTGTCGGCCATCAGCACGGTGTCCTCGCCGAGGTCAGTCGCCAAATCACGCAGGGCGACGTTGAGGATGCCGTTCTCGGCGACACCGACCGAACCGGTGGAATCCTTGTCCTCGTCGCGCGGTACACCGAACAGCATCAGACCACCCACCCCGGCGGCCACCGCGTCGGCGGCGGCGCGACGCAGCGAGTCGCGGGTGTGTTGGACGACGCCGGGCATGGAGGAGATCGGGCGCGGCTCGGCGATCCCGTCGGCGACGAACATCGGCAACACGAGTTGCCTTGGCTCCAAGGTTGTTTCGGCGACCAGTCGCCGCAGCGCCGGAGTCGTGCGCAGCCGGCGGGGGCGGTGCCTGGGAAAAGCCATGCAAACCCACCTTCGGTCTCGCGGTCAGCGGCGGCGGCTCTTCTTACGCGGCGGGGGCAGGGCGCCCTCGGCGCGCAGCCGGGCGGCGTGCTCGGCGAGCGCCTCGACCAGCGGTCCGACGGCGGCCACCTCGGGCTGCACATCGACGCGCAGACCGAATTCCGCTGCGGTCTCGGCGGTCTTGGGCCCGATGCACGCCACAATGGTGCGCGCATGCGGCTTGCCCGCGATACCGACCAGGTTGCGCACCGTGGAGCTCGAGGTGAAGCAGACCGCGTCGAAGCCGCCGGTCTTGATCATCTCGCGGGTGTGCGCGGGCGGCGGCGCGGCACGCACCGTTCGGTAGGCCGTGACGTCCTCGATCTCCCACCCGCGTTCACGCAGGCCCTCGGCCAGCGTCTCGGTGGCGATGTCGGCGCGCGGCAGCAGCACCCGGTTCACCGGGTCGAAAACGTCGTCGTACGGCGGGAACTCATCGAGCAGGCCCAGCGAGGACTGCTCGCCGGCGGGCACCAGCTCGGGATTGATGCCGAACGCGCGCACCCGGTCGGCGGTGGCCTGGCCGACGCACGCGATCCTCACCCCCGAGAACGCCCGGGCGTCCAGACCGAACTCGTTGAACTTCTCCCACACCGCACGCACCGCGTTGGTCGAGGTGAACACGACCCACTGGAACCGGCCGTCGACCAGTCCCTTGACGGCGCGCTCCATTTGAGCGGGGCTGCGCGGCGGCTCGACGGCGATGGTCGGGACCTCGATGGGCAGCGCACCGTGACCCACCAGCTTCTCGCTCATCTCCCCGGCCTGGTCCTTGGTGCGGGGCACCAGCACGGTCCAGCCGTACAGGGCGCGGCTCTCCCACCAGTTCAGCTTCGTGCGGTTGGCCACGGTCTTGCCGATGGTCACCACCAGCGGTCCGGCCAATGGACCGGCCGGCTCGGTGCCCGCCAGGGTGGCCTTGTCGAGCAACCCGGCCAACGTGGTCTCGACCGAACGCTGCTGGCACGTCGTGCCGTTGGCGGTGACCACCAGCGGGGTGGTGTCGGTCAGCCCGTACTCGATCAGCGTGCGCGCCGCATCGGGCAGATGGGACGCCGTCGCGTGCAGGATCAGCGGGCCGGGTGCGGCGGCCAGCGCGGCCCAGTCGACATCGGGGTCGCGGACATCGGCCACGGTGTGCGCCGAACCCAGCGGCAGGCCCGCATAGGTGGGCACCGCGGTGGTGTCGGGCAGGCCGGGCACGATCTCGAAGTTCAGGTGCGACTTGGCCAACGCCGACACCTCGGTGATCACGGCGTCCACCGACAGCGGGTCGCCCGCCACCAGCCGAACCACGTCGACCCCGGTGCGCGCCTCGGTGATCAGGGTCTTGGCCACCTCGGCCGGATCGCCTACGGCCGACCGGATATCCGGCCCACCGGGCAGCGCCGGTGTTTCCTTGCCCGAGGCCTCGCCGTTGTCGGCGGTCTCGGCGGGTTCGGGCCCCGAGGGCGGCGGCAGTTCGCAACCCACCAGGGCCAGCACCGCTTCGGGCACGTCGGGATCGGTGAACACCAAGGCAGCGTTGGCGAGCACCGTGTGGGCCCGCGTCGTCAGCAGTCCCGGGTCGCCCGGACCCGAGCCGACGAACGTGATGCGGCCCGGCTTCGGCTTGCGCCCCCGCCCGCTGGTCTGGCCTGTCATCTCAGTCACTCATCTCTCTGCTCTTCGCTCAACGCTCATCGCAGCTCTACTGCTTCATCTGGCGTCCGCCATGAGGTCGCGCGCCCCGAGGTCGAACAGCTCCTCGGCCACCGAGAGCCCCAGCTCCCGGGCCCGGTCGGTCGTGCCGACGCCGGACGCGCGGATCACGTCGGATCCGTCCAGTGCCGCCACGCAGCCGCGCAGCGACACCTCTTCGAAGACGTTGCCGTCCTCATCGATGGACTCGACCACCTCAGCGATCGCGCCCACCGGTGCGTGACAACCCGCCTCCAGTCGGGCGAGCAGGGCCCGTTCAGCGGTGACCGCGGCGCGTGTGTCGGCGTCGTCCAACTCCGCCAGCAGCGCGGCGAGCTCGGTGTCGTCTGCGCGGCACTCGACCGCGAGCGCACCTTGAGCCGGCGCTGGCAACATCTGCACCGGCTCGAGAGTCTCGGTGACATCGGCCAGTCGCCCGATGCGGGCCAGTCCCGCCCGTGCGACTACGATGCCGTCGAGATCACCGTTGCTAACCCTGTTCAACCTGGTATCCAGGTTGCCTCTTAGGGGGCGGATTTCCAAACCGAGACCCAGTGCTCTAAGCTGTGCGGCCCTCCGCGGGCTCGATGTGCCGATCAGAGAACCCGGCGGCAACTCCCCCAGCACCAGCCCGTCGCGCGCCACCAGGGCGTCCCGGGGGTCTTCGCGCGGGGGACTCGCGGCGATGACGAAGCGCGCATCGGCCGCGGTCGGCAAATCCTTGAAGGAGTGCACGGCCGCGTCCACCCGGCCGTCGTGGATGGCCTCCCGCAGGGCGGCGGTGAACACGCCCACGCCGATCTCGGCGATCGGACCCTGGTTGCGGTCCCCCTCGGTGGAGATGGGGACGAGCTCGGCTTCATGCCCGTTCGCGATGAGCGCGTCCCGGACCGTACCGGCCTGAGTGGTCGCCAGGAGACTGGCGCGAGTGCCTATCCGAATTACAGTCAAGCGTTACTCGGCCTTGTCGAGATCCGTTGTGATCAAAGGTAATTCGGGCCCTGCGACGGCGTCGACGGCCTGCTGGTCGAGTTCGAACAGCTCGCGCAGCGCCTCGGCGTAGCTGTCTCCGCCCGGCGCGCTCGCCAATTGTTTGACGCGCACCGTCGGCGCGTGCAGGAGTTTGTCGACGACCCGTCGCACCGTCTTGGCGACCTCGTCGCGGTGCGCGGCGTCCAAGCCCGGCAGGCGGTGATCCAGCCTCAGCAACTCCGCCTCGACCACGTCGGCGGCGCGCTGACGCAGGGCGGTGACGGTCGGGGTGACCTCGGCCATCCGCTGACCGGCCAGGTAGTTGGCGACCTCCGCGGCCACGATCGCGCGGGCGGCTTCGGCGTCGGACGCCGCGGCGCGGGCCGCCGGTTCGCGCTGGATACGGTCCATGTCGACGACGGAGACGCCGGGCAGGCCTGCCACGGCGGGGTCGACGTCACGGGGCATGCCGAGGTCGCAGATGACGAGCTGTTTGGGCTCTTGACCGTGCGCCAGGCCGCGGTGCACGTCGGCCAGTGATACCACCGGGCGCACCGCTCCCGTGCAGGAGACGACCACGTCGGCGTCTGTCAGCAGCGGGGGCAGATGGTCGAACGGGAATGCGTGCGCCTCGACGCCCAGTTCCCGGATGTTCGCGGCGAGCCGTTTGGCCCGGGGCTGACTGCGGTTCACGACGTGGATCCGGTCGACGCCCGCGCGGGTCAGGTGCTTGGCGGCCAGCGAGCCCATCGAACCGGCCCCGATGACCACCGCGGTGCGGCCGGCCAGCGAGCCGAGCTTGGATTCGGCGCTGCACAGTGCGACCGACACCACCGAGGCGCCCGCGGCGTCGATGCCGGTCTCGGTGTGCACTCGCTTGCCGACGCCGAGCGCGCGCTGCGACAACTCGTGCAGCGTGCGTCCGACGGTGTGGTTGGCCTCGGCGGCGGCGTAGGCGCGCCGTACCTGGCCGAGGACCTGTTGTTCGCCGACGACGGCGGAATCCAGGCCGGAGGCGACTGCGAACAGGTGCTCGACGGCCGCTTCGGCGTACCGCACATACGCGTATTTGGTCAGGTCGTTGAGGCTCATCCCGGAGTGCTCGGAGAGCACCTGGCCGATCACCGACAATCCGCCGTGGAACGCATCGACGACCGCGTAGATCTCGACGCGGTTGCACGTGGACAGCACCATGGCCTCGGTGACGAGCGAGGATTGCAGCACCTGATCGACGATCTTGGCCTGATCGGACTCGTCCGTGCTCAGCTGCTCGAGCACCGACACCGGCGCACTGCGGTGCGAAACCCCAAAAAGCAACACGCTCACGGCTTCATCACCACGTCATCCAAGGTAGTCGCTGAACAGTTAGCTCACCAAATTCCAACCATTATCGCTGAAATTGCGTTCCGGCAGCCGAATCACCAGTGCAGGCCTGCTGGAACGCAATTTTGCGCGGAAACGGATGGTCACCCGGCCAAGTCGGCGCGAAGGCGCGGCTCGTCGATCTCCCAGTAGCTGTGCTCGCTGCCGTCGAGCAGAACGACCGGGAGCCGGTCGCCGTACTCCGCGCGCAGCCCGGAGTCGCCCGCGGCCGCGGCGGCATCGACATCGGTGACAGCAAGCGTGAAGCCCAGCTCCTCGGCCAGCGCCGCGAGTCGGGCGGCCGCCGCCGAGCAGATCGTGCAACCGTCGCGCGTCAGCAACTCCACCCGGTGCTCCACCTGGCCAGTATCTCCACTTCCGTGTCTTAGGGTTGATTCGTGTCTCGAAACGGCGACCGCGAAGCTGCTGAACAGCAACTTGCCGGTGAGGCCAGCGCGGAGGCGGCCTTCACCGACCTCGCGGCCGAAGCTGCCGCGGCGCCGCCCGCTCCGCCACCGGACCTGACCGCGGCGGCGTTCTTTGACGTCGACAACACCCTTGTGCACGGCTCTTCGCTGCTGCACTTCGCCCGCGGCCTGGCCGCCCGCAAGTACTTCACCTACGGCGACATCGCGCGGTTCGTGTACGCGCAGGCGAAGTTCCAGCTGACCGGACGCGAGAACAGCGATGACGTGGCAGCCGGCCGACGCAAGGCGCTGGCCTTCATCGAGGGCCGTTCGACGGCCGAACTCATGGCGGTCGGCGAGGAGATCTACGACGAGATCATCGCCGACAAGATCTGGCCCGGCACCCGCGCGCTCGCGCAGATGCACCTCGACGCCGGACAGCAGGTGTGGCTGGTCACCGCGACGCCGTACGAACTGGCCGCGACCATCGCCAAGCGGCTGGGCCTGACCGGAGCGCTGGGCACCGTCGCGGAATCCGTCGACGGGGTGTTCACCGGACGCCTGGTCGGCGACATCCTGCACGGCACCGGCAAGGCGCACGCGGTGCGCTCGTTGGCCATCCGCGAGGGGCTCAACCTGCGCCGCTGCACGGCCTACTCGGACAGCTTCAACGACGTCCCGATGCTCTCGCTGGTGGGTACCGCGGTGGCGATCAACCCCGACGCCGACCTGCGCGACCTGGCCCGTGAGCGGGGCTGGGAGATCCGCGACTTCCGCACCGCCCGCAAGGCCGCGCGCATCGGAGTTCCGTCCGCGCTTGCGCTCGGCGCGGCAGGAGGGGCGCTGGCAGCGGTGGTCTCCCGCCGCCAGGAGGGCCGCTGACGAGCCGCTCTGGTCGCGGCGGGGGTCGAGACCCGCTGATAGGCTCGCGCCGCTGACTCCGAGGACGAGACGGCAGCCCGCGCACGCGAGGAGCAGTTCAGGTATGGCAATCGCAGAGAACATCATCGGAACGCACTACCGGTATCCCGATTACTTCGAGGTCGACCGGGAGAAGATCCGCGAGTTCGCACGGGCGGTCAAGGACGATCACCCCGCGCATTTCAGCGAGGAGGCCGCCGCCGGGTACGGCTACGACTCGCTGATCGCCCCGCTGACGTTCCTGGCCGTCGCCGGTCGCCGGGTTCAGTTGGAGATCTTCAATCAGTTCGACGTGCCGATCAATATGGAGCGCGTCCTGCACCGCGACCAGAAGATCACGTTCCACCGTCCGATTTTGGCCGGCGACAAGCTGTTCTTCGACTCCTACCTCGATTCGGTCACCGAATCGCACGGCGCCATCGTCACCGAGGTGCGCGGCGAAGTGACCGACGCCGACGGGAACCCCGTCCTGACGAGCGTCGTCACGGTCATGGGCGAGGCGCAGTCGGACACCGAAGCCGATGAGGTGAGTCAGCGCATCGCCGCGGCACGTGACGAGGCAATCGCGAAAATGATTGCCAAGCAAAGTAATTCGTAGAGCTAGCGGCTTTCGGCGCCCTCAGCCGAAGAACGTGTTGCGACGTTGCGTGAGCAGTTGGTACAGCGTCTGCTGGATGGTCTCGCGCACCTGGTCGGTGAGTTCGAAGGTGATCATCGGATCGTCGGCGGCCGACTCGTCGTAATCCGCGGTCTCGATCGGTTCACCGAACTGGATGTGCCACTTCGACGGCAGCGGCACCATGCCGGCCGGACCCGCCAGCGGGAAGAACGGTGTGATCGGGAAGTACGGCAGCCCGAGCAACCGGGCCAGCAGCTTGACGTCGGCGATCATCGGATAGATCTCCTCGGACCCGACGATCGAGCACGGCACGATGGGCGCCTTGGTGCGCAGCGCCGCGCCGACGAAGCCCCCGCGGCCGAATCGCTGCAGCTTGTAGCGGTCCTTGAAGTGCTTGCCGAGACCCTTGTAGCCCTCGGGGAAGACCGCGGTCAGCTCGCCCGCGGCCAGTAGCCGGTGCGCGTCGGCGGTGCAGGCCATGGTGTGGCCGGCCTTGCGGGCCGCCTGGCCGACCACGGGCAGGTCGAACACCATGTCGGCAGCGAGCAGGCGCAGGTCGCGATGCGTCGGGTGGTGGTCGTGCACTGCCACCGATGTCATCAGCCCGTCGAACGGCAGCACGCCGGCGTGGTTGGCGACCACGAGCGCGGCACCGGATTCGGGCAGGTGCTCGATCCCGCTGACCTCGACCCGGAACCACGATTTGAAGAAGACTCTCAGCAAAGGCAAGAAGATTGCGTTGTTGAGGTGGGCATCGAACCCGAACTCGTCGACGGTGTAATCACCCGTCATCCGCTTACGCACGAACTCGGCGACCGAGGCGATCTGCTTGGCCAGTTCGGTGGGCGTCTCGTCGACCGACGGTGCGCCCGCGGCGCCGCCGCGGTGCTCGTCGATCTCGCGGACGACGGCGGCGATCTCTTCGGCAGAGGCCCCGCCCACCGGATCCGACATTTGCGAGGGATGTCGGCGCGAGCCCTGCGCTCGTGCGGCATTACGCCGCTGAGCCGCTGCACGACTCGAATTGCCATGCAGCGGAATAACTTTCGCCTTGGACTCGCCCGCCACGGTCGTTTCCTTCTCCCCACCCGATCAGTTGATGCGCCTAGCGCCCCCACCTTTGCGCCGCGGCAACGGCGCGACTCTCCATTGAGCGTACCCACCGCGGGTCGACGATCGGAGTCAATCCGCGACCTCGGACGTAATCGTCGAAGGCCTCCACCGTCGTCCACTTCGGGTTATAGCCGAGATCGTTGCGCATCCGCGATGTGTCCATCACTCTGCCATAACTGAGGTAGTTCAGCTGTTCTCGATCGAGTTCAGTGTAACGAGTCGCACGCCTCAGCGAATCCACGGCAGCCAGCGCCGATCGCGGCACCGGCAACGCGATCCGGCCGGCCCGCCGGATCGCCTGGCTCATCATCACGATGCCGGACGCGCCGACGTTGTAGGTGCCCGCCTTGCCGGCCATCGTCGCGCGCTCGAGGGCCCCGAGCGCATCCTGCTCGTGCAGCAGCTGCAGGCGGGCGTCGTGTCCGATCACCGTCGGCACCACGGGGCCGGCGAGGTAGCGCGACAACGCGGTGTCCATGCCCGGTCCGATCATGTTGGCCAGCCGCAGGATGGTGACCGCGATGTCGGGCCGACGACGTCCCAGTCCGCGCGCATAGCCCTCGATGTCGATGCTGTCGCGGGCGAAGCCCTCCCCCGGTGGCCGTCGCGCGCTGGTGTCCTCGGTGAACATCACCGGGTCGCGCGCGGTCGAGCCGTACACCTCCGACGTGGACTTGAGCACCACGCGCTGCACCGAGGGCGCCTTCTGGCAGGCCGCGAACAGCTGGATCGCGCCCATCACGTTGAGTTCCTTGAGCGTCGCCCGGCCCCCGGAGCGGGGCGCGTAGGACGCCGCCGCGGCATGCACCACGGTGTCGACGTCGCCGTTGCGGATGACCTTCGCGATGAAGGGGTTGCGGATGTCGGCGCGAACGAACTCCGCGCGGCCCATCCGCCGCAGAAGGTCCTTGCTCGGCGTGATCGCATCGACGGCGATCACATGGTTGATCAACGGGTTCTGCGCCAGCCTTGCCGTCAGGTAGCCGCCGAGAAACCGGCACGCCCCGGTGACCAGGACGACCTTCGGATACTGCACGGCATCGCGCGGGTCAGTTCCGTTGACGTCTCCGTTGGCACGGCCCTCGGAATCCATGTCCGGTCAGCCTAGCGACCGCGGGCGGCGATTACTTGCCGAGTTTTCTGCGCTGGACCCGGGTGCGACGAAGCAGCTTGCGGTGCTTCTTCTTCGACATGCGCTTGCG
Source organism: Mycobacterium sp. IS-1590 (assembly GCF_001500025.1). Taxonomy (GTDB): domain Bacteria; phylum Actinomycetota; class Actinomycetes; order Mycobacteriales; family Mycobacteriaceae; genus Mycobacterium. Next base: position 112,775 of record NZ_LQIW01000003.1, on the reverse strand, counting down.
CCGCTTCTTGATGACTGAACCCATGAACTCCGCTACCTACGCCTTACCTGCCCGATGAGCATCGTTGACTGACCCGGCCACTTTACCGGGCTGTGCAGGTAACCGCGAAACGCGCCCGACCGGTCACCAGCGTCGCGCCGAGTTCGCGGAAGTCGATCAGCCTGCGTCGAAGTACGAGCTCTCCAACATGTCGTGAACAGCCTTCGCATGCACGCGGAACGAGCGCCCGACCCGGACGGCAGGCAGCTCGCCGTTGTGCACCAGCCGGTACACGGTCATCTTGCTGACCCGCATCAGGCTCGCCACCTCGGCGACGGTGAGGAATTGCGCCCGTGGCTGTTGACCGTCGGATCCGGAGTCCCGAGCCGACTTCCCACTGGCCGAGTCCCGCGAGGATGGCCCGTTCATAGACGTCATCGCAACCCAATCATTCAGGCACGGGCAGTTCCAGCGGCTTCCCCACCGCTGGCACCAACCCGTGCTTACACGAGGAGAATAGCGTGGCAGATGGTGTTACTGCGACGGGTGTGGGCAATTTAAAGAATTACTCAGATGTAATTCCGAGCTGCTCAGAGCGCCTTTTCGCGGCCTCGACCGCTCTGGCTACCGCCGCCCGCAGGCCGCCCCTCTCGAGCTCGCGCAGACCGGCGGCGGTGGTGCCACCCGGGGAGGTGACCGTCGCGCGCAGCTGAGCGGGCGTGGTGTCCATTCCGGCACCCGACGGACCGCCCGCGGCGCCTCCCGCCGCCGCGGTCCGGTCGAGGCGATCCAGCAACATCGCGGCCGACCCCGCCATGGTCTGCGCGACCAGATCGGTGGCCGCCGATCGCGACAGCCCGGCGTCGACGCCGGCGTCGACGAGCGCCTCGACCATCAAGAAGAAATAGGCCGGCCCGGACCCGGAGATCGCGGTGACCGCGTCGAGTTGGGCCTCGGGCACCGTCAGTACGCCGCCGACCGCATCGAAGATCGCCGAGACCTCTTTCATCTGTTCGGCGGTGGCGAAGCGCCCGGCCGACAGCGCGCTCACCCCGCCGCCGACGACCATCGGCGCGTTGGGCATGACCCGGATCACCGGCGCTCCGGCGGGCAGCTTGTTCTCGTAGTACTCGGTGGTGACACCGGCCGCAACCGTCACGAAAACCTGTTCGGCCGTGTCACTTTCGGCGTTGGTCGCGGCATCGACGATCTCGTCGACGAGTCCGGCCACGTCGGCGGGTTTGACCGCCACGATCACGTAGCTCGCGTGGTCCACGGCGTTGGCCACCGTCGTCACCAACACCGAATAGGTGTCGGCCAGGTACTGTGCCCGGTCCGGATCCTTCTCCGCCACCACGAGGTCCTTGACCTGCCGCCCGGCCCGCAGCAGCCCGGACAGCAGCGCCTCACCGATACTTCCACCGCCGACGATCGCGATTCTGGCCATGCCGGAAGCATTGCAGACGGTTGAGCACCGCGGGTGCCGGCCACCCACCGCGGGGTGACCGATCAGGCCTGCGGCACCAGCGCCAGTTGGCGGGACTGCACGACGATGTGGCCCTCACAGTCGACGACGATGTGGTCCTCGTCGAACCAGTCCTGGCCGATCTGCACGGTGGTGCAGAGCACGCGCAGCCACCCGTCGGCGGGCAGGGTCCGCAGATAGGCCGTCAGCTGGACGGTGGGCGCCCAGCCGAACCGGTTGACACCGAAGGTCACCGGGGCCGACACGTCGCCGCACAGCAGCGCGAAAAGCACGTCCGGGGCGCAGCCTTTGGGGCGCACCCAGTACTCGATCACCGGCGGTCCGCCGTCGGAGCGCGGTTCCATCGTGGTCAGCGAGGGCCGGATATCGCAGCCGTGCGCGAGGTGGACGATGTCGGCCATCGGGTGTCCTTCGCCTATCGGCTCCAGGCCGGGCGGCGGATCCGGTTGCATCAACGGGATCACGGGATTGACCGAGAGCAGCGGGGCCACATGGTGTTCCGGCTCGCCGAGCGTGATCGCGGCCCGAAGCGCCGTGCGGTCACCCTGGTTGAGTTCGACGTCGATCAGGCTGACCCGACGTCCGCGCTTGCGCACCGTGGTGACCACCTGCATCGGGCCGGGGTCGGGCGCCCACAGGAAGTTTCCCGACACCGCGATCGGTTGGACGTCCCCGTCCCCTGCGCTACGCGCGTGGGCCCAGTGCTCGGTCCGCGCGGCGTTCGCGCACAGCGCGAGCATCGCACCACCGTGCACCTTCGGCCCGATCGTCCAATGTTCGTTCAGCTCACCGTGATACACGCCGTCACCGGCGTGAGTGAGCGCCATGGCGTCGGTGAACAGGGTGGAGCCGGCCATCTGGTGAATCCTTCTGGAAGCGAGTTCGGAGAAAGCGGTCAGGGTGTGTCAGCGCAGCAGGTGCCTGCGGGCGAACTGCAACGACTCGACCAGCAGCGCTTCGCGTTCGGCGGCGGTGCGCGCACCCGATGTGGTCACCTCGAGGATCACATGGCCGTTGAAGTCGCTTGCGGCCAGCATCTCGCAGACCTCCACCGTCGGCTGGGTTCCGCGCCCGGGCACCAGATGCTCGTCGGTCGACGCGCCGCTGCCGTCGCACAGGTGCAGGTGCACCAGCCCCTCACCCATGCGGTGCGCCATCTCGAGTGCGTCGGAGCCGGCGGTCGCGGTGTGCGACAGGTCGAGTGTGTAGTGGGCGTGGTCGCCGTCGAGCGGATCGTAGGACGGTGCGAACGCCGAGATGCCCGGTCCGGGCCTGCCGCCGCGTTTGCGCATGCGCTCGATCGAGGTCTGACCCGCGCCGAAGAAGCGGTCGGCACGGAACGGGAACATGTTCTCCACGGCGACCATCACCTCGCTGGACGCTTCGAGCTCGGCAACCTGCTCGGAGAAGCCTTCGGCGTAGCGGCGCTGCCACCGGAACGGCGGGTGCACGACGACGGTCTGGGCGCCCAGTTGCTCGGCCGCGCGCACGCTGCGTTCGAGTTTCGGGATCGGGTTCGCGCCCCACACGCGCTGCGAGATCAGCAGGCACGGTGCGTGCACCGAGAGCACCGGCATGTCGTAACGCTTCGACAGCTCTTCGATGGCCCCGATGTCCTGGCTGACCGTCTCGGCCCACACCATGAGCTCGACACCGTCGTATCCGAGCTTGGCCGCGTATTCGAAGGCCGCCTCGGTTCTCAGCGGGTAGACCGAGGCCGTCGACAGACCGACCTTGATGGCTGGACGCACGGGTGATTGGGCGCCTCAAGCCGCCTGCATGAGTGCCAGCGGCCCGAAGGTCACCATCGCGCCGACCGCGACGGCGATCAGTGTGCTGCCGATGTCCTCGGTCTTGCGGACCACGCGCACGCCGACCACCAACCCCAGGATCACCAGCACGCCGAGCACCAGCGCGACAATGCTGTTCCACTTCCACAGCTGGTCGAACGCGATGAACAACCCGGCGCCGAACGCGACCGCGACCACGCACTGCCCGACGACCATGGCCCCGCGCAGGAACGACGACATCGCACCCGAGCGCGCGGTGTCCTCCTCCTCGTCGAGGTCGACGTCGGCCGGGCTCGACCCGTTGTCGCGGCGAGCGACGTCGTCGTCGATGTCGGGGCCGCCGAACAGGGCATCGTCGCGGGACTTCAGGTAGGACGGCCGATCCTCGCGCTCATCGTCGTGCTCCGGCTCGGCCACGGCGACCGCCGCGTCGGCGACCTCGTCCTCGTCGGCCTCCGGGTCGGCCCAGTCGAGTGGATCCGGGCTCATCTCCTCGGCGCCGACCTGGGCCTCGCTGCGCTCTGCCGATGCGCTGCGACCGAGCATGCCGAAGCGCCGGCGCGCGAAGCTCGAGCGCCGAGGCGGGGCGAAGAAGTCGAGGTCCTCGTCGGCGTCGCGCTGCTCGATGTGGGTCTGGTAGTCGGCGACGGCATCTGCGTAGTCGTCGCCTTCGTCCGCGTCGGCCTCGTCGGCCCGCTCCTCGACCTCGACGGCCTCGACCTCGGAGGTCTGGTCGTCGGGGGCCTCGAGGGTCTCGGATTCAGGCACCTCGAGCGCTTCGGCGTCGAGCTCGTCGGCGTCGGTCTCTTCGGCGTCGGTCTCGACCTGTCCGACCGTCTCCTCGACGTGATCGACGGCACCGTTGGTGGCCGCGGCCTCGGGGGCCTCGGCGGCGGCGGCCTCCGCTGTCTCGGTCGCGGCGGGTTCGGTGTCCGCGGTTTCGGCGGGAGCGACGGGTTCGGCGTCGGCGGGGGCCGCTACCACCGCTGCGGCCGAACGCCCCGTGGCGGGTGCGTCGTCGTCACGGATGATCGGGATCTCGCCGGTCAGTTCGGCGACGGTGATGGAGTCGGCGCCGCGGCGACGACGGCGCCGCCCGCCGACCGGCGGGGCACCGATCGTGCCGTTGCGCGCCAGCAACTCCGCGACCGAGATGGGTCGCGTGTTGCTGTGGTCGTCTTCTGGTCCTGTCATCGTGTGTTGCCTTCGGGCCTCGTCATCTATCGTCCAGCATTACGCACAAACGTCTGCGCTGAGGCCGGATTGTCGGCACCGCCGGCGAAACCGCTGCCATCGGCTTCGCTGTCGAGTCTCCGCAGAATCAGCCCCTCCCGCAACGCCCAGGGGCAGATGTCGACGCTCTCGACGCCGAGGGCATTCATGCTCGCCTCAGCCACCAACGCTCCGGCCACGATCTGTGGCGCCCGATCGGCACTCACCCCTTCCAGTTCGGCACGGTCAGCCGCGGTCATCCTAGAGATGAAATTTATGAGCTGCCTTAATCCGGTGGCGGTCAGCGTCCGTTTGACCCGCGGACCCGCCCCGGAGGGCGCCGCGCCGGTCAGCCTGGCCAGCGAACGGAAGGTCTTCGACGACGCGACCGCGAGGTCGGGGGCACCGGGCTTGAGCATCTGGGCTCCGGCGTCGGCCAACTCGGTGGCCAGCCAGTCGCGCAGCATCCCCACCCGCCGCCTGCCCGGTGGATCGTCGGGAAGCCACTCGCGGGTGAGCCGGCCCGCCCCCAGCGGAAGGGACAGCGCAACCTCGGGCTCCTCGTCCACGCCGTTGGACAGTTCGAGCGAGCCGCCACCGATGTCGATGTTGATGATGCGTCCGGCGCTCCAGCCGTACCACCGTCGCACCGCCAGAAACGTCAGCCGCGACTCGTCGACACCGGCAAGCACACGCAGCGCCACCCCCGTCTCGGCGAGCACCCGCGCGAGCAGTTCCTCGGAGTTCTTCGCGTCGCGCACCGCGGAGGTGGCGAACGCCATCAGCTCGGCACAGCCGGAACTCGTGGCGATCTTGGCGAATTCGTCGATGGTGCCGATCAGTTTGTCAGCACCCCTGCGGGTGATCTTGCCGTCACTGTCGATGGCCTCGGCGAGGCGCAGCGAGGCCTTGGTCGAACTCATCGGCGTCGGGTGGCCACCGCGTCGCGCGTCCACCACCAGAAGGTGAACGGTATTGCTGCCCACGTCGAGCACGCCTAATCGCACTCGTCCAACTTAATGGGTCTACCGTTGGCAATTGTGACTGCACCGCACCGTGGAGAGGTCGAACTCGATTTCGCCCGTGAGTGGGTCGAGTTCTACGACCCTGACAATCCCGAGCACTTGATCGCGGCCGATCTGACGTGGTTGCTTTCGCGGTGGACGTGCGTGTTCGGTACCCCGGCGTGCAAGGGCACGGTGGAGGGACGCCCGGACGACGGGTGTTGTTCGCACGGCGCGTTCATGTCCGACGACGACGACATCGCGCGCCTCGACGACGCGGTGAAAACGCTGACCGCCGAGGACTGGCAGTTCCGCGAGAAGGGGCTCGGCAAAAAGGGCTACCTCGAGATGGACGAGTACGACGACAAGCCCAACCTGCGCACCCGGAAGTACAAGGGCGCCTGCATCTTCCTGAACCGGCCCGGTTTCGCCGGCGGCATCGGATGTGCATTGCACAGCAAGGCGCTCAAGCTCGGCGTCGAACCGCTGACCATGAAACCCGACGTGTGCTGGCAGCTGCCGATCCGCCGCACACAGGAGTGGGTGGAGCGGCCCGACGGGACCGAGATCCTCAAGACGTGGATCACCGAGTACGACCGTCGCGGCTGGGGCGAAGGTGGCGCCGACCTGCACTGGTACTGCACCGGCGATCCCAACGCGCACGTCGGTAGCAGGCAGGTGTGGGAGTCCTACGGCCCCGAACTGACCGAACTGCTCGGCGAGAAGGCGTACGCGGAGCTCGCCGCGATGTGCAAGCGGCGCAGCGGCTTAGGGCTCATCGCGGTGCACCCCGCGACCCGCCTGGCCGGATGAAGCTCTTTCTGTTCCGGCTCATCCCGCCGCGGGCGGATTTCGCCCAGACCATGACACCCGCCGAACACGAGGCGATGGCGGCGCATCAGGAGTACTGGGAGCAACTGCTCGCCGAGGGCCGCGTCGTCGTCTACGGGCCGGTCGCCGATCCCGAAGGCGTGTGGGGAATGGGCGTGCTGCGCGCAGGCGATCGCGCCGAGGTGCTCGCGATCGCCGAGCGCGACCCGTCGGTCACCGCCGGTGTCAACACGTTCGACGTCCTCGAGATCATGGGCGGCACCACGGGATGATCCCGGCGCTCACGAAAGTGACTCCCGTCGCGAACTAGCCCTCGAGTTTGTAGCCCAGGCCGCGGACGGTGACCAGATGCACGGGGTTGGCCGGATCGGCCTCGATCTTGGACCGCAGCCGCTTCACGTGGACGTCAAGGGTTTTGGTGTCGCCGACGTAGTCGGCGCCCCACACGCGGTCGATGAGCTGACCGCGGGTCAGCACCCGGCCGCTGTTGCGCATCAGGTACTCGAGCAGGTCGAACTCCTTGAGCGGCATCGTGACCGGTTGCCCGTTCACCGAAACCACATGGCGTTCAACGTCCATCCGGACCGGCCCGGCCTCGAGCACGCCGTCGCCGATACCGGTGTCGTCGTTCTCGGCGCCGCGCCGCAGCACCGCACGGATACGTGCGATCAGCTCGCGGGCCGAGTACGGCTTGGTGACGTAGTCGTCGGCACCGAGTTCGAGCCCGACGACTTTGTCGATCTCGCTGTCGCGAGCGGTCACCATGATCACCGGAACGCTTGAGCGCGAACGTAATTGGCGGCACACATCCGTACCGCTCATGCCGGGCAGCATCAGGTCGAGCAGCACGATGTCCGCGCCGGAGCGCTCGAACTCGGCCAAGGCGGCGGGCCCGTCGGTGACGACGGTGGCCTCGAAGCCCTCTTTGCGAAGAAGAAAGGCCAGGGGATCGGCCAAGGACTCCTCGTCCTCCACGATCAGCACACTGGTCATTGGTTTCGCTGGTCCTCTCGTTCGTCCGATTCGTGATCGGGATAGGCCGGAATCGACAGGGTGAAAGTCGATCCCGTTCCCGGCTGACTCCACAGCCGGATGGTTCCGTTGTGGTTGGCCGCCACGTGTTTGACGATGGCCAACCCGAGCCCGGTGCCGCCGGTGGCCCGGGACCGCGCCTTGTCGACGCGGAAGAATCGCTCGAAAACCCGCTCCTGGTCCTCGCGGGCGATGCCGATGCCGCGGTCGGTGACGGCGATCTCGATGTCGTTCCCGCGCCGCCTGCGGCTGATCGACACCGAGGAACCGTGCGGTGAGTAGGCGATCGCGTTGGAGACGAGGTTCGCTATGGCGGTGACCAGCAACGCCTGGTCGCCCAGGGCGCGGAACCCGGTCGGCGCATCGGTGGTGATCTTGATGTCTGCGTTGTCGGCGGGCACCTTGTGACGCGACAGCGCCTCGGACACCACGGTGTCGACGTCGACGGCCGTGAGGTCGGGCAGGCGCTCGGCGCCCTGCAACCGCGACAGCTCGATCAGCTCGCCGATCATGTTGGCCAGCCGGTTGGACTCGGCGACCATCTTCTCGGCGAATCGGCGCACGGTATCGGGGTCGTCGGCCGATGCGAGCAGCGCCTCGGCCAGCAGCCCCATCGCCCCGACCGGCGTCTTGAGCTCGTGGCTGACGTTGGCCACGAAGTCCCTGCGGGTGGCTTCCATGCGGGCGTATTCGGAGTGGTCGTCGACGTAGACGACGGCGAAGCGGCGGTCCTGGTCGGTGAGCAGCTGAACGTGTCCGCGCACCGACAGGCCGGATCGGCCGGGGTTGGCCTGCTTGTGTGCCGTGAGGTCGACATCGCCGGGCTCGCCGGTGGAAAGTGTGCGCTCGGCGGCCCGCCAGGCCCGCTCGTCGAGCAGCCGGTCGCGGACCAGTCCCAGCTCGCGGGCCCGGTCGTTGGCGTACACGACGTCACGGAAGTGGTCGACCACCACGATTCCCGTGGGCGCCCGCGTCGCGATGTGGGAGAGCATCTGCGAGACGGTGATCCCGGTCTGGACGGTGGCGCGACGTCGCCTGCGATCCGTGAGACGGGGGCCCGAGCGCGCCCCGAGCGCGACACCGGCCGCCAGAGCGAGCAGTGCGACCACCGCTGCCAGCAGCAGTGCCCAAACGACACTCACGCCGAAATCGTACGCACCCGGTGAACGTCATCCCAGCAGCGTGCGGCCAAAACGGGACAACTCACACACCGAAACACCGAAATTCGGGCGCCCGACCCCCGCTGTTCACCGTCCGTTCGCTTGGGACGGTTGACGGACTACTTGGCGCCCTGCGAGGCGACCGCTGCCGCGCCGGCGGCGGCGGCCTCGGGATCCAGGTAGGTGCCGCCGATGACCGTCGGCTTCAGATCGGAGTCCAGGTCGTAGCGCAGCGGGATGCCGGTCGGGATGTTGAGGCCGACGATGTCCTCGTCGGACATGCCGTCGAGATGCTTGACCAGTGCGCGCAGCGAGTTGCCGTGCGCTGCGATCAGCACGGTCTTGCCCGCCCGCAGGTCGGGTTCGATCGTCGAGGTGTAGTACGGCACGAACCGTTCGACGACGTCCTTGAGGCATTCGGTGCGCGGCGGACCACCGGGCACGTCGGCGTAGCGCGGGTCGCCGTCCTGGCTGTAGGTGCTGCCCGCCTCGATCGGCGGCGGCGGGGTGTCGTAGCTGCGCCGCCACGCCATGAACTGCTCGTCGCCGTACTTCTCCTTGGTCTCGGCCTTGTTCAGGCCCTGCAGCGCGCCGTAGTGGCGCTCGTTGAGCCGCCAGTCGCGGTGCACCGGGATCCAGTGCCGGTCGGCCTTGTCCAGGGCCAGGTTGGCGGTCGTGATCGCGCGGCGCAACAGCGAGGTGTAGAGGACGTCGGGCCGGCGATCGAGTTCCTTGATCAGTTCGCCGGCGCGCACCGCCTCGGCGCGGCCCTTCTCGGTGAGGTCGACGTCGACCCAGCCGGTGAACAGATTCTTCTCGTTCCATTCACTCTCGCCGTGGCGGAGCAGGATCAGCGTGCAGTCACCCCGGGAATCAGACATGGTGGAATCCTCTCACGGCTGACCGATCGCCCACGCCCCGCACCGAGACCGACGAAATGGCGGTATCCGGCCGGAAAAACCCGCCCGAACGCAGGTTTGGGCGAGGGTCAGTCGTCCTCGTCGTCGATGAGGTGGGCGAATGCCTGCAGGTTCTTCAACGACTCGCCGCGCGACACCCGCCACTCCCACTCTTTCTGGATCGACGAGCGAAATCCCAACTCCAACAACGTGTTGAAGTCGTTGTCGACGGCTTCGAGCACCTGGCCGAGGATCCGGTCGACCTCGTCGGAAGTCACCGATTCCAGTGCCATCCGACCAACGAGATAGATGTCACCGACGTTGTCGAGCGTGTACGCCACCCCGTAGAGGCGGCGGTTGCGCTTGAGCAGGAACCGGTAGACGCCCTCGTGGTTCTCGTCGGGTTTGCGGCAGACGAACGCCTCGATGCGCACCGAGTGCTCGCCGATCGACAGGATCGTGTTGGTCTTGAGGCGGCGCTCGCCGGGCAGTTCGACGATGATGCCGGACAACCCGCCGTGTGCGCCGTCGTGATACGTGCAGACCAGGCCGTTCTCCTTGCACGCCGCCTCGATGACCGTCGCCGCGTTCGAGCTCACGCCCGCACCCCCCGCCGCCGCGCGAACCGTCGGCCGGTGCGGCGTGCGACGGGCTGATGACGGGCCCGAAAGTCGGCGATCGCGCGCCCGTAGCTGGCCAGCAGCGCGTCGACCGTGTGCTCCCACGAGAACGTCGCCGCGTGGGCCGCCGCCGCGGGCCTCAGAGTGTCGGCACGGTTCAGCAGATCCCCGACGGCGTGCGCCCAGTCGCCGTCGTCGTGGCCGTCGACCAGTGTCCCGGTGACTCCGTCGCGCACCGCGACCGGCAACCCGCCGACCGCGGCGGCCACCACCGGCGTTCCACACGCCTGGGCTTCGACCGCGACCAGGCCGAACGACTCCGAGTAGCTGGGCACGGCCACCAGGTCGGCGGCCCGGTACACGTTGACCAGCTGTTCGCGCGACTGGGGCGGCAGGAACGTCACCCGGTCCGAGATACCCAGATCGGCGGCCAGCCGAACCAGGCCGTCGGGGGCCTGTAATCCGCTGCCGGATGGGCCGCCGGCCACCAGCACGCGAACGCCGGGCAGTTTGGCGGCGGCGCGCAATGCGACGTCGGGCGCCTTCAGCGGCTGGATGCGCCCGACGAACGCGACCACCTGCTCGTCGAGGTCGAGCCCCAGCGCGGCCCGCGCGGCGTTTCGGTCCCCGGGCGAGAACGTCTCGAGGTCGACGCCGGGATGCACCACGTCGATCCTCTTCGGATCGGCGTTGTGCACCGAAACTAGTTGCCGCGCTTCGTGTTCGGTGTTGACGATCAACCGGTCAGCCTCATCGACGACCTGCTGCTCCCCGACCGCGCGCAGCGGCGGTTCCGGTGAGTCACCCTCGGCCAGCGCGGCGTTCTTGACCGCGGCCAGCGTGTGCGCGGTGTGCACGAGCGGCACCGCCCAGCGGTCGCGGGCGAGCCAGCCGACCTGACCGGACAGCCAATAGTGCGAATGGACGATGTCGTAGTAGCCCGGCTCGTGCGTGGCCTCCGCGCGCAGCACCCCCGCGGTGAACGCGCACAGCTGGGTGGGCAGGTCGTACTTGTCGAGGCCTTCGAACGGGCCCGCGACCACGTTGCGCACCAGCACACCGGGAGCGACCCGCACGGTCGGCTGGTCGCCCGAGGAGGTCGCACGCGTGAAGATCTCCACTTCGACGCCGCGGCGAGCCATCTGCAGGGCGCTCTGGAGCACGTAGACGTTCATCCCGCCCGCGTCGCCGGTGCCGGGCTGGGCCAACGGCGACGTGTGCACCGACAGCACGGCGACGCGCCTGGGGACCGGAAGTCCGGCGGCATCAGAACGGGACGGGTCCGTTGCTAGGCGCACACAGACATGTCTACACCGTCGGCTCGAAGCGACCCGTCACGCAGGGACCTCGGGCCTGACTTCGGGCACGCGCGGTTGCGCACGCCGCATGGCACCGATCGGGTCGGCATACAACCCGCCCAGTGACACCACCCCGGCGCCGGCCTCCTGAACGCGGTTGCCGAACACCGTGAGTCGGATCTCGCGAGCGGGCATCACCGATCGCCGCGCGAACGCGGCCTCCACGGTGGCCATGCCCTCGGGATATTCGGTGAACGCTTGACCACCGACGATGAGATCGTCGGGGTTGAGCATGTCGCGCAGCAGCGCGACGGCCTCACCCAGCACCCGGGCGCGCTCGGCCAGCAGTTCCCGTGCCGGTTGACTGCCCTGGCGCGCGGTCTTGAGCAGCGCCTGCATCGTCGAACCCGGTCCGTCAAGGGCGATGATGCGCGCCTTACGAGCGGCGATCAGCACCGCCTCGTCACTGACGGTCGACTCCAATTGGCCGGTGCCACCGAGCAATTCGGACTGTACCGGCAGCGCGGCGATGGTGCCCGGACCGCTGGCCGGGGAGTGCACGCGCCCGTCGATGGACAGCGCATAGCCGACGGTCTCGCGGGCGTAGACGTACAGGCTCGTTCCCGCGGGGGCCAGACGCGTTTCGGGCCATGCGGGCGACGGTTGCCTGCGCACCCCCAACAGGAGTTCGGCGCCCGCCATCGCGTCGACATGGGAGGCGACCGACACCGGAAGCCCGATCGTCTCGGCGAGCACGGGCCCGACGGGCGCGTCCGACCATCCGAGCCGCGGGTGGTCCAGGTAGCCCGTCGTACTGTCGACGACGCCGCCGGCCGCCACACCGACCCACAGGGGGCGTCGGCGATGCCAGCGGCTGAGGTAGCGGCGGGCGCTGTCGGCAAGCGACGTCAGCGCCGCGGCCTGCGAGCCCCGCGGGGTCGGTGTCTCCACCACGTCGAGCGTGCGGCCGAAGAGGTCGGTGGCGACGATGCTGGTGGTCTTCGCGCCGATGTGGACGCCGAGCGTGAGGTACGGCTCGTGGTTCAACTCGACGGGCACCCGGGGCCTGCCGATGGCCCCGGAGACCGCGAGGTCGGCGCGTTCCCGCAGCACGCCGGCCTCCAGCAGCGCGGTGACCTGACGGTTGACCGTCGCGATGCTCAGGCCGGTGACCTGGGCGATGACATCACGGGCGATGGGGCCGCGCAGGCGGGCGGCGCTGAACACCGAGGCGGCGGCCGCGTCGGCGACCTTGAGCGACGGGGCGACGATCCGCGTTCGGGTCTGGGAGTACCGACCGCCCGCAGGCGACAGCGTGAGCTTGGCGTGCTGCGCGCTGCGCACTGGGCTTTTCGCGGAGAGGGTGGTGGTGACGGAAGTGCGCATCTGCTTGTCCTTGGGGTGAATTCGGCCGGCGGGGGATTCGGGGCCACACCCGGCGATTCAGCAGGACAGCGATGTCGTCTACGAAACAGTCAGGCGCGGCGAGGCGTGCAACAACAACACGCACGCCGCGAACAGGCCTGACTGGACAACACCCGGTGAATTTAGCACGCCGATTAAGGTTGGGTAGATGACGACTCCCCAGGCCGACGGCCGTGTCGCTGTGGTCACCGGCGCCAGTGCCGGCATCGGCGAGGCAACCGCGAGAACTCTTGCCGCACAAGGCTTTCACGTGGTTTGCGTGGCCCGGCGCGAGGGCCCGCTCAAGTCCCTGGCCGACGACATCGGCGGCACCGCGATTGTGGCCGACGTCACATCCGAGGAGGCGGTGTCGGCGTTGGCGGCCGCGGTGGACCGGGTGGATGTGCTGGTCAACAACGCCGGCGGGGCGCGCGGGCTCGATCCGGTCGCCGAGGCGAACGCCGAGCACTGGCGCTGGATGTGGGAGGTCAATGTGCTCGGCACGCTGCTGGTCACCCGGGCGCTGCTGCCGAAGCTGATCGCGTCCGGGGACGGGCTGATCGTGACCGTCACGTCGATCGCGGCGGTGGAGATCTACGACAACGGCGGCGGGTACACCTCCGCCAAGCACGCGCAGGGCGTGTTGCACCGCACGCTGCGCAGCGAGCTGCTCGGAAAACCGGTGCGCTTCACCGAAGTTGCGCCCGGCATGGTCAAGACCGACTTCTCGCTGAACCGGTTCGAAGGCGACGAGGACCGCGCGGCCAAGGTCTACGAAGGCGTCACTCCGCTGGTGGCCGAGGACATCGCCGAGATCATCGGCTTCGTCGCCGGCCGCCCGTCACACGTCGACCTCGACCTGATCGTGGTGCGGCCGCGCGATCAGGTCAGCGGGGCCAGCGGATCGCGGTTCAACCGACGCGTCTGAAAATCCGCGTTGACGTTCGCGAATTATCGGGCCGCGGGACGTTATCTTGCAATCGACAAATTCAGTCCAACTAAACAGGGTGGGATCACATGAAGAAGGCAATCGGGACCGCTGCACTGGCGTTCGCGGGCTTGATGGGCGCAGCGGGAACGGCCCATGCCACTGATTACCTGGAGACCGACGCCAACGGGAACCCGTGGTTCTGGCCCACCGAGGCCGAATGCCAGTCGGACGCCCCCATCGTCTGGAACGATCCCAACTTCGACCGGGCCTACCCGTATTGGTTCTGCGCCCCGGGCGACGGCGGCTGGTACCTGTTCAGCACCGACGCTCGATAGGCAGGTCGGCCGCCGGGCGTGCGATCAGGTCAGCGGGGCCAGCGGATCACGGTTCAACCGAAAGTAGCGTCCTGGCCGTCGCCCAGTGTGGGCTCGTGTCACGCCGCGCGCCGCGAAGCGTGCGGGTAACCCACGTTTGGCCAACGATGTGATCACCTGCCCGGACGGCCGCTCACCGGCTCCGGTGCACCCGATGGCGTTGCGGGCGCGGTGCTCGGCATGTCCGGAGCGTTCGCGTCCGACAGCGCGGACATCGACTTCCACTCCTCCCACGGCACGGCCCAGTCCCAGATGTCGCCGTCGGCGTAGGACAGCTGGATACGCGTGCCGGTGACCTCGACGGGATCGCCGTAGATCGCGCTGTTGAAGTACTGCTGGGCATCGGACTCCGACAGATTGATGCACCCGTTGGTGACGTTCGAATTGCCCTGCGAACCGAGGCTGGCAGGGTTGGCGTGGATGAATTCGCCATTGTTGGAGATCCGCACGGCGAACCGCTCGCGAACGTTGGCGTAACCGGCCGCGGGATTGGTCATGTAGAAATCCTCGTACTTCTCGGTCACGACGTGGATGCCGCTGCGGGTGACGTTGCGGTCCAGGTCGCCTTCGCCGTAGCTGCAGGGGAAGTCCATGATCACCGCGCCCGCGGCGTCGAGCACTTGGATGCGGTGCGAGGACGCCTCGGCCTTGACCACCTGGCGGCGGCCGATCTCGAAGTGCAGCGAGATGTCCTGCGCGCCGTAGGCGCCGTCGCCGAACGGCACGCCGTAGAGCTTCGCGTCGACGTTCACCTTGGTGCCCGCCGGGTAATAGTCGCGGGTGCGGTAGTGCACACGCGAGCCGCCGACTTCGTCGGGCAGCCACGCCCAGCTTCCTTCGACCTGCGGATCGGTGGAGACCTTGAGCGCCTTTTCGACCGCGGCCTTGTCGCTGATCGGGGCGTCGAACTGGATGATGACCGGCGCCGCCACGCCGACGACCTGACCGTCGGCGAGTTGGAAGCGGCCGCTCACCTGGGTGCTGGGGTTGATCGTGGAAAACGAACCCTCGACGGGGACCGCCTTGCCGTCGCGGCCGACGACCGAGCCCTCCCACGTGTACTCCACGCCGTAGCCCAGCGGTTCGGTGATCGTGAACTCGGTGCGGTCGCGGTGCAGCGCCCCGGCCACGACCTTGCCTTCGGGGTTGGTCAGCGAGATCCGCTGAAACCAGCCGTCGGCGACCTGGACACCCACGCGCTCGGTCGGCGAGATGTCGGTCGCGTCGTTTGCCGGCTCGAAGTTGAGCGAGGGGCCTGCGGGGGTTTCCTCGTCCTGCGAGGCCCGCGACCCGTCGTTTCTGGTGCTACAGGCGGCCAGCACGCCCGGCGCGACGACACCGACCGCCAGTGCGGCCAGGGCGCGCCGCCGGTTGAACCCCGGCGGTAGGGGTTCTGCAGTACTCACGTGAATCGAGCGTACCTACAGCGCGCACCCGATCAGGACAGGCTCGGCTGTGAGCTCGATCCCGAATTTCGTTCGGACACCGTCGCGTACCGTCACAGCCAGCGCGATCACATCGGCGGTGGTGGCCCCGCCGCGGTTGGTCAGCGCCAGCGCGTGCTTGGTCGACAGCCGGGCGGCGGCGCCTTCTCCCGGATGGCCTTTGCCGAAGCCGGCCCGCTCGACCAGCCACCCAGCGGCCAGTTTGACCCCGTCGGGGGCCGGATAGTTGGGCACCGGTCCGTCGACCGAGGCGCGGAGCCGATCGAACTGCGCGGTCGTGACGACGGGGTTGGTGAAGAACGAGCCCACGCTCCAGGTGTCGTGGTCGCCCGCGTCCAGCACCATGCCCTTACTCGACCGCAACGCCAACACCGCCTCGCGAACCTCGAGGGGATCGGCGCGTGCCCCCTGTTCGGCGCCCAGGGCGGTGGCCAGTTCCCGATAGCGCAGCGGCGCGCTGCGCCCGCTCGGGTCCAACGCGAACTCCACCTCGAGCACGATCTTGTCGTTCGCATGCTTGAGGACGCTGGTGCGGTAACCGAACCGCAGCGCCTCGGGTGCGACCCAGCGGTCGTCGCCGGTACGCCGGTCCAGCAGCCGCACCCGCCGGATGGTGTCGGCCACCTCGGCGCCGTACGCGCCGACGTTTTGCACCGGTGTGGCCCCGGCCGATCCCGGTATCCCCGAGAGGCACTCCAGACCACCGAGACCGTGCGCCAGCGAGGTGACCACGACGTCGTCCCACACCGCACCGGCCTCAGCGCGCAGCACATCGCCTTCGACGGTGATCTCGGTATTGGCCAGGTGGATCACCGACAGGTCGGTCAGTTCGTCTGACAACACGACATTCGAGCCACCCGCGAGAACGAGCGCGTCATCGCCGGGGCCCAGCGTCCGGACCACGTCGATGACCTTCTGCGTGGTGTCGCAGGTGATCAGCCGTCGCGCGACCGGCCCGATTCGCAGCGTGGTCAACGGCGCGAGCGGCACCCGCTCCTCGACGGAGGCACCCCCTAGCTGCGAACCGACCACGGGCGGTAACGGTAGCCTGACCAGCTATGCCGCGCTCATTCGACATGGCCGCCGAATACGGGGGAACCGTCGAGCAGGTCCACCGGGCGTTCGGCGACGAGCGTTACTGGCTCGCGCGGCTGACCGATTCCGGCGCCGACATGTATTCGCTGGACTCGATGACCGTCGACGACCAGGGCGGTATCGACGTCGTCACGACGCAGACGTTGCGTGCCGACCGGCTGCCCGGTGTGGTGACCCAGTTCCACCGCGGGGACCTGAGCTTCGTGCGTGAGGAGACGTGGAGCCCGGTGCTCGACGGGAAGGCCACCGCGACGGTCAAGGGGTCGATCCCCGGGGCGCCGGCAAGCCTGACGGGCACGGCGGTGCTGGCACCGGCTGGCGGCGGTTCGCGGCTGCAGTTCACCGTCGAGGTGGAGGTGCGAGTTCCGTTGGTGGGCGGCAAGATCGAGAACTTCATCGGCGGCCAGCTCGTCGACCTGCTGATC
Organism: Mycobacterium sp. IS-1590; assembly: GCF_001500025.1. Taxonomy (GTDB): domain Bacteria; phylum Actinomycetota; class Actinomycetes; order Mycobacteriales; family Mycobacteriaceae; genus Mycobacterium. The sequence continues at coordinate 95,790 of NZ_LQIW01000003.1, read as the reverse complement.
GCCGAACAGCACTTCACGACGCTGTGGATCGCCGAAAACGCTTGAGGCTCAACGCCGAGAAGTGGTACCGCCAAGTGCGGTGACGCAGAACCGCCACAGCTGCTCCTTGACGGTGTCGAGTTCGCCTTCGGCGTGGTCGGCGAATGCGTAGTAGTGGTACACCGAGCGGACCAGTTCGGTCATGAACCACGAATCCCATTCCGGATCACCGGGATTGAGTAATCCCGCCTCTCGAGCCGCGGTGACCTCGGCGCGCACGAGGTCGACGAAGGGCTTCTCCGCCTCGGCGAGTTCCTTGGGGAACTGGCGGTGCAGCCGCCACCGGGTGGACACGACGAACCGCGACATGGCGGCGTCGTGAGTGTCGCCGTCGAGGCGCTCCAACGTCGAGGTGATGAAGTACCGCAGGCGTGCCAGCGGATCGGGAAGCTCGTCGGCGGCCTGCCTCCAGCGCTGGACCGCCTCGGTCATCGCGTCGCCGATCACGGCGAGGATCAGCTCGTCCTTGCTGGCGAAGTAGCGGTAGAAGGTCTGCAGCGCGACCCCGGCCTCGGCGGCCAATTCCTGGGTGGTGAAGTCGTCGCCCTTGGCGCCGATCAACGCCCTGGCGGCGTCGAGCATCTGGCGGACTTGCTGGGCGATGCGTTCCCGTGAGCGCTGTACGGCCGCCGACCGCTCGACCGCTCGCTCGACCCAGGACACCGGGAAATGCTAGCGCTTCGCCCCGCCCTCGGCCGGACCGCGTCTTACGAGCTGACGGCCCGTACCCGCATTCCGTGAACCTGCGTGTCGACGTACTGCGCGAGAACCTGTCCGCGCATCGGCTCCAGGCCGGGCAATGTGATCAACAGGGAATAGAGCCCGACGAGGAAGAAGACACCGATGTAGAGCGGGTCCAATTCGTCGGGGATGACGCCTGCGGCGTGTGCGCGCCGCAGCTCGTCGACGACAACCACGATCACCGGGTGGTCGATCCACACCTCTTCGGGCGCGCGCGCCGCCGAGAAGTGCAGGGCGAGAAAGTCCCTGAACAACAGCGGCCCCAGCCGCTGCTCCAAACCCGCAACCGCCGCAACGACCTTCGTCAGCACCGCGGGTAAATCCGGACCTCGCGCCAGAAACCGGGTCAGGTCGGCCGCGATGCGCAACTCCTCACGGCGTTCCAATTCGACCAGCACATGCTCCTTGGTCGGGAAGTGGAAGTAGAACGTGGCCGGCGCGACGCCGGCGGCCGACGCGATTGCCCGGACGTCCGCCTTGGCCACACCGACGCGCTGAAACTCCCCTATCGCCGCACCCAACAGTCGCTCCCGCGTCCGCTCGCCCTTGGAGCGGCCGGTCACCTCGATCCGGTCCGGCATAAAAACTGATATTAGTCAGAAAACTTCACCGCTAAAAGCACGACATGCTTGGATTAAGTCGACATAGTTCTGAGATATGTCAGAAATGGAGTCGACGTGCAGCTGCTCGATGGGATCGAAGACCTGCCTCGGACGTCGAACGTCCGCACGCAACTGATGGCACTGTGGGTCACCGCCGTGTCGATGGCGATCTTGTTGGTCGCCTACGTGGCCTTTCCCGGCTTCTGGCCCCCGCTGTCGCCGGAGATGTCGGCCGACGCGGTCGCCGCGTTCTACCGCGACAACGCGAGCTGGATGCGATTCAGCATGGTGACCTTCAATCTGTGCGGAATGATGCTGCTACCGCCTTTCTGCGTAGTGGCCGCCCAGATCAAACGGATGGCCGCGCAAAGCCAGGCGTTCGCCTACTGCTACCTGATGGCCACCGTGGCCGGCGCGACGATCTTCGCTCTGTCGGCGATCTTCTTCGCCGCAGCCGTGTTTCGGCCCTCCCGCGATGCGGACCTCATCCTGGTACTCAACGATCTCGGTTGGATCGTCTTCGTGGCCCCCGTCGGGATGATCCTCGTCCAGAACGTCATGCTGGCGATGGCGATCTATTTCGACGACCGATCGCGCCCGGTGTACCCCCGGTGGGTGGCGCACTCATCGCTCGTCGTCGTCCTCGCGATGGCGCCGGCCGCATTTTCGGTCACGGTGACATCCGGGCCGTTGGCATGGAACGGCGCGGTCTCATTCTGGTTGCGCAACATCGCCTTTGGCGTCTACCTGGTGGTCCTGCTCGTAGCCACCTGGCGCGCGGTCCACCGGCAGGCCGCGGTCGAGGGACTCACCCGGTGAGTGTGCCCGCGCCTGTTTCCGACGGCCCCTCCCGCACCCGGGATGCGGGGCCCGCACGCGACAAGCGCTCACTGTCGATCGTGCTGTGGATCTTCCCGGGCTTCTTCGGCCTGTTCGGGGTGGTCTTCGTGCTGTTGCTCAGGGTGATTCCGCCGCCGCGGCCCGACGTCGGCTACGAGTACATCACGCAGTATTTCGACACGCACCGCACCACCATTCTCGTGGGACTGGGGTTGCTGTGCCTGATCTTCGGCGGGCACGCGGTGGCGAACGGCTTTGTCACCTATCACATGCGGCGGATGTCCAGCGGCCCGACGTTCGCCTACCTCTACATGGCCGGCTTGGCGGTCGGCACCCTGCCCGGCATGCTGCTGGTCGCGGTGTGTTGGGGCGCGGCCGCGATGCGCCCCGACCGTGAGCCCCGCATCATCGCCTTGCTCTACGACCTCGGCATGCTGTCCTTCAACGGTTCACTGGGGTGCTTCGCCGTCGCGTACCTTGCCTTCGCGATCGCGATCCTCGTCGACAAGAACCACATCTTCCCCAAATGGCTTGCCTACCTTACGGTTTGGCAGATCATCACCGAGGTGATCGCAACCCAGATGTGGCAGCAGACCTCCGGTCCATTCGCCTGGAACGGGTCCATTGCGTTCTGGCTGGCGGTCATCGTGTTCGGCGCATGGCTCAACTGCCAGTTCCTGATGCTGAAGAAGGCTACCGATGAGCATCCCTGAGCAGACCTCCCTGGCCGATCGTCCCGCAATCCGCACCGAGTCCACCCACCTGCCCGGTGACAGCCACATGTGGGTCATGGTCCTCGGCGACCTCGCGATCTTCGGGGCCTACTTCCTGATCTACATGGTGCACCGAGCGATGAGGCCCGATGACTTCCTCGCCGCCCAACAGCATCTCGATGTCACCCTGGGAGTCGTCAACACCGGCCTGTTGTTGACGAGTTCACTTCTGGTCGCCCGCAGCGTGTATGCGGCGCGCGGCAATCGGCCGATTCGGGCGATGAGACTGACGTACGCTGCGGGTGCCTGCGGGGTGCTGTTCCTGGCCGTCAAGGCCTACGAGTGGTCGGTCGAGCTGGGTCGCGGTCTCACGGTGAGCAACGAGTTCTTCTCGTTCTACTACGTGCTCACCGGAGTTCACGCTTTGCACGTCGTGCTCGGCCTGATCATCCTGGGTGTCAGCATCCGCGAGTTGCGCGCCGTCGCGCGCCGCAGGGTGTCCCTGGTGGAGCAGGGTGCCACGTATTGGCACATGGTCGACCTGCTCTGGATCGTGATCTTCGGCCTGCTCTACGTGATGAGGTGAAATGACAGCGACGACTCAGAAGCGGATCACCGGCTCCAGTGAGCGCGCCATCGTCATTGCCTGGGCGGTGCTGTGCATCATCACCATTGCGTCGTGGTGGCTGTCACCTGCGCACCAGGGTGCTGCCCCGGCGCCGAGCCTCCCGATCACACTGGCCGTGATCGCACTGGGATTCATCAAGTGCCGGTTGATCATCCGCTACTTCATGGAGGTCAACACCGCGCCCCGCTGGCTCCGGTTCGCCACCGACGGCTGGTTGGTCGCACTGTGGGGCGGCGTGCTGGCCATCTACCTTTATTGAGACCCGACGTGCTGACGCGCGACCGATTCGATGTGGTCCATCAGTGTCTGCAGGGCCGCGGCCGGGTTGAGCTCGAATGCCTCGGTGTCCTCCTCGTAGATCAGCACGTGGCCGGAGGGGAAGAAGTACGCCTGGCCCGCGGCGGCGACCTCGTCGGCACGATCGGTTCCGGGGAAGCGACATCTGATGCGACCCTTGAAGACGTAGCCGTAGTGTGGGCACGGGCACACGCCGCCCGGCAGGCCCTGGTACAGCGCCGTGTGGTCCCCGGGGCCGGTGGTCGTGAATCCGACCTCCATGTCACCCCACTGCGCCGATCTGAATCCGCTGCCGCACAACGGCCATCGGCCGTCGCCACCGACGGGTAAATCGGCGAGCCTGCTCACCGGCATGGGTGTTCTCCTTGCGTTGTCAGTCCAGTTTGTCGAGGCGGAACGGCATCTCGATCTCGGCCGTCTCGTTGAGGCTGCAGGCACCACTCTCCCCGGAGGTCTTGTCGAACCCGGCCAAGACGCGCGAACCGGGGAGCAGGAAGCCGTCGTCGCCGACGGGAAAGAAGCGATAGCTCTGACGCCCGGTCACCGTCCGACCGGTGCCGTCCGCGCAGTGCTGCCAGTGCGGCAGGTCCCGCTTGACAATGTACTCGCCGTTGGTGGTGACGATGTCCGCTGTCCAGCCGGCATCGCTGGAAACCGTGCCGCTGCAGTTGACGTCGTCGGTACACGTCATCGCGATCGTCCAGGTGCTCCGTACGCTCGGCAGGTCGCGGTAGACGTCGTTGGTCATGGCCCAGTCCCCGTTCGACGTCGCCAGATACCGGCCGTTGAGCGCGGCATCGGCGGCATGAGCACGCGGGGCCATCACGGCCATCGCCACACCGACGATTGCCGCCACCACCCACGCTGCGCCGACCGTTCGCATCAGCCCAACGGGGTGAAACGCAGGTGCAGTTCGGTCAGTCCGCGCAGGATGTAGGTCGGCTCGTAGGTGAACTCGGGTTGCTCGGCCGACCCGTGGAAACGCTCGTCGACGCGAATATCGCTCATCCGTGCCAGGATTCGCTCCAACGACACCCGGCCCTCGACCCGTGCGAGCGGCGCGCCGGGACAGGAGTGCACGCCGCGGGCAAAGGCGATCTGTTCTCGGACGTTCTTGCGGTCGAGCCGGAACTCGTGCGGGCATTCGAACCGGTCCGGATCACGGTTGGCCGCGGCTGCCGAGATCATCACGGTCGTGCCCGCCGGAATCTTGACCCCCGCGAGCTCGGTCGACCGGACCGCTAGCCGGAACTCGGTTTTCACCGGACTTTCCAACCGCAGCGTCTCTTCGATGAACGTCGGTACCAGGCTGGGGTCGTCCCGCAATGCGTCCTGCAGTTCCGGGCGCTCGCACAAGATCTTCAGCGCGGCACCCAGCAGCTTGGCGGTGGTCTCCTGGCCCGCCCCGAACAAGAAGCTCGCGGTGCGCACGACGTCGGTGACCGCGGGCTGTGAGCCGTCGGGGTATGTCGCGTTGGCGAGTTCGCTGAGCACGTCATCGCGCGATTGGGTGCGCCGCTCCTCGATGTACGCGCTGAACTTCTCATCGAGGAACTCCAACGGGTTTATCGCGGCGGCTTCGCCTTCGATGTTGCCCATCAGGTGCGGGTTTGCGAGCGCGTCGCGGAATTCCCTGTGATCCTCTCGCGGGACGCCGAGGAGGTCGGCTATGGCCAACAGCGAGAACGGTTTCGAGTATGCGGTGAGGAACTCGCATTCCCCGTCCTGGACGAACTCGTCGAGCTGGTCGTCGGCCAGCTCCCAGAGGAAGTCCTGATTGGCCTTGAGCCGGCTCGGGGTCAGCAACCGGCTCAGCAGGGACCGTGCCCGCGTGTGGTTCGGCGGATCCATCGCCACCATGTGTTCGTGTAGTGGCATCTGGGTGCGATGCGCGTCGATCTGTGCGCTGATGTCGTCACCTTCGGGCGTGAACGGCAATGGCGGAAACGGGCCACCGACGGCGACGCAGTTCGACCACAGGCTGGCATCCTTGAACACCTCGAGCGTGTCGAGGTACCCCGTCACCGCGACCACGTTGTGATGCGGCTCCTTGACCACCGGCCCCTGCCGGCGCAGGTACTCGAAGTACGGTTGCGGATCCGGCACGAATGTGGGGCTTGTGAAGAAGTCGATCGACGCGAAATCGGTCTCGATGTCGGTCACTGCTCACCTTCCTGGGTGTGGGCGGCCCCGCCGAGTGCCGCCAAGCTGAAGCGCCAAAGCCGTTGTTTGGCGAGTTCGAGTTCGGTCTCGTCGTGCCCGACGAACGCGTAGTGGTGGTACACCGATCGAACCAGCTCACCGAGGAACCACGGATCCCATTTCGGATCCGTCGGATGTAGCTGACCGGCCGCCACCGCGTCCGAGACCACGCCGCGCAGCAGGTCGACAAACGGCTTCTCCGCCTCGGCGAGCTCCTCGGGGAACTGTCGATGCAGCCGCCACCGTGTCGACACCACGAACCGCGACATCGCGGCGTTGCGGCTGTCGCCGTTGAGGCGTTCGAGCGTCGCGCCGAGGTAGAACCGCAACCGCGCCAGCGGGTCCGGTAAGTCCTCGGTCGCGCGCGTCCAGCGCTCGCAGGCGTCGGTCATCGCATCGCCGATGACCGCCAGCAGCAGCTCGTCCTTGCTTTCGAAGTAGCGGTAGAACGTCTGCAGGGCCACCCCGGCCTCGGCGACCAGTTCCTGAGTCGTGAACTCGTCACCGGTGTTGGCGATCAGCCTGCGCGCCGCATCGAGCATCTGCCTGACCTGTTTGGCGATCCGCAGCCGGGACCGCTGCACCGCGGCCGACCGCTCGACGGCGCGTTCGACCCATGCCACCGCGGGTACCTCCGGAGTGGTCATGTCGGTGTCAGCACGACGACGGGAATCTCGCGTTCGGTACGCGCCTGATAGGCATCGTAATTCGGCCACAGCCCGGCCATGATGCGCCAGAGCTCGGGCTTCTCCTGCGGTGTGACGGTCCGCGCCCTCACAGGCATCCGGCGATCGCGCACCTGGATCTCGGCGGCCGGACACGCCTGCAGGTTGAGGTACCACTTCGGATGCGTGGGCGCACCGCCCATCGAGGCGACCACGAGATAGTCCTCGCCGCGCCGACCGAATATCAGCGCCGACGTCCGAGGCCGGCCGCTGCGCCTGCCGGTCACCGTTAGCAGGAGCGTCGGAACACCGTTCCACAGGTATCCGACCTCGCCCCCGGTGTCGCGGTAGGCGACCACATGGTCGGCACCGACGAGGGTCAGATCGGGTGCGCTGTAGTCGGTTTCGCTCATGGTGTCCTCAGGAGGGGTCGAAGAGCACGGGTATCGCGGTGGCGCCTCGTTCGTAGAGGCCCACAAAACGTGGAGGTTCGGCGTCGGGGTCCAGGCGCAGATTCGGCAACCGGTCGAGCAACGCCGAGATGGCGACCGCCATCTCGGCCCGCGCGAGGTGCATGCCCAGGCAGATGTGGGCGCCCTGACCGAATCCCAGGTTCGGCCGCATCGGTCGGTGGATGTCATAGTCGTCCGGATGGTCCCACCGCTGCGGATCACGGTTGGCCGCACCGATATTGATGTGGACCACCGAGCCGGCCGGTATCTCGACACCACCGAGTTCGGTGTCGCGGGTGACCCATCGGGAGAACATCGGGTCGGTGGGCATCCACCGCACCGACTCCTCGATCGCCGGGCGTAGCAGGGCACGGTCCTGGCGCACCGCGTCGAGCATGTCCGGACGTTGCAGCAGCGCGGTGAGCGTCGTGCCCATCTGCTTCCACGTGGTACCGGACCCCGCGCCGAGCAACAGCAAGACGAATGAGTCGATCTCACGCTCGGTCAGCCGGGTGGTGTTGCCGTCCTCGTCGGCGATCTGCGCCTCGACGAGCACGCTGATCAGGTCGTCGTCGGGGTGCTGACGCCTGGCGGCGATCACCGGCCGGATCAGGTCGACGACCCGCTGCGGGTCGTGCGCCAGCGATGCCCGGATCTCGAGCGCCTGCTCGAGCGGGAGTCCGAAGCTGCCGGTGATGGTGAGAATCGGAATCGCCGCGCAGAAATCCACGTTGAGCTCGGCGCGTCCGTCGGCGGCGAACCCGTCGATCAGCATGTCGACGGTCTCGGCGATCCAGTTGTCGATCCACCACCTGCTGTTCGAGGACAAGAACGACGGTTGGACCAGGGCGCGGTAGCGCCGGTGCTGGGCGCCGTCCATGGACAGCATGCTGTTGGTGATCGCCAGGGGCCCGTTGTCCAGGTCCACCGGCTCCGCCGACGATGCGAACACCGCGGGATCACGATGCGCCACAAAGCCGTTCTCGTAGTCGAAGATGGTGAAGTGCGGTCGGTCCGGATACGGCAGGCCGTGAAAGTACATCGGCCCGGTGCATCCGGTCAGTTCATGAAGGATGCCCGGCAGCACGGGGCCTTGTTCGCGCAGCTGGTGCCAGACCGGATACGGATCGCCCTGATACGCGCCGCCGCTCAGCTCGTTGTACGAGCTGCGAAGGTCGAAGAGCTCCCGCAGCCGTCCCCGGTCGAGCGTGGGTGTCGCCGTCATCGCGCCACATACCCACCGTCGACGGGGAGCGCCACCCCGGTGATGTTGCGCGCGGCGTCCGAGACGAGGTAGAGCGCGGCTTCGGCGCAGTCCTCGGCAGTGATCGCTCGTCCCAGCGGGTGTTGCGCACCAACCTTTTCCGCGATCTGGGCCTGATGCTGCTCGTCCACCTGCAGGCCGCCCGCGGCCATGAATCCCGTCAGCGGCATCGCCGCGGGACAGATCGCGTTGACTCGGATCCCGAACGGTGCCGCCTCGACGGCCACGGCGCGGGTCAATTGCAGTACGCCGCCCTTCGTCGCGCCGTAGACGGTGCCGCCCCAGGCGACCAGGCCGGCCACCGAGCCGGTGTTGAGGATGACCCCGCCGTCGTCCTGCTTCTTGAACTGAACCACCGCGTGTTTGCAGCCCAGGAACACGCCGCCGAGGTTCACCGCGACGAGCCGGTTGAAGTCGTCGAGCGTGTGGTCCTCGAACGACATGCCCAGCCGCGGGGTGGGGATCCCGACATTGTTGAACATGATGTCGAGGCGGCCGAACCAGTCGACTGCCGTGGTGATCATCTGACGCACCTGGTCTTCGTCGGCCACGTCGACGCCGATCGGCACGGCCGTGCCGCCACCGGCCTCGATCTGGTTCACCGTCCCTTTCGCGCGCTCGAGATCGATGTCCGCGACGACGACGCGAGCCCCCTCCCGCGCGAAGAGCACCGCCGATGCCCGTCCCACCCCGGAACCGGCACCGGTGACGACGGCGCTCTTTCCGTTCAGTTTCACGCGATCACACCCCCGCAAGGACCGGCGGCTCGGCCGGGGTGAAGCGGTACAACCGCTCCGCATTGCCGCGGAGCAACTTGTACTGGACGTTCTCGGGCAGGTCTTTCATCGTGTCTCGGGCGACGTCGATGCAGTTGGGCCACGTCGAGTCGGAGTGCGGGTAGTCGGTCTCGCACATGATGTTGTCCTCGCCGAGCTCATCCAGGCTCTTGACCGCATGACGGTCCTCGATGATGCAGCCGAAGATGTGGTTGCGGAAGGTCTCCCGGATGTCGAGGGTGTCGAGATCGGCGTCGTTGCCCGCATGGCCCATGAACTTCGTCCCGCGCTTGACCCAGTAGCGCTGTTTGTCGAGCACCTGCTCCGCGCGTTCCAGGAAGTATGGCATCCACCCCATCTCCCCTTCGGACAGCGCGATTTTCAGGTTCGGATAGCGCTGGAACAGCCCGCTGAACAACCACGACAGCATAGTTCCCGAGGTGCGCGAGGCGCCCCAGGTCAGGTTGGCCATGAAGGGCGCGTCCTTGCAGATCTTGGGCAGCTGCGAGGACGAGCCGACGTGCATGCTGGCGACCATCCCGGTCTCGTTGGCCGCCGCCATGACCGGTTCCCAGTAGCCGCTCGGATCGTGAATGGTCGGCAGCCCCAAGGGTTCCGGATTCTCCGAGAAGGCAAACGACGTCACTCCCCTTGCCGCCATGCGTTCCATCTCCGTGGCCGCGAGCTTGGGATCCCACATCGGAATCAACATCAACGGGATGTATCTGCCGGGCGCGGCCGCACACCACTCTTCGACAAGCCAGTCGTTGTAGTGCTGAAGACATTCGAATCCAAACTCACGATCGCTGGCTTCCATGAAGAGTTGGCCGCAGAACCGGGTGATCGTCGGAAAACACAGCGATGCAAGCACACCCGAGCGGTCCATGTCCTCGACCCGGGCCTTGGCGTCATAACATCCCGGCCGCATCTCCGAGTACGACAAGGGCTCTGGACTGAACTCCTCTTTCGATTTGCCCACCACCGCGGACAAGCCCGAGTTCGGGTAGCGCTTGCCGTCGTAAACCCACATGTCCACCCCGTTGTCGTCGGGTTCCATGTGGGGTGCTCTGTCGCGGTCTTTGGACGCGACCCGATCGACCCATAGGTTCGGTGGCTCGAGGATGTGATCGTCGACCGAGATCAACCAATTCAGGTCGTAGGTGTTGGTGTTCGTCCCGTTACCGTTCGCGCTCATCGTGAAAGCTCCCCTATCGAGATGTGTTTGACTTCTTGGAATTCGCGGATGCCGTCGGGGCCTCGCTCGCGGCCCAGTCCGCTCTGCTTGTAACCGCCGCTGGGTGCGTACGCGGAGAACACGGCGGTGTTCACGTTGACCGCGCCGGTGCGCAGCCTGCGTGCGACGCCGACGGCGGCGCTGACATCCGCGCCGTACACCTGACCGGACAGTCCGTAGATGGTGTCGTTGGCGATCTCGACGGCGTGGTCGATGTCCCGGTAGCCCAACACCGCGATGACCGGCCCGAAAATCTCCTCCTGTGCGGCGGGATTGGCGTTGTCCGGTAGGTCGAGGACCGTCGGTTCGAAGTAGTAGCCGCGATCGAGGCCGGCCGGACGGCCTCCGCCGCAGACCACCTTGCCGCCGTTCTCCTCGGCGGCCCGCACGAGGCGTTCACACCGATCGCGTTGCGCCGCACTGATGACCGGCCCCATCGTGGCATCGGCCGAGCTGGGCGGGCCGACTTTGATGTTCCGATACGCGGCGCCGACCGCTTCGAGGACCTCGGCGCGCTGATGCTCGGGAACGAGCATGCGCGTCGCGGCGACACAGGCCTGGCCGGCGGTGCTCATCACGACCATGGCCGCCCCGACCGCGGCCCTGTCCACAGCGTCGGCCAGGTAGATCTGGGCGGATTTGCCACCGAGCTCCAGCGATACCCGTTTCACCGTCGGCGCCGCCTGGGCCAGGATCCTGCGGCCCGCGAGCGTGGAACCCGTGAACGACACCATGTCGACGGCGGGATGGCTGGTGAGTAGTTCTGCTGCGGCCGTGCCCGTTTCGGCGACAACGCTGAGGACCCCGTCGGGTAGGCCGGCCGCCTCGGCGGCCTTGGCGAAGATCAACGACGAGATCGGGGTGAGCGGGCTCGGCCGCAGGATGACCGAATTGCCGGCCATCAGCGCCGGGATGAGCTTCTGGAACCCCATGATCAGCGCCGCGTTGTACGGCGTGATGGCGGTGACCACGCCGACGGGCTCGTGTCGGCGAATGCTCAGTGCCACCCGCCCTCGTACGAGGTCGTCGACGGGGACCGGGCTGGGCTCCTCGTGCCGCATCGACGAATACAGCTCGATGGTCTGGCGGGCGATCCCGACACCCGCCCGCATCTGAGTCATGTCGGCGAACCGCGTCGGTTGCCCGGCCTCGGCCACCAGAGTCGGGACCACGGTCGCGGCGTTGGCCTCGACGTAATCGATGAACTCGTGCAGCGTGCGGGCCCGTTCGCCGACGGGCCGGTCCGCCCACACCCCAGCGTCGAAGCTGCGCCGGGCCTCGGCGATGGCCCGCTCGACCTCGGCGAGCGGCGTGACGGTGAGGTCGTGGACGTGGCTTTCGTCGGCCGGGTTCTCCACGCCGATGACTTCCTGCCCCGTGACCCAGCGGCCCGCGACGAAGGTGCGGTGCTCGTCGAGAATCGGCACGCCGCCCTCCCTCACTCACTGCGATTGTTGTGCGCACGTAGAAGTAGAACGTAACTCTCGTTTGACCAATAGTAAAGATTGTGATTAGACCATGTTGATGTTCTGATTTTAGATGTGTACTCTTCTCGTCACCGCAAGTGTGAGATTTCGGTCACATCCTAGGGGGTCGGGGTTGATCACCGCTAGCAGTTTGCGCGGATGCGCCCGAACCTGAAGCGCGCGCCGTGGAGTGCGGCGACCGAGTCGCGCCCGGTTGCCGCCGCTCCCGGGCGCGATTTCGGCGCACGCAGCTACCGGCGTCCCGTCATCGGGTTGATCGCCGTCCTCGGCACCGTCGCCGCGGTCGGCACCGCCGTTGCGATGTTCAACGGAGCCTTCACGCCGACCGCGCCGGTCACCGTCCTGGCCGACCGGGCCGGTCTGCTCATGGAACGCGGCGCCAAAGTCAAGCTCAACGGTGCGCAGATCGGCACCGTCGCAGCCGTCGATCAAACACGAGACGGCCGGGCGAAACTCACGCTGGCCATCGAACCGGCGCGGCTCGGCCTCATCCCCGACAACGTCCGCGTCGAGATCGGCGCCAACACCGTGTTCGGTGCGAAATCGGTCGAGTTCCTCCCGCCCGCGCACCCGTCCAAAGTGTCGATCCAGGCCGGGCAGGTACTCGATTCCGAGCACGTCACCGTCGAAACCAACACGATCTTCACCGAACTGAACTCCGTTCTCTCGCACATCGACCCCGTGCAGCTCAACGAGACCCTGGGCGCGATGTCGACGGCGTTCAGCGGCCGCGGCGAGACGTTCGGCCGGTCACTGACCGACTTCAACTCCTTCCTGGCCACGCTCGAACCGAGCCTTCCCCAGTTGAACCAGGAGCTGCAGCTGCTGCCCGACGTCGCGGCAGGCTACGCCGATGCGGCACCGGACCTGATGACGATCTTTCGGCATGCCGGCGCGATCAGTCGCACGCTCGTCGACGAGCAGTCGAACCTGGATCGCTTTCTGGTGTCGGCCATCGGGTTCGCCGATGCCGGCAACGACGTCATCGGCGGCAATCGGGAGGCGCTGGCCAACCTGCTACATCTGATGGTGCCCACCACCGATCTCACCAACGAGTACCACGACGCGCTCAACTGCGCGGCCACGGGGATATTGAAGAACTTCGTGGGTAAGCCTCCGAGCCCGGTGCCCGGCGTCAACGACATCGGCGCCCTGGTGCTGGGCATCGAACGCTACCGCTATCCGCAGGACCTGCCGAAGGTGGCCGCCACCGGCGGTCCGCAGTGTGCGGGCCAGTTGCCGTTGCGCTACAACGAATTTCCGTCGAAAGTGGTCGCCGACATCGGCACCAATCCGGCCCGGTACGGCAACCAGGGCCTTCTGCTGAACTCCGACGGCCTCAAGCAGTGGTTGTTCGGGCCCATCGACGGGCCGCCCCGCAACACCGCCCAGTACGGACAACCGGGATGAGCACGGCGGGCACCGCAGCCAAATTCGGCATTTTCGCGGTCGTCATGTCGGTGTTGACGGCGAGCCTGTTCCTCGTGTTCGGCGAGTTCCGCAGCGGGTCCACGTCTGGCTATTCCGCCGTCTTCGCCGATGCTTCCAGCGTGGAACCCGGTGACTCCGTGCGGGTTGCGGGCGTGCGGGTGGGCACCGTACGCGACGTGGTGTTGCGCCAGGACAACACGGTGGTGGTGGCGTTCGACGCCGACGACGACGTGGTCCTGACGACCGGCACCCGGGCTGCGGTGCGGTACCTCAACCTCGTCGGCGACCGGTATCTCGAGCTCATCGACGGGCCGGGGTCGACCCGCGTGATGTCCGCCGGCGCCCAGATCCCGGTGCAGCGCACCCTTCCGGCCCTGGATCTCGACCTTCTGCTCGGCGGCCTCAAACCCGTGATCCGCGGTTTGAACCCCACCGACGTCAACCAGCTCACCGGCGCATTGCTCCAGATCTTTCAGGGCCAGGGAGACACCCTGGATTCACTGCTGAGCAGGACGTCGTCGTTCTCGAACGCGTTGGCAGACAACAACGCAGCGTTGGAGAGTCTGATCGACAACCTCGATGCTGTGCTCGCCAATCTCGGCAGGGAAGGTGACCGGTTCTCCGGTGCCCTCGACCGCTTCGAGCGCTTGGCGACGGAACTGGCTGCAGACCGCGACACGATCGGCACCGCGATCGACTCCCTGGCCACCGGAACCGCATCCGTCGCGCATCTACTGTCCGGCGCACGTCCCCCGCTCGCCGCCACGGTCGATCAGCTCAATCGCCTCGCACCACAACTCGACGAGGGCAAGGGACAGATCGACGTCGCCCTGCAGCGGGCGCCCGAGAACTACCGCAAGCTGGCTCGGGTCGGTTCGTACGGCAGCTTCGTGAACTACTACCTGTGCGGTATCACGATCCGAGTCACCGATCTGCAGGGCAGGACAGCGGTTTTCCCCTGGGTCAAACAACGGTACGGGAGGTGCGCGGAGCCCGATGCTTAAGTACCGCGGAGCCAACCTGACCCGAGCAGGATTCATCGGGGTAGTGCTGATCGTTCTCGTCGTCGCCATCGGGCTGCAACCCGAGCGGTTGATCGCATGGGCCAGCGCCCTCACCTATCAAGCCGAATTCGCCGAAGCGGGTGGGCTGAGCCCGGGCAACGACGTCAAGGTTTCGGGGGTCAGGGTGGGCAGCGTGATCGACGTCGCACTCGGTGACCGTGGCGCAGTGGTCACGTTCACCGTCAAAGACGCCGTCCGCCTGGGCGATCAGACCACGGCGCATATACGGACCGGCTCGCTTCTGGGAGAGCGCGTCCTGACCGTGGAGCCGGCGGGCGGTGGCGCGATGCGGGTCGGCGAGGCCATACCGCAGTCCCGAACGGCATCGCCGTACTCGCTGAACGAGGCCGTCAACGACCTGACCACCAACGTCGCCGCCACGGACATGACCACACTGAACCAGTCGCTGGACCTGCTGTCGGCGACGCTCGATCAGGTGGCACCGCAGCTGGGCCCGACGTTCGACGGCCTCACTCGACTGTCGAGGTCGCTGAACAGCCGCAGCGAGAGGCTCGACACGCTGTTGAAGAACGCCGCAACAGTGTCCCAGGTGCTCGCGCACCGCAGCCAGCAGGTCAACACGCTGATCCTCAACGCCAACGAGCTGCTCGCTGTGCTCGTCGAACGCAGGCAGGCCATCAGCGAACTGCTGGCCAACACCGCGGCGGTGGCCCGTCACCTGACCGGCCTGGTCAAGGACAACGAGGCCGAACTGGCCCCCACGCTCGACCGCCTCAACTCCGTGACCGCGATGCTCGAGAAGAACCGCGACAACCTGTCCAAGGCGCTGCCCGGACTGAAGAAATTCGAGATCACCAGCAGCGAATCCGTCGCCAGCGGGGCCTATTACAGCGCGTTCGTGCCGAATCTGATTCCGCCTCAGTTCCTTCAGCCGTTCTTCGACTACGCGTTCGGCTTCCGGGCCGGGGATCCGAACATGCCTCGCGCACTGTTTCCGTGGCCGCGCAACGGCATACCGGGGGGCTCGCGATGAGGTCGACCGTCAAGCGGCTCCTGCTCGCGCTGCTCGCCGTCCTTCTGGTCGCCGCCACGGTCATGCTGGTTCGCCAACTCTACTTCCCCGCGCAGCGGATCACCGCGCACTTCTCCTCGGCGACCGGCCTCTATCCCGGCGACGACGTCCGCATCGCCGGGGTGAAGGTCGGCGCGATCCGATCCATCACCCCGCGGGCCACCGATGCCGAAGTGGTCCTGGAAGTCGATCGTGGTATCCGGGTGCCCGCCGACGCGAAAGCCGTCATCGTCGCGCAGAACCTCGTCGCCGCGCGTTATGTCCAGTTGGCCCCGCTGTACCGGACCGGCGAAGCGCGTATGGGCGACGGCGGGGTGATCCCCCGGTCCCGCACCGCGGTGCCGGTCGAGTGGGACGAAGTCAAGGACCAGTTGTCCAGGCTGGCAACCGAACTCGGACCACACAACGCGATGTCGACAACGTCGATGGGGCGCTTCATCGAGTCCACCGCCGACGCCATGGAAGGCAACGGAGAAAAGCTGCGACAGACGTTCGCGCAGCTGTCGCAGCTGGCGCGCATCCTGTCCGACGGCAGCGGCGACATCGTCGCCACGATCGAGAACGTGCAGACCTTCGTCACCGCGCTGCGTGACAGCGGCAACGACCTCGTCCTGTTCCAGGACCGCCTGGCGACCTTCTCCACCGTATTGGACGACAGCAGAAGCGATCTCGATGCGACCCTGTCCGAACTGGCGGTCGCCGTCGGCGAGGTGCGACGGTTCGTGGCGGGAACCAGGGACAAGACCGCCGAACAGGTCCAGCGGCTGGCCAACGCGACTCAAGTGCTGGTGGACCATCGGCTGGACGTGGAGAACATTCTGCACGTCGCGCCGACCGCATTCGCCAACGCGTACAACATCCTCAACCCGAACGTGCCCGGCGCTCTCGGCACCTTCGTGTTCAACAACTTCTCCAACCCCGTCGCATTCATCTGCGGCGCGATCGGGGGCATCGCCAACATCACCGCCCCCGAGACGGCGGAGGTGTGCGCCAAGTATCTCGGGCCCGCGTTGCGGCTACTCAACTTCAACTCACTGCCCCAGCCGCCACTGAACCCCTTCCTGATGCCCGCCATCACCCCCGACAAGCTGGCTTACACCGATCCCGCGTTGGCCCCAGGCGGGCCGGGTGGCGCCTCTGTCGGACCGGAACAACCGCCGGCGGTCTCGGCCTACGCCGGTGTGCCCGGCCCGGTCCACATGCCGGGTCCCGCGCCGGCCCACTCGCCGCCGCCCGGACCGGCCCCGGCGCTGCCCGACCTTCTGCTTCCTGCCGAAGCGCCACCTGCGGTCGATGGGACCCCACCGTGAGCGCGGCGAAGCTGTGGCGCGGCGCCGCTGCGGCTTCCTGCGTCGTGGTGACGGCCGCGGCGTGCGGATTCGAGGGCGTGAACTCGCTTCCGCTTCCCGGGGCGGTCGCCAGCGGCCCGGATAATGCGATCTACCATGTCCAGTTCACCAATATCGGGACGTTGGAATCGAATTCACCGGTGATGATCGACGACGTCGTCGTCGGCAGTGTCGGCACCCTCGATGTGCACGACTGGGTCGCGAACGTCGAGGTGCGTGTCCGGCCCGATGTCGTGGTGCCCGGGAATGCGGTGGCCACCATCGGGCAGACCAGCTTGCTCGGCTCGATGCATGTGGCGCTCGACCCGCCGCCGGGACAATCTCCGACCGGTCGATTGACGCCGGGCTCGACCATCGCACTCGACCGGACCTCGACGTATCCATCGACAGAACAGACGCTTTCGTCGCTGTCGGTCGTGGTCAACGGCGGTGGGCTCGGGCAGATCGGCGATTTCGTCCACAGCGCTGCCACGGCATTGTCCGGTCGCGAAGGTGACGTCCGGGACCTCATCACCCGCCTGGACACCTTCGTGGGAACCGTCGATGAGCAGCGGGACCGGTTCAACTCCTCGATCACCGAACTCGACCGCTTCACCGCTACCCTGGCCGCCCAGGAGGATGACATCACCGAAGCGCTGCGCACTGTCCCCCCGGCCATGGACGTCCTGCTGGAGGACCGCGACCAGCTCATCACCGCAATGCGTAAACTCGGCGAATTCAGCGACACGGCAACAGATATCGTTAATACCTCCGGGGATGACCTGGTTCGCAACCTGTCGAATCTCGATCCGACGTTGCAGGCGTTGGCCGATGTCGGACAGATCGGGCCGGTGATCGCCTACCTACCCACCTTTCCCTTCTCTCAGAATTTCGTGGACCGCGCCATCCGTGGCGACTACATCAACATCTTCGCGACGATGGACCTCACCGTGCCCCGCCTGAAGCGATCGTTGTTCCTCGGAACCCGGTGGGGCGATCCGAACGCGGCGCTGATCCCGGCGCCGGGCGACCCGGTGCACCTGAACTACACCTACGAACCGCTGAGCCTGGGCCTGAGCACCCCTGCCCCAGTCGGTGATTCGGGTGATCCACCCATGACGGCGCCCGTGCGGGCCGAGACGCCCCCGCCGCTGCTGCCGGTCACACCGCCTCCCTTTGACGACGCCGCACCTAAGACATCGATTTTCGCGGGCCCCTTCCCGGGCGGGGGCGGCTGATGCTCACCAGGGCCGTGCGGACGCAACTGATCGTGTTCACGATCGCGTCGGTGGTCGCCATGACCGCAATGGTTTTCGGCTATCTGCGGGTCCCGACGTGGTTCGGCATCGGTCACATCACCGTCACCGTGGAACTGCCGGCTACCGGCGGGCTGTACCGATTCGGCAACGTGACCTACCGCGGCGTGCAGATCGGCAAGGTCACAAGTGTCTCCCCCACCGCGACCGGCGCCACCGCGACGCTGTCCCTGCGGTCCGCACCGAAGATTCCCGCCGATGTGCAGGCGAGCGTGCGCAGCGTGTCGGCCGTCGGCGAACAGTACGTCGACCTGGTGCCTCGTGCGGACGGGCCGCCGTTTCTTCGCGATGGCGCGGTGATCGCCGAGCCGGACACCACGATCCCGCTGCGGGTGGGTCCGGTGCTCGACGAGTTGAGCGCAATGGTGAAGAGCGTGCCGAAGCAGGCGTTGTCCGATCTGCTCGACGAGTCGTACCTGGCGTTCGACGGTGCGGGTTATGACCTCGGGTCGCTCATGGATTCCGGATCGCGGATCGCCGCCGACAGCAAGGCCACCGCGGAGCGCACCCGGATCCTGATCGACGACAGCGCACCGCTGATCGACTCACAGGCGCAAAGCACTGATGCGCTTCGGAACTGGGCACGCAGCCTGGCCGCCGTCACCGGACAGATGGTCGACAACGACGCCGACTTCCGGACCCTGCTCGGCACGGGTTCCGACGCCGCCGGTGAGGTCTCTCGCCTGCTCGAGCAGGTCAAACCGACGCTACCCGTGTTGTTGGCGAACCTCACCACCGTCGGCGAGGTAGGCGTGACCTACAACCCCGCGCTGCGGCAGCTGCTGGTGCTACTCCCGCCCTATGTCGCGGGTTTCGGGTCTTTGTCACAGCTCAACAACCCGCTCGGTCTGTCCTACGGTGGCTTCTCGCTGATGAACGGTGACCCGCCGGCCTGTACGGTCGGTTTTCTGCCACCGTCCGAATGGCGATCACCCGACGACGAGACCGTGATCGACACCCCGGACAACCTGTATTGCAAACTGCCGCAGGACTCCCCGATCGCGGTCCGCGGCGTGCGCAACAACCCGTGCCTGTCCAACCCGGGCAAGCGGGCGCCCACCGTCGAAATCTGCAACAGTGACCGGCCTTTCGAACCCACCGCGATGCGCCAGCACGTCCTGGGTCCGTACCCCTTCGACCCGAACCTCATCGCCCAGGGCGTCGCACCCGACTCCCGGGTCGATGCGGACGAAAGGATCTTCGCCCCGCTCGAGGGCACGCCGCTGCCTCCCCCGGTCACACAACCACCCCCCGCGCCGGCGCCGCCTCCGGCGACACCGAATGCGTTGCCCGACAGCGCACCTCATGGCGTCGCCGCGGCGACGGCCAACTACGACCCGCGGACCGGGCGCTACGTCGGCGGTGACGGCCAGGTCTATCAGCAGACGGACCTGAGCCCTGGCGGCGAGCCTTCGTCGTGGCAGGATCTGCTTCCGCGCTGAGTCAGTTCGCGGAGTATGCCACCACGCCGCCGAAGTGGGGCGCCGCTTGGCAGGCCAGGCCGATCGACGCGGGGCGCTGCCGCTCGCCCGCCCGACGAGACAGCTGCAAGTAGCACTCGAGCATCTGCGGAACCCCGTGCATGCGGCCGTTACCCAGCGCGCCGCCACTCGTCAGAGCCGGCACGGCACCCGGTCTGTCGGCGTCGATGCCACCGTCCTGGACGAACCGGTGTGCCTCGCCCACGGGGCAGATGCCCAACACCTCCAGCCAGAACCACACGAGCGGGGAGAAGCCGTCGTAAACCTGCGGCAGGTCCACGTCCTCGATCGTCAGACCGGTTTGCCGCCAGAGTCTTTCCACCGTGGCGAACCCTCCGGCGAAGATGTCGTCGAGCGGCCAATGCAGCGGTAGCCGCCGCGGACCGCCGACACTGTTCGCAAAACCCGACACATACACCGGTCGGTGCGGTGAATCGACCGCACGATCACCCGTCGTCAGCACGAACGCGGCGACACCGTCGACCGGGATGTCGCAGTCGAGCCGGCACACCGGATCCACCAGTGGCGGTTCGGCGAGATACTGATCTGTGGTCAGCGGACGGCCGTACCAGTACGACCACGGCAGTTTCGCGCCGTTCTTCCGGGCTTCGGTGACAACCGCAGCCATCGACTCGCGGCGGGCACCGAATCGCTGCAGGTATTCGTTGTACGGCAGGGCAATCATCGCCAGCGGCCCGAAGAAACCCTGCGGCGCGGTCCACTGCTGCACACCGCGGGCTTCGCGCATCGCGCTGCCGTGATAACTACCGGCCGGATTGTGCAGGGCGCGGTGCACGACGACGTAGTCGGCCGCTCCGCTGACCAACGCGTTGACCGCCATACCCACCGACCCGGAGACCTGGCCGATGCCGTCGAACCCCGCAACGTAGCGGGGTTCGCCACCGAGGCTGCGCGCCAACCACATCGACGAGACGATGCTGACACCGTCGACGGGCTGATGCCCGCCTGCGCTCGGCAACATGCTCGATCCGATATAGCCGTCGACCATCTCCACCGCCAGGCCCGCATCGGCGATCGCGGCACGTGCGGTGTCCACGGCCACCGCACCCAAGGGACGAGCCGCCCGGCGCTCGATCGTGCTGTGCGCATATCCGACGATGGCGACCCGGTCGCGGTGGGTCACGGCGCCAACTCGAATGCCGGTACGGCGATTTCGGCGCTCACGTCCTCGAAGACCACCGATACTTGCGCGCCGATGCTCAGTGCCGCCTCGTCGGCGCCCAGCAGGCGGCCGATCAGCCGCAAGTCGGGCTGTTCGGCCAGCTCCACATCGACCAGGACGAACGGCACCTCGAAGCCGGGCAGAAACGACTTCCGCACAACGGTCCACGACCGCACCACGCCCCGCCCACTGACCGGCGCGAACACGTAACGCGGGTCGGTGCTTCCGCACGCCACGCACAACACGTCAGGAGGCAGTGTGAGGGCCGCGCACTCCGAGCACCGTGCGACCGTCAGGACATGCCGGGCGGCAGCGGCCCAATACGGCGCCGAAGCCTCGTCGGGAACCGGCAACGGTCGCTGCGCGGTCACGGGATGACGCCCGCCTCGGCCAGACCGGTGATACGGTCCCAGTCGTATCCCAGCTCCAGCAGCACCGCCTCGGTGTGTTCACCGTGCTCGGGCGCACGGCGCAATTTCGGCGGCTGTTCATCGAATTGCACTGGGACCGTGGGTAAACGGTACGCAACATCGTCATCGATGACGACGTCGCCGACGTAGGAGTTGGCCGCCACCTGTGGGTCGTCGATCACCTCACCGATGGTCTGGATCGGCGACCACGGCGCGTCCAGCGGCGCCAGCACCGCCTTCCACTCCTCGAGCGTGCGCTCGCCGAACAGCGCGTCGAGTTCGGCTATACACGCGGCGGCGTTGACGCGCCGGGCGGCAAGGTCGGAAAAACGCGGGTCGTCGCTCAGGTCCGGCCGGCCGACCGCGCGACAGAAGTCTTTCCAGTAGCGGTCGCCCTGCAGGAACATCAGCTGGACGTGGCGCTCATCCTTGGTCCGATAGGTCGCGGTCAACGGGTTCACCAGCGGGCCGCGGCCCCGGATCGGTTGCGCCTCACCGCCGTTGAGGGCGGCAAGCAGATCCGAGGACAGCATCCACATGGCGGTGGCCAACAGCGAGACGTCGACCACCGAGCCCGTTCCGGTGCGGGCCCGTTTGAGCAGCGCGGCGGCTATGCCGAACGCGAGCGCCATCGCACCGTTGCGGTCTCCCATCGCCCCGCGCTGGCTGATCGGATAGTCCCGTTCGGCCGGGGTCAGCATGTGCCCGACGGCGCCGCGCGCCCAGAATGCCGAGCTGTCGTAGCCGGGCTGATCGGCGTCGGGGCCGCGGACCCCGAACCCGTGGCCACGGGCGTAGACCAGATGCGGATGGCGTTCGCGTACGGTGTCGGCGGCCAGCCCCAGCCGTTCGAGTGCGCCCGGGCGCAGGCTCGTCAGCAGCACATCGGCCTCCGCGAGCAGATCGTCGAGCACCTCGAGGCCCCGCGGCCGGCGCAGATCCAACGCGATCGACCGCTTACCCCGATTGGCAAGCGCCATCGATAGATTGACACCGCCGCGGTCGGTTCCGATGCCCTGCGTGGCCAGCCCCCGGTAGGGATCGCCGTCCAGCCGCTCCACGCGCACCACGTCGGCGCCCCAATCGGCCAGCAGTGCGCCGGCGACCGGAACGAACACCCACTGCGCGAGTTCGACGACGCGGATGCCGTCGAACGCGCCCCCGACATCGGTCATTTCAGACAACTGCCCGCATCGATCGGGAGCGGAACGCCGGTGATGTATCGGGCCTCGTCGGAGGCGAGGAAGAGCACAGCGTTGCTGATGTCGACCGCCTCGACCCACGGAATCGGCAGCATGTGGAACATCTGGCAGATCGGTTTGATGTCGTCGGCACCGGGGTTCTCCAGATCGGGACGAAACGCGCGGTAGGTCGACTCGTTGAGCAACATGTCGGTGCCGACGTGGGTCGGGTGAACCGAGTTCACGCGAATACTGAACTGCCCCAATTCGACCGCGAAGGTGCGCATGAGTCCTACGACACCGTGTTTGGCGGTCACGTAGTGGCCAACATGCGGATAGGCCTTGAGGCCGCCCACCGAACTCGTCATGATCACCGATCCGCCCCGGCCTCCCGCCTTGATGTGGGGCACAGCGGCTTTGACCGATTTCCAGACACCGGACAGGTTGACATCGATCGTCTGCTGCCAGCGGGCTTCGTCCATCTCATCCAGCATCGCCCCCGGGGTGCCGATGCCCGCGTTGGCGATCACGATGTCGAGTCGACCCAGTTGCTCGACACCACCGTCGAGGGCGGATTTCAGCGCGTCGAAGTCGCAGACGTCGACCTCCGCGGTGACAACGCGACGATCCAACGCCTTGACCATGTCGGCGGTCTCGGCCAGGTCGGCGGGAGTCGACCCCGGTTCGGGGGTGTTGTCGATGTGCGTGCAGATGTCGACCGCGATGATGTCGGCCCCCTCCTCGGCCAGCCGGACCGCGTGACTGCGGCCCTGCCCGCGAGCCGCACCGGTGACGAAGGCCACCTTGCCCGCAACGCGTCCCGTCATCGAAGCCTCCTCACAAGCCGTGAAACCGACGAACTTTCTGCCGTACCAGGTACTTCTGCACCTTGCCGCTCGCTGTGCGCGGGAAGTCGTCGACCTGGTGCAACTCTTCGGGCCATTTCTGACGTGCCATCCCGGCGGCTACGAAATGCTCGCGCACCTCGTCGCGGGTCGGCATGGGCCGGCCGGGCTTGAGCCGCAGTACCGCTGCGACCCGCTCACCGAATGCGCGGTCGGGCGCGGCCACCACGACGGCCTCGGCGACCGCGGGCAGTCCGAGCAGCGCCTCTTCGACTTCGATGGCGCTGATGTTCTCGCCACCGCGGATAATCACGTCGGCCTTGCGGTCGGTGATGGTGAGGTACCCGTCCTCGTCGAGGACTCCGACATCGCCGGTGTGGTACCACCCCTCGGCGTCGAACGCCGCGGCCGACAACTGCGGGTCGAGGTAGCCCAGGCACAAATCCGGACCGCGAGACAGGATTTCACCGTCGGAAGCGATGCGGATCTCGACTCCGGGACGCGCCGGGCCGTCTGTGAGGAGCCGCTTCTCAACGGGGGCGTCGGGCCGCGACCCGGTGATCGACGGATGTTCCGTGCTGCCGTAGGACCGTGTCACGACCAGTCCCAGATCGGTGAGCCGCCGCATCACCGCAACCGGCACCGCCGAGCCGCCCAGACCCAGATAGGGCATGTACCGCAGGTGCTCTTCGGTGAACTCGGGGTGGTCGAGCAGGCTGGTGATGAAATAGGTTGGTCCGCCGCCGAAACCGACTCCGTCGCGCTTCATCAGGGCCAGCACCAGGCCGGGGTCCCACGTGTCGCACAGGTGTACCGGCACTCCTTCGAGCACCGGGCACAGGAGTCCGCCGAGCATTCCGATGAAATGCCCCACCGGCAGCGCCATCACCGAACCGGCCGGGTTGGGCGGGTGGTTGGCCGCCAGTTGGCGAATCTCGAAGCCCAGCGACTGATGGCTGTGCACAACGCCCTTCGGGTCCCGGGTGGTTCCCGACGTGAACGCGATCAGCGCCGGCTCCGCAGGGTCCGCCTCGAGCACGCCCGCCATGGGGACCGGCGACAGCAGGTCGTCGAAATCGAGGCCGACGACACCGACGACCGGAACGTCCGCGACCAGATCGGGGTGATACGTCATCCGGCCGAACTCCGTCGCCGTGATGAAGACCTTCGGCGCAGCGGTGGTCAGGATGTGCCCGAGTTCCTTGCGCCCGTAGAAGTGCACGATCGGCACCACGACGGCGCCGAGCAGCGTGGCCGCCCAGAACGTCGCGGCCGCCTCCATCCAATTCGGCAGCTGGAAGGCCACCACATCACCCGGTTGCACGCCGCGCGTCCGCAAGCCCTCGGCGAGCCGCCGAGCGACGGTCTCCACGTCACCGAACGTCCCGGTGTACGGGCGGGACGACGAGTAGACCCGGAACGGCAGCTCCGGGTGAGCGGTCAGCGCCTCCGCCAGCGATGCGCCCAGCGTCTCGGGCAGCCACCAACCTTCGGCTTCGTAGCGCCTGCGAAGGTCGGCGGGGATGACCCGGGTCGCTTCGTTGAATACGCTCGTCACTGCGGGAACTCGTTTTCCGGTGCACGCGGCTGCAGATATCGGACGCGAGCATGACACGATCCGGCTGGGGTCGGCCGCGAATTCAGCGGACCCGGCGGATCGTGCACCAACGACGGCACCCCCTGAGGTGGCAGCACAGCTGCTGCCGATGGCGGCCAGTGGACGCGTGAGATCATAGCAACGCTATTGCTTGACGAGAGTCATATTCTACTTTTACATCGGTAAAGATCGGCCCCCATGGCTCGGCAACGCCCGCGTATCGGAGCCGAAGGGCCGACCGGCCATAGACTCGGGGCCATGAGCGGACCCATCGGTCAGCTGACACGGGGTACCACCGGCTACAACCGGTTGCGCCGCAGTGACCGCTGGCTCGTGCATGCGCCGCAAGTCCGGGCCGCGCTGGCGGCTGCCGAAGATCCGCTGGTCATCGATCTCGGTTACGGCGCCCTGCCGGTGACAACGCTCGAGCTGGCCGCCCGATTGCGG
Source organism: Mycobacterium sp. IS-1590 (assembly GCF_001500025.1). Lineage (GTDB taxonomy): Bacteria > Actinomycetota > Actinomycetes > Mycobacteriales > Mycobacteriaceae > Mycobacterium. The sequence goes on along the minus strand of NZ_LQIW01000003.1, from coordinate 70,534 downwards.
CGGGTGCGCAACGATATTCGGGTCGTGGGGCTGGAGATCGATCCAGACCGCGTGCAGACGGCGCAGGCGGCGGAGTCGCGGGTCGTCCAGTTCGGCCTCGGCGGCTTCGAGTTGGCGGGGATGCGGCCCGTCCTGGTGCGGGCGTTCAACGTGCTGCGGCAGTACCCGGTCGAAGCGGTGCACGAGGCGTGGTCGACGATGCAGCGACAGCTCGCGACCGGCGGCCTGATCGTCGACGGGACCTGCGACGAGCTCGGCCGGCGTGCCTGCTGGATTCTGCTGGACGACAACGGTCCGGTGAGCCTGACGCTGGCGTGCGACCCGTTCGCGATTGAACGACCGTCCGATCTGGCCGAGCGGCTGCCGAAGGCACTGATCCACCACAACGTCGACGGTCAGCCCGTGCATGCGTTGCTGACCGCCGCCGACCGCGCGTGGGCCAGCGTCGCGGGCCATGGTGTGTTCGGCCCGCGGGTGCGGTGGCGTGCGATGTTGGAGCTGTTGCACGACAACGGTTTTCCTGTCGTGCCGGCGCGCCGGCGGATGCGCGACGGAGTGTTGACCGTACCCTGGTCGGCCGTCGCGCCGATCTGAGACCGGCTACGCCGGTCCGGGCTTGCCTGCCAGCACCGGAACGCCGTGCTCGATCTCCTCTGCGGTCACATCGAGCGCGTCGTCGACGTCCTTGGCCAGCTGGATGTCCAGCCCACGCAGATGCGCCGGCGCGGTCAGCAGCGATACGGCGACGTAGGTCACGATTGCCGCGGTGAACGCGATGAACGTCGGCCAGCCGTCGAAACCTGCTGGGACGAGGTCGTTTTGGACATAGAGAATGCTGTTGTCGACGCCGTAGATGGTCGGCGTCAGCAGGAACAGGACGAGCCGGACGACCAAGCCCACCCCCATCGCGGCGATCGCCGCGGCGGTGGTGCCTCGCCGCCACACCAACCCGAGGATGAAGGGCACGACCAGACAGGCCAGCAGCAGGTCGAACGCGAGGGTGAGCAGGATGCCGGTCTGTTTGACGTAGATCGCGAACGCGATCGAGAACACCGTCATCGGGACCATCGCGACACGGGTCGCACGCAACAGCGGATCGCGCTGCCCCGGCACGTGGACACGGCGGCTACCGCCGAGGTTGCGAACGCAGACGTTCGAGATCGCCAGGATCGCCCCGTTGGCGGTGCTCATCGACGCGCCGACGAGCCCGCACAACACGATCACGGTCAGCACCGTCGGAGCGTATTCACCGAGAAGCACGAAAAGTGGTGGGCCGTCGAGCTCTTCGGGCAAAAATGTCTTGGCGGCCAACACCACCAGGCCGAACGGCACGCAGATCGCGACAGTGCCGGTGGCCGCGACGAAGCACGCACGACGCGCGCTCGTGGGTGACTTGGCGGCGAACACCCGCTGCATGAAGTCGATCGCGACGATGTCGCCGATGCCGAGAGCGATCAGCGTGGCCCAGTTGATCACCGCACCCTGCGCCGGGTCCGACAACTGTCCGAGCGCCAACGGACCCGTGCCCTCGGCGATTTCGAAGGTGTGCGTGGAGGCCATCCACACCAGCATCCCGATCGCTCCGATCAGGATCAGCGACATCTGGATGATCGCGGTGTAGGCGTCGGCGATCAGCCCACCGGTGCCGGTGTAGGCCACCGCGATTCCCGCGATGAGCACGACGCCCAGCCAGTACGGCATGCCCAGGAAGTAGTTGAACAGGAAGCCACCGGCAACCAGGTTGCCCGCCACCAGCATGCAGAAGCCCACCGCCAACAGCGCGGAAGCGCCGACCTCCACCGACCGGCCGAATCTCAGGCGGTAGTAATCGGGGAACGACGTCAACCCCATACGGTTCATCGGTTTGGCGAAGAACACGCCGGTGATGGTCAGGCACAGGGCCAGGCCGAGCGGCAGGCTCGCGCCCGCCCAGAAGCCGAACTCGTAGGCCAGGTCGGTATTGCCCAGCGTGGCGTTCGTGTCGACGGCCGATCCCATCAGCGCGCCGCCGATCAGCCAGTAGGGCAGCATGCGGCCGCCGACAAGGAAATTCGAGCTGTCGCCTTCGATGCGTTTGGACACGTAGAAGCCGACGGCCACGACGACGACGATGCTGACGGCCACACCGAGAAGAATCATGTGGAGCTCCTATGCGCGATGGAGTCTCCCGGGCTTTTCTCCCGCCGTGGAACGGACGCCGCAGTCCGCCTGCGCCTCTCGGACCAGGCCCGCATGATCGCGGCGGAACCCTAGGCGCGCCTCACAGCCGAGTGTGAGTCGTCGACCAGATAAGCCGCGCGTCGTTACGGCCGACCGCGTCCCGTGTTAACGCTTTGTTTCGATTCAAGTGGCGCATCGACGGTTTCGGACCAACAATGCCCGCAGGAGCCGTGTCGGCTCCCCGGACGAGTGTGCCGTACCCGGTCAGCGACAAGACGGCACATCAGGAGCACCCGTGACAGAAAGCAACCAACCCCTCAATGCCGAGGGCGCCTGGGCTCAGCAGGCAGAGGCCCGCTTGTCCGACCGCCGCGAACGCGAGGAGATCGAACGCAGCCTGACCTTCGGCCTCGAAGCCGCCCCGACGATCAACGACCGCCGCATCTCGACGTTCGTGCGCGGCGAGTTGCCGCACTTCGCCGGCGAGCGGGGCACGTTCCTCAAGTGTCCGTTCGTCGAGGACGTGAACCAGGTCGACGACGCCGAGGTCGCGATCTTCGGCGTCCCGCTCGACGCGGGCGCCACCTACCGTCCCGGCACCCGCTTCGGCCCGCAGGGAATCCGGCGCTCCACCAACCTCTTCGGCACCTACAACTACGAGTCCGGTGTCGATCTGCGCGAGCAACTCAACATGGTCGACATCGGCGACGTGTTCACGATTCCCGGAAATCTGGAGAAGTCCTTCGACCAGATCAGCCAGGCCATGGCGCATGTGGTGAGCAAGGGTGTGATGCCCGTCGTGCTCGGCGGCGACCATTCGATCGGTTTCCCGACCATCCGAGGGATGGCCCCGTACCTGGACGGCAACGTCGGAATCATCCATTTCGACCGCCACGTCGACACCCAGGAGACCGACCTCGACGAGCGGATGCACACCACACCGTGGTTCCACGCGACCAACATCAAGAACGCTCCCGCCACCAACCTGGTGCAGATCGGTATCGGCGGGTGGCAGGCGCCGCGGGCGGGCGTCAAGGTCGGGCGCGAACGGCAGTCGACGGTGATCACGGTCGGCGACGTCGAGCGGGTCGGTGTCGAGAAGATCGCCGAGATGGCGCTGGAGATCGCGTGGAAGGACGCCAAGGCGGTGTACCTGTCCTTCGACATCGATGTGATCGACGCCGGGTTCGTTCCGGGTACGGGCTGGCCGGAGCCCGGCGGGCTGTTGCCGCGCGAGGCGCTGAACCTGGTCAAGATGGTGTCCGAGCCGGGGCTGGCCGGTATCGAGGTCGTCGAATGCTCACCGCCGTACGACTGGGCCGAGCAGACTGCGTTGTTGAGCTCGCGGGTGATCCTCGACAGCCTTGCCGCCCAGGTGCGCTCCGGCAAGCTGGGCAAAAAGGCCGCCGCGTTGCCCCGGCCGGCGTGGGGGCCGTAGCCGACGGCCCTTTCGCCGAGACTGCGCTATTTGACGAAATTCGCCCTGTTTCCGTCAGAAACCGTAGTTTCGCCGATGCGCCGTAGGCTGGGCCGTATGCGGATTGCCCTCGCGCAGATCCTCAGCGGTACCGACCCGTCGGCGAACCTCGCGGTCGTGGAGGACTACACCCGCCGCGCCGCCGACGCCGGTGCCCGGATGGTGCTGTTCCCCGAGGCCACGATGTGCCGGTTCGGAGTGCCGCTCGCACCGGTCGCCGAGCCGCTCGACGGGCCGTGGGCCACGGGTGTGCGGGCCATCGCCGAGCGGGCGGGCATCGTCGTCGTCGCGGGCATGTTCGTGCCGTCCGGTGACGGGCGCGTTCTGAACACGCTGATCGCCGTCGGCGACGACGTCGACGCGCACTACGAGAAGATCCACCTCTACGACGCGTTCGGCTTCAAGGAGTCCAAGACGGTCGCGCCCGGCCGGGAGCCGGTGCTGATCGAGGTCGACGGTGTGAGCGTCGGGCTGACGCTGTGCTACGACGTCCGCTTCCCGGAGCTCTACGTCGAGCTGGCCGAACGTGGTGCGCAGCTGATCACCGTGCACGCGTCGTGGGGCAGCGGGCCGGGCAAGCTCGACCAGTGGACGTTGCTGGCGAGGGCCCGCGCGATCGACACGGCCGGCTTCGTCGCCGCCGTCGACCAGGGCAGTCCCGAACCCGACATCGCGGCGCTCGGCCCGACCGGCGTGGGAGGCAGCCTGGTCGCGTCCCCCACCGGCGAGGTCCTGGTCGGTGCGGGTGACGACCCGCAATTGCTGGTGGCCGACATCGACCTCGAGAGCGGACGCAAAGCGCGCGAGACGGTCGCGGTGTTGCGCAACCGCGCGGACTTTGCTCGTCGCGGTAAGGCAGAATCGCGCTCGTGACTGACCCGTGGGCCCGCCCGAACCAGCCGTCGCCGCCGCAGGGCCAGGTCCCCTCACCCCAGCAGGACCAGGCTCCCCCGCCGCAAGGGCCGGCACCGCAGGGGCCGCCGCCCGGACCCCGGGGAGCGAACGAGCCGGGCCCGAGCGAGCCGCCGCCGTCGGAGTCGAAACTGCGGAGCCTGCTGCGCGATCCCCTCTCGATCGTGCTGGTGGTCGTCATCGTGGTGGCCCTGGTGCTGGCCGGCGTGCTCGCCGGTGAACTGTATGCACGCAATCGCGCGAACAATGTCGTCGCGGGCGTCACGTCATGCGTCGTCGAGGACGAGGCGAGCGCATCGTTCGGCGTCATGCCGCCGTTCCTGATCCAGCACATGTCCGGCCACTACACGAACATCCACATCGAGACCGCCGGTAACCAGATCCGCGACGCCAAGGGCATGAAGGTCGAGTTGACCATCGAGGACGTCCGCCTCGAGGACACAGCCACCTCGGGCGGAACGATCGGCTCACTGGTGGCCGACATCAACTGGTCCTCGGAGGGCATCCGGCAGACCATCTCCGATTCGATCCCGCTCATCGGCTCGTTCGTCAGCGGTGTCACCACCAACCCGTCCGACGACACGATCGAACTGGAAGGCGCGCTCGGCTCGATCAGGGCCCGGCCGGCGGTCGTCGACGGTGGAATCTCGTTGCAGGTGATCGAGTTGACCGGCCTCGGCTTCACGCTGCCCCGCGAAGCCGTGCAGCCGGCGTTGGACGCGTTCACCTCCGAGCTGACGAAGAACTACCCGATGAACATCAAGGCCGATTCGGTGGAGGTCACCGATGACGGTGTGGTGAGCAGGTTCTCGACGCGCAACGCCGATATCCCGAAGGGTCAGCAGGATCCCTGCTTCGCCGAGCTGTGACCGTCAGTCGGTGCCACCGGTCCAGCGGAAACTGTTGACATACTTGCCCATATCGATTGCCAGCTGCAGGTTGGCACCCGACGGATGGCCCGTGCCGAAGTCGGGCGTGAATTCGCGGTATGGCCCGATCGCCGAGGCGACCAGTGCGACATCGTTCTTGACGGCGACCATCACGATCAGCCGGAGCCGGGTGAAGCTGCCGCTGGCGTCCTGCGGGTAGTCATCGGCGACGACACCGTAGCCGGGCTCATAGCCGACCATCGCGTTGGGGATCTCGTATTCTGTTGTGGCGTCCGGGTAGTACTCGTCGATCAGGTCCTCGGCCACCTGCTTGGGAGTCCGGTTCTCGGCGCGCAGACCGAACAGCTCGAGCATGCCGGTGTCCCCGCCGGTGAACTCCAGCTCGACCCCGTCGTCGAGGAGCGTCGCCTCGTACGCGCTACCGGGTCCCGGGTATTGGACGGAGAACGACCCGTCGGCGGCGTAGAACCGCGGGTTGGATTCGATGGGCTCGCCGATCGGGGGCCGTCCACAATCGGGCGGGCACACGATCTTCGGGATGTCGGGGGTGGCGAGCACGGCCGCCACCGTGCCGGCCGTGACCGCGATGGCCGCGCCCATACCCAGCGTCGCGAGCACCCGCGCGCGGCCGGCCTCCCCCGCGAGGTTCGGCTGCTGCGGCTCTGCGCCCGCGGCACGCTGCCCACCACGCAGCGCAGCCAGCGCGACCACGGCGATAGCGGTGTGCACGATCAGATGCACGGTGTGCGGCACCGGGGTGTACTCGGTGACACCGATGATCGCGTAGAGCGCCAGCGTCACAATCACACTCGCGGCGATCATCCTCCGACGCCCCGCCCACAGCGCGATGCCGACGAGCCCGCCGAGCATCAGCGCGGTCAACGGCAGGGTGAGCCCCTGGATACCGGCCTGCACGAGAAGCGCGCTGACCCATAGGTCTTCGGCCCTGAAACCGGTCGCGAACTGCGGAACCAGTCTGATCAACGTCGCTGCCGACGTGAAGACGACGGCGCTCAACGCCCCGACCGCGTAACCGTCGAACGGCCGACGAGGCACGCCGCGGCGCAACCACAGCACCGCCGCCGGGATCAGCATCACGATCGCGCCACCGACCGGTATCGCGATGCCCGTCAACAGCTTTTCGCGGTCGAGCTCACCGCCGCTGAGTGCGACATCGTGAGACTCGGCGATGATGCCGCCGGTTGCCAACGCCCACCCGGCACCGAGCGCCGCGGCCAGCGCTGCGGTCAAGACCAACTGCCGTACCGCTACGTCGTGACTTGCCTGACGCAGATAGGCGACGAACACCAGCGCCACACCGACGGCACCGATCGCGATCAGCGGTGCCTGCCAACGCAGCACCGCGAACCCGGCGAGCATGGCCGCCAAGGCTGCCATCGCCGTCCCGAGCGTCACCCTCGATGAGGTCGACACGTGCGGAAACAGGGTGCTCGTCAAGGGATCTCGCCACCGGCGTCGGCGGCGTGGCGACGCTTCGGTCAACGCGACGTCTTCTGCAGGTCGAGGATGTTGCGTGCGAGATTCTCGATGTTCGGGCTGCCCAGGCCCGTCACCAGGTCGTATCCAGGTGCCGCCAGATCGACGGCGTTGCCGCCCTTGATCACATCACGGAAGCCGGGTAGACGGGACCCGGAGGCCACCTGGTAGAGCACGGGATTGAGGTTTCCGACCGGTCGTCCACCGTTGGCCACCAGGTACTGGTTCATCAGCACAGTGAGTGCCGCCCAGATCGGGGCCGATTGCGACGTGCCGCCGCCGACGACCTCGCGCTGGCCGTAGATGAACCGCACACCGGTGAAAGGATCGGCGACCGCCGAGACGTCGGGGAGTAGCCGGCGGCGCTCGGTGTCACGCTCGACATCCAATTTGTCCTGCCACGCCGGCCGGGCGAACAACTTCGCCACCCCGCCGCTACTGCCCTGCGACAGCGGCGAATCCACCCACGCGTGTTCGGCCAGCCACTGCCCACGCGCACCGGTCGACAGCGTGGTGCCTCCGACCGACGTCATCGTGGGAAGGGAGGCGACCGCGTCGACACCGATGTCGTCGGGTCCCGGCGGAGCCGACCATCGGTCTCCGCCTTTGCACTCCAGACCGGCGGTGTCCCCGCTGGCGTCGAAGGCCGTTGTGCCGCGCCGCTGGGCCGCCGTCAAGGCCGCCTCGACCGGAGCCAGATCGGCCGCGGTGACGAACGCCTCGCATCCCCAGCCGATCGACAGACTCCACACCGCGCCCGGGTAGTCACGGTCGACCTGTTCGAACAGCCTCCCGAGCTTCTCGTAGCTGCCGTCGCCCTCCACCGTCGGCCGGGCGTTGACCACCACAAGCCGCGCATCGGGCGCAATCGCGTGCGCCACTTGCAGATCCATCGCCGTCTCACCGTGCACCTCGGACGGCTTGCCGCCGACGATCTCGGGCGTGAAGCGCGGTAATCCGGACGTATCGGCGAACAGGTCGAGGTCCTCCTGCTCGACGCTGTCGAACGCGAAGATGACGATCGTTGCGCCCGCACCGGTGAAACCGGCGTCCGCCAACGGCGTCGCGTTGTACGCCGACAACAATCCGTCGGGCGTCAGCCCGCCCTTGGGCACGTCGAGGGGAACGAAGTCGGGCCGCTTCATGCGGTACGGGGTGTAGCTCATCACCCGCCCGACCGCGGTGACGTCGTCGCGGAGTTCCGCCGGTATCGCCGGCTGTTCGGGCGAGGCGTAGAACTCCTCGCCCTTCGGAGACCGGTAGTCGCGCACCGGAATCCCGAACGCCCGCGCGAGATCCCCGGCCGTTCCCTCGACGATCGCCCATGCGTCACCGGGCCGCCAGCGCACCCAGAGGTCGCGCGCGTCCGCCCAGCCCATCAAGGCGGCTGGACGTTCCGGTCCGCCGAGCGTGACGGTGAGTTGCGCGTCCGCCGAACGTGAGGGGCCCAGGTCGGTCGAACTCGCCAGCAACGCCGCATAGGGGCCGGTGATCACCGCCGGGGTGCGCGATGCACACGCACCCGACGCTGCGATGAGCAGCGCGGCGGTGAACAGTAAGGCGGCCCCGGGCCTACTGGCCGTGAGGACCGCGGTGCCGACCGGGCGTCGGACCGGGAGCCGGCGGCGCATGAACGGTGGGCGAGAACGGGTTCGGCTCATTGGGATCGATGCGCGGCGCCTTCTCCGTCGGCGTAGCGGGAGGAGGCGGCGCCGTAGTGGTGGTGGTTGTCGTCGTCGTCGTGGTCGACGTCTCGGGCGCCGGTTCCTCTTCCCGGGCGCAGCCGGCGGTGAACGCACCCATCGCCAGCACCGCGGTCACCCCCGCTCCGGCCAGCGTTCGACGAAGCAAACCGCTTTGAGTCATCATGATCGGATCCTATCCACGGTTTCCCGTGTACGCAGATGGTGATGGTTCCAGCCGTCGGGGGCGGACGTCACTATACGGCAAATTTCGATTAGGCGCGTAAATTACTGTCGGCGGTCGGCTTTCGGAAAGCCCTCGAGCACCGCCCTGGTCGCCGACAACCCCAATCGGGTGGCGCCGGCGTTCAGCATCGCGATCGCGTCATCGGCGGTCCGGATGCCGCCGCTGGCTTTGACTTGCGGACCCACCGTCGTCATCAGCTCCACGGCGCGCACCGACGCCCCGCCTGCGGGATGAAATCCCGTGGAGGTCTTGACGAAATCGGCGCCTGCCTCCGCCGCGGCCCGGCAGGCACCCAGCAATGTCTGCTCGTCGCCGAGCAGAAGTAGCGCGGCGGACTCGACGATCACTTTCAACGTCGCGCGGGGCCCGATCTCGGTACGCACCGCCTCGACGTCGGCACGCACCGCAGCGAAGTCGCCGTGCAGCGCCGCCCCCACATCGATCACCATGTCGATCTCACCCGCGCCGGCTTCGACCGCGAGCCGCGCCTCGGAAGCTTTGATCGCCGAAAGGTGTTTGCCCGAGGGGAATCCGACCACCGCACACACCACCTGCGACGGCGAACCGGACCGTCTGGCGACCGACACCATCGACGGCGACACGCAGACGGCGTAGACCCCGAGCGCCCCAGCCTCCTCGGCGACCGCGGCGACGTCGGCCTCGGTCGCTTCGGGCTTGAGCAGTGTGTGATCGACCAGCCCGGCGACCTCGTCGCGTCGGTAGCTGTGAGTCATCAGAACGGCTCTTCGGTACCGCCGGGGTTGCAGCCGGTCTCCACCATCTGGTCATAGGAGACCTCGGGGCGCCACGGCTCGAGATTCCAGCTGGTCTTACCGGGTTGGTAGTACTCGGCGAACTCCCAGTGACAGACGAATTGCGGTTTCATACCCGGGATGTCCGCATCGGGGGCGAGCGCGAGCACCTCGACCCAGGCCGCCTCGCCCTGAGCCGGGGTGGCCAACCCGGACGCCCGGCGGCCGGCCGCGGTCGGATACACCCGCAGACTCGACAGATCGCCCCACTTGGCCCATTCGACGTGATCGACCAACGGCGGGGCCGGCGTCGTCGGGTCGGCAGGCGGCGCAGGATTCGCCGACGCCACGGGGCCGGCCAGCGCAGGCACCAGGAAACCGGCCGCCATGACGACGACCGCGATGACTCGACGCACTACCGGGACTTCCCCTGGACCTCGAGCAGCTTGGGCCGCACATCGACCAGGTAGACACCGGCCGCGACGGCGGCGATGGCGGGGCCGAGCACGGAACCGAGGACCAGCGCGAGCAACCCGGCGACCCCGAGGATGACCAACCAGACCGGCTTGGTCAGTTTGTCGGCGGCCGGATACGCGTCCGGCCGTTGCATCGCCGCGTGGACGAACGCGTACACCGTCGTCGCGAGCACGGCGATCTGCAAAAAGAAGAGGACGTAACCCACCAAGCCTTGGAGCTGCACGCTTCAAGACTAAGCGGGTTACGTCCCCTCGGTCGACTTTGGGCCTTCCGACCCGCTGTCGCGTCCTTACTTCTGGGTGACCTTCTTGGCCGCAGCCTTCTTGGCCGGAGCCTTCTTGGCCGGGGTCTTCTTCGCCGGGGCCTTGGCCGGAGCCTTCTTGGCGGCGTTCTTCACCGGCGCGGCACCCTTGTCCGCCTTCTTGGGCAGCTCCACGCCGACCAGTTTGGCGGCACGCTCACCCACGGCGCGGGTCTGCGCGGCCACGTTGCCCAGTGCCTCCTGGGTCAGCTCGACGGCCTGGTCGGTGTAGCCCTCGACACGGCCGGCGGCCTCGCTGAAGCCGGGCTGGCTGCGCAGGCGCTCGAGTGCGGCCTCACCACGCTCGACGAGCTTGTTGTAGGTGGTCTGCGCCGCCTCGGCGTAGGTCTCGGCGAACTTGCGCAGCTCGTCGGAGCTCAGACGGTCGCGCAGCTCACCGAACTGCGTCGGCAGGTCCTCCTGCAACCGGTCGATCCGCGCACGGGTCCCCTCGACGCGGCTACGCGAATCGGTGCGGGCGTCGTCGGCACGCTCACGAAGGGCGGCGACGATCTCGTTGACCCGCTCGAGGGCGAGGTCGGCGGCACCGACGGCGGCGAGCAACGGCGCCTTGAGGTCGTCGGGGGTGGGCTGGTTCTTGGCGGGGGTGTTCTTGGCCATGGTGTTCCTTTCTCAAGGTATGTCGTTGGCTTGCGTTCGGGTTCAGAAAGTGGAGTCTCTATTCAGTCGACGACTCCTGTTCTGTGTCGCTACCTGTCTCGTCAACTTCGGCCTCGTTCTGCTGACAGAACGACGTGTAGATGTCGAGCAGCACCTGCTTCTGCCGCTCGGTGATCACCGTGTCGTTGACGATGGCGTCGCGCACCTCGCTCTTCTCGCTGGGCTCGAGAATCCCGGCCCGCACGTAGAGCACCTCCGCCGACAACCGCAACGCCTTGGCGATCTGGTTGAGCACGTCGGCGGAGGGTTTGCGCAATCCCCGCTCGATCTGGCTGAGGTAGGGATTGCTGACTCCGGCCTTCTCGGCCAGCTGTCGTACGGATACCTGAGCGGCCTCGCGCTGCGTCCGAATGAACGTGCCGATGTCCTGCGCGGCGGTCTGCGCAGCGTTGGACACGACGACGGCAAGATTCTCATCCTGCGACATACGAAGCCCTCCGCGCATCGGGTATCCAGTAAGCGACTCACCTACCGTACGACGGAGTGCTAACTTTTGCAAGCACTCGTTAGCGCAGGTCAGAATATAAGTTGGGCTACGGAATAGATGACCAGACCCGCCAGCGCGCCGACCACGGTTCCGTTGATCCGGATGAATTGCAGGTCGCGTCCGACGTGCAGCTCGATGCGGCGACTGGCCTCGTCGGCGTCCCACCGTTCGATGGTTTCGGTGATGATCGCGGTGATCTCCACGCCGTACTGAGCGACCAGGTGCTGGGCCGCCCGGATGATCCAGTTGTCCACCTTGTCGCGCAGGTCGGCGTCGTCGCGCAAGGACTCCCCGATCAGCATCACGCTGTCGGCTATCCGCGTGCGCAGCGTCGATGAGGGGTCGTCGACCGACTCAAACAGGATGCGCTTGGCCGCCGTCCAGGCGGTCTCCGCGGCGCGGGTGACCTCCTCGCGGGCCATGACCTGTTCCTTGACGTTCTCGGCGCGCTCGATGGTGGCCTGATCGTGCTGGAGGTCGTCGGCGAACTCGAACAGGAACCGGGTCGCCGACCGCCGCAGTTCGTGGTCCGGGTTGCGTCGAACCTTGTCGGTGAAGTCCATCAACTCGCGGTGGATGCGGTCGCCGACGAGGTGGTCCACCCAGCGCGGGGACCAGGTTGGCGAATCGCGCTCGATGACCCGGTCGATCACGGGTCCGGCGTTGAGGGACCACTGGAAGGCGCGGTCGGCGAGCAGTTGCAGCAGCGCCTCCTGCCGGTGTTCGGCCAACAGCGTGGCCAGCACGCGACCGATGGGAGGACCCCACTGCGGCTCGGCGACGCGCTTGACGATCATCCGGTCCAGCACCTGCTGCACATCCTCGTCGCGCAGCATCTCCACGAGAACTCGCAGCACGGTGGCGGTTTCGGCGGCAACGCGTTCGGCGTGCGAGCGGTCGGAGAGCCACTTGCCCAGCCGACCGGCGACCTCGGCGTTGCGCAGCTTGGCCGACACGACTTCAGCCGACAGGAAGTTCTCGCGGACGAAGGTGCCGAGGCCCTCACCGAGCTGGTCCTTCTTGCGCTTGATGATCGCGGTGTGCGGGATCGGGATGCCCAGCGGGTGTTTGAACAGGGCGGTGACCGCGAACCAGTCCGCGAGCGCACCGACCATGCCGGCCTCGGCGGCCGCGCGCACATAGCCGACCCAGTCCGGCGCGTTACCGGTGGATTGGGCCCAGGTGCAGATCAGGAAGACGACCGAGGCACCGATGAGGAAACTCAGCGCGACGACCTTCATGCGCCGCAGCGAACGGCGACGCTCCGCATCGGCGACGGAGTCGGCCCCCGCCAACGATTCGGCGAAGCTTCTCCGCGGAGCGGGCGGAGCCGCCGCGGCGGGTCGCCCGGCGCTCAGTCTGTGTGCCACCCCACCATCATCCGCTACGACGCGCGCCACCCTGGTCCGACAACACGCGACGTCAAGATCAGCCGTACTATCAAGGGGAACTACGGAACGGATCACGGGGATAGTGGCACAACAGTCCGAAGCGATCGCGGTCAAGACAGACGGCCGCAAGCGGCGTTGGCACAAGCACAAGGTAGAGCGCCGCAACGAGCTGGTGGATGGCACCCTGGAGGCGATCCGCCGCCTCGGCAGCGGCGTCAGCATGGACGAGATCGCGGCCGAGATCGGTGTCTCGAAGACGGTGCTGTACCGCTACTTCGTCGACAAGAACGACCTGACGACCGCGGTGATGATGCGGTTCGCGCAGACCACGCTGATCCCGAACATGGCCGCGGCGCTGTCATCGAACCTGGACGGGTACGAGCTGACGCGCGAAGTCATCCGGGTCTACGTCGAAACGGTGGCCGCCGAACCCGAACCCTATGAGTTCGTGATGGCGAACAACTCGGCAAGCAAGAGCCGCGCGGTCGCAACGAGTGAGCAGATCATCGCCCGCATGTTGGCGGTGATGTTGCGACGCCGGATGCAGGAGGCCGGTATGGACACCGGGGGTGTCGAGCCGTGGGCTTACCACACGGTCGGCGGGGTTCAGCTGGCGACGCACTCGTGGATGTCGAATCGGCGCATGAGCTCCGACGAGCTGATCGACTACTTGACCATGCTGTCGTGGAATGCGTTGTGCGGCATCGTCGAAGTGGGCGGGTCGCTCGAGGCGTTCCGTAGCCGGCCACACCCGTCGCCGATGCTGCCGCCGACCCAAGACGACCGGTGAGCTCGGACGCGGTCACCTCACCCATCGCCGACGCGGTGCGGTTTCGGCACGGCGACAAGGTGTCCGATCTGAACACTTCGGCGACACCGGGTTTCGACGGCTCCAAGGCCGATGCGGCACCGGTGCAGGCGGCCCGCAGCAACCGCCTGGCCGAACTGCAGGAGATGCTCTACGCCAGTTCCAAGGGCAGCGACGACGCCCGCTCGGTCTTGCTGGTGCTGCAGGGCATGGACGCCGCGGGCAAGGGCGGGATCGTCAAGCATGTTGTCGGAGCGGTCAATCCTATGGGTGTGCGCTACACCGCGTTCGGCAAGCCGACACCGGAGGAGCTGGCGCACGACTTCCTGTGGCGCATCCGGCGTGCACTGCCGCCGCCGGGCCACATCGGCGTCTTCGACCGGTCACATTACGAGGATGTGCTCATCGTTCGGGTGCGCAACCTGGTACCGCCGGAGGTGTGGGGTGCGCGCTACGACGAGATCAACGCCTTCGAGCGCGAACTCGTCGACGGTGGAACGACTCTGGTGAAGGTCGCGATGTTCATCTCCCTCGAGGAGCAGCGCAAGCAGCTGCTCGAACGGCTCGACGACCCGACGAAATACTGGAAGTACAACCCGGGTGACATCGACGAGCGCCTCGAGTGGCCTCGGTATCAGGAGGCCTACCAGGCGGTCCTGGATCGCACGTCGACGGACTACGCGCCGTGGCATGTGGTGCCCTGCGATCGCCGATGGTACGGCCGGCTCGCCGTCACCGAATTGCTGATCGGTGCGCTCGAAAGTCTCGACTTGGCTTACCCGCCTGCGGATTTCGATGTCGACGCCGAACGCAAGCGGCTGCTGGAGTCTTAGCGCCGAGACTGCGGTTTCTGACGAATTTCGGCCGATTTCTGTCATAAACCGCAGTCTCGCGGAACCGTTTGGGCGCTTGGCGCATCTAACGGGATATGGACCATCTCATCGTGGGCAGCGAGGCGCTGGCCGCCGGCATCGTGACACGTCACAACCTGCGCACCAAATACTTCAAGGTGCACCACAACGTATACGCGCCGACGGGAATGGAACTCGACGCGAGAGACCGCGCCGTCGCAGCTTGGCTTTGGTCTCGCGGACAAGCGACCATATTCGGCCATTCGGCCGCGGCGATGTTCGGAACTCGCTGGCTACCGCCCGACAGACCGGCGGAACTGGCACGTATACGCCATCGATCTCCGCGCGGAATCGCCATCTTCAGTGGGACGCTCGCCGATGACGAGGTCTGCCTGCGAGGTAGTTTCGACTGTACGACACCCGCTCGCACGGCTTATGACCTAGGCCGGCGCGTGCCGGGGGATCTGGGGATCATGCGAATCGACGCCCTGCTCAACGCGACCGGGTGCACCATCGCCGAAGTGCAGGGCATCGCGAACCGCTATCCCGGCGCACGAGGCATCCGTGAACTGCGCGCGACGTTGGATCTCGTCGATGGCGGTGCGGAATCGCCGAAGGAGACCGAGCTTCGCCTGCTGCTCGTCCGTGCCGGGTTGCCTCGCCCGGCCACGCAGATTCGCGTTGGCAATCGCCGAATCGATATGGGCTGGCGCCATCCGAAAGTGGGCGTCGAGTACGACGGAGTGCAGCATTGGACGACTCCCGACATTCACGCCGGAGACATCGAACGGCTGGAGTTCTTGGCCGCGCAAGGCTGGCTGATCGTGCGGGTCAGCGCGCGTCACCTACGGTATCGACGAGAAGAGATAGTGCGCCGGGTATGCGAGGCGCTCAGGAGCCGCGGCTGCCCCGTTTGATGGGCGGCGCTCGGCGCTAATAGCTGTAGAAGCCCTGGCCTGACTTCTTGCCGAGCTGACCCGCCTCGACCATCCGCAGCAGCAGCGGCGGCGGCGCGTAATGCGGATCCTTGAGTTCTTCGAACATCGAGTCGGCGATCAGCTTCATGGTGTCCAGACCGATCAGGTCCGAAAGCCGCAGCGGCCCCATCGGATGCGAGAGCCCGGCCACGATCGCCTTGTCCACGTCCTCGACCGTGGCGACGCCCGCCTCCACCATCCGGATCGCCGACAACAGATACGGCACCAGCAGCGCGTTGACGACGAAACCCGAACGGTCGCTGCACCGCACCACCTGCTTGCCCAGCACCTCGCTGGCGAACTGCTCGGTCCGCGCGAGCGCCCCCTCCGACGTCACCAGCGTGTTGACCAGTTCCACCAGCGGCAGCACCGGCACCGGGTTGAAGAAGTGCAGCCCCAGCACCCGGCTCGGATTCTTGGTCGCCGCAGCGATTTTCATGATCGGGATGCTCGACGTGTTCGACGCCAGCACCGCGTCGGGATCGGTGATGATCTCGTCGAGCTGGGCGAAGATCTTGCCCTTGACGGCCTCATCCTCGACGACGGCCTCGATCACCAGCTGGCGGTCGGCCAGATCCGACAGGTTGGTCGTGTAGCTCAACCGCGCCAGCGTCGCATCGCGATCGGCTTCGGAGAGCTTGCCCTTGCTCGCCGCCCGCTCCAGCGATCCGGTGATCCGCTTGCGCCCGGCCTCGACGAGTTCCTCGGACGGCTCGTAGACGACGACGTTCGCGCCGGCTTTCGCCGACACTTCGGCGATGCCGCTGCCCATCTGTCCGGCGCCGACCACGCCCACTCGTTCGATACTCATTGCGTCCTCTCCACAACATCAGGCCCCGCCCAATATAAGGACGGGGCCTGATGACAAGCCGTTGGGCCTCGTGAGCCTACTGGGCCTGGCTTACTCACCGAGATGTCAGTGGAACTGACCCTCTTCGGTCGAACCCTTCAGCGCGGTGGTCGAGCTGGTCGGGTCCACCGTGGTGGCGATCCGGTCGAAGTAGCCCGCGCCGACCTCGCGCTGGTGCTTGGTCGCGGTGTAACCCCGCTCCTCGGCGGCGAACTCGCGCTCCTGCAGCTCGACGTACGCGCTCATCTGGTTGCGGGCGTAGCCGTAAGCCAGATCGAACATCGAGTAGTTCAGGGCGTGGAAGCCGGCCAGCGTGATGAACTGGAACTTGAAGCCCATCGCGCCGAGCTCCTTCTGGAACTTCGCGATCGTGGCGTCGTCGAGGTGCTTCTTCCAGTTGAACGACGGCGAGCAGTTGTAGGCCAGCATCTGGTCGGGGAACTCGGCCTGCACGCCCTCGGCGAACTGCTTGGCCAGCTCGAGGTCGGGGGTGCCGGTCTCCATCCAGATCAGGTCGGCGTACGGCGCGTACGCCTTCGCGCGCGCGATGCACGGCTCGATGCCGTTCTTCACGCGGTAGAAGCCTTCCTTGGTCCGCTCACCGGTGATGAACGGCTGGTCGCGCTCGTCGACGTCGGAGGTGATCAGCGTGGCGGCCTCGGCGTCGGTGCGGGCGATCACGACGGTCGGGACGTCGGCGACGTCGGCGGCCAGCCGTGCCGAGGTCAGCGTGCGGATGTGCTGCTGGGTCGGGATCAGCACCTTGCCACCGAGGTGGCCGCACTTCTTCTCCGAGGCCAGCTGGTCCTCCCAGTGTGAGCCCGCGACGCCGGCGGCGATCATCGCCTTCTGCAGCTCGTAGACGTTGAGCGCACCGCCGAAGCCGGCCTCACCGTCGGCGACGATCGGCACCAGCCAGTTCTCGACCGAGGTGTCGCCCTCGACCTTGGCGATCTCATCGGCACGCAGCAGCGCGTTGTTGATCCGGCGGACCACCTGCGGCACCGAGTTGGCCGGGTACAGGCTCTGGTCGGGGTAGGTGTGGCCGGACAGGTTCGCGTCACCGGCGACCTGCCATCCGGACAGGTAGATGGCCTTCAGGCCGGCACGGACCTGCTGGACGGCCATGTTGCCGGTCAGCGCGCCGAGCGCGTTGACGAACTCCATGTCGTGCAGCTGATTCCACAGGATCTCCGCCCCGCGCTTGGCCAGCGTGGACTCCTCGACGACGGTGCCCTGCAGCGCGACGACGTCCTCGGCGGAGTAGTCGCGGGTCACGTTCTTCCAGCGGGGATTGGTGTCCCAGTCGCGCTGGATTTCTTCTGCGCTCTTCGGCTTGCCGACGGTTGACATGGCGCTCCTTCGATCTGTTCACTATCGCTGCGGCGCGGCCGGCATACCCGGCTTGTTAACGCCCACACGGTTTTGCGGTTTCGCTACTACGAGGATGCCTCAGTCCATTAGCGCAGGTCCAGCCGTTTCGGATGCCAAGTTTCGCCAAGCACCACCCGAAGTTTGCAAATTTTGCGAAGAAGGGTATGTGCTTGACCGGTTCAGAAGTTACCGATGAGTAGCCGATATCCGCAGGTCAGTACGCTCGTACTGTTAAACCGGCGGCGATCAGAGGTTGAAGATCGATGCGACGGCCTTGGCCTCGTCGCCGACCGCATATGTGAGCGTTGTAACAGTGCGGTCCGTCAGCTCGGGACCGAATTTGTCCGTCGAACCCGGCGGATAGGTGTGGCTGAGGATCTCCATCTTGTCGCCCAGCGCGACCGCCGCGTCGTGTTCGATCGTCGCGCGTAACGGGTACCGCGCCAGCTCCGGATGGTGGTGCAGGTAGTCCTCGATCACCGACCAGTACACCGCGTTGTTCATGTGGTCGAAGATGTCGATGTCGCTGACCCGCATCGGGAACTCGCGGATCTCGTCGGCGTCCTCACGGCTCCCCGCCGACAGGTAGGCCTTCCACCGCAACCGGTCGACGTCGGTCGTGCGCCGCAGCCCCTCGAGGAAGTCGTCGGATATGCGCGCCGGGCCCTGCGTCTCCCGATTGATGTTGATCCAGAAGGCTTCCGACTCCACGAGGCCGCCCTTTCGGCCGTCGATGCGCACCCGCATCTCACACCACCGGTTCGATGTGCCCGAGCACCACCGGCGCAGCCGCAGTATGTCCTGGAACTCGATCGGCCGGATCATGTCGATCATCGTGCGGCGCACGATCCACAGCGGATGGGTCTCCTGAAAACCCAATTCGCGTAGTTGGTCGGACCCGATGTCCTGGATGTGACGCGTCGCGGCGTCGAATTTGAGCCGGCCTTCGCGGTCCACGTCGGCGACCCGGAGGGGCCACTCGATGTCGAAGACATCGGGGTGCGGGTCAGGGACGGGCATCATGGTCTTGGCCAGGCCCTGCGCCGGGCCCGTTCCCGATCCCTGCTTCGTACTCACGACCGCCGATCCTGCCACACTGGTCGATTTGCCAACAATGCGAAGAGCACCTTCGCACCGTTGCTACGCTGGTTGACGTGGCGAAAACGTTTGTCGGCGCACGGGTTCGGCAACTTCGCAGCGAACGCGGCTTCAGCCAGGCGGCGCTCGCGCAGATGCTCGACATCTCGCCGAGCTACCTCAACCAGATCGAACACGATGTGCGGCCGCTGACCGTGGCCGTCTTGTTGCGCATCACCGAGGTTTTCGGCGTCGACGCGACCTTCTTCGCCTCCGAGGACGACACCCGTCTGGTCGCGGAGCTTCGCGAGGTCACCCTCGACCGTGACCTCGATATCGACGTCGACCTGGCCGAGATCGCGGACATGGTGGCCGCGCATCCCAACCTCGCCCGCGCCATGGTCAACCTGCACCGTCGTTACCAGCTGACCACCACCAGGCTGGCGGCGGCCACCGAGGACAGGTTCGCCGCAGGCGGCGGCTTCAGCTCGGGTTCGGGTGCGATCACCATGCCGCACGAGGAGGTACGCGACTACTTCTACCAACGCCAGAACTATCTGCACGAACTCGATACCGCCGCCGAAGACCTCACCATCCGCATGCGAATGCAGCGCTCGGAGCTCGCGCGCCAACTGTCGGACCGGCTGACGATGGTGCACGGCGTGCGCATCATCCACCGCATGGACCTCGGGGAATCGGTGCTGCACCGCTACCAGCCCGAGTCCAGGACCCTCGAGCTCAACAACCATCTCTCGTCCGGGCAGACGGTGTTCAAGATGGCCGTCGAACTGGCGTACCTGGAATTCGGCGGCCTCATCGACAAGCTCGTGGACGAGGGCAAATTCACCAGCGATGAGTCGAGGCGGCTGGCGCGCCTGGGCCTGGCCAACTACTGCGCCGCCGCAATAGTGTTGCCGTACACGCAGTTTCACGGTGTCGCGGAGAACTTCCGCTACGACGTCGAGCGGCTTTCGGCGTTCTACTCGGTCAGCTACGAGACGATCGCGCACCGGCTCTCGACCCTGCAGCGGCCGTCGATGCGCGGTGTGCCGCTGTCCTTCGTCCGGGTCGACCGCGCCGGCAACATGTCAAAGCGCCAGTCCGCCACCGGTTTCCACTTCTCGTCCAGCGGCGGTACCTGCCCGCTGTGGAACGTCTACGAGACATTCGCCAATCCCGGCAAGATCCTGGTGCAGGTCGCGCAGATGCCCGACGGCCGCAACTATCTGTGGGTGGCCCGCACCGTCGAGCGGCGCGCGCAGCGCTACGGCCAGCCGGGAAAGACGTTCGCCATCGGCCTGGGGTGCGAGCTGCGCCACGCGCATCGGTTGGTGTACTCGGAGGGGCTCGACCTGTCCGGGGAGGTGTCGACGCCGATCGGTGCCGGTTGTCGGGTCTGCGAGCGCGACAACTGCCCGCAGCGCGCCTTCCCCGCCCTGGGCCGTGCGCTCGACATCGACGAGCACCGCAGCACCGTCTCGCCCTATCTGGTACGTCGACCCTGATGGTGCGTCCACACGTAGACTCGCTGTGATGAGCGCACCCGAGTCGGCCCGTATCGCGCCCGGTGGATTCAAGGAACTCGGCCCGGTGAACTGGGCCATCGCCAAGCTCGGCGCCCGGGCGATCAGGGCGCCCCGGTTCAGCCTCTTCAATGTGCTTGGCCAACATCGGCTTCTGTTCTTGGCGTGGCTGCCGTACAGCGGTGTGCTGCTCGGAATGCTGAGCAAGCTGTCGGTGCAGGACGCCGAGACCGTCATCCTGCGCGTCGGGCATCTTCGCGACTGCGAGTACGAATTGCAGCAGCACCGCCGCCTGGCCCGTACCCGCGGAATCGGCCCGGACGTGCAGAAGAAGATCTTCGAGGGTCCCGACGCCGAGGGGTTGACCGACCGCCAGCGCGCGTTGATCACCGCCACCGACGAGTTCGTCGTCACCCGCGGCGTCTCACCCGAGACCTGGGCCGTGCTGGCCAGGCACCTCACCAAACCGCAACTGATCGAGTTCTGCATGCTGGCCGCCCAGTACGACGGGCTGGCAGCGACGATCACCACTTTGAAAGTGCCGCTGGACTTCCCGGACTAGAGGTACGTGATACCGAGCACGATCAGCGACAGCAGCACCGGGGAGACCGGCAGCGCACACAGGAACGCCGCCCGCACCTCGCTGCCGCGCTGATACGCGCGCCAACCCAGCCAGCCGACCGCGCCGCCCACGAGGAACGACACCGCGGCCACCACGAGCACCCAGGAGCTGACGTCCGACGTCGAGGTGGCAAAGGAGATGCCGGCCAGCCAGAGGATATGGCCGATCACCAAGCCGCCGATGCCGGCGACCCAGAGCGCCCTCGTCGTGCTGGATGTCTGAACCACGCTGATGTGTCGACCCGTGCTCAGAAGTTGATCATGTGGCCGAGCAGCCCGTGGAAGCACTCCTGCAACGCCTCGGACATGGTCGGGTGCGTGTGCACGTTGCGGGCCAGCTCGGTGGCGGTGAGGTCCCACTTCTGGGCCAACGTCAGCTCGGGCAGCAGCTCGGAGACGTCGTGGCCGATGAGGTGGCCGCCGATCAGCTCGCCGTACTTGCCGTCGGCGATCAGCTTGACGAAGCCGCTGGGGTCACCCGCCCCGTGCGCCTTGGCGTTGGCGGTGAACGGGAACTTGGCGACCTTGACGTCGTAACCCTCTTCGCGGGCCTGCTCCTCGGTGAGCCCGAAGCTGGCGACCTGCGGCTGACAGAACGTCGCGCGCGGCAGCATCCGGTAGTCCCCGAGCGGCAGAGTCTCTGCGCCGGCGATGGTTTCGGCGGCGATGACGCCCTGGGCCTCGGCCACGTGCGCCAACTGCAGCTTGCCCGTCACGTCGCCGATCGCGTAGATGTGCGGCACGCTGGTGCGCATGTAGTCGTCGATCTCGATCGCTTTGCGCTCGGTGATCCCAACGCCCGTGTTGTCCAACCCGTAGCCTTCGAGATTGGGCGCGAAACCGATTGCCTGGAGCACCTTTTCGGCTTTGATGTCCTGCGACTTGCCGTCCTTGCTGACGCTCACGGTGACGTCGTCGCCGCTGTCCTTGATCGACTCGACCTTGGTTCCGGTCAGCACCTTGACGCCCAGCTTCTTGAACTGCTTCTCGATCTCCTTGGAGACCTCGGCGTCCTCGTTGGGCAGCGCGCGGGGCAGGAACTCGACGATCGTCACGTCGACGCCGTAGTTCTTCATGACGTAGCCGAACTCCATGCCGATGGCGCCCGCGCCGGCGATGACGATCGAGGACGGCAACTCGCGCGTCATGATGAGTTCTTCGTAGGTGACCACGTTTTCGGACAGCGACGTGCCGGGCACCAGGCGCGTACTGCTCCCGGTGGCGATGATGATGTTGTCGAACTCGACCGTTTCGGTGCCGCCCTCGTTCAGGTCGACCTCGAGCGTGTGCTCGTCTTTGAACTTGCCGTAGCCGTGGATCTCGGTGATCTTGTTCTTCTTCATCAAGTAGTGCACGCCGGCGACGCGGCCGTCGGCGATCTTGCGGCTGCGGTCGAAGGCGACGCCGTAGTCGAACGTCGCCTCTCCGTTGATGCCGAACTGCTTGGCTTCCTTGGTGAAGATGTGGGCGAGCTCCGCGTTGCGCAGCAGCGCCTTGGACGGGATGCACCCGACGTTGAGGCAGACGCCGCCCCAGTACTTGGGTTCGACGATGGCGGTGTTCAGTCCGAGCTGCGCGGCGCGGATGGCCGCGACGTACCCGCCGGGACCTGCTCCGAGAACGACGACGTCATAGTGGGTCACGCCCCCACACTAATGGGCATCGGCGAACGGCCCGCCATGTCCTGCGGGATCGCGTTGAATCGGCTGGGGCCACGGCGCCGGGCGCGGACGCTGACGCACCTGCAGCGGCCACCAGAACCATCGCCCGAGCAGCGTGGCCACCGACGGCGTCATCAATCCCCTGATCACGAATGTGTCGAACATCAGACCCAACGCAATGGTGGTGCCGACCTGGCCGATGACGATCAGGTCGCTGACCGCCATCGTCGCCATGGTGAAGGCGAACACCAGCCCGGCGGCGGTGACGACGGGACCGCTGCCTGCCATGGCGCGGATGGTGCCGGTGCGCAGCCCGGCGTGCACTTCCTCCTTCATCCGCGACACCAGCAGAAGGTTGTAGTCCGCGCCGACGGCCACCAGCACGATGATCGCCATCGGCAAGACCATCCAGTGCAGGGGGATCCCGATGATGTGCTGCCACAGCACGACCGACATCCCGAATGCGGTGCCCAGGCTGAGCGCCACGGTTCCGACGATGACCAGGGCGGCGACCAGCGCCCGGGTGATGATCATCATGATGACGAGGATCAGCAGGAGCGCCGCCGTCACGGCGATCAGCAGGTCGTAATCGGCGCCCTGCTGCATGTCGTCGAACATCGCAGCGGCGCCGCCGACGTAGATCCACGAACCTTCCAGCGGTGTGCCCTTGATCGCCGCGGCCGCGGCCTTCTTGAGCGGTTCGATCCGCGAAATGCCTTCCTCGGTCAGCGGGTCGCCCTGGTGGATGATCGTGAACCGGACGGCGTGTCCATCCGGCGACATCATCAGGTCCATACCGCGGATGAAGTCGGCGTTGGTGAACGCTTCCGGCGGGACGTAGAAGGAATCGTCGTTGAGGGCTTCGTCGAACGCCTCCCCCATCGCCGCGCTGTCCTGCTGTTGTTCCATGGTCTGGTCCTGCTGGGCCTTCTGGACCTGATACTGGTTCAGCATCATCTGGCGCTGGTTTTTCATCGACTGGATCATGCCCGGCATCACCGCGGTCATCTCCAGCGTCAGATCGGCCATCCGGTTGATATCAGGAACCATCGCCTGGAAGTCGTCCGACATTGTCGAGATGCCGTCGAGGCTGTCGAAGATGGAACGCAGCGACCAGCACACCGGAATGTTGAAACAGTGCGGCTCCCAATAGAAGTAGTTGCGCATCGGCCGGAAGAAGTCATCAAAATCGGCCATGCTGTCACGCACGTCCTGCAGGGTCAGGGACGTGTCGCCCATCTTGTCGGCCATACTTCGCGACACCACGGACAGTTCGCGGGTGATCGCGTTCATCTTCTCCATCGACGCGATGGTGTGCGCCATCTCGTCGGCCTGGGCCATGATGTTGTCGATGACGCCCTGTTGGTAGTCGTTGGACATGAGCTGGCCGACGCCCTGCTGGCCGATCATGTAGGGAATCGTCGTGTGCTCGATCGGTTTGCCGTCGGGCCGGGTGATGGCCTGCACCTGGGCGATTCCCTCGACGTCCGCCAAGGCCTTCGCGATCTTGTCGATCATCAAGAATCCCGCCGGGTTTCGCAGGTCGCGGTCGGTCTCGACCATCAGCACATCCGGGTTCATCCGGGCCTCGGAGAAATGCCGGGTCGCGGCGGCGTAACCGACGTTGGCCGAGATGTCGTCGGGCAGATACAGGCGGTCGTTGTAGCTGGTGTGGTAGCTGGGCAGCGCGAGCAAGCCGACCAGGCAGGCCGCGACAGCCACCACCACGAACGCGCCGGGCCAGCGGACGGTCGAGGTGCCGATCCGACGCCACGCCCGGGTCGACGACTTGGTCCTGGGCTCCAGCACCCGGCCGAACCGGCTGACCACCGAGATCAGCGCGGGACTGAACGTCAGGGCCACCACGATGCCGAACACCATCGCCACGGCCATCGGATAACCCATGCTCTGGAAATAGGGCAGCCGGGTGAAGTTCAGGCAGAAGGTGGCTCCCGCGATGGTCAGACCGGACGCGGCCACGACGTGGGCGGTGCCGTGAAACATCGTGTAGTACGCCGATTCTCGGTCTTCACCGGATCGGCGTGCCTCCTGGTACCGGCCGACCAGGAAGATCCCGTAGTCGACGGCGGTGGCGATGGTCAAGGTGACCACCAGGTTGGTGGCGAAGGTCGTCAGGCCAAAGACGTTGTGGTAGCCCAAGAATGAGATCAACCCGCGCGCGCCCATCAGTCCCATCGCGAGCATGCTGAGCAGCACGAGCGTCGTGGCGATGGACCGGTAGATCACCAACAGCATGACGACGATGACGCCGAAGGTGAGCATCTCGATAGTGCGCATGCTCTTGTCGCCGACGGCGTTCTGGTCTGTCGTCGTGGCCGCCGCGCCGGTGACGTAGACCCCGACACCGGGGGGTGTCGGGTGTCTGGCGACGATGTCCCGCACCGCGCGCACCGACTCGTTGGCCAAGGCCTCGCCCTGGTCGCCGGCGATGTACACCTGGGTGTAAGCGGCCTTGCCGTCGACGCTTTGCGCGCCCGCCGCGGTGAACGAGTCAGACCAGAGGTCCTGCACGTACTGCACGTGTGCGGTGTCGGCGCGCAGGTCCCGCACCATCTGTTCGTAGAACTCGAGCGCCTCGACGCCCAGCTTCTCCTCGCCCTCGAGCACCACCATGACCGAACTGCTAGTGTCGTATTCCTCGAACGTGGTGCCGACGCGCTTCATCGCGATCATCGACGGCGCGTCCTGCGGGCTCATCGACACCGCGCGCTGCTTGCCCACCACTTCCAGTTGCGGCACCGCGGTGTTGAGGAAGCCGACGATGACGACCCAGCCCACGATGATCGGCAGAGCGAAAAGGCGGATCAACCGCGGAAGCCACGGACGTTTCGGCCGGGCGATCGGGTTGCGGTCCGTCGGCGCGTCGTCGACCGGTGCGCTCATGCGGACTTCACCAGACAGAAGGTCTGAGCGTTCACACCCTGAGCCGTCTTCTCATCCTTGATCTCGTCGTCCACGGTGATCCGGCAGCCGATGGACTGCCCGTCGGTCTGGGCGATGATGTTCGGTGCCACCGACGGCGCTGTCGTCTCCAACGTCAGCGACCAGGGCAGGCTCACGGTTCCGGCGCGCACGGGCTTGCCGTCGAGATCCAGGTAGTTGACCACAGCGGCCCCCGAACCGAAGACCTCGTAGACCACGACCTTCGGGATGAACTTCTCCGCGGTGTCGGCGCCGATCGGCGTCTTCAAGGCGGGCTCGGCACCGAAGACGCCGCGGAAGTTCGACACAGCGAGAACGCCCGCGGATACGGCGATCACGATCATGGCGGGCAGCCAGAGACGCGTGACCAGTTTCATGACCGTCGCGCCCACGGGCCGGCACCGGTGCACACGTGTAGTGCGGGAGATCGATCGACGGGAGTCAATGTGCGGACCTTCCGGCGTTGTGACCACCCCGGGCTCAGGGGCGCAGTGCTAGTCAGCCAAGCTAACGAACGAAGTGGACAAGGTCAATCCGCTTTACTGTGGAGCGCATTACACTCGTTCGGATGGATGTGGGCGAGACGGGGTCGCAGCGGCTGGACTCGCGCCCGCTGCGCAAAGACGCTGAACGTAACCGCACCCGCGTTCTGCAAGCCGCCCGGGAGCTGTTCGCCGTAAAAGGCTTGGAGCCCAATCTCAATGACGTCGCCCGACATGCAGGGGTGGGGGTGGGAACGGTGTACCGGCGGTTCGCCACCAAGGACGAACTGCTCGAGGCGATATTCGTCGACGGTCTGGATGAGATGACCGCGTTGGCCGAAGCCGCGCTGCGGCATGACGATCCGTGGGACGGCTTCGTGTGGTTCGTCGAGCAGTTGTGCGCGATGACCGCCACCGACCGAGGCTTGCGCGAAATCGCGTTCAGCAAAGCCTATGGCGGCGAGCGCGTGGTGGCGGCACAGGAACGTCTTCACCCGGTTGCCGTACGAGTCGTCGAGCGAGCGCAGAACGACGGCCGTCTACGGTCCGAGATCTCCAATACCGATCTGCCTCTGCTCAGCCTGCTCGCCGGTATGGTCAGCGAGTTCGCCGGTCACGTCGACACCGATCTGTGGCGTCGATACGTCGCAATCCTGTTGGACGGCATGCGGTCCCACGCCGACAACCCACCGCTGCCGGTACCCGCGTTGGACGATCAGGGCCTGGAGGCGGCGATGCGGACGTGGGAGCCGACCGGCCGCTGAAGCGTGCGCTCAAACGCGTGTCAGTAGGGGATGACCCCCGCAAAACATCGAGCGGCCCACTCGCAGAAGTAAAGACCGTGCAGGACCGCCGCACCGGCGACCGCTCCGAACGGTGCGGACATCACCGCGATCGCGAGCGCGGACACCACGGGCCTGTCCGGCACCATCGCGAGAAGCAGGCCCGCCACCGTTGATGTGACCACGAAGACCAGCGCGACGAAGACCGGGGCCGTCTTGTCCATCGAGTGGTACCACCAGTGGTAGAGGCCCCAACCCGCCATCGCGGCGACCGCCCAGACGCCCAGGACGACGAGCATGAACATCCAGCGTTTGAGGTGCTGGTAGTTGCCGGGGACCACCACCGGCTGCGCCGGGATCGGCACTGGTTGAGACGGGTGCTCGGCGACGGCCGTCGTCCCCATCACCGCCTGGAACTCACCGGTGGTGAACGTCGGGGTGTACGGCTCCGTCGGGTCGCCGGGCAGCGTTTCGGTTGTCTCAGGCACCGTGCACCGCCTGGATCGTGACCAGCACGCCGAACCAGCCGGGCGCGACGCCGAGCAGGAAGGCGCCGGCGGTCGTCACCCAGCGCCGACCCGACACCAGGATCGCCAGCATGCCGAGCGCGGCGGGTACGCCGACGACGAGCGCGACGACGACGTCGGGGCGGATGGGGGCGTCGATCACCAGCGTGGCGGCGACCCCCAGGATCAGCCCCACTGCCGTACCGACCAGCAACGCGCTGGTCAGTACCCATGCACGGGGAAGCGGTATCACGCCTGAAAGGCTACGCGGACGGCGACTTCGGCCCGCTCACCCGCCCGGCGCGTCAGGTATCGGACAGGCATCGATTGGGTTACCGACGATGTGCGTCACCGACGCCGGCGGACGGACGCCGCGCTCGAAGTCCGCCCCGGTGACAGGCGGCGCGGCGGCCAGCGCCTGCACCTCTGCCTCGGTGAACGCCCGGCCTCGGCTCAGAAACCGCACCCCTTCCGGCGCTTCGACGGAAAAGCCTGCGCCGCGGCCTTCGACGACGTCGATCACGAGTTGGGTGTGCTTCCACGCCTCGAACTGCGAGCCGGAGATCCACACGGGCACCCCACCCCCGACGTCGAGGATCGCGAGCAACACGTCGCGGTCACCCACGATGAACTCGCCGTCGGGGTAGCACATCGGCGACGACCCGTCGCAGCACCCGCCGGACTGGTGAAACATCAGCGCACCGTGCTTGTCCTGCAACCTGGCCAACAACTCGGCCGCGGCCGTGGTGATCAATGCCCGTTGCGGCGGCTGTGGCAACGAGTGCTGTGCCGCCGAGTGCGCCGAACGTGGGTTACCCGCACGCGAAAATTCGGTTTGGTGTGCGGGTAATCCACGTTCGCGCCGGGACATGGTCAGAAGAATCCCTGCGCCTTGTTGCTGTAGGACACCAGCAGGTTCTTCGTCTGCTGGTAGTGGTCGAGCATCATCCGGTGGTTCTCGCGTCCGATGCCGGACTGCTTGTAACCGCCGAACGCCGCGTGCGCGGGGTAGGCGTGGTAGCAGTTCGTCCACACCCGGCCGGCCTTGATGTCGCGACCGGCGCGGTAGGCGGTGTTGCCGTCGCGGCTCCACACACCGGCACCCAACCCGTACAACGTGTCGTTGGCGATGGAGATCGCGTCGTCGTAGTCGGTGAACGAGGTGACCGCGACGACGGGCCCGAAGATCTCCTCCTGGAAGATCCGCATCGTGTTGTTGCCCTCGAAAATCGTCGGCTGGACGTAGTAGCCGCCGGACAGGTCCCCGCCGAGTTCGGCGCGCTCGCCGCCGGTGACGACACGCGCACCCTCGTCTTTGCCGATCGCGATGTAGGACAACACCTTTTCGAGCTGATCGTTGGAGGCCTGCGATCCGATCATGGTCTCGGTATCCAGCGGATCGCCCTGCCGCACGGCCTTGGTGCGGATCGCGGCCAGTTCCAGGAACTCGTCGTAGATGTCGGCCTGGATCAGGCTGCGCGACGGGCACGTGCACACCTCGCCCTGGTTGAGGGCGAACATCGTGAACCCTTCGAGTGCCTTGTCCTGGTAGTCGTCGGCCGCGGCCATCACGTCGGAGAAGAAGATGTTGGGGCTCTTGCCGCCGAGCTCGAGCGTGACGGGGATCAGGTTCTGCGACGCGTACTGCATGATCAGCCGGCCGGTGGTGGTCTCGCCGGTGAACGCGATCTTGGCGATGCGGTTGCTCGACGCCAGCGGCTTGCCGGCCTCGAACCCGAAGCCGTTGACGACGTTGAGCACACCGGCGGGCAGCAGGTCACCGATCAGGCTCATCAGATACAGGATCGACGCCGGCGTCTGCTCGGCCGGTTTGAGCACGACGGCGTTGCCGGCGGCCAACGCGGGGGCCAGCTTCCACGTCGCCATCAGGATCGGAAAGTTCCACGGGATGATCTGCCCGACCACGCCGAGCGGTTCGTGGAAGTGATAGGCGACGGTGTCGTCGTCGATCTGGGACAGCGAACCCTCCTGCGCGCGGATCGCTCCCGCGAAGTAGCGGAAGTGGTCGACGGCCAACGGCAAGTCGGCGTTCAGCGTCTCGCGGATGGGTTTGCCGTTGTCCCACGACTCCGCGAGCGCCAGGGATTCGAGATTGGCCTCGATGCGGTCGGCGATCTTGTTGAGGATGACGGCGCGCTCCCCCGCGGCTGTCTTGCCCCATGCGATGGCCGCGCCGTGTGCGGCGTCCAGCGCCGCCTCGATATCGGTTTCGTTCGATCGAGGCACTTCGCAAAACGGCTGGCCCGTCACCGGCGTCGGGTTCTCGAAATACTCACCGGAGGCCGGCGGCACCCACTCTCCCCCGATGAAATTGCCATAGCGCGACTCGAACGACATCAGGGCATCGGCGGCACCCGGGCGGGCGTAAACGGTCATCGTGTCCTCCTCGTTGAGACATCTGGCGAGACCTGTGACAGCCGGGCGCCGTCGGGGACGGCGACGGGTGGCGGGCCGTCGGTCTTTCGCATCATGGCCGATTGTGCTCGCGATCACATCGGTGCGCCAGCGTGGCCCTACCGTGGCTCGCGGCCTCCACAATGGTCGCGTGGATCCGTCATCGACGGTCGGGCACCGCGCGTCCGGTTCGCGGCCCTCGACAGGCTACGGATTCGTGTTGCTGGCGGTGACGTTGGCGATCAGCGATTTCACGATCGCCGACGCCGTCATCCCCTCGCTGGTACGGGATCTCGGTTTGTCCGTGGCCGATCTCGGCCTGGCGTTCACCGCATACTTCGCCGCCGCGGCGGCGTTCATGGTCCTGTTCGGCAGGCTCGGTGACGTACTCGGACGACGCTTCGTGCTGCTCGTCGCCACCGCTCTGTTCATCGCGGGAAGCGTGCTCAGCGGCATCGCGTGGGATCTACCGTCCTTCTTCGGCGGCCGGGTGCTGTCCGGGTTGGCGTTGGCGGCGACCCTGCCGAACGGTCTCGGCGTGCTCAACACCCTGTTTTCGCAACGCGGGCCGCAGCGCGAGCGCGCCTTCGGCTTGTGGGCGGCGGCGATCGGGCTGGCGGCGGTGATCGGACCTCTTGTCGGTGGCGCGGCGGCAGCCACCGCGATCAGTTGGCGCTGGGCCTTTTTCGGATCGGGGCTACTCGGCGCGCTGGCCGCCGCCGGAATCGCCGCCACCCTGGCCGAGAACCCCCGCAAGCGCCTTGCCGACATCGACGTCTCCGGTGCGCTCCTGCTGGCGGCAAGCGCGGGCAGCCTGGCATTGGCCGTGGACCTCGGAGGCGGTTACGACGACCAAGTGCAAACGGCCATCGGGCTTTTCGGTGTCA
Organism: Mycobacterium sp. IS-1590; assembly: GCF_001500025.1. Lineage (GTDB taxonomy): Bacteria > Actinomycetota > Actinomycetes > Mycobacteriales > Mycobacteriaceae > Mycobacterium. The sequence goes on along the minus strand of NZ_LQIW01000003.1, from coordinate 39,823 downwards.
CGATCGCTGCCGCAGCGGTCTTCGTCGCAGTGCAACGCAGACGCATTCGCCGGCGGCAGCAAACCATCGCCCCGCCACAGTTGTTCCGGTACAAGTCTTTTCGGTTGGCCACGTTCAGTTCTGCGTTCATGTCCATCGGCGACACCGGATTCCAACTGGCCCTGCCGCTGGTCCTGGGGTTCGTTCTCGGGGTCGGCCAACTGGGTGTCGGCGTCGTCCTGGCCTGCTACGGCGCAGGGGCGGTGCTCAGCGGCCCGGCGGCCGCGGCGCTTGCCAAGCGGCTCGATGACCGCACGGTGGCCAGGTACGCCCTTGCTGCGCTGCCGCTTCTGCTGATCGGGCTGATCGGGCTGCTCTCTGAAGAAACACCGCTGGTCGCGGTCGGAGCGGTGCTGGTGGCCTATGGAGTGGCCTGGGGTGTCGCCTACGCGCGCCTGGTGAACATATCGTACTACGAAGTGCCCGAACAGGACTCAGCGGTTGCCGGTGGTGTTCAGAGTGCGCTGCGATTACTGTCCGGCGCCCTGGGCGCGGGTGTGCTGACGGCGGTCTTCAGCGGGGTGGCCGGCCGCTCGGCGCTGGACGCGGCCATGCCGTCGCATTCGCGCCTCACACCTTCGTCGGACACTTCTGTGCTCGCGACGGCACTGTCGACAGGAGCCCAGGCGACGATCGCCGTCGCAGCCGCCATCACGGCCGTCGCGCTCATCATCGCCTTTCGGCTGCCCGAACAGCCCACCGTCAGATCGTGAGCGGCCGCTCCAAACGGTCGCGAACCGAGTCGAGGAACGGATGCTCCTCCGAACCCAGGTAATCGGCGGGCGGACGCCAATCGATCCGACCCATCTTGCCCGCGAACAACCCGTAGCCGATGAGTTCGCGGAGTCGCGGGTCCAGCCGTCGCACCAATTCTCGAGGAATGCTCAGCTGCTGGTTGATCTGCTGCCGCAAAAACCCTGCGCAGTAGTTGACGGTGAGAGCGGGCCGGGGCCTATTCGTTCGGTTGGCGCCGGCCGTGTGCCACAGGCTGCCGTTCCACACCAGGGCGTCACCGGCCGCCATCTGCACCGGAGTGCTCGGCGGATATGGCTCCGAAGGCATCGCCGCCAGCCGGTGGGTGCCAGGGACAACGCGCGTCGCGCCGTTCTCATCGGTGAAGTCGCACAGCGCGATCAGCGCGTTGCAGAGCAGCGGCTGGTGCGGCCGCGGAATCGGATACATCTCGTCGTCGCAGTGCAACCGCTGCTCGACCGCCCCCGGCAGCTGGTTGCTCGTCATGAACCACGACAGCAGGCAGTCCCGCCCGAGGACACCCTCGATGATCGGCAACAACCGCGGGTTGGTGGGCAGCGCTTCGTATCGGGCGCCGTGCAGCAGCAGGTTGTCGATCCGGACCCAGTCGTGATCAGCGCCGTTGTGCGGCTTCTGTCCCGGGCGAGGAAAGCCCTTGACGACGGTGTTCGAGTTGGCGATCACCGTCGGTAGTTCACGCTCGAGCCGACGCGTATCGCTCAGATAACCGTCGACCGCGGCATCGTCGAGGACTCCCCTGACGACGGTGTAGCCGAGTTCTTCGATCTCACCGACGTGTCGAGCGGTCGATGAGTCGTCGGCCATCAGGACGGCAGCAGGTCGATTTCCTGCTGAACCTCTTCTTCTCGAACCTCATCGGTGTCGACGATCTGCGGGTCGGCCATGACGACCTCCTTCGGCAAGACGAAAGGTTGACCCGGTCATGATCACTCACGCCGGGCGCTGATGCGGCGCATTCGGACAGAAAATTGACTCCGCCGCAAGTCGGCATCCAGACGGCCGTCACACCCGGCACGGGAACGCCGGCTGAATCGCTCGGACACCGGACCGCGACAATGGGTCGCGTGGATGAGGACCCCTATCTGTGGCTCGAGGACATCACCGGTGACGACGCGCTGAACTGGGTGCGCAAGCACAACGAGCCGACGATCGCGCGCTTCGGCGGTGAGCGCTTCAACCAGATGCGACGCGAGGCGCTGGAGGTACTCGACACCGACGCGCGCATCCCCTATGTCCGCAGGCGGGGTGAGCATCTGTACAACTTCTGGCGCGACGCGGATCACCCGCGAGGTCTGTGGCGGCGCACGACGCTGGACAGCTACCGCGGCGAGCAGCCGGAGTGGGACGTCCTGATCGATGTCGACGCGCTCGCGGACGAGGACGACGAGAACTGGGTGTGGGCCGGAGCCGACGTGCTCGAGCCGGACTTCTCCCTCGCGCTCGTCGAATTGTCCCGCGGTGGCGCCGATGCCACCGTCGTTCGCGAATTCGACATGACCACACGCCAGTTCGTCGCAGACGGCTTCGCGCTACCCGAGGCCAAATCGAGCGTCACCTGGCAGGACCGCGACACCGTGCTTCTCGGCACCGACTTCGGCCCCGGATCGTTGACCGACTCCGGTTATCCCCGCATCGTCAAGCGCTGGCGGCGCGGCCAACCGCTCACCGAGGCGCAGACCCTGTTCGAGGGGCAGGCCGCCGACGTCAGCGTGGGATGCGGCTACGACGCGACGCCGGGATTCGAGCGGTTGCTGATCACGCGGTCGTTCGACTTCTTCAACCGCGAGCGTTACGAATTGCGCGGCGAGACATTGATACCCATCGACGTGCCCACCGACGCCGGGATCTCCGTGCACCGCGAATGGCTGTTGATCCGGCCGCGCACAGACTGGACCGTCGGCCCGACGACCTATCGCGCCGGTTCCCTACTCGCCGCGAACTACCTCGAATATCTGGACGGTGCAGGGGATCTGCATGTGGTGTTCGAGCCCGATGAGCACTCCAGCCTGGAGGATTACGCGTGGACGCGGGACCGCCTGATCCTCGTCACGCTCGTCGATGTGGTCAGCCACGTCGAGGTCGTGACACCGGGGGCCTGGCAGCGAGCCGAGATTCCGGGGATTCCCCCGAACACCAACACGGTGTTGGTCGACGCCGACGAGTACGGCGACGAGATCTTCGTCGACTCCAGCGGTTTTGACACCCCGTCGCGGCTGTTGTGGGGTGTGGCCGGCGGCGCCGTCACCGAGGTCAAACGCGCGCCGTCGTTCTTCGACGCGGCCGACCTGCAGGTCGAGCAGTTCTTCGTGCCCTCCGACGACGGCACCATGATCCCCTATTTCGTTGTGGGGCACCGCCACAACCAGGCACCGGGCCCCACACTGTTGAGCGGATACGGCGGCTTCGAGGTGGCCAACACGCCGAGCTACGCCGGTGTGTTGGGCCGGCTGTGGCTGAGCCGTGGTGGCACGTATGTGCTGGCGAACATCCGCGGCGGCGGTGAGTACGGGCCGACGTGGCACACGCAGGCGATGCGCGAGAACCGGCATCTTGTCTACGAGGACTTCGCCGCCGTTGCACGCGATCTGGTCACCCGCGGTATCACCACCGTCGAGCAACTCGGTGCGCAGGGTGGAAGCAATGGCGGTCTGTTGATGGGCGTGATGTTGACGCGGTATCCGGAATTGTTCGGCGCACTGGTGTGCAGTGTGCCGCTACTTGATATGCGACGGTTTCATCTGCTGCTCGCGGGGGCCTCCTGGATGGCCGAGTACGGGGATCCCGACAATCCCGAGGATTGGGAGTTCATCTCGAAATACTCGCCATATCAGAATATTTTGGCGGATCGCCGGTACCCGCCCGTCCTTGTCACCACGTCCACGCGGGACGACCGCGTGCATCCGGGTCACGCCCGCAAGATGACCGCGGCCCTGGAGGATGCGGGCCATCCGGTGCACTACTACGAAAACATCGAGGGCGGTCATGCCGGCGCTGCCGACAACGCCCAGACCGCATTCCGTTCGGCGCTGATCTACGAGTTCCTATGGTCGATGCTCAGCTGAACAGCTGATCGCCGAGGAATCCGTCGGCTCCGGTTACGCCCGGCAGGATGAAGAAGAACCCGCCGCCCACCGGAAGGATGTACTCCTCGAGCGGTTCCCCGGCGAGGCGACGCTGGACGGTCAAAAAGCCCTTCTCCAGGCTGCGCTGATAGGCGATGAACGCCAAACCCTGGTCCAGCCGGCCCGCCCCGTCGAAACCGCGGGAGTAGTTGAAGCCTCTTCGCAGGATCAGGTTCTCGTCCGTCTCCGGTGTTCGGGGGTTGGCCAGCCGAATGTGGGCCGTGAGCGGAATTCGCTTGCCGTCCGGGTCTTCTGGATAGTCGGGGTCGGTGAATTCGCCGCTGAGCCCGAGCGGAGCACCGCTGAGCTTGCTGCGCCCGATCAGCGCCTCCTGCTCGACGAGCTGGGTGCGGTCCCAGAACTCGACGAACATGCGGATGATGCGGATCGCCTGATACGAGCCGCCGACCGCCCACTCCGGTTCACCGTCCTGCGGGCCTACCCAGACGTGACGGTCCATGACGGCACCGTCGTCGACATCGAGGTTGGCCGTCCCATCCTTGAAGCCCAACAGGTTTCGCGGTGTCGCCGCTTCCGACGCCTTCCCGGCGCCGATCCCCCTGGCGTAGCCGTCGACCATCCACCGCATCACCAGATCGCTGCGCGTGCGACGCATCAGCTGGCGCAGCGCGAAGATGACCGTGTCGTTGTGCCCGGCTTCGATGACGATCGACAGATCACCGTGCGACAGTTTGGGATCCAGCCGGTCGTTGGCCAGGAACGGCATCGTGACCAGTTCCCTGGGCTTGCGGTCCGCCAGCCCGAACCGTTCGTCGAACAGCGAGGCCCCCACACCGACCACGACCGACAGGTTGTCCGCGGGCGGCTGCTCGCCGAGGATGCCGGAGTCGACGGGCGGGTATTCCGGGTCGCGCACTTCGGGCGGTCTGCCCGCCATCAGCCCGCGAATCTCTTCGGTGAGCTCTTGCAGGGTGCGCTTGAGGCCGTCGCGATCCTTCGACAGCACGTTGAACGAGGCGATCAGCCCCTGTTCGGGGATGGGCAGTGCGGTGATGCCCGTTTGGTGGGTTCCCTCGAACGGAACGAGCACCCCCGCAGGCACAGCCGGCCCAGCGTCATCCTGTTTCGAGCACCCGGCGAGGGCCGCACCGGCGCCCACCGCGGCACCCGTGCCCAGCGCGCCGGTGATGAAGCCCCGGCGCGATAGACCCGAGCGGCCTTCGGTCACTTCAGTTTCAGCACTCCCGACACCTGTGACAGATTCTCCGACAGCCCGGCGAGTTCGGCCTTGAGCTTGTCGATGACGTCAGGTGTCACGGTGACCTCGGGGCAGCGCGACGACGGGTAAGGGTCGTTCTCGGTGCAGAACAACACCCAGCCGTCACCGCGGCGCAGCGGCCGCATCGTGTCGAACACCGAGTTGAGTCCCGCTTCGATCTTGCCCAGCAGCGCCGGATCGGCTTGCACCAGAGCCGCACTCAACGTGTTGACGGCGTCGCGCGCCCCCTGGAGGTTGGCGTCGAAGTCCCAGAGATCGGTCTTGGCGTAGCGGTCCTCCTCGCCGGTGATCTTGCCTTCGGAGACCTCCTCGATCAGCTCCGCCGCGCCGTTGGAGACGTCGATCGGCTTCACCTCGACCGCCGGGAACTGCGCCTTCAGATCGGCGACATCCTTGTCGAGTTGGTCGGCGAACGGTGCCCCGCCCTCGGTGGTGTTCTTCTCGAACAGCAGGTACTCGAGCCGGTGCCAACCGGTGAATTTCGGGTCGTCCACGCCTGCGAAGTCGTCCACGCGGGCGTCGATCTTGCCGTCGACCTCCTCGACAAGGCCGGCGATGGGCTCGATGCGTTCCCACGGCAGGCGAGACGGCGCGTACGCGTCCTGGGCGGCCTTGAGGTCTCCGGCGCGCACGGCATCGGTGAAGACCCTGACCACGCGCTGGAGTTCGTCGATGTTGCTCTGCGCGTAGGCCTTGTAGTCGGCCGCGGCTTTGTCGAGCACCGCGGGATCGACTGCGGGAGCAGCGCTCGTGGTCTCGGCCGCGGTTCCAGTGGCCGACGTCGTCTCACTGCCAGAAGACGAGCTTTCGTTCGAGCATCCGGACAGGATCAGGCCGACCACGGCGATGGGGGTTGCCCAGGCAAGATACCGGTTCATTAGCACCTCGAAGTTAGGAGAGGCTGAACATAGCACTTCTGGCTGGTCAGAGGGGAGGCAAGCCTAAATCGGGGGCGTCGGTGTCGGATGCGCCGACGGTCGCGGTACGCCTCGACGCGATAATCGGCGCGATGTGGTGTCGAACGAGCGCCGTGGGCGGTGTCTTGGCCGTCGTGTCCGCCAGCCTGATAGCTGGATGCGGCGACGCTGTGGAACCGACGATTCAGCCAGGAACCGATCGGGCGACCACGGCGACGCCTGCCACGACCACCCCGCCGGCAAACAGATACGCATGGCTGACGGCCGTGCTGCCCAGCGATCAGGAGTTGACGAGGGCGGCGGGATACCAAGTCAGAATGGGCGAACCGCCGTCTGTAAGCAGCCGCCTGCGAAACACTGTCGCGGGCAGCCGTGAGATGACCGAAACCCAGTGTCTTGGAGTCGTATCGCCCTTCGAGGAGCAGGTGTATGGGACCACACCGGTCCGAGCGGTCACCTACGCGGCCGAATCGAAAGTGACCTTCGGTGCCGCCGCCTTCGATTCGCCGGACGAGGCACGGAAAGTGTTCAACACTTTCGCCGACCGATGGCTCGGCTGCGACGGTAAGACCGTCGTCAAGGATCAGGTCGCCTACACGTTGGAACACCGGATCACGAAGGTCGAATTGACTGCTGATGTCTTGTCGTCCGTCGACGAACTGACGTCGAATTCCCCGACGGGGGTTCCGGTCCGCAACCAGCGAGCCGTGGGCGTCGCGAAAGACTGCATCGTCGAAGCGACCGTGCCGATCATTGAGCCAAGTCCAGACGGAACCCCCGACTCAGCTGGTAGCGCCACGGATCTAGTGATGGCCATGCTGGCGCGGATCCGAGCAGTCCGCCCTTGATGAATCCTCGCGCAGACTGGTGCGCCGAGCCCCTGCCCGCGCCACCTAAAATTGTGCGGATGACGGGGAGTACGCGATGAGAGTCGACACGACGTTTCTGGAGATGGGAGCTGATTTCTCCGTTAGCGCGAGGGCGATCGCCCGGCCCGGTGCAGATGTGTTGGGCTCCGCTGCCCTATCCGCGGGGGTGTTCGGCGATTCCGAAGACGCCGAGCACTTTCACCGGGTACTCACGCAGGCTCAGACCAAGTACGCGCATTCGATGCGCAAACATCCCTCGACTTTGTCGGTGCTCGCGGAGAAAGCGCCCAACGACGCGCAAGCCTTCATTGCGCAGGATGAACAATGCGCCATCGCCGTGGAGTCGGCGCAAAGCGGCGTCCCCGCCTGAACGGATGGAGCTCAGGAACCTTGATATCGGCGAATTGATCGCCAAGGCAGGTGGCGATCCTTGGAAACTCGACCAGACCATTCAGAGTGGGGCGCCGGGCGAGATCAGCGATCTCGCGACCACGTTCTACAACGCGGGTGTCTGCATGGGCGAGACCAGCGAGGAGTTCCACCAAGCAAAGAAACGGTTCGAGGCTGCGTGGGACCGCGAGGACGGCGGCGACCACCCCATCAACGACTCAGCCGAGGTGCAACGCGCCACCAAGGGTTTGGATCTCGACCGCGAGCATCTGGCCCGCATATCTGTCGAACTTCAGTCGATATCCGCAGCCCTGGCCGAAACCCAGCAGTCGGCGGCCGGCAGCATCGGTGCGCTCGAAGGAGCTCTCCGGCAGATCGACACCGCCATCGATGCGGCCATGCTTCAGAGCGGCCTGACGTTCGACGAGAATGCCTTGGCGCCGATGGAAGCCATGGCGGTGCAAGAGATCAGGGACGCGTTGAGCGCTATCGGCGCAACGCGCGACGCATACGCCGGTGAACTCTCCCGCGCGATGACGAGCATGCAGGCGGAAGGCTATATGCCCGATGCGACCGACCGAGCTGACGGCGACGGCGTCGACAGGGCTGGAGCCGCTCAGCGGGAGGCGGACGACTACGACGCGCGCCAGCGCGCAACTGATCAGGCGCTCGTCGACAGCGGCGGACCCATGACCGCGGAGAAGGAGGCGGCCGCCGCGCGCCTTCGCGACTACGCCACCATCCGCAACCCTGACGCCGACCCGGCTGCTGTGCGCCTAGCTGGTCAGCGGCTCGACGATTTCCAGACAGCGCATCAACCGCCCGGTAGCCTCCCCCGCGATCCGGTTCTCGGGTCGGATCCACAGCGACGAGCCCTCGTCCGCCATGAATGGCAGCGGCAACTCGAGAAAGGTTCGCCTTGGGCGCCGCCGATGACACCGGATGAAGCAACGTCATGGATGGACGAACAAGAGGCGCGAGCGCGGGCCGAGGCCATCGACCTCACCATTGAAGGTCTGCAAAGCCAAGGATTGTCACGCGAAGCGGCCACCGACGTTGCCGATGCCATGTCTCGCGGGTTGACAATGTCCGATCTGGCACACGCCGGTGAAGTAGCGGGACCGCTCAGCGAGATCAAGCAGGTCGACGGTGCGCTCTCCGACGGGAAGCATGCCCTCCCCTGGGAACGTTACTCGACCGCGGATCTGAAGGCGATGGGGAATGTCGGCAAGACCTTCGGTGGGTTTGGGACTGTGGCGGAATTCGCTGTGGCGTATTCCGATTGGCGTAATGGAGCGGGGGCGGGCTCAGCCTTCGGCGGTGCGACCGGGAGTGTTGGCGGCGGCTTTCTGGTCGGCGCGGCGGGCGGCATGGCAGGCGGGTGGGTGCTCGGCCCGGGCGGCGCGTTCGTCGGCGCAATCGTGGGCGGTTTAGTCGGATCAACGTTAGGTAAATCTGGAGGCGCGGCCCTCGGAGGCCTCTTTGACAAATGACACCGCACTGACGATCTACGAGTTATTGTTCTTCGGCGGCGTTGCCATCGGCCTTATCGGCATGCTCGCAACGGCTTTCGTTCGGAAGGTTCGGCATGCACGCCGCCTCTATTGGTGCAGTTGGTTGGCGGCGGGCACCCTTATGGCTCTGGCGACGTTGGACGATGGGTTGGCTTCTGCATGCCTAGTCGCGGTGGCGGCAGGGGCGTTCGCGTTGATGTACGCGTACCTTCGCACCCCTTATCTGAAGCTCGGTGACCGCATCGTCGCTTACACCATCCCCGATAGTCGGCCGGATCCTCTGGAGAACGGGAGTGAGCCCCCGGCTGCACCCGAACCCCCCGATTCGTACTACAACTACCTCACGGCTGCGAAGCTCTGGTGGACGCTAGTCGTGATGACGTGCGCCGTCGGATACGCCGGCATCGCGCTCGGGCTGACCGCCGCCACGATCGGGCTGGGAGCGTTCACGGCGGTGATGTGCGCTCTCATCGGGCATATGGATGCCCGACAGGGCTTTTCCCCCGCCCGACGCCAATTCGTTCAATTCTGCCTTCTAGTTGTCGCGTCGATCCCGCTCTTTCTCTTGCCACCACTCGCCTATCTGGCGGCGTACTGGGCGGCGGGCGGATCCTTCCAGCTCACCTACCGCTCGGAAGACGACACGGACTGACTCGCACGCCGCGCGCCGAACTGTAACGTCAACTGGTTCAACGTCATCGGCAGCGGCCGCTCGGGCACGGGCTTCGGCTCCGAGGGCAGGTCGCGCTCCAATGCAGAGAACACCTGCGCCAGGAGTGTGCTCGTCACCAACAGAACGAGATTGCGGCCTGGGCATTCGGCCGGACCCGCCGAGAACGGCACCAGCTGTGGATAGTTCCGCACCGTCCCGTCGAGCCAGATCTGCGGTGAGAACGAATGCGCAAACGGCAGCAGTTCGTCGTCGCGGTGGAAGGCCGGCGTGACGATCATCAGCCCAGCACCTTTTGCGATGGTCGACCCGTCAGCCCACCGGGTGTCTTCGGTTGTGTCACGCAGGATCGTCGGCGTGGTCGGCCACAACCGCACCGACTCGAGCACACAGCCGCGAAGATAAGGCCGCACCGCAACCCGGTCGGGTTCTCCTGCGTCCTCGACTGCGCGCGCCCGCTCAGGGCCTTCGACGTAGCGATACAGTCCCTCGACGAATTTCGCGCGTGCGCGGTAGTGCGGCGGCGACAGGAACGACCAGTTGCCGGCCTTTCGTGATCGCATCAGCGCATCGGTGATCAGCTCGTCGTCTCGCGCACGGTCGCCGAGCACCAGTCCGCGACGATGCGCCACCACGTCGTCATGGACCGCGCTGAATCCGGTTCCGGCGGGCGGCGGCGTCTGCGACCAGCTCGCGCGCTTCCTCGGCGACGACGCGCGTGAACGGCTCCGCGAGACGGTGCACCTCGGCTCCGCTGCCGAGCGCGGCCTCGTTGAATTCACGGCGCTGCTGGCGGATCGGTCCCTGTGACATCAGCACGCCATGCGGCTGAAACCACTGCAGCGTCTTACGCTTCTCGGTGTTCGCGGGGTGAAGCGGTGTGGGCGCTTCCGCGAGGACCCTTCCCACGTCCTCCGGGTCAGGGATCACCACCATGCGCCGGCCCGGAAGCGCCAATTCCACGGGCTCACGCCCGGATTCGCGTCGTAGCTGTTGCATGCGCTGCACCGTACGAGAGTCGGCCTGCACGGCTTCCAGGACCCGGATGACCGGTCGGCGCCGCGAAATCACCCCGGCCGCGATGGACGCCGCACGGAGGTCGAGCAGCGTCGGGGCGACACGAACACCGAGCACTCGTTTCGTCACTGTCCTCGTTTACCCGGTGCCTTCTCTGCCAGACTCGGGCCATGACGCCGCCAGAATCCGGGCCGCAGTTCGAGACCTTGCTTTACGCCGCCGAACCGCCCGTCGCCACCATCACGCTCAACCGCCCCGATCATCTCAACACCATCGTCCCGCCGATGCCGGACGAGATCGAGAAGGCCATCGGCCTGGCCGAGCGGGATCGGGCCATCAAGGTGATCGTGCTGCGCGGCGCTGGTCGGGCATTCTCCGGCGGCTACGACTTCGGCGGCGGTTTCACGCACTGGGGCGCAGCGATGAACACCGACGGACGCTGGGACCCGGGCAAGGACTTCGCCATGGTCAGTGCGCGCGAAACCGGTCCCACGCAGAAGTTCATGGCGATCTGGCGGGCGTCCAAGCCGGTGATCGCCCAGGTGCACGGCTGGTGTGTGGGCGGGGCGAGCGACTACGCGCTATGTGCCGACATCGTGATCGCCAGCGACGACGCCGTCATCGGCACCCCGTACGCCCGCATGTGGGGCGCCTACCTCACCGGCATGTGGCTGTACCGGCTGAGCCTGGCGAAGGTGAAGTGGCACTCGTTGACCGGTGAGCCGCTGACCGGAAAGGAAGCCGCCGCGGTCGAACTCATCAACGAGTCGGTGCCGTTCGAGAACCTCGAGGCCCGCGTCAGGGAGATCGCACTGAGGCTGGCCACGATTCCGCTGTCGCAGCTTCAGGCGCAGAAGCTGATCGTCAACCAGGCCTACGAGAACATGGGCCTGGCCTCCACCCAGACCCTCGGCGGCATCCTCGACGGACTGATGCGCAATACCCCCGACGCGCTGTCCTTCATCGAAACCGCTGCCGCGCAGGGGGTTCGGGCTGCCGTTGAGCAGCGCGACGGCCCATGGGGCGACTACAGCCAAGCCCCGCCGGAGAAGCGGCCCGACCCGTCACACGTCATCGAGCCCTGAGCGCAGGTCGAACAGCGTCTCTAGGTCGCCGATCGCGCGCAGCGTGTCGTTGAGATGGGTGCATGTGCTGGTGCCGACGAACTCTGTCCGGACGCGGTCGCGAACCTCGACGAGTCGCATCCCTTGCGCCCGTTGCGCGCTCCCGATCGCGCCCGGGCATTCCTGCCACGGCAGGACGCGGACGTCGGCACTGATCGCGGTGATGGTGCGCGTCGCAACGTCGACAGCGCCGGCGAGCGTGTATTCGTGCACGATCGTCTCGACCCCGTCACCGTCGACATGGGAGTCGCGGAAGTGCGCATCGAAGCGGGCCACACCCTGGAGCTCCGGCAGCAGGTCGAGTCGCCGTAACCTCCGCATCCCGTGTGCGCGAAGGGGTTCGACGGCATGCACACCATCGATGTCGATCGGCGGGGCCGGCGGCCCGTGCACCGACGGGATGGTGCCGAGGCGTCGCGCATATCCCACCAGTGACGCCTCGGGTGCGAAACCCGCGCAGATACCGGCCATGCGATCGACGGTGCCGGGCGGCAGCTTCTCCTCGTTACCCGCGACGATCGTCGCGTGCTGCAGCGCGTAGCCGGAGACCAGCGCCGCACCGACCCAGTCGTCGAGGAGCAGGTGCAGCAGGCTTGCTCCCCGCACCTGCTCGGGCAGCAGTTCACCGACCGTGGACCGGAAGCCGGGACCTACTCGCTTTCCGATGAGGAGATCGAGCCGGTCGACGCCCGGAACGGCCGCGATCTCGTCGATGGCGCGGTCGACCAGTCGGGCGCGCACGGCGATCTCGGCGAGCACATCCACCGCGCCGCGCCGAACGACGACGTCACGCGCCCTCAGGTCGACATCGGAACCGGCGACGCCATCGGCATGGGTGTCGATGGTGCTGGTCCGCCGCAGGGCGCCCACTGTGAGGGCCGGCCACGTCTTCACGGGGCGCTGGGGACCCACGATGTCGGTGACGAACGGCATGGCTCGACGGTAGCAATGCCGAGCTGGGCTAAACGTCGCGTCGGCGCAACCCGCCCAGCATCGCCACGAGCACGCCGAACACCACGAGCACTCCGCCGGCGGCCAGGGTGAGGTTCAGCCAGTGGTGCAGGCTGTCCTCGGCGTGGGCCACCATCACGTCGGCGACCTGTCGTATGTCGCCCGACAGTCGGTTCAACGCATCGTTGACGGAGCGCCGCGCCATCTCGAGGCCCGCCCACCCGGCCGCACCCACGATGAGCGCGGAAACACCGAGGGCGGCAAGGGCTCTGCCGCGGCTGCGGGCCGCCGCGAGCGTCAACAGTGCGAACACCCCGGTGAGGATGCTCGCGCCGATACCGACCCAGGGTCCCCACGTCGACACGCGCTCGAGTTGACCGGGCCGCCAGTCCTTCGAGATCGACACGGGGACCGGAAGGGATTCGGGGGTGGCGACGCCGACGTTGCCCAGCGTCTTTCGGAACGACTCGTCGGCGAGCATCGGGCCGAGGTCGAGGATCCACTGGTCGGTGCCCTCGACCTGCTGGGCCGCGTCGGTGAACATCCACCGGTGACCGACGGTGTTGGCCAGGGCGAACTGTTCGGGGAACGTCGGGTTCGCGGTGTAGGCCGAGGCCACCCCGCTGATGACGGTGCTGTCCACGTCGTAGCCGTTGTCGCCCAGGTACGACGTGACTTCGGTGGCCAGTACCCCCGCCATCGCCTTCTGCAGTTGCGGGTCCTCGGCGGCTGATTGCGCCAGCGCTGCGTATCCGCCCTCGTCGACCACGTTGCGCTGCGCCCACATGGCCGGGACGGCGACGGCCAGCAACGCCGTCGTGACAAGCCACAAGAAGACCGTCACCACCGCGCGCACGCCGATCCTCCTACCCGAAACCGCGGTTTCTGACACGAACCGCGAGTAGCCGCCTCAGAAACCGTAGCCTCGACGCGGTGGCGCGAAGGTCGCTACTTGGCGGCGCGCTTCGGGGTGATCAGCGCCAGCTTCGTCATCAAGGTGTTCATCCGCTTGAGCGCCTTGGGCGAATTGTTGTAGTAGTTGCCGCCCGCCCCGACGTTCGTACGCGGTGCGACCACGACCTCCTGGCGGCAGTACTTGCGCAGGCCATCCGCCCCGCCGAACCGGGAGCCGAGACCCGACGTCTTCCAGCCGCCCATCGGCGCCGTCGTGCACATCAGGTTCGAGATGACGTCGTTGATGTTGACCGCACCGCAATCCAGTTCGACCGCGACGTCGTTGGCCCGCTCGATGTCCTTGGAGAACACCGCGGCGCTTAACCCGTACGGGCTGTCGTTGGCCAGCCGGATCGCCTCGTCCACACTGGCGACCTTCATGATCGGCAGCGTTGGTCCGAACGTCTCCTCCGTCATGCACAGCATCGAATGGTCCACGTCGACGAGGACCGTGGGCGGGTAGAAGCTGCCTTCACCCTCGGGGCGCTCACCGCCGGTCAGCGCCCGCGCACCCTTGGCGAGCGCATCGTCGACGTGCCGGGCGGTGACGGCCACCTGCGTCTCGTCGATCAGCGAGCCGAAGTCGAAGCCCTCCCCCGCGCCCATCTTCAGCTTCTCGACGTCGCGCACCACCGCGGCGACGAACTTGTCGTAGACGGATTCGAGCACGTAGACCCGTTCCACCGACACACACGTCTGCCCGGCGTTGAAGAACGCACCCCACACCGCGGCGTGCGCGGCGAGGTCGATGTCGGCGTCCTCGAGCACGATCATCGGGTCCTTGCCACCGAGTTCGAGGCTGACCGGGGTCAGCCGGCGGGCGGCGCGCTCCATGACCTTCGCCCCCGTCGCACTGGATCCGGTGAACTGGATGAAATCGGCGTTGTCGATCACGGCTTCGGACACCTCGCGGGCACCTTGCGCCAGCGCCAGCACCTCGGGGGCCCCCGAGTCCTGCCAGCCGCGCAGCAGCAGCTCGGCCGTCAGGGGCGTGCGCTCCGACGGTTTGAGCAACACCGCGCAGCCCGCCGCCAGCGCACCGATGGCGTCCATCAGCGCATTGGCGACCGGGTAGTTCCACGGCGCGATGATCCCCACGACGGGGCGGGGCCGGTAGTGCACCTCGATCTTCTTGATCGACAGGAACGGCAGCGGGGCGGGGCGCTTCTCGGGCTTGAGCGCCTTTTCCATGGTCTTGATGTAGTACGACGCGATCATGATCAGCAGCGGCACTTCCTGCGCCGCGTCGACGGCCGACTTGCCGGTCTCCTTGATCAGTAGCGACTCGATCTCGTCGCGGTGCTCGCCGAGCCAGACGGCGTAGCGGGCCAGCACCTTGGCCCGGCCCGTCGCGCCGCGGGCCTCCCACTGCCGCTGCGCCTCGCGCAGGCCGGCCGCGATGCGCGGCACATCGGCGGGGTCGGTCCATCGCACGGTGCCCGCGACGGCGCCGGTCGCGGGATTGCGGATGGTGCTGGTATCGGGCAGCTCAACGTCGGACGTCGCAGTCATAAATCCCATGCTAACCGCCGTGTGTGATCTGGATCGCACGGGGGTTGACACGTGTCAAGTTTGTGAGCGCCTACGTCATCATCCGCTCGAGCGCCTGCAGGCTGTCCGAGATCGGGTCCCCGGGCAGCGGGGTGCCGTGAGAGGCCCCGATCAGAACACCGACGATCGCCCCGGCCAGCACCCGTCGCTCGAGGGAGTCGGTGGGTGCACCGGGACGTTTGGTCAGCGCGTCTTCGATCAGGCCGATCAGCCGGACGTATTCGGCGTATATCAGGCCGGCCGCCTCGGGCACGGTGTACATCAGCTGCTGCCCCACAATCGCCTCTTCGCGCTGCTCGGCGGTCAGCGAGTTGAACGTGGTCACGACGGCGTGCCGGTAGGCGTCGATGACCGACATGTCCGCGGGTGCGGCGACGAACGCATCGATGATGGGCGGGATGTGATCGTCGGAGAGCAGCACCGCCTCCTTGGTCGGGAAGTAACGGGAGAAGGTCCGCGGCGAGATGTCGGCGGCCGCAGCGATCTGCTCGACGGTGGTGGCCTGGTAGCCCCGCTCCCGGATCAGGCGAAACGCCTCACGCCGGATCGTCGCGCGGGTGCGGATCTTCTTTCGCTCGCGCAGACCCAAAGGCCTATCGGACAACGCCATAAGCCAATTGTTGCATCGCGCCGAGTTAGCCAGCCGCCGTCACCGACGGATCGCGCGCGCCCCTGCGGTCACGCCGGGCGAGGGCGGCCGCGACCCCCACCACCGCCGACCCGAGCAGGACGCCACCCAACACGTCGGTGAAGTAGTGGAAGGTCACGGCGACCCCCAGCATCGCCAGTGCCACGGCGACGACCGCGGTCACCACGACCCACCACGCCGCACCGGCGACGAGAACGGCCAGCCCCCACACGATGGTGGTGGCGGTGAGATGTCCGCTGGGATAGGCGAGTCCCCCTCCCTTCTCCCGGCCGAAGATCGGTTTGAGCAACCGGACCGCCGCGATTCCGGTCACCGGCGCGACGACCGTCATCAGCGCCAGCCGCCAACGGCGTTTGAGGCACGCCGCGACCAGAACCGCAACGGCCACGGCGAGCAGCACGCGGGTATCGGCGATCACGGCCAGGCGCCGAACGGGGGTGTCGACGAAGCCCTGGAACCACTCGTCGACCGGCGTCGAGGATTTGCCGACCACCCAGCCGAGCAGCAGCATCACCACCAGCGCGAGCGCCGGCCACCACCGACTCACGTGATTCCGCGGATGTAGGCCGCCTGGCCGAGGTGCTGGGCGCCGTCGTCGATGATGCTGACCAGCCGCACGCTCGCCGTCACCGGTGGATCCCAGTTCTCGTCGACGACGCGGCTCAGTTCCTCGGCGGTGACCGACGCGATGTACTCCAGCGTCGCCTTGTGCACGGCGTGCGCGTAGCCGGCGAGCAGATCCGCGGGGGCGCGCACGCGGCCCACCTCCTCGGGGCTGTGCCCGTAACCCATGTCCTCGCGGGGCAGGTCGAGCCCGAACCGGTCGACCCAGCCGTCGCGTAACCAGACCTGCTCGGTGCCCGCGAGGTCGGCGAGCTGAACGTCTTGCTGACGGGCGCTGTGCCACACCAGCCACGCGATGCTGTTGGCGGTCGGGGTGGGACGGAAGAACGCGGTCTCGTCGGTCAGCCCGTCGGTGAGGTTCTCCACGTGCTCACTGAGCCGCGTGAACGCGTCGCGCAGAATTTCGCGGGTCACTGCCAGGTCTGAGTCAGCCATGCCACCGACGGTATACGTCAGTCCGCAGGTCGTGCCCCGTGAAAGACGGCCTCGATGTTGTTGCCGTCCGGATCGCGGACGAATGCGCCGTAGTAACCGGGGTGGTACTCCGGCCACAGCCGCGGGGCGTGCAGCGACTCCGCGCCGGCCTGGATCGCGGCGTCGTAGAACGCCTGCACCGCGTCGGTGTCGGCGGCCTGGAACGCGAAGTGCACCTCGCGGTTGGGACCCGCCGCGTCGCCGGCGTTCATATCGGCGATCCAGAAGTCGGGCTTGCCGTCCCTGCCGTATCCGATGGCGATCTGATAGTCGAGTTGGCGGGTGTAACCGAGCACGCCCAGGACCGTGTCGTAGAACGCCTTCGATCTCTGGAAGTCCGCACAGTTGATTCCGAAGTGGTCGATCACGGGCTCATCGTAGATTCGATGTATGACATATGAACTCGTCATCAGGGGCGGCACCATCGTCGACGGTCTGGGCGGTGAACCCTACGTCGCTGACGTGGCGGTTTCCGACGGCATCATCGCCGCGGTGAACCGCGCAGATGATTCCGCCGTCGGGGCGGTCGACGAGCCCGGCACGCGGGAGATCGACGCCACGGGCCTCCTGGTCACCCCCGGGTTCGTCGACCTGCACACCCATTACGACGGCCAGGCGATCTGGTCGGACCGGCTGACCCCGTCATCGGCGCACGGCGTGACCACCGTGGTGATGGGAAACTGCGGGGTGGGCTTCGCGCCGTGCCGACCCGAGGACCACGACGTGCTCGTCGACGTGATGGCCGGCGTCGAGGACATCCCCGGCGTGGTGATGGTCGACGGCCTGCCCTGGCACTGGGAGACGTTCCCGGAGTTCCTCGACGCGCTCGAGGAACGGCGCAGGGACATCGACGTCGCGGCGCTGCTGCCGCACTCGCCGCTGCGGGTGTACGTGATGGGGCAGCGGGGGGTCGACCGCGAACCGGCCACCGCCGAGGATCTGGCGATGATGCGCAAGCTGGCCGCCGAAGCCGTTCAGGCCGGCGCGCTGGGCTTCGCGTCGTCGCGGTTCACGCTGCACAAGACCCAGAGTGGTCGGCCGATTCCCAGTTACGACGCCGACCGCGCCGAGATCGAGGCGATCGCCCGCGGAATCGACGACGCCGGCGGCGGGCTCATCCAGTTCGTGCCGGACCTGGTGGCCGGCGACTACGAGCCCGTACTGCGAACGGTGTTCGAGGTCGCCGCCGAGGTCGGCCTCCCCGTGACGTTCACCTTGGCGATCGGCAACGCCGGTGACCCGTTCTTCCTCGACGCGCTGACCATGGTCGAGAAGGCCAACATCGACGGCGGCGAGATCACCGCGCAGATCTTTCCCCGGCCCATCGGGCTGGTTCTCGGCCTCGAGCTGTCGGGCAATCCGTTCGTGATGTATCCCAGCTATCGGGAACTTGCCTCGCTGCCGTTGGCCGAACGCGTCGCAGAGATGCGCAAACCCGAAGTGCGGCAACGGATTCTGTCGGACCAACCGGCGGGTGAGGGCCACCCGCTGATGTTCGCGGCGCAGGCGTTCGAGTGGATGTTCCCGCTCGGCGATCCGCCGAACTACGAACCGCCGCGGTCCGACAGCATCGCGAGCCGTGCCCGGGCCCGCGGTGTCAGCCCGCTCGAGGAGGCCTACGACCGGCTGCTCGACGACGACGGTCACGCCATCCTTCTGGTGACCCTGGCCAACTTCCGCGACGGCACCCTCGACACGGTCGCGGACCTGATCCGTCGCGACGATGTGGTGCTCGGGCTCGGCGACGGCGGCGCGCACTACGGAATGATCTGTGACGCAAGCTTTCCCACGTATATGCTGACGCACTGGTCACGCGATCGCGCGGCCGGTCGGCTGTCGGTGGCCGAGGCGGTGCGCGAGCTGACCTCGGTGCCCGCCCGGGTGGCCGGCCTGGCCGACCGCGGGCGCATCGCCGTCGGCTACAAGGCCGACCTCAACGTCATCGACCACGATGCGCTGCGCCTGCACCGGCCGGTGATCACCTACGACCTCCCTGCGGGCGGCCGGCGCCTGGACCAGGGCGCCGACGGATACGTCGCGACCGTCGTGTCCGGCGAGATCATCACCGAGAACGGCACACCGACCGCCGCGCGTCCCGGCAAGCTGATCCGCGGGCGTCGGCCGACGCCTACTGCATGAGTCGCGTTGCGCCGCTTGCTCCCCCGTGGAGCGAGGACGACGCCGAAGGCATCAACGGGTGGGGGCATCCCGACCGTACCTATGAGCCGCTGCTGCTGGTGCGCTGCCTGCAACGTCACCCGAACCTTGCTGCGCGGCTTCGTAAGCTGGGTGAGTCGCTCTACATCGACGCGCGCCTGCCGCCGCGGTTGCGCACGATCGCGATCCTGCGGATCTGCGCGCTGCTGCGGTGCGAATACGAATGGGGTGGCCAGGCGGCGTTTTGGGGCCCCCTCGTCGGCGTCAGCGAACGCGAGTGTGACGCACTGGTTCTCGACGACGATTCCGGCTTCAGCGCCTTCGAGCGGGTGCTGATCGGCGCGGTGGACGAGGTGGAGGGAACCGGCACCTGGTCGGAGCACACGTGGAATGCCCTCGGCGACGAGCTCGATGACGAGCAGCGGATGGAGTTGCTGGTCGCGGTCGGCTGGTATCGCACCATCTGCACGTTGTGCAACGGGATGGCCTTGCCGGTCGAGGCGTGGATGCGGCGCTGGCCGTTGTCAGGCCGCTGAGCGATCCCGGCGCAACCCGGGGTGCTGCCGACTGAGCGTCCTGAGCAGCAACTGGCGCGGAAGCGCCTGCAGCAGACGGGTGCTCAGCACGTTCTGGCGTCCCGCGATCACGGTGCCGCGGTCGCGTTCGAGCGCGTCGACGCCGATCCTGGCCACCTCGCGCGACGGCATCCACATGAACTTCGGGAACGCCGCGGCGAACTTGCGCTCGTCCATGCCCGCCGCCTGGAGGAACTCCGTGCGCACCGGCCCGGGTGCCAGCATCGCGACGGTCACGCCGGTGCCCGCCAGTTCGGCCCGCACACCTTCGGTGTAGGTCTTGACGAACGCCTTGGTTCCTGCGTAACCCGCCTGGCCGGGGAACGGGTGGTACCCGGCGGTGGACCCGACGTTGAGGATCGCGCCGCGCCCACGCGGCACCATCTGCTGGACGGCGCGGGTGGTGAGGTCGATGACGGCCTCGACGTTGACGCGTACCTGCGCGATCTCATCGGCCACAGGCGATTTCGTCACCGACCCGATCGTGCCGATCCCCGCGTTGTTGACGAGGATGTCGACGGTGAGGCCGCGGTCGGCGATCTGGTCGAACAGGACCGAGCGGGCGTCGGGGTCGGCGACGTCGCATGCGACGGTCTCGGCGCGGACCTTGTCGGCGAGTTCGGCGGCGAGGTCGCGCAACCGGTCTTCGCGCCGGGCCACGAGCGTGACGCCGTGACCGCGCGCGGCCAGTTCGCGGGCGATGTCGGCGCCGATGCCCGCGGAGGCCCCGGTGACGACGGCGGTGGTGGTGAGCGAAGGCGGCGGTAAAGGCATACATGAACCTAACGCGCCGCCGCGCGGACGTATCCTCGGCCTATGAGCGTGAAGGTGGATCTCGACCGGTTGACCGACGTGCTGTCCGACTTCGGCTTCGCCTATCTGATCTCCGTCGGCGACGACTATCGCGCACACACCGTCGCCGTCGACCCGGTGTTGCGCGACGGCAGCCTCGAGGTCGGCACGGTCGGTCGGCACACGCGGGAGAACACCGCCAGCCATGGCGACGTCACGATCGTCTGGCCGCCGAGCGAGCCCGGTGGATACTCGTTGATCGTCGACGGCCGGGCGCACCGGGAGGGCGAGTCGCTGTCGGTCCGACCGACGCGCGCGGTTCTGCATCGCAAGGCCACGCCGGAGTCGCCGTCGACCAGCCCGGACTGTCTGCACGATTGCGTGCCGCTCAAGAAGTAGCCACCGTCGCCGACACCCCGCCGAGTGTGGGCTTGTGTCACGGTCGGCGCGAAAACGCGTGCGGGTAACCCACGTTCGGCCATAACCCACGAAGGCCATGACCCACGAAGGCGATGACCCACGAAGGCGATGACACGAAAAAGCCCGGCCCCTCGGCAGAGGAACCGGGCTTTTCCTTGATGACCGGGACTTAGAAGTCCATGCCGCCCATGCCGCCGGTCGGGTCGGCCGGACCAGCGGCCGCCTTCTCCGGCTTGTCGGCGACGACAGCCTCGGTGGTCAGGAACAGCGCCGCAATGGACGCCGCGTTCTGCAGCGCCGAACGCGTCACCTTGACCGGGTCGGCGACGCCGGCCTTGAGCAGGTCCTCGTACTCGCCGGTCGCGGCGTTGAGGCCGACGCCCTTCTCCGAGTTGCGAACCTTCTCGGCCACCACGCCGGGCTCCAGGCCGCCGTTGAAGGCGATCTGCTTGAGCGGAGCCTCGAGCGCCACGCGGACGATGTTCGCGCCGGTGGACTCGTCGCCCTCCAGCTTGAGCTCGTCCAGCGCCGGGGAGGCCTGCAGCAGGGCCACGCCACCGCCGGCGACGATGCCCTCCTCGACGGCCGCCTTGGCATTGCGGACGGCGTCCTCGATGCGGTGCTTGCGCTCCTTGAGCTCGACCTCGGTGGCAGCGCCTGCCTTGATCACCGCAACACCGCCGGCCAGCTTGGCCAGGCGCTCCTGCAGCTTCTCGCGGTCGTAGTCGCTGTCGCTGTTCTCGATCTCGGCGCGGATCTGGGCCACGCGGCCGGCGATGGCGTCGGAGTCACCGGCGCCCTCGACGATGGTGGTCTCGTCCTTGGTGACGACGACCTTGCGCGCCTTGCCCAGCAGCGAGACGTCGGCGGTCTCGAGCGACAGACCGACCTCTTCGCTGATGACCTGACCACCGGTGAGGATGGCCATGTCCTGCAGCATCGCCTTGCGGCGGTCACCGAAGCCCGGGGCCTTGACGGCGACGGACTTGAAGGTGCCGCGGATCTTGTTGACGACCAGGGTGGACAGCGCCTCGCCCTCGACGTCCTCGGCGATGATCAGCAGCGGCTTGCCGGACTGGATGACCTTCTCCAGCAGCGGAAGCAGGTCCTTGACCGTCGACACCTTCGACGAAACGAGCAGGATGTACGGATCCTCGAGGACCGCTTCCTGACGCTCGGCGTCGGTGACGAAGTAACCCGAGATGTAGCCCTTGTCGAAGCGCATGCCCTCGGTGAGCTCCAGCTGCAGGCCGAAGGTGTTGCTCTCCTCGACGGTGATGACACCCTCGTTGCCGACCTTGTCCATGGCCTCGGCGATCAGCTCGCCGATCTGGGTGTCACCGGCGGAGATCGCGGCGGTGGCGGCGATCTGGTCCTTGGTCTCGACCTCCTTGGCCGACTTCAGCAGCGTTTCGGTGATCTTCTCGACGGCCTTCTCGATGCCGCGCTTGAGGCCGAGCGGGTTGGCGCCGGCCGCGACGTTGCGCAGACCCTCGCGCACGAGCGCCTGGGCCAGCACCGTGGCGGTGGTGGTGCCGTCGCCTGCGACGTCGTCGGTCTTCTTGGCGACTTCCTTGACCAGCTCAGCGCCGATCTTCTCGTACGGGTCCTCCAGCTCGATCTCCTTGGCGATGGACACGCCATCGTTGGTGATCGTGGGGGCGCCCCACTTCTTCTCCAGGACGACGTTGCGACCCTTGGGGCCCAGCGTCACCTTTACCGCGTCGGCGAGGCTGTTGAGGCCCCGCTCGAGGCCGCGGCGGGCCTCTTCGTCATACGCAATTGTCTTGGCCATTGCGAAGTGTTCCTCCGGATTGGGGATGGCACGTCTGCGGTCGGGTGCAGTGCCCGCGACGGACGGCTCGGGTGTGCTCCGCGGATGCGGCCCGTTGCCTCACCGTCCCGACCTAGCACTCGCCGGTCGCGAGTGCCAATTGCCTTTCTAGCACTCGGGCATGGCGAGTGCAAGATCGTATGCGAGGCGTTCAGGCCGCTCGCAGGCCGTCCAGCACCACCTCGGTGAGCCGCTCGGCGTGCTCGGGGTCGGCGTCCTGGATCGCGAAGCAGCCGGCGAGGATCGCCTTCACGTCGCGCACATCGACATCGCGCCGCGCGGTCCCGGCATTCTGAGCCGCCTCGAGCAGCCCGCCGAGGAATTCGAGTAAGGCCCGCTCGGTCTCCGGGATGACTTCCGCGACGTCGATACCCTCGCCCGCCATGGCGTCCTTCAGGCCCCGATCGGCGGCTCCCCAACGCAGCACCAGCGAGCGCAGCAGGACGAACAGCGCCTCCCCCGGAGGTACACCCTCGATCAGGGCTCGGCCCTCGGCGATGAGGCTCTCGATCCGGTTCTCGACGACCGCGCGGTACAAATCCACCTTGGTCGGGAAGTGGCGGTACACCGTGCCCGCGCCGACGCCCGCGCGCCGAGCGATCTCGTCGATCGGCACCGCGAGGCCGCTGGTCGCGAAGGCGTCGTAAGCGACCTCGAGAACGCGGGCGCGATTTCGCGCGGCGTCAGCACGCAGCGGTCGGTCGGCCACACTCACGTCATCACCTCGGGAATCCCAGCTACACGGGGCGTGCGTTCCGTATATTCCCACGTTCGGAATCGGGCCGCGCGTACCGCGGTCGTCATCACCGGCGTCACGTATCCGGTACCCGCGACGGTCGGACGGTGGCAGGGTGGGCAGGGATGTCGCTCGTCGATCCCCGGCAGGTGCCGCCCTACCCGCCTCCGCGCTACACCGCGCCCGAACCGGAGGCCAGTGCCTGGGTGCGACGCGGCGACGAGCCTGCCGACTACGACTCGTTCGGTCTCGTGAAGTACCACTACCTCGCCGACCAGAAAGCGACCGGCGGCGACTACGGGCTGTATCGCGTCGACATCGCACCGAACGGCGGCGGGCCGGGACCGCACTTTCACCGCGCGATCTCCGAGGCCTTCTTCGTGCTGTCGGGAACGGTGCGGCTCTACGACGGCGCCGACTGGTTCGACGGCAGTCCCAACGACTTCTTCTATGTGCCGCCCGGCGGCATTCACGGCTTCCGCAACGAGGCCGACGCTCCGACGTCGCTGTTGATCCTGTTCGCTCCCGGGGCGCCGCGCGAGCACTATTTCGAGGGTTTCGCCGCCCTGGGTGATTTGACGGACGAGGAGCGCCGGGAGTGGTTCATCCGCAACGACAACTTCTTCATCGAGTGACCAGGCGTGCGGCCAGGTACGGCGCCGTGCGGCTGCCCTTCGCCTGACTCACCTGCCGCGGTGTGCCCGCAGCGACGATGCGGCCGCCGTCGTGGCCCGCACCCGGTCCGAGGTCGATCACCCAGTCCGCTCCGGCGACCATCCGCATGTCGTGTTCGGCCACCACCACCGTGTTACCCGCGTCGACGAGGCGATGCAGCTGGGCGTCGAGCAGGTCCACATCCGCCGGATGCAGACCCGTCGTCGGCTCGTCGAGTACATAGAGCGTGCGACCACGCCGGGGTCGCTGCAGTTCCGAAGCCAGCTTGATGCGTTGGGCTTCCCCGCCGGAGAGTTCGGTGGCCGGCTGCCCCAGACGCAGATAACCGAGCCCTACCTCCCGCAGCGTCGCCAGGCTCCGGGACGCACCGGGGATGTCCTCGAGGAACTGTGAGGCTTCGTCGACGGTCATCGCCAGGACGTCGGCGATGGTGTGGTCGCGGTAGCGCACCCGCAGCGTGGCCTCGTTGTAGCGGGCGCCTCCGCAGGTCGGGCAGGTGGCGTAAGTGCCTGGCAGAAACAGCAATTCGACCGATACGAAGCCCTCGCCCTGACAGGTCTCGCATCGGCCCTCGGCGACGTTGAACGAGAACCGGCCAGCCGTCCAGCCGCGGCGACGCGCCGCCGGCGTCGCGGCGAATTCCCGTCGCACGGCGTCGAACAGGCCGGTGTAGGTCGCCAGCGTCGAGCGCGGGGTGCGCCCGATCGGTCGCTGGTCGACGGCGACCAGCCGGTCGATCACCTCCACGCCCTCGGCGGTCACCCCGATGCTGGCATCGTGATCCAGGTCGACGATCTCGGCGTCGGAATCGTCGCTGTCGCCGTCGCTTTCGGCCAGGCCCACCGCGCGGCCCAGATGACGATTCACCACATCCCCGAGTACCTTCACAACGAGCGTCGACTTGCCCGATCCGGAAACGCCGGTGACCGCGGTGTAGACGCCCAGCGGCACGTCGACATCCACGTCGCGCAGATTGTGAAAACAGATGCCGCGCAGTCGCAGCCGCGATGACGGTTCGCGCGGTGTCCGCGGTTCGGCCGCCTCGTCGCCGAACAGGTAGCGCCGGGTGATCGACTCGTCGACGTCCTCCAGGCCGTCGACGGGACCGCTGTAGAGCACGCGCCCGCCGAACTCACCAGCGCCGGGTCCCACGTCGACGATCCAGTCGGCCCGGCGCACGACGTCCATGTCGTGTTCGACGATGAACAGCGAATTTCCCGCTCGCCGAAGCCTATCCAGCACATCGAGCAGCGGCTCCGCATCAGCGGGGTGCAGCCCGGCCGACGGCTCGTCCAGCACGTAGAGCACCCCGAACAATCCGGCTCGCAACTGCGTGGCCAGCCGCAGCCGCTGCAGTTCACCGGGGGACACCGTCGGGGTGCGACGGTTCAGCGTCAGATAGCCGAGCCCGAGATCGACGAGCACCTGGATGCGCGCGACCAGATCGGCGGCGATCATCGTGGCGACCTCGGTGTGCTCACCGGATGCGGTCGACTCGAAGGCGGGCGCGGCATCGGTGCGCGACGCGGTCGGTCGCAGCGCATCGGCGAGTTCGACCAGCGGCATCGCCACGTAGTCGGCGATGGTGTGACCCGCGAAGGTCACCTTCAGCGCCTCGGGTCGCAGCCCCGATCCCCGGCACACGCCGCATTCGACGCTGTCGACGAACTGCAGGACGCGCCGGCGCATCGTCGCGCTCTGCGAGTTCGCCAGCGTGTGCCGGACGTGACGTTCCGCGCTGGAGAACGTTCCGTTGTAGTAGTAGTCCGCCGTGACCGGATGCTGACCCGGATCGATCTCGACGGTGGGCTGCTCGTCGGTGAACAAGATCCAATCACGTTGGCGTTTCGGCAGTTTGCGCCACGGCTTGTCGATGTCGAACCCCAGCGTGATGAGGATGTCGCGCAGGTTCTGGCCCTGCCAGGCGCCCGGCCACGCCGCGACGGCGCCCTCGCGGATGGTCAACGACGGGTCCGGCACGAGCGTCTGCTCGGTCACCTCGTGGATCCGGCCGAGGCCGTGACACTTCGGGCAGGCGCCGACGGCCGTATTCGGAGAGAACGCATCGGAGTCGAGTCGTTCGGTGGCGTTGCGCGGATACGTTCCGGCACGGGAGAACAGCATCCTCAACAGGTTGGACAGCGTCGTGACGGTGCCGACGGTGGACCGTGAGGTGGCCGACCCCCTGCGCTGCTGCAGCGCCACGGCGGGGGGCAGTCCGGTGATGTCGTCCACCTTGGGCGCGCCGGTCGGCAGCAGCAATCGCCGCGCATAGGGAGCGACCGACTCGAAGTACCTTCGCTGCGCCTCGGTGTAGATGGTGCCGAATGCCAGCGACGATTTGCCCGAACCCGAGATGCCGGTGAACGCCACCAGCGCGTCGCGCGGCGCGGCGACGTCGACGCCCCGTAAGTTGTGTACGCGGGTACCGAAGACACGGACGCACGGGTCGATGTCGTCGCCGGGGGTAACGGGGGTTGCCGACATGGTTGGCGGAGAGTACCCACCTCGCGCCGGGACAAGCAGCGGGTTTGCTGTGGACGTCCCCTCCGGATCGCGACGCGCCGTCGTCCGCCGGGCGCTTCGCGGCGGATCAAGTCCGACGATCACGCTCGACACACCGGCTGTCCGGCGACACGCCACACAGAGATGCGCGGCTGTAATCCGTTGCGTTAGGCTGCTGTCCGATCAGTGAGGAGTCTTGGGTGCGGGCAGACACGGCGCCCGACACCCAGGCTTTGCGAGGCTGGCAGCGTCGGGCATTGGTGCGGTATCTTGGCGCCAAACCGCGTGATTTCCTCGCCGTGGCAACCCCGGGTGCGGGTAAGACGACGTTTGCCCTGCGCGTGGCCGGCGAGCTGTTGGCCGACGGCACCGTCGAGCGCGTCACCGTCGTCGTGCCGACCGAGCATCTCAAGATCCAGTGGGCTCTGGCCGCCGCCAGGCTCGGCCTGTCGCTGGACCCCAAGTTCTCCAACAGCGCCGCGCACCACTCGTCGGAGTATCACGGCGTCGTCGTCACCTATGCCCAGGTGGCCAGCCACCCCACCCGGCACCGGGTGCGCACCGAGAACTACCGCACCCTCGTCATCTTCGACGAGATCCACCATGGCGGCGATGCGAAGAGCTGGGGCGAGGCCATGCGCGAGGCGTTCAACGACGCCACCCGCCGTCTGGCGCTGACCGGCACACCGTTCCGCAGCGACGACAGCCCGATCCCGTTCGTCACCTACGAACCCGACGGCACCGGGGTGCTGCGCTCGCGGGCCGACCACGTCTACGGGTACTCCGATGCACTCGCCGACGGGGTGGTGCGGCCCGTGGTGTTCATGGCCTATTCCGGCGAGGCCCGCTGGCGTACCAGCGCCGGTGAGGAGTACTCCGCGCGTCTCGGGGAACCGCTCAACGCCGAGCAGACCGCGCGGGCCTGGCGCACGGTGCTCGACCCGAACGGTGAGTGGATTCCTGCGGTGCTGCAGGCCGCCGACACCCGGCTCTCCCAGTTGCGCAACGGCGGTGTGCCCGATGCCGGCGCCATGGTGATCGCGTCGGACCAGAAGGCCGCCCGCGCCTACGCCAAGGTGCTGACGACGCTGACCGGCGAGGCGCCGACGCTGGTCTTGTCCGACGATCCCGGTTCCTCGGACCGCATCGCCGAATACGCGGCGGGCACGAATCGTTGGCTGGTGGCGGTGCGCATGGTCTCCGAGGGTGTCGACGTGCCGCGACTGGCGGTCGGCGTGTACGCGACGTCGGCGTCGACCCCGCTGTTCTTCGCGCAGGCGATCGGCCGCTACGTCCGGTCCCGCCGCCCCGGCGAGACCGCGAGCATCTTCCTGCCGTCGGTGCCCGCGCTGCTCGACCTGGCCAGCGAGATGGAGGCACAGCGCGACCACGTGCTCGGCAAGCCGCACCGCGAGTCCCAAGGCGAGTGGGACGACGCGGCCCTCGAAGACGCCAACAAGAAGAAGGACGAGCCGGGCGGGCTCGACAACGGCTTCGAGATGTTGGGGGCCGACGCCGAACTCGACCAGGTGATCTTCGACGGCTCCTCGTTCGGCACCGCGGCGGCCGTCGGCAGCGAGGACGAGGCCGACTACCTCGGCATCCCGGGCCTGCTCGCTCCCGACCAGATGCGGGACCTGTTGCGGCGCAGGCAGGAAGAGCAGTTGACCCGTCAGACCGCCTCGGGCGAGGTGCCGCGGGTCTCCACCCACGGCCAGCTGCGCGAACTGCGCAAGGAACTCAACACGCTGGTGTCCATCGCCCATCACCGCACCGGCAAACCGCACGGCTGGATCCACAAGGAGTTGCGCCGGATCTGCGGTGGTCCGGCGGTGGCGGCGGCGACGACCGATCAGCTGCGCGCCCGCATCGAGGCCGTCCGCTCCCTGCAGGCCTGACGCCCGCGTGGGCCTAGGTGCGTGACTCGGCGATCGAGGCGAGGTTCTTCAGCGAGTTGTCGAGGTGCTGCAACTCGAACGGCGGGAACTCGATGTCACGCAGGTGCGGCGCCACGTTCGACCAGTCGTAGGTCAACGTGACCGCCGTCTGCGCCGGCCCCGCCGCTTCGAGGTCGTATCGCCAGATCCACCCGCCCCACTGGAGTTCGGTGCCGTTCATCAGGTATCCGCGCTGTTCGGGACCCTGGCCCGGCTGCCAGGCGATGGCACGCGGCCGGTCGAGAACCTCGACCCGATTGGCCATCTCGTAGTACTTCTCGGGATGGTTGTCGTGGTACATGCCCATCCGGAAGACCTGGCCGACCTCGGACAGGGGTTCACCGTCGAGCGGCTCGCGCACCCATCCGGTGCCGTCGATCGCCTGGTGCGTCGACGGGTCGGCGAGCACCTCGAACACGGTCTCGATCGGGGCGTGGACGGTTGTGGTCGCGTGGACGCGTTGTTCTGTCATGTCGATACAGACTGCGACGAGCCCGAGAAGTCATCGTCAGAACACCCCGCACCCGGCCACCCCACACACCCAAGAGCTGATCAACAGCAGCGGCCAGAGCGCGACGGCCACGACCAGGGCCGCGATGTTGGCAAAGATGGTGAAGTCGCCGGACAGCGCCGCCTCGAGCTGGCCGATCAGCTCGATGTGAAACGCCGCATACACGACTCCGATCACGATGTAGATCAGCGTGATCCACAGCACCAGTTCGAGGTAGGTGTTGATACCCCGCTGCAGCAACATCTGCTGCACCCGCTCCCACATCGATGGCCCCTACAGTCCGAGAAGCTGCGGCAGGTCGGCCACGGAGTCGATCACATGATTCGGTTGCATCGCGAATTCGTCTGCCGCCCAACGATCCAACGTATCCTGCCGAAACTTGCCCGTACGCACCAACACGCCGGTCATACCGACCACCTGCGCTGCCAGCACGTCGTTGTTGAGATCGTCGCCGATCATGTACATCTCGTCGGGTTCCACCCCGAGCCGGCTGGCCGCCGCGAGGAAGCCCTCCGGGGCGGGCTTGCCGACCGCTGTGGCTTTGCGCCCAGAGGTCTCCTCCATGCCGATCAGGTACATGCCGGTGTCCACGCGCAAGCCGTCCGTCGTCGTCCATGCGGTGCTGCGATGCATCGCGACCACCGGCACCCCGTGGGCCATCCAGTCGTAGACCCACGACAGCGTCAGGTGGCTGTACTCCGGACCCGCACCGCCGAGCAGGATGACGTCTGGGGTCTCCGGTGCGCGCGGGCCGCTGTACTCGTGGGAGTACACGATGTCGATACCGGGCATGTCCTCGGCGATCTGCCCGCTGTTGACCAGGAAGCAGCGTGCATCCGGATACCGATCGCGCACGTATTGGGCGGTCAAGACCGCGGCGGTGATGACCTCGTCGGGCCGGACCGCCATCCCCGCCTCGGAGAGCAGTTCGGCGATCTGGCCCCGGGTCTTGGTTGTCGTGTTGGTCAGGTACGCGCAGGCGATCTGGTTGTCGTTCAACGTCGCGACAGTCTGGGCCGCGCCTTCGATCGGGCGCCACGAGGTCACCAACACGCCATCGATGTCGAACAGCACCCCACCGATAGCCATGGCCCGACAGTAAACGGCCTATGCGCCAGCGCAAATCGTGGAGCCTCGGTGGATTCGAGTAGTCGACTACGCTAGTGCGCCGCGAGCGGTCGTCGAAAACTATTCCTTACCAGGGCCGATACCGGCCACGGATGTCGACGTGAGGGGTGGGCGATGCCAGTCGTAGGCGAACGAGCGGTGGTTCTCGGCGCGAGCATGGCAGGCCTGCTGGCCGCCAGGGTGCTCGCAGACAGCTACCAGACGGTGACCGTGGTGGAGCGGGACGAGCTGCCGACCGGACCGACGCCGAGGCGCGGAGTCCCTCAGGGCAGGCTGATCCACGCCCTGCTCGCGCGCGGGGCTCAGGTGCTCGAGGAGTTGTTGCCGGGCATCCTCGATGAACTCGTCGAAGACGGTGCCATCAGGTGGGACGGTGACTACTCCAGGCTCTGCTTTACGCCCGGTGGCCATCGACTCGTGCAATCGGGCCGTTGCCCGTCCCCCGACTCGATGCCGTTCTACTTCCAGAGTCGGCCGTTTCTGGATTGGCATGTGCTGCGGCGCATGCGCGAGATCCCCAACGTGACGATCGTGGAGCACCACGACGTGGTGTCCCTGGCGGCGGCCCCGGACCGCAGCCGGGTCACGGGTGTCGACGTGATCGACCGTGATACCCGCGAGGTGTCGATGCTCGACGCCGACCTCGTCGTCGACGCGACCGGGCGTGGCTCCCGCACACCGCTGTTCCTCGAGCAGTTGGGCTACGACCGGCCGCCGGTGGCCGAGGTGGTCGTGCAGTTGGCCTACGCCTGCCAGCCCGTGCGCATCAGGCCCGGCGCGATCGCGGAGCACTTCATCGCGCTCATGCCGGAGCACGGCAGGCCAAGGATGTTCGCGACCGCGTGCTACGAGAACGGCGCGACGATGTTCGCGATCGGCGCCATGGCGGGTCAAGCCGTGCCGGACTCGGCCGATGAAATGCGGGACTTCGTGGCCGATTTCGTGCCGGCAAGCGTGCTGGCGGCCCTCGCGGACGCCGAACCGCTTGGGCCGGTGGTGAATTACCGCGTGCCGTCCAACCGCTGGCGCCGCTACGACAAGTTGGGCCGCCTACCCGAGGGGCTGCTGGTGCTCGGGGACGCGGTGTGCAGCTTCAATCCGATCTACGGGCAGGGCATGACCGTTGCGGCCGTCGAGGCCACCGTGCTGCGCGACTGCCTGCAACGCGGCGACAGGAATCTGGCTCGCCGCTTCTTCCGGTCCAGCGTCAAGCCGATCCGCATCGCCTGGCAGACCGCTGTCGGATCGGATCTGGCGTTGCCCGAAGTCAAAGGGACCGTGCCGCTGTCGATACGGCTGAGCAACGCGTACCTGGACCGGGTGTTGACGGCGTGTGAAACGGACGAGGCGGTCACGCTCCGATTCCTTCGCGTCCTCGGGATGCTTGACCCGCCGACGAAACTCTTCTCGCCCTCGATCATCCGGCGGGTGCTGCGAGACCGGCGGTCGGGCTATCGACGTGCCCATGCCGTGTCGGTCACCCACGGCGATGCCTGCGCCGCGATCGACCACGCCAGCGCCGCGGGCACGTCGATCACCTGATAGTGCTTGACCCCGGCGGCCGTCGCGGCGACCAGTGTCGCCACCCCGGCACGCCGCTGCATCCACGTCTGGCGCACGGTCCATCCGATGATGCCCGAGGCATCGATGCAGTCGCGACGGCGCTGCACGCTGCCGGTGCGCGCCACCAACCACCCGTTCCCCACCCGGTGCCCCAGCGACCGTGCGCGGTCGAACGCCAGCAGCGCGCAACATACGGTGAGCGCAACCCAGAGCATCCACACCCACATCGGAGTCGGCGCCACCGGCAGCGCGGCCGTCGCCGCCGCGGGCAGCGCCATCGCCCGGGTCCAGCGCCTGCGGGAGGCGACGGGGCCGTGTGCCCGGAGCGGCCCGGTCACGGCGTCGGGGTGTTCGATCAGACCGGTCAACACCTCGTCGGCGGTGCGCTTGGGGCACGGCGGCAACAACAACGACGACTCGCCCTCACCCCCGACGCCGGTCATCACCGCGTCGAGGCGGGCGCCGCCGAACAGCCTCACGAGCAACGGTTCCCGCAGCGTGCCGCCGCGCAGGCGGCGCATGTCGAAGGTGTGTTCGCGGACGCGGATCAGCCCGTACTTCAGGTGCAGCACCTCGAGGTCCCGGCGCAGTTCGAGGTTGCCGTAGGTCAACAACGACTGCAGCACCGAGAGCACGACGGAGGCCAGCAGAAGGACCGCCGCGCCGAGCGCGATTGCCGCCGCCGTCCCGAGACCTCTGGCCGTGTCGAGCCACTCGTCGGCCAGGCCGGATTCATGAACGCCGCTGTCGACGCCCACCTGATACACCACGCCGACCGCGGCGGCGATCATCGCCAGCCCGGTGAGGCTCAGCGGGCTGTAGCGCAACCAGGACGGCGTCCACCGAGCCAGCACGCGGCCGGGCGTCGACGGCTTGTCCTCCTCGACGGCAAGGGATTCGGCCAGCAACAGCGCCCGCAGCCGTCCGACCTGCTCGGTGGGAACGGCGTCGAGCGCGAACGCGGCGTCGCCCCTGGCCTCCTGCCCGGTGCTGACCCGCAGCACTGTCAGCCCCAACAACCGGTGCAGCAGGCGGGCATCGGTCGACACCGACCGAATCCTGTTGCGCGGCAACGAGAGCACCTTGCGCTGGAGAACGCCGGTGCGCAGTTGCACGTCGTTCGGCCCGATGCGATACGTCGTGGTGAACCAGCGCGCCAGGCCGACGGCGACGGTGATCGCCAGCACCGCGACGGCCAGGAGCGGGTTCCCGGTCGCCGACCCGAGCACCAGCGTGCCTGCGAGCACGGGGATCTGGCGAACCACCTCGTGCACGGGGTGCACCAAAAGCATCCGTGGGCTCAGGCGGTGCCACTCCTCGGCAGGCGGTGAATAGCCCCAGACGGGCGGCGTCGGGCTCGTCACGTCGCATCCTCGGTGCCGAGCGCGGCGATGTCGGTGAGCCGGGCGACGACCGCGTCGGCGACATCGGCGTCCAGCGCAATGATGCGGACCGCACCCGCCGACGACGCCGTCGTCACCGTCACGTTGGCGAGCCCGAACAACCGGTCCAGCGGACCGCGTTCGGTGTCGACGGTTTGCACGCGAGAGATCGGCGCGATGCGGCGTTCCTGGGTCAACCAACCGGTGCGGGTGTACACCGCCCGCGGGTCGATGTCCCACCGGTGAACCCGGTATCGCCACCACGGGACAACCACGACGAACATCAGGATGCCGAGCAGCGAGCCCACCGCCGCGAGCGCATGCACCCACCAGGAGCGCGGGTCCACCGCGAACCACACCACTTGGCCGAGCACCAGGAACGACCACGGGATCGCCGCACCGATCGCCCATACCAGTGGCGCCTTGCGGCTCGGCTTGTTCGCGGGGTCCAGGAAATCCACGGGCTCGGTCATCAGGCGTCCAGCCTAGGTAACCGCGAGTCCATCGGCCGCTGAGTATGTTGATCGTCATGGGCAGCAAATGGACCGTGGCCGACATTCCGGACCAGTCCGGGCGGACCGCGATCGTGACCGGGGCGAACAGCGGGCTCGGGTATGACACCGCGGCCGCGCTGGCCGGCAAGGGCGCTGCGGTGGTGCTCGCGGTGCGCAACCTCGACAAAGGCAACGAGGCCGTCGAGCGCATCAGGAAGTCGACCCCCAACGCCGTGGTCAGCGTGCAGGAGCTCGACCTGTCCTCGCTGGACAGCGTGCGCAAGGCCGCCGACGAGCTGCGCGCCGCGCACCCGCGCATCGACCTGCTGATCAACAACGCAGGCGTGATGTACGTGCCGAGCCGCGAGACCACCGAAGACGGTTTCGAGATGCAGTTCGGCACCAACCACCTCGGCCACTTCGCGTTGACGGGCCTGCTGCTCGACAACCTGCGCAGCGTCGACGGGTCGCGCGTCGTGACGGTGAGCAGCGTCGGCCACCGGATCATGGCTCGAATCCGCTTCGAAGACCCCCACTTCGAAACCGGTTACAACCGGGTGCAAGCCTATGGGCAGTCCAAGCTGGCCAACCTGCTGTTCACCTACGAACTGCAACGGCGCCTCGCATCCGCAGGTGCACCGACCGTCGCGACCGCCGCCCACCCCGGCTTCTCGGACACCGAATTGATGCGCTACATACCGGTTTACGTGCCGGACGTCGTGTGGAGGATCTTCACCCAACCCGCGGACAAGGGTGCGCTGCCGACCCTTCGCGCGGCCACGGACCCGAACGTTCAGGGCGGGCAGTACTACGGACCGGACGGGCTCGGCGAGGTGAAGGGTCACCCGAAACTCGTTGCCTCGAGCGCACAATCGCACGACGAAGACATTCAACGCCGGTTGTGGAGTTTGTCCGAGGAACTGACCGGCGTCACGTACCCCGTCTGATGCGGACCGTCGAGGATCATCAGCGCGTCGTCGCCGCGTTGATCAAAGCCCGCCCACCGGTCAGCGTTCCCATCGCGGACGCTCTCGGACTCGTGCTCGCCGAGGACGTGGTCGCGCCGTTGTCGCTGCCGGGCTTCGACAACTCGGCGATGGACGGCTACGCCGTGATGGCCGACGACGTGGCATCGGCAACGCCCGAAAGCCCGATCAACCTGCCCGTAGCCGAGGACATCCCGGCCGGGCGCACCGACATCCTGACACTGAAACCCGGTACGGCGCACCGGATAATGACCGGGGCGATGTTGCCGTCCGGCGCCACGGCGGTGGTGCCCGTGGAAAAGACGAACGCCGCAACCGACACCGTGGAGATCCGCGCGGCCGCGAAAAACGGCCAGCACATCCGGCGCGCCGGTGAGGACGTCACGGCCGGCACGGCCGTGCTGCGCGCGGGACAGGTCGTCACACCGGCCGCGCTCGGATTGGCCGCCGCGCTGGGTCTCGCCGAGCTGACGGTGATACCGCGACAGCGCGTGCTGGTGATGTCGACGGGCACCGAACTCGTCGCACCCGGCACCCCGCTGGAGCCCGGGCAGATCTACGAATCGAACGCGGTGATGCTCGCCGCGGCGCTGCGCGATGCCGGGGCCGACGTGGTGGCCTCCCCCATGACCGGCGATGACGTCGAATCGTTCCGCGCGGCCCTCGCGGAGCACACCGGTGACGCCGACCTGATCATCACGACGGGTGGGGTGAGCGCGGGTGCGTACGAGGTCGTCAAGGACGCGCTCAAAGGGGCCGTGGAGTTCGTCAAGGTGGCCATGCAACCGGGCATGCCGCAGGGCTGTGGCGTCATCGCCGCACCGGGCTCCCCCCCGACGCCGGACCGGGACATCCCGATCGTCACACTCCCCGGCAACCCGGTCAGCGCGCTGGTCTCGTTCGAGGTGTTCCTGCGTGCGCCGTTGCGCGCTGCGATGGGCCTTCCCAATCCCGCCCGGCCCCGCCGCAGCGCCGTGCTGACCGAGGACCTCACCTCGCCGCGCGGGAAACGCCAATTCCGCCGTGGCGTGCTGGACGCGGCCGCTCAGACGGTGACCAGCTACGGCCCGCCCGCCTCGCACCACCTGCGGTGGCTGGCCTCGGCGAACTGTCTGCTGGAGATCGCCGAGGATGTCGACGCGCTCTCGGCCGGGTCGACGGTTCAGGTGTGGGACCTGACCTGAGCTGTTCCTTCCCCTCTTTACGCGCCGAAGCTGAGGCTCTGCACGAAATTGCGGCGTTTCATCGCGCACATCTTCAGTTTCGGCGGCGGACGGTGAATGCCACGGCATCGACGCGGCCCGTAGAATCGCGGGACGATGGCCAGACGCCCCGACCTGAAATCCGGCCCCGCGCGGCTTTTGGCGCTGGCCCGTACCACGATCCCCCCGATGCATTCCGCGGGGCTGCCCTTCGTCGGCGCGAGCCTGGCGCTGGCCGCCCTCGGGAGTAGGAACCGGTGGCTGCGCGGCGCCGGACTGGCATCGGCCGCCGCCAACGCGGCGTTCTTCCGCCACCCCCCGCGCGTGCCTCCCACCCGGCCAGGTCTGGTCGTCGCCCCCGCCGACGGTTTGATCTGCCTGATCGAGGAGGCCCCGCCACCGGCCGAACTCGGTTTGCCCCCAACGCCATTGCCGCGCATCAGCATCTTCTTGTCGGTCTTCGACGCGCACGTGCAGCGGGCCCCGATCAGCGGTGAGGTCGTTGCGGTCCAGCACCGCCCGGGCTTGTTCGGCTCGGCCGAGCTGGAAGCCGCCAGCGAGGACAACGAGCGCAACAGCGTGCTGATCCGCACCCCCGACGGCGCCGAGGTGATCGCCGTACAGATCGCCGGCCTGGTGGCGCGACGCATCGTGTGCGAGGCCAAGGCGGGCGACGAACTGGCGATCGGGCAGACCTACGGGCTGATCCGCTACGGGTCGCGGCTGGACACCTACCTGCCCGCCGGGTCGCGCATCCTGGTGACCGTGGGGCAGCGTGCGTTGGCGGGCGAGACGGTATTGGCCGAGCTGAAACCCGATGTCGCCGGCCGGGCGGCTCCGGCATGATCCGCCCCCGCATCAAGCGCTCCGTCGTCAGCCTGCGCATCCTGCCCAGCGCGATGACGGTCGCCGCGATCTGCCTTGGGCTGAGCGCGGTCAAGATGGCGCTGGACGACCGGCCGACCGAGGCGATGGCCTTTTTGGCCGTCGCCGCGATACTCGACGCGCTCGACGGTCGCATCGCACGCGCGCTGGGGGCGACCTCACGGATGGGCGAGGAGATCGATTCGCTCGCCGACGCCGTGAACTTCGGCGTCGCACCGGCTTTCATCGTCTACGGCACGTTGCTGTCGAAGTCGGAGGTCGGCTGGATCGTGGTGCTGGTGTACGCGGTGTGCATCGTGCTGCGCCTGGCCCGGTTCAACGCGATGCTCGACGTCGACAAACCCGACTACGAGAAGAAGTACTTCGTCGGCATGCCGGCCCCGGCAGGGGCGATCGGCGCGATCGGTCCGCTGGCCGCCAAGATGCAGTTCGGCGACGGCTGGTGGACCTCCGAACCCGCCGTCGTGATCTGGATGCTCGGCGTCTCGGCGCTGGTGGTGAGCACGATCCCGATGCGCAAGATCCACACGTTCTCGGTGCCGCCCAACATGGTCGCGCCGCTGCTGGCGCTCGTGGCGATCGGCGTCGCCGCCGCGATCCTCTACGGCTACCTGGTCATCCTGCTCATCATCGCCGCCTACGTCCTGCACATCCCGTTCGCCATCCGCACCCGCCGATTCCTTGCCGCGCACCCCGAGGTGTGGGACGACAAACCACGCCAGCAGCGCGCCGCCCGGCGGGCCATCCGCCGGGGCCAGCCGCACCGCCGGTCGGTGATGCGCCTGGGCCTGCGCAGACCCGGCTCACGACATGACTGAACTGCAGTCCGAACGCCCGGCTCCCCGGGCGCACCTCACACTGACCGCACGGTTGAACACCTCGGCGCTCGACTCGCGCAGGGGTGTTGTTCGCCTGCATCCGGAAGCCATTGCCGCGCTGGGTATCCGCGAATGGGATGCCGTGTCGCTGACGGGTTCGCGGACCACCGCCGCGGTGGCCGCCGAGGCATCCGCGGGTGTTCCCGCGGGCACCGCGCTGCTCGACGACGTCACTCTGTCGAATGCCGGTCTGCGGGAGGACACCAGCGTGCTCGTCGCACCCGTCACCGTCTACGGCGCGCGGTCGGTGACGCTGTCGGGCTCCAGGCTGGCCAGCCAGTCGATTTCGCCGGCCACGCTGCGACAGGCGTTGCTGGGCAAGGTGATGACGGTCGGCGACACGGTGTCGCTGCTGCCGCGGGAGTTGGGCCCCGACATCCCGTCCTCGCGCGCGACCGCGGCGCTGGCGTCGTCGGTCGGCATCACCTGGACCTCCGAACTGCTGACGGTCACCGCCACCGATCCCGCCGGACCGGTGAGCGTGCAACCGAATTCAGCAGTCTGCTGGGGTGACGGCTCACCGGAGGGATCCGTCGCTCCGGCATCAGACGCTTCGGCGGGTCACGTGGTGGTGACCGCGCCGGAGAAGTCGAAATCGGCACTGAGCGTCGACGACCTCAAGGGTTCACAAATCGAGGCCCAGCGCCTCGACGAATGGCTCAAGCTGGCGCTCGACCGGCCTGAGCTACTTGAAACCCTCGGAGCCACAGCAAATCTCGGTGTTCTGGTGTCGGGCCCGGCCGGCGTCGGCAAAGCGGCGCTGGTGCGCGCCGTCTGCGCCGACCGCCGACTCGTCGAACTCGACGGACCGGAGGTGGGCTCGTTGCGCGCCGAGGACCGGATCGCGAGCGTGGCGTCGGCGGTGGCCACCGTCCGCAACGGAGGCGGAGTCCTGTTGATCACCGACATCGACGCCCTGCTGCCGGCCAGCGCAGAGCCGGTGGCCACACTGATCCTGGCCGAACTCCGCAATGCGGTCGCCACCCGCGGCGTCGCGTTCGTCGCGACGTCGCAGCAGCCCGACAACGTCGACGCCCGGTTACGCGCACCCGATTTGTGCGATCGCGAACTCGGGTTGAGCCTGCCCGACGGCGCCATCCGCAGGCAACTACTCGAGGTGCTGCTGCGCGACGTGCCGGCCAAGGATCTCGATATCGGCGAGATCGCTGAGCGAACACCGGGATTCGTGGTGGCCGACCTAGCCGCACTGGTCCGCGAGGCCGCTCTGCGGGCGGCGGCGCGCGCCAGCGCCGACGGTGAGCCACCCGCCCTCGTCCAGGACGATCTGATGGGGGCGACCACCGTCATCCGCCCGCTGTCGCGGTCGGCCACCGAAGAGGTGTCGGTCGGCTCGGTGACGCTCGACGACGTCGGCGACATGGCCGACACCAAGCAGGCGCTCACCGAGGCGGTGCTGTGGCCGCTGCAGCACCCCGACACCTTCGCGCGGCTCGGCGTGGCGCCGCCCCGCGGCGTACTGCTCTACGGCCCGCCCGGTTGCGGGAAGACGTTCGTGGTGCGGGCGCTGGCCAGTTCGGGTCGGTTGTCGGTGCACGCCGTCAAGGGCGCCGAGCTGATGGACAAATGGGTCGGTTCCTCGGAGAAGGCCGTGCGCGAACTGTTCCGGCGCGCCCGCGACTCGGCGCCGTCGCTGGTGTTCCTCGACGAGATCGACGCGCTCGCACCGCGGCGCGGTCAGAGCTTCGACTCCGGCGTCACCGACCGCGTCGTCGCCGCGCTGCTGACCGAACTCGACGGCATCGAACCGCTGCGCGACGTGGTGGTGGTCGGCGCGACCAATCGACCCGACCTGATCGACCCGGCACTGCTGCGTCCGGGCCGGC
The DNA here is from genome assembly GCF_001500025.1 of Mycobacterium sp. IS-1590. Lineage (GTDB taxonomy): Bacteria > Actinomycetota > Actinomycetes > Mycobacteriales > Mycobacteriaceae > Mycobacterium. Next base: position 440 of record NZ_LQIW01000003.1, on the reverse strand, counting down.
TGGAGAAGCTGGTCTTCGTCGAACCACCCGACGCCGAGGCCCGTCGCGAAATCCTGCGTACCGCGGGTAAGTCCGTTCCACTGGCCTCGGAGGGCGAGCAGGCTGTCGATCTCGATGCGCTGGCGGCCGATCTCGAGGGCTACAGCGCCGCCGACTGCGTCGCGTTGTTGCGGGAGGCGGCGCTGACCGCGATGCGGCGCTCCATCGACGCCGCCGACGTCACCGCCGCAGACGTCGCGGCCGCACGCGAGGCGGTGCGCCCGTCGCTGGATACCGCGCAGGTCGAGTCGCTGCGCGCGTTTTCAGCCGCCCGCTGAACGCTTGACCTTTCTTGCGCCGAACGTGGATTACCCGCACACATTCGGCGTCTGATGTCAAGTGGTGAGTGCAACATTGGGGTTCATGCGGCTGCTTGGGTGATGAGTGCGTTGAGGCGGTCG
>NZ_LQIW01000002.1 GCF_001500025.1 Mycobacterium sp. IS-1590 | reverse complement strand
CGGGGGCCCCGCCCGGCAGCCGCTCGCCGACCGGCGTCGCGCCCCCAACCCCCCCCGCCCCCGCAGGCTCCGACAAAGCCCAAACGCGCTCGGCGCAAACGACATTGGGGCCGGCTACTGGCGGTCGTGCTGCTACTGGCCGCGATCGCAGTGGTGGCAGGCGGCGCCTGGATAGACTCGTCGCTGCAGCGCATCCCCGCGCTGGCCGATTACCCCGGCCGGCCCGCCGCCGGCGCGGGCACCACGTGGCTGCTCGTCGGATCGGACAGCCGCCAGAACCTGACCCCCGAACAACAGGCGCAGCTGACCACGGGTGGGGACATGGGTGATGGCCGCACCGACACGATCCTGCTGGTGCACATCCCCGCCATCACCTCGAGCACCGAGGCGACGATGGTGTCGATACCTCGTGACTCCTACGTGTCGATCCCGGACTACGGCAGCGACAAGATCAATGCCGCGTACTCGGTGGGCGGCCCGCAGCTGCTCGCCCAGACCGTCGAGGAGGCGACCGGCCTCCGGATCGACCATTACGCCGAGATCGGCTTCGACGGGTTCGCCACCATGGTCGACGCGGTCGGCGGGGTGACGATGTGTCCCGCCGAGCCCATCAGCGACCCCCTGGCCGGAATCGAACTGCCCGCCGGATGCCAGAAGCTCGACGGCCGCAGCGCGCTGGGGTTCGTCCGCACCCGGGCCACACCGCGCGCGGACCTCGACCGCATGGTCCACCAGCAGGAGTTCATGTCCGCGCTGCTGCACCGCGCCACCAGTCCATCGGTACTGCTCAACCCGCTGCGCTGGTATCCGATGGCGCGGGCCGCCGGCCGTACCTTCACCGTCAACGAGGATGACCACGTGTGGAATCTGGCCCGGCTCGCGTGGGCGATGCACGGTGATGTCCTCACCACCACCGTCCCGATCGGGGAGTACTCCAGCGGGGACGTCGGCTCGGTCGTGGTCTGGGACGACGCCCTGGCGGGTCAGCTGTTCGAGGCGCTACGCACCGATTCCCCGGTACCGCAGGACGTCCTCGACGCACAGCCTTGACGCGGCTTCAGCAAACACTTCTACGCCGGTGTAAGTGGCGTCACCACGGGGCGGCTCGTTAAGGTAAACCTCGCCTGTGTTAGGTCGACCTTCACTGACAGTGCCCTCTGAGCTGGTCTATCGTGGCGTTCATGACCACTGCTGAAGCCTCCGACACCAAATTCCACGCCCTTCTGCAGGAGCAGATCCGCAACGAGTTCGGCGCCGCGCAGCAATACCTCGCCATTGCGGTTTACTTCGATGGAGCCGACCTTCCGCAGCTGGCCAAGCACTTCTACCGCCAGTCCGTCGAAGAGCGCAATCACGCCATGATGCTGGTGCAGTACCTCCTCGACCGCGACGTCGAATTCGAGATCCCCGGGATCGACGCGGTGCGCAACAGCTTCGACGCTCCGCGCGACGCGCTCGCGCTGGCGCTCGATCTGGAGCGCACCGTCACCGAGCAGATCGCCCGGCTGGCAGGTGTGGCGCGCGACGAGGGTGACTACCTCGGCGAGCAGTTCATGCAGTGGTTCCTCGGCGAGCAGGTCGAGGAAGTGGCGCAGATGACGACGCTGGTGCGCATCGCCGACCGGGCCGGCGACGACCTCTTCCATCTGGAGGATTTCGTCGCGCGCGAGCTGGGCAAGGCGCCGAAGGACAACGGCGCACCGAAGGTCGCGGGCGGCGGCCTCTGAGCGTCGCGCGGGGCTGATCGCGGCTAGTCGCGACCCGCGCCGGCCAAACCGTTCTGCAACCAATCCTTGGTGCGGCCAGGGTGGTTGGTCGCGACCCAAGCCACCCCGACGTCGCGGCAGTACTGCACGTCCTCGAAATGGTCGACGGTCCAGCAGTACAGCGCGCGGCCTTGTGCGGCCGCCCGGTCCACCAGCTCCGGATGCTCCCGCAACGTGGCGATCGAGGGGCCGACCGCGGTGGCGCCCACCGTCGTGGCGGCGCTTCCACCGAGGTAGCGCGACGTCTCGCCGAGCAAAACCGTCGGCAACATCGGCGCTGCGCGGCGGATTCGCCACACCGCGGCCGCCGAGAACGACATCACCACTGCGCGCGACAGGTCCGCCGATGCGGGCGAGGCGATCCCGAATCGGTGCAGGAGGGCCAGCACCTTGCTCTCCACCAGCCCACCGAACCGGACGGGGTGCTTGGTCTCGATGAACAGTTTGACCGGGCGGTTCCAGTCGAGCACCAGCGAGATCAGGGCTTCGAGGGTGAGCAGACCCGTATCACTTTGGGCCTCAACGACATTCCGACTGGGATGCCAACTGCCGTAGTCGAGCTCCCGCAGTTGGGCCAGCGTCATGTCGCTGACGATCCCCGTTCCGTTCGACGTGCGGTCGACCCTGCGGTCGTGCACACACACCAGGTGGCCGTCACGGGTGAGCCGCACATCGCATTCGACACCGTCGGCGCCCTGCTGCAGCGCAAGCTCGTACGCCGCGAGCGTGTGCTCGGGACGGTCGGCCGACGCGCCGCGGTGGGCCACGACGAATGGATGACCCCCGAGCGTCGGTCCGGAACTCGCGTTCTCGGCGGCTTCGGAGTCGCCTGTCATACGGCCTATGCTGCCGGGTCCTGCCCCTGCGACTCAACCGGAGCCTCGGGCTCGGGTCGATCCTGTGTCGGCGTGCCGTCGTCGGGGACGATCACCCAGCGCTTGCTCGGGCGCTCGACCGGTTGCCGTTCGAAGCCGGAGACGACCTTCATGGCGAGCAGCAGGGTGGTCAGCGCCAGCAGATAGGCGATCATCGTGGTCATCGTGTTGTCAGCGATTCCCTGCGCATCGCGGGTGAAGCTCGTCGCGATCGACCAGATCGACACCGCGTAGCTGGCCACCCACGCGAGCCACCAGACCGCGATCGGCCTGCGCAGATAGCTGAGTCGCTGCTCGACGCCCGCCAGTTCGAGGACGAACACCGGGGCCCAGAACAGGTTGACGAACGGGAGCAGACAGCCGGCCTGAAGCCGCCAGGATGGTCGAGGGTCGGTGGTTCCCCGGTAGGTGTATGCCACGGCCCGCCTGGCGATCAGCCAGTTGGTCAGCACGATGAGGCTGGCCACCACCATGAACGCTGCAACGACGCTGAGCACCACACCGAACCATGTCGCGATCGCCGCGATCCACGGGGGCAGCAACACCGACCGGTTGATGATCAGCAGCACGTAGCGCGCCAGATGGATCAGCGCCGCGGCGCCCAGTACCGCCATCGTCAGCAGCAGCGTGCCCGTCACCATGCCCGGCGACGGCCCGCGGCGCGGCTCTTCCTGCTGCTGGCCGGCCGGCGCGATCTGATCGACGAGGCCCCATCGCGGGATGGTCGCGTATCGGGGCGTCGGGCCGAGGGCGCGCTTCGGGCGCCGCGGATGCGGCGGTGCGCCCGGCCGCACGGCGATCCAGCGGTAGCCGGGCGGCAAGTGCGGCCGCGGGCCGGCCTGTCCGGGCGCAGACCGCGCGCTCCACTGGGCGTTCCCGGCATCGGGCGCAGAAGCCGACGGCGGCAGCAACGAACCGTTGCATCGCGGACACCACGTCCGGCGCCGGTCGCGCACGTTCCACCGGGTGCCGCACGACGAACACACCTGGATCATTTCGCTCCTCGCGCGCGCGGAATCACTTCGGCCCTCGCCCAGCCACTCGACCAGGGTAGCGACGAGCCCTCAGACGACACCCGGCCCGCCGTCGTCGGTCACCACCGGTCGGCCGGCACCGGCCCAGGCGAACATGCCGCCGTTGACGTTGACCGGTGAATAGCCGTTCGCGGCCAGGTACTGCGCCACTTGCTGTGACCGCCCGCCGGCTGCGCAGATCACGAACACCTGCGCGTCGGCGTCGATCTCCGCCAGCCGCGCCGGTACCTCTCCCATCGGGATGTGCCGCGCGTCCGGGGCATGCCCGCGTGTCCACTCGTCGTCTTCCCGCACGTCCAGCAGGATCGTCCCGGAACCGAAGGTGGTCGGCACGTCGGCGATGTCGACCTGCCCGATTTCAGCCTCGTTCATGCCTCAATGCTGACATGCCCTCGGCCGGCCCGCGGTGACAGCAATGCCCACCTATCCACAGTTTCCACAGGTTCATCCACAAGCCCCGACATCGGACAACCCACCGTGAGCCGCTGAATCTGTGTTTTTCCTGAGGGCCGCTGTGGATAAGCCGTCGGCGATTCGGCGTCCCCATCAACAGGCCTCGGCAGGGCGAGCGAAATCGCTAGTCACGCTAACCGCGACCGGGCCGGCGGTGCCGGTATCGGTGGTGAGTGCGAGCCGATTTTTCCGGTGCGCCGTGAGGGGTTATGATCGGCGTCACACACAGCCGCTGTGATAGATCTCACCCGCGGGAAGCCGTAACCATGCAGGTCAGGAGGGGTTCATGACGTCTTCGATGGGATCTGGTTCGGCGATGCCCCCCACGGAATGGCAGTCCTCGACACCCGCCGCCTACACCCGCAGCCAGTTGATGGCGTGCCTGCGCGCCGGTGCGATCGCGCTCGTGCTGCTGGTCGTGTTGGCCCTGATCGTCCTGTACTGACGAGGTGCTCCCGCCGCGACGCGGACACGAACGCGCATACGAAAGAGCCGCCGAGTCGTGACTCGGCGGCTCATTTTCGTGCCGGAAGGTTCTCAGGCGGGCGGATAGACGCCCATCTGCTTGCCCTTGTCGGTCTGCCAGAAGATGTCGGCGATCTCGTCGATCGTCTTGAGCAGCTTCTCGGCCACGGCGACGTCGAGCGACTTCTTGACGTCGCCGGCGCCGTGGACACCGTCCCAGAACAGCTGGTGCAGGTTGGGGAACTGCTCGAAGTGATCCTTGGTGAAGAAGTCGGCCCACAGCACCATCAGGTGATGCTTGACCTCCTCGGCTTGCCGCTCCTTGATGATGATGGCGCGCGCGCGGAAGTGCTCGTCGTCTGAGTCGTGATACTTCTGGATCGTCTTGAGGCACGAGAGCGCCTCGATCTTGGCCTGCGCGGGGTCGTAGACGCCGCAGTAGAGATCGCAGTGGGCATGGGCAGGGGTCGCGTTGTTGAACAATCGATGCAGCATGGTCCTAACTTACCCTTTGGGCGTGGGCCGCAACCAGACACCGCGACGCTGGCCGTTGCGGCTGTTCCGAGTGGTCGACGACTCGATGCGCCCGACCGTCGCGCCCGGCGACGGGCTATTGACCATGCGGGGCGGGAGCATTCGGCGCGGGCAGCTTCGGGTCTTCCAGGATCCGCGTCGTTCGACACGGTGGCTCGTCAAGCGGGTCGGTGATGTCTACACCGACGGCCGCGACGTGATTTTCGAAGCCCGCTCGGACAATCCCGGCGCCCCCGGTGCCGCCGACTCCCACGATTTCGGTTGGATCGCGGCGGCCGGGTCGTATCGCGTGCTGTGGACGGCCCGAGCAGATTCCGGCGATTAGCAGTCGTGTCCACTTGCGTGCCAGGCAAGTTCTGCCGCATGCTGAGCAAATCGACCCACTGGCGTGTCGGGCCATCAGTCGGCCAGCGGCCGGCGTCCGAACACCGATGGCGCGGAGGCGATATGGAGCGGGAGTCGGGCAGGGCGATCGAGATCGCACCCTTCCATTCACGCGGTTCACTCAAGGGATTCGTCATCTCGGGCCGCTGGCCGGACTCGACCAAAGAGTGGGCGCAGTTGCTGATGGTCGCCGTGCGGGTTGCATCGCTTCCCGGATTGCTCTCCACGACAACGATTTTCGGTGCCCGCGAAGAACTGCCCGACGAGCCCGAACCCAATACGGTCGGTTTGGTGGTCGCCGAGGGCACCGTGGTCGGTGAGTCAGCGGTGCCGCCAGGCTATTTCGCCGAGCACCAGCCACCGGCCCTGCTGATGCTGCATCCGCCGTCGGAAACCACACCGTCGCTGCCGGAGTGCAGCGGGGCGGCCTCGGGTTGCGTGTTACTGCCCGGCCTCCCCCACCTCGGTCTCGAGCACCGCGCCGCGTGGGTGGAAGCCGAATCCGACGGCACGGTGACCTCCATGGTGAGCCGCGTAGGCGTCGACCCCATCAGCCACCCGGACACCGCGATCCTCGCGATGCTGCTTGCGGCATAAGGGCTTTCGAAGCATTGATTCGGGCCCCTGAACGGTGGTTTCGGTTGTCCGAAAACCTGCGTGGCACTGGCGCATCCGTGACACCGCAGCTATGGTCGGTTCAGAAAGCGAAGGGGAGTAGCCCCCAATCGTCGTGTCGACACACTGGCGCAAGCCCGGCCGGCGAACCACACACCAAGCTGTGGTGGGCGAGACCTTCGACCGAAGCCGGCGGGGGCGTGAGCACCGTTTCGCCGGCGACGCGTCGAAAGGGTCGTCTGCATGCTCGCCGCCATTCTGGTCAGCCTGGCCGTGGTCTTCGTCGCCGAACTCGGCGACAAGTCGCAGCTGATCACCATGACCTACTCGCTGCGCCACCGGTGGTGGGTCGTGCTCTCCGGGGTCGGGATCGCCGCGATGCTGGTGCACGGCCTCTCCGTCGCCGTCGGACACTTTCTCGGCATGACGCTGCCCGAACGCCCGATCGCGTTCGTCGCCGCCATCGCGTTCCTGTTGTTCGCCGTGTGGACGTGGCGCGAGAACGGCGACGACGACGAGATCCGCATCGCCGAGCCGCGGTTCGTCGTCCCCGCCATCGTGTCGTCGTTCGTCCTGGCCGAACTCGGCGACAAGACGATGCTGGCCACCGTCGCCCTGGCCAGCGAACACCACTGGGCAGGCGTGTGGATCGGCGCGACTGCGGGCATGGTTCTGGCCGACGGCGCCGCGATCGCCGCCGGCAGGCTGCTGCACCGCCGACTGCCGGAGCGGTTCCTGCACGGTTTGGCCAGCGTCCTGTTCCTGGTTTTCGGCCTGTGGCTGCTGTTCGACGGTGCGCTGGGGCTGCGGTGGCTCGCCATGGCGGTCACCGCCTGTGTCAGCGTCTCGGTGCTGGTCGTCTGGCTGATCCGCCGCCGCCGCGCACCCGCGCCGGAGGGAACAGACCAGGCGTCAACCCAGGTGCCCTGACCACGGCTGCACGTTCGGCGACGGGACGCTCAGCGGCTCCGCGACCCTCCGCGCGGCGTTTGGCAAACGCCGCGTTCCGCCGGAATGCATGCAACTGATGTTGCCGGCGGCGGTCATCGGGCCCGCGGTGGGCACGGTGTCCGGCACCTCGGCAAAACTAGCTCGACAAAGTCGCCGTTGTTTGCTTCGTCGCACCGTATGGTAGAGGCGTCGGCGCACGCGAAATGCGTCGAGGCCGGCACGGCAGCGGGTGCCGAGCGCGGGGGCGGATCAACTTTTCCCGGGTTTGCACTTGGTTGTTGCCACAACACTCGCTACGATGATCAGCAAATACGCCGCTTGTACACCGCTCGTCCAATGCATGTGGAGGTCATATCGATGAGCACGACGTTCGCCGCTCGCCTGAACCGGCTGTTTGACACGGTCTACCCGCCGGGACGCGGCCCGCACACCTCCGCTGAGGTGATCGCGGCACTGAAGGCCGAGGGCGTCACCATGTCCGCTCCGTACCTCTCGCAGCTGCGCTCGGGCAACCGCACCAACCCCTCTGCCACCACCATGGCCGCTCTTGCCAACTTCTTCCGGATCAAGCCGGCCTACTTCACCGACGACGAGTACTACGAGAAGCTCGACAAGGAGCTGACCTGGCTCGCCAGCATGCGCGACGAGGGTGTCCGGCGTATTGCCGCACGCACCGTCGGCTTGTCGCCGGAGGCCCAGCAGGACATCGTCCAAAAGGTCGACGAGCTGCGTCGTCGCGAGCATCTCGACGATTAGCCCGACACGGCCCGCCGCGCCGCCCCTGGCGAAGCGGAGCCGCGCCACCAGCTACGCTGCTTGACCCGTCGCGCCGTCGCGGCGGGTCAGTGCTCTGTACTGCTCCGCGATCTCCAGGATCCATTCGCGATCCGAGTACTCGCTGGGCTGGTTCAACCACCCCAGGCCGGGAAAATCGACACGCTTGTCCTCCGAGGCGCCGTCGGTTCCCGAATGGATCCACTCGGCTATCGCCCTGGCCTGTTCCCGCGGCGGCACCGGCGGGGATTCGAGGTCCGTCTCGTCGGGGTCGGCGTCATCGCCGGACACCGCACCGCGCGGGTCGACCCGGAGTCTGCGCCGATGCTCGGCGGCCGTGGCTTCCAGGTAGAGCGCGTCGGAGATCAACGACATCCGTTCGGCGACCCGGAAGACGAGCGGACCGCGTGGCCGGACACCGATACCGATGTCGGGGTGCCTGCGGCCGAGTTCGGTGAGGATCGGCTGGATCACACGCAGTTCGCGCCTGGCGCCGAACCAGTCCTCGATGCTGGGCAGCAGCGATCCCGCGGCGACGACCAGCATCGCGCAGCCCAGGAGCGTCGCCGCGGCCCCGACGCCGACCGGCCCGTCGCGGTCGAGGGCGCGCAGAAAGAAGAAGGCGGACGCCACCACGATCAGCACGATGCCGATCGTGAACACGAACAGCGCGCGCCCCCGGCGGCTGCGGTTCGAATACCGCAGCCCGGCCCACGAGACCAACGACAGGGCCAGCAGCACGTAGAGCAGTGGCAGCAACCACGGCAGCGTGTTCGACCCGCCGCTGAGATTGCGCTGCAGGTATTCCTGCGGCGACATCTCGGGCTGGCGGCCGGCGGAGAAGAAGGCCACGCCGGTCACCACTGCGATCACCGCGGCGACGCTGTACTGCGCCAACGCGATCCTGCGGATGGTCGCCGGTTTGCGCACCGACGACACGGTCGTGATCATCACGCAACTGCCCGCGGCGCACGCGACCAACGCCACCTGGGACAGGCCCAGCGAGATGTTCGGCCAGCGCAGCAACCGGTCGATGAGCAGCGTCAAGGGCTGCCAGTTCAGCGCGGCGATCAACGCCAGGCTCGCCAAGGCGACGATCATCGCGGTGCTCACCAGGCTCTGCTTGTTGACCAGCGCCCATCCGATGCGTAGTCCGGTGGCCAGCCCGAGCAGACCGGCGATCACCCAGACGATCAACCAAACGCCTCTCCGAGCCGCACCTGCACGATCGACGAGCGGTCCGAGGGAAGCCGGCCCAGGCGGTACAGCAGCAGGGCCGCGAAATCCTCGGCCTCCTGCTCGGCCTCCTCACCCGCCGGACCCATACACCCGGTCCGCTGGTTGAGCATGTAGCTGATGAGATCGGAGCTGGCGAACTCCGTGCTCTGTTCGGCGGCCTGCGCGACGGGGATACCGTCGTGGCCCAACACCAGATGGCCCAGCTCGTGGGCCAGGGTGCGGTCCCACGCGGGCAGGCCCTTCTGGATCAGGAACACGTCGTGGTCGTTGTACTGGCGCCACTGCCCACAGACACCGGGCGGCAGCTCGGCCATCTTGAGCTCGATGGGTCGCTTGCGGTCTTCGCTGACGGCCTCGACGAGTCGGGTCAGCGACACCTCCCCGTGTCGCGGCGCCAGTTCGAGCACGGCCCCGACCGCACGGGTGACACGGCGGTTAGCTGGCATGGATCCCCCTTCCGACCAGTTCACTATGCGCTGTCCGCCGTCTTGACGGGCGGCTTCGGTGTCAGTTCGCGAACGTTTGCGGTCTGTATAAGCATGCCCTCAATACGCCATGCAGCCAAGACGCATCCGGTACGGCTTCGCCGGCGCCGAGCCGCCCGCAGCCTCAACACCGTGAACGATAGGGTTGTGCTGCACCGACAACCTGCACAGCCATGACCTCAGCAACCGAAAAGACCTCCGGGAGGCAGCCGGGATGAGCCCGTTCAAGCGACGCAAAACCCGCGCCACCCGCAGGGCCGAGGCCCGCGCGATCAAGGCGAAGGCGAAACTGGAGGCCAAGTTGGCCGCCAAGAACGAAGCCCGTCGCATCAAGTCCGCCCATCGGGCCGAGGCCAGGGCGCTCAAGGCGCAGATCAAGGCTCAGCGCGACAGTGACCGGGCCGCTCTCAAGGTCGCGGAGACGCAACTGAAGGCCGCCCGCGAGGGCAAGCTGTTCGCCCCGGGCCGAATTCGTCGTGTGCTGACCGTGACGCGACTGCTCGCGCCGATCGTGGTGCCCGTCGGCTACCGCGCGGCCATCGCCGCGCGCGGCTATGCCGACCAACGCCGGGCGGAGCGGCTCGGGGTTCCGCTCAGCCAGGTCGGCCAGTTCAACGGCCACGGCGCCCAGTTGTCGGCCCGCATAGCCGGCGCCGAGCAGTCGTTGCGATTGGTCTCCGAGAAGAAGCCGAAGGACGCCGAGACCAAACAGTTCGTCGGGGCGATCACCGAGCGTCTCGGGGACCTGTCCGCCGCGATCGCCGCCGCCGAGCACATGCCGCCGTCGAGGCGACGTTCTGCGCACGCCGCCATCGAACGTCAACTCGACGGAATCGACGCCGACCTGATGGCTCGGCTCGGCGTGAGCTGAGCCGCAAGTGTCGCCGTCCGGCTTCGCGGCCCGCCTTCGTGGCGCGGCGTCGGGGCTGCTGACGGCGGCGCTCGCCCTGGCCGCGCACGGTTACGGCGGTGCCGAGCCGCCCACCGGTGCCGCGGTCGTGGCGCTGGGCATCGTCGCGGTGACCGTCGGCACGTTGACGACCACCCTGTCGGGCGCTTCGAAAACCCTTGTGTTGCTTGTGGTTCTGGCGTGCGGTCAGATCGTCGGCCACATCGTGCTGGGCGCCTCCGGGCATCTTCACGCGCCGCGGACCGCGGCGATGGTGGCCGCGCACGCGGTGGCGGTCGGCGTCGGTGCGGCGCTGATCGCGGCGGGCGACCGGCTGTGCGGGGTGGTGTCGCGCGTGGTGCGCGTGGCGGTACGCGTGGTGTGCCCGCCGCCCGCACCGCATGCTCGCCCCATCGCGCGGCGGCCCGACCAACCGCTGCGCTCCGCGCTGCTTCTGGCCGCTTCCATGTCTCATCGCGGGCCGCCGGTCAGCCCCGCGCGCTGATCGACATACCAACGGCAAGAGAAAGACTTGTTTCGATGAGAACCATCACCAGGGTGCCCCGTCGCGCCCTCACCACCGTTGCCCTGATCCTCTGGCTGACGGCCGCAGTGCTGGCTACCGCGGGCACCGCCTCCGCGCACGCAACCCGCATCGCGTCGGATCCGGCGGAGAACGCCCGGCTGACCGAGGCGCCCGCAACGGTGTCCGCGACGTTCAGCGAGGCGCTGCAGCCACAGTTCGCGGCGATGACCGTCGTCGGCCCCGACGGCAATTTGTGGTCGACCGGCGAACCGCAGGTCCAAGGCGCTGTCCTGAGCGTCGGCGTTCGCCCGCTCGGACCGTCGGGGCTCTACACCGTGAACTACCGGGCGACGTCAGCGGACGGGCACGTGGTCAACGGGTCCTGGACGTTCGAGCTGAGCGTGCCGGGCACCGGGACACCGGGGCCGTCGGCGGCCGAACCGGCCGAAACCCCCGCCGACGACGGCATCCCGGTGTGGCCGTTCTTCGTGGGAGCGGTCGTCATCGTCGGTGTCGGCGCGATATGGGCGGTGCGGCGGCGCGCGTGACCCGTCAGCGCACCGTGGTCGTCGGGGCGGTGCTCGCGGCCGCCGCGACCGGCCTGTCCTGGGCGCTGGCCTACCCGCACGGGTCGCTCAGTTCGACGGTGGTGCGGGTCCTGGCCGACTGCGCGGGTGTCGTCACGCTGGGCTTGGCCGTGGTGCCGATGCTCGACGGCGAACGGCACCGCGGCGAGTTGTTGGCCCGCTCGACGCGACCGCTGGCGGCCGCCTCGGTGCTGTGGCTGCTCGCCGAGCTGAGCCGGACGATCGTCGGCGCGGCACAGACCGCCTCGCTGCCGGTGTTCCGGCTCGGCGTGCAGACCACCGTCGACTTCGCGACGACGACCGCGGCGGGCCGGGCGGGCATGCTCGCCGTGGTCGCCGCGGCCGCCATAGCGCTGGCTGCGCTCGTGGCACCGCGGACGGCGTCGTGGAATGTCGCCGTGATCGGCGCGGCGGCGGTCGGAGTCGTCGCACGCCAACTGACCGGGCACTTCGCGGACAGCCCGCTGGGTGGTGTGGCGGTCACCGTGCACACCCTGGCCGCCGCGTTGTGGGTCGGTGCGCTGGCAGCGCTGGTGCTCACGGTGGACCATCGAGGTCAGTGGGCCCGGATCTTGCCACGCTTTTCTGCACTGTCGCTGGTCTGTGTGGTGGTGCTGCTGGTCGGCGGGGTCGCCGGTGCCGCAATCCGGTTGGGTGCACCGGCCGACCTGTACGCGACCGGCTACGGGCGGCTGGTGTCGGCCAAGATCGCGGTGACCTTCGCGCTCGTCGTCCTCGGCTGGCGAAACCGCACGATGTGGCTGCCCGCCGCTCGGTCGCATCGCACCACGGCGGTGGTGTCCCGATCGCGGGCGCGGTTCGAAACCGCACTGATGCTCGTCGCACTGGTCCTGGCGGCCGGTCTGGCCGTCACCGGTTAGTGCCATATCCGACCTGGCATGATGGACCGATCGACTTCCGGCCGCACGCTCGGCGGCCCCGGCGACGAGACACTGCAAAGGAGCAGCCCGATGGCAGAGCAGCAGGGCCGACCCGACGAACAGCCGCAAGGCACACCACCGGCGGATCAGTCGACCCCGCAGCCCGCCGCCGCGGAGTCCGCGAGCGTCTCGCCTGACCCGCTGATCCCCCCAGCGCCGGCGAAGAAGACGCCGGCCAAGAAAACTCCCGCCAAGAAGGCCGCCAAGAAGACCCCCGCGAAGAAAGCGGCGAAGAAGGCCGCACCGGCAAAAAAGACGCCTGCCAAGAATGCCCCGCCCAAGAAGGGCCCGGCGAAGCAGGCGCCGGCCAAGAAGGCGCCCGTCGGCGAATCGGCCGCAACCGGCAACGATGTCGAATCTGCAGCGAAAGTGACTGCCGCACAGGCGAAATCGACGGTCGCTGGCGCAAGCAATCCGGTGGCCGGGCCGCCGACGCCGATGATCGGCCCCGAACCGTCCCGGTTGCCGGTTGCGGCGGCCATCGCGGCGGGTGTGCTGGCGATCATCGTCGTGCTGCTGATCCGCCGCGGAAGCGACCAGGACTGACAAACGCTTGACCCTCACGCCGCGTCAGGGTCGATAGTGGCGTCATGGACGCCATGACCGTCGGCGCGGTGGCCACCCTCACGGGTGTCTCGGTACGCACCTTGCACCACTATGACCACATCGGTCTGGTGGTACCCAGTGTGCGCACCGAGGCGGGCTACCGCGGCTACACCGACGCCGATATCGAACGGCTGCACCTGGTGCTGGTGTACCGGTCGATCGACATGCCCCTGGACGCGATCCGCACCCTGTTGGACGGGGAGGGTGACGTGCTCGAACACCTCGAACGCCAGCACCGGCTGCTGCTGGACCGTGCGGATCACCTGCAACACACGATCAAGGCAGTGGAGGAACTGATGAGCTCACACCGCAGCGGCATACAACTGACCGCCGACGAGCAGGTCGAGATCTTCGGCAGCGCGGTGTTCGACGAGTACGCCGCCGAATCCGAGCAGCGTTGGGGCGGTTCCGACGCGTGGAGACAGTCGCGGCAGCGGACGGCGCGGATGACCAAGCAGGACTGGATCGAGTTCAAGGCCGACAACGATGCGCTGTTGGCGGCGCTGGCCGCGGCCCACCGCGACGGTGTCGCTCCCGGCACACAGCGCGCGGACGAACTCGCCGCCTGGCATCGCGCCAACATCGAGCGCTTTTACGACTGCGATCACGAGATGCATGTGCGCCTCGCCGAGATGTACCTGGCCGACGAGCGGTTCAAGCGCTACTACGACGACGCCGAGCCGGGGCTCGCGCAATTTGTGCACGACATCATCGTGGCCTGCGCCGATAGCTGATCAACTGGACCCGACGCGAACGTCGCGAAGTTACGCTTCCGGTACCCGACGTCAACGGGGTGGGGAGCATGACTGGGCAACCGCCGTCGGGCACGGTGACGTTCCTGATGACCGACCTCGAAGGGTCCACGCGCATGTGGGAACAGGACCCCGAGGCGATGAAGGCCGCCATGGTTCGCCACGACGAACTGTTGGAGCAGACGATCGCCGAGCACAACGGGTTCGTGTTCGCGCGAATGGGCGACGGGATGGCCGCCGCGTTCCCCACGGCCGGTGACGCCGTGCGCGCAGCGACGCTATTTCGCAACTCACTCCTCGAGGAGGAATGGCACACGCCGAAACCACTTCGCGCCCGGATCGGACTACACACCGACGAGGCGGTCGTGGTCGAGAACCACTATGTCAGCGAGCCGGTCAATCGCTGCTCTCGGTTGATGGCGGCCGCTCATGGTGGGCAGACCGTGGTGTCGGGTGCCACCGAACCGCTTGTGCGCGACGAACTTCCCGACGGCTCCCACCTCGTCGACCTCGGCGAGCACCGACTGCGCGACCTCGGTCGGCCAATGCGTATTTTCGAACTGGCCGCCGATACGGCCGACCATGGATTTCCGCCGCTCCAAACACTGGACGCCTTCCCCGGAAACCTTCCCGCACAGGTCAGTTCGTTCATCGGTCGCCAGACGGAGGTGTCCCGCGTGGCTGCCGCGCTCGCCGGCTCGCGCGTCGTGACGGTGACGGGTGTGGGTGGGGTCGGAAAAACGCGGTTGGCGTTGCAGGTCGCGGCCGACGTACTGCCCCGCTATCGCGACGGGGCATGGCTTGTCGACCTGGCAGCGGTCCGCGACCCGGACGGCATCGCAACGGCCGTAGCGGCGGTGTTCCGGCTGTCCAGCCGGGCCGGACAGCCGCTCGACGAACTGCTGCTCGAAATGCTCGAGAACAAGCGGCTGCTGTTGGTGCTCGACAACTGCGAGCACCTGATCGGGGCGGCCGCCCGCCTGGTGTCTCGGATCGAGCGGGACTGTCCCGATGTCGTCGTACTGGCCACCAGCCGCGAAGGTCTCGCGGTCGACGGTGAGCAATTGATCGCGTTACCGCCGATGAACGTCGGACTGCCGGACGACGCCCTCGAGACCCTGTTGAACACCGACGCCGTCAAGCTTTTCGTCGAGCGCGCACGTGCCGTCAACGCCGATTTCGCGCTGTCCCAGCACAACTCTCGCGCGGTGGCGGAGATCTGTCAGCGACTCGACGGGGTTCCGCTGGCCATCGAATTGGCAGCGGCGCGAGTCATCGCGTTGAGCCCCGCAGAACTCGCCCAGCGCCTGGACCGCCGATTCCAGCTGCTTGCCGGAGGAAGGCGTGGCGCCGTCGAACGGCATGCCACACTTCGTGCGGCCATCGACTGGTCCTTCGAACTGTTGAACTCGAACGAACAGCGGCTGCTCGGCCGGATGGCCATCTTCTCGGCGGGGTGCACCCTGGAGGCGATCGAGGAGGTGTGCAGTGACGATCCGTTGCGCTCCGAGGACATGCTGGACCTCGTCACGACGTTGGTGTCGCGGTCACTCGTCGTAACCGAAGACAGCTCGGCGGGAACCCGCTTCCGCATGCTCGAGACCGTTCGTCAGTACTGAGAGGAGAAGCTGGCCGAGTGGGGCGAGACGGACGCGCTGCTACTCAAGCACGCCCATTTCTACGGGGATCTGTCCGCGAGGGCGGCAGAACATTACTACGGGCCCGAACAGATTCGTTGGTCCAGACGGATCAATCTCGAACGCGAGAACATCCGCACGGCGCTGGCCACGGCGATCGACAAAGGACACACGCGATTGGCCGTGCAACTGGTCGCCGACCATCCGCATCATCACGGTTACGGCGGAACCGGCGAGGTTTTCGAGATCCGCATACCCTCCGCCCGGGTGATCGATCTCCCGGGCGCCGACCAGCAGCCCGGCTATCCTCGCGTGCTGATGGCGGCGGCCTGGCACGCCTATCTGTCCGGGGATTTCGACCGCGCCGACGAATGGCGCAGGCAGGCCGTTGAAGCCGATGCGCCGCATCCGAATACCAGCCATCGGCCGACAGTGGCGATGGACGGCTTCAATCTCATCGCGATGGCGGCCCTCGCGTCCGGCGACTACTCGGGTGCGGTGTCGGCATATCGTTCGGCCGCCGATATAGCTGAAGCGGACGGGTATCCAGCTCTGGCCGCCGTCGCCCTCGCGGTATCGGTGAACGCGGCGCTCCTCGGCGGTTGTGACGGCACCGAGGAAGTCGCGCGGGCCGAAGAGGCACTCCGGTTGGCCCGGCGGTCCGGGATGCACGCGGCAATCGTTATGGCTCTCAACTCCCTCGCGCTCGCCCTGACCGACGCGGACCCGGCGCGGGCCACAACCCTTCTGAGGGAGAGTGTCGAGCGTTGCGCCGACCCGGGGGAGGCCAGTCCATCAGGAGTCCTCACCGCGTCGTTGGCGGCCGGCCGACTCGGCGACTGGAATCTCGCATTGCGGCTTGGCGCCCGTTCGATGCAATTGGAGCGCTGGGTGATGGCGCCGTTGCAGGTCGCTCCCTGTCTCGCGACATACGCGCGGGCGTTGGCCGAACACCAACCCGAAGCAGCCGGTGTCCTTCTCGGTGCCGCCTACGCGACTTTCCAGCGCGCGGCGGCCGAATCGAGGAAGGCGGGGAGACACGCCGCGGCCCCCACAGGCCCGAACGCCAACTTCGTCGTCACCGCGATGCACGACACCGGCCGGATCGTCGCGGCAGCTCTGGGTGATGGACGCGCTCGAGAGCTTCATGCCGAGGGCAGACAGATGGGTATGGACGACGCGATCACCTACGCCCTGGCCGTCGTCGAAACCGGCTCCCCTACCATCGACCGGTGAGTATCGAGCCCCGTCCCACCGCTGACCTGGTCGATGACATCGGCCCCGACGTGCGCAGCTGCGATCTGCAGCTCCGCCAATTCGGCGGGCGTGTGCAGTTCGCCGGGCCGATCGTCACGGTGAAGTGCTTCCAGGACAACGCGTTGCTGAAGTCGGTCTTGTCCGAGCCGGGTGACGGCGGCGTGCTCGTGATCGACGGCGACGGGTCCCTGCACTCGGCGTTGGTCGGCGATGTCATTGCGGGGCTCGGCGTCGAAAATGGTTGGGCCGGTTTGATCATCAACGGCGCGGTCCGCGACTCCGCGACGCTGCGCACCCTCGACATCGGCATCAAGGCGCTCGGCACCAATCCGCGCAAGAGCACGAAAACCGGTGAAGGCCACCGCGATATCGACGTCGAGTTCGGCGGCGTGGTCTTCACGCCCGGCCATATCGCCTACAGCGACGACGACGGCATCGTGGTGGTCGAACCGTAGTTCCCCGCCCGACTGCGCATTCTCATA
Source organism: Mycobacterium sp. IS-1590 (assembly GCF_001500025.1). Lineage (GTDB taxonomy): Bacteria > Actinomycetota > Actinomycetes > Mycobacteriales > Mycobacteriaceae > Mycobacterium. The sequence goes on along the minus strand of NZ_LQIW01000002.1, from coordinate 194,843 downwards.
CGCGACACGCCGCCGTGGCGTATGAGAATGCACACTCGCGGACGCGAGACGCTGGCTAAGCCGAAGCCTTCACCGACGCACGGTGTTTGGTGAACTCCAGCGCCTCATCGTCGACCTTGCCGCGACGAATCAGCCGCAGGTCGAGCAGATAGTTCTGCTTGAGCCGCCACGGCGCGACATGTCCCGCCTTCGGCAGATAGTCCAGCGCGCGCAGGACGTATCCGGGGGTGAAGTCCATCAGCGGGCGTTCGTCGACACTGTTGCCGGGATGCATCGGTTCGACACGGTCGAATCCATTGGCGTCCATGTAGTTCAGCACCCGGCAGAAGAACTCCGAGACCAGGTCGGCCTTCAACGTCCATGACGCGTTCGTGTAGCCGATGGTGAACGCCATGTTCGGCATGTGGGTCAGCATCATGCCCTTGTAGGCCATGGTCTCGTTCAGCTCGATCGGCTCGCCGTTGCGCATGATCGCCGCACCACCGAACAGCTGCAGGTTCAAACCCGTTGCGGTGACGATGATGTCGGCCTCGAGCTCCTCACCGGAGGCGAGCTTGATGCCCGTCTTGGTGAACCGCTCAATGGTGTCGGTGACGACGTCGGCCTTGCCGTGGCGAATCGTCCTGAACAGATCGCCGTTGGGCGCCAGGCACAGCCGCTCGTCCCACGGGTTGTAGCGCGGCCCGAAGTGCTTCTGTACGTCGTAGCCCTGGGGCAACCGGCGCTGCGCCATGGTCATCAGCTGCTTGCGCATGAAGTTCGGGAAACGCCGGCTGATCTGATACTGCGCGGACTGGAACAAGATGCTCTTCCAGCGGTTCAGTACATACGCCGGCCTCTCCGGCAGCGTCTTCTTCGTCCGAACCGCGAACGGATCCACGTCGGGCAGCGAACCGACATAGGTCGGTGAGCGCTGCAGCATCGTGACGTGGCCGGCGCCGGAGTTGGCCAGCGCCGGAATCAGGGTGACCGCGGTCGCGCCGCTACCGATCACGACGATCTTCTTGCCCTGGTAATCGAGATCCTCGGGCCAGTGCTGCGGATGGATGATCGTGCCCTCGAAGTCGTCACGGCCAACAAATTCGGGGGCGTAGCCCTGGTCGTAGTTGTAGTAACCGCTCGCGGCGAACAAGAACGACGCGGTGATTTCGGCTTCCTGTCCGTCGCGCTCGACGCGCACGGTCCAGCGGTTGTTCTCATCCGACCAATCCGCCGACAGCACGCGATGGCGGTAGCGGATGTGCTTGTCGATGCCGTACTCGGCAACGGTTTCCTTGAGGTACGCCATGATCGACGGCCCGTCGGCGATCGCCTTCTCCGAGGTCCACGGCTTGAACCGGAAGCCCAGGGTGAACATATCGGAATCGGAGCGGATGCCGGGGTACTTGAACAGGTCCCAGGTACCGCCGAGGTTCTCCCTGCGCTCCAGGATTGCGTAGCTCTTGTTCGGGCAGCGGTCCTGCAGATGCCAGGCTGCGCTGATGCCGGAGATGCCGGCGCCCACGATGACGACGTCGAGGTGTTCGCTCATGGTACCGGAGCGTATCAACGGGGTGTCGAGTTAGTCAACACTGTGTCGATAATCTCGACAGCGTGTAAAGTCGTTCGATGTGACCGCCGTTAGCCAGTCCCGCGGACCGCGGGGACGCCGTTCCGGCCGCCCCTCCGGTGATGACCGTGAACAGGCGATTCTCTCGACCCTCGAGGCGCTGCTCGAGGAGCGATCGCTGGCCGACATCTCGGTGGACGACCTCGCCAAGGGCGCGGGAATCTCCCGTCCGACGTTCTACTTCTATTTCCCGTCGAAGGACGCGGTGCTTCGTGCGCTCGTCGAGCAGGTCATCAACGAGGCCGACCGCAATGCCGACGACGCGATGGGCGGCATGGATCCCGCGGTGGATCCCGCCGGAGTGTGGAAGGCCATCAACGCGCTGTTCGGGACCTTCGGTGCGCACCGCGCGGTCACGCTCGCGGGGGCCGACGCCCGGCCCACCAATCCCGACGTGCGCGCGCTGTGGTCACGCTTCATGCAGAAGTGGATCGACCACACCACCGCATCGATCGAGAGTGAACGCGCTCGCGGCGAGGCGCCCGAGACGATTCCGGCGCAGGATCTCGCGACGTCGCTGAACCTGATGAACGAGCGCACGATGCTTGCAGCCTTCGCATCCGAGCAGCCTGCGGTCAGCCCCGACCAGCTCGTCGACACCCTCGCCCACATCTGGGTCACGAGCATCTACGGCACCACTCGCCACTAGTCGGTCCTCGATGCGAACATATGTTCGTGTCCACTGGTTCCGGGGCGGCCTCGACGAGCATTCTGCACGCCGACCTCGATTCGTTCTACGCCTCGGTCGAACAGCGTGACGAGCCGTCGCTGCGCGGCCGGCCCGTCATCGTCGGGGCAGGCGTGGTGCTGGCAGCCAGCTACGAGGCCAAGGCATACGGTGTGCGCACCGCGATGGGCGGACGAGAAGCACGCCGCCTCTGTCCGCACGCGATCGTCGTGCCTCCACGCATGTCGGCGTACTCCCAAGCCAGCCGCGCGGTCTTCGAGGTTTTTCACGACACAACTCCGGTGGTCGAACCGCTGTCGGTCGACGAGGCGTTTCTCGATGTGTCGGGGCTGCGGCGGGTCTCGGGCACCCCTGTCGAGGTCGCGGCCCGGTTGCGGGCGCGGGTCCGTGAAGAGGTCGGCCTGCCCATCACCGTCGGCATCGCGCGCACCAAGTTCCTGGCCAAGGTCGCCAGCCAGGAAGCCAAACCCGACGGGTTGCTACTCGTCCCACCCGATCGCGAGCTGGCGTTTCTGCACCCGTTGCCGGTGCGCCGACTCTGGGGTGTCGGCGCCAAGACCGCCGAGAAGCTGCACACCTACGGCATCGAGACGGTGGCCGACGTCGCCGAGTTGAGCGAGTCCACTCTCGGATCCCTCGTCGGCGCGGCGATGGGCAGCCGGTTGTTCGCGTTGTCGCGCAACATCGATCGGCGCCGGGTGGTCACCGGTGTGCGCCGGCGCTCGGTCGGTGCGCAGCGTGCGCTGGGCCGGCGCGGCAACACGATGTCGCCGGGCGAGATCGACGCGGTCGTCGTCAACCTGATCGACCGCATCACCCGGCGGATGCGCAAGGCCGGGCGGACCGGGCGCACCGTGGTTCTGCGGCTGCGCTTCGACGACTTCGGCCGTGCCACCCGGTCGCACACGATGCCACGCGCGACCGCGTCGACCGAGGTGATCCTGCACACCGCCCGGGGCCTCGTGGCCGCGGCGGCGCCGTTGATCGCCGAACGCGGTCTCACCCTCGTCGGGTTCGCCGTGTCCAACATCGATCGCGACGGCGCGCAACAGCTCGAGCTGCCGTTCGAGGAGAGCCACGACACCACCGCGGTCGACGAAGCCGTCGACCAGGTGCGTCAGCGGTACGGCAATTCCGCGGTGACCCGCGGCGTGTTACTTGGCCGCGACCCCGGTCTCGAAATGCCCCAGCTACCCGACTGACCCGGGCTTGCCTTTGCGCGGCTGGGCCTTCGCCCGCTTGGCGGGATGTGCCTTCTTGGCTGCCCGGACCGGCTTCGGCGGTGGGTTGGCGGCTTCCGTCTTCGCCGACTTCATCGGTGGCACAGCCTTTTTCGCGGGCGCCTTCTTGGCGGGCGCCTTGGTGGGCGCCTTGGTGGCCGCCTTCTTGGCAGTCGTCTTCTTGGCCGGCGCCTTCTTCACCGGCGCCTGGGCCGCCGCCTTCTTGGCGGGCACCTTGGTCACCTTCTTGGCGGGTGCCTTTTTCGCCGGAGCCTTGGCCGCCTTCTTGGCTGGTGCCTTCTTCGGTGGCGCCGACGACGGTTTGCTGTGCTCGGCCTGGTCTTCGGGCTCGCCGCTGACGCGTCGTACGAGGCGACCGGCGGTCTCGCCCGCCGCGTTCGCGAGCTCTGCGGCACGCGCGCCCAGCGCCGCGGCCGTCTCACCGATAATTTTTCTCACAGTCACCCTGTACCCCGTTCGGGGCAGTTAACCGCGGACTGTTCTCAAGAACCGGCCCACACCAACAATTCCTCGGCGGGCCAGGTGTTGACGATGCGCTCGACCGGCACCTCGGCGTCGAGCGCACGCTGCGCTCCGTAGCCGAGGAACTCCAACTGCCCGGGCGCGTGCGAATCGGTGTCGATCGAGAACAGGCAACCGATGTCGAGCGCGAGCTTGAGCAGCCGGGTCGGCGGATCGCGCCGCTCGGGTCGGGAGTTGATCTCGACGGCCGTTCCGTTGTCCCGACATGCCGTGAACACCTTTTCGGCGTCGAATTTCGATTCCGGCCGCATCCCACGTCCCCCGGTGACCAGGCGACCGGTGCAGTGGCCCAGCACATCGGTGTGCGGGTTGGCGACCGCCTTGAGCATCCGGCGCGTCATCGACGGGGCATCCATCGCCAGCTTCGAATGCACGCTGGCCACCACGATGTCGAGCCGTTCGAGCAGTTCGTCCTCCTGGTCGAGGGAGCCGTCCTCGAGGATGTCGACCTCGATGCCGGTGAGAATCCGCAGCGGGGCGACCTTCTCGCGCAACTCGTCGATGACGTCGAGTTGTCTACGCAGCCGTTCCGGTGACAGACCGTTGGCGATCCGAAGCCGCGGCGAATGGTCGGTCAGCGCGCAGTACTCATGCCCCAGATCCCTTGCCGCGGACATCATTTCCTCGATGGGTGCCGAGCCGTCCGACCAGTTCGAATGCACGTGCAGATCGCCGCGCAGCGCCGCACGGATATCGCCGCCCCCGAGATCTTTTGCGTTCGAGCGCAGTTCGGTCAGCACCTCGGGTTCGCGCCCGGCCCATGCCTGCGCGATGACCTTCGCGGTCTTGGGGCCGATGCCGGGCAGCGACTGCCAGCTGTTGGCGGTGCCGTGGCGGTCGCGTTCGGCGTCGGAGAGGGCTTCGACGACGTCGGCGGCGTTACGGTACGCCATCACCCGGCGCGGGTCCTCGCGAGCGCGGTCCTTGTAATAGGCGATCTGGCGCAGCGCGTTGACGGGGTCCATCACTCCAGTGTGCCCGTTTTGCATGACCCGACCTGGTCCCGATATAGTGGATTGCGAATTTGTTCAATCCATCAAGTGCTGGAATGTATGCCTCACCGCTTCCTCGGTAGCTCCGAGCTGCCGCTCTACGAGATCAAGGCCAACCTGTTCAAAGCGCTGGCCCACCCGGCACGCATCCGTGTTCTGGAGATTCTGTCGGCCAACGGCAAGCCGACCTCGGTCAGCGAGATCCTCGCCGAAACCGACCTCGAGCCCACGCTGCTGTCTCAGCACTTGGCGGTGCTCAAGCGTCATCACGTGGTCTCGGCGCAACGAGTCGGCAACTCAGTCCTCTACGAACTCGCCCACCCGAAGATCTCCGAACTCCTGGTCATCGCCAGAACCTTCCTCGCCGACGTCCTCGGAACCAACCGGGACCGATTGGAGGCGTTCAAGACGCTGCCTCCGCTGGCGCACGACAAATGAACCTCGCCCGACTGCTCCCGAACCGCCGGGACTACAGCGAACTCCCCCGATCGTGGCGCCGTGACATCCTGGCCGGAATCACGGTCGGCGTCGTCGCCCTGCCCCTGGCCCTGGCGTTCGGCATCAGTTCGGGTGTCGGTGCCGCTGCCGGACTGGTCACCGCCGTCGTCGCTGGTTTGGTGGCGGCCGTCTTCGGTGGGTCGCATGTGCAGGTGTCCGGGCCTACCGGTGCGATGGCCGTCGTGCTCGCACCGATCGTGGCTCACTACGGTCTCGGCAGCATCGCCCTCGTCACCGTGCTGGCCGGTCTGCTCGTGGTCGTCGCGGGAGTCACCGGTCTGGGCCGTGCGGTGACATTCATCCCCTGGCCCGTCATCGAAGGGTTCACGCTGGGCATCGCCGTGATCATCTTCCTTCAGCAGGTGCCCGCTGCGTTCGGCCAAGACAGCCCGGCGGGCGGGCGCACGCTGTCGGTCGCGTGGAACGTTGTCAGACAAGCGGATTGGTCATCGGCGGCGAAAACGCTTGCCGTGGTGGCGGTTGTCGCGACGCTGATGGTGGTCCTGCCACGCCTGCACCGCGGCATCCCGGAATCGCTCGCTTCTGTGATAGTTGTGACGGTAGTCGTGGTGGCTCTTGATATTTCGGTAGCGCGCATCGGTGAGCTGCCCTCCCATCTCCCCACGCCAGTCATTCCCGACGTAGACGTCGGCGCAATGCGGACCCTCGTCGGTGCCGCTCTGGCGATCGCGGCACTGGCCGCCATCGAGTCCCTGCTGTCGGCGCGGGTCGCCGCCACCATGGCGCCGACGGGACCGTACGACCCCGACCGCGAACTGGTGGGACAAGGACTCGCTTCGGTCGCATCGGGCGCCTTCGGCGGAATGCCCGCGACCGGAGCCATCGCCCGTACCGCCGTCAACGTTCGTTCCGGCGCGCGTACCCGGGTCGCGGCCATCGTGCATTCGCTGGTCCTGCTCGCAGTCGTCTACCTGGCGACCGGACCCGTGTCCGCAATACCGTTGTCGGCATTGGCGGGCGTTCTGATGGTGACCTCGTTTCGGATGATCTCGTTGTCCACCGTCACCAAGATCCTGCGCTCCACCCGCTCGGATGCTGTGACGTTCGCGCTCACCGCCGCCATCACGGTGTGCTTCGATCTCATCGAAGCCGTGCAGATCGGGGTCGTCGTCGCGGCGTTCTTCGCGCTGCGCGCGGTCGCCCGTCGCAGCAGCGTGACCCGAGAAGATCTCCCCGTGCCGCGTCGCCCCGGTGACGAGCGGATCGCGCTGCTACGTCTGGACGGAGCGATGTTCTTCGGGGTGGCCGAGCGCATCTCGAGCGAGATCATCGATACCGACCATCCGCACACGTCGGTGGTGATCATCCGACTCAGCCAACTGGGCATGCTCGACGCCACCGGCGCGAATTCCTTGGCGCAGATCGCCACCGAACTGGAGGCGCGCGGCATCACCGTGATCATCAAAGGCGTTCGCCCCGAACACATGCGCCTGCTTTCCAACGTCGGCGTATTCGAATCACTGCGCCACGAGAACCACTTGATGGACTCACTCGACGAGGCGATCGACCACGCCCGAACCCACGTCACCCGCCTGACGTCCGAGCGCTCGTCGGGTTGATCGCACCGTGCACCAGCGCAGCGACTTCGCCGTGGGTGGAGCCGCCGGCCAAGAACAGCATCTCGTCACCGGCTTCCAGCACGTCGTCGGGCTGGGGCAGGACGATCCCGCTGTCGCGGATGATGATCGCCAGCGCGGTGTTCTCCGGCAACGGCAGGTCGCGCATCCGCCGACCGACCAGCGGATCACCCTCGGGCAGCGTCAGTTTCGCCAGGCTCACCTGCCCGTGCCGCAACTGCATCAACCGCACCACGTGACCGATGTCGATGGCGCCCTCGATCGCGGCCACCAGCGCGCTCGGCGCGGAGACCGCGACGTCGACCCCCCACGCCTCGGTGAACAACCACTCGTTGCGCAGGTCGTTGACCCGAGCCACCACGCGGGCGACACCGAATTCCGTTTTCGCCAACAGCGCGGCCGCCAGGTTCACCTTGTCGTCGCCGGTCGCCGCGATCACCACGTCGCATATCTGCAACCCGGATTCCTCGAGCGAGGACAACTCGCACGCATCGGCGAGCAACCATTCCGCGCCGGGAACCGTCCGCGGTTCGTAGTGCCGCACGTCGTGTTCGATCAACAGCACCTTGTGGCCGTAGTCGATCAGTTCCTGCGCCACCGACCGTCCGACCGCCCCGGCGCCGGCGATGCCGACGCGCATCATCGTCCGCTCCTCGACGCGATGCGTTGCGTCGAAGTGGGGCCAGCGCAGCCGTATCACGCACTCATACTTACCCATCGCGGCGGCTTTGCGCGCGGCTACCGGGCCGGACTGCCCGGCCACCGCCCGTGGTAGGTGTTTTACTGCCTCTCACACCGCCCATACGGTCCCGAACGGGGATGCAATGACCCTCGAGCAGCTCTATCTTGTGCTGCTGATCGCTGGGGTGGTGCTGCTGGCGAGCATCGTCGCCACCAGGGCCGCAAGCCGTGTCGGGTTGCCGAGCCTGCTGCTCTTCCTCTTCGTCGGCGTCGTCGTCGGTGAGGACGGGCTCGGCCTGGATTTCGACAACTATCTGCTCGCCGACCACCTGGGCACGGTGGCACTGGCCGTCATCCTCGTCGAGGGCGGCCTGACGACCCGGTTCTCCGACATCCGACGGGTGCTCGCGCCTGCGGGAGTGCTCGCGACCCTCGGCGTCGCGATCAGCATGCTCATCACCGCCGCCGGGGCGCACCTGCTGCTGGGTATCAACTGGCAGCTGTCGCTGCTACTGGGCGCAGTCGTCTCGGTGACCGACGCCGCGGCGGTGTTCTCGGTGCTCCGCGTGGTGCCCCTGCCGCGCCGGGTAGCGGGCTTGCTGGAGGCCGAGTCCGGTTTCAACGACGCCCCGGCCGTCATCCTGGTGCTGATGTTCAGCGTGGCCCCGCTCGAGCTGTCGCCGGTGCACGCGCTCACCGAGCTGGTCTATGAGCTGGTGGTCGGTGCGGCGATCGGGCTCGGCGTCGGGTATCTGGGCTCGATGGCGCTGCGCCGCATCGCGCTTCCGGCGTCGGGCCTGTATCCGTTGGCCACATTCGGGCTCGGCATGGTCGCGTTCGCGGCGGGCGGCACCGCGCACGCCAGCGGTTTCCTCGCCGCTTATGTGGCCGCGGTCGTGCTCGCCAACACCGGGTTGCCTCACCGCTCGGCGACGCGTTCGTTCGCCGAGGGCCTCGGCTGGCTCGCTCAGATCGGGCTGTTCGTCCTGCTCGGCTTGCTCGTCGACCCCAGCGACCTCGCCGCGGAGGTGGTGCCGGGCATCGTGACGGGCCTGGTGTTGCTGCTCGTCGCCAGGCCGCTGTCGGTGTTCCTGTCCCTGGTGTGGTTCCGAATCCCCTGGCGTGAACAGGTTTTCGTCTCCTGGGCAGGTCTGCGCGGTGCCGTTCCGATCGTGTTGGCGACGTTCCCGATCGTGGGTGGTGTGCCCGACAGCGTCCGCCTTCTCAACATCGTGTTCATCCTGGTGGTGGTGTTCACGCTGGTGCAGGGTCCCAGCCTGCGGTTCGTCGCGCATCGACTGGGCCTGATCTCGAAGGAGGCGACGCGGGAGATCCAGGTGGAGTCGGCTCCCCTCGACGTGCTGGACGCAGAACTTCTGACCATGAGGGTGCAGGCGCCGTCGCGGTTGCACAACGTCACGGTGCTCGAATTGCGGCTTCCCGATCCGAGCGTGATCACGCTGATCATCCGTGACGGGCGCACCTTCGTCCCGCAGCCCGACACTCGCATCGCGATCGGCGACGAGCTGCTGATCGTGACCACCACGAAGACCCGTGCCCTGGCCGAACGCCGGCTGCGCGCGGTGAGCCGTCGCGGCAAGCTCGCATACTGGTTCGACGAGTTCGGCGAAACCGACTGATCGCGCGGCGGACTCGGCTCACAGCTCGTTGTCAGCCCCTCGGAACTAAGCTCGGTCCGGTGAAGTTCGCCTTCAAAACCTCGCCGCAGAACACCACGTGGGCCGACATGCTCGCCGTGTGGAAGGCCGCCGACCAGATCGACGTGTTCGAATCCGGCTGGACCTTCGACCACTTCTACCCGATCTTCTCCGACTCCAGCGGGCCGTGCCTGGAGGGTTGGGTGACGCTCACCGCCCTCGCGCAGGCGACCGAGCGGCTGCGCGTCGGTGTGCTCGTGACCGGCATCCACTACCGCCACCCCGCGGTGCTCGCCAATATGACTTCCGCGTTGGACATCGTGTCCGGCGGCCGGCTCGAACTGGGTATCGGTGCGGGCTGGAACGAGGAGGAGTCCGAGGCGTACGGGATCGAGTTGGGGTCCATCCGAGAACGGTTCGACCGCTTCGAGGAGGCCTGCGAGGTGCTCACCAACCTGCTCAGCCAGGAGACGACGTCGTTCGACGGCAAGTTCTATCAACTCAAGGACGCCCGCAACGAGCCGAAGGGCCCGCAGCGTCCGCACCCTCCTATCTGCATCGGCGGCAACGGCGAGAAGCGCACACTGCGGATCACCGCCCGCTACGCCCAGCACTGGAACTTCGTCGGCGGCACACCGGACGAGTTCGCCCGCAAGCGCGACGTGCTGGCCGGCCATTGCGCCGACATCGGGCGGGATCCGGGCGAGATCATGCTCTCAGCCCACGTCCGACTTGACCCCGACCGCAACTACGACAAGACGCTGTCCGAAGCCGCGGCCCTGGGCCGGGAGGGTCTGGATCTGGCGATCATCTATCTGCCGACGCCGCACGATCCCGCGGTGCTCGAGCCGCTGGCCGACGCGATCGTCGCGTCGGGACTACGGAATTAGCCGCCATTTCTGACGGTCACGAAAATATAACGATTTGGCAAACGGATGGCCGAAGGCGTCCGGCGCGAGGGATTCCGCGCTTCCCAGTTCGCTAGACGCCGTAAAGGCGGAGTTCGTCGGCGGTGATGAGGCGCTCGGCCTTGGCCGGGAACTCGCGGCTCTTGAGTGGATGACGAAGGAGTGACCAGGCGATTCGGCTCACCCGAGACCGGGATAGCGGGTTGACATACACGGAACTGACTCCTGTGTCGAAACCGATAGCTGACCGGGGCCCAACCTTACCGCAGTGCCCCCATGAAGTCATTAGAACCCGCCCCTCGGCAAACTGCGGTAGGCGCGCCGGTAAAACGTCTGATGTTTTTAAAGTTGCTGAAGTGACAGATGTGACTCAGTTTGAGGCCAGCCCCGGGTGCTCCCCGACCGGGGGCGCCGCGGTCATGGCCTTAGGAACACGTCGTCCAGGGTCACGGTCCGCAGCCCACGCGCCCGGATGATGTCGACCAACTGGCCGAAAACCTCGGTGACGGGCGGGTGGTTGAGGTGGCCGATCACGATCGTCTGCCCGGTGAAGTGTTTGTCGGCCATCGCGACAACCTCCGCAGGCGGGATCCACACGTGGTCCTCCAGCGTGCCCGACCACAACGTGCCTGCGGTGTAGCCGAGGTCGGCGGCGACCTTGTCGACATGCGGGCTGGTCGCGCCGTAGGGGGGCCGGAAGTACGGACGCGCGTCCACGCCGTAGGCCTTCCACAGGAAGTCGTGGTTGCGCCGGAACTGTTCGGCCACGTCGACGAGGGGCAGCTTGGTGAGGTCCGGGTGCGACCACGTGTGGTTGGCCAGTTGGATCTGCCCGTCGTCGACCAACGGACGCAACAGGTCGACGTGATCGGTCCACGACCGGTAGATCCCGTTGACGAAGTAGGTCATCCGAAGCCCGGTGTCCTTGGCGAATTGCGTGTAGGCCCGCACGACGTCACTGCTCACACCATCGTCGACGGTCAGCGCCAACAGGTCCCCGTCGCCGGGCAGGCTGCTCAGCACACCACTGCCGGGTAGAGCGATGCGCGCCGACGTCGGCGGCGGGGGCAGCAGACCGGCCGATGGTGCGGACGGGACCTGCGCTGCGGCCACATCCGCCACTTGCGATTGCTCCCCGGTCGCCCACCGGGTCAGCCCCACGGCGCCGACGGTGGCGACGGACAGCGCCGCGATGAAGCTGCGCCGGTCGAGTCTCATCCCGGCGCCGCCGGTGGGGTAGCGGCCGATCACCGCCCCTACTGTCGCGCGTTCAGCCGCAAAAGCCGCACATTGCGCGCCGTGTCGCGCGAGCGCTCACGCTACCTTCGGCTCTTCGCGCGAGCGCTCATCGCTGCGGCACGGCGGTCGGTTTGATCGGTGCCGGAAGCGCCGACCGACCCATCAGGTAGCGGTCCACACCCGCCGCGGCCGCGCGACCCTCCGCGATCGCCCACACGATCAGCGACTGCCCACGCCCCATGTCGCCTGCGACGAAGACACCGGGCACCGAGGACGCGAAGTCGGCATCCCGGCTGACGTTGCCCCGCTCGTTGATCTCGACGCCGAGGTCGGTCAGCAGGCCTTCCCGCTCGGGACCCGTGAAGCCCATCGCGAGCAGCACGAGATCGGCTTCCAGCTCGAACTCGGTGCCCTCGACCTTCTCGAACTTGCCCGCGTTCATCTTGACCTCGTGGCCACGTAGCCCGGTCACATGCCCGTCTTCACCGATGAACTCCTCGGTGTTGACCGAGTAGACCCGCTCGCCGCCTTCCTCGTGCGCCGAGGACACCCGAAACATCAACGGGTATACCGGCCACGGCGTCGAGTCGGCGCGCGTCTCCGGCGGCCGCGGCATGATCTCGAACTGGTGCACGCTTGCCGCGCCCTGGCGGTGCGCGGTGCCCAGGCAGTCGGCGCCGGTGTCACCGCCGCCGATGATGATGACCTTTTTGTCCTTCGCGTGGATCGGCGGCAGGCCGTTCTCGTCGGTGACGGGGTCGCCGAGCTGGACCCGGTTGGCCCACGGCAGGTACTCCATCGCCTGGTGAATGCCGTCGAGCTCACGGCCCGGGATCGGCAGGTCGCGCCGTTCCGTCGCGCCGCCGGCGAGCACCACCGCGTCGAAGTCCTTGCGGAGCTGCTGTGCGGTGATGTCGACGCCGACGTTGACCCCGGTGCAGAACTCGGTGCCCTCGGCCGCCATCTGCTCCAGACGACGGTCGATGTGGCGCTTCTCCATCTTGAATTCGGGGATGCCATAGCGCAGCAACCCGCCGATGCGGTCGTCGCGCTCGAACAACGTCACGCTGTGCCCGGCGCGGGTCAGCTGCTGGGCCGCGGCCAGCCCGGCGGGGCCGGAGCCGACGACGGCAACCTTCTTGCCCGTCTTGACATCCGGCGGCAGCGGCGTCACCCAGCCCTCGTCGAACGCCTTGTCGATGATCTCGACCTCGACCTGCTTGATCGTGACGGGATCCTGGTTGATACCCAGAACGCACGAGCCCTCGCACGGCGCGGGGCACAGGCGGCCGGTGAACTCCGGGAAGTTGTTCGTCGCGTGCAGCCGCTCGATGGCGTCGCGCCAGCGGTCGTTGCGCACCAGGTCGTTCCACTCGGGAATCAGGTTTCCGAGCGGACAGCCGTTGTGGCAGAACGGTATCCCGCAATCCATACAGCGGGTCGCCTGCTCGCGCAGCCTGTCGTGGGAAAAGTCTTCGTAGACCTCTTTCCAGTCGCGCAGACGAATCGGCACAGGCCGCCGTTGCGGCGTCTCGCGCTGGGTGTACTTGAGGAAACCGCGGGGATCAGCCACTGGCGGCCGCCATGATCGCCTCGTCGACGTTGGCGCCGGTCCGTTCGGCCTCGGCGATCGCCTCGAGTACCCGCTTGAAATCGCGGGGCATCACCTTGGTGAAGTGCTTCACGTTGTTGTCCCAGTCGTTGAGGATACGTACTCCGACAGCGGAATCGGTGGCATCGACGTGGGCCTGGATGATGCCCGCGAGCCACTCGAGGTCCTCCTCGTCGAGGCCCTCCAGTTCCACCATCTCGGCGTTGAGGTTGGCCGGCAGCGCGCCGTCGGGATCGTAGACGTAGGCGATGCCGCCCGACATTCCCGCGGCGAAGTTGCGCCCCGTCGGACCGAGGATCGCGATCTTGCCGCCCGTCATGTACTCGCAACCGTGGTCGCCCACTCCTTCGACCACCGCGTGCGCACCGGAGTTGCGCACCGCGAACCGCTCACCGACCTGGCCGCGGATGAACACCTGGCCGCTCGTCGCACCGAACAGGATCACGTTGCCCGCGATGATGTTGTCTTCGGCGACGTAGTCCTCGGGCGCGCTGTCCGACGGCCGCACCACGATCCGCCCGCCCGAGAGGCCCTTGCCGACATAGTCGTTGGCGTCGCCGTAGACCCGCAGCGTGATGCCCTTCGGTACGAACGCCCCGAAGCTGTTGCCCGCCGATCCGTCGAAGGTGATGTCGATGGTGCCGTCTGGAAGACCTTGCCCGCCATAGGCTTTGGTCACCTCGTGGCCGAGCATCGTACCGACGGTCCGGTTGACGTTGGCGATCGTCGTCGAGAAGCGCACCGGCGTCTGGGAATCCAGCGCTTCGCGGCACATCACGATCAGCTGCTGGTCGAGTGCTTTGTCGAGGCCGTGGTCCTGACGCGAACTGCAGTACAGGTCCTGGTTCATGAAGGCCGACTCGGGCTCGTGCAGCACGGGCGTGAGATCGAGCTTGTAGGCCTTCCAGTGCTCGGCGGCCTTCGTGGTGTCCAGCGCACCGACCTGCCCGACCATCTCGTTGACGGTGCGGAAGCCCAACTGGGCCATCATCTCCCGCACTTCCTCGGCGATGAACATGAAGAAGTTCTCGACGAATTCGGGCTTACCGGTGAACCGCTCGCGCAGCACAGGGTTCTGGGTCGCCACACCGACCGGGCAGGTGTCGAGGTGGCAGACGCGCATCATGATGCAGCCCGACACCACCAGGGGCGCGGTGGCGAAACCGAACTCCTCGGCGCCGAGGAGCGCGGCGACCACGACGTCGCGACCGGTCTTGAGCTGACCGTCGACCTGGACCACGATGCGGTCGCGAAGACCGTTGAGAAGCAACGTCTGCTGGGTTTCGGCCAGGCCGAGCTCCCACGGCGCGCCCGCGTGCTTCATCGACGTCAGCGGCGTCGCGCCCGTACCGCCGTCGTGACCGGAGATCAGCACGACGTCGGCATGCGCCTTGGACACCCCTGCCGCGACCGTTCCCACGCCGTTCTCGGAGACCAGCTTGACGTGCACACGGGCCTGGGGGTTGGCGTTCTTCAGGTCGTGGATCAGCTGCGCGAGATCCTCGATCGAGTAGATGTCGTGGTGCGGCGGCGGGGAGATCAGCCCCACGCCGGGCGTCGAGTGCCGCACCTCGGCGACCCACGGGTAGACCTTGCCGCCCGGAAGCTGGCCGCCCTCACCGGGTTTCGCACCCTGGGCCATCTTGATCTGGATGTCGGTGCAGTTGCTCAGATAGTGGCTCGTCACGCCGAACCGGCCCGACGCCACCTGCTTGATCGCGCTGCGGCGCCAGTCGCCGTTCTCGTCGCGGTCGAAACGGTTGACGTGCTCGCCGCCCTCACCCGAATTCGATCGTCCGCCAAGGCGGTTCATCGCAATGGCCAACGTCTCGTGCGCCTCGGCCGAGATCGAACCGTAGCTCATCGCGCCGGTGGAGAACCGCTTGACGATCTCGCTGGCGGGCTCCACCTCCTCGAGCGGCACCGGCGGGCGCAACCCGTCGCGGAACTTGAGCAGCCCGCGCAGCGAGGCCATCCGCTCGCTCTGGTCGTCGACCAGCTTGGTGTACTCCTTGAAGATCGAGTACTGACCGGTGCGGGTGGAGTGCTGCAGCTTGAACACCGTGTCCGGGTTGAACAGGTGGTACTCACCCTCCCGGCGCCACTGGTACTCACCGCCGACCTCGAGTTCGCGGTGCGCCCACTCGTCGGGCCGGTCGAGATAGGCCAACGAGTGCCGGGCGGCGACGTCGTCGGCGATGTCGTTGAGGTCGATTCCACCGACGGGACAGGTCAACCCGGTGAAGTACTCGTCGAGCACCTGCTGGTTGATGCCGATGGCCTGGAACAGTTGGGCGCCGGTGTAGGAGGCGAGCGTGGAGATGCCCATCTTCGACATGACCTTCAGCACGCCCTTGCCCGCGGCCTTGACGTAGTTGGCCTTGGCCTGGTCGCTGGAGATGCCGGTGATCACGCCGCGGTCGACCATGTCCTCGATCGACTCGAACGCCATGTACGGGTTGATCGCCGCCGCACCGAAGCCGCACAGCATGGCCATGTGGTGCACCTCGCGGGCGTCACCGGCCTCCACGACCAGCCCGACCTTGGTGCGAGTGCGCTCCCGGACGAGGTGGTGGTGCACCGCCGAGACCGACAGCAGCGACGGGATCGGCGCCATCTGCTCGTTGGATTCGCGGTCGGAGAGCACGATGATGCGCGCCCCCTCGCGGATCGCGCCCGACACCTTCGCGCGCACGTTGTCGAGGGCTTCCTTGAGGCCCTGCCCACCGCGGTTGACCGGGTACAGGCAGCGGATCACCGCCGCGCGCATCCCGTGCTTGTGGCCGCGGATCTCGTGGTCGGGGTCGACGCAGATCAGCTTGGACAGTTCGGCGTTACGCAGGATCGGCTGTGGCAGCACGATCTGGCGGCACGACTCGGCGTCCGGGTTGAGCAGGTCGCCCTCGGGGCCGACCGTGCCCTGCAGGCTGGTCACCACCTCTTCACGGATGGCGTCCAGCGGAGGATTGGTCACCTGGGCGAACAACTGCTGGAAGTAGTCGTAGAGCATCCGCGGCCGCTGCGACAGCACGGCGACGGGGGTGTCGGTGCCCATCGAGCCGAGCGGCTCGGCGCCGGTGCGCGCCATCGGCGCGACCAACAGGTTGAGCTCCTCGTAGGTGAAGCCGAAGATCTGCTGGCGCAACACCACCCGGTGGTGGGGCATGCGCACGTAGTCACCGGGCGGAAGTTCGTCGAGGTGGAACAGGCCGGCATCGAGCCACTCCCGATACGGGCGTTCGGCGGCGAGTTCGGCCTTGATCTCCTCGTCCTCGACGATGCGGCCCTTGGAGGTGTCGACCAGGAACATGCGGCCCGGCTGCAGGCGCATCCTCTTGACCACCGTCGACGGATCGAGGTCGAGCACGCCGGCCTCCGAGGCCATGACCACCAGACCGTCCCTGGTCACCCAGATCCGCGACGGCCGGAGACCGTTGCGGTCGAGCACCGCCCCGATCACCGTGCCGTCGGTGAAGGTCATCGAGGCCGGGCCGTCCCACGGCTCCATCAGCGAGGCGTGGTACTCGTAGAACGCCCGGCGCGCCGGGTCCATCGACTCGTTGCGCTCCCAGGCCTCCGGAATCATCATCAGCACCGCGTGCGGCAGGCTTCGCCCGCCCAGGTGCAGCAGTTCGAGCACCTCGTCGAACCGGGCGGTGTCCGACGCCCCCGGGGTGCAGACCGGGGTGATCTTGTCGAGGTCCTGATTCGGGCCGAACACGTCGGTCTTGATGAGCGCCTCTCGTGCGCGCATCCAGTTCTCGTTGCCGGTAACGGTGTTGATCTCGCCGTTGTGGGCGATGCGCCGGAACGGGTGGGCCAGCGGCCACGACGGGAACGTGTTGGTCGAGAAGCGCGAGTGCACGATGCCCAGCGCACTGGTGAGCCGGTCGTCCTGCAGGTCGAGGTAGAAGGCCTTGAGCTGCGGGGTGGTCAGCATGCCCTTGTAGACGAAGGTCTGTCCGGAAAGGCTTGGGAAGTACACGGTTTCGCGTCCCGGCCCGTCCTGGCCCGGCCCCTTGGTGCCCAGCTCGTGTTCGGCGCGCTTGCGCACCACGTACGCGCGACGCTCCAACTCCATGCCTGAAGCACCGCCCATGAACACCTGCCGGAACGTCGGCATCGCGTCGCGGGCCAGGGCGCCCAGCGGCGAGTCGTCGATCGGCACCTCACGCCAACCCAGGACCTCGAGTCCTTCGGCCTCGGCGATCTTCTCGACGGCCTCGCACGCGGTCGCCGCATCCTTCGACGACTGCGGCAGGAACGCGATTCCGGTGGCGTAGCTACCCGGCTCCGGCAGGTCGAAGTCGACGACCTCGCGCAGGAACGAGTCGGGGACCTGCAACATGATGCCCGCACCATCGCCGGTGTTCGGCTCGGCGCCCTGCGCCCCACGGTGCTCCAGGTTCACCAGAGCGGTGATCGCCTTGTCGACGATGTCGCGACTGCGGCGACCGTGCATATCGGCCACCATCGCCACGCCGCACGCGTCGTGCTCGAACGCGGGGTTGTACAGCCCTTGCATCCTGGGCGCCATTCCCACCTACCCTTTTCCTGCACGTCTTACGAAGCTTCTGCCTGACAGCCGTAGACAACGGCGGTTTGCCGGTCCGGCTATGGAGTGCCTTCGTGCAGCATCGAACGCCGGCCTGTTTCCACTTGCCCCGAGTGGAGAAAACGATATGACAAACACCGGGTGACATGCCAACTTAGTAGAGCCTAACTAGAGCGGCAGGACGGTGTGGACGGCTCGCTGCCCACCGCCCCGCCCGGCGTCCGATTCCGTTGTCGCCCTGGCATTTTCAAGGCGTGCAGCAATTCTCCAGCGGAGTGCGGTACACATCACACTTGCCTCCCGACGCCGCCTGGCGTTTGCTGAAGCGCGCAATTTCAGCGCTTTTACCAGCTTAGACCGGTGTGTTGAAGTTTGCGCAAAGCCTAGCCAGATTCTTATAAAACCGCCTTTAGGCTGGCCTCGGGGGTGAGGTCCAGCCGTCGCAGCAGCTGGGCATTCAGCGCCACCACCACGGTCGACGCCGACATCAAGATCGCGCCGACGGACATCGGCAGGATGAAGCCGACCGGTGCCAGCACCCCAGCAGCCAGCGGCACCGACACCAGGTTGTATCCCGCTGCCCACCAAAGGTTTTGCTTCATCTTGCGATAGGCGGCGCGGGACAGCAGCAGCACCGAAAGCACCGAGCGCGGATCCGATCCGGCCAGGATCACCCCGGCCGAGGCGATCGCCACGTCGGTCCCCGCGCCGATCGCGATACCGACGTCGGCCTGGGCGAGTGCGGGGGCGTCGTTGACGCCGTCCCCGACCATCGCCACTTTGCGGCCCTCGCGCTGCAGTTCGGCCACCTTCGCCGCCTTGTCTTCCGGCCGTACCCCGGCGAACACGCGCTCGATCCCCAGGTCGGCGGCCACGGATCGCGCGACGGCCTCCGCGTCGCCGGTGATCATCACCACTTCGACGCCGAGTTTGGTCAGCGCCTCCACCACCTGCCGCGATTCCGGTCGCACCTCGTCCGCCAGCTTGATCGCCCCCACGGCCTCACCGTCGACGACGACGTGCAGGATGATCGCCCCTTCGTCGCGCCACCGCCCGGTATCGGGCAGCTCGGTGAGCCCGGCTTCGACCAGCATCCGCGGCCCGCCGACCTGGACGGTTCGGCCCCCGACGGTGGCCGTGACGCCGACCGCCGGGGACGAGCTGAAGTCGGTGGTCGGTGGCAGCGTCAGCGAGCGGTCGCGCGCGGCCGCGACGATCGCCCGGGCCAGCGGATGCTCGGAGTACGCCTCGGCCGCCGCCGCCCACGTCAGGACGTCCTCGGCCGATTGGGCGGGCGCGGTCGCAACCCCGGTGACCGTCGGCTCCCCCTTGGTCAGCGTGCCGGTCTTGTCGAACAACACGGCCTCGACGGTGCGCATGCTCTCCAGCGCAAGCCGGTCCTTGACCAGAACTCCGCCGCGCGCGGCGCGTTCGGTGGCGATCGAGACCACCAGCGGTATCGCCAGCCCGAGCGCGTGCGGACAGGCGATCACCAGCACCGTGATGGTCCTGACGACGGCCGCTGCGGGCATTCCCGCGAACGACCACACCACCGCCGTGACGACCGCCGCCGACAATGCGAACCAGAACAGCCAGCCCGCCGCCTTGTCCGCCAGGCGCTGGGCCCGCGACGACGAGTTCTGCGCCTCGGTCACCAACCGCTGGATGCCGGCGAGGGTCGTGTCGTCGCCGACCGCGCTGACCTGCACCCGCAACCCCGAGTCGGTGGCCACGGTGCCGGCCACGACGTGGTCGCCCGCCTCGCGGCGGACCGGGCGCGATTCGCCGGTGACCATCGACTCGTCGACGTCCGCGGCGCCGTCGACGATCTCGCCGTCAGCGGGGATGTTGCCTCCCGGGCGCACCAGCACGACGTCGCCCACCCGCAGCTGCGCCGGTGCGACGGTCTCCGTGCCGCCGTCGACGACCCGCTCGGCCTCGTCGGGCAGCAGCGCAGCCAGCGAATCGAGCGCGGACGTGGTCTGCGCGAGCGAGCGCATCTCGATCCAGTGGCCGAGCAGCATGATCACGATCAGCAGCGCCAGTTCCCACCAGAAGTCGAGCTCATGGTGCAGCACGCCGAGGCTGGCGCCCCAGGACGACAGGAACGCCACCGTGATCGCAAGCCCGATCAGCAGCATCATTCCCGGTGCGCGGGAACGGATTTCACTGATCGCCCCGGACAGGAAAGGCCGCCCGCCCCAGACGTACATCACGGTGCCGAGCACCGGCGGAACCCATCGGATCCCGGGGATGTCGGGCAGCGAGTAGCCGAGGATCATCGCGAACATCCCGGACAGCGCGACCGTGGGGACGGCGAGCACGAGCATGGTCCAGAACAGGCGCCGGAACTCGGCTACATGGCCGGCGTGGTCATGACCGCCCGAGTGGCCGTTCGAGTGGCCGCCCGGATGGTCGTGGCCCGAATGACCCTCCGCGGCCGTGTCCGGGTGTTGTGCACCATGGCCGGTATGCGTCATGGCGGTCATGGTATACCCCCTAGGGGTATATAGCCAGGGCTTGTTCGGTCACGCTGTATCCCGATGTCACATCCACTGAACACTCCGTTGGGCCGGTTCGGCATCGCGACGTCCGTGGACACGCCCGACGAGTGTGTGGCCTCGATTCCGGTGGGTGGAATGGTGAACCCGCTGACCGGCGCCCCGACCATCGCGCCCATGGCGATGCTGGTCGATCACGCGTGCGGCCTCGTCAACCACCGGCGCCGCGCCGATGACGAGTGGACGGTGTCCAGCGAGCTGTCCCTGGAAGCAGATCCGCACGCCGCCGAGATCATCGCAGGCGCACCCGATGTACCTGTGGTCGCGACCGCCCGGCCGTTCGGCGCCAAGAGCGACGTGGCGTTGGCGCTGTGCGAACTCACCCACCGCGGCACCGTGCTCGCCACCGCCACCGTGCGCTCGTTCTACATCCAGTCGCCCGCCGACATCGCACCGTTCCCCGACGGCCCGTCCGGCCCGCTGCCGCCCGGGACGCTTGCCGACCGGATGGCGGTTCGCGTCGCCGAGAGCGGCGGCGCGGGCCGGGTTCTGTTGCAGGACGAGGATCCCGTGCTGAACAACGCGATCGGCATCGTGCACGGCGGGGTGACGGCCATGGCGCTGGAACTGGTGGCGGCCGCGGCACTCGACGACGCAGGTCAGAAACATCCGCTGCGGACTGCGTCGCTGCGGGTCAACTTCTTGCGGCCCTTCCACAGCGGACCCGAATCCCGTTATGTGGGAACCGCTTTGCGTGTCGGGCGCAGGACGGGTGTTGCCGAGGGGCAAGCCGTCGGCCCCGGTGGCGGCGTGGCGATCACCGCCAGACTGACTGCATACCGCGCAGCGCCGCACTAGCATCTGGAGACCATGGCCGAGACCCGTGAAGCCGGCGGCGGGCTCGGTGGATTCATTCGACGCTCCGGTTACATCCGTAAGTGGCTGATCCTCGGGATCTCTATCGGCGTCATCGCCGGCCTCGGGGCGGTGGTGTTCTATCTGGCGCTCGAGTACGCGGGCGACTTCCTTCTCGGTGACCTGGCCGGTTACCGCATCCCCAAACCGGTCGGCGACGGCGGCGACCCCGGTTCGACCGGCTTCGAACGACCGTGGGCCATCCCGCTGGTGGTCTGCGGCGGCGCACTCGTATCGGCCTGGCTGGTCGCGACATTCGCGCCGGAGGCCGAGGGACACGGCACCGACAGCGCCATCGAGGCCGTGCACACCGACCCTCGCGCCATCCGCGGACGAGCCATCGTGATCAAGACCATCGCCAGCGCGTTGACCATCGGGTCGGGCGGTTCCGGCGGCCGTGAGGGCCCCGCGGCGCAGATCTCCGCGGGCTTCGGGTCCATGCTGACGCGCTGGCTGAACCTGTCCGACCAGGACGGGCGTGTGGCCGTGTCGCTCGGCATCGGATCGGGCATCGGGGCGATCTTCGGCGCCCCGCTGGGTGGCGCGGTGCTGGCGGCGTCGATCGTGTACCGCCGCGATTTCGACTACCGGGCATTGATCCCGGGATTCATCACCTCGGCGACCGCCTACTCGGTACTCGGTTCGATCCTCGGGTTCGACCCGCTGTTCGGGTTCGTCGCCACCGACTACCGGTTCGACAGCCCGCTGGATTTGGGCTGGTTCGTCGTGCTTGGCGTCGTCGCGGCCGGCGTCGGGTACCTCTACGCGCGCATCTTCTACGCCACCGTCGCACTGACCGGACGACTGCCCGGCCACAAGGTGCTCAAACCCGCGGTCGGCGGGCTGGCGGTGGGACTGCTGGGCCTGGCGATCCCACAGGTACTCGCGAGCGGGTACGGATGGGCGCAGAAGGCGACCGCCACCGACACCCTGATGGCGATCCCGCTGTGGATCGTGCTGATACTGCCGCTGGCCAAGATTGTGGCGACATCGTTGTCGATCGGCACCGGCGGATCGGGCGGCATCTTCGGGCCCGGTGTGGTCGTGGGCGCATTCGTCGGCGCGGCTCTGTGGCGACTCGGCGATCTGGTCGACGCTCCCGGAATCCCCGACAGCCCCGCCACCTTCGTCGTCGTCGGCATGATGGCGTGCTTCGGCAGCGTCGCGCACGCGCCGCTGGCCGTGATGATCATGGTGGCGGAGATGACCGGCTCGTTCTCGGTGCTCCCGTGCGCGATGGTCGCGGTCGGTGTCGCCTACATGTTGATGTCGCGCACCGAGGTGTCGATCTACCGGGCGCAGCGCTTGGACCGGGAGACCGCTGCGGCCGAGCGGGGCACCGGCTGACACCGGCAGCCCCCGCCCGCAGATTTAGCCAGCGATACTTGGCCACCGTTACTTGGCCGAGGACTTCTTCTTGGCCTGGCTTGCTGCCGCCTTCTCCGTCGTCGCGCCCTTGTTGGCGAGCTCACCACCCGCGTTCTCCAGGTGCGCGCGCACGAACCACTGGAACTTCTCGAGTTCGGCGGCGTGGCCGATCAAGATGTCCTCGGTCACCGGATCGGCGTCCTCGGCCTCTTCGATGTTATGACGGGTGTCCTCGATGATGCCGTCGTAGACCAGGTCGAGCGCGGCGAGGTGCGCTTGCACGGTGTCGCGGTCCAGCGAGTAGTCATCCCAGCTGCGGTCTTCGATGATCGCGCCGGGCGTGCCCTTGGGCGAGAAGCCGAGCGTGGCGATCCGTTCGGCGACCTCGTCGGCATAGCCGCGCACCAACTCGACCTGCGGGTCGATCATTTCGTGCACGCCGATGAAGTTCGGGCCCACCACATTCCAGTGGATGTGCTTGAGGGTCAGGTGAAGATCGTTGTACCGGCTCAACTGCTTCTGCAGCAGTTCGGCGACCTTTGTGGCGTCCTTGTCAGTCATGCCGGGGACTGTGTAATTGGATCTAGGCATTGAAGCTCCTTTGCACGCATACGGTGTCGTGGCTTCGACTACCCGCTGCATTGGTGCGGTAATCAACCCCGTCGCACGCGTCACATCTCGATCAGATTGGGGATCGCCATGCGCGGGCCGAACCGCGGCAGCACCGCAAGACCGCTCACCTCCAACAAGCGCACCGCGCGATGACGGTGAGGGCGAAGCGGTTCGAGCAACTCGACCATCGCGGGATCGTCGATCGGATGCCCCAGCAGGCTCCATCCGACCATCTTCGCCAGGTGATAGTCGCCGACCGAGAGCGCGTCCGCGTCACCGAATGCGCGTTGACTCGTCTCCGCGGCCGTCCACTCGCCGACCCCGGGAAGCGACGCCATCGCGGCGCGGGCCTTCGCCGGTGACCGGGCGCCGAGTCGTTCCAGCGAGTCGGCGCGTTGCGCACACACGACGACGGTGCGAGCGCGCCGAGGGTCGACGTTGGCGCGGTGGAACTCCCACGACGGAATGCGGCGCCAGACCTCACCAGGCGGCGGGACTCGCATGTGCACGGGCGCCGGTCCCGGCGCAGGCGCGCCGTACTTGGTGACGAGCAGCCGCCACGCGCGGCGAGCGTCCTTTCCATAGACCCGCTGTTCGAGCACCGCGGGAATCAGCGCTTCGAGCACCCGGTCGGTGCGGCCGAGCCGCAGATGCCGGACGCGTCGATGCGCGGCCACGATCGTCGGTTCGCTGGGCGAGAAGCCGACGTTGTCGTCGTACGCCCCGAGTTGGGCGGGCAGGGTCTCGGCGAATTCCATCGCACCGTCACCCCATGCTTCGCAGTCGACCGTGTCGGGGGCCGATTTGGTGAGGCGCGCGGTGACCGGGCCGCTGCGCATCAGGCTGGTGCGCCAGATCGCTCCGTCGGGGGCGTCGAAGTAGCAGGGGTCCTTTCGGCCACGTCGCAGCGGCGCCAGGGTCAACGCGGGGCTGACCGGGCCGTCGAAGACGACGCTCACCGAGGTGTGCACCGGCCAAGGTTATGCCGGGGTCACGACGATCTCCGCCTTGTCCGGATAGAACGCGACGTGCCCGGCGATGGGGGCGACCGCCGGATAGGGCTTCTCATAGGTCCAGATGGCGTCCTCGACGGCGCCGGCCTCGGTCACGACGTGGAAGTAGGCGGCGTCGCCCTTGAACGGGCAGTACGTCTGGGTGTCGCTGGGCCTGAGTTTGTCTTGGACGACGTCGGCCAGCGGGATGTACTGCACGGCCGGGTAGGTCGACTCCTGCAGCGTCAACGCTCGATCGGTGTCGGCGACGACCTCGCCGTTCACCCGGGCGGTGACGTGCGCGCCGGTCGGCGCGACGGTGATCGGGTGTTGCGCGGTGGGCTCGAGTACGGGTCGATCGCTCATATCAACGCCAACGTACGAGGTGGCGGCTCGATTCCGGACGTGTCATACCCCGGTGGCATACTCGAACACATGTTCGGAGGACAGTTCGCGGAGGTGGACGACGCCGCTCTCGTCGCCGCCATCGCCGACGGTGCGCGTGCGGAGGCCGAGGCCGCGGCGCGCCGGTTCGCGGCCATCGCGGAGCTGATCCGCCGCAAGGTCAGCGATGATGACGAACGCAATCTGTGTGCCTTCGACCCGTGGGACAGTGTCGCCGCCGAGGTGGCCGCAGCGATGACGATCGGGCATCGACGCGCGTCCGGGCAGATGCGGATCGCGCAGGCGTTGCGCGAGCGGCTGCCCCGGGTGGCCGCGTTGTTCGAGCAGGGAGAAATCGGTGCGCGGATCGTCTCGGCGATCACCTGGCGCACCCAACTTGTCGAGGACCCTGAGGCGTTGGCGCTCATCGACACGGCGCTTGCGAAACGGGCGTCTCGATTGGGTCCGCTGTCAGAGCAGCGGCTGGAGGCGGCGATCGACGCGCTCGTCGGCAAGTTCGACCCGCTGGCGGTGCGGAGAAGTCAGTCGACGGCACGCACCCGGGATTTTCGCGTCGGTAATCTCGATGACCCGGCCGGCACCACTTCGGTGTGGGGCAGGTTGCTGGCCACCGACGCCGCGATCCTCAAACGCCGCATCGCTGAGATGATGCAGGGTCTGTGCGACAACGATCCACGCAGTATGGGCGAGCGGCGCGCCGACGCTATCGGCGCCTTGGCCGCCAACCAAGACCGGTTGGGATGCGCATGCGGATCGCCGACGTGCGCCGCGGCCGGTCCGCAGACGTCGAACATCGTCGTCCACGTGATCGCCGACCAAGACGCTTTCGAAAACGCCGCTGCTGCAGCAGGTAACGACGCGACTCCAGAAACGAAAGACGACGAATCAGACGCCGCGGACAGCACCGCCGCTGAAGGCGCCACCCCACCGCAGTCGGACGCGAAAACTTCCGAGAACCGGGGCACCGCAGTACTACTGGGCCACGGGGCGTTGCCCCCGTCCCTGCTGCCCTGGCTGATCAGCCGCGGGGCGAAGGTGCGCCCGATCAAGACCCCGGGACCAGAGGCCGAGTCCCGTTATCAGCCGTCGGCGGCGCTGGCCGAATTCGTGCGCATGCGTGATATGTACTGTCGCGCACCGGGATGCGACGTTCCCGCCGACCTCTGCGATATCGACCACACGATCCCGTGGCCGCTGGGACCCACGCATCCGTCGAACCTCAAATGCCTGTGCCGTAAGAACCACATGATGAAGACGTTCCATGGCGGCCCCGACGGCTGGCGCGACGTACAGCTCCCAGATGGGACCGTCATCTGGACCGCACCAAGCGGCCACACCTATACCACCCATCCCGGTAGCAAGCTGTTCTTCGACTGGGACACCACGACCGCGAACCTGCCTCCGCCGCCAGAGATTCCACCGCCCGCGGCCGATCGCGCCGCGAAGATGCCGAAGCGAAGACGCACTCGCGCAGCCGATTTCGCCGCTCGGATCAAGGCCGAACGGGCACGCAATGTCGATCCTGCACCGTTCTAGTTCGACCAGTTAGGACCCCGGGCCAAACGGTGCCTCCGGCGTCAACCGCTGCACCCCGCGGCCGAATGATTGAGGTAACCGACTTCGGCCTATCCCGCCGGATCAAATGTCATCGATGGATCGATTGGACTGGGGTGCACAAGGGGTGGAGCAGGCTGCACCGGCTGCAGCGTTCCCACGGGCAGGTTGCCCGGAATCTGCGGTGGAACGCTGGCGGGCGGTGCCACGCACTTACGATCGGCCGAACTCCAAACTCCGCCGGATCGATCGCAGCAGAACCGCGCATCGTCTTCGAATTGCGAATTGTTGGTCTCGCCGCGTAAGTGGCGATCCACTGCCTTGTTCATGCAGAAGTCGAAATCAGCTACGTCCCACTCTCTGGGCTCGGCGCCGGCTGTCATAGGCGGCCCCGTCGCAATGCCACCAAGAGTTGCGGCCGCTATTGAAGCGGCGGCGACGGTGTGACGCAGGCGGCGGCGGTGAGTTGCCATCCGTTCCCCTCATTTCGACTTTGGACCTTCACGTCGATCCCCACGCCGGGCGAAGGTCGCGTTTGTGTTTTCAGTAACCTCACAGCATCCTCCCAGCCGATGAGCACTTCAAGCGTTCATTGCTGAATCAAGAATCTTCTTAGTCAGACGCCCGAAACATCAAGCGACTTCGTGCGATTCGGCAACTCCAACCCGCCTGGCTCGGTCGGTCTTCGACCTGCCGGACCTGACGTCCGATCGGCGCTGACGACGATCGTCGCGCGAGCGAATCAGGTCCTTCCTCCGCACAAGCCGAGATCACCATCGATGCCGACCCCGAAGCGATCTACCGCCTCATCTCCGATCTCGCCGCTGGCCTCACTGGCCGAGCAGGCGCACGC
Organism: Mycobacterium sp. IS-1590; assembly: GCF_001500025.1. Classification (GTDB taxonomy): domain Bacteria; phylum Actinomycetota; class Actinomycetes; order Mycobacteriales; family Mycobacteriaceae; genus Mycobacterium. Next base: position 167,842 of record NZ_LQIW01000002.1, on the reverse strand, counting down.
AATGGAGTGGCGCAAACGGGTGTGGCGGAGTCCGGCGCGGCGTTTCGGGGGTCCAACCGAAATGGGGCACGAACGTGGTCGTGATGTGATTCGGCAGCAGGTGGTGTAATCGAGTGATGGCTGACCTTCAACGGCGCGGCGCGGTGTATGTGTTGACCCTCGGCGAGGACGAGAACCGCTTCCACCCCGACCGGCTCACCGCGATCAACTCCGCACTCGACGAAGTCGAGGCGGCCGACGGCCCGAGAGCCGTCGTCACCACGGGCAGCGGCAAGTTCTACTCCAACGGGCTCGACCTCGAGTTCATGGCCGCCAATCCCGATGCGGCCGAGGCGAACCTGGCCGATGTGCACGCGCTGCTGGCCCGGGTGCTGGCGTTCCCGGCGCCGATCATCGCCGCAGTACAGGGGCACGCCTTCGCCGCCGGTGCGATGCTGGCGCTGTCTCACGACCAGATCGTCATGCGCGCCGATCGCGGCTTCTTCTGCCTGCCGGAGGTCGACCTCGGTATCCCGTTCACGGCCGGGATGAACGCGCTCATCCGGTCCCGCCTGCCGGTCGCGACCGCGCACGAGGCCATGACCACCGCGCGGCGCTACGGCGGTGCAGACGCCCTCGCGGCGGGAATCGTCGCGGCCACTGCCGGGGAGGGCGAAGTGCTCGACGCGGCGGTCTCCCGCGCCGAGGCATTGGCGGCGAAGGCCGGCGCGGTGTTCGGCGCGATCAAAGCGCGGCTCTACGCCGAGGTGATCGCCGAACTCAACGTCCGCTGATCCCGAAACTGAACTCCTGCACGAAAACTTCAGCAGTCGACATGCAGATGTTCAGTTTCGAGCGAGCCGCCTCAGAAGGCGCACCGGACAGATCGACGGACAGCTTGCCGGGCATCTGTTCGAGCCTGTCCGCGTGCTAGCCGGCCTTGCTTGTGCGTCGCGCATCCCGCAGCCCCGCCCAGAACCTCGCCGCCTCACGGATCGACTCCTCGACAGGCCTTGGCTGCCAACCCAATTCGCGTCGAGCCTTGCTGCAATCGACGGGCGCTTCCGCGCGCATCAGTCGCAGCGAACCGAGCGAGAACTTCTCGTCCTTGCCGGTCATACCCGCCTTGGCGGTACCCAGGGCGGCCATCGCGTACGAGACCGGCAGCGGGATCGACTTCGTCGGCGCAGGCATCCCCGCGGCTTCGGCGGCGATGCGCACCACCTCCGCGTTGCTGATCATCTTCTCCGAGATCAGGTACCGCTCGCCGACCCGGCCGCGTTCGGCGGCCAGCAACATGGCGCGGGCGGCGTCGTCGACGCCGACGGCCTCGAGTTCGATACCGCGCATCACGAAGGGCAACTTGCCGAACGCCGCCCCGGCGATGATCGCGCCGTGCGGGGTGCGGCCCCAGTCGCCGCCGCCGTAGGTGGTCGACACACACATCGCCACCGCGGGCAGGCCGTGCTCGCGCGCATATCGCAACACGAGCGTCTCGGCCTGCACCCGGGAGCGCACATAGGGCGTCAAACCCTTGTCGACGATCACGTCGTCCTCGGTCGCCACGTGCCCGCGCCTGCGGCCCACCGTCACATAGCTGCTGGTGTAGACGAACCGTCGCAGGCGCATGTCCTTGGCGACCTCGAGCACGTTGCGGGTGCCTTCGACGTTCGTATAGAACAGCGGCGTCGGGTCTTTCAGCCAGCCGCGGGTGTCGACGACGCAGTAGTAGACGTCGTCGACTCCCGTCATCGCCACGCGCAGCGTGTCGTCGTACCAGATGTCACCGAGGAAACGCTCGACGGGCAGATCGTCGATGCTCCTGGTGTTCGCGTTCGGGCGCACCATGACGCGGACGTCGTGACCGGCGGCCACCAGCTGGCGGGTGACATGGGATCCGAGGAAACCGTTGGCTCCGATGACCAGCTTGCTCACTTGCCTCCTCCGTACTGCTTCATCCACTCCTCGGCCTCGGGCGGCAAGGTGCCGAGCTCGGCGGCCTTGCGGCACCACTTGACCGTCGCCTTGACGAACCGCAGCGGGTTGTAGATGTCCTCCTGCCGGCGCCACAGTCCGTCGCCGGCGTAGGTGACGATCGAGATGTTGGTGGCGCTGATGACGGTGCCGTCGCCGGGATCGCGCATTGGATTGTCGAGCTCGCAGATGACCCTGCCGGTCGCCTCGTCGATCACCGTCCACAGCGACGGGAACGATGTCATGTAGCTGCCGGGGAACGACTCCATCGTCTTCCAGATCCAGGGGCGCACCTGTTCGCGGCCGCGCATGGTGCCTGCCGCGTGTTCGACGTAGAGGACGTCGTCGGTGTACTGGTCGACCCAGGGATCCCAGTCGCGGGTCTGCGCGGCACGGTCGACCGTCGCCTCGAATTTCTGGAATGCCGCGGCAAGTTCCTCGCGGCTGAAGGTGCTGCCCGTCACACCAGAACTAGAACACGTTCTACCGAGCTTGTCGAGGGTCAGAACGCGGTGAGTACCTGGCGGCTGCCCAGCGGATTCTGCAGCGGGACGTCGAGGATCCCCGCCACCGCGATCAAGATGCAGGGCCGGTCCACGGCTTCGGGGAGCGTGCCGCCGAAGAGTTCGACCGTGACGGCTTCGGGCGTCTCCTGCACGGTCGCGTGGACGCCGTAGCACTGCGGGGTGCCGGTGGTGAAGTGCACGCCGACGGCGCGGTCGCCGGGGACGCGGTTGTACGACTCCGCGCGCAGCGGGTGAGGGTCGACGATCGCGGGGTTGTCGACGAACAACAGGCCCGGATAGCCCGGCCGCTCAGCCAACACCGCCGTCTCCGCCGATGCCACCGGCGCCGCCCATACGGCCAGCGCGGCGGCGATGAGGACGAGGAACAAGCGCATCACACAACCGTAATGAACAGCAGGAACACCGCGTTCGGTTCGGCGGTTATACAGGCACTATGGCAAAGCAATACAACAGGAATCCGGCCGCGGTTAACGCCTTGTCGCCGGAGCAGTACCGGGTCACGCAGCGCAACGGCACCGAGCGGCCCTTCACCGGCGAGTATTGGGACAACCACGAGCCGGGTATCTACGTCGACGTGGTCTCCGGCGAGCCGCTGTTCGCATCGGTCGACAAGTTCGAAAGCGGGTCGGGCTGGCCCAGCTTCACCCGGCCGATCGAGCCGGCCAACGTGGTGGAGAAGCGTGACTTCTCGCACCTGATGATCCGCACCGAGGTGCGCTCGGCACACGGCGACAGCCACCTCGGCCACGTCTTCACCGACGGGCCGCGCTCAGAGGGTGGGTTGCGCTACTGCATCAACTCCGCTTCGCTGAGGTTCATCCACCTCGACGACCTCGAGGCCGAGGGTTATGGCGACTACAAGAAGCTGTTCGTGAATGAGGAGGCGCAGGCATGAGTGAACACAAGAAAGCCATCCTGGCGGGCGGTTGCTTCTGGGGCATGCAGGATCTGATCCGTAAGCAACCGGGCGTGGTGGCGACGCGGGTCGGCTACACCGGCGGCGAGAACGCCAACCCGACGTACCGCAATCACCCCGGCCACGCCGAGGCGATCGAGATCGTCTACGACCCGGCGCAGACCGACTACCGCGCGTTGTTGGAGTTCTTCTTCCAGATTCACGATCCGACCACGAAGAACCGACAGGGCAACGACGTCGGCACCAGCTACCGGTCCGAGATCTTCTACCTCGACGACGAGCAGAAGCGCGTCGCGCTGGACACCATCGCCGATGTCGACGCGTCGGGGCTGTGGCCCGGCAAGGTCGTCACCGAGGTGAGCCCGGCCGCCGACTTCTGGGAGGCCGAACCCGAGCATCAGGATTATCTGGAGCGGTACCCGAGCGGGTACACCTGCCACTTCCCGCGCCCGGGCTGGAAGCTGCCCAAACGCGAAACGGCCAACCAGTAGCGCGCTAGGTGCGGTGCCGCACCACCACGCGGCCGCCGTCCTTCGGGGTGAACGCGATGCCACGGAAGTGCACCTTCTCGTCGGGCTCGTCGTCGGTCTCGATCACGAAGTGGCGCAACACCGTTCGCAGGACGACGTCCATCTCGACGTTGGCGAATGCGGCGCCGATGCAGCGGCGGGTCCCGCCGCCGAACGGCACCCACGCCGTCGGCGGGCGCTTGCCCAGGAACCGGTCCGGGTCGAAGCGTTCGGGGTCGGGAAAGACTTCGGGGTTCGCGTGCATGTTCGCCAGTGCGACCATCACGGTGTAGCCGTGCGGGATCCGCCACGGGCCGACGTCGAAATGCGGTGCCAGGACGTGGCGTCCGGAGAAGTCGATGACGGTCCGGTTGCGCTGCAACTCGTTGATGAAGGCCTGGCGGTACTCGTTGCCGCCGGCGTCGTTCTCCTCGACCAGCTTGGCGAGCACCGCGGGATGGCGGCGCAAGCGCTCAAACGCCCAGCCGAGCGTCGACGCCGTCGTCTCGTGCCCGGCGCCCAGGAGGGTGAGCAGCTCGTCGGAGATGTCCTGGTGCGACATCGGGGTGCCGTCCTCGTAGGTGCTGCCCAGTAGCAGCGCCAGGATGTCGGTGCGCTCCTCGCGGGCAGGATCCTTTTCGGCCTTCTCGATCAGCGCGAAGACGGTGCGGTCGAAGTTGCGCCGGAACGTCTCCAGGCGCCCCCAGGGGCTGAACGGGCCCGTCTTGAACGGCGGTTCGGGCAACGTCGCCATGCGCGAACCGAGTTTGGCCCACGGCGGGATGATCTCGCGCAGATAGTCCAGTTCGGCACCGTCGGCACCGAACACGGTGCGCAGGATGACATTCAACGTGATCCGGTTCATCGGTTCGAGCGTCGCGAACTCGACGCCCTCGGGCCAGGTCGCGGTCTCGCGAAGCGTCTCCTCCTCGATGATCTTCTCGTAGTTCTTGATGCTCTGGCCGTGAAACGGCGGTGCGAGCAGCTTGCGACGCTTACGGTGCTCGACGCCGTCGAGCGCGAACACCGAACCGGGACCGAAGATCCGGGACAGGTTCGGCTGCACGTTGATCAGGTCGTCGGTGCTCGCCAGATACACCGTCCGGATCAGGGCGGGATCGGCGATCACCACGCTGCGGCCGAAGAACGGCACGTTGATCGCGAACACCGGACCGTATCGCTTGAGCGCCTTCCCGAGGAACCAGCGGCGAAATCCCGCCATCAGCACCATCTGAACCGGTTTGGGCAGCGGTACCGTCGGCGGCAACTTGCCGGGCGTGACCGGGGCGTGCTGATCGGTGGCGGTCGCGTTCGTCATCGGTTCCTCGGCTCCTCCTGCGCGAGCGGTGTCTTGCGGCGGTGCACCACGATGCGGCCGCCGTCCTTCGGGGTGTAGGCGACGCCGCGCGAGTGCGTCTTCTCCGCGGGCGCCCCGGTGGTGTCGATCACGAAGTGGCGCAGAACGGTTCGCAGCACGACGTCCATCTCGACGTTGGCGAACACGGCGCCGACACATCTGCGGGTGCCGCCGCCGAACGGAAGGAAGGCGGGCGTGGGGGGCCGGGCGCCCAGGAAGCGTTGCGGGTCGAAGCGCTCGGGCTCGGGGAATTCGGCGGCACTGTCGTGCATCAGCGAGATGCTCGCCAGCATCGTATAGCCCTGCGGGACAACCCATTCGCCCAGCTCGAAGGTCGGCGAGTAGACGTGTCTGCCCGCGAAGTCGATCACGGTGCGCGACCGCTGCACCTCCGCGAGGACGGCCTGACGGTAGCCGTTTTCCTCGGTGTCCGCCTCGGACACCAGCCTGGCCAGGACGTCGGGATGGCGGGTGATCCGCTCGAACGCCCAAGCCAGCGTCGATGCGGTGGTCTCGTGTCCGGCCGCAAGGAGAGTCAGCAGCTCGTCGCCGATGTCCTTGCGGGACATGGCGGTACCGTCCTCGTAGGTGCTGCGCAGCAACAACGCCAGAACGTCGGTCCTCTCGTCGAAGGCGGGGTCCGCCGTGACCCGGTCGATCAGCTTGTCGATGGCCCCGTCGTACTGCCTGCGGTACTCGGCCAGCCGCCCCCACGGACTGAACCGGCCGTAGGTGCGTGACGGTGCGGGCAACGACGCCAGCCGCGAGCCGAGCGTCACCCACGGGGGAATGATGCGGCGCAGGTCGTCCAACTGCTCACCATCGGCGCCGAATACCGCACGCAAGATCGCGTTGAGGGTGATTCGCATCATCGGCTCCAGAGTCGGAAACGCCTGGCCCTCGGGCCAGTTGGCCGATTCGCGCAGGGTTTCCTCTTCGAAGATCGCCTCGTAGTTCTTCACGCTCCTGCCGTGGAACGGCGGCGTCAACAGACGCCGTCGACGCCGGTGTTCGGACCCGTCGAGCGCGAACACCGAGCCGGGGCCGAGCACCCGCGACAGGTTGGGCTGGATGTTGCCGACGTCGTCGGTGTTGGCTGCGAACATCTGCTTGGCCAGCTGCGGATCCCCGACGACGACGGTGCGCCCGAAGACGGGGACGTTCATTGTGAAGACGGGGCCGTAGAGGCGGGCGAACCGGGCGACGGTCCAGCGTCGGGAGACCGCGAAGGCCAGGCCCAGGAGCGGCTTGGGAATCGGCGCCTTCGGCGGCAGGTTGACCGCGGCCCGCGACGGCGCTGCGGGTGTGGGCTTCTCGACGACCAAAGCTTCGCTCATGACGCTCCCAGCCTCTTCCCCGGTACTACGATGTACCGCAGATTCGTGTAGTACGGTACCGCTTGGTACCAGGGGACGCAAGGCTGTCGAGGAGGCGGTATGACCACTGCGCTGGACAACGGCGCGCATACCGCGGCCGACGGCGCATTCCGCGACCGCCTACTCGACGGCATGGCCGCGTCGATCGCCGAACGCGGCTATCGCGACACCACCGTCGCCGACATCGTGCGGCAGGCCAGAACCTCCAAGCGCACGTTCTACGAACAGTTCGCGAGCAAAGAGGAATGCCTGATCGAGCTGCTGCGGCGCAACAACGAGACGATGATCGCCGGCGTCCGCGCAGCGGCCGACCCCGATGCCGACTGGCGTGACCAGGTCCGCTCGGCGGTGACCGCCTACGTCGACCACATCGCGGCGCGACCGGCCATCACGTTGGCGTGGATCCGCGAGGCACCCGCACTGGGCGCCGTCGCGCATCCGCTGCATCGAGAGGCCATGGAGCATTTCACCGACATGCTGGTCGACATCAGCAGCACCCCCGGCTTCCAACGCGCGCAACTGATCCCGGTCTCGCGTCCGCTGGCCCTCATCATCCTGGGCGGTCTGCGGGAGTTGACCGCGCTCTTCGTCGAGGACGGCCACGATCTGCGCGGCATCATCGAGCCGGCCATCACCGCGTCGGTGGCGATCCTCGGATCGCGCTGAGATCAGTTCAGGATCAGTCGCGCCGATTTCTCCAGTCGCTCCGCGATTTCGAGGTACGACGCATATCCCATGCCCGCGCGCACCAGCGCGCCGGAGTAGAGCATCTCCAACGTGTCGATGACGTCGGGATCCGTGTCGGCGCCCAGCGCCGCGGCCAGCCGGTCGCGGATCTCCCGGCCGATGCGCAACCGCAGCACCTCCACGTCGGGGTCGCGACCCAGCAGGGCCGTGGTCACCGCACCGGCGAACGCGGGCTCGTCGGCCACCAGCAGGGCGATGTGACGCAGCACCTCGATGACCCGGGCGGCGGGGTCCTCCGACTCGTGCGCCGCCGGTGGAGACGCCGCGAGCCTGCGCCAGAACACCTCGGCGACAAGGTGTTCCTTGGAGGAGAAGTAGGTGTAGGCGGTGGCCGCGCCGACGCCGGCATCGGCTGCCACGCGGCGCACCGTGAGACCCGCGAAGCCCTCGCGGTGCAGGAGTTCGACCGCAGCGCGGCCGAGGCGGTCGACAGTGTCGGCCTGTTTGGCGGTCAGACGGCGCCGAGTCGACTCCATGGCCGTGTCGGACACATGTCCGGACGCTACTACAACACCCCTGCACCAGCAATGATTCGCGCCGAGTAGGTTCGTTACCGATGCGCACCACAGACGAACTCTTCGCCCTGGCCGAGCAGGTCATCGGATTCATGCCCGCCGACGAGGGCCGTGCCCTGTTCGATGCTGCCGTGAAGTATCTCGGCGACGGTATCGGCGTCGAGATCGGCACGTACTGCGGCAAGTCCACCGTGCTGCTCGGCGCCGCCGCACAGCAGACCGGCGGCGTGATCTACACCGTCGATCACCACCACGGGTCCGAAGAACACCAACCGGGCTGGGAGTACCACGACGAGTCGATGGTCGATCCCGTCACCGGCTTGTTCGACACCCTGCCAACCGCCAGGCACACCCTCGACTCCGCTGGTCTCGACGATCACGTCGTCGCGATCGTCGGCCGGTCCCCGGTGGTGGCACGCGGATGGCGAACTCCGTTGCGCCTGTTGTTCATCGACGGCGGTCACACCGAGGAAGCCGCACAGCGCGACTTCGACGGCTGGGCCAGGTGGGTGGAGGTGGGCGGCGCGCTCGTCATCCACGACGTGTTCCCCAACCCCGACGAGGGCGGGCAGGCGCCGTTCCACATCTACCAGCGGGCGTTGGACACCAACCGGTTTCGCGAGGTTTCGGCAACCGGATCCATGCGGGTGTTGGAGCGCACGGGAGGCACCGTCGGCGAGCCGCTGTAACTAGCGGTCGCTGGTCGCGCACTCGCAGTCGTACTCGCCTTCGAGTCCGCGCGGAAGGTCTGCCCCCCGGAAGATCCCGCTGGCGGCCGACGTCGACGACAGCGCGTCGGCGGCCAGAATCATCGCCGCGCCGGTCCACGTCGTGCGTTCCTCCGGCCAGCGCTTGCCGTCGGCGAACACCAGGCCCGTCCAGTAGGAGCCGTCGCCCTCACGCAGATGGTGCATCGCCGCGAACTGCTCCCTGGCACGCACCGGATCGCCCATCGCATCCAAAGCCAGGACCAGTTCACAGGTTTCGGCACCGGTCACCCACGGCCGGTCGTCGACGCATCGGATACCCAGACCGGGAACCACGAAGTCGTGCCACCGCTCGTCGATCCGCATCCGCGCCGCCCCACCGCGCACCGCGCCGGTGAGCACCGGGTAGTACCACTCCATGGACCAGCGGTCCTTCACCGTGAACGCCTCGGGATGGTGGGCGATCGCATGGCCGAGCCGGCCGACCGCGACCTCCCATTCCGGTTGCGGGTCGTCGAAGTAGTCGGCGAGCGCCAGCGCACACCGGATGCTGTGATAGATGCTCGCGCACCCCGTCAGCAGGGCCTCGGATTCGATGGCCGACGGGCTTCTCGCCCAGGCGATCTCACCGCCACTGAGCTGCATGCCCAGCACGAAGTCGATCGCCTTGGTCACCACCGGCCACATCGTCTCCGCGAACCGCCGGTCACCGGTGACCAGCACGTGGTGCCAGACACCGGTCGCGATGTAGGCGCAGAAGTTGCTGTCGCTGTTGGCGTCCTCGACGACGCCGTTGCGCAACTGAATGGGCCAGGATCCGTCGGGACGCTGATGGGTGCGCGACCACTCGAAAGCCGCGCGCGCCGGTTCCAGCAGCCCGGCGACGGTCAGCGCCATCGCGTTCTCGATGTGATCCCACGGATCGGTGTGGCCGCCGTCGAACCACGGCAGCGCACCCGAGGACTCCTGGGTGGCGGCAATCGATTTCGCGGTCTGGCGGCACTGTTCGGGTGTCAGCACCCCGGCGACGCCCGGGACGCCTTCGAGCTCAGGCGTCAGCACCGGCGCCCACCGGTTTCGTGAAGTACAACGCGACGCTCTTGCCGATCACCGGGTTGAGCAGCGCCTCGGCCGTCCTGGTCAGCCACGGGCGGCTCATCATGTCCCACACCAGCATTCGGTGGTACGCCTTTACCGCCACGTGGTCCGAATTCTCGGTTCCCACCGCACATTTGAGCCACCAGTACGGCGAGTGCAGTGCGTGCGCATGGTGCGTGTGCTCGAGCCGCAGGCCATGGGCGAGCACTTTGTCGCGCAGCCGGTCGGCGTGGTATATCCGCACGTGCCCACCCTCGTTGGCGTGGTATTCGTCGGACAACACCCAGCAGAGCTTCTCGGGCAGCCACCGCGGCACCGTGACGGCCAGCGTTCCGCCGGGCTTGAGCACCCGCACCAACTCGGCAATCGCCTTCTCGTCCTCGGGCACGTGCTCGAGGATCTCCGATGCGATCACACAGTCGAATGTGCCGTCGTCATAAGGCAGATCGAGCGCGTCGCCCTTGACCGCCTCGGCCTTCGCCGTCGCCGGCGCCTCGCCCTGTTCGCGCATGGCGGTCAGGATCTCGTCGACGTCGTTGAGGTCGGCGGCGCTCTGGTCGAACGCGACGACGTCCGCGCCGCGCCGGAAGGCCTCGAAACTGTGCCGGCCCGCGCCGCAGCCCACGTCGATCACCTTCGTGCCGACGCCGACCCCGAGCCGATCGAAGTCGACCGTCAGCATGTGCCCACCCGTTCACGCGCCTTCTCGTAGACCGCAACCGTCTGCGCCGCAACCGATTGCCAGCTGAACACCTCCACCGCGCGCTTGCGGCCGTTCGCGCCGAGGCGGGCCAGCTCACGCGGTGAGTCGAGCAGTTCGCCGAGCACCGCGGTCAATTCGTCGACGTCGGCGGGCTTGACCAGCCGGGCGCAGTCCCCGTCGGCGCCCACCACCTCGGGCAGTGCGCCGGCGCGGCTGGCCACGATGGGCGTGCCGCTTGCCATGGCCTCCACCGCGGGCAACGAGAACCCCTCGTAAAGCGAAGGGATGCAAGCCACTTCGGCCGAGGCCAGCAGGTCGGCCAGTTCGCTGTCGGACAACCCGCTGGAGCTGTGCACGATGTCGGAGATGCCGAGCTCGGCGATCAGCTTCTCGGTGGGACCGTTCGGTTCGAGCTTGGCGACCAGCTGCAGTTCGAGGTCGCGTTCCACGCGCAGCCGGGCCACCGCGTGCAGCAGGTGCCGCACGCCCTTGAGCGGTACGTCGGCGCTGGCGATCGCGATGATGCGGTTGCGCACCCGTCGCTCGGCGGGTTTGAACATCGCGGTGTCCACGCCCAGCGGCACCACGTGCAACTGGCTGGGGGCGACGCCGAAGTCCTCGGCGATGTCGGCCGCCGACGTCGATGACACCGTCAGCAGTTCGGGGATCTGCAGTGCGACTTCCTTCTGCATCTCGGCGAAGCCGTACCACCGCCGCACCAGCGGTTTGCGCCACCACTTGGCGGCGGCGACGTCGACCACCTTGTCGCGGGTGATCGGGTGGTGCACGGTGGCGACCACCGGAAGGCCGAGGCCGGCGATCTTGCGCAGCCCGGTGCCCAGGCACTGGTTGTCATGGACGACGTCGAACTCGTGGCGACGCTCGGCGAGCACCCGCGCGGCGCGCAGGCTGAACGTGCGTGGTTCGGGGAAGCCCGCCGTCCACGTGGTCAGCAGCTCGAGCAGGTCGATCGACGTCTTGATCTCGTTGGGCCACGGGATCCGGAACGGGTCGGGTTCCCGGTAGAGATCCAGGCTGGGCACCTCGGTCAGCCGGACGCGCGGATCGAGTTCCTCCGGATAGGGCTGACCCGAGAACACCTCGACCTCGTGGCCGAGATCGGCGAGGCCGCGGGACAGGTAGCGGACGTAGACGCCTTGCCCACCGCAGTGGGTCTTGCTCCGGTACGACAAAAGGGCGATGCGCATGTTCAACTCAAGACGACGCGCAGAAGCGGGTGAATCCAGGGCCGGTGAGCTGGACAAATCGTGTCACGCAACAACTCCGAACCTTCTGGACATGTGTCCAGACTATAGTTTGACGTGCTAGCGGACGCAACGCGGCCGTGATGCCTTGACTATCACAGTGGCCGGGGGTGCTGCCCGTCGGCCTCTCGGTTCCGCGGTCCCGTTGCCGGGTATCCGCCCGTCATGAGCAGACACATCGAGGCGACCTTCCAGGTCGCCAGCTGGGATGAGACGCCGTTCGAGGACGGCGACGAGACCACCAAGCTCACCGAGGCCCTGGTCACCAAACGCTACGAGGGCGACATCCAGGGCACGTCGACGACCAAATGGCTGTTGGCCTACGCGCCGGACAAGAGCGCGCTGTTCGTCGGCATCGAGCACGTCACCGGGACCATCGCGGGCACCACCGGCGCCCTGGTGTTGCTGCACGACGGCGCCTACCGCGACGGCGTGGCCAGTGGGGAGGTCCGGATCGCGTCGGGCACCGGCGGGCTGGCCGAGGCGGCGGGCAGCGGCAAGTTCCGCGCCGACCCGGCCGGGGCGCTCACCCTGGACGTCGACGGCCTCGACATCGCGGTCACCTAGGGCCCGGAACGGCGTCGGGGCACCCTCGGCGGCCGGGCGTGGGGCACGAATAGTGGAATGAGTCCCCCGAGCGGCCCCTTAAGATTGGCTGCGTGCAATCGGCCCATCGGCGTGACGTGAGCGTTTGCCCTGCGCAACGGGCATATTTGAGTTTGCTGCCGGTGTCCCAGCACGCCTCCGACCAGTCCGGCCGCCGGGGAGGTGTGTAGCGCGTGCGGCGCATTTTCCAACGCCTCAGCGTGCTGACGGCGGTGCTGCTGCTGACATTGGTCGCCGCCCCTCCGGCGGCGGCGATCGAGCCGCCGACGATCGATCCCGCTGCGGTGCCGCCGGATGAGACCGGGCCCGATCAGCCGATGGAGCAGCGCCGGGTCTGTTCGGCACCGACGGTGTTTCCCAATGCGAACTTCGCCGACCGACCCTGGGCGAACGACTACCTGCGGTTGTCCGAGGCGCAGAAATTCGCGACGGGCGCGGGCGTCACCGTCGCGGTCATCGACACCGGTGTCGTGGGCTCACCGCGGGTGCCCGCCGAGCCGGGCGGAGACTTCGTCGACCAGGCCGGCAACGGTATGTCGGACTGCGACGCGCACGGCACGTTGACCGCGTCGATCATCGCGGGTCGGCCCGCACCCAACGACGGCTTCGTCGGCGTGGCGCCCGACGCGCGCATCCTGTCGCTGCGGCAGACCTCCGAGGCGTTTCAGACCGTGGGCACGCGCCAGGACCCCAACGACCCGAACGCCACGCAGACCGCCGGATCGCTGCGCAGCCTCGCGCGCGCGGTGGTGCACGCGGCCAATCTCGGCGCGCAGGTCATCAACATCAGCGAGGCGGCCTGCTACAAGATCACCCGCCCGATCAACGAGACCAGCCTGGGCGCCGCGATCAACTACGCGGTCAACGTCAAGGGCGCGGTCATCGTCGTCGCCGCGGGCAACACCGGCCAGGATTGCGCGCAGAACCCGCCCGCCGATCCCGCGGTGCCGACCGATCCGCGCGGCTGGAAGCAGGTGCAGACGATCGTGAGCCCGGCCTGGTATTCGCCGCTGGTGCTGACGGTCGGCGGGATCGCCCAGAACGGCCAGCCGAGCACGTTCTCGATGTCGGGCCCGTGGTTGGGCGCCGCCGCACCCGCCGAGAACCTCGTGGCGCTCGGCTACGACGGGAATCCGGTCAACGCGCTGCAGGGCCAGGACGGACCGATCCCGATCAGCGGCACCTCGTTCGCTGCGGCCTACGTCTCCGGTCTGGCGGCGCTGCTCAAGCAGCGCTTTCCCGCGCTCACGCCGGCCCAGATCATGAACAGGATCACCGCGACCGCGCGTCACCCGGGCGGTGGTGTCGACAACTATGTCGGCGCGGGCGCCGTCGATCCCGTCGCCGCGTTGACGTGGGACGTGCCCGCCGGCCCGGAGCAAGTGCAGTACCGGGTCAAGGAGGTGCCGCCGCCGGTGTTCACCCCGCCGCCGGACCGCGGGCCGATCACCGCCGTCGTCGTCGCCGGAGCCGGGCTCGCGGCCGCGCTCGGGCTCGGCGCGCTGGCCCGCCGCGCATTGAGGCGCCGATGAACAGGATCCTCGGCATGTTCGGCCTGCGCTTCACCACGGGACACGCGATCTGGGCGGCGGCGCTGATGCCCGCGACCATCCTGGTGTTCGCCGAGCTGAACTTGCTGTGGCTCGGGATCACGATCGCCGTGCTGATCGGGCTGGGCTCGGTGGTGACCATCCGCGGGCTGCGGATCACCGGCTGGGTGGCCGCGGTGTTCGCGTGGCGGCGCAGGCATCGCGACGCCCCGCAGCAGCCGTCGGAACCCGCGGTGGGCGCCACCGTGATGCCGGGCGACCACGTCGCCGTGCGATGGCAGGACGAGCACCTGGTGGCGGCCATCGAGCTGGTGCCGCGGCCGTTCACCCCGACGGTGATCGTCAACGGCGCGGCGTTCACCGACGACGTCGTCGACACCCGGCTCGTCGAACAACTCGTCGCCGCTCACTGCCCCGACCTCGAGGCCGACGTGGTGTCATCGGGATATCGCGTCGGCAAAACCGCGCCCGCCACGCTGATCTCGCTCTACGAACAGGTCGTCGGCCCGTATCCGGCTCCGGCGAACCGGCGCACCTGGATCGTGCTGCGCGCCGATCCCGAGTCCACCCGCAAGTCGTCGCAGCGCCGCGAGTCCGGGGTCGCCGGGCTGGCGCGGTACCTGGTGGCCTCGGCGACGCGGATCGCCGATCAGTTGGCCGGCAACGGAATCGACGCCCGTCCCGCGCGCAGCTTCGACGATCTCGACCGCGCCACCGAGATCAGCTTCGAGCGCGAGACGTGGTCGGCGATCAAGGGACGCAGCACATTCACCGCGGCCTACACCGCGCCGGGCGGACCGGACGTGTGGTGGTCGGCGCGCGCCGACCATACGATCACCCGGGTCCGCATCCGGCCCGGTGAGGCCCCCCGGTCGACGGTGCTGCTGACCACCCTGGCCAATCCCGCTACGCCGCGCGGCTTTTCGTGTCTGTTCGGCGGGCAGCGGGCGGCGCTGCACGGCATCAGCCCGGTCGGCGACCGCCACTACGAACTACCGATCGGGTCGGCGGGGGTGCTGGTCGGTGAGACCGCCGACCGCTACCCGGTCTACCTGCCGTTCGACGACGTCGACGCCAGCATCAACCTCGGCGACTCCCGGCTGTTCACCCAGTTCATCGTGCGGTCCGCGGCCGCAGGCGCCGTCGTCACGCTGACACCGCAATTCAACGAGTTCGCCGGCTACGTCAACGCCAGGATCGGCAACGAGGCCAAGGTGGCCTGGCCGCACGCGACGACCTACCTCGGCCCGCACCCGGGCGTGGGCCGGGTGATCTTGCGCCACAACTACATCGACACGCCCCGCCATCGCCAGCTACCGATACGGCTGATCAATCCGCGCGAGGAGAGCCGCTACCAGATGGTCCTCGAGGGCTGAGCCGCCATGCGGGCGCAGGGGTAGCGATGGGCGAGATCCAGCGGGTCGAACCGGCGGAGCTCACCAGGCAGTCCGCGGAGATGCGCGGGGTGCAGTGGCACAACCCCGTCGCCGAAGCGGTGCTGCCGCCGGACGCGCTGCCCTCCTCGGCGGCCGCGGTCGCCAATCTGAACGCCAACGCGCAGTCGCTGCTGGAGTTTCAGCGCTGGGTCGAGGCGGAGAACCAACGCATCGCCGAGATGCTGCAGATCGCCGCCGACGCCTACTCGGCGGTCGACGAGACCTGCGGGCGGGCCATCGAGGATCCCACTCGCCGGGCAGCCGTCGAAGCGATCGCGGTGCCCGCCCCGCCGACGCCGCCGCCCGCGCTGCCTCATCCGGTCGGCGCTCTGCAGCCTCTCGATGCGGCCGGCTACAGCGACGTGCACAAGACGCAGGCCGATCTGGTGGCGGGGGACGACGGTGCGTCGCTGAAAATGGCCATGCTGCAGTGGGGTCTGGCCAGCACCCGGGTCTCCGGCAACGCCCCGCGGCCGCCCAGCGGCGATTGGGAGGGCCGGGCCGCCGACGCCGCGTACGCCCGAATGGCCGAATTCGGCGGCTGGCTGGAACAACTCGCCGCGGGGTGGCACGACCTGGCCGAGGCCGCGGCGAAAATCGTTGCGGCCCATGACAGCGCCAAGACCGAGCACGCCGGTATCCACACGGAGTACGTCGCGCTGGAGACGCAGCTGCTCGAGTTGGCGGCACAGGCGACCGTGGGCAACTCCGTCGTGGCGGCCACCGAGATGGCGAAGATCCAGAAGCGGATGCACGAGCTGCAGCAGCGGTCCGACGAGGTGCGCCGAGACTATGCGAGCGGGGCGACGTTCTCACCCGTCCGGCCCGCGATGCCGTCCAGCCCGGATACCGACGGCGCCGGCCTCGTCGCTGCCCCCGGCGGTACCGGTGCGCGATCCGGCGGGCAGCGCGCGGGTCTGCCGACGGACGGTACGGCCGGGTCACCGGCGGGGGCCGACGGTGCGACGGGCTCCGGTGCTGCCCCGGCAGGACGTGGCGCTCCCACCGGCGGTGGTGCGCCGTCGGGTGGCGGTGCGCCGTCGGGTGGTGGTGCGCCGTCGGGCGGTGGTGGCACCCCGGGCGGGGCCGCGGCACCGGGCCCGACGTCGCCGACCGATCCGCGGGTGCGCCCCGCCGCCGCCGGCGGTGCCGGAGCAGGTGGCGCGAGGGGCGGCGGCGCCGGCGGCGGTGGCATGCCTGGGACGCCGATGTCGGCACCGGTGACCGCCGAGACGGTCGCGCCCGCACCGAACGCGCCGGCCGGATTCGCCGCGCCGGGATCCTCGTCGGACGGCCGCGCGGGTACGGCGATGGCCGGCGGGATGGCCCCGATGGCGCACGGCGCGGGCGCCCAGCAGGGTAAGGAGAAGCGGCGCGATCCCCGGTTGGCGCCCGACGAGGACCTCTACACCGAGGATCGGCCGTGGACCGAGGCCGTCGTCGGCAATCGCAGGCGCCGAGCGGTCGCCGACGGCGAGAGGCGAGACGCCACGTGACCGGCGAGATGCATCCCGACGTCGCCGCGGTGTTGCGGCAGGCGCAGCAGTTGCAGTCGCTCATGGACGATCAGCTGCAGCGGATGAACTCGAAGACCTTCACCGGAACCGACGAATCCGAGACCGTGCGGGTGGAGCTGGACGGTCACCACAACCTGACGGCCGTCGTCATCGAGGACGGGCTGCTGAGCCTGGGCGTCGAGGAGGTTCAGAAGCGACTCAACGAAGCGCTGGAGGGCGCGACGGCCGCGGCCACCGCGTCGCTGCAGGCCGACCGGGACAGGATCGACGCCGCCGTCGCCGACATCACCGATCAAAACCGCTAGCGCACACCCTCTTTCGCGTACACCACCTGCAACACGTGGGCTACCTCCGGCCCCATCACCGTGCCGGCGAGTTCGCAGAAGGTGGTCACGAACCCCGGGCCGTGCGGCGGCGCCGCCTGGCACAGGTGGTGTGCGATCTCGTGCAGGACCACCAATTCTCTTAGTGCCCAACGGGTCTGGACTTCCGGCACCGCGATGACGGCACCGGTCTCGTCGGCCTCGTAGTGGGCCGCGCCGGCCCCGCGCCGCGGCCGTACGGCGAGGGGGGTCGCGCGCGGCCACCGTTGTCGCACCGCCGGCAGCGCCAGCACCTCGTCGACATACCGCTGCACCGACTCCACCGACGCGAACCGCGCCTCGGGCGGCAGCGTCAACGCGGTCCCGAAGAAATCGATGGCCCGGTTGCCGTGCTCGGCGGCCCTGTCGAACAACGTCCGGACGAACTCCTCGGCGGCGTACACCTTCGCCCGTTGGGTGTCGCGCGGTGTCACGTCTCCCCGGCGGCGCGGCGCCCGTTCTGCGTCAGCGCCGAACGCGCGTTCGCGAGTTCGGGGCTGGGCCCGAGCCTGGCCTTGCGACCTGCGCGGTCACCCGCGCGGCGGGCGGCCGAGGAGTAGCCGGCCGTCGCGCTGGTCGCCCGCCACGTCCCCCGCGCCTCCGACGTCTCGCGGTAGAAGTCGCGCAGCTCGAGGTCCTTGTCCCGCAACGCGATCGCGGTGCCCGGCCGGCTGTCGCGGCTGTTCGTGGCTTCCCGGCGGGCCTCCTCGCGCGCCTCGACCAGTCGCTGACCGATGCGGGCGCCGAACGCCAACTGGAAGTTGATCCGCGCCGTGATGGTGGGCGTGGGGCGGTGGGCACCCGACTCGATGTAGGCCTGCGAGGCCCTGACCATCTGCATGACCAGGCTCGCATAGAGCGCATGGCTGGTGTCGATGTCCTCGGGGAAGCCGTAGGCGTAGACGAACGTCGAGTTGGACGCGACATCGCATTTCACGTCGTTGGCGTGTGCGATCACGGTGAACAACTGCACATACGTCCGCAACCCTCGGGTGCCGGCGTTGCCGATCGTGATCGTGCGCTGCACCGGCATCTGCGCCTTCGTGCGCTGATCGGTGTGTGACCGGGCGACCGCAAGGTCGATGGAGGTGGCCGTGGCCAAGCGCTGCGCAGCGGCCATGAACGCGTCCGCCTCGTGCGGGTTGTCGGTGCCCTCGGCCTGGCGCAGCAGGGCGGCGATGCGGGCCAGCATCTTGTCGTCGGTCATGGGCGCCAGATTAGGGCTGCTCGGCGACAAAGCGGTCCAGCGCTTCGACGACCTGTGGAGAAAGCGGGTCTTGGGAAGCGTAGTTGGCGACGTTGTCGGTCGGGTCGTCGCGCAGCACGTGGTTGACGCCCTCGAGCTCGACGACAGTCAGTGCGGTGTGGCGGAGCGCGTCGGTGAGGGGCCTGATCGAGTCGCACGACGCCTGCGCGTCGGAGTCCGAACAGGTCAGCAGCACCGGCGTGCCCGCGGGCACCTTGGCCGCCAGTGTCAGCGGGTCGATCCTGTCGGCTTCGACGACCGCGTTGACGTTGCCCGGGTTCACCATCGCGCCGAGACCCTCCGGCAGGTTCGCGGGCACCGTCCCCGTGGTGCGGACCTGGTCGACGGCCGCCAGCCAGGCCGACAGCACCTCGGGAGTGGCGTTGGCGCGCACCCGGTTGGTGATGATGTCGAGGTAGCGGCCGGGCAGGGGCTGGAAAAGGCCGAGCGCGTGGACCTTCGGAGCCCCGGCGTCGGTGTCGCCGGCCAGCGTCATCGCATGGATGGTGCCCTCACCCACCGCGTAGACCGAGATGCGGGAGTCGTCGGTCCGCGGCTGGTCGGCCAGGTAGCGCACCGCGGCTTTCGCGCCCGTGGTGTAGACCGAGCTGACCACCTCGGTGGGCCGTTGCGCGTACGGGCCGAGGCCGGTCCGGCCGGTGCCCACCTTGTCGTAGCGCAGGCTGGCCACGTCGCGGTCCGACAGCAGTTCGGCCAGTTGGCGCATGTTGCCGACCGGCCCGGCGACCTGGTTGTCACCGTTGCGGTCGGTGGCGCCGCTCTCGGAGATCAGCAGCGCGGCGGGCCTCGTCGCCTCGCTGTTCTCGTAGCGGTACGTGCCGTGGATGGTCAGCTCGCCGGCGGTGAAGGTGACGTCCTCGTCGAGCCATTGCACCTCGTTCGAGGACGAACATCCCGACAGCACCACTATCAGTGAGAATGCCCCCGCGACAACCGCTTTCAAAGCTTGGCCTCGATCCACGAGGTGACGTCGTCGAGCACGAGGTCACGCTCGGGCTCGTTGAACACCTCGTGGTAGAGCTCGGGATAGACCTTCAGGTGCGCGTCGGTCGACGCGACACACGACAGCAGGTGGCGGCTGCCGGCGACGGGGATCAGCTTGTCCTGCTCGCCGTGCACCACCAGCAGCGGCGCGGTGAGCGCGGATGCCCGCTGCGGCATCGTCTCGCCGACCTTGATCAGCGCCTTGGCGACCCCGGCGGGGAGCTTGCCGTGGTGCACCATGGGGTCGGCCATGTACGCGGCCACCACGTCGGGGTCCCGCGACACCGCCTCGGTGGGCAGTTGCTCGACGGGGAGCCCGGGCAGGATGCCGCCGAGGATTTTGGCGACCGTGATCATGACCGGCGACACCCCGTCCTGGGCGTAGACGGCCGGCCCCGACAGCACCATCGCGGCGTAGTCGTCGGGGTGCTCGACGCCGTAGGTGAAGACGACACCGCCGCCCATGCTGTGGCCGAGGACGATGCGCGGCAGCCGGGGGTGCTCGTCGGCGGCGATCGTCACCAGGGTGTGGAAGTCGCCGGTGTACTCGCCGATGTTGCGCAGATGCACCCGTTTGCCACCGGATCGGCCGTGCCCGCGCAGGTCGAGCGCGTAGGTGAGCAGGCCCGCGTCACCGAACCGCTGCGCGACATGGTCGTACCGGCGGGCGTGCTCGGCGTATCCGTGGCAAAGCACCACCACGCCGCGCGGATCTCCCTCGGGAGTCCAGACGTCGTAGACGATGCGCACACCGCCGATACCGTCGAAGCTGCGTTCGCTGCGGGTCGTGGCCACGCAGCGAGACTATCCGTTGTCGGACCCTCTGATTAAGCTCGGCGACGTGACGGTCCTGGCCCACGATGTCGATGGCAGCAGCGCCGAGGATGCCTTCCTGGCCGACGCCCAGCGGTATCGCCGTGAACTGCTCGCGCACTGCTACCGGATGACCGGTTCCCTGCACGACGCCGAGGATCTGGTGCAGGAAACCTATCTGCGCGCGTGGAAGTCGTACAAAGGCTTCGAAGGCAAATCGTCGGTGCGCACGTGGTTGTACCGGATCGCCACCAACAC
Organism: Mycobacterium sp. IS-1590; assembly: GCF_001500025.1. Classification (GTDB taxonomy): domain Bacteria; phylum Actinomycetota; class Actinomycetes; order Mycobacteriales; family Mycobacteriaceae; genus Mycobacterium. The sequence continues at coordinate 147,376 of NZ_LQIW01000002.1, read as the reverse complement.
CTGCCTGACGGCGCTGGAGAGCAGGCAGCGCAGGCCGCTGCCGACAGGTCTCGGGGCTCCGAGTTCGGATCCGCTCGACGACATCACCGCCCGCGAGGAGGTGCCGTGGCTCGAACCGCTGCCCGATCAAGCGGTCGACCCGGCCGACCCCTCGGTCATCGTGGGCTCTCGCGAATCGGTTCGGCTGGCGTTCGTCGCGGCACTTCAGCACCTTTCGCCGCGGCAGCGCGCCGTTCTGGTGATGCGCGACGTGCTGCAGTGGAAAGCCTCCGAGGTCGCCGATGCGGTCGGCGCGTCGACTGCGGCGGTGAACAGCCTGTTGCAACGGGCGCGTGCGCAGCTCGACGCCATCGGCCCGAGCGAGGACGACGAACTGCGCCCACCGGAGTCGCCGGAGGCCCAGGACCTGCTGACGCGCTACATCGCCGCGTTCGAGAGCTACGACATCGACAAGCTCGTCGAATTGTTCACCGAGGATGCCGTGTGGGAGATGCCGCCGTTCGACGGCTGGTATCAGGGCCCGCAGAACATCGTGGCTCTGTCGAAGACGCACTGCCCGGCGCAGGGCCCGGGGGATATGCGGTTCATCCGGACCACGGCCAACGGGCAGCCGGCCGCGGCGTTGTACATGCTCAACCGGGAGACCGGGCTGCACGAGCCGTTCCAACTGCACGTGCTCGACGTGACTGACCGCGGCATCGCCCATGTCGTGGCATTCCACGCCACGACCTTCGCCCCCTACGGGCTGGCCGACACCGTCTGACCTACGGCTTGCGGCCCAGCGCGAATTCGTCGATGCTCAGGCCCGCCTTGGCCGCTTCGGCCCGCTCGTATGCGATGTCGTGCCGGTAGCCGAGCACGACGCTGGTGATCAACGCGATCGAGATGACGCCCTCGGCGATGAAGAACGCCGCGAAGTCGATGAGTGAGCCGATCGGCGGGCCGCCGGGCACGGCGTTACGAAGCGGGATCAGAGCGAACAGGATCGCGGCCATCATCGAGCAGGCCGGCAGCACAAGGCCTCTGCGCCAGCGCAACGCGTAATAGGAGGCCGTGACGGCCGCCGCGGCCAGCCCGAGCATGAGCACCATCACGAATATGGCGAACACCATCGTCGGGGTGCTGCGGTGCATGAAGAGATCCGCGTCGACGCTGTCGCCTTCGACGTCCGGGTCGGGTGCCAGCCCGACCCGGAAGAACGAGTCGTTGTTGAACACGGTGAGCGTCGTGGGCAGCGCGGTGCCGTCGTCGGCCGCGATGTTGAGTCCGAGGAAGGCGCTGTAGCGATCGAAGGGGTAGTCGGTCGGAATCCCCACCATCCCGAACTTCTGCTCGATGACGGGCACGCTCTCCCCACTCGGCAGGTTGACCGAGGGGTTGGTGAAGGAGTTGCTCAGCAGCTTCGTGTCCATGCGCAGATGGCCGTCCGCGTCGGCGTACTTCCCGTTGGCCTCGATGTCGGTGATCGTCGCCGCCACGGTCGTCGTTTCGGTGTCGACCCGATTGACCCACACGGTGAGGTCGATCCGGTCGGGCTTGTCGAAGTCGCCGAGCTGCAGACCGTCCTCGGCCCAGTGCCTGCTGGATGCGTACAGCGCGAGGTTGCCCGCCATCAACAGCACCAACGCCACAGCGAAGACGGCGATCGCCCGCACAGCGCGCCATCTCGGCGAGGGTGTGCTCATCGCGGGCAGCGTATTACGAGCGGCGCTCGCGAACGCCGCTCGACGCGCAGGTCACCCGCCGAAAGCTACTCCGGCGAAGGTCCAGAGCGCTCATCTGCGCAGTTCACGGTCGAATTGGCACCCTTTCTAGAACGTGTTCTATAGTCAGCGGCCATGAAGACCAAGGGCGCACTGCTGTGGGAGCTCAACTCGCCGTTTCGCATCGACGAGATCGAGATCGGCGACCCCGTCGCCGACGAGGTCCAGATCCGCCTGCACGCCGCGGGCATGTGTCATTCGGACTACCACCTGACCACCGGCGCCACCCCGATCGGCCTGCCCGCGCTCGGCGGACACGAGGGCGCCGGCGTCATCACCAAGGTCGGTAAGAATGTCACCGGCCTGGAGGAGGGCGACCACGTCATTCTCGCGTTCATCCCGGCGTGCGGCCAATGCGCACCCTGCCTCAAGGGCCATCGCTCGCTGTGCGACCGCGGCGCCGTGCTGCTCGGCGGCAAGGCGATCGCCGATGGCACCTCGCGCGTGCACGCCGGCGGCACCGAGGTCTCGCCGATGAACCTGCTCGGCACGTTCGCGCCGTACATGACCGTGCACAAGGACTCCGTCGTCAAGATCGACAAGGACATCCCGTTCGAGTCGGCGGCCCTGCTGGGGTGCGCGGTGCCGACGGGCTTCGGGTCGGCCACCAACGTCGCCGAGGTGAACCCGGGCGAGACCGTCGTGATAGTCGGCGTCGGCGGCATCGGCATGAGCGCGCTGCAGGGCGCGGTGATCGCCGGCGCCCGCCACGTCGTCGCGATCGACCCGAACGAATGGAAGCGCGAACAGGCGATCAAGTTCGGCGCCACCCACGTCTACCCGTCGATGGCCGAGGCGATCGCACCCCTCATCGACCTCACCCACGGCGTCATGGCCGACAAGACCATCATCGCCGTCGGGGACATGAAGGGCTCCTACATCGAAGAGGCGCTGACGCTGACCACCAAGACCGGGACCTGCGTCGTCACGGGAATGGGCTCGATGATGGACGTCGACGTCAAACTCAACCTGTTCCTGTTCACGATGCTGCAAAAGACGTTGAAGGGCAACATCTTCGGCGGCGGCAGCTCGCACATCGAGACTCCGAAACTGGTCGGCCTGTACAAGTCGGGCCTGCTGAACATCGACGACATGGTCACCAGGACCTACCGCCTCGAAGACATCAACTCCGGCTATCAGGACATGCTCGACGGCCGCAACATCCGCGGCGTCGTCACCTATGACGAGGCGGACTGGTAACCACCCGCTCCAGCACCGCTTCCAAAACCTCGTCGAAGGCGCGCAACTGGGCGGGCGTCAGCGCCTCGAACACCGTGCTGCGTACCAGTTCTGCGTGCCCTGGTGCCGCTCGCCGCAACGCGGCGTGCCCGCCGTCGGTGATCGTGACGCTGGCGCCGCGCCGGTCGTCGTCGCTGCCGTGGCGCTCGAGCAGTGCGCGCCCGCGCATCCGTCGCAGCTGGTGTGAGAGCCTGCTCTGCTCCCACGAGAGCGCCTCGGCCAGGTCGTTGATGCGCTGTGGGCCGCGCTCGTTCAGCGCGACGAGCACCTCGTAGTCCGCCAGCGACAGTTCACAGTCGCGTTGTAGCTGCCGGTGCATCGCCGTCTGCAATCGGCTCGTCACCGTCAGGTATTTCCGCCAGACCTCTTGTTCGCGCCTCGTCAGCCACACGGAATACATGACACATCATCTATGTTGTCGCGTCCAGTAGCCCCCACCTAGGCTGGGCGCCGAGCGAGAGGTATGCCATGAACGCCCCCACCGTCGACATCCGCCGGGCTGACGACCGCGCGAAGACCACGATCTCCTGGCTGGACTCCAAGCACTCGTTCTCCTTCGGCAGCCACTACGAGCCGGAGAACACCCATCACGGCCTGCTGCTCGTCAACAACGACGACATCGTGAAACCGGGTACCGGCTTTGACACCCATCCGCACCGGGACATGGAGATCGTCACCTGGGTGTTGCGTGGATCGCTGGTGCACCAGGACTCCACCGGGCACTCCGGTGTGATCTATCCTGGCCTGGCGCAACGGATGTCGGCCGGCCGCGGCATCCTGCACTCGGAGAAGAACGACTCGTGGACGCTGACGGGCGCCGAAACCCACACAGAGCCGGTGCATTTCGTCCAGATGTGGGTGGTCCCCGACGAATCGGGGATCGACCCCGGCTACCAGCAACTCGAGATCGACGACGAGCTGCTGCGCGGCGGTCTGGTGACGATCGCCAGCGGGATGCCTGACCACCGCGACCGGACCGCGATCGCCATTCGCAACTCCTACGCCGCCCTGCACGGTGCACGCATGCAGGCCGGCGACAGCGTCGACCTGCCCGATGCCCCGTATCTGCACCTGTTCGTGCCTCGCGGCGAGGTCGCGCTCGAAGGCGCGGGCGCCCTGTACGAGGGCGACGCCGTTCGTTTCACGGGTACGGGGGGCCAGCGTGTCACCGCCACCACATCCGCCGAGATCCTCGTCTGGGAGATGCATGCGAGTTTGGCCGCGGCGTAACGCGATTGCCGGCATCGCCGTCTTGATGCTGGCGACGGGCTGCTCGTCGGATCCCCAGAGCGCGCCGGCGCCGAACCCTGCCCCGAGTGAGCCCCGGGTCACCGCGGAAACGTCCGGCGACCTGGCCGCGGTGACCGTCACCGTCGACCCGGACCTGGCGCAGGCGCCGTTCGACGAGCCGCGCCAGGCGCTCGTTCCCGCCGGATGGTCCATGTCGGTGTGGGCGCGTGTCCCGAAGGCGAGGCTGCCCGCGTGGGCACCCGACGGTGCGCTCCTGGTGTCGCAACCGAGCACGGGTGAGGTGCTGCGGCTGGCACCCACCGATGCGCAACCGCGCCAGTCGACGCTGCTCGCGGGACTCGACCAGCCGCACGGGCTGGCGTTCGCGGGGGACACGCTCTACGTCGCCGAAAGCGACCAGGTCGACGCGTACACCTACGCCGAGGGCGCGGCGACCGATCCACGCACGATCGCTCCGAACCTCCCCGACGCGAAGAGCCCAGACCTGCAGGGCGCGTATGCCCACGCGCTCAAGTCCGTCGCGATCGGCCCCGACGGCAGCGTCTACTTCTCGATCGGCTCGACCGGCAACATCACGGCCGCCGATCGGGACGCCGATCCGCCGCGCGCCTCGATCATGCGGATCCCGCCCGGAGGCGGCCCCGCCGAGCCGTTCGCGACCGGCGTGCGCAACGGGACCGGCCTGGCGGTCGCGCCGGACGGAGCGGTGTGGACCGCCGTCAACAACCGCGACAACGTGGCAGACCCGCAGACCGGCGAGGTCCGCCAGGACTACGTCAGCCTGCATCCGCCCGAGTCGGTGGCGCGGTTGACGCCCGGCCGCGAGCTTGGCTGGCCCTTCTGCAATCCCGACGGCGGGCCGGCGCGCCTACCGTTGATCCGCGACGTGCAGACCAACGCCGACGGCAGCCGCCTCGACTGCGCGGCCCTGTCGCCCATCGAACAGAGCCTCGGCGCGCACGCCGCCCCGCTGGGGATGAGTTTCACCGACGGCGTGTTACCGCCGCCGTACTCCAGCGGCGCCCTCGTCGGGGTGCACGGGTCGTGGAACCGGGAGCCGCCGTATGCCCCCGAGGTGGCGTTCTTCGGCTGGCGCAGCGGCGAACTCGCCGACAAGCAGACGCTGGTCGGCGGGTTCCAGTCCGACGACGGTTCGCGTTGGGGCCGCCCGGTGGGCGCGGTGGTCGGACCCGACGGCGCCGTCTACATCACCGACGACTACGCCGACGCGGTGTACCGGTTGGCCCCGCCGGGGCGTTAGCGGACGGCTTAGCGGACGGCGGTGCCGCGGGTCGTCCCCGAACGCCGGCCGGTGATGCCCAGGTAGATGGCGATCAGCACGATCGCGACGATGATGCCCACGAGGAACGGGATGACCTCCCAGCCGCCATTCGAGTTCGAGTAGCCGAGCTGATAGGTCAGCCAGGACCCGAGGAACGAGCCGAGGGCGCCCAGAACGATCGTCATGATCAGACCGATGTTCTGCTTACCCGGCATGATGAGCCGCGCCAGCGCGCCGACGATCAGACCGACGACGAGCGCGCTCAGGATGGTTCCGATCATTTCTGCTCCCTTTGTTGTCTGTCGCTGGCCGGTTACCCGTTAACCCCGGTTTCACGCGCCGGAGCGATGAGACCGGATCGTGATGCTGCTGTGACGCAAGTTGACGGTGTTCAAGGTGAGATTGAGAGTGTCACCGTTTCATTGTCGTACTTGGGGGCCTCACGTGTCGGCACGATCAGCAAACATCCAGCGTTTCGCGGCATCAGCCGCGGCGCTGCTGATGTGTGCGGTGTTGTCGACGGCCGGAGGTGCGCCCGCCGCCAACGCGGCCGGCGCGCGCGAAATGCTCGCCAACGCCATCGCCGCCACCCGCGGGTCCTATCTGGTCTATAACTTCGGCGGCGGCCATCCCGCCCCGATGCTCAACGCGGGCGGCGGCTGGTACGAGACCACCAGCGGCGGGCGTCTGATGATCATCAAGGCGGCGTCCACCCGCCTTGCGCCCCGTCTGCTGGTCGACTCGCACCGGGGTTACCAAGCGCGTTGCGAACGCGATCCGCGCGCCCGCACCGGAGAGGGACTGCTGCAGGCGTCGGAGATCTTCACTCCGCTGCAGGCCTGGCAGGCGCTCGGACAGCCGACAATCGCGATCAACGCCAACTTCTTCGACGTGCGCGGTCAACGAGGCGGTTCGTGGAAGTCCACCGGATGCAGTTCACCGCTGGGCGCCTACGTCGACAACACCCGCGGCCAGGGTAGGGCGAACGTGGCGGTGACCGGCACCGTCGCCTATGCCGGTAAGCAGGGGTTGTCCGGCGGTAACGAGCATTGGAAAGCGTTGTCCACCATGATTCTTCCGGTGGGCGGCGCACCCTACGTCGTACCGCCTTCCGGCCCCGACGATTACGACGCGGCTTCACCGGTGGTGCAGCGGCTGGTGGACGAGGGGGTGCGTTTCGTCGCGGTCGCAGGCATCGGCCTGCTCGCGCCGGGCGATACGGGTCAGCTCAACGACGGCGGGCCGAGCGCGGCGCGCACCGCGCTCGCCTACGCCAAGGACAAAGACGAGATGTACGTCTTCCAGGGCGGGAGCTACACCCCCGACCAGATCCAGGATCTGTTTCGCGGACTGGGCAGTGACAGCGCGATCCTGCTCGACGGCGGCGGTTCGTCGTCGATCGTGCTGCGTCGCGACACCGGCGGCATGTGGACCGGCGCGGGCGTGCCCCGCGGATCGTGTGACACCCGGCAGGTGCTGTGCGATTCGCGCGAACGCGGACTGCCGAGCTGGCTCGCGTTCAACTAGGCCGCGGCGCTGGCGGACCCTTCGCCGGACGTTCCGCTGCCCGCGTCGCCGGTGCCGGTGGTACCGGTGCCGGAGGTGCCGGTGCCGGTGGCCGGGGAGTCGTTGTCCGGCTTGGCATGTCGCGGTGACGATCCCGGTATCGCCCGGACCGGCTCGCCGTTGTCCGGCTTGGCGTGCTTCGGTCCGGACTTGGCGTCCGTGTTCGGACTGAACTTGTTACCCGGCTTGAAACCGGTCTTCGACGAGGCGGTCTCACCGTCCTTGCCGGTACCGGTCCTGGTCTCGCCGGTCTTCGTGTCACCGGTCTTCGTGTCGGCGGGCTTGGTCTCGGCGGGCTTGGTGTCGGCCGGCTTGGTCTCGGCGGGCTTGGTGTCGGCGGGCAGGGTTTCGCTCTGGAGGGCGTGACCCACGTCGGCCTTCACGTCCTCGACCGTCGTCTTTTCCGTCACGACCGTCTGCTCCACAGGCGTCTGAGCAACGGTTTGGTTCGCCAATTCGTCCTCGACGATGTCGTCTGCGGGCTCGCCTGCGACGACTTCCGCGACGACGCCGGAGGTGATCTCGTCAGCGGGCTCCTGCTCGTCCTCCTGCTCGTCCGTAACAAGAGTGAGCATCCGCGCGCCCGAATCGGGCAGGTCCGTCGGCGAGGGAAGTTCGTCTTCCTCCTGCGTGGCGTCCGCCAGGACATCCTCGGTGGCCTGTTCCACGGCCTCATCGACGATGTTGGTCAGCACGCTGGTTGGCGTTGTGCCCCACAGGGATCCGCCGGTGAGGAACCGGAGCAGGCTGGTCAGGACATTCGGCGTGCCTATGGTCGGGTTGCCGCTGAAGAACTCCTTGAAGATGCCCTGCACCAACTGGTTGAAGATGACACCGGGCACCTGGGCCCAGTCGACGCTCGGGAACGACATGAACGCCGTCGGGTCGCCGGCCTCGGTGAGGGTGCGCTCGTACCCACCCGTCTGCGGGTTGTAGTAGACGTCGGTGTAGCCGAGGTTCACCAAGCTGGTCAACGCCGGGGCCAGCGCGTTGGCCACCATGCTGAACGGGTTGTAGCGCGCGATCGCTCCGAGCGTGACGAGGTTGAGCACGTCCGCGGCCAGGTACAGCGGCTCGAGCAACGGCAGGGTCGCCGAGCGCAGCGTGAGATAGAGGTTGACCGCGAGCGGATCGCCGCCTGCGATGCGGTCTGCGAGGTCGTCGAGCTGCGCCAACTGCTCGGGGTCGAGTGTGACGCCGCGAAGCATGTAGGTCGGGAGCAGCCCCGCAAACAGGTTGTTGGCCAACGAGAACGGGTTCGGCCACGCCGCGAAATCGCTCAACAGGTCGTACTGCACCGTCGCGTCGATCTTGATCGGGATCAGGTTCGCGCCGCCGACGGAAAGTCCGGTGCCGGGCACCGGAAGGCCGCCACTGTAGGAAGCTTCGGTCTCCGGTGTGACCGTCTTGATGCCCGCCAGGCCGAAGAGGGGATAGAACCGGGCGAACATTCCGCCGTTGGCCCGTCCGGGGTTGCGCAGCAGGATCATCGGGAGAATCGTGATGCTGCCCAGCAGCGGGTGCTCGTCGGCGTTCTCCCCGCCCGGTTGGTTCACCAGATCAGCGACGATTCGCTCGTAGGCCGCCCCGGCGGAGAAGGCGCCGAGCCCCATGCTCAGGACGACGGGCACCCGGACCTCGACCACATCGATATCGGGGATGGGGAGGTCGAGCAGGTCCAACACGGGACCGAGGATGTCCAACTTGTTGAGGACATCGCCCAGCCTGACTTCCGCATCCAGGTACGGGGTGTTGTTGACCTCTTCGGCGATGGCGTTCGGCAGGCCCGGCACCCAGCCGAGGTCGACTCCCAGCAGCTTGAGCATGGTGAAGACCGGACCCGCGGTGATCACGTTGACCGGTCCGGGCAGGTTCGACAGGTTGAACGGATCGCTGAGGTCGAGGCCGAGTAGACCGGCCAAGCCGCCGAGCGTCTCGGGCAGCGAACCGGACAGCAGTTCGCTGAGCTGCGCCTCCACGCCGGGTGTGAGTATCCCAAGGGGGTCGATGAGCGCGCCGACAACACCGGGCACATCAATCGGAATTGCGCCGATGACGTCTCCGAGCAAACCCGGCGGGATCTGGCCCAGCACCCCGCCGAGCAGATTGTTCAGAACCGTTTCCGGGTCGGCGCCGGCCGCCTGCGCGAGCACGGCGAGGTTGAAGTTCTCGACCACCAGCCGGATCAGCACCTCGGCGGCGACCTGGCCGAGGTCGTACACCGCAGGGCCGAGGCCGAACGTGAGGTCGGGGATCTCATCCGGCCCGGGCCACTGATTCACCGCCGCGGCCAGGCTGACGTCGGCATCCACCACCGTCTTCGAGCCGTCATCCGGATCGGGCAGGGGTGCGGCACCGATGGTGAGCGCGGTGGCCGTCGCGGTGGCGGCACCTATCGCGGTGATTTTCTTGGAGCTCCGGCTGCGTCTGCGATGCTTGCCGTGTCTGCCAGCCACTGATCCGGTCCTTTCGAACGAAACAGCTATTTACGTGACCGTAACAGGCAGGCTCTCACGCTGGAACGATTTGAGCAAATCCCTTTGCTTGGTAAATAAGGACACTTATTAACCGGCGCGGCCTAATCAGCGGAATCGGCGTTCACCGGGTGAGGACGCTGCGCGCCGCGACGGCTGTTTGCCGCGCATAACCGCCACCGAAGAGCACGACGTGCGCCAGCAGTGGATAGAGCTGATGCAGTCCGACCCGGCCGCGCCACCCCGCCCGCAACGACCGCACGGATTGGTAGCCCTCGATCACTTGGTCGAAATGGGGGCAACCGAACAGCGCAAGCATCGCCAGATCGGTCTCGCGGTGACCACCGTGCGCGGCGGGGTCGATCAGCACCGCGCCGTGCGGTGTCCACATCACATTGCCGCTCCACAGATCGCCGTGCAGCCGGGCGGGTGGGTCGTCGTCGTCGAAATCGCCTTGTTCGCACATGTCCATCACGGTCTCGATGGTCGCGCGGCATTCCGCGTCGAGGCGCTCGGCCGCCGTGCGTGCCATCGGCGCCAGCCGCTCGCGTGCGTAAAAGGTGCCCCACCGTTCGTGTCTCCGCAACGACATGGGCAGCGGTTGGTGCATCGGCCCGAAGAAGCCGGGAGCCTCCCAACCGTCGGGCGGGGCTCCGAACGCCGCTGCTCCCGCGTCGTGGGTGTGCGCGAGCCGGCAGCCGAACTCCCGCGCCGCGGCTCGGCCGGGTGCGACGCTCCGCAGCCGTTCCAGGGTGAGGCTGGTGGCGTCGTAACCGAGCACCGTCGCACACGGCACCCCTCCGGGGGCCATCGAAAGCCATTGCAGCCCAGCTGCTTCACATGCGAAGAAGCCGACGGGCGCGGAAGCATTGCGCTTGACGAACTCCCCCATCGGTCAGGGTTGGCCGGACACCCTGCGCAGCACGGCATCGCGCACCCGGGTCGGCAACTTCGTCACCACGGCGACCTGCAGCTTGGGTCCCAGCCCCACCACGTAGCGCGGTCGTGGTCGGCGCGCGGTGAGCGCTTCCTCGACCACGCCGGAGACCTTCGAGGTCGGGACGGCAATCCGTTGCGAAACCGGCACCATCTTCTTCATACCCGCGATGTGTCTGGCGTACAGGGCGCGGTGCTCGGGGGACAGCGCCGCCTCGGCCTCGGCGACCATGCTGTCGGCGGTGCGCCACATGTCGGTGTCGGTCTGGGCCGGCTCGATCACGACAACCGGTATGCGCCAGGGCCGCAGCTCCATCCGCAGTGCGTCGGCCGCTGCCTCGAGCGCGAACTTGCTCGCGGCATACGCTCCGATCAACGGCATCGAGAGTCGGCCGTTGACACTGGAGATGAACACGATCCGGCCACGGGACTCCCGCATCCGCGGCAGCACCGCCCGCGTGACGGCGAGCTGGCCGATCACGTTGATCTCCAGTTGCTTTCGCCACTCGTCGGGCGTCACCGTCTCGATCGGCCCGCTGACCACCACACCGGCGTTGTTGACCACCGCATCCAGTCGCGCAGGCAGGATGTCGGCCAGCGCGGCGATCTGGCCGGCATCGGTGACGTCGAGGAGCACCGCCGATATCCGCTGCGCGTCGGACGCCGTGACCGCCTCGGCATCTGCGTCCGTGCGGACACCGGCGATCACCTGCCATCCGCGCGCGGCCATGTGCTCGGCGATCGCCCTGCCGATCCCCCGTGACGCGCCGGTGACGAATACCGAAGGCATGCGGCAAGACTAGCCCCGAGTCCGCCTTTCTCCGATCCAGAACAGGACACCACTGAGTGCCACCAGCGCCGCGGCGAGCCCGATGATGGGCGCGACGGTGAAGCGGGTCATCGTCGCGCCCACGACCGCCCCGGCGCACATCGTCAGAACCACGCTGTAGCGCAACTTCTCCCGTTCACCGGTGCCGCCGGCCAGCCGGCTGTCGAAACCGATCCGCACGATGGTCGTCGTCAACACCGTGGTCGACAACTCCTGGATACCGAACTGCTGGGCGCTGGAGTTCTGGACGCCGAACGCCACGGCGAGACCGGCGATCAGGAGCAGTTTCGTGTTGTCCTGATAGTCGAGCACGCCGGTCCCCGCGAGCACCGACAGCGCCGCGAGCAGCACGACCTCGAACGTCATGGTGATCGCCAGCCACCGCCGGACATCGGCGCCGAGGTGGCGGGTGAACCGGCCGCTGACCACCGCACCCGCGACGAAGCCGACGAACGCGACCAGCGCGGCGGTGACGTCCACCCCGGAATGCGGCACCAGCCAGAAGCCCAGGAAGATCACGTTTCCGGTCATGTTCGCCACGAACACGTGGCCGAGCTTCAGCACGCTGACCGCGTCGACCAGGCCGGTCGCGAACGTCATCAACAGAAGACAGGTGATCGTCAACCGTTGCGAGACAGGGGATTCGACCGCCACGCGTCAGGTCCCGACTACAACTGCGGTGTCAGATCCAGCGACGTGATGGTCGACATGTTCGTGATCAGCCACTTCGCGTCGCGGCGTTCCATCGTCAACCGGTAGGACAGGTAGCGCAGCGAGGGGATGTTCTTGCTCATCGGGCTGGTCGCCACCGAGTTGGTGTAGACGATCGCGGTGGCCTCGTCGGGGGCGAGGGTCTCGACCGCGGCGCCCAGCACCTGCGTGGTATTGGTGACCTGCGCCTGTTTGTTCGTCGCGACGATCGCGTCGATGTACTTGCGGTACTCATAGGCGAAGTCGCCGCCGAGGAATGCCGCCGACCGGTCCGGCAACGTCTCCATGTTGTCCGGGGTGTACGTCCACAGCGTGGAGATCGCGCTGGCCGCGGTCCGGGCCACGTCGAGTTTGGTGGCGATCTCGGCTCGCTCCGACAGGTAGGGCTGCAGGCTCGACGCAGCGAACGCGGCGGCACCGACGAACAGCACGGCGGCCGCCGCCACCGCCGCGATGAGCCGCTTGCCTGCGGGCCGGTGCGGGACGAATCGCACTTCCTGTGGCACGACGGACTCGTCGTCCGTGGGATCGGGGTCGACGGTGTCGTCGTCGTCCGTGGGATCGGTGTCGGCGGTGTCGTCGTCGTCCGTGGGATCGGGGTCGACGGTGTCGTCGTCGTCCGTGGGGTCGGGGTCGACGGTGTCGTCGTCGGCCTCCTCGACGCGCGTCCGCTCCCGACGTTTTGCCTTGCCGACCGGTCGAGGCGCGGGCGTGTCCGCTGCGGCCTGCGCCTCCGCCGCGGCCGAATCCGGAGCGGCGTTGACCGATTCTTTCTGTCGACGGCGAAGGAAGGACCACCGGCGGCGCGGTGCCGCGGTGAATTCCGCCGAGGGCCCGGTGGTCAGATCACCTGGATCAGCTGGCTGATCTTCCACTGCTGTCCTTCCTTGATAGCCGTTGCCACCCAACGACTTCCGCTCTCGACTGTCGATTTGCCGTCGGGACCTTTGGTGGACACCTTGGTCGCGACCAGGATGTCGGCGCTGCCGTTGTCGTTCCACCGCTGCACGCCCGCGGCCAGTACGGCGCCGCTGGTCGGCTCCGCCTGCGCAACCTGGATCAGGATCTCGTTCTGCTTCTCCTTGAACATCCTCGCGAAATCACCCGTCCCCTGCGCCAGGATCCGGTCCACGTAGGCGTTGGCGTTGAAGGGGTCCAGCGACGTGTAGTCGGTCATGAATTCGCTGACGTACACCAACGCGGCCTGGTCGTTGGCGACCGTCCGGCGATCGTTCTCGTGGCTGACCAACATCAGCGATCCCGCCGCGATCGCGGCGGCCATCACAAGTGCCGCCGCGGCAGCGATGACCGGCAACCCCCAACGGCGCGGCGGCTTCGGTTTCACCTCGAAGAAGTCCCGCTCGTCGGCGTCGACTCTGCGCCGCGGGCTCATCGGCCCTGCGCATTCATCTGCGGCCGCTTCAGCACCGTGAGATCGGCGACGCGCCACTGGCCGTCACCGGATTTCGCGAACTCGGCCTGCACGGTCGCGGTGATGAACTTCAGCTCCTTGGGGTCATCGCCCCGCTGGCCTTGCAAAGCCAGCAGCATCTCCGCGGTGTCCGGCGTCGCTTTCAGTACCGCGCTGCTGACCGCCCAGTACTCGTTGGAGGTGACACCCGCGCTCTGCCCGGCCTTCTGCTGCTCGATCAACTGCTCGCGGTAGCCGTCGGTGGTCAGCGACTGTGCCCGCTCGAAGTCCTGCGCCATGGTGTCGCTCTTGAAGCTCAGCATCTGCTCGACGATGCGCGGGCCCTGTTCGGCGATGTGGTTCCTGGTCTGCTCCACCGCGCGCTCGTGGCGATACACCACCCAGTAGTTCACCGCCACAGCCGTCGCGCAGGCCAGCGCCGCAACGACCGCCACAGCGGCGGTCAGCTTGCGGACGTTGCGCTCCGGCGGCGACACCGGACGAACCTCGGTGCGCAACAGCAGGTCGGCGAAGGTGCGTCGGCGTCGGTCCCACAGCGGCCACAGCCACCCGACGAACAGGGCCGCGGTGTCGAGCACGTGCGCGACCTCGCGCAGGAGTAGGCGCCACACTCCCGGGGGAGAGCCGTCGCGTCTGCGGACCGCGATACCGAGTAGGGCCCGCCCGAGCGAGAAACCCAGGACCGTCGGCAGCACGAGGCGATTGACCGCCATCGCCAGCACGACCGCCCCCATCGCCACCAGATATCCCCACCACAGCGGGCTGCGCTGCGGTGCGGTCAGCGACACCAGCGCCAGCGTCGTGACCACCGCGAGCCCGATCAGGACGTCGACGGCGAATGCGCCTGCCCGGGCCGACCAGGACGCGACCGGTTCGTCGACGGCCAGGTCGGCGTCGGTCGGGTCCGGCGGCGCTTCGATCAGGGACGTCACGAGGTGACCTGGTCGAGTTTGGCGATCTTGTAGGAGCCTTCGTCGTCGGGCGCCATCTTCACGCGGAGCCGGTAACCCTGCTCCTGATCGGCGACGTCGGAATTGGTCACCTTCACCCGCACCGCGACGAGGACGTCGAACGTTCCGTCGTCGTTGTGCTTTTCCACCGCTGCCCGCATGTCCGACACCTGCACCTGGACCTGCGCCGCCTGGTAGGCCTCGGCCAGCACACCGGCATACAGCGATGACTGCACGGCGAAATCACCCGTCGAGCATTCGATGATCCGGGACTGGGCGGCCGTCATGGCCGCGGTGTCGGGAGCATGCGTCGCGGACACACAGTCCTTGGCCGCCTGCAGAGCGGCGGCCTCGGCGCGATCGGCGGCCGCGACCTTCTGGTCGTTGCGGAACAACAGGTAGCCCGCGACACCGCCCGCGGCGGCCAACAGCAGCAGCGCCGCGCAGATCCCGCCGGCCATACCGCGCCCGATCCGGGACGGCCGGCGGCGCGCATCGTCACGATCTACGGCGTTCGGGTCCTGCGCGGGTGCGCTCTCTGCAGATTCTGCTAACGGCTCGTCTGACGTCTCATCAGCGTCGGTGGGGTTCAGCCGGCGGGTGCCAGCATCTCCTTCCATCCGTCATCTCCTGGGTTGCTCGAGTTGCTGACGTTGTATCGCACGCCGTCGGGTCCGACCACCTGCCCGCTGGCCGGGCTGTAGACCGCTGAGGAACCGGGTGGCCCTGGTGCCGGAGTGTAGATGCACGGGTTGGGTTGCTGTCCACTGCAGGTCACGGTGCCCTGTCCCGGCGGGCTCAACGGGTCGCTGATCGGGGCCGTGACCCGGGGAGGCGGCAGGTCGCTCGCCGGTGCCGGGTTCATGCCGTTGTTGACCGAGGGGGCCTGGATCACCCCGCGGCCGGGGTTCACCCCCTGGTCGCAACGCGCGCCCGGTGCCGGGCACGACAGGACCTGGTTGGGATCGCCGTACCACGGATTGGTACCCAGCGGCACGTACGGTTCGGGGCTTCGGCATTCCGTCGGTGTGGCCGCACGCTTACCGGGCACGTCGACGCACGGATAGTTGCGCGCGCCGCGAACGACGTTGGCCTGGTAGTCCTTCGGGATCTTGCAGTACGTGCCCTTGGGCAGCGGGGCCATCGACACGTCGGCCGGCGCGCGCCATTCGGAGGCGGGCAGGAAGCCGGTCAGACACGGCGGTGGCTGGTTGATCGACAACGCCAGCGGCAACTGGCCGACGTCTTCGAAGAGCAGGCCCGCCTGGGCGACCGATGAACCCTGCGGCAACATCACCAGGACCTGTTCGAGCCCCTTGTGATAGCGCTTGAGCATGTCGATGACGATCGTCAGGTTCGCGAGCGTCTGCGGAAGCGACTCCCGCACCCCGCTGAACACCGCGTTGACCTGATCCAGCGTCGGCGCCGCCTGCTGCAGGCCACTACGCAGCGCCGGATCCTGCTCAGCGGCCTGCGCGGCGATCACATTCAGGTTGCGCGACCACCGCTCGATGTTGTCGCCGGACTGCACCTGGCTGTCCAGGATCGGCCCCGCGTTCTCGATGATGTCGTTGACCTGCGGCAGATTCTCCTGGAAACCCTGCGCGACCTGCGTCGTCGAATCGACCAGGCGCTGCAGCGCCGGACCCAGACCACCCACCGCCTCCGAGGTCTCGGTCAGCAGCCTGTCGATCTTCTCCTTCGGCAACACCGCCAGTCCCCGGTTCGCCGCATCCAACGCCGGACCCACCTCGGAGGGCACCGTGCTCTCGGTGATCGTCGAACCCGGCGCCAGGTACTGACCCGGGCTGCCCGTGGAGACCAGATCCAGATACTGCTCGCCGATCGCCGACACCGAATGCACATTGGCGGTCGCATCGGCGGGGATCTTGTAGCGGTCCTCGATCCTCATGACGGCCACCGCACCGCGCTCGGTCGGCTCCACCGAGGTGACCTTGCCGATCTGCGTCCCTCGATAGGTCACGTTGGCCGTCGCGTACAGGCCACCCGAACGCGGTAGCTCAGCGCGCAGTTCGTATTGGCCGAGCCCCATCAGCGACGGGATACGCAGGTAGTACCACCCCAGCACCACCAACGCGATCACCGTCAGGATGACGAACAACACCAACTGAATTTTGATGAACCGGGTCAGCATGACTCATCACCGCGTCCCACCCTCGAACCATCGCAGCGGTGAACGCCGGATGCGCGCACCGTCCCCAAGACATCGGTCCTCGCCCGGTCACGCCGACCAGTGTTGGCGCTCGGACGACTCGCCATCGTCAGCTGGCGGGGGCCAGCATCTCCTTCCACCCGTCATCCCCGGGCGTGCCCGTGTTGTTGACGTTGTACTTCACGCCATCCGGGCCGACGACTTGACCGCTGGTCGGACTGTAGACCGCTGAGGAACCGGGCGGCCCCGGTGCCGGGGTGTAGATGCACGGGTTGGGCTGCTGCCCACTGCAGGTCACGCTGCCCTGCCCCGGCGGAGTGAGCGGATCACTCACCGGCGCCGAGGAGACCGGCGGCGGCAGGTCGCTCGCCGGTGCCGGGTTGGTGCCACTGTTGACCGAGGGGGCCTGGATCACCCCGCGTCCCGGGTTCACCCCCTGGTCGCAACGAGCCCCCGCGGCCGGGCACGACAGAACCTGGTTGGGGTCGCCGTACCACGGGTTGGTGCCCAGCGGCACGTAGGGCTCGGGGCTTCGGCATTCCGTCGGTGTGGCCGCGCGCTTACCCGGTACGTCGACGCACGGATAGTTGCGCGCGCCGCGAACGACGTTGGCCTGGTAGTCCTTCGGGATCTTGCAGTACGTGCCCTTGGGCAGCGGCGCGGGGCTCGTGTCGGCCGGTGAACGCCATTCGGAGGCGGGCAGGAAGCCGGTCAGACACGGCGGCGGCTGGTTGATCGACAACGCCAGCGGCAGCTGCCCGAGATCTTCGAACAACGTGCCGGCCTGATTCATCGCCGCGCCCTGGGGCCACACGACCAGGACCTGCTCGACACCCTTGTTGTAGCGCTTGAGCATGTCGATGACGACCGTGAGGTTGGCCAGCGTCTGCGGAAGCGATTCACGGACCCCGCTGAACACCGCGTTGACCTGATCCAGCGTCGGCGCCGCCTGCTGCAGGCCACTGCGCAACGCCGGGTCCTGCTCGGCGGCCTGCGCGGCGATCACATTGAGGTTGCGCGACCACTGCTCGATGTTGTCGCCGGACTGCACCTGGCTGTCCAGGATCGGCGCCGCGTTCTCGATGATGTCGTTGACCTGCGGCAGGTTCTCCTGGAAGCCCTGCGCGATATTCGTCGTCGAATCGACCAGGCGCTGCAGCGCCGGGCCCAGACCGCCCACCGCCTCCGAGGTTTCGGTCAGCAGCTTGTCGATTTTCTCCTTCGGCAACACCGCCAGTCCCCGGTTCGCCGCGTCCAGGGCAGGCCCCACCTCACTGGGCACCGTGCTCTCGGTGATCGTCGAACCCGGTTCGAGTGTCTGACCGGGATTACCGGTGGAGACCAGATCCAGGTACTGCTCGCCGATCGCCGACACCGAGTGCACGTTGGCCGTCGCATCGGCAGGGATCTTGTAGCGATCCTCGATCCTCATGACGGCCACCGCACCGCGCTCGGTCGGCTCCACCGAGGTGACCTTGCCGATCTGGGTGCCCCGGTACGTGACGTTGGCCGTCGCGTACAGGCCACCCGAACGCGGTAGCTCAGCGCGCAGTTCGTACTGACCGATCCCCATCAGCGACGGGATGCGCAGGTAGTACCAACCCAGCACCACCAACGCGATCACGGTCAGGATTGTGAACAGCACCAACTGAATCTTGACGAATCTGGTCAGCACAGGTCATTCACCACGTTCCACCAACGGACCATTCGGAGCGTTGTGCGGGTTCGGCGTGAACCTCACGTCCGGGATCATCGTCGCCGGATCGCGTCCCCAGGCCTGCTCGAGTGCGCGCAGCATGCCCGAGACGCCGGTACCGGACAGGATGCCGTTGTCGAGCGCGGACAGCGTCAGGTCCACCATCAGCGACACGTTGAGGTAGTCGCCACGCACGACCTTCGGCACGTTCTCGATCGAGAACGGCGCGGTGAGCATCAACTTGAGCGCTCCGATCAGGTATGGCGAAGCCCGGCCCAGCTGTTTGAGCGGTCGCTGCAGCGCGGCCAGGTTCCTGTTCAGGTCGTCGCTGGCCGGTCCCAGGTAGTCGTTGGTCGCCCGGCTGATGCGCCCGAGCGCCTCGACGGCGTCGGCGAACAGATCGCGGGTGTCCGCGAAATGCTTGATCAGCGGCGGGAATTCGGTCAGCACCCGATCGAGGGTGTCGTTGCGCTGCGCGACGATCGACAGCAGCCGATCGGTGGAATCGATGGCGCGCGTGATGTCCTGGCGCTGCTGGTTCAGTTCGTCGGTGAACGTGTCCAGCTTGTTGAGGAATTCGCGGATCTGGTCGGCCCGGCCGTTGAGCACGTTGAAGATCTCGGTCTGGATGACCTCGAGGTTCTGCACGCCGCCGCCCTGCAGGATGGAGGCGATGCTGGCGAGCACGCGTTCGGTGGAGGGGTAGGCCGACGCGTTCGCGAGCGGGATGGTGTCACCGCTGCGCAGCGGCTCCGGTGACGGGTTCGGCGGCGGTTCCAACTCAACGTGTTGCGAACCCAAAAGGCTGGTCTGGCCGATGCGGGCCAGTGCGTTCTTGGGCAGCCGGACGTCGGACTGCAGATCCAGGGTCAGCGTCGCGACCCAGTTCTTCAGTTCGATGGCGCGGACGCGGCCGACATAGACGTCGGCCACGCGCACGCGACTGTTGACGTTGAGCGCCAACGTATCCGGCATCTGCACATAGATGGTCGTGCTGTCCGAGCCGGTGCCCGGGCCGCCCGGCAGCGGCACGTTGGCGATGCCCTTCCAGGAACCACACGAACTGAGCAGCAGCGCGATCGCGCTCAGCGCGACGGCACGACGGGCGAACCTGCTCCACTTGTGCGCGATCATCATCTACCTGCCTCTGCTGGTAGCGGTGGTCCCGCGGGTGCCGGGGCGGCGGGGGCGGCCGGTGCAGACGCGGGGCCCGCCAATGGCGAACCACCCGGATCGCCCGGAATCACGCCCGGCGCCGGCGGTGGCGGCGGACCCGGCTGCGGGTACCACGGCGGGGGCAGCGGGTTGTTCTGGTCGAAGGCGTTCGGCGGGCCGGGCAGGTTGCCGTCGCGGGTGGTGCCGAATGCCGGCGGAGCGGCCGGGACGGCGCAGTCGGGCCCGCCCAGCAGCTCGGCGAGGCATTCCGGGGTCATCATGTTGGTCGTGAAGGGCTGCACGTCGACGCCCTGCATGCCCGGAGCGGCCACCCAACCCGGTTCGTGGTTGCCGTGCGAGAACAAGGTGTCGCGCGACCAGATGCCCGGGACGGTGGTGTCCTTGTATCCCGGCTGCGGCTGCAGCCGCGGCTCCGAATACGCGATGTGCTTGGGCAGCGTGAGCGCGGAGGCGAACTGGTTCACCCCGAACGGCGGGAAGTTGAACTTGATCGCGTCGAGGATCGGCGCCAGGTACTGCGCGCACATCTCCGCCGACTCCTGGTAGCCCAGGCGGCTGCCCGCCTGGATCGAACTGCAGATGAACTGCAGCGGGTTGGCGAAGTTGTTGATGACGGGGATGCCCATGACGCCACCGGTGGTCGGGGAGACGATGTTCATCAGGTTCGCCCCGAGGTTGGGGAACACGTGCAGGGCGGTCTCCAAGCCGTTGCGCGGCTCGGGCTGCAGGATCGCGTTCGTCACGTCGGCCAGATTGTTTACGTCGTGGGTCAGCACCTCGGCGTTCTCGTCGAGGAACGACCGCGTGGTGGTCAACAGCTGGTTGAGGTCGGCCAGCGCGTTCGCGACCTCGCGGTCGGTGTTGGTGAACGCGTTGGTGAACTCGGCGAGGTCGTTGTTCAGCGCGACGAACTGCTGATCGCTCTGGTGCAGCGCGTTGACGAACAGCGCCAGGCTCTTGACGACACCGAAGAAGTCGTCGCGGCCCTCGTTCAGCGCGAACAGCGCCTCCGAGAGATTGTTCAGCGTCGCGTTGAGTTGCTTGCCCTTCCCGGCGAAACCGTCGGCGGCCGACTCGATGATGTCGCCGAACGGTCCCTTCGGTTGATCCGGCGTCGGCCCCAGATCGGTCAGGATGCGGTTGATCGAGTCACGCAGTTCGTCGTACTCGACCGGCACCTGGGTGCGCTCGATCGGGATGGTCGCGCCGTCCTCCATCACCGGTCCTCCGGTGTAGGGCGGGGACAGCTGGATGTTGCGCGACGCCACCAGGCTGGGGTTCAGGATCGATGCGGTCGCGTTCGCGGGCACCTTGAACTTGTTCTCGTAGTTGAAGGTGACCTTCATCCGGTCACCCGCGGGCTGGATCGACTCGATCTGCCCCACCTGCACACCCATGATCTGCACCTTGTCGCCGGGATAGAGCGCAAGGGTGTCGCTGAAGTACGCGACGACGGTGTTGTGCGTCAACTTCTTGTACAGGTTGTACCCGACGAAGGCGGCCACCAGGGCCAGCACCACGATCAGCGCGCCGATGATGACCGTCGCGCGGGAAACCGCGGGCAGCTTCAGGTTTCGGACGTTGAAGATCGTCGACATCTGCTAACCCCCTAACCCTGCTGCGATCCCGGCGGAAGGAACGGCGGATTCCCGGGAAGTGGCGGCTGGCCCGCGGGCGCCAACTGCTGTCCGGGTCCCGGCACCGCGGGCGCGGGCAGCGCCGGTGGCAGCGGGGCGATGCCGGGCGTGAAGTCCGGCGGTTGCGGGGGCATCGGGCCGACGGGCACGGTACGTGCTCCCGGCGGCGCGGGCGCAAGCTGTCCGTGTGCACCCGGCACGTTCGGCGGGATCTGACCCGGGATGGCCGCGGCGGGCACACCCGGCGACGGCTGCGGACCGTGCACGTTGGGATCCGAGGTCGCCACGTTGGGCGGACCGTAGGCGGGTCCGCCGAACGGACCCACGGACAGGTCCGCACACGGCAGCGGGTCGCCGGGCCGCGGAAGTCCGTCGGCGGGCGGCGTGTACGAGCACGGCGATCCCTTCAGCACACCGGGTCCCGGGTTCTCCGGGGTGCCCTCGAGCACGGCGGGCCCCGGCGGCGGGGCACCGTTGTCGAAGCCCTGCGCGTTCGGGTCCGGGAAGCGCCAGGCGGGCAGGCCCGCGTCGCGCCAGAATTTCTCCGGGTCGATCCCGCGCTTCTTGAAGGCGGCGTCCACGAACGGCTGCAGGATCTGGCCCGGCAGCAGGTTGACGAGCATCACCTTGAAGTACGGACCGGAAGCGACCGCCTCGCCCAGCGACGCCACGAAGCTGGCGGTGGTGACGAGCGTGTCCATCAGGTCGAATCGCCGCTCACGCAGGACGTCGCTGACGACGCGCAGCTGTTCGAGCACCCGGTTGAGGTTCGGGTTGTCGTCGATGAAGCCCTTGACCTGCTCGGAGAACGCGCCGACGCGCTCGAGCAGCATGCTGACCGCGTACTGGCGCTCGTTGATGGCGCCGAGCAGCGACTGGGCGTTGACCAGCAGCCGGTTGATCTGTTCGCTGCGGCTACCGAGGATGCCCGCGATCTCGTTGGCGTTGGCCAGCAGCTTCTTGATGTCCTCGTCGCGCTTGCCGATGGTGTCGGAGAACCGGGCCACCCCGTCGAGTGCGGCGCTCAGGTGCGGGTAGGTCTGGTCGATGGTTTCCGAGAGCACGTTCAACGATTCGCGCACCGTCTTGGTGTCCCATTCGGAGGCGGCCTTCGTGACGTCGAAGAAGGCGTCGTAGATCTGGTACGGCGTCGTGGTCTGGCCGAGCGGGAGCACGCCGTTGGCGCGCAGCGCCTCGGATCCGCGCGGCTCGATCTCGATGTTGCGGCGCCCGAGGATGGTGTCGGTGCGGATCGCGGCGCGGCTGGCCGTGCCGATCTGGGTGCCGTCGAGCGAGAAGCCGATCCTGACCCTGTCGCCCTCGATCTCCATGTCGCGCACCAGGCCGACGTCGACGCCCGCGATGCGCACCTTGTCGCCCTTGGTGATGCCGCCGGTGTCGGAGAACTGCGCGTAATAAGTAGGTGTCGCGAACAGCATCGGCACGCTGGCAAAGCTCTGGCCCACGCCGATGACCACGATCAGGATGACGATGCCCATCAACCCGTTTCGGACCCTGTTCGACCCTTCGAGCGTCCTCATTGCGGCGTGCACCTACCCGACGGCTGGCTGAACAGTTTGACGGTCCGGACGGGACCACCCGGCTGGAGCCCGTTGATGCGAAGCGAGATGTCGCAGGCGTAGAAGTTGAAGAAGTCGCCGTAGATGCCGCCGGCCCGGCCGATGATCTTGAACGCCGTCGGCAGCCTGACCAGGATGTCGTTCAACTGTTCCCTCTGGTCCACCAGCGGTTGCTGCACTGCCTCGAGGTGCCCGACGGTGCTCTGCAGCAGCGGCCGGTTTTCGGCGAGCAGATCGGCGACGGTGCCCGCCGCGTCGCTGATGTCGGCCACTGAACTGGCGACAGGATCCCTGCGGTTGTTCAAGCCGGTGATCAGCTTCTCGAAGTCCTGCACGGTCTGGTCGAACTCGCCCTGGTGCCTGACCGTGGTGTCCAGCACGGTGTTGAGGTTCCGGATGACCTCGCCGATGGCCTGGTCGCGGTCGGCCAGCGCCGCCGTCAGCGAGGCGGTCTGGTCGAGGATGTCGTTGATGGTGCCGCCCTGCCCCTGGAAGACGGTGATGATCGACTGGGCGATCTCGTTGACCTTGTCGGGATCCAGCGCCCGGAACACCGGCCGGAATCCGCCGATCAGCGCATCGAGATCCAGGGCCGGCTGGGTGCGCTCGATCGGGATCGTGCCGCCGGCGGGCATCCGCTTGTCGCTGTCGCCCCGCTTGAGTTCCAGGTACCGGTCGCCGATCAGGTTCAGATAGCGCACCGAGGCGGTGGTGCCTTCGAACAGCGGCAGCGACCGGTCGACGTTGAACTCGACCTTCGCCTGCGAACCGCCGTTGGTCAGTTCGACCTTGGACACCTTGCCGACCTCTACACCCGAAGCGCGGACGAACTGCCCGGAGCGAAGGCCGCTGGCGCTCGAGAAGATCGCGGTGTAGCCGGTGGTGCGGTCGAATCGCACCTGACCGAACACCACCACGATGATCGCGGTGAACAGCAACAGCACCAGTGAGAAGGCGCCGAGCTTGATGGCGGTACCGGTGATTTTCATGGGTTGATCGTGTTCTCCCCGATTTGGCGACCCCAGACGTACTCGATCAGGATCGGTTGGCCCAACTCGAAGTGGTTGTACGGCGCGATGGACGCACCGGTGTCCATGACCAGGTACGGCGCCGGCCACAGATCACGGGTGATCGGCTGCCAACAGCCGGGGCGGCCTTCCGGGCCGCCCTTGGCGTTCACCCGGGGCAGGTTGTCCGGGTACACCCAGGGGTTGCCCGCGCCCATCAGCTCCGACAGCGTCCGCAGCGAATAACCGTTGCCGCCGAGCGACGCCGCGACCTTGGGCTCGGCGTCGTGGTAGTTGCGGATCATGCAGAACAGCGCGGGGCTGTACTCGTCGAGCAGCTCGGAGGTGATCACGAGATCCTCGGCGCCGCGCAACAGGTACGGGCCGCCGCGCTCGAAGACGTCGCCGCCGGTGTTGCCGAACCCGACGGCCGCCATCAGCGCCTGGTCGATGTTGCCCTGCTGCTCGTTGAGCGTGCGGGCGGTGGTGACCGCGTTCTCCAACCCGTCGAACAGGTCGGGCGCCGCGTTGGCGTACACCTCGCCGAGATCGGCCAGCAGCCGGTTGTCCCGCCGGAGCTCGGGCATCCTGGCGTTGACGTCGGTGAGGATCTGGTTGCCGTTGATGATCGACTGGCCGAAGCGATCGCCCAGCCCGTCGAGCGCCTCGGCCGTCGCGCTCAGTGTCTGGTTCAGCTTGATCGGGTCGACCTGCTCGGAAAGCGACACGACGGTTTCGAACAAGGTGTTGAACTCCGTCGTCACCGTGGTCACGTCGATCACGTCCGACGACGTGATGCGTTGCGGTGTCGGGTTTTTCGGCGACGAGAAGTTGATGTACTTGTTGCCGAAGACGGTGGTCGCGTCGATGCTGGCGTCGACGTTCTTCGGGATCAGGTCGAGGTACTTCGGGTCGACGTCGAGCAGGATCTTGGCCCTCGGCTCACCGCCGACGTCGACTGCCTCCACATTCGCCACCCGGCCGATCTCGACGCCGTTGTAGGTGACCTTGGCGCCGGGATCCATGGACAGGCCCGACCGCGCGGAGATGAGGGTCAGCTGTTCGCGCGGCAGGAAGTCGCCGCGGAACTGCATGTACACCAGCACCAGCCCGACGACTGCCAGCAGGCTCAGCACCAGGCCGGCCAGCTTGTAGGGCGGGGTGCGGGGGTTATTGAGTGGGGCGGTCATGGCGCTACACCGTCAGGTTGAAGTTCGGGTCGACGCCGTAGAGCGCCAACGAGGCGAACAGGACCACACAGACGATCGCCACCAGCGAGGCGCGCATCGAGCGACCGACGGCCTCGCCGACGCCGACCGGGCCGCCGCTGGCGAAGTAGCCGTAGTAGCAGTGGTTGAGCATCACGATGACCGAGATGATCACCGCCTGGATGAACGACCAGAAGACGTCGTCGGGACGCAGGAACGTCCGGAAGTAGTGCTCGTAGGTG
Source organism: Mycobacterium sp. IS-1590 (assembly GCF_001500025.1). GTDB lineage: Bacteria > Actinomycetota > Actinomycetes > Mycobacteriales > Mycobacteriaceae > Mycobacterium. The sequence continues at coordinate 122,224 of NZ_LQIW01000002.1, read as the reverse complement.
CCGATCGACTGGCCGTAGAAGAACGTGGTGGTCACCTGAGCGGACAGGAAGCTCATGATGATCGCCATCGCGTACAGCGGGATGATCACGATGAAGCCCGCCATGATCCGGGTCGACACCAGGTACGAGATCGACTTGATGCCCATCACCTCGAGCGCGTCGATCTCCTCGCTGATGCGCATCGCGCCCAGCTCGGCGGTCGCGCCCGCTCCGACGGTGGCGGCCAGCGCCTGGCCCGCGACCACCGGCGCCGCGATACGGACGTTGATCAACGCGGCGAAGAACCCGGTGAATGCTTCGACGCCGATGTTGCCGAGCGAGGCGAAGCCCTGGATCGCCACCAACGACGAACCGGACAGCGTCACGAAACCGACGATCGCGACCGTTCCGCCGATCACGGCCATCGCGCCCGTGCCCATGCCGATCTCGGCGATCAGGCGCAGCGTCTCCTTGCGGTAGTAGCGCAGCGCGTGGCCGATCGAGCCGACCGCGGTGATGACGAACCACGCGACGTGCCCGACGCTGTCGAGGAACCGCGCCGGTGCGCTGGCCACATCCTTGGTGCGCTCGTACGCCCGCGGAAACCGAGATCGCAGGACCGTTGTCGTCGACACGTCAGCTCCCTGTTCCGAACCGGACACCGATCGTGGTCAGCACCACGTTGACCGCGAACAGCGCGATGACGCAGAGCACCAGGGTCTCGTTGACCGCGGTGCCGACGCCCTTGGCGCCGCCGGCGACGGTCAGCCCGCGGTAGCAGCCGACCAGGCCGGCGATCAGGCCGAACGTCATGGCCTTGATGATCGAGATGACGACCTCGGGCAGCCCGGTGATCAGGGTCAGCGTCGAGACATAAGCGCCCGCCGAGACGTTCTGCAGGTAGACGCCGAAGATGAAGCCGCCGACCAGGCCGACCGTGATCACCGCGCCGTTGAGCAGCAGTGCGACGAAGGTGGAGGCGACGACGCGGGGCACCACCAGCCGGTGGATCGGGTCGATCCCGAGCACCTCCAGCGCGTCGATCTCCTCGCGGATGGTGCGTGCGCCGAGGTCGGCGCAGATGGCGGTCGAGCCCGCCCCGGCGACCACGAGCACCGTCACCAGCGGCCCGAGCTGCGTGACGGCGCCGATCGCCGCCCCCGCACCGGAGACGTCCGCGGCGCCGAATTCGGCCAGCAGGATGTTGAGCGTGAAGATCAGCAGCACGGTCAACGGGATGGAGACCGCCAGTGTGGGCAGGAACGCCACCCGCATCAGGAACCAGCTCTGCAGAATGAACTCGCGCCACTGGAACGGCGGCTTGAACAGGGCCTTACCGACCAGAACGCACATGCGCACGAAGCCGCCGACCGCTTCCAGGCCGGGTCTGACCTGATCTCGTACGTAACCGACAACGCCGGTCGACGCCGTCACCAGTGTGCTCCCGTGGCGCAACGGCGACTGTCGCGGTGCACCGGCAGCCCCTGTCGCACGACCCCTCCTTGCCCCGACCTGATTGTTGTTATCCCCGTCTCGCTACCAGTCGGTAGTAAGACAGACCACAGGAATGTACCCGATGCGATTCCCGCCGTGCAGGGCATCGGGCGGATTGTGCCCGTAACCGTTAGCAAACCCGATTCCGTTCTCTAATTCGGCTGTGGCGCAGCAGAAACCGTTCCTCCGGAGCTACTTTCGGCGGCGTCGACCGGCTTCGCGGCCCCAAACCGTGCGCGCAGTTCGGTTTTCAGGACTTTGCCGGCGGGGTTGCGCGGCAACGCATCAACGACCTCGACGGCCTTCGGGTGCTTGTACCGGGCGAGCCGATCGTCGAGGAACGCGTCGAGCTCGCGCAGGTCCAGATCGGTCTGCGCGGCCGCGCCGAGGGCAACGACCGCCACGGGAACCTCGCCCCATTTATCGTCCGGACGCCCGATGACGGCGGCCTCCGCGATCGCCGGGTGGGCGGCGAGTGCGTTCTCCACCTCGGCGCAGTAGATGTTCTCTCCGCCGGAGATGATCATGTCCTTCTTGCGGTCGACCACCCAGACATAGCCCTCCTCGTCCTGGCGGACGAGATCGCCGGAGTGAAACCACCCGCCGGCAAACGCTTCCGCGGTGGCCTGGGGATTGTTCCAGTAGCCGGCCATGAGAGTCGGTGCGCGATAGACGATCTCACCGACCTGACCGACCGGGACGTCGTTCATGTCCTCGTCGACGACGCGCGCCGCCACCGTGGGGATGACCTTGCCGACCGATCCGAGTTTGCGGATGGCGTCCTCACCCAACAGCATGCAGGTCACCGGCGACATCTCCGTCTGGCCGAACGCGGCCAGGATCTGGGTGCCGGGGAAGGTTTCGGACATCTGGCGCAGCAGCGTGTCCGAGGCCGGCGCGGCGCCCCAGGACAGCACCCGCAGCCGTAGCTGACGGGGCCGTGCCTGCTGTGCGGCACACACCGCCTGCCACTGTGCGGGTACCAGGAAGATGCCGGTCACCTGCTCGGCTTCGAGTACGTCGAGCAACTCGTCCGGATTGAACGCACCCAGCGGATAGATGACCGTCGGCCGGCCCAACAGCAGGCCAGGAATCATGTTGCCGATGCCGGCGATGTGGAACATCGGCACGCCGATGAACCCGACGTCGTTGTTGATGTCGGCGCCGTTGGTGAACAGGAACGTCAGCGCCTGGCCGGCGATGTTGGTGTGGGTGAGCACCGCGCCCTTGGGCCGGCCGGTCGTGCCGGACGTATACATGATCAGCGCCGGGGAGTCGTTGGGGATGTCGACGACCGTCGCCGGCTCACCGGCCTCCGCGACGAGCTCGTCGTAGCCGATCACGTCGCCCTCGGTGGCGCCACCGGCCACGATGACCGTGGTCAACGTCGAGTCGATGTCTCGCACCGCGGTGGCGACATTGGCCAGCACCGCCTCGGTGATGACGACCGTGGCCTGACAGTCGCTCACCAGGAACGCGATCTCCGGCGGGGTCATGCGGAAGTTGACCGGGACCGCGACCGCGCCGAGCTTGTTGACCGCGAGGAACGCCTCCACGTACTCGGTGCGGTTGAGCATCAGGATCAGCACCCGGTCGCCAAAGCTCACCCCGCGGCGGCTCAACGCGCCGGCCAGTGCGTTCACCCGAGCGTCGAGCTCACGCCATGTCGTGGTCTTGCCGAGGTGGCGCAGCGCGGTGGCGTCCGGCTGCATCAGCGCATGACGGGCCAGCTGGTTGGTCCAGTTCTGTCTGCGGGCGAGGTACGGCTGGGTTGTGGGGTCGGGGTCCGGCGGTGGAAGGGAACTCACCTGCTGCTGCTCCATCGAATCTCGGGGTTGCGCGCGTTTGACATTTGATCAAACATGGTGTTGCCCCGGTCACACTATGGCCTCGGCCGCTCGGGTACAAGCCCTCGTCAACGATGGCCAGACCGCACCGGAGAACACAGTGAACGCACCGACCGCACGGCTCCCGCGGCCGCGGCGGGGAGTGCGGCGTGAGCAACTGTCCGACGAGGTCGCGGCGCGTCTGCGCGCCGACATCATGACCGGCGTGCTGCGGCCGGGCACCTTCATCAGGCTCGACGAGACCGCCGCCGCCCTGGGGGTGAGCATCACCCCGGTGCGCGAGGCGCTGCGTACCCTGCGCGGCGAAGGCATGGTGCAGCTCGAACCGCACCGTGGCCATGTGGTGGTTCCGCTGTCGCGGGCCGACGTCGAGGACATCTTCTGGCTGCAGGCGACGATCGCTCGGGAGCTGGCGGCCACGGCCGTCGAGCGCGTCACCACCGAAGAGATAGACGAGTTGGACCGGCTCAACGACGAGTTGGAGCTGGCCGTCTCGCGTCATGATGTCGAGGAGATAGCCGCCGCGGAGTTCGTCTTCCACCGGGCCTTCAACCGGGCGACCGGCCGGATCAAGTTGGCATGGTTTCTTCTGCACGTCGCGCGCTATCTGCCGGGGCAGATCTACGCGGGCGATCCACAGTGGGGGGTTTCCGCGGTGGCGACCCACCGCGAGCTCACCGCGGCGCTGCGCTGTCGCGACGTCGACGCCGTCGTCGCCCTGACCGCCGGCGAGTTCACCGACGGCGCCCAGCGGCTGATCGCGCGGCTCGACGAGACGGGATTGTGGAGTTGAGGCTCCCGGACAAGTAAGGCCTCTCGCAGGTCGCCTGTTACTGACCGGCCGTCGCAGCTCGGCTGTTACTGACCCGCCGTCGCAGCTCGGCTATTACTGACCCGCCGTCGCAGCTCGGCTATTACTGACCCGCCGTCGCAGCTCGGCTGTACCTGACCCGCCGTCGCAGCTCGGCTGTTTACGACCGGCCTTCTGCAGATTGTCCGGCCGCAGGTACGAGTCGCCTGGGGACCATTTCGATCATTGCCCGGCTAGCAGCGAATTTTTCGCTGCCAGCGAGTTTTTCGCTGCAAGGTGGGCACTTGGATGAATGGTCGGCGGCAGCACGCCTGGGACCGCCCGGAGACCGCCAGGGGACCGCCCCGGGGACCACCTGGGGATGACGTGACGCGCGCGGGCGCGAACTGTCGGGGGTTGGCGGCACATTCGTGACATGACCAGAAAGCGGCACATCTACGGCGTCGAACTGCGGTACGTGCTGACGTTCTATCTGTCCCAGAACGGCCCCACCACCATCGCCGACCTGATCGACGCACTCGACTACTACAACTTCGCCCTACCCGGACCGGCGCCCAAGTGGGTCTCCGATGCGTTGCGCTGGGAGATCGCACACGGCCGGGTGCGGCGGCTCCGACGCGGCCTCTACGGCCCGGGCCACACACCGCGCTCGACCGCGGATCGGATTCGAAACCGCGTGATGGACCTGCGGGCAGAAGCCGACATGCTCGCGGGCCGCGATTTCGAGAAGTGGCTGGATGCGCTGCCCGATTGACGAACCGGTCCTACGTGGAGGCCAACTGTTCGGCACGGGCCTTGAGATTGTCGGCCAGATAGTCCAGCGTGTCCCCGATCGCCTTCTTCACCATCGGCTTCGGAATGGGCAGCTTGGTCTCGACGTCGAGGTCGACGGTCAGCAGCGACGTCGCCCCGAGGGGGACCACGGAGAACTTCTGCTCCTGCTTCTCGAAGTGGTCGCCCTGCTGCAGGACGGTGAAGATCTGGTTTTCTCCCGGGTAGTAGACCGCGGTGATGAAGGTGCCCGACTGACCCTGCACCACGACGTCGAGGCGCAACTGGCTGGGCCGGCCGTCGTCGTACCGGGCCAGCACCCAGCACCCTTTGATCTCTTCGTTCCACTGGGGGTAGGCCTCGAAGTCGGCGACGATCCCCATGATCGCGTCGGCGGAGGCCGCCACCTCGACGGTTTTGCTCACGAGCGGCATCCGACGAGCATATCGACTACTAAACGCGCGCCTTCTCCAGCAGCTCGCGGATCGGGGCCGGGATCGGTACCGGACGCCGACTGTCCCGCTCGACATAGACATGTACCCAGTGGCCCACCGCGGCGGTCGGGCCGTCGTGCTGCCAGAGCCCCAACCGGTAGGTGACGCTGCTGGTGCCCAGACGGCTGACCGCAAGGCCGACCGTGAGCGGTTCGGGGAACCGCAGCTCCGCCAAATATCGGCACCCCGATTCGGCGACCACACCCAACCACGGCACGGTCAGCGGGTCGATCCCGAGGCTGGTGTTGATCCAGCCGTTGATCGCCGAGTCGAACAACGCGTAGTACACCGCGTTGTTGAGATGCCCGAACATGTCGTTGTCGGCCCACCTGGTGGTCACCGGCCAGTGCACCGGAAACTGCGTTGGGGTCGGCACCTCCGTAGGTTCGGGCATGACAGCAGTCTTGCAGCCCGGCAGGGTTCGAGCCTGCCGCCGCTCCCTAGCAGGGTGAGCTTGCGCAAGCCTCGGCCGCGCGGGAGTAGTTACTGGAGGCCTGGATCGTGAAGCAGTCCAAATGCACGAGCTCTCATGTGGTTTCCGTCGAGATTCGTCGAGGCTCGCCAGATGGTGTGACGGTGCGGGTCGCACGTCCCATGACGAGGGGGTGGACGATCGCCGGCATGGCGCGCCAGACGCTGTGTTGGGCCGAGACCGTGAAGCCGCAGGCGCGCAGGTGCCCGACGGTGTCGCGGTTGCAACGGCAGCCACCTGCGAAGTGGCGCCACGGTTCGGCGAGTCTGTCCTGGCACGCGGCCAGCAATCGCGAGCTTGCGCGCACGTGCTCGATGAACAGCAGCTGCCCGTCGGGCCGGAGCACCCGTGCAATCTCGCGCAACACACGCTCAGGCTCGTCGACCGTGCACAGGGCGAGCGTGGAGACGACGGTGTCCACCGACGCGTCGACGAATGGCAGGTGCTCTGCTTTAGCGTCGACAATCCGTGTGGCACAACCGTGCCGGCGTACACGACGCGAGAGCTTCCTACGCATTCCCGGCTCGGGTTCGGTGAGCACCAGCTCCGTGACAGCCGCCGGATAGTGCGCCACGTTCAGTCCAGTCCCGGCGCCGATCTCGACGACGCGGCCGTAGGCATCGGCCAGCAGCGCAGCGCGCCTGCGACGCATGCCTGCGGTCTCACCCAGCCACAGCAAGGGGTCGTACGCCAGAGCGAAGATCCGCAGCCACGCAGCCGATTGCGGCTTTGCGCCCGATTCGCGGCTCGACTTGATATCGGCGATCTCGGTCATATCGCAAACGTAGGAGCGGGCACTCCAGGCACACATCGCCCGATGCGGCCATCTTTGGCGGATGGCCCTTTTCGGCTACCTCTTTCGGCTACCTCACAGGAGTCCGAGTCGCGCGGCTTCCGCGACGGCGGCAGTGCGTGAGGTGCGGCCGAGCTTGCGGCGGATGTTCGCGACGTGTCGGTGCACGGTGTGCGGGCTCAGGACCAGGTCTTCGGCGATTTCGCGGTCGCTGAGACCACGCGCGATGCACGCCAGAATTTCACGCTCCCGAGAGGACAGCACCTGCTCCTGGCCGGCCGCGTGCCGCGATGACGGTTGCGGCGTCGTCGCCAACGCTTGACGGCATGCGCGGACGACGGAGTCGGCGTCACCGTGCCACGGGAAGTGCGCGTCACCTTTCAGCGGAACGAAGGTGGCACCCGGAATCGCGGCCGCGACCTCGCGCCCGAGCCGGTACGGCACGGCCCGGTCGTCTCGGCGATGCACCACCAGCGTTGGCGCGCGGACGCGCGCGAGAACGTCACGCACATCGAGGCGGTAGACGAGAGCCAAGACGGCGGCGGCGGTCTCGGCCGTGGCCGCCTCACGCTGTAGCCGGCCGAAACGCTCGTGCTCGTCAGCGCCGGCCCTGCCGAGGAAGATGTCGCCGAGAAGACGGGATCCCAGTCCCCAATGTGCTTGTATCGCAGCCAATATCGCGTCCCCGACACCGGGCGCCGTGAGTTGCGTTCCGTCCGGATAGGACCCGTACAACACCAACCGCTCGACACGCTCGGGGAAGGCCGCGGCGAATGCCACTGCCGTGCAGCTCCCCGATGAGCCACCGATGAGCGAAACGCGTTCGAACCCGAGCTCGTCGACAAGTGAACGCAGCGTTGCGACCTCGTTGTCGAGACTGAGATCGGAGTCGCACAGCGTGCGGTCGGACATGCCGACTCCGAGCCGGTCGTAGCGGATCAACGTGTACCCGTCGGCGATTCCCTCCCAGAACCGACGAAAGTCGGCGTTCTGCCAGTCCAGTTCGAGGTGGCTGACCCACCACGTCGGAGCGATCAGCGGCGGGCCGCTGCCCCGAACTTCGTACGCGATGCGGCGCCCGCCGACGGGCAGAAACCGAATCTCGGACCTTTCCGGCACGCCAGCAGCGTAATGCGAACCCGCCCGTCGGATCGTCGGCTTGACCACGCCAGTGGATTGTCGGCCCGGACGACGGGACGGCAAGCTGTAGTGATGAGGATCCGCGGTGCCGTGCTGGAGGAGATCGGCCGCCCCCGGCCGTACGCCGAGTCCAAACCCCTGACAGTCGACGAACTCGACCTCGCCGCGCCCGGTCCGGGCGAACTGCTGGTTCGGGTACAGGCCGCCGGGCTCTGCCACTCCGACCTGTCGGTGGTCGACGGCAACCGGGTGCGGCCCGTGCCCATGCTCCTCGGCCATGAGGCCGCCGGGGTGGTCGAGGCGATCGGCCCCGGCGGTTCCGACGTCGAGGTCGGGACCCGCGTGGTGATGACATTTCTGCCTCGGTGTGGTGAATGTCGAGCCTGCGCGACGGACGGCCTGACCCCCTGCGAGCCGGGCTCGGCGGCCAACGGGGCGGGCACGCTGATGACCGGCGAACGCCGGTTGTCGCGGGACGGTGCACCGGTCCACCACCACCTCGGTGTCTCGGGTTTCGCGACCCACGCGGTCGTCGACCGTCGCTCGGTCGTGCCTGTGCCCGACGACGTTCCCGCGGTGGTGACGTCTCTACTGGGCTGCGCGGTGCTGACCGGTGGCGGTGCGGTCATCAACGCCGGCCGGCCGCGATCGGGCGAGACCGTGGCCATCGTCGGCCTCGGCGGTGTCGGGATGGCCGCGGCGCTGACCGCACTGGCTGCCGACGACGTCCGGGTGGTTTGCATCGACCAGCTGCCCGACAAACTCGAGCGGGCGCGCGACCTCGGGGTGCACGACGCCTACACGCCGGAAGAGGCTCGGGACAGCGGGTTCAAAGCCGCCGTCGTCATCGAGGCCGTCGGTCATCCGAGCGCCCTGGAGACCGCGGTGGAACTCACCGCGCCGGGCGGGCGCACGGTGACGGTCGGGCTGCCTCGGCCGGATGCGCGGGTGTCGTTGTCTCCGTTGGGTTTCGTCGCCGAAGGACGCTCGCTGATCGGTAGCTACCTCGGGTCTGCGGTGCCCGCCCGCGAAATTCCGCACTTCGTGGGGCTGTGGCGGGCGGGACGGTTGCCGGTCGAGTCGCTGGTGTCGTCGACGATCACGCTCGACGAGATCAACTCCGGCATGGACGAACTGGCCGACGGCCGGGCCGTGCGTCAGATCATCCGCTTCGACTAGGCGTCAGAACCAGCCGTCGCGCATCTCCAGCGTCGTGCGATCCAGGCTGGCCAGCAGGTCGAGTTGCGGTGCGGTCTTGGGCAATTCGTACCGGAAGAAGTAACGGGCGGCCTGGCGCTTGCCGTCATAGAAGTCGCCGTTGTGACCGTGCGCGGCGATCTCCTGCTGCAGCCAGATCCAGGCGACGACGATGTGGCCGAACGCCTCGAGGTAGATCACGCTGTTGGCCATCGCGGCCTCGACGTCGCCGGAGCCGAACATCTCGCCGGTGACGGCGGTGAGGCGCTGCCATGCCGCGTCCAGCAGACGTGCGTGTTCGCCGATCGGGCCGCCGAGCGGGCCTGCCTCGTCGACCGTGCGCCCGATGGCCGCACCCAGCGCCGCCAGTCCCGCGCCACCGCGCGCAGGTACCTTGCGGCCCATCAGGTCCAGGCTCTGAATGCCGTGCGTCCCCTCGTGGATCGGGTTGAGCCGGTTGTCGCGGTAGTGCTGCTCGACGTCGTACTCGCGGGTGTAGCCGTACCCGCCGTGCACCTGAATCGCCAGGCTGTTGGCCTCCAGACACCACTGCGACGGCCAACTCTTGCCGACGGGTGTCAACATCTCGAGGAGCAGGGTGGTGGCGTCGCGCTCCTCATCGGAGGTCGCGCTGTGTTGGAGGTCGACGAGCTTGGCGCAGTACAACAGCAACGCCAGGCCACCCTCGGCATACGCCTTCTGCGCCAACAACATCCGCTTGACATCGGCGTGCTCGATGATCGGCACCTGCGGCGTCGACGGATCCTTGTCGCTGACCGGCCGGCCCTGCGGGCGTTCGCGGGCGTATTGCACCGACTTGAGAAAGCCGGTGTAACCGAGCGCCACCGCACCCATCCCGACACCGAGGCGCGCCTCGTTCATCATCGTGAACATGTAGGCGATTCCGCGGTGCGCTTCACCGACGAGGTATCCGACCGCGCCCGGTTTACCCCCAGGCGTGTACGTGCCCTCGCCGAGGTTCAGCACCGTGTTCGTGATGCCACGCTGGCCCATCTTGTGGTTCAGCCCGGCCAACACGACGTCGTTGCGCTCCCCGACCGCGCCGTCGGCGCCGAGCAGGTACTTGGGAACGATGAACAACGAGATGCCCTTGGTTCCCGGTGGCCCGCCGGGGATCTTGGCGAGTACCAGGTTGACGATGTTGTCGGTCAGTTCGTGTTCGGCACCCGAGATCCACATCTTCGATCCGAACAGCCGGAAGGTGCCGTCCTCCTGCGGTTCGGCGCGGGTGACGATGTCGGCCAGCGACGAACCCGCCTGGGTCTCCGACAGCGCCATGGTGCCCGAGAACCGCCCGGCCAGCATCGGTTTGACGAAGCCCTCCACCTGCTCGTCGGTACCGAAACGGGCCAGCAGGTTGGCGTTGGCCATCGTCAGCATGAGGTAGCCCGTCGTGCTGAGGTTGGCCGCCGAGAACCAGGCGAACGCGGCCTGCGCCACGGTCGCGGGCAGCTGCGCGCCGCCGAGGCGCTGTTCCATCGACATCGCGATCAAGTCGGCCTCGGCGAACGCGTCCCACGCCTCCTTCACCTCGGGGATGACGGTGACCTTCTCGCCGTCGAAGGTGGGCTCGTTGGCGTCGCTCTTCTTGTTGTGCGGCGCGAAGTACCGCGTCGCCAACTGCTCGCACAACTCGAGCACCGCGTCGAAGGTCTCGCGCGAATGCTCGGCGAACCGTTCGCGTTCGGTCAGCTCCTCGACCTTCAACCACTCGTAGAGCAGGAAGTCGAGGTCGCGACGCGACAGCAGGAGCGATTTCACGGTGCGGTGGCGGTGTCCGGTTCACCGGGTAGCGCGTCGACCTCGATGCCCAACGGCGACTCCGACCGCACCGACTCGTCGCGGATCAGACCCCGCAGCAGCGCCGTGCTGAACTCGACCGCGATCTCCTGTGCGGTGCGCCTGCCGTGCGGCCGCAGCCAGCGGTACGCACCCAGCGTCATGCCGATGTAGCCGAGCGCGAGGACGTGCGAGTCGCAGTCATAGAACTCGCCGCTGGCGATGCCGCGGTCGATGACGTCGCGCACGTGTTCGTAGACCTGGGTCTCCTTCTCCCGGATGTAGGCCACCTGGTCTTCGGTGAACCACTCGCCGATGTAGGGGCCCTCCTGGAAGTAGACGGCCGCGCGTTCGATGTCGCTGGCGATGCCGACCAGCAGTCGCCGGGTGAAGTGGTAGATCGTCTCGCGGGCCGACGCCGAGGGATCGTCGTGCAGTGCGTCCACGGTGAAGTCGGCGGCGCCCTTGTAGATGTCGTAGAGGATCAGCGACTTGCTGGCGTAGTAGTGGTACACCGTCGCCTTGTTCAGGCCGACCGCATCGGCGACATCGTCCATCCGGGTGCCGTGGTAGCCGCGGGCGGCGAACAGCTTGGTCGCGACCGCCAACAATTCGTCGCGACGGGTCCTCCCGTTCGGGGTGGCGGCGTCCGAAGAGGGCATGGCGACTCACTATATGCAGGCCGGAACCTCGTCCGGGTGTCAATCAACTGGTTGGAAGTGTAGGTGTTGGGGGTGTCGCCGGCCGCAGGGCGGGTCTAGACTTCCCCCATAACCGGCCCGTTACTCGAGAGGTGACCCCCATGGATCCGAATCCGGACTATGACGCGAGCGACGAGCTGGAGTACGGCGTGAACTGGTTCGCCTGGATTCTTCGGGGCGTCTACCCGCCACCGGCCTACCCGCCGGTTTAACCCGTCAACTGCCAGCGGTGCACACCCGCGCCCTGGGCGTAGGACAGGTGTCCGCCGAGCGCGCCGCCCACTGAGACCGCGGTCAACCCGAGCACGCTGAACGCACGCGCCGCACCCACCTTGCCGCGCTTGTACTTTCGATAGGCCACCCAGAACGACACCGCCGCGACCGTGTTGCCCGCCGCGTGCAGGAGCCCGACCCGTCGCTGCCGCTTGCCCAGTGTCGGGAACTCCGCAAGCCCGGCCAGCACGGCGGGTGGCGTGGCCGCCAACCCGATCGCGATGAGCTGCCGCGCGGCATCGCGGTCCTTGAAGATCAGGTCCAGCACCATCGACGACATCCACGCGCCGATCGGCAGGGTGACCATCAGCGGATGCGTGGGATGGCCCAGCCACGAGCCGCGCAGCCCCTGCGCCAACGCGCCGTCGCCGAGCGCCCGGTCGACGGCATCGGCCGTCAGGTCCGCGACCACATCGAGCGAGTCGGCCGATTCGGGGATCTGAAGAAGGGCGTGCATGTCCATGTCGTCGGATTACCCGACCGCCGTCGGCTGAACCGCCCAAGATCAGGCCGCGGCCGCCTTCACCGCGGCCCCCACCTCCGCGCGCAGTTCCGCGTACTCCGGCGAGCGCCGCAACTCGTCGGGGTCGACGCCGGTGCGGGGGAGATCGACGGGGATGTCCAGGGCCACCTGTCCGGGGCGCCGGGTGAGCACCACGATGCGTGAGCCGAGGAACGCGGCCTCGTCGGCGCTGTGCGTGACGAACACCGTCGTGCGCCCGGTGTCGGCGCTGACCGCGCGGACGTCCTCCTGGAGCAGCTCACGTGTCAGGGCGTCGAGCGCGGCGAACGGTTCGTCGAGCAGAAACAGTGGCGTCTCGGCCGCCAGCGCCCTGGCGATCGCGACCCGTTGCTGCTGCCCGCCGCTGATCTCCCAGATCTTGCGGCCCGCCGTGCCTTCGAGCCCGACACGACGCAGCAGTTCGTCGCGCCGCTCGGCGCGACGCTCGCGCGGCACTCCGGCGTATCGCAGCGCCAGGTCGACGTTTCCGCCGACCGTGCGCCACGGGAACAGCCGCGGCTGCTGGAAGACGACGCCTGCGGTGACGCCCGGCGTCGGCGGGGCGCCCGCCACCCGGACCGAACCCTCGCTCGGCGCCTCGAACCCGGCGAGCAGCCGCAGAAGCGTGCTCTTCCCGCAGCCCGACGCCCCGACCAGAACCAGGAACGCCCCGGGTTCCACGGTGAGGTCGACGGGGCCGAGCGCGGTCACGGCGTCGCCGCCGCGGCCGTACCGGTGCGAGACGCCGCTGATCCGAATACCGTCGGTGTTCCGTTGCTGTGCAACGGTTTCGACGTCATGAAGTGAGGACACCCGGCAGACCCTTGGTGTAGAGCGCGGCCTGGAACGTCGACAGCGGTGCGGCCTCGGGAATCTGCTTCTGATCGGCCAGGAACTGTGATGCGCTCTGCAGGTTGACGGCGAGGTTGCCGGGCTCACCGTCGGAGCCGAGCCATTCGGCGGACGCGACTTCCTGCGGGGTCAGGTAGACCGTCTGCTTCAGCTGGCCGGCGACTTCGGCTGGGCTGAGGCCGATTTCGGCGGCGATGGCCTTGGCCGCGGCGTCGGGGTCGTTGTGGAGGATGTCGAGCGCGCGGGCCTGCTGCTGGCGCCAGGTGTCGACGACCTCGGGGTGTGCGCCCGCGAACTCGTCGGCGACCACGGCGAGGTCGAGCGTGGGCTTGCCCGCCGCGGCCAGCTGTCGGCTGGTGATGAGGTCCTTGCCGTTCTTTCGGAGTTGATCCAGCGTCGGCAGCCAGGAGTACCCGGCGTCGATGTCGCCACGGTCGAAGGCCGCCAGAATGGCCTGCGGCTGCAGGTCGACGAGCGCAACATCGTTGGCGGACAGGCCGTTCTGGGCCAGTGCGGCGAGCAGGCTGTAGTGCGCGGTGGAGGCGAACGGCGTGGCGACCCGCTTGCCCCGTAGCTCGGCGATGGTGTTCACTCCGCTGCCGTTGCGAGCCACCAGCGCCTCGTTGTCGCCGGCGACGTCGAGGACGAACGCGACCTTGTACGGGATGTTCAGCGGTGCGGACAGTCCGCGCGCAACCGGGCTCGAGCCCAGAGCACCGAAGTCGAGTTCGTTCGCGACGAACGCGGTGTTGACGTCGGCGCCGGAGTCGAACTTCGTCCACTTGATGTTGTAGTCGGGCAGCGCCTGTTCGAGCCAGCGGTTGTTCTTGACTATCAGGTCGCCGCTCGGGAACGTCTGGTAACCGATCCGGATCGTCGGCTTTCCGGCCGCCTGTCCGGACCTGTCCACCGAGCAGCCCGCCAGGACCAGTACGGCCGAGACCAGGGCTGCGACAAGGGCTTTGGTTCTCATACTTTTCATACCTTTCCGATCCAGGGCACACTGCGCCGTTCAGCGGCCCGAAGCAGGCCGTCGATCAGCAGGCCGGAGATGCCGATGGCGAAGATGCCGACCAGCACGACGGGGGTGTTGTTGTAGTTGCTCGCGTCCTTGACCAGGCCGCCGATGCCCGGGATCCCGTTGAACAGTTCGGCGGCGACCACCGACGAGTAGGCCATGCCCACCGCGAGCCGGATGCCGGTGAACGTCTCGGGTAACGCCGACGGCACGACGACGTCGCGGATCACGTCGCGCCGCGACGCGCCCAGCGCCCGCGCGGCTTCCTGCAGCCCGACCGGCGCGGCGAGCACGGCCGCGGTGGTGGCGACCGCGGCGGGCGGCAGGGCCGCCAGCGCGAGCAGCGTGATCTTCGGGGCCTCGTCGATGCCGAGCCAGATCACCAGCAGGAAGAAATACGCCAGCGGAGGCAGCGCGCGCAGGAACGTCAGCCACGGTTCGAGGACGCTGCGTACCCAGCCGATCGAACCCATCACCAGGCCGAGCAGCACACCCAGGGCCACCCCGATGACGACGCCGGCCAGCACCCGGCGCAACGTCATGTACAGGGGCTCCCACAACAGGTATCCCGCATAGCCGCGGACCCCGTCGTGGGTGGTGGAGATGTCGACGAACGCGCGCCACACCTCGCTCGGGTACGGCACGAACGTCGGATTCCAGACCCCGCTCGCGGCGGCAAGCTGCCAGACGGCGAGAAACACCAGCACCGACAACGCGGGCAGAACCGCACGGGTCAGCCGGCCGCGCCACCAGCGGGTGGGCGCGTCGACGGATGGCGTCCCGACGGCCGGCGCGTGGGGCGCGATGTCAACGAATACGGACACGGTCGGCGGCTTCCTGTGGCTGAAGTGAGGCGAGAAGGGTTCAGCGACAGCAGCAGTCGGCAGGCAGTGTCGCGCTCACCGGGTATTCGTACCGGGTTCTGACACGGCGGTGAACATCTGCGCTCAGCGCGAGCGAAACTGCGCGACGGTCAAGCCGCGCGCGGCAACGTGCGCAGCGCCGTACGGATCGCCAGATAGATCACCGACGAGGTGACCACGAAGATCGGCCAGCCCATCGCGACACGCGCCACGGCGAGCAGCCCCTCCCGGTCGGTGTCGTAGAGGTGGAACTGCACCAGGAAGCGCGACCACGATGCGGTGGCCATCACCGCGGTGGCGATGTCGAAGGCCAGGCGCACCCGCGGCACCCGCCGCCAGGTGCCGTCGCGTCCGGTGATCCACGCCCACACCACTCCCACCAGTGGCCGCCGCACCACCAGCGACGCCGTGAAGGCGATGGCCAGGCCCAGGTACATCCAGATGCCCGGAAGATAGAAGTCCTTGGCGCGGCCGGTGACCAATGCCACCAGCGCGCAGGCCGCCACACCGGCAAAACCGAACAGCGCCGGCCGTATCGAACCTCGTTGCAGCAGTTGCCAAACCGCCACGAGCGCCGCGGCGCCCACGGCGGCTCCGACGGCCACCGGCAGGCCGAGCGTCGGCGACGACACGGCGAACACCGCGACCGGCAGCGCGGAGTAGATCAGCCCGCGGACCCCACCCGCACGGGCCAGCCACACTTCGACCGGCGAACGTCCCTCCGTCACCCGCCCGAGCTTACGGCCCGCCGCTGGACTACAGCGCCTTCAGTTCCTCGATCACCGACGTGACCGACTTCTTGGCGTCACCGAACAGCATGGAGGTTTGGTCGAGGAAGAACAGCGGGTTCTCGATGCCGGCGTAGCCCGCGTTCATCGACCGCTTGAGCACGATCACCGACCGCGACTCGTCGACGTTGAGAATCGGCATGCCGTGAATGGGGCTCGACGGGTCATTGCGCGCGGCCGGATTGGTGACGTCGTTGGCGCCGATGACCAAGGTGACGTCCGTGCGGCCGAATTCGCCGTTGATGTCGTCCATCTCCTTCATCGAGTCGTACTCGACGTCGGCCTCGGCGAGCAGCACGTTCATGTGCCCCGGCATGCGGCCCGCGACGGGATGGATGGCGTACTTCACCTCGACGCCTTTGCTTTCCAGCAGGTCGGCCATCTCCTTAACGGTGTGCTGGGCCTGCGCGACAGCCAGCCCGTAGCCGGGGACGACGATCACCTGGTTGGCATACGCCATCTGGATCGCCGCGTCGGCGGCCGAGGTGGCCTTGACGGTGCCCTGGTCGCCGCCCGGCCCCGCCGCCGACTCGGCACCGCCGCCGAAGGAACCGAACACGATCGCCGGGATCGACCGGTTCATCGCCACGGCCATCAGGTTGGTCAGGATCGAACCCGAGGCGCCGACGATCATGCCCGCGACGATCATCGCGGTGTTGTCCAGCGCCAGACCCGCGGCGGCCGCCGACAATCCGGTCAGCGCGTTGAGCAGGGAGATGACGACCGGCATGTCCGCGCCGCCGATCGGGAACACCACGAAAAGGCCCATCAGGCCGGCGAACACGAGCACCAGCGCGATCGTCCACCCCGGGCTGCCGGTACCGGCGTTGAGCCCGATGTAGATGGCAGCGGCGGTCGCACCGAGCAGCAGCAGCACGTTGGCGGCCTGAAACAGCTTCGCGGAGGCGACAAGTCGCTTCTCGACGTTCTTGGGGATCGACTCCTGCAGTTTGAGGAACGCGACCAGTGAACCCCAGAACGAGACCGACCCGATGATCGCGGCCAGCAGTGACCCCGCCACCAGCGCCACCGTCGGATGCTGGTCGGGCGTGAAATGCGCGAAGCCGTCGGTCTCGATGAACTCCGCCCACGCGATCAACGCCACGGTGCCACCACCGACGCCGTTGAACAGCGCCACCAGCTGCGGCATCGCGGTCATCTTGGTCTTCTTGGCCGGTGGCACACCGAGAATCACGCCGAGCGCCAGACCGGCGGCGATCAACACCCAGTTGATCGGCGCGGTGTCGCGCACCTTGATCAGCGTCGCGATCACGGCGATGGCCATACCGGTGGCGGCGATCCAGTTGCCGCGCACCGCGGTCTTGGGCCCGGTCAGCCCGGACAGGCCGAGGATGAACAGCGAGAACGCGACGATATAGAGGACCGTGACGAGATAGTTCACTTGTCAGCCGCCTCAACAGCTTTGGGCTCGGCATTCGGGGCGGGCCTCCGCCCCTTGAACATCCCGAGCATCCGGTCGGTGACCAGAAAGCCGCCGATCACGTTGAGCGTGCCGAAGATCAGCGCCACGAACGCGATCGTCCGCACACCCCAGTGCGCGTCCGCGGGCAGATCGCCCAGCACGATCAGCGCTCCGAGCACCACGATGCCGTGGATGGCGTTGGTGCCCGACATCAACGGTGTGTGCAAGGTGTTGGGCACCTTGGAGATCACGGCGAACCCGACGAACCCGGCGAGCACCAGGATCGCGAGGTTGGCCAGCAGATTGTCGTACATCAGTTCTCTCCCCGGGTGACGCAGGAGGCCGCCACCACCTCGTCATCGAAATCGGGTGCGAGCTGGCCGTCGCTGATCAGAAGGTCCAGCAGCGAGGTCAGGTTCTTGGAATACAGCTCGCTGGCGTGTTCGGGCATGGTCGCCGGAAGGTTCAGCGGTGAGGCGATCGTGACGCCGTGGCGGACCACGGTCTGCCCCGGTTCGGTCAGCTCGCAGTTGCCGCCGGTCTCACCGGCGAGGTCGACGACGACGCTGCCCGGCTTCATGCCCTCGACCGCCGCGGCGGTCACCAGTCGGGGCGCCGGCCTGCCGGGCACCAGGGCGGTGGTGATCACGACGTCGAAGCCGGTGATCGCCCGCTCGAGTTCCTTCTGCTGTTGTGCGCGTTCCTCGTCGGACAGTTCGCGGGCGTAGCCGCCCTCGCCGGCGGCCTCGATACCCAGCTCCAGCCACTGCGCACCGACCGAGCGGACCTGATCGGCCACCTCTGGGCGCACGTCGTAGCCGGTGGTGCGCGCGCCGAGGCGCTTGGCGGTGGCCAGCGCCTGCAGACCGGCCACGCCCACGCCGAGCACGAGCACCGACGACGGCTTCACCGTGCCGGCGGCCGTGGTGAGCATCGGGAAGAACCGCGTCGACTCGGAGGCCGCCAGCAGCACGGCCTTGTAGCCGGCGACGTTGGCCTGCGACGACAGCGCGTCCATCACCTGGGCGCGCGAGATGCGCGGGATCGCCTCGACGGCGAAGGCCTGCACGCCCGCGGCCTTCAATGCGGAGATCTGGTTGTCGTCGTTGCGCGGGGCGAGGAAGCCGATCAAGGTCTGCCCGCTCGCGAGCCTGGCGACCTCTTCGGCGGTCGGCGGCGCGACCTTGACCACGACGTCGGCGGCCCACGCGTCCCCGATCGTGGCGCCCGCACCGGTGTAGAGGTCGTCGGGCAGCAGGGCCCGCTCGCCCGCGCCGGATTCCACGACGACGGCGACGCCACTGTTCACCAGCGACGCGACGGCCTTCGGCACCAGCGCGACGCGGCGCTCGTCGGCTCCCGACTCGCGCACCACCCCCACCGTTGGGACCGCCCGCCCGGTGGCGACATCGGCATGCGTCTGCTCTGTCATGACGGAACACCTTAACCGCTACCGCTGGTCACATCTAAATCGGTACGGCCCGTCGCGAATTTCCACCGGCACGGCGCACCGGAAACGCCGCCCGCGCGAACTAGCATCCCGAAGGTGCCGGATGACTCGAAGGTGCAGGACGCCTCGACGGTGCCAGGAGGCCCAGCGCCGAGGTCCCGCAGTCGCAGACGCGCCCGGCTGAACGACATCGCCACGGTGCTGATCATCCTGGTCGTCTACATCGCATCGCTGGTCGGTTATCACTATCTCTCCGGCGAGCCCGTGTCCCTGGGGCCTCCGGATCTCGGCACCAGTGAGGACAACATCGTCCAGGTCACCCTGTCGGAGCTGCACACGGTCGCCAACGAGGTCGACGTCAAGGTCGTCGTCTTCCCGTCCGACGACCACATGAACAACGACCTCAACGTGGTCAACACCGATATCGCGGTGCGGCTGTTCATCAACGAGGTCAACATCGACATCCAGGACCTGCAGACCCCGAAGGGCCAGCTGCCCGCCGAGATCAGCGCCACGGTGTCGGCGAAGGGCGACCCGGACAAGTGGCCGTTCGACTCGTACACGGTCGGCGCCCTGGGAGCCGATGTGCTCATCGGAGGCGGCGACGACCGCACGTTCGAGCCCGCACGGGTGGTGGTGACCGGCGGCCTCGACGGGTGGGACATCACCAGCACGCGCAGCGGACCGGCCACCCAATCCGCCCGCGACGGCGACTACGAGACGGTGACGTTGAAGCGGGCGAAGGGACCGCTCGCCTTCGACGTCGGCCTGTGCCTGGTGTTGATCACCCTGCCCGCGCTGGCTCTCTTCGTGTCGATCGAGATGCTGCGCGGGCGGCGCAACTTCCTGCCGCCGTTCGGCACGTGGTACGCGGCATCGCTGTTCGCGATCATTCCGATCCGCAACTTCATGCCCGGCGCCCCGCCACCCGGCGCGTGGATCGATCAGGTCCTGGTGTTGTGGGTTCTGCTCGCGCTGACCGGCGCGATGGTGCTGTACTTCACCGCCTGGTGGAGACGCAGCGACTGACGTCGCATCGGCCCGTGGAAGGGGCCCGCCTATCGTTGTGTCGACCCGCACAACCAGGAGGCCATCGGATGGCTGTCGACCGGCTGCTGCCCACCCCGGACGCTGAAGATCTCATCGCGCTGACCCGCGACGTCGCCGACAAGGTGCTCGACCCCATCGTCGACGACCACGAGAAGGCCGAGCGCTATCCCGACGGTGTGATGGCCCAACTGGGTGCGGCCGGACTGTTGAGCCTGCCTCAGCCCGAGGAGTGGGGTGGCGGCGGACAGCCGTACGAGGTCTATCTGCAGGTGCTCGAGGAACTGGCGGCGCGGTGGGCGGCCGTCGCGGTGGCCGTCAGCGTGCACAGCCTGTCGTCGCATCCGTTGTTGACCTTCGGAACCGACGAGCAGAGGCGTCGCTGGCTGCCCGGCATGCTGTCGGGCGAGCAGATCGGCGCCTACAGCCTCTCGGAACCGCAGGCGGGTTCGGACGCCGCGGCGCTGCGCTGCGCTGCTGCCAAAGCCGCGGACGGGTATGTCCTCAACGGCTCCAAATCGTGGATCACCCACGGCGGACGTGCGGACTTCTACACGTTGTTCGCGCGGACGGGCGAAGGCTCGAAGGGCATTTCGTGCTTCCTGGTTCCCGGTGACGTGCCCGGGCTCAGCTTCGGCAAGCCCGAGGAGAAGATGGGGCTGCACGCGATCCCGACCACCTCGGCGTTCTACTCCGACGCCCACATCGATGCCGAACGGCTGATCGGCGCCGAGGGCCAGGGCCTGCAGATCGCCTTCTCCGCACTGGATTCCGGACGGTTGGGCATCGCCGCGGTCGCCACCGGCTTGGCCCAGGCCGCGCTCGACGAGGCCGTCGCCTTCGCCAACGAGCGAACGACGTTCGGGCGCAGGATCATCGACCATCAGGGCCTGGGGTTCCTGTTGGCCGACATGGCCGCCGCGGTCGCCAGTGCGCGGGCGACGTACCTGGACGCGGCGCGGCGACGCGACCAGGGCCGGCCGTACTCACAGCAGGCCAGCGTCGCGAAGTTGATCGCCACCGACGCCGCGATGAAGGTGACCACCGACGCGGTGCAGGTGTTCGGCGGTGCCGGTTACACCCGCGACTACCGCGTCGAGCGGTACATGCGCGAAGCGAAGATCACCCAGATCTTCGAGGGCACCAACCAGATTCAGCGCCTCGTCATCTCGCGCGGTCTCACGTCCTGACCTCAGTCCGGGTCGCCGAGGGACGGTTCCGGCGGCGACGTGACCGTGACCTGCGTGCCGTAGCCCTCCTCCGAACTCACCTGCAGCGACCCGCCCATGGCGTCGAACCGGGCCAGCAGTGAACCCAGGCCGATATGACCGTCGGCGACGTACTGCTCGATGATCGCCGGGTCGAATCCGCTGCCGTCGTCGGCGACCGTCAGCACGACCCGGTCCCCTCGGCGCGTCAGGCCTACCCGCACCGTCGTCGCGTCGGCGTGCTTGTGGATGTTGGCCAGCAGTTCGCGGGCCGCCCGGTAGAGCAACTGCTGCGATTCCGGCTTCCCGACGTCGTCGAGGTCCGCCTCGATCTCGTAGTGGCCCCGAGACTCGTGCTGTCGCAACAGCTCTCGGAGTGCCGGCGTCAGGCCGAGTTGGGCCAGCACCTGAGGGTGCAGTTGGGTCACCGTCGAGCGCAGCGCCGCGGCGGTCTGCTGCAACGCGTCGCGAACCGCCTCCAGCGCGGGATCGTCGTTGTTCTCCTGCAGTTCGTCGAGGTCGAGTC
Source organism: Mycobacterium sp. IS-1590 (assembly GCF_001500025.1). Classification (GTDB taxonomy): domain Bacteria; phylum Actinomycetota; class Actinomycetes; order Mycobacteriales; family Mycobacteriaceae; genus Mycobacterium. The sequence continues at coordinate 100,775 of NZ_LQIW01000002.1, read as the reverse complement.
GCGCGGCGAGCAGAGTCTGCAGCGGTCCGTCGTGCAGGTTCTCGGCGACCTCTCGGTTGTGACGCTCGTCGGCCTGCATCGCCTCGGAAACCAGTTGGCGCCGCACCGCCTGCAGCTTCGCCACCCGGGCCTGGCGACGGACCAGCACGACGCACAGTGCGGTCATCGCCACCGCGCCCCACAGCAGGAAGCCGAAGTGGGTGTAGACGACATTCGGCAACCCGACCGAGTCGTCGCGTTTCGAGTACACCACCCACGCCCCGAGATAGGCCGTGGCCGTGCCGATTCCGAGCAGCGCGGTCAGCATCGGCCGGTCCTGGAACGCCACCGCGATGGGCAACAGGAAGAAGACGGGGAGCAGCGCGGCGGTGGCACCACCCGACACCAGGCACAGCACCAGGATCATCAGGACGTCGACGCCGGTGGAGGCCCAGTCTCCCCACCGGGGCACCGGGCCGCGCAGCACGGCGACAAGCCACAACACGGCCGCGACCGCCCACGACCCGAGCACGACCGCGTACAGCTCCGGGAGCCAGTGGTCGACCTCCCAGATCACCACCAGCGCCCCGATCAGCGCGAGCAGCGGCAGCCGCAGGACCGCCGAGACACGCACGGGCTCCGCGGCGAAGAAGCTCGCGATCCGGTCCACCACGACGGAATCAGTCCAGCAGCTTGCGGCGCATCGCCTCGGCGACGGCAGCGCCGCGGTCGTTGACGCCGAGTTTCTCGTAGAGCCGCTGCACGTGGGTCTTCACCGTCGACGGCGCCAGGAACAGCTGCTTGGCCATCGCCGGGATGCTGGTCCCGGACGCGATCAGCCGAAGCACCTCGCGTTCCCTCGGGCTCAGGGTCGGGCCGTTGGATTCGGAGCGCTTGCGGATCTCACCGGCCAGGCCGGCGGCCAGGCTCGGCGCGACGACATCTCGGCCCTTGGCGCAGTCGAGCACCGCGTTGACGAGTTCGGCTCGAGTGGATTCCTTGGGAAGGAATCCCGCCGCGCCGTTCTGCAGTGCCTGATAGACGATCGCGGACTCGTCGTGCGCGGAGATGAGCAGCACCCGGGTGGGCAGTTCGTCCCGTACGACGGCGGCCGCCACCTCGGCCCCGTCCATGCCGGGCATCCGGTAGTCCAGCAGGGCCACCTGCGGGGAATGCGAGCGGATCGCTTCGAGCGCGGCCACGCCGTCGTCTGCCTCGGCCACCACCTCGATCTGGCCGCTGGAGACCAGCGCGCGGACCACCCCGTCGCGAAACATCGGATGGTCGTCACCCACCACCACCCGGACCTTGTCACCGGTCGTGCCGCTCACCACGGGTGTCAGCTTGGCATAGCGGGGCGGCCGCTTCCCCTATTTGGGGGACATGAGGTTCATCCCGTGCGACCGCCGGTCGCCCGACATACAGCGGGCTCGCGCTGCAGCACGCTTGAGTCATCGCCGGAACAACCCGGTGGTCAACACAAACCAAAGAGAATCAAAGGAGATTCACATGACCACCAACACCAATCGCCGCATCGCCCGTTTCGTCGCGCTGCCGGTCCTCGCAGCCGGAATCCTCGGCGGCGCACTCGGTTTCGCCGGAGCCGCCAGCGCCGGCACCTACTCCCCCGACAACACACCGCGGCCGGGCATCGTGGCGACCCCCGACGTCCACGCTCCGTCGGTTCAGTCGGGCACGCACGGCCACCGCATCGATCACATCGAGTTCGAACAGCCGGGTTACCGCCGCTGACCCGAGACAACACGAGCGGGGGGCACCGATCGGTGCCCCCCGCTTTCGTGTGTTCGTCAGACCGAGGTCAGTACCTCGGCGGTCTGCAGGGCCTGGCCCACGCCGGAGACGATCGAGGCCAGTCGGATCGCCTCGAAGATCACCGTGCGCGACACGTCAGCATCGCGCAGGGTCTTCTCGTGTGCTGCGACGCAGTGGCCGCATCCGTTGATCGCCGAAACCGCCAGCGACCACAGCTCGAAATCCTCCTTGGCGACACCGGGATTGCCGATGATGTTCATCCGCAGCCCTGCCCGCAGGTCGTCATAGGCGCCGTCGAGCTGGCCCTTGGTGCGGTAGAAGACGTTGTTCATCCCCATGATCGCGGCCGCTCCGAGGGCGGCGTTGTAGGCCTCCTGGCTCAGGATGTCCAGGGCGTCCTCGGCGATCTCGCGCAGTAGCCGCTCGTTCTTGGTCGCCGCGGCGGTCGCCACCAGGGCGCCCCACAGCTGCTCTTCGGAGAGTTCCGTGGTCTTGACGATGCTGCCGAAGTTCAGCTTCAGATCCTTGGCGTACTCCGGAAGGGCTTCCTTGATGTTGTCGATGCTCATGGTCACACCGCCTCTGCCAGCAGCTCGGCCGGCTTGATCGTGGGATCGCCCTTCTTCCAGTTGCAGGCGCACAGCTCGTCGGACTGCAGGGCGTCGAGCACCCGCAGCACCTCGTCGACGTTGCGGCCCACGGACCCGGCCGTCACCGACACGAACTGGATCTCGTTGTTCGGGTCGATGATGAACGTCGCCCGGTCGGCGACGCCGTCGGCGTTGAGCACACCGGTCGCCAGCGACAACTCGCGCTTGAGGTCCGAAGCCATCGGGAACGGCAGCTTCTTGAGGTCCTCGTGCTGGGCGCGCCACTGGAAGTGGACGAACTCGTTGTCCACCGACACGCCGATGACCTTCGCGTCGCGGTCCTCGAAGTCGTCGTTGAGTTTGCCGAACGTGGCGATCTCCGTCGGACACACGAAGGTGAAGTCCTTCGGCCAGAAGAAGACGATCCGCCACTTGCCCTCGTGGTCCTCACTGGTCACACGGGTGAAATAGTCGTCGGGCTGCTTGGCATCGACCTCGGAGAGGTCACCGCCGACCACCGCCGCCATGTCGTACCTGGGGAACTGGTCACCGATTGTCAACAATGCCATCGCGAGCACCATCCTTATCGCTTAGTTTGGATTCAGTCCAGATTACGTAGTCGATACTCGGCCTTTCTCGATGCAAAGGCAAGCTAAACGAACGTGATTGTGGCCACACCCACGCTGTGAAATGGGTTCGCTCTCAGCGTATTTCGCCACACGACGAGAAGAGGTGTCGCAGAGCGCGCGACTCGTCGCGGCCGCGGCGTTGCTACGGTCGATGGATGTCGAACATCTCCGAGAACGACCGCATCGAGGACGTCGCACCCGGCGACATCGTCCTCGTCGACCGCGGCGCCGAACCCGTCCCGTGCAAGGTCGTGCACAAGGACATCAACGACGGCACCGCGGTCATCACCTACGAACTCGACGACGGTACGACCTTCCAGGTCGATTACGCCCCGGGCACCCGGGTGACCCGCAGCCTGGAGGCCAAGTGGGAGTCCGGGCAAAGCCCGACGCAGCACAAACCCCTCTGAGGAGGTGACATATCGTGGCGGGCATGGACTTCGCGATGTCGGCCAAAGCCCAGGACTACCACCAGCGCCTGAGCGAATTCATGACGGAATTCGTCTTCCCCGCCGAGGCCGAGTACCACCGCTACCGCGAAGAGGCCGGCCCGAAGGACCACACCGTCCCGCCGATCGTCGAGGACCTCAAGAAGCTCGCCAAAGACCGCGGCCTGTGGAACCTGTTCCTGCCCGCCGAGTCCGGCCTGACCAACCTCGAATACGCGCAGCTGGCCGAGCTGACCGGCTGGAGCATGGAGATCGCGCCCGAGGCCACCAACTGCGCGGCCCCCGACACCGGCAACATGGAGACGCTGCACCTGTTCGCCAACGAGCAGCAGCGCAAGCAGTGGCTCGAACCGCTTCTGGCCGGCGAGATCCGTAGCGCGTTTGCGATGACCGAACCCGCGGTCGCCTCCAGCGATGCCCGCAACATCGAGACAACGATGCTGCGCGACGGGGACGACTACGTCATCAACGGTCGCAAGTGGTGGATCACCGGCGCGGCCGACCCGCGCTGCAAGATCATGATCGTGATGGGCCGAACCAACCCGGACGCGGCCAGCCACCAGCAGCAGTCGATGATCCTCGTGCCCACCGACACCCCCGGCGTCGACATCCAGCGTTCGCTTCCGGTGTTCGGCTGGCAGGACCAGCACGGGCATTGCGAGATCGTCTTCGACAACGCGCGGGTGCCCGCCGAGAACCTGCTCCACGAAGAGGGCAGCGGGTTCGCGATCGCCCAGGCCCGGCTCGGTCCCGGCCGGATCCACCACTGCATGCGCGCGATCGGCGCCGCCGAGCGGGCGCTGGCGCTGATGGTCGACCGGGTGCAGCAGCGCGTGGCGTTCGGCAAGCCGCTGTCCGAGCAGGGTGTCGTGCGCGAGTCGATCGCCAAGTCGCGCAACCAGATCGACCAGGCGCGCCTGCTGTGCCACAAGGCGGCGTGGACCATCGACCAGCAGGGCAACAAGAGCAAGGACGCGCAGGTGCTGGTCGCTCAGATCAAGGCGGTCGCCCCACAGATGGCGTGCGATGTCATCGACCGCGCCATCCAGGTGCACGGCGGCATGGGAATCTGCGACGACGTGCCCCTGGCGCGGCTGTACGCCTGGCACCGTGCGATGCGGCTGTTCGACGGACCGGACGAGGTGCACATGCGGACCATCGCCCGCGCCGAACTGGGCAGGGAGAAAAGCGCTTTCGCCACGGCGGCGAGCCGCCAATCAGCTGCAGCGGCGAGCCAATCAGGTCCCGCGGTGACCGGAGGGACCGCATAGGTGGCGGGCAACCCCGACGCCCTGTCCGGGGCGTGGAACTTCCGCGACATCTCCGAGGAGACCGGCATCCGGCAGGGACGCTTCTTCCGGTCCAGTGAGCTGAGCGGTCTGGACGATGCGGGCCAGGAGTTGTTGCGCCGCTTGAACATCACCGACGTCGCCGACCTGCGCTCGGAGCGCGAGGTCGAGCGGCGCGGACCGGGCCGCGTACCCGACGGCGTCGCGATCCACCGGCTGCCGTTTCACGAGCTGGCCAAGCCCGGCGCCGAGGCCCCGCACGAGCAGAGCTTCCAGCGGATGATGACCGAGAAACCGGACGACGAAGACGTGGCGGTGGCCGCGCGCCGGTTCATGACCGAGGAGTACCAGAAGTTCCCGACGTTGCCCGGTGCTCACCTGGCCGTGCGCCAGGTCATCTCGATGCTCGCCGGGCAGCGCCCGGTGATCGCGCACTGCTTCGCGGGTAAGGACCGCACCGGCTTCACGGTCGCGACGGTGCTCGAGGCCGTGGGTGTGCGGCGCGACGCCATCGTGGCCGACTTCCTGCGCAGCAACGAGGCGGTGCCGCGGCTGCGCGACAGCATCCTCGAGTCCATCCGCAACCGGTCGGAGGACACCACCGACGAGATCGTCACCTTCGCCGAGGCGCGGCTCACCGAGGAGGTGCTCGGCGTGCGCGAGGACTATCTGGAAACCGCGCGGCGTTCGATCGTCGAGAACTACGGCTCGGTGCGCGGCTACCTCGAAGCCGCCGGCGTCAGCGACGACGAGGTGGTACGGCTGCGCGCCGTCCTGCTCGGCTGAAACCCCGTCAGGCCCCGCCCTTTTCGGCCTCGTACTTCTGATTCATGTGCTCGATCGCGGACAGCTGCGTCTGGGCGAGCTCCTGGCGTACATCGCGGGCGCGCGCCGCGGCGTCGAGCGTCGGCTGGGCCTGACCCTGGAAGTGCGGTATGACCTCGGCGGCGAACAGTTCGGCCGAGCGCCTGGTGGCGGCGGGATTGGCCCACTCGTGTCCCATCTGGAGCATGCACCCGAACCCGCCGGACTGGTCCCACAGTCGCTGCACCTGGGCGCGGGCCTGCTCGGGGGTGCCGATCACGCCGGCGCCGGCGCCGTTGATGATGTCGACGACCTCGTCGATGTTCTCGCCGGGCACCTCCATCTGCGGGAACGCCGCGACCTTCTGGAAGTAGCGGTACCAGTGTTCGATGCCGAAGCGGACGTCGGCGCGTGCCTGCTCCTCGGTCTCGGCGATGTGCATGGGGCACACCAGCGACCAGTTGCGGCGGTCGACCGTGGTGCCGAACGCCGCCGCCCGCTCCTCGGCGATCCCCCAGTGATGCGCGAGCGCGTCGAATCCCTCGACGACGAGCGTCGCGCCGATCGACAACAGGCCGATGCCGTGCTTGCCCGCCAGCCGCGCACCGGTCGGCGAGGCCACCGCGGCGACGGCCAGCGGGATGCCGTCCTCGGCATAGGGCGCCAGTTGCAGCCTGGCGGCGTGCAGTTCGTGGGTGGCGGTCTTGGCCGAGACCGTCTCGCCCTTGAGCAACCGCACCACGATGTCGAGGTTGGTCTCCAGGAGTTCGCGGGTGTCGGTGGGCGTCAGCCCGATCATCGCCGAGTCGGTGGGCAGCGAGCCGGGCCCCATGCCGCCGATGATGCGCCCGTGCGTGAGGTGGTCGAGCAGCATCAGCCGGTCGGCCGCCCACAGCGGGTTGTGGTAGGCCAGCGAGATGACGCCGGTGCCGAACCGGATCCGCTTGGCGCGCTGCGCGGCCGCCGCGATGAACACCTCCGGTGAGCTGATGATCTCGCTTCCCGCCGAATGGTGTTCGCCGATCCACGCCTCGTCGAAACCCAGTGCGTCGAGATGCTCGATGAGCTCCAGATCGCGCTGCAGTGCCAGCGTCGGATTGGTGCCGGCGCGGTGGAACGGTGCGATGAAGTATCCGAAACGCAGCTTGGCCATGCCTGCAAGCTACTGCGTCAGGTACACCCCGATGACCCAAACGACGGTGGCGAGCAGCGCTCCGGCCATTTCGACGCCGACCGACAACGCGACACCCTTGAGCGCGTGCTTGGTCGACGCCCACGCCACGCGCCGGTCGTGCCGGTTTGCCAGTTCGGCGAGGTAGATCCCCAGCACGAAGCCGATCGGCAGGCCGAGAACAGGGATCACGAAGAAACCGACGACGCCGAGCGCCCCACCTGCGATCAGGCTCAGGGTGCGCACATCGGCTTCGCGCATCCGCCGCACCGGCCACGTGTACTTGATCAGTGCCGCGGCCCCGAGCAGCACGGTCGCCACGGCCAGCGTCACCCACGCGGTGGGCTCCCGCTCGACGACGGCCCACACCGCGATGGCCCCGAAGATCAGCAGGGTTCCGGGCAGCAGCGGCACCACGATGCCGACGATGCCGACCGCGATGGCCAACGCGACAAGCACGATCCCGCCGGTGGTCATGCGTTGAATCTACGGGCGCTGCGCCCGCACCCATTGCATGTTGCCGATGGTCTTGGTGCGCACACGCTCGAATCCGCGTTGCTCGAACAGGTCGCCCAGTTCGTCTTCGGCGAAGAAGCGCGCCCCGCCGTGCGACAGCCATCGCAGCGGCGGGGGCACGTTGCCGACCGTGGGCACCATGATCGCGATCCGGCCGCCGGGCCGCAGCACCCGGTGCATCTCGGCCACCGCCGCGGCGGGCTCGGGGATGAGTTGCACCACCGCCAGCGACGTCACCGCGTCGAAGCACTCGGCGCGGAACGGCAGCCGCTGCGCGTCGGCTCGCAGGAACCCGACGTTGGGCCCGGCTTGCGCGCTCACCGCGCGCGCCAGCATCGGTTTCGAGATGTCGATCCCCAGCGCCAAGCCTTCCGGTCCGGCCGCGCGGGCCAGCGACGCGGTCACGTTGCCGGGGCCGCTTCCGATGTCGAGCGCAACACCACCGTTCGGGATGTCGAGCCACTCGATCGGCAACTGCCACATGCTCAAGAATCTGCGGGCGAACGCCTGGGAGTAGTCGTAGAACATTGACCCGGGACCCGACGCCCACACGGCCTGGATCAGACCCTTGTTCTCGGGCGGCGCCTGGGCCGGGGATACCGCGTCGTCGAGCACGTCCAGATAGCCGTCTCGCAGATCGAGGCGCGCCGGCGGTTCGGCGAAGAGTTCGACCGCCCGGCGCAGCGCGGGCGGAAGCGAAGTCGTATCGGTCACTCCCCCACGCTACCCCTGCGATTTGTGAGTGATTTCGTTCGCTCAGCGATCGTTTTCACGCACAAATCGCCCGGCGGTCACGCTCCGAGCTGGTCGGCCAGGTCCACGAAATCGGTTGCCATGACGTCGAATTCCCCCTCGGCGATCTTCGATGGACGTCGCCTGCCCGCGCCGTACTCCAGCGGCCGATCCACGTAGGCGGTCATCAGGCCCGCACGCTTGGCACCGCGCAGGTCGCTGGCGTGCGCGGCCACCAGCATCAGCTCGGCGGGCGCGACGTCGAGCAGTTCGGCGCACCCGAGATAAGCCTCGGGATCGGGCTTGTAGTGGCGGAACAGCTCGGCGGAGATCACGCAGTCCCACGGCAGTCCGGCCCGCTTGGCCATGTTCGTCAGCAGTGAGACGTTGCCGTTGGACAGCGTCGTGATGAGGTAGCGCGCCTTCAAGCGGGTGAGCCCGCCGACGGCGTCGGGCCACGGGTCGAGGCGGTGCCAGGCCCGGTTGAGGTGGTCGACGGCGGCGTCCTCGACGTCGGTGATGCCCGCCGCGGCGAGCAGCTCGACGAGGATCATGCGGTGCAATCCGTCGATGTTGGTCCACGGCAGCTCACCGCGGCGCACGCGGTCCATCGCGGGCGGATAGCCGGCCCGCCAGTCGTCGGCGAACCCCGCCCAGTCCCGTTGCACGCCATGGGCGCGACCGAACTCCTCGAGCTCCCGGATGATGCTCGAGCGCCAGTCGACCACCGTGCCGAACGTGTCGAACGCCAATGCGCGCGGCGCCATTACGGCTCCAGCACGACCTTGCCCAGCACGGCGCCGTCCGCCAGCGCCTGCAACGCGTCGGCGCCCTTCGACAGCGGGTAGCGCACGGGCGGCGGCGGGCGCAGTCCCGCCTTGACGAGCTGCGCGACACCGAACTCGAACAGCGACTGCGAACCCGGCTTGCGGTTCACGTATTCGCCGTAGCCCACGCCGATCACCGCGACATTGCGCAGTAGCAGCCGGTTCACCTTCACCGTCGGGATCCCACCCGCGGCGAAGCCGATCACCAGCAGCCTGCCTTCCACCGAGAGCGCGCGGATCGCATCGTCGAACGCGTCACCGCCGATCGGGTCGACCACCAGGTCCACGCCGCGGCCGCCGGTCGCCTCCTGTACCGCCTTCAACCAGCCGTCGGTCAACGGCAGTACGACGTCGGCGCCCAGAGACTCGACGAACTCGACGGCGTGCGGCCGATGCACCATCGCAATCACCCTGGCGCCCAACGCCTTCGCGACCTGGATGCTCGCCACCCCTATGCCGCCCGCCGATCCGAGCACCAGCACCGTCTCGCCCGGCCGCAACGCGCCGCGCTTGGCCAGCGCGAAGTACATCGTCTGGTAGTTGCCCAGCAGCGCAACGGCTTGTGCGTCGTCGAGATCTTCCGGTGTGGGCCTGACGCTCTCGGGCACCACCGCCACCCGCTCGGCCCACCCACCGAGCATCGAAAGCGCGGTTACGCGTTGGCCGGGTTTGAACTCCGACTCGTACGGCGCCGAGCGCACCACCCCGGCGACCTCCATGCCGGGGATGAACGGCGGGTCGAGCCGCAGCTGGTATTCGCCGCGAAGCAGTAACAGGTCGGGAAAGCTGACCCCGGCCGCACCGACGTCGACGACCACGACATCCTCGCCGCCGACATCGTCGACATCGGTGTAGGCCAGCCCAGCCGGTCCGGTGAGTTTTTGCGCGACAAGCGCTTTCATTGAACTCAGCCGAGGCTGAAGGTGGCCCGCTGCGCCGCCGACAGATCGGTGATCTCGCCCCACTTCGCGGCGATGTCCTCGACCGAGGGCACCTCGGAGAAGGTGATGCCCTCGTTCTGGAACAGCGCGGTGCGCTGCACCTTGCCACCGCCGACGATGAACACCGAAGCTGTCTCCGGCAACTCCTCGGTCATCAGGTAGGCCACCACCGGTGCAACGTATTCGGGCGTCAGCTTCTCGAAGACCTCCGGCGGCAGGATGTCCTGAGTCATCCGGGTCGCGGCGATCGGCGCGACCGCGTTGGTCTTGATGTTGTACTTCGCGCCCTCCTGGGCCAACGTGTTGATCAGGCCGACGAGGCCGAGTTTGGCGGCGCCGTAGTTGGCCTGGCCGAAGTTGCCGAACAGGCCACTGGTCGAGGTGGCCACGACGACGCGACCGAAGTTGTTCTCCCGGAAATGCGGCCAGGCGGCGCGGATCACGTTGTAGCCGCCGTACAGGTGGACCTTGAGCACGGCGTCCCAGTTCTCGAACGTCATCTTGTGGAATGTGCCGTCGCGCAGGATGCCCGCGTTGGAGACGACGCCGTCGATCTTGCCGAACTCGTCGAGCGCGGTCTTGATGATGTTCTCGGCGCCCTCGGTTTCGGCCACCGAGTCGTAGTTGGCCACGGCCCGGCCGCCGGCGTCCTTGATCTCCGCGACGACCTGGTCGGCCATGTTGTGGCCGGCGCCGGTGCCGTCACGTGCACCACCGAGGTCGTTGACGACGACGCTGGCGCCCTCCTTGGCGAGCGTCAACGCGTATTCACGCCCCAGTCCGCCTCCGGCACCGGTGACGACGATGACGCGATCCTGCACTCCTGGCATGGGATTCCTCTCCTGCTGTGCTTGTCCCCGGGGCGCTGCGCGCCTCCCCCTAGAAGAGCTTCTTGGCGAGCTTTAGCGCCTTCTCTGTATACGGGGGATAGATGAACGCGCCGACGTCGGGTCGGGTCGGCTTGGTCATCACGGTCTTCTTGTGACTGAACTGCTCGAAGCCGTACCTGCCGTGGTAGGCGCCCATGCCCGACGGGCCGACGCCGCCGAACGGCAGCTTGTTGGTGGCGAAGTGGAACAGCAGGTGGTTGACCACCATGCCGCCGGCCGGCACCTCCTTGATCACCCGTTCCCGGATGCTCTTGGTCTTGGTGAACAGGTAGGCCGCCAGCGGCTTGGGCCGCGAGTTCACGAAACTGATTGCGTCGTCGAGGGATTGGACAGTCACGACGGGCAGGATCGGGCCGAAGATCTCGTCGGTCATCAACGGTTCCGCGGGGTCGGGATCGACGACGACGGTCGGCTGGATGCTGATCTTCGATGCGTCCGAACCGCCGCCGATCACCACCTCACCCTTGGTGGCGGCCAGCGCGTCGGTCAGCCGGCCGAAGTGTCGTTCGTTGACGATGCGCTTGCCGTCGGGGTTCTCGGACTCGAACGTCGTCACCGCCTCTTTGATCTTGTCGACCAGCTTGTCGCGGATCTTGGCGTCGGCCAGAACGTAGTCGGGCGCGATGCAGATCTGCCCGGAGTTGATCAGCTTGGTCCAGGCGATGCGCTTGGCCGCGACGTCGATGTCCGCGTCGGCGGACACGATCACTGGGCTCTTGCCGCCGAGTTCGAGCGTGACCGGCGTCAGGTGCGGTGCGGCGCCCTCGTAGACCTTGCGGCCGATCTCGGTGCCGCCGGTGAAGCAGATGTGGTCGAAGCCCTGCGAGATGAGCTCCTGGCTGACCGAGCCGTCGCCCTCGATCACCGCGATCGCGTCGGAGTCGAGGTAGCGCGGTACCAGTTCGGCCATCAGCGCCGACGACGCCGGGCAGACCTCCGACGGCTTGAGCACCACGGTGTTACCGGCCGCGATCGCCCCGATCGCCGGGCCCAGCGTCAGCACGAACGGGAAGTTCCACGCGCCGATGACAAGGACCGTGCCGAACGGCTCGTATTCGACCCAGCCCCGGCCGGGCAGCTGCGACATCTCCAGCAGCCGATAGCGGCGGCGGGTCCACTTCTTGAGGTTCTTCGCGGCGTCCTTGGCCTCGCCCGCGGTGCTGGCGATGTCGGCCAGCCACGCCTCGAAGCGGTTGCGGCCCAGATCCTGTTCGAGTGCGGCGGCGATGGCCTCCTCATTCTCGACGGCGAGGCGTTCGATCGCCTTGAGCTGCTGTCTGCGCCACTCGATGTCCCGGGTGCGTCCGGTCTTGAAGGTCTCGCGCAGACGGCGGACGACGCTGGGAATGTCTTCGGTGGCTTGTGCCGGCGTGGCGATATCGGTGGTCATGGGGAGTCCTTCCTGACCCGAGGAATGCCCCGATCCTAACCAAGCGGTCGGGCCGCCCAGAAGGCCTCTCTCACTCCGTGTACGCGGCCCCCTCACAAGCGGCCAGCGACCGTGTTTGTCCCTCGACACGCCGCGAAACAGCGTACAAGCGCGGTCGCTCGCGCGAGTTTCGGTGCCCGACGCGCCGGTAGCTCAGACCTTGTACGCGACGACGAACTCCGAAAACCCGTCGTCGTTCGTGTATTCCTCGGGAAGCACCCACCGGTCCAGCCGGCGCATCTCTTGTTGTGAGGTCACCGCGGTCGAGCGCCAGCCGTGCGCGTCGAGCCACGCGGAGACGTCCGCGCGGTCGGGGTCGTTGTACATCAGCTCCGCGACGTCGACGGATTCCTCCATGCCCAGCTGCGCCCGCACCCGCTCGAAACGTTCCCGCATCTGCTCGCGCCGCTCCTCGGCCTGCACCCCGACCGTCTCCACCGAGACGCGGCTACCCGGCGCGCTGAGCGCGGTGATCTGCTCGAAGAGCCGGTCCTGGGCATCGGCGGGCAGGTACATCAGCAGACCCTCGGCCAGCCACGCGGTCGGGGAATCGGGGTCCAGACCCGCCTCGCGCAGCGCGGTCGGCCAGTCTTGGCGCAGGTCGACGGCCACCGCGACGCGCTTGGCGGTCGGTAACGCGCCCTCCTCGGCCAGCCGGGCGGCTTTGTATTCGAGCACCTTGGGCTGGTCGATCTCGTAGACGGTCGTACCCGCCGGCCACTGCAAGCGATACGCGCGGGAATCGAGGCCCGAGGCCAGGATGACGACCTGCCGGATACCCGCCTCGCCCGCATCGGCGAAGTAGGCGTCGAAGAAGTGGGTCCGCACCGCCTGGTAGTTGCCCATGTGCTCGAAGATCGCGGCGACGTCTTCGTCCGCCTGGGCCACCTTGACGCGGGTCTGCGGGTCGATCATGACGTCCCAGACACCGTCCCCTGCACCGGCGACCAGCACCTTCGCGAAGGGATCGCGGATCAGCGCATCGTCGCGGTCGGTCTCGGCAGCGCGCGCGGAGGCCACCATCACAGCGGTGGTGCCCACGCTGGTGGCGATGTCCCAGGTGTCGTCTTCAGTGCGCAGCGAACTCATCGACCGCCATGGTAGCCGAAGAACTTAGGCAGGCTATCGAGCTGTGCGGCAGGTCACGCCGCTGTCAGGGCTGCAGGCGCCACAGGTTGTTCGACATCAGTAGCTCGAACTGGCGCACCACCGCTTTGAGCTCGTCGTGGCTGCCGACGAAGCCGGCGTAGAAGCCCATACCCCACATCACCGCGACCAGCATCTCCACGAGCGAGTCGACCTCGGTGTCGGTGGTGAGCTCGCCGCGTGCGATCGCGTCTCTGACGGCCCAGGCCACGAATTCGCGCGAGTGCCTGAGCGAGTCGTGTTCCTCGTCGCTGAGCTCCGGGTGGCGCTGGGCCTCGAGCACCGAAGTCACCAAAAACGCTGCAGCCGAACGGTCTTCGGAGTCGGCCTGCATCGCCGCCGTAAAGTACGCGGACAACCTGGCGAGCAGTTTGGTTTCGTCCTGCGCGCGCGCTTTCCCCGCGCCGGCGATCGCTGCGTTCGTCTGCTGCACGACTTCGCGCCAGAGAACCTGCTTATTGGCGAAATAGTGGTTGATCGCGGGACGCGTCAGATCCGCGCGAATGGCGATCGCCTGGAAGGTCGCTGCGTCGTATCCGAGTTCGCTGAAAACCTCGCGCGCTGCTCCTATGATGCGCTCACGCGTCTCGGCAGCCTTCGCTGCGGGGGGACGACCCGGACCTCTACTCGCCGTATGCGGCACGGTCAAATTGTGCCACACGTCACTTACCCGTTCAGGCATCAGCTTCCCCGGCGGCTCCGACCTGCTATTTATCAGCAAATTCCGGACTTTCGCGCCCGGGAAATTGAACGTAGAGAATCGGCCCGACTTAGAACTAATGTCCAGGTAATGGGGAGTGTCGTATCGCGGGACGGTTATTTCGACGTGGGGATCGAGATCCTGTCCGATCTGGGGTACGGCGGTCTGAAGCTCGCGGAGGTCTGTCAACGCCTCGGCGTGACGACCGGCTCGTTCTACCACTACTTCCCGAACTGGCCCGCCTACACCAGGGAACTACTCGCGCACTGGACGCAGGAGCGCACCGTGCGGGTGATCGAGGCGGTGCGCGCCGAACCCGACCCGCGCCGGCGCATCGACGCCCTGTTCGAGACCGGTTTGGATCTCCCGCACGGCGCGGAAGCCGCCATCCGGGTGTGGAGCGCGCTGGACCCGCACGTGCACGAAGTACAGGTGGCGGTCGACCAGCAGCGCTTTGACATCCTCTACGAATCGGCGTTCGAGATCCTGCAGCACAAGAGGCAGGCGCAGCTGTTCGCCGAATGCGCGGTGTATGTCTTCGCCGGTTATGAGCAGACGACGTTGCCGCGTGACCCCGACGGGTTGCGATGGATCTCCGGGCAATTGCGCGAGGCCCTCGATGACGGTCGGTTCGCGACGGTCCCCGACGGCGATTAGCGCGGGCAGCGGGGTTGTCGCTCACTGAAGTCGTCGCCCCGGTGTGTCGCCATGCTGAGAACCGACTGCGCCGGCGCGACCCCGAACTCGACGCGCTGCGCCGGGCGATCCGGGCGGCCATCGTGCTGCCGATCGCGGCCGCGGTGAGCTTTGCGGTCGGCGGTGGAACCCAGACGCCGATGATCACGATCTTCGGGTCGGTCGCGCTGCTGATCCTGGTCGACTTCCCCGGAAACCGGCCAGCTCGGGCACTGGCCTACCTGGGGCTCGCCGTCAACGGCGCCATCCTGATCACGCTCGGCACCCTGGTTGCGCCGCATCCGTGGGTGAGCGTCGCGGCGATGTTCGTGCTCGGGGTGGTGGTGACGTTCTCGGGGGTGCTCAGCGAGATCGTCGCCGCCGGCCAGCGTGCGACGCTCATGACGTTCGTGCTGCCCGCGTGCACCCCGGTCGGTCCCATTCCCGATCGGCTGCTCGGCTGGTTCATAGCTCTGGTGTTCTGTGTGCCCGCCGCACTGTTCCTCCTGCCGCCGCGTCATCACGACGAGTTGCGCAGCGGTGCCGCGCGCGTATGCGACCGGCTGGCCGACTGCCTGCAGGGCACCACCCCGGCCAGGAACGTGACCCGGGCGATGAACCAGCTCTGGGAGACGTTCCTCAGTGCCGACTACCGGCCCGTCGCGCTGACCGCGGGCAGCCGCGCCCTGGTCCGGGTGGTCGACGACCTCGGCTGGCTATCGGACCGGATCACCGACGGCACAGGGCGACTCCTCGACGATATGAAGCACCCGCTGATCCGGGTGCTGCGGGATTCGGCGGCCGTACTGCAGATCTCCGACGCCTCGACCCGGGCCGCCCGCACCGCCGACCTCGACGCCGCGCTCACCGATCTCCGCGAGATCGCCCAGGGCCGCTACCGCGAGGACATCCTCGAGATCCTCGCATCGTCGGACGACGCGGACGCGCTCGCCGTCGGCCGCAACCTTCTTGGGCGACGCACATTCTCAGCGACCGTCGGAGTGACCGGCCGCATCATTCGCAACGCCGCGGCTGCCGACGCCCGCCCGGTATGGGCCCGGGTGCTGGGGCGCGGCCTTCCCAAGACCGGCACCGCGGACTGGGTGATGCCCGAGACGACGGCCGTCGCCGCCATCACCAGAGGCTTCCTTGCCACCCGGGCGGTGGTGTTGCGCAACAGCATTCGCACGGGCCTCGGGTTGGCCCTGGCGGTCGCCGTCACTCACCTGTTTCCCCTCGAGCACGGATTCTGGGTCGTGCTCGGAGCGATGTCGGTGTTGCGCAGCAGCGCATTGACCACCGGCACCCGCATGCTCAGGGCGGTCGCCGGCACCGCCATCGGATTTCTGTTGGGCGTCGGGCTCATCGAACTCGTCGGCGTCGACCCGCTCGTCATGTGGATTCTCCTGCCGGTGGTGGCGTTCGGTTCCGCCTTCGTTCCGGAGGTCGCATCCTTCATCGCCGGCCAGGCCGCCTTCACGATGATGGTGTTGATCATCTTCAACCTGATCGCGCCGACGGGTTGGAGCGTCGGCTTGATCCGTGTGGAGGATGTCGTGGTCGGCGCGCTGGTCGGAGTGGTGGTTTCGGTCCTGTTGTGGCCGCGGGGGGCGGGTAACCGGCTGCGGCAGGCCATCGACGACGCGTTCGCCGTCGGTGCGACGTTTCTCAAGGCCGCGGTGCTGCGGGTGACCCGCGGGGCGTCGGAGGAGGCCGACGATCGGGTGATCGCGCTGAGCCAGCAGGCGCTGCGGGCGACGCGAACGGTGGACGATGCCGTGCGGCAATTCCTCTCGGAGAGTAGCGGTCCCACCGATATCCGCGGGCCGGCCGTGCGATCGGCGAACCGGGCCGTCAGGCTGCGTGCCGCCGCCGAGCTGATCGCCGACGTCGTTCCCCCGCCGCACGGGATCTATCCCGGCACCAGGGAGGTGCTCGAAATACACGCCGACGCGATCTGCGCGAAGGTCACCGGCGGCGCGGTCCATTCGCCACCGCCGCTCAGCGATGACTTCGTCACGGCCCTGCGCGCCGAGGCCACCGACGACGATCTCGCGGTTCCCGCGGCACTGCCCCTGGTGGCCGTCGCCGCCCATCTCGGAGCGTTGAACCTGCTGTACACCAAACCCGCCCCGGCGCGATCGGCTAAAGGCGTTGAGGCATAAGGGCGTTCGGGGGAAGCTGGCCGAATTTGCCGGCCTGGTAGTCCTCGAGCGCCTGGATCAGCTCGGACTTGCTGTTCATCACGAACGGGCCGTACTGGAAGACGGGCTCGCGAATCGGGAGGCCGCCGAGCACCAGCACTTCCAGGGCGGGGCGGTGGGCGTCCTGGTTCGCGTCGGCTTGCACCCTGACGCGGTCGCCGGGTCCGAGCACCGCGAGCTGTCCCTGCTGGATCGGATGTGCGACGGGGCCGACAGACCCGCGCCCGGACAACACGTAGACCAGTGCGTTGAAGTCGCGCCTCCACGGCAGATCGAGTTGGGCGCCGGGCTGAATCGTGCTATGCGCCAACGTGATCGGGGTGTGCGTGGCACCCGGGCCGATGTGACCGTCGATGTCACCGGCGATGATCCGCACCAGCGCACCACCGTCGTCGGACGACAACAGCTCGACCTGGCCGCCCTCGATCGCCTGGTATCTCGGCGCCGCGAACTTGTCCTTGCGGGGCAGGTTGACCCACAACTGAACACCGTGGAACAGGCCGCCACTGGCGACGAGTTCGGCCGGTGGCGTCTCGATGTGCAGAATGCCCGAGCCCGCGGTCATCCACTGCGTGGCGCCGTCGGTGATCAGCCCGCCGCCACCGTGGGAGTCTTGGTGCGCGAATCGGCCGTCGATCATGTACGTGACGGTTTCGAACCCGCGGTGCGGATGCCAGTCGGTGCCGCGCGGTTCTCCCGGTTCGTACTCCACCTCGCCCATCTGATCCATGTGAACGAACGGATCGAGCTCGGCGGCCGAGACTCCGGCGAAGGCACGGACCACGGGGAAACCCTCGCCTTCGAACCCGCGGGGTCCCGTGGTGATCGACCGAACCGGGCGGTGGGTGTCCGACGGTCCGGCCGCGGTGATGCGGGGGAGGGTGAGCGTATCGGCGGTAATCGCAGGCATATCCCGATTAACCGGACTGAGGTCCGATTCATTCCCCGAGCCGCCGCACCGACCTGCGGCTCCGCTCGGCTTGTCGTACGCTACCGCTAGCCTTTCGTACATGCGTTCGAATCGAATCTCCGATGTGCTCACCGCGCTGGAGTCGCTGTATCGAGAGCTTGCGACCTTCCGGCTCGACGGTCTGACACGTACCGAGCTGTACGCGCTGATCGAACAGCTCGACAGGCTCGACAACCAGGCGGCGGCACTCGAACAACGGCTGTTCGGCCGGTTGCTCCTCGACCGCGGCGCGACCCCGCGGGATGTGGCTCGGCGCTTGCGAATCTCACCGGGAGAGGCGCAGCGGCGGCTCGGTCAGGCCGCGTCGTAGCCATGAGCGGCGGGCTCGTCCAACGTGTGCGGGTCGTGACGGCCCTCGATGCGTTGCCCCTCGAGGCGGCCGCTACGGCGCCTTGGGCTTGAGCGTCCAGGCGGGGATCCAGTGCGTGACGGGTTTTCGGCGCGCGCCATAGGCGATCTCATAGGTGACCCACCCCCACCAATAGCCCTGCTCGCACAATCCCCAGCAGGTGAGCCGCCCTTCGACCACCGCATGCATCTGCAGACCGGCCGGGTTGTAACCGCCGACGGCGTGCGGCTCGCGGGGAAAGACCGCGGCCAGGTCGACGAGCACGGCGATCGGCGGATCGACCCGCCGGAAGGCTTGCTGAACGGGTTGCCCGTTGTACCCGATGCCTTTCAGCTCGCCCATTGTTCGATCATACGTTCGAAGACGGGGTGGCTGGAGCCGAACCGTCGTCCGGCCGCGCAGCTGCGCCCACACGGGTCACCGGCGGGCCGATTCGGGTCCCCGAACATCGGCGATCGGCCGTCCCGCGGCACGATTCCTGCCATCCGGCAATCAATTTCTGCCATCGGAATTAAATCCTCTGACCACGGGGTTTCCAAGATCAGCTGCAGCTACGAACCGCGACACATGCCACGGCTCGGATACGAAACAGACAAAAGAAGAAGGCTCCGAAATGAAGAAGTTTGGTATCGCTACCGTCGCCGCTAGCGCCTTTGCCGCCGCCCTGATCGGACTGGCCTCGCCCGTCGCGGCCGCACCGTCCGGACCCGGGAACGCGCAGCAGACCATCAGCGAGCTGGAATCGCAGGGCTACCACGTGATCGTGAACCGCATCGGTAACGCCCCGCTGGACAAGGCGTCGGTGGTGGCGGTGCGCCCCGGTCAGACCTACACCCAGACCGACAGCCTGGGCGTCGGCGGTGACCGCAACACCCGGGTGATCAACAAGACGATCTACATAGACGTCAAGTAACTACCCCGCAGGACAGGCCCCCGGATGCACCCCCTGGCATCCGGGGGCCGTCCATTTCAGCGAACAAGTGTTTCGGAACGTGCGGACCTGGCTAACACACTGTCGTGGCCTTCGACCTGACGCCCACCGAGGCGCAGCACGACCTGGCGCGGCGGACCCATGAGTTCGCCGAGCAGTGCGTCCGTCCCGTGGCTCTTGAGTACGACCAACGCCAGGAGTTCCCCTGGCCGGTTCTCGAGGAGGCCGCCGCCCGCGGCTTCTACAGTCCGCTGTTCTATCGCGACCTCATCGGCGACCCGACCGGGCTTTCCCTGCCGATGTTCATGGAGGAGCTGTTCTGGGGATGCGCGGGCATCGGCCTTGCCGTGGTCATGCCGGCGCTCGCGCTGTCGGCCATCGGCCAGGCCGCCTCACCCGAGCAGATGCTGCAGTGGGCGCCCGAATGCTTCGGCACCCCGGGCGATCTCAAGCTGGCGGCGCTGGCGATCTCCGAACCCGAGGGCGGCAGCGATGTGCGCAACCTGCGCACCACGGCCCGCCGCGACGGCGACGACTGGATCATCGACGGCCACAAGATGTGGATCGGCAACGGCGGCATCGCCAACGTGCACGTGGTCAACGCCGTCGTCGACCAGGAACTCGGACACAAGGGCCAGGCGCTGTTCATCGTCCCCGGCGGCACCCCGGGTCTGGAAATGGTCCGCAAGCTCGACAAGCTCGGCTGCCGCGCCTCCCACACCGCGGAGTTGAAGTTCAACAGCGTGCGCATCCCCGGCGAGAACCTGCTCGGCGGCCAGGAAAAACTCGACTACAAGCTGGCCAAGGCTCGCGAAGCCGTCGAAGGCGCCAAGCACTCGGGCTCGGCGACGCTCGGCACCTTCGAGCAGACCCGGCCGATGGTCGCCGCCCAGGCGCTCGGAATCGCCCGGGCCGCATTGGAATATGCGACGGAGTACGCCAACCGGCGAGAGGCGTTCGGCGCCCCCATCATCGACAACCAGGGCATCGCGTTCCCACTCGCCGAACTGGCGACCTCGCTCGACGGCGCTCGCCTGCTCACCTGGCGCGCGTCATGGATGGCCGCCGGCGGCGTTCCGTTCGAACGCGGCGAGGGCTCGATGTCCAAGCTGGCGGCCAGCGAGGTCGCGGTCCGTGCGACCGAACGCGCTATTCAGACGATGGGCGGCTGGGGCTACATCAAGGACCATCCGGTCGAGAAGTGGTATCGGGATGCCAAGCTGTACACCATCTTCGAGGGCACCAGCGAGATTCAGCGGGTCGTGATCGCAAATGCGCTCGGCGCCGCCGACGGGAAGCCGCCGCTGCACTTCGACCTGGAACCCACCGGCGGCCCGTTCAACAAGATGTTCGGCCGTGGCACACCCCTGCGTGGACGCGCCGCCGACGCCGCGCTCAACGCCAAGGACCGGGTACCCGCCCCGATAATGCGCATGGCGATGAAGGTCTTGCGCCCGCCTCGCAAATGAATCGCGGATAAAGCTGACAAGAGGTGCGCGATGGCCGTTCGGATGGCCGACCTGCTCCGCGGAAGCCTCGATGCACTGCGGTACGAGCCGACACCGAAGCGGATCCGGGTGGCCCTGGGCGGTGAACCGCTCGTCGACACCTGTGCCGCGGTGCTGGTGTGGGAGCCGCGCCGCATCCTGCCGACGTATGCGGTTCCCGTCGCCGACCTCGCCGGGCAATTGGTGCCCGCGGGCGCCGAATCCGGCGACGACGACGCGGATCGTCCCGGCGTCGACCGCGCGGTGCTCGATCCGACGGTTCCGTTCGGCGCCCATTCGTGTCCCGGCGCCGAGTTCGACATCATCGCCGGCGAGGAAACGGCACCCGCAGCGGCCTTCCAGCCCGAGGACCCCGACCTCGTCGACTACGCGGTGCTGGACTTCGGCGCCTTCGAATGGCACGAAGAAGACGAGCCGATCGTCAGCCATCCGCACGACCCGTATCACCGCATCGACATCCTGAAAAGCAGCCGCCACGTCCGCATCGAATCGGACGGTCGCCTACTCGCGGATTCTCAGCGTCCGCTGCTGCTGTTCGAGACGCATCTGCCGGTGCGGTACTACCTGCCGCGCGAAGACGTCGTCGCCGACCTCGTCGACAGCGACACCATCTCCTACTGCGCGTACAAGGGCCGGGCGTCATACTTCTCGGTGCCCGACGGGAGGCGCGACGTCGCGTGGACGTACCGCGATCCGCTGCCCGACGGCGAACGCGTCCGCGACCGCATCTGCTTTTTCGACGAGCGCGTCGACGTCACCGTCGACGGTGTGCGCCGGGAACGTCCCACAACTCAGTGGAGTTGAGCGCCGAGCGATTCACGGGAAGCGGGTATAGCAGGCGTCGGCGTCGGGCTTGGTCAGACCCGACCGGAAGGCCATGATGCGGGTGAAGCCGGCCATGACGGTGTTGCCGTTGACGTCGCTGGCCGCCAAGCCGTTGTTCAACAGCCCGGCGACCGCCTCGTCGAGGTCACCCGCGGTCAACACGATGGTGGCACCCGACGGCAGCTCGATCTCGGAGATCATCCCGTGCTGCGCCACTCCGGTCAGGCAGGCGGTCCTCAAGGCCGACGCAGCCGAGTCAAGGTTGGCCTGCCGCTGGTGTTGCAGGGCGAGCACATAGCGAGAGGTGAGCACCGAGATCGCGGTGTTGTCGCCCTGGACGAGCACGCCCTCCTCGGTATCTGCCTGAGTGCCCAATGCCTGCAATTTCGGCAGGTCCACCGAAATGGTGTTGGTGGCAGGGCAATACGACGCCGGTTCGGTCACCTTGGCGTCCACACACGACTGCGCCGGCTGCATCGACAACGTGGGCGGCTGCGCGGGCTTGAACTGCAGGTTGAGAGCCTCGACCACCGTCTTGATCAGACCCTCGTCGAGGGGAGCCTCCCCGGTCTGCAGCGCTCCGCTGTCGTCGACGTCGAGGATGATCGGCAGGCCGGCCCTGCTCTGCTCGATCGAGTCCAAATCGATTGCCGCGCAGGCCGACACACCATCGACGAATCCCGTCTGGAATGCGCTGACCCGATCCAACGCGGTGCCGTGTCCGCCTTCGACCATCTCGGCATCCTCGGGTGTCAGGATCGGGTCGCGGATGGTGATGACGCCTGCGAGCACCCTGTTCAGGCCGTCGCCCGTGTTCATCTCGAAGCGCGGCGACGATCCCTCGGCGACCCAGCGGGTGTAGCTGCCGGCGAAGCAGTCGGCCTGCTGTTCGCGAACGATGGTGGGGACCGTGCGGTCGACCAGGCCCGCCATGTTCTGCACTGCGTGGCCGTACTCGTGCGCGATCAGCGCCGCAACCGACATGTCGCCGAAGAACTTCTGGCCGATCGGCACCAAAACGCCGCGGTCCCAAGCGATCAGGTCGCTGCGGGGACAGAAGAACGCGTTGGGTGACTCGTAGAGGATCTGACCGCACAACACCGGGCCGAGCGGGTCCTCGGAGTCGTAGGAGGCGAGGTTCTCGACCGGTTCGAACGTCCCCTCCAGCGCCTCGCTGTAGTGCTTCTCCCAGTACTCGACCAGATCGTTGACCGCCAACAGCGCCATCCGGTCCACGGGTCCGCCATCGCTGTAGCGAACCTCACCGGTGGGCTCGCCTGCATCGGGCCGCAGGCCGCTCGGGCCGTCGGCGACGGTCAGCCCGCCCACGGTGTTCGGGTTGTACAGGCTCGACACCGCCTGCCCCTTCACCTCCGAGCAGCCGGAGAGCACCACGGCGCTGACTGCGGCCAATACCGCGGCCGGCAACCACCTACGGCGACCGCGCCGCGCTTCACCGGTAACCCTCATGCCCTCCCTTTCGGCCTGCAGCCTTGTTGATCTGATGCTAACGGCGCTGGAAGGGGGCTCCGGACACCAATTTGCGCGGCCGGCGCCTCGTCACCGCGCCTCGGGCCGCTCGAGCATGTCGACGAACCGCTGCAGGGTCGCCGCGGCCGGGTCGGGCACCGCGACTTCGGCCTCCGCATTGGTGACGTCCGAGGCCGATACGCCGGCGGCATTGGCGGTTTCCTGCACCGTCAGCTGGCGCTGGTGGCGAGCTACGTAGAGCCGCTGGCCCAGCGTCGCCGTCGGGGCGGCCGCCGCTCGCCGCATGAGATCGGCGTACGCCTGCCGGACCTCGCCCAGCGTGATCGCCAGCTCGGGCCTGCCGGTGGCGGTCCGCGCGGCGTTGGTCAGCGACGTCTCCAGGCGGCGCAGTTCAGCCAGCAGGGCGGCCGCTTCACCGGCGAAACGCGGGTCCTCACCCATGGGCAGCAGCGCGGCGCGCGCATAGATTCCGCGCAGCGCGATGTCGGCGGCGTCGATGGCGATCGCCACCTGGACGGTCGGCGTGATCGCCTCGGTGGACTCTTCCTCGGGAACCGGCTCCCCCGCCCTGATCCGCGCGAGTGTCCCCGGCGCCCAATGCAAGTACTCCTCGATCTTGGTGCGAGTGCGTTCGCGCGGCCAGTGCCTGCCGCGCTCGAACTTGACCAGCACGCTCTGGCTGATGACGTGGTCGTCGGTGAGTTTGCGTTGAGACAG
This sequence comes from Mycobacterium sp. IS-1590, assembly GCF_001500025.1. Lineage (GTDB taxonomy): Bacteria > Actinomycetota > Actinomycetes > Mycobacteriales > Mycobacteriaceae > Mycobacterium. The sequence continues at coordinate 77,240 of NZ_LQIW01000002.1, read as the reverse complement.
CCCGAGTTCCTCACGCCGCGCCGCCACCGCGGCCCCCGCGCGCGCGATGTCGGGATCGGGTTGGTCACCGGGATCGTCGGCCGGGTCGTGCGCGGCGCTCTCGGTGACGTCCGCGTTCTCGCGTGCCTGCTCGTCGGGCGGCGGGCCTCCGAACGTCTCGGTCCCTCCGACTGCCGTGAGCGGCCGGGGGCGCACCCGTACCAGGATGCCTTCGGGGTTGCCCAGATACGCGGAGACCTCGCGGTCGAGGACGACGGAATCGACGCGCCGCCCTCCGACATAGGTGCCGTTCCTGCTACCGCAGTCGACGAGGTTCCACTGGTCGCCGGCGGGCTCGATGCGCACGTGCGTGCGGGAGATCCCCGGCTCGCTGACGCGGATCTGCGCGGGTAATTCACGCCCGATGGTGACCGCTCCATCGCCGGGGTGCGCGGTGTAGTCGCTGCCGGCGACCGTGATCACCAGAGAGGGCAACTCTCCGGTCGTCGCGCCGGGGAGCGTCGGCCTTCCCTCATCCATGAACCCTCCTCGCAAGCCCGCTGGGGTGGTCGGCGAAAGGACGCCAATGCGATTATTTGACGCCTCGACGCTATGGTTTCGCTGCGAATCCAGCAACGATGTTCGCCCATCGTATCCCGCTGTTCACGCTGCTGAACGCGCCATTCTGCGCAGTGCGCACCCTGCCCGGAGAATTTCTGCACTGGCGGTGCGATGGTTCATGCGATGATTTTTGGGTTGGCCCAGCCCGTGTGGACCGACCGACGTAGTGGGCGCAGAACACCGAATGGTGAGGGGCGGATATGAACGCGAACGACCCGAGTGATGGGCCGCGCGGTGAGGAGACGACGGACTGGCCGATCGGTCAGAACCCGCCGGCGGATGCGCTGCCGGAGGAGGAGGCCACCCGGCCCACGCCGGCGAGGCCGCGCGGCTTCCATGAGGAAACCACCTTGGACGCAGCGCAATTCCTCCGTTCGCAGCAGCAACGACCCCCGTCGTCCGCCCCCGCGCCGGGCGGTCCCCCGCCGGTTCCGCCGGCCCCGGCCGGTCTTACGCCTTGGGCGACGCCACCGCACCAGCCCGGACCGGGCGGGTTCGCCCCGCCCTACCAACAGCCGACACCCGGACCCGCCGGTTTTCAGCGCCCGCCGGCCATCAATCCGGTGGTGAAACCCACGCTGGCAGAGAGGATTTCGAAGCACCGCTGGTGGGTCGTCGGCGGTGCCGCAGCCCTCGTCGTCGTGCTGGTCATCGCGCTCGTCGCGGTCAGCGGCGGCAACGACAGCTCCTCCGACGACGGTCCTCCGACCAGCCCGGCGCAGGTGCCCGCTGGTCCCACCACCACCGTGCCTGCCACCCCGACCGCCGCGCCGTCGCAGCCGCCCGCTGCGCCGCCTCCACCGCCACCCGGGCCGGTCCTCGCCGTGGAAGCGCTGCCCGGACTGCTCCTGCCCCCTGAGCAGATCAGTGAGCGGATGAACGCCCCCGGCATGGCAGCCGGGCCCGTAGTACACCAACTGCTGCCCGGCTCCGCCACGCCTGAACGTTGCACCGGGGCATGGGGTCCCGCATACGAGGTCACCTACCGCGGATCGGGTTTCACCGGCGTGGCCGTGCAGGGCATCAACGCAGACCCGACGCACAAGGTGGTGCAGGCCGTCGTCTCGTTCCGCGATACGACCGCGGCCAAGGAGTTCTACGTCGCACAGGGTGTCGCGTGGAATGTCTGTAAATCCGAGCACATCAGGTACGAGTACGGCGGCGTCACCGAGGCCGATATCGGCGCCCCGGCCTTCACCGGCGACATCCTGTCGGTGATGATCATTCCCACGACCTCCAAGACCGCCGGTCAGCAGTGCGAACGCGATATGACCGTGCGGGGCAACGTCGTCGTCGATGTACGTGCGTGCTCGCCAACCGTCGGCAGCGCGGGACTCTCGATCGCACGAGCGATCGCGGACAAGATCGCCCCGGCGCCATAGCCGCCCCGGCACTGAAGGGAACGCAGCAGTGAGATACCTCCACGCCGGTGTGGCCGTGTGTGCGGTCGTGATTCTGGCCGGGTGCTCGGCTACCGTCGACGGTGACGCCGGCCGGGCCGAAAGCCCCGTGCCGACAACACAATCGGCGCCGGCAACCCCCTCGACGACTGCCGCCGCGCCGACACCGACGTTGGTGCCGACGGCAGCGGGGGCCGACTTGCTGCTCAAGCGCAGCGAACTCGGTGCCATCATCGGCGACACCGATCTCGTTGAAACGCAGGCGTACACCCAGGCGCAGCGGTCGAACGTGGACATCGAGCCGTGGGCGTGCCGATCGCGCGCGTTGGCCGGCGAGACCGGGGTCTGGGCGAAGAAGCCGACCGTGGTGGGCAACGCCAATCGCGGTACACAGGGACAGGCGGTCACACAGGTGGTGGCCGTCTTCGAAAACCGCGCCGACATCACGGGTCAGGGTGAGGCGATGTGGATCATCGAACACGAATGGCGCAACTGCCCCGACGGCGACATCTTCTTCATCGAACTCGGCCCCGACAACGTCCAGCGTTGGGTGCCCTATCCGGTCACCACCGGGCCCGACCGCATCGGCACGACCTTCCAGCGCGACGGGCTGCCACGCAACTGTCACCACGTGGTCGCACACCGGGCCAACGTGCTGGTCGATGTCGTCGTCTGCACCGACGGTGACAGCACGGCCCCGGCCAACACGCTCGCCGATCGCATACTGGCCAAAGTGCCGTAGGGTTCGCTGACGCGATCGAGCACGTCGTATCGCACGTGTGCCGCTAATGTACGGCTTATGAGGTTCTTCCCGCATCGACCCTCAGCGGGCACATCCAGCGTCACCTCCAGAGCGCTCTGGACGCATCGGTCGCCACGCGCCGTAGGCGCGGGCCTGGTGACCGCGCTCCTGATCACCACAGCGTGCACCGCAGTGGTGGACGGAACGGCGCAGCGGCCAGCGGGGGATCAATCGCTGGCCTCGGTTGACGTGGCTTTGCTCGACACCGGCAATTACGCCACGCAGCCCGCCCCGCCCATGGGCGTCGCAGGCAATCCGGCGAAGGGCGGGCTGATCGAGGCCGGGCGGATGGCCGAACACGTCGTCGGGCCGTGGGAGGTCGATTCCGAACTCGCGCACTATGTCATGCCGACCGCGATTTTGAAGGACTCCGCGGCGCTCAGGATGCTTCTCTTCGAGGAGTCCGCAATGGCCGCGGGCAAGCACAACTTCGTCACGGGTTTCTCCTCGGCCCGGCGCACGGAGGACGATGGCGCGAGCCTGGTCAATGCCGTGCTGCGCTTCCCCGATCCCCAGGCAGCCGCGGCCGCGGCCGCTGAGTTCGGCGATATCGCATTGCAGCCCGGCCTCTTGGACTACGTGCCCCAAGCACAACCCGTCTCCGTGCGCAATCACCCAGGAACCCGCGCCTCCGCTTTCCAACTCCGCCAGGTCGGTTCCGACCTGATGGAAACCACCGTCAGCGCCTATACGGCGCACGGGCCGTTCGTGCTCGTCCAGTCCGCGGAAACCCCTGACGGGGCGGGCCCCACCGCCGACATGGTCGCCAAGACGCTGGATCAGCAGATCACAGCGATAGACGCGTTCACACCCACCGCAGTATCGGAACTCGCCAATCTCCCGGTGGACGAGAGCGAAATGCTGGCGCGCACCGTCCAGGAGACCAGAGACAATCCGCCTGCCGTGACGAATCAGACGTTCGGGCCGCGCGCCGCTACGCACTTCCAGACGTTCCCGCAGGCTTCGGCGGAATTGTTCGCCGACACGGATATGGATGTGTGGTCCAAGGGTAGAGCGTCGGTGTACCGCGTTCGCGATGAGCAATCCGCTGCCGAAATGCTCGAGCAGTTCGCGACCGAGTTGACGGACTCGACCGGCCAGGCGGTTGCATCCGTACCGAATATGCCCGATTCGCCCTGCATAAGGCGCGAGGAGCCGCTGGGCGCCTACGTCGTGTGCTTCGCCGCCACCGACCGGTATGTCATCGAAGCGGCCTCGCCGCAGTTGACCGATGCTCATCAGCTGACCGCCGCGCAATACGTCATGCTGACGGCCCCGTGAGCCGGCCGGCTCCACCGACCGGTCCGCGGTCGGAGGATACGCTGACCGGAACATAGCGAGGGAACGATACAGATGGCGCTCGGCGTGGGCTCGGTAGTGGCCGGTTACCGTATCGAAGCGGTTCTCGGCAGGGGTGGTATGGGCACGGTATATCGTGCCGCCCACCCCACCCTGCCACGCTCAGACGCACTCAAGGTGTTGTCGTCAGACTTGTCTCTCGACAAGCACTTTCGCAACCGGTTCCTTCGCGAGGCTGACTTGGCCGCAACGCTGGATCACCCCCACATCGTGTCGGTCTACAACCGGGGCGAAACCCCCGATGGACACCTGTGGATCGCCATGCAGTACGTCGATGGCAGCGATGCGCACCGCGAGCTGAAGGCCGGACGTATGACGCCGGCGCGCGCGCTGCGCATCACTGCGGCGGTCGCCGACGCGCTCGACTACGCCCATCAGCGCGGCTTACTTCACCGTGACGTCAAGCCTGCTAACTTTCTGCTGGCAGCTAATGACAAGCGAATCTTCCTGGCGGACTTCGGGATAGCCAAGCGTAGTGATGAGGCGGCCGGGCTGACGCAGACGGGGATGGTGATGGCCTCAATCGCCTACGCCGCGCCTGAAACACTCACCGGCGAACCCGCCGACCACCGCGCCGACATCTATGCCCTGGGTTGCAGCCTCTACACGATGCTCACCGGTCAAACCCCGTTCGCCCGCCCGGGCGCCGACGTGGGAGCGACCGTAGCCGGCCATCTGTCGGCGCCTCCCCCAAGGGTCACCGACCGGATACCCCACGCACCGCCGGCGATTGACGCGGTCATCGCCAAAGCGATGGCCAAGAACCCGAACCACCGCTACCAAAGCGCCACCGATCTCGCTGCTGCCGCCGCCGCGGCTCTCGACGACACAACCGTGCAGTTGAGGGCCACACCTGCCCCTGCGCGTCCGCCGGCCGAGTGGTCACCACCGCTACCCACCGCCGGGCAACCGACCGGTCCGCCGCCGGCGTACCTGGCGCCCGGCGGGCCGCCGCGCGCTTCGGATGCGATCACCTATCCGAGCGGTTGGGCGCCCCCCCAGAGCCCACCCCCGGCAGTTACCGCACAGCCCGGCTCCATCGGAATCGGCCGATTCGGTCGCCGCCGGAAACGCGCCCTCATCGCCGCCGGTGTCGCGGTGTTGGTCGTCGTCGCAAGCGTCGCCGGCGTGATGCTGTGGGATCGAGGACCGGACGAACCGGCCTATCAGGCACAGACATTCACACACCAATACGGTGCTACCGAGCTCACCGCTCGTCCGCAACGGGTGGCAGCGGTGAGCCCCGGTGACGGCGATGCGGTGCTGTCCCTAGGGGTGCAACCCGTGGTGATCGGCTCTTCGACCAGTGTGCTGCCGAGTTGGGAGAAGTCGGCGCTCACCGGCGATCCAACTGTGCTGACCGGATTCACCAACACCGCCGCGGTCGCTGACGCCCAGCCCGACGCCATCATTGCCACCGGCCCCATCGACCAGGCCACCTACGACAAACTCGCCGCCATCGCGCCGACCGTGACCAGGCCGAAAGATCAAGCGCCCGAACAATGGACGTGGCAGAACCGGCTGACCTGGATCGGCGAGATCCTCGGCTATGAGACGAAGGCCAAGGAACTCATCAGCGATGTTCGTTCGCAACAGGACGATCTGAAGAATCAGAACCCATCGTGGATCGGTAAATCCGTCGCAGCAGTCATCAATTCGGATACCGGCGTTTCGGAGATACTGACCCCGTCCACGGCCGCCGACTACCTCGAAGCGCTGGGACTGCGTTACAGCCAGGAGCTTGTCCGCGCCGGCACCGACACAGGCGACACGCGGCCGATGCCCGACCCGACCGGTGTCTATCGCATCGAAACCGACGTACTCGTGGTGATCCGCACCGACAGCCGGGCCGGGGGAGGCGGATTCGACGGCTTGCCAAGACCTTTCCTCGGCTATCAAGGAAAGATGGTCGTTGTCGACGAAGCGGACAAAATCGCCGCGCTCACCGGCGCCGGGGGTTACCTCGCAAGTCGGTATCTCGACGCCAACTTCGCACCGGGACTGTCCCGCGAAGTGCGATGATCTCGCACTCCTAGAAGCGCAGATTGCGCAACAGGTCGTACACGCCGGCGATCCACAGCAGCATCGGAATCACGGTGGCGATCGCTGCGCCGTCAAGCAATTCGAGGACGCGTTTCGTGACCGGGGAGATCCGGCGCACGCCCGCCGTGGCGCCGACGACAGTCAACGCGACGATCGCTGCAAGCGTATAGACGGCCAGGACCAGCCACGACTTGTCCGGATGCCAGAGGCACAGACGAACCATGACGCCGGTCGGAATGGCCACGACGGCCGTCAACAACGCCCAGGCGCACCATCTTTCGGCGTACAGCCGGGATCGGAAGCCGCAGATCACCGCGATCAGTCCCGCGACGATCATGCTGTGCACGAAGAAGTGGCCCTGCACCACCACGGTGATCGCGCCGACCGACAGCACGAGCGCCCCCGCCGCGAGGAACCCGATCAACAGCCGCTTGGCCAGCTGGCTGCGTTCGTGCAACCGTGCCGCGGAGTCCGGTACCGAGGCGATGATGGCCTGCCAGGTCGGCGACTCCTCATCGCTGGCGGCCGTCGCGACCGGGTCGAGCAGTTCGTCGTTGGACACGGTTTCGCCCGGTGCCGGTATCGGCGGCAACGCGATACGGGCAACCGCGACAGTCAGTTTCGCCGCGTTGGTGACCACGATCAAGCCGAATGCGATCGCTCCCGCGGGCACCCAGTGTTGCCAGCCGTAGCCGAACGCGATCGCCGCCCCCGTGGCCGCGATCGACGTGACCGCCAAGAACGACGCCAACTCCGCCCGTCGGCGCGGCCCACCCCGGGTGGCCAGCGTCAGCAACAACACCACCGCGGCGGCGCCCGCGATCTGCGGCGCACCGAGTCCGGCGGCGCCGCGCGGTAACGGCACCGCCAGGGCCACCGCCCCCGCAAGGGCGGGCATCGCCGCAATCAGCAGGCTCTCGGCCAGATCGATGTTGCGGTACCGGTTGGTCGCCAGCGCGCTGCCGCCGAGCAGACCCAACCCCAGCACGCCGAGGGCCACCGCCCACCACCAGTCGTGTCCGGCGCGCGACCACGCCAGCAGCACCATCACTGCCATGACAATCGATACGAGCGGAACCGCCACTCCGACAAAGCGGTTCAGTGCCGACCGGTCGAACCCCGGCGACTCGTCCAGCACAGCGATCGCGTCGATCACGTCCTCGACGAGCGGCCGGTATCGCTCGGTGCGGCTGACCGAGACCAACGTCAGCAGCGAGCCGTCGACAACCCCGGCGTCGTCCAGGGATTCGTTGAACTTCAACGGCGGAGCGCCGGGCCGCGCGAACGCCCACACCCCCTGCGCCTTGAAGTCGAACCCGGCGAGCACATCCTTCGGAGTGTCCTCGAGAAGGTCGGCCAACACAGCTACCGTCTCGTCGATGTAGGTCTCGATCGGCGCCGCCGCGGGCAGCACCAGATCGGTCATCCGGCGGCCGGTCAGGATTGTGATCCGAGTGGTCGACGGCCGCCCCGGCGTGACGCCCGACGCGGATGTTGCTGCGGCCGTGGACGTCACCGACGTTCGAGCCTGTCGAAGTCGTCGGACAGGGCGGCGGCCAACTCGATGGTGCGCCGACGGAACGTCTTGCCCAGCAGTTCCAGTTGGATCTCGGTGCCAGCCGCGATGTGCTTGTCGTAGGGCAACACGACGACCCGCCCCGGTGGGACATGGCGCTCGAACTGCGCGACAAGGTCTTCGACATCGATGTTCGGCTTACCCGGCACGGTGTGGTTGATCACCACGCACGACCGGCTCAGCAGATCCTGGTATCCGTTCTGCCGCAACCAGTCCATGGTCATCGCAGCCTGCCGCGCACCGTCGATCGAGGCGCTCGCGACGATGACCAACCCCGAGACCGTCGACAAGACACCGCGGGCGGCGGGCTGAAACAGGCCGGCGCCGCAGTCGGCGAGGACGAGGTTGTAGTAGCGCGACACGATGTTGGTCACGCCCTTCCAGTCCTCGTCGTTGAACTCGCGGCGCGCCCCGCTGTACTCCTCGCTCGAGAGCACCTCGAGGTTCGCGGCGTTCATGCTGGTGTAGGCGCGAATGTCGTTGTAGCGCGCCAGATCCTTGTCGGAGAGAAGATCCGCCACGGTGGCCGCAGACTGTCGTCCGGCACGGTCGGCGAGGTTGCCGCCGTCGGGATCGGCGTCAACGGCCAGAATCCGGTCACCGCGCACCTTGCTCATCGCCGAACCGAGGGCGACGGTCACGGCGGTCTTGCCGACGCCACCCTTGAGGCCGAAGATGCCGATCTGGTAGGAATCCCTGGCGTTGCGCCTTATTCGGCTGTGCAGCTCCATCTCGTAGAGCTCGTCGGGCGACAGGCCGAGATTGATGCGCGTCAGCAGATAGAGCAGGTGCCGCCAGCCCCGCTGTGACGGCATCTTCACCGCTGACTTGACCCCCACGTGGGAGAGGGCGTCGATCGCGCGGTGATTGCCGATGGTGGCCGCCGACGTCTGAGCCGGCGCGACGAAGCCGCCGCTCGTCTCGGCTTGGGGCTCCGCGAAATGCTGGCTGGGTGCAGGGGCGGTCGCGGGCCGCGGCATCTGTGGTGGCGCCGAGCGTGGCGCTTCGAACCGTGCGCCCGCCGGTGCGCCAGCCATCGGCACCCTCATCATCGAATTCGGTTGTGGCGGCGGCGTTGTCGAGCGGGCAGCCGGCATCTGCGTGGTGATCTCGTTCTGCTGCGCCGGCGGCGCTTGCACCTTGGTCTGCGCGACGGGCATCGTGGGCCCCGTCATCTCGACGCGAGAGTGTGCGGGAGGCGTAGGTGTCGCTGCGGGTGCCGGTCCGGACGGCGTCGATCCGGTGGCGTCGTCGCGATCCACTACGTCGTCGTCGGCTGTTTGGACAGCGTCTCCCGCGGAGTGGAAAAGCCGGTCATAGTCTGCCGACATGGGTACCTCTTCTTCTGTAGTCAATGAGTGCGTACGCACGAGGTGGGCAAGACCCCCCGAGGGACGAGCTTGCCCACCCGCGTGCAGCGTTATCCGCCGAACGAGCTCTCGATGAGCCTGTCGGCCTGGAACATGGTTCCGCCGGTGCCGCCGGCCTCCTGGATGGTGGCGGCGAGGTTCTTGAGTGCGGCGTTGAGCTCCATCGAAGCGGTGTCCCAACGCATTTGGACGGCCTGGTAAGCCTCGGAACTGGCGCCACCCCAAACGGCCGCGAGTGCGGTGAGCGAGCCCTTGCCCTCCACGAGCAGATTTTCGGTCTGCGCGACCGCGGCGCTCAACTCGGATGACGAACCGTCGATCCCCGCGTAGTTGTAAACCTTTTCAGTCATGTCATGTACTCCGTTCGCGTCAGTAGGGTCAGAACTGCATCGCCGTGGACAGCGAGGCTGCCCCGTCGTCATCGGTCGCGGCATACTGCACGCCGGCGGTGTGGATGTTGGCCGAGATGTCGGTCAGCGTCTGAACCTGACGAGCGGCCGCTTCCTGGAAACGCATCAGAGCTTTTTGGGCTGCCCCACCGGCGTCGCCCTGCATCTGGACATGCAGAGAGCCGGTCGTCGCCTCGACGTAGCGGATCACGGCCTGCAGTTCCCCGCTGATCCGGTCGAAATTCGCTGCCTCCTTGGCGAGGACAGCAACGTCGGTATTCATTGCCATGCTGGATACTCTTTCTCTCTTCCTCTGTCCTCACCATCGATGGCGAGTCTTTCCGGTCGGGTGACCGGGAAGTCTTGGTGGACGATCACCAGTCGTCGTCCTCGTCCTCGCCGAGGTCCTGGGGTAGGACCCGCGGCGCCGTCAACCCGTTCCTGCTGCCACCGCTGCTTGCCCGCTGGCCCATGTGTCCCATCGGTCCGGTACCGCCACCGCCTGCGCCGACCGGCGCGAGACCCGCGCCGCTTCCGCCTGCCGCGCCGCCCGCGCCGCCGGACGCCGCGGTCGGCTGGCCGATGAGTTCGGCCATCAACGGGGTTCGGGCCATCGTCCCGCCGGCACCGGGCAGCGACGCCGCGCGCACGAGGCCGGCGCCGGAGGCAGCACCGGAACCGCCCGCGAGTGGATGATTCGACAGCGGGCTGGCCCCGACCAGACCCACCTGCATCTTCTCGCTGCCCAAATTGCTTCCGAGCTGGGTGAACAGCGACGTGACCTGCTGCAACGGCTGGGTCATCTGCTGCACCGGCTGCATGACCATCTGCATGCCCTGCTGCGGCACCTGCGCCAGCGTCGAGCCCAGCTGCGACGCCATCTGCACGCCCATCTGCATGCCCTGCTGTGTCATCTGATCGGGGCTCGCCGCCCGCTGGGCGAGGTTCTCGGATTTGCGCACCTGGCCCTGGGCCTGCTGGGCCGACATGCCGATCTGCGCGGTCGCGCGTCCGCCCTGCAGCACCGCCGACTGCATCGAGGCCTGCACACCCACCTGGGTGATCACGGCGTTACGCATGGCGGTCATCGGCGCCGACGCCGCCGCGTGCCCGACCGCGACGGCCGCGCCTGCCGCGGCCACACCGGGAATGACGATCGGCTTCGGCGGCATGATCGGTTCGAAGAGCAGGTTCAGGGCGGTCTCGGCCTGGTAGACGTCCATCGCCCCGGCCGCTTGGTTCCACATCCTGACGAAGTAGTCGAACTCGTTGATGCCGATCGGGACCGTGTTGACGCCGAGGAAGTTGGTGGCCTCGAGCACCGCGTGGGTGATGTGGTTCTGCTCGATCTCGGCAAGCGGCGGCGTGGTGGCCATCGCGAGGCTGTAGGAGTTGGCCTGCGCGGTCGCCTGCAGCGCGCGCTTCTGGGCCTGGGCGGACACGGTCCGCAGCCACGCGACCATCGGCATCGTGGCGGCCACGACCCGTTCGCTGGCCGCGCCGCTCCATACCGAGGTCAGGGAAACCAGGCTCGCCGCCAATTCGTCGGCCTGCGTCTCCAGCGAGATCGCCAACGCCTCCCACCCGGCGGCGGCCTGCAGCATGGGCGCCGCTCCGGCGCCGGCCATCAGCCGCGCGGTGTTGAATTCTGGCGGCATGGCATGCCAGAACATCGTCTCGGTCTTCCCTGGTCAGTCGAATATCGGGTGGCTGCCGCGATCAGAACGTGGCAGCGTTCGCGCCGTCGACGGCGGTGTAGATTCCGGCGCTCTCGATGACGGCCGCTCCCATTCGCGCCAGTTCTTCCTGGGCGAACGTGTTCATTGCCAGCGTTTCCACGCCCTCGGCCGCGAACGCGACCGCTGCCTGCGCCGAGACCTCGTCGGCGCCGGCCGGCACCAGCGCGGTGACCGCGGCACCCGCCGTCGTGCCCGCCGCTAGGCCTCGGGTGCCGTTAGCCACCACTTGTGCCCCGACTCCCACGGCACCGGGATTGTGCATCAACGGTTCCATTTGCAGATCTCCTCGTCGGTCATGAATTCAATGCGTATGAACTTGTGCACGCTCGGACACCGCTGTCCGCCAGCCAGGAACCGGTCCCCCGACCTCTTTGCTATGGCTTCGCCACGGCATTTGCTGGCGCGCCTCGAATCATCTTAACGGCGGCCTGGGGGTGCTCTTTACACAACTTCTTCTGGGGGGTCCACATAAGCCGCCTGGATGACCTCCTTCCCCTCCGGTGAGACCAGAAATCCCTGGCCGGGTGGACGGCGCTTGAGTCGGACCTCGCTCGAGGGGAACTCCTGTTTCTCACCCGATAGGAAAAGCGTCGGAGATCCGGCGCCGTACGCGGCTCCGACGAATTTGTCCATGGTGGCGCGGTGCGCCTGACTCATCTGGCAGGTGACGATGATGTGCAGGCCGATATCGGCGGCCGCGGGCAACAGCGGGAACAACGGAGCCATCGGCGGCACCACACCGCTGGCGGCAACGATCATGTGCCAGTCGTCGACCAGCAGCACCACATCCGGCCCGCTCCACCAGGACCGGGCACGCAACTGGGCCGTGGTGAGGTCCGCAGGCGGAAGGCGCCGCTGCAGGTTGATGGCGAACGCCTTGATCGCCTCTTCCAGGCTCGCGTTGTTGCGGTTGATGGCGCCCGCCGCGAGCAGATGTGACTGTGGCACCGCGTCGAGCAGACCGGACCGGTAGTCCGCGAGCATGAACCGGACTTGATCCGGGCTGTTGCGTGCGCAAATCGCTTGTGCGACAGCATGTGCTATCCGGGTCTTGCCCGATTTGGGCCCCCCGAAGATCAACATGTGCGGAGTGGTGTGCATGTGGTTGTAGGCGACGCCCATGTCGGATTCGCGCAGTCCCAGCGGCACCGTCCACCGGGTGCGGTAGTCGGCGTCCGGGCCGGGCGGGTTGGGATCCAGGTGGTGCAGGTAGATGCGCTCGGGCAGGACACGCACCTTGGGGGCCTGGTCGGTGTGCCGCGCTGCGATCACCTGAACCGCGTCCGACAACGCGGGGACGAGGTTCTCGGCGCTGTGCACCCCGTCGAGGCGTGGCACCCCGATCATCAGGTGGTGCTTTTCCATCGACACCGCGCGGCCGGGCCGGTTGGCCGGTATCTCCCGGGTGATGCGGTCGATCTGGGTCTCGTTGACGTCGCCCAGCCGGAACTCGACCTTCGTGCCCAGGTAGTCGCGCACGCGTGCCTTGAGCTCGGTCCAGCGGGGCGTCGAGATCACCGTGTGCACCCCGAACTGCAGGCCTTGGCCGGCGAGATCCTGCACGACGGACTCGAGGTCACCGAACTCCGCGACGAACGCCGGCCAGCCGTCGATGACCAGGAACACGTCGCCGAACGGATCGGCCGCCAAGGGGTGGTTCGCATCGTCGCGCATCTCGCGATATGCGGCCATCGATCCGACGCGATACTGCTTGAACATCGCTTCGCGTTGCCGCAGTACGCCTTTCATCTCGGCCACGACACGGTTAACCCGGTCCGGCTCGGAGCGTGTCGCAACACCTCCCACATGCGGCAGGTCCTCGAGGTACAGCAGTCCGCCGCCGCCGAGGTCGACACAGTAGAACTGGACCTGGCGCGGCGTGTGGGACGCGGCCGCCGACAGGATCAGCGTCTGCAGAAAGGTGGACTTACCGGTCTGGGGTGCCCCGCCGACGGCGATGTTGCCGCCGGCCGAGGACGTGTCGATGCCCCACACCTCCTGGCGGTGCCGGCGCGGTTCGTCCATGATGCCCAGTCCGAAGCGCAGCGGCTGGCGCTGGCGGTCGTTCGCGATCAGCTCGTCGACCGGTGTCGGATCGGCCAACGGCGGCAACCACATCCGATAGGCGCGGGTCTCACCGGTGGTCAGCTGGTCCAGCACCACCTCGCGGAGCACCCGCTGGTCCGGTTCGATGCTCATGACCGCACCGTCTCCGGGATCGGCGCCGCGGTGAAAGGACGGATGCGCGGCCGGCTCGGCCGTCTGGCCTGCGGCCTGACCTCCCCGTTGTCCTGTCGCCCCGACGTGGGGACATAGTTGACGCCGGTGTAGACGCTGTGGAACTTGACCGGGTCCTCCATGCCCACGCGAAGGAAGCCCACACCGCTCTCCTTGTTCGTGATGTACTGCGCCTCCGGCGTGCCGATCACGGCTTTCGATTCGGCGGAACTGGTTGTGCGCAGCGCGATCCGGTAGGTGAGGTTCGGTTCCAGCTTGTCGATGCGCACACCGCCGGTGTTCAGCGACTGCGTCGCCAACAGCAGGTGTACCCGCAGCGATCGGCCCACCCGGCAGATCCGGTCGAACAGCGCGATGAAGTCGGGATGGTTCTGCAGCAGCTCGGCGAACTCGTCGACAACCACGAAAAGGGTTGGCAGTGGTGGCAGGTCGGCGCCGCGTTCGCGATGCTTCTCGTATTCGGCGACACCGGACAGCGCACCGGCCGCGCCGACCTGCATACCGGCCTGGCGCAGGATGGACTGTCTGCGGTCCAACTCGCCACTGAGCACCTCACCCATGCGGCTGACCAGCTCGGCTTCCTCTTCCATGTTGGTGACGACGGCGGCGGTATGCGGCAGCTTCTCCATGCCCAGGAATGTCGAGCCGCCCTTGAAGTCGGTGAGCAGCAGGTTCACCTGGTCGGGGTGGTGGGTGGCGGCCAGCGAGAGGATCAGGGTGCGGAGGAACTCCGACTTACCCGAACCCGTTGTGCCGATGAGCATCCCGTGCGGACCGGCGCCGAACTCGGCGCCCTCCTTGATGTCGAGGTACATGATGTCGCCGGTCTTGAGTTCATGGCCGAAGGGGATGCGCAACCGGTCGCGGTCGGTGTCGCTGAACATGCGCCACCGTGCCGGGGTCACCTCTTCGATCGACTGGGCTCCGACCAGTTGATGCCACTCGGTGGCGATCTTCTTGTGCACGCGGACGCTCTTGTCGATGATCGTGCCGGTGATCGACCACCCCGCCAGCTTGCGTGCGACACGGGCCGCCTGATCCGATGTCAGGTGGTCGACTCTCGATGTGATCAGCCGGAAGGTCTGGTTGGGCAGCCGGTCGTCGGCGGTGCCGTCGGCCGCCACTCGGATGCGGTACGCCGAGCCTCGGTGGTTGCCGAGCGTGATGACGGTGACGCCGGCCCGGCCGTCGACCGGAAAGCCGGCCTTCCCGCCCGTGAGGTCGAATACGACGACGTAGGGTCCGTTAGGCGCCGCGTCGGCGGAGTGGGGGCCGCGTGCGGTCAAGTCGCTCAGACCGTCGGGACGGGTGAAGATCATGCGGGTGGGACCCGCGGCGTCCGTGTCGGTCTGATGCTGCAGATGCGGTAACCACTTGAGCCAGGCCCAGTTCGGGTCCTCGGGGTTGTCGATGAGCACCCGCATCTGCAGCAGGTCGGGTGGGTGGAACACCGCGAGGTGACAGATCATGGCCGCGAGCAGGCCGGCCGCGCCATCCGGGTCGCCACCGACGGCGATGGTGGGAAACGTGCGCAGCGCGAGGAGTTTCGGGCAGTCGTGGATGAGCCCGTGGGTGCGGAGAAACTTCGTCACCCACATGTGGCTCACGGGTTCCAGGTGCGGTTGCGGCGCGCCCTGCGGACCGGCCAGCTCTCCACCGATCGCCGGCTTGAGCAGTCGGTCGACCGCAGGCTCGGTGCCCAGCCCGATTCGGGTCGCGGCGAAGAAATCGGCGTTGGTCTGTCGGGACCACTGGCGGTTGCCACCGATGAGCGAAAGCAGGTCCTCGGGGTGCGGGGCGTGATAGTTGAAGAACGTCACCTGAGCGGCCGCCGAGGATGTGACCCGCGTGCGGAGCCCGGCCAGGTAACGGAGATATTCCTTACGGTCCGCATTGATTTCGGGAACACGCTTGCCGCCGGGGCCGCCCCCTGCCATGAATCCGACGGTCGCCATGATCATCATCAACGGCATCATCAACATGTACGGCGAGAGCTGCCGGATACCGGTGAAGATCATGATCGCGATCATTCCGAGCATGCCGCCGCCCATCACCCACGGCAGCGCCTTCTGGATGCCCGACGGCGGGATCTCGACGCCCAGGTCCTCGGGCGGTGCGACGTTGATCTCGCCCGGGGTCAGCCGCGGTCCGCGCTTGATGATCGGGGTGAACTTCTTGGTGGTCATCGGCCGCCTCCGGACGGGGCCGCGGCCGGTTGCGCGGTAGGGTCGCCACCAACCTTGCGCGGGTTGGGGTTCGGAGGCAGGGTGTCGTGTTCGATCAGCGCCGCCTCCTTCGACAGAACCGGACCGTCCACCAGACGCCCGACCACCTGCCACGGCGCGGTGGTCGGATTGGACAGCCCGAGCGTGTTGCCGGTGTCCTCGTTGGGCAGCCCGTACCGCACGCCTTGCGGGTCGATGTAGTAGAGGCTCTCGCCGTACCGCGGGTCGGGCGACTGCAACTGGATGTACTGACCGCCATCGATGTAAACCGTTGCATCACCTCCGATCTGCTTGACCCCGGTGCCCATCGCCGACGGCGGGATGGGCAGTCGCCGGCCCGCGATCACCGTCGTCTTCGGCGCCTGATCGCCGGGCTCGCGCTGCCACGCCCAGCACAATGTCGGGGCGTCCTCACGCAGCAGGATCTCCAGAGGTCTGTCGGGTAGCGGTGAGGCGAAGATGTGTTCGGGGATTCGCGCGACCACACTGGCCTCCACCGACGGCGGCGTGACGAGCCCGAACGAATTCGTCGCGCGCAGCGCGGCGGCGGTGGTGTCGTTGATCTGCGCGACACCGTCGGGCAGCACCACGAAATGCTGTTCACCGTCCTCGGTCAACGCCTTGAACACCGAGCCCACCACGAGGTTGGGCGGCAGGCCGACCGAATTGGGGGACCCGAAGGACGGGATGTCGGGAAGACGCCACGGACCCGCGTTGGGAAGCGCGTTGAACAGACCGCGCGAGATCGGCGTCGCCCTCGCCGTCACCGGGATGCCGACCGCCGAGGTGAGCGCGCGGTCGGCGAGATCGATGTCGTGTCTGCCGCTTTCGGTCACCAGCCAGATGTCGTTCTCGTAGGAGACCAACATGCCCTGATCGGGGCGCATCGGCGCGACCGACGCGTCGGCAACCAGGGGCCGGACGATGATCGACGATTCCAGGTTCGGCACCACGCTCTCGGGCTTGGTGACGGTGTCACACAGTGTCCACATCGAATTCGCGCCGCCGACCGGCGTTGCGTAGGGCGCGCCGGGAATCCCGATCGACTGCCCCTTCGGCATGCGGTTCAACTCCTCGGACTTGACCGCCACCGGGGTTCCGGCGTTGCCGAGAACGAGCCGCGCCGACGTCAGGTTGTACACCGGCCGCAACTGCCCGCTGCCGGGGAGCATCACGTAGAGCTGGTTGGTGTTGCGGTCGACGAGAAGCGTGTCGTTGCCTCGTTTGCCGAGCGGTTTGAAGTACGCCAGCAGCGCGGCACCCAGGCAGATGAGCACCGCGATGACCACACCCGCGGACACGGCGCGGCTGTAGAACTGCAAGGGGTCGTCGAACATGCGGGTGTCCCGGCGCACGATCGCGTGCTCGACGCGGCGCAGCAGAAAGCGCCAACCGCTGACCTGGACCTTGGTGGTGAGCCGGAATCCCGCCATAGCTAATCGCCGATGCTCAGACGTGCGTGCACCGCGCCGATGGCGGCGGCCATGTCCTCACCGTTGATCTCGCTGAGCTGTTCGTCGCCGAGGCTGTCGATGTCGATCGAACGGGCCAACCGCATATCGCGGTTCTGTTCGCCGGCCTCGACCAGCTGGCGGGCGTAGCGGCCGTTCCCCGCGATGTCGAGCGCGGGTTTGCCGTTGAGTGTGCGGCTGCTCAGCAGGGTGGCGGCCTCGAGCACCTGTTTGGCGGCCTGCTCATTCAGCGACGAATCATTGGAGCGGGCAATGACTTCGGCGATCTCGACGATCTCGTCGGGGGTGTAGGAGTCGAACTCGATACGGGTGGCGAATCGCGAGCGCAGCCCGTCGTTGGATTCCAGCAGGCGGTCGATGTCGGCGCTGTAGCCGGCGATGATCACCACGAGCCGGTCCCGGTCGTTCTCCATTCGGGCGAGCAGCGTGTCCAGGGCCTCGGTGCCGAACGGGTCGGCGCGACCGTCGCGTTCCTGCACCAGGGTGTAGGCCTCGTCAATGAACAACACGCCGCCGAGGGCGCGGTCGATGGTGCGGCTGGTCTTGACGGCCGACTGCCCTTCGTACTCGGCGACGAAGTCCTTGCGGGAGGATTCGACGAGCTTGGGTTCGGCGGTGACGCCAAGGCCCGCCAGGATGTTGGCGACGACGCGAGCGATCGTCGTCTTTCCCGTGCCGGGCGGTCCGGCGAAGATCATGTGCTTCGACGTCTGCGCGACCTTCATACCGCGCGCCGCGCGGATCTTGGCCATCTGCGTCGCGGCGCGGTAGGCCTCGATCTGCTCCTTCACCCGCGTCAGCCCGATCTGGCGATCGAGTTCGGCTTGCGCGTCGGCGAGCAACCGGTCCCGACCCGTCGTGTCGACTTCGACGCTGCCCGGATCCCACGGATCCCTGCGCGCCGCGATCAGCTCCGCGGTCGTCGTGGTGAGCCGATACGACGGATCCCGCAGGGCTTGCACGACTTTGGGGCCGGGATGGGTGGCCTGCAACCACTCCAGCAGCGCGACCGCCGACTCTTCGTTGCCCTGGCTGCGGCGGGTCATCGCCAGGAACCACGCGATGGCCGGTGCACACGCCTCACCCGCCGGGGAGGAGTTGGACTCGGTGAGCCGTCGCTCGGCCTCGGTGAACAACCCGAGGTTGGCGGCCGCGACGCCGTGCGCCACACCCGCGGCCGCGGCGAGGAACTTGTCGGGCCACGCGGCGGCGCCGCGGACCTGGTCGATCACATCGGTCCAGCGCTCGGCGGCGGCGTAGATCACGGCCTTGATCCAGGACACCAGGTGCTCGGCCCCGGCGGCCGGGGCGTCTTCGAGAGCCTCCATCGCGTCGGCGTAGTTGCCGATCGACGCCTCGCTGGCGGCGAAACCCATGGTGATGGCCAGCGGCGAATTGACCGGGTAGGTGATGTCGCCGAACGGCCCCCCGATAGGCACCCGCGCGTTGAGGCTGTTCATCGAGATCTCGGCCGAGCCGGCGAGCTGACCGAAGTTGGCTCGTGAGTACCAGGCGCGGAACAGCGTGACCCTGTCGGTGTCGCCGCAACGGATGCGGCCCACCCACGCGTCACAGGCTGATTCGTCGAAAGTGGTGATCTCCGTGAAGATCTCGAATGCGCGCGCCGGGGTGCTGGCCAGCATGCCGACCGCGCTTCCGAACAGGCCGGCGAGGTGCTCAGTCATGGTCACCGGCATATCTTGTCGTGAACAAGCGGGTGCGCTCGGCGCGGGCTTGTTCCGGGCTGGGAAGACCCAGATCGCGGGTGAGGAAGTCACGGGTCGCTGCGTCGTCGTGACCCTGTTGACGCATGCCCTCGAGCATGCTGACGTGCTGCGTGCTCTTCGCGTCTTGACTGGCGAGCCCGGCGAGGACGACGACCTCTTCGGCGAGCTTGGCTTCCGTCAGACCACTTGCCTTCGGCGACAGTTCGATTCGACTGATCCGGCCGTCGAGCGAGGCGCTGACGGAGACGGTGCCCGGCGGATTGGTCACGGTGACGACGTGCACCGGCTGTTCGGCGTCGCTTTGTCCACCGGTGCCGTGGACATCCAGGGCGTCGAGGACGGAGTCCTCGGATGCGGCGGGCGGGCTGAAATCGAGCGCGGCCAAGTCGTCGCGCTCGTCGTCGGGATGGCGTTCGGACATCTCAGCCACCGTGCGACGCCTCCGCTGGATCGAGCGTGGCGTGCTCGAACCACGTTCGCGACGGCAGGAATTCGATCAACCCGTCGAGTGCGCGCTGCAGGTTGTCGGTGCTGCCGGGCAGGAAGCTGCCGTACAGTTCCCCGCTGACCCGCCTGGGAATCGACACGATCCGCCCGTACTTGGAGTCGAGCACGCCCGCCGCGACGTCGGCTTGGGTGAACGTGCCGCCGGGGTGCCGCTCGATCGCGGTGATCTCGGCCCAGCTCGCCGGGTCGGCGATGATCTCGGCGTAGGCGCGTGCCGAGGAGGGCCCTATTCCGTAGGCGGCGATCTCGTTTGCGTCGCGGCATGCGGCGAGTTTGCTCGCCACGCCGGTCAGCGGCTCGACGTCGGCCGGTGTCGCGGTGCCCAGCACCGTCGTCACCATGCCGGCCAAACCCACCTGGGGAGCCACTCGCTGCAACACCAGCATGTCGCCATCACGGGCCGCGACGACATGGCGGTCACCCTTGCGACAGACCACGAACCTGATCAGCTTGCCGCCGACGTCGCGCCGCCACCAGCGAGCTTCCAACGTGCGGTCCGCCCGGCTCAACGTGTCGACCATCGCCGCCACCTCCGGATGCGGATGGCCGAACACGTCGAGCACACCCTGCGCGGACAGGTCCCGGGCGACTTGGTCCCACACACGGTCGCGCAGTTCAGGCTGAGGGATGTTCGGCCGGATGCCCAACGCCGTCGGGAATTCCATCAAGCCCATCCGGTCGGCGATGACCAGCATGCCGTCGATGGTCACCTCGACGCCCACGACGTCGTCGATATGCGTGGCATCCGTGCTCACGGCCGATCCCTCTGCAGCTGGGTGCTCAGCGTCGAGGCCGCCGCCTCATCGGCCCGGTCGTAGCGCGCGGCGGCGTCGGTCAGCCCGTCGGAGAGCGCCGTCGACGATTCCGCGACCGCGACGCCCGCGTGGTCGCGCGAGGTGAGCACGGCATCGAGCGCACCGACGGTCGGTGCCGCGATCGTGCCGTGGGTGTTCGTGATCGCTGCCTGGAGGTCCTCGCCGGCGCGACTCGTCGCTCGCATGTCCGCGGCGGTCCGATCATGGCGGGCGGCCAGGTCGCCGAGGTGCGCGGCGGAGACACGCACATTGTCGTCAGACACCGCCGTTCACCCCTTCCCTTCGTCGTGTGGTGACACGCCGTTGCGGAACCACCCGTTTGCGCGCAGAGCCCATATATTTGCCGCGGATCCCTCCACACAGCCGGAACCGAGCGCGCAGGCGCCGTCGCCGCGAGTCAGCGTACCAGCGGTTGAGCACCCTCAACGTCACCAAATTTTCGACCCCTCGGGGCGGCCCGACCGGTCGGCACACGGGCCTCCCAGTTAATGCCCAAACCTCCATCCCAGCGGCATAACCGAACCTATGTCGGTTGCAGCAAACTCGCTTGGTGCGCTTGGCCACGCTTTCCGCGTGCGCAAGCCGCTCGCCCCTGCTTGACCTGGCAAGCACGCCCGCCGACGGTCCCGGCCTGCTGGACGTCGGGTCACCGCGCTTCGCATCGTCCCGGACAATGCCCGGCAGCTGTTAGCTGGCAGTGCTGACGAGGAGCCGCACGGACCGTGGTTGATACTTGAGCCCGGGGACCGACGACAGACGAGATCCGGAGGAGATCGCATTGAGCGACCGCGATGACGCGCTGCGCAGAGAACTCGGCTGGACGAGCCCCGAGGAGGCCGGCCAGCAGCCGCCGCCCTCCGAACCCGAACCCGAACCGGCGCAGCCGCCGCCACCGGGTTTTCCGGATCCGGAGGCGCCGCGCGCCAGTTTCCGCGAACAGCCGTCCCGATTCGGTCCGCCCCCGGACTCGCTGCGCGACACCGGACCGGTACCGGCCGCCCCCCGTCCCGATCCGCGGATGTGGGGCCACCCGACCAGGCAGCAACCGCCGCCTCGTCCTCCGCAGCAGCCCGGCCAGCCGACCAACGGGCCCTGGCCCGGTCCCGGGCCGCAGGCTCCGGCCGCACCGCCGCAACCGACGGGTTCCTATGCCGAGAGGATCCGGCCCGACGAGTTGATGCCGCCACGTAAACCGGTGCCCACCCGGGGTTGGCGATTCGCCCTGTACCGAGCGACCTTCGGATATGTGAACCTCGGGCCGGGGCCGGACGAGGTCCGGCAGGCCGAGCTGGAGGCGAAGATCCGCGGTGCGCTGCGTGGGCACTACAAGATCGGCGTCATGGGCAAGGGCGGGGTCGGCAAGACGACGGTCTCGGCCAGCATCGGATCCGTGTTCGCCGAGATCCGTCAGGACGACCGGGTCGTCGCAATCGACGCGGACACCGCATTCGGCAAGCTGGGCAGCCGTGTCGACCCCAGGGCGCAGGGTTCGTACTGGGAACTGGCCGCCGACCAGCACCTGGAGACCTTCGCCGACGTCCGCAGCCGCGTCGGAAACAACGCCGCCGGGCTCTTCGTGCTCGCCGGTGAAGGCACGCCTGCGCGCCGCCGGGTGCTCGACCCGGCGATCTACCGCGAAGCCACCTCGCGGCTGGACCGCTACTTCACGATCTCGATCATCGACTGCAGCTCGACGATGGACTCCCCGGTCACCCAGGAGGTGCTCCGGGACCTGGACGCGATGGTCGTGGTGTCCTCACCGTGGGTCGACGGCGCGGCCGTGGCCGGCCAGACGCTGGACTGGTTGGCCGCACGGGGGCTCACGAAGCTGCTGCAGCGCACGGTGATCGTGCTCAACGATTCTGACGGCCATGCCGACAAGCGCACGCGTTCGATACTGGCCCAACAGTTTTCGGGTCAGGGCCAAAGAGTCATCGAGGTGCCGTTCGACGGGCATCTGCGGCCGGGCGGTGTCATCAACGGGACATCGGAGATGTCTGCCAAGACCCGGCGGCGGTTTCTCGAGATCGCCGCCGCGCTGGCCGAGCACTTCCCCACCAGCGACGACCGCAGCCGCGAACGCCACTGACTCGCCGGCTCAACTGAGCTCGTCGACCAGTGCGGCGATCGCCTCGGCGGCCACCGCCGGAACCTGCTCTCCTGCCTCGGCGTGCGCGATATCGTCATCGGAAACCCCCGCCGCCTGGGCGGTTTCGGCGATGGTGAGGTTGGCGCGGCGTCGGGCGGCGTAGAGGCGCTGACCGAGTGTTGCGCCCGCGGATCTCGCCGCGCGCAGCATCAGCTCGTCGTAGCGTGTCCGCACCGCGCTCAACGCCTTGATCAGCGGCGGAGTCACCCTGCCGATCCGCGCCGCCCGCGCCGCCACCGCCTCCAGTTGACGCAGGTCGGCCAGGATCTTGGCGGCCTTGGCGCCGAACTCGGGGTCCTCGGATTCCGGTAGCGCCGCGATGGCCGAGTCGAACGTCCGCGCGGCGGTGATCACCGCCTCGGCGATCAACGGCACCTCGGCGCTGCGCGGTGTCCCGGCGGGCGGTTGCTCCTCGCCCACCGGTTCGCCTCGACGGAGCCCTGCGATCGTGCCGGGCGGCCACCGCAGCACCTCTTCGAGCTTTGCTCGGGTCCGCTCCCGCGGCCAGCTTCTGCCCTTCTCGAAGGCGATCAGGGCACCGGCGTTGATGATGCCGTCCGCCGCGAGGCTGCGTTGGCTGATGTTGAGTTCGCGACGTCGGGCCGCGGCGGCCGCACCTGCTCGAACCATGCCGGGATCGAGCGCCTCGGTCGATCCGTCGACCGATTCCGGATTGGTCATGGGCGCGGCGGGTCCTCGATGGCGGGGATGACAAGTCGCCGCAATCGTATCCCTCGTTATGTTGCGCGCTACGGCTTGGGGCGGCGTGGCGGCTGACAAATCGTGTCGACGCTGCGGTTCATACTGACCACCGAGTGCCAGCGCTACACCTTTTGGGTGGCGCTATTTCCGCGATAACCCCTGTTCAACCGGCCTTAGCGCACCTGAGCCGGGCGGATTGTCGCCACTAACTGTTGCGTCGCTACGGTTTCTCCGCTACGTTTTCGGCATCGCAGCCGATGGGCCGCACACAGCACAGAGGAGCAACACGAATGAACACGACCCCATGGGACGAGACGCCCGTCGGTGCTTGCACCCGGGACCCGGAGCGGTGGACCACATCGGCCGACGAGCAGGCCAAGGCCATCTGCCGCGCGTGCCCCCGCCGCTGGCTCTGCGCCCGGGACGCATGCGAGTTGCCGCGCGCCGAGGGTCTGTGGGCAGGGATCTTCGTTCCCGAGGCGGGGCGCGGCCGCACGTTTGCTCTGCGGCAGCTGCGGTCGTTGGCAGAACAGCACGGCCACCCCGTGCGGGCTCGTCGGTTCTACGCGGAATCGGCCTGACACGGACCGACCACGGATCGGGCCCGCCGCCGGATCGGGGGGTCGGCGGCGGGCCCCGACCGTCGCCCGGAATATCTCCGGGCACCGACGGGTTGACGGATGCGACGGTGCCGGGCATGCCCCGGGCCCCAACCACAATCGTCGCTTCGAGCGACCACTCGCCGAGAGGCGCAGGCGGCACCGTCCCCTTTTTCTTGCGCTACCAGGTATCGACGAATCGCCGGCCCGGACCACGCTGCGCGTGCGCGGTGGCCGCGGACAACGCGTTGATCACGACGTCGCGCGTGTCCGCCGGGTCGATCACATCGTCGATCTCGAACAACGCAGCGGCGTTGAGCGCCTTGGCCTTTTCCTGCGCGGCCGTCGTCGCCTGCCTGACCCTTTCCTCGCGCTCGTCCTCGTCGGCGATCGCTTCCAGTTCCTTACGCATTCCCAGCCGGACCGCGCCCTCCAGTCCCATCGGACCCAGGTGCGCCCCCGGCCACGCCACCGTCAGCACCGGCTCGTGCAGGCTGCCGCCGGTCATCGCCTGTGCCCCCAGTCCATACCCGCGTCGCAGAATCACCGCGACCAGCGGTACCTCGAGCGCCGCACCCGCCACCAGCATCCGCGACGCGCGGCGCACCAGGGCCTCGGACTCGGCCGCCGGACCCACCATGTAGCCCGGGCAGTCGACCAGTGAGAGCACGGGCAGCCCGAACGTGTCGCACAGCTGCAGGAAGCGGGCCGCCTTGTCCGCGGCGGCAGCCGTGATCGCGCCGGCCATCACCATCGTGTTGTTCGCGATGATCCCGACCGCGCGGCCGTCGACACGGCCCAGCGCGGTCACCATCTCCGGTGCGAACTTCGTCCGCAGGTACGTGACCGTGCCCTCGTCGGCCAACGTCTCGATGATCGGTGCGACCTGATACGCCCTGCGGGCGCGCTCGGGAACGATTGTGCGCAAACGTGTTTGGTCCGCGACCGGCCCGGGCTCGGCCGAACCTTGAAAGTAGCCGAGCAGGCGTTTGGTCACCGCGACGGCCTCTGCCTCGTCGGCCACGACGACGTCGACCACCCCGTTGGGCGACTGGACGCTGATCGGGCCCACCTCGTCGGGCGGCACGTCACCGAGCCCACCGCCCGCGATCATCGCGGGCCCGCCCATACCGATCGATGTGTCCTCCGTTGCCACGATGAGGTCCGAGCATCCGGCGATGACGGCGTTGCCGGCGAAGCAGCGGCCGTGAACGACGGCGATGCGCGGCACCACGCCCGACAACGCGGCCCACAGCTTGAAGGCGCGCGCATCGAGCGACGACACGGCCGGGTAGTCGGTGTCGCCGGGCCGCCCGCCGCCACCTTCGGCGAAGAACACCGTCGGCAGTCGCATGCGCTCGATCAGCTCGAACAGTCGGTCCTTCTTGCGGTGGCCCAGCGCACCCTGCGTTCCCGCCAACACCGTGTAGTCGTAGGACAGCACCGCACACGCGCTGCGCTCGGCGCCGAACACGTCGCCGTTGATCCGGGCCGTGCCGGCGACCAGACCGTCGGCGGGGGTGCGGGCGATCAGATCCTCGAGGTCGCGGCCGTGCCGCTGCGCGGCGATCGCGAACCGCCCGTACTCCACGAACGATCCCTCGTCGACGAGGTCGGCGATGTTCTCCCGAGCGGTCCGGGCCTTCGCCGCATGTCGCCTGGCTACGGCATCCGGCCGGGCCGCGTCCTCGGTGAGTCCGCGGCGTCTTGCGAGCTCGGCGTGGTCGTCGCGCAGCGACTCATCACTCACGGCGTCCGATGCTAATCACGCGACGCCCGCCGCGGGTTATCCACAGGCGCTTCTCGCAACACCGGAAACTGTCGGCCGCCGCACTTAGCGTGCGGACATGACCAACTGGATCAACACAGTGAGCCGCGACCACGTCGAACTCGGCGTGCGCGGCCGCTTCACACAGGCCAATCACGGCAAGCCGACGATGCTGCGCAGGATGGCGCGCGGCGACTGGATCGTCTTCTATTCCCCGCGCACCGTCTACCCCGATGGCCCGCCGCTGCAGGCTTTCACCGCGCTCGGGCAGATCGCCGACGACGAGCCCTACCTCGATGCGTTCCCGGAGGGCGAACGATGGCGGCGCAACGTCGACTTCCTCGCCTGCAAGGAAACGCCGATCCGGCCGCTCCTCGAGAGGCTCGACTTCGTCGAGGACAAGTCACGGTGGGGATACAAGTTTCGCTTCGGGTTGTTCAAGATCGGCGACGACGATCTGGAGGTGATCCGTTCGGCGATGACGAGCCCCGATTAGCCCTACTGTGGGTGGGTGAGCAACACCGACCCGGCTCCGGCCGAAGTTGCCTGCGCGGCAGTCCCGTTCGCGGGTGTCCTGCATCCACGGGAGGTGCCGCTGGGCGGACCGCGCGCGATCCGGGTACGGCGGACGCTGCCGCAGCGGGAGCGGTCGCTGATCGGTGCATGGTGTTTCGCCGACCACTACGGTCCGCACGATGTGCGCGGCGGGACGGGAATGGACGTGCCGCCCCATCCGCACACCGGGCTGCAGACGGTCAGCTGGTTGTTCGACGGCGAGGTCGAGCACCGTGACAGCGGGGGCGTGCACGCGCTGGTGCGGCCCGGCGAGCTCAACCTGATGACAGCCGGAGCGGGCATCTGCCACTCGGAGGTGTCGACCAGCGCGACCACGATCCTGCACGGCGTGCAGCTGTGGGTGGCTCTGCCCGAGGAGGCGCGCGACACCGCACGCGGGTTCGAACACTTCATCCCCGCGCCGCGCGCAGTCGGGGACGCGACGCTGCGGGTGTTCATCGGCGAACTCGAGGGCGAGCGTTCACCGGTGCACACATTCACACCGCTGCTCGGCGCACAGATCGATCTCGACCCCGAGGCGGAGGTGACGCTGGAAGTCGATTCGGCATTCGAGCACGGAGTACTGCTGGACCACGGCGACGTCGCCGTCAACGGCACCGCGCTCGAGGTCGCCGACCTGGCGTTCCAGGCGGCCGGCGCCGAGAGGTTGCACCTGGCCAATCGCGGCAGCGAGGCCGCCCGACTCGTGCTGCTCGGCGGCCCGCCGTTCCCCGAGGAGCTGGTCATGTGGTGGAACTTCGTCGGCCGCAGCCACGACGACATCGCGGCCTACCGCAGGCAGTGGGAGGACGGCGACGAGCGGTTCGGCGCCGCGCAGGGCTACCGCGGCGCGGTGACACGGCTGCCCGCTCCCCCACTGCCCAACGCGACATTGCGTCCCCGCCGGAACCCGGGGGTATAGAGACACCATGACGACCGACAAAACCGGCGCGCCCACCGAGGTCACCGCCGAAGCCGACCGCTACACCATCTCCGTCGACGGAAAGAACGTCGGGCTTGCCGAGTTCGCCGACCGTGACGGGCAGCGGGTTTTCACCCACACCGAGGTGGATCGCGACTTCGAGGGCCGCGGCCTAGCGACGATCCTGATCGGCGAGGCGCTGCAGAAGACCCGCGACGCGGGGCTGCGCATCGTGCCCGTCTGCAAGATGGTGGCGTCCTACGTCGAGAAGCACGACGAGTTCGCCGACGTCGTCGATCCGGTGTCCGACGACGTCGAGCAGTGGCTGCAGAATCGGTAGTTCGGTTCGCCCGCTATCGTCTGCGCGATGGTGGCCGCGTTCTTCACCCCGGATGGTGACGCCTTCGTGCCCACGCCGATGGCGCAGGGCCCGTGGGGGCACACGATCAGCGGCAACTACGCCGGCGGTCTGCTCGGGCACGTGCTCGAACGCGACGCCGGCGACCCGGACTTCCAGCCCGCCCGCCTGACCGTCGACCTGTTCCGCCCCGCCGCGCTCGCGCCGGTGCGGGTCCAGACCACCGTCGTCCGGCAGGGCCGCCGCCTCAAGCTGGTCGACGCACTGATGACGCAAGGCGATACGAGCGTCGCGCGTGCGACAGCGCTGTTTCTCCGCCGAGGCGAACAACCCGTGGACGAGATCTGGACCTCGCCGGTCACCATGCCCGCACCGCCTCCGACACCCGATCCCATCCCGGCGAAACTGTCCACGCTGGTGTGGTCCTACGGACGGGACGAGCGCGAACCCGGGCCCGGTGAAGGCCTGTCGAACTGGCAGCACTCCGGTCCGAAACACCTGTGGGTGCGCGACTTTCGGCCGCTGGTCGTCGGCGTGGAGCTGACGCCGTTCACCCGCGCCGCGATGGCCGGCGACATGGTCAGCTCCCTGACGCACTTCGGGCCCAGCGGCCTGCAGTGGATCAACGCCGACTACACCCTGACGTTGTCGCGTCTCCCGAAGGGTCCCTACCTCGGGCTCACGGCGCTGACGCACTTCAGCGACGCCGGGGTGGCCACCGGCACCGCGACCATCGTCGACGAATTCGGCCCGATCGGCAGCGGTGTCGCCAACGCCCTGGCCAACCCCGGCTTCACCCCGCCCCGCATGTAGCGCGGCGCCCCAATCCTGCCGCGACGAGAAGCACCCCGCGGTTTCCCGCGGGGTGCTTCCGGTGCCATCCAAAAGGTCAGCTGATGCCCACAACCTCCTGGGCGATATCGGCCAGGCGCGTCTGCGCCGCCGACACCAGCCGCTGACGGTTCTTGTGCATCTCCTCGTAGGCGATGATCGTGCGGATGTCGGACGGATCGTCGAGATCCTTCACCGCGGCCACCGCGTCGCTGAGGTTGAGATCCTCATACCCGGCGATCGGCAGCTCGTCGGCGTCGACGACACCACTCTGGGCCCGCGCCTTGTGCAGCGCATCTGCCGCGTCGTCGGCGCCTTCGCGGCGGACAACCCGCTCCGCGTTGCGCAGGGCACCGTCACGCGACGCCCCGAGCGCCTTGAGCGTGATCTCGCCGGCGCGCTGGGCGCGCTCGCGCAGGTCGTCGACGGCCGGGCCCGCTGACCGCAGCAGCTCCGCGAGCCGCTCGACCGACTGCGCCGACCACTGCCCCGGCAGGTTCACCAGCTTCACCGCGGTGCCCGCAGCGGCCTGCAGCGGGGTGCGCTGCAGCGCGGCCGGGCCGCCGAGGGCGTCCTCGGCCAGCACGGTGGTCAGCCAGTTCACCGTCGCCGAATGCGCGGTGATCAGGCGGTCGGCGAGGTCCTGCACGTCCGGCTCCTTGGCAGCGACCGCGAGCGCCTTGACGTAGCGGGCGCGGTCGAGCAGCTGATCCTCGAGCGCCAGATCGCCCAGCAGCGCCTCATCGAACGGCTGTGCCTGCTCGGTGAGCGCCTTGACCGCGGCAGCGGCGCGGCCCAGCAGCGGGCCGATCGTGTCCGGGAAGCCACCCAGATCGCGGATCGCCTTCTCGATGGCCTCGGCGCGGATCCGGCCGTTCTCGGCGTTCTGTGTCAGCTCGCGACGGACGGCCTCGGTCCGGGCCTGCGCGATCCGGGTCTCGGCGACCTGGATCTCGGTATGGGTCAGGTCAAGAAGGGTGCGCAACTGCGCGATCAGAGTGGTCTTGGTGGTAGTCATGTTTTCTCGCCCCTTAAGCGTTGACGGTTTGGGTCGGCGCTGGGGTGCACCTGCCCAGTTGGCTACCCGGTGCGCGGGGGGAGCCGAAACGCCTCAGGGGTGTGAGATGGATCGCAGTCGGCGTGTCGTCAGCGCGGCTGCAGGATCACCACTGGAATATCGCGATCGGCCCATGACTGGTAGGTGTCGAAGTCCGCGTACGCCTCGACCAGCTTCGGCCACAACCGCTTCTTTTGTTCGGGCGTCGCCGTGACGGCGCGCACGGGTCGGCGGTCCGAACCGATCTCGATGTAGGCCTCGGGGTTGGCCACCAGGTTGCGGTACCACTGCGGATCGGTGTCGCGGCCGCCCTGTGAGGCCACGACGATCACGTCGTCGCCGTTGTGGATGTACACCAGCGGCGACACCAGCCGCCTGCCGGATTTGCGCCCGATGTGCTCGAGCAGCAGCGTCGGTACGGGCTTCTTGAAGCCCGCGCCCACCCGCCAGGTCGCGCCGATCTTGCCGCCCGAGCGGCGGTACACCCATACGTGGGCCTTGCCCGCGTACTTCATGATCTTCGTGACGACAGGCGAGTTCAGCTGCTTGGGCTTGTTGTTCGGATCCATGTGATCAACCTAAATACTGCGCCGTGCTGCCACCCAGCGGCATCGCCGGCATGCCGAGCTTGCGGTGGTCCCAGCTGCGGGTGCGCAGCGGCACCACCCGCACGCAGATGCGGTTGTTCATCATCTGGTCGACGAACGGGCGCATGTCGTCGGAATAGGGTCCGGTGTAGCGCTCCCACACGCTGATGCCCACCCGCAGAACGGTTTCCGGGTCGTCGACGATCTCGGCCCTGCCGTCGATCGAGACGCCGCGCAGCGTGTCGTAGGTGTGGCCGTCCTCGATCATCACCGTGACCGTCGGATCGCGTCGCAGGTTGACCGCCTTCTGCGACTTGGCCTTCGTCTCGAACCAGATCTCTCCGTCGAGCACCGCGTACCACATCGCCACCAGGTGCGGCCGCCCGTCGGCCAGCACCGTGGCCATCGTCGCGGTGCGGCTGCGTTCGATGAATTCGGCGACCTCGTCGTCGGACATGACGATCTTCGCGCGTTCGTTCTTGCCCACAGCCCGATCTTGTCAGGTCGCGGGGGCGACGACCGTCACCGGGATGGATTTGAGCGAGGCAATAGGGGTCTAGCTCATCAGCATGATGTACTGCGCGGCCGTCATCTGTTGTGCCGCAAGCAGAGTCGGAGCACTCGTCTCGATGGTGTACCGGTCGGCGGTGGCCAGGCAGTAGAAGCTGCCCTCATTCGTCCGCAGGCAGCGGCTGCCCGGCATGTCCGGCACCGGGTTGGCCGGCTTGGCCGTCGCCGACACCTCCTCGGCGAACTCCTCGACCACACCCGCGGCGCCCGCGCCGTCCTCGGCCTCGTAGACGGTCGTGCCCGCCATCGCGACCAGATCGACGCCGGTGTCGGCGAAGAGCTTGGCCGACCGCACCGGATCGGACTGGAAGTGCAGCGCACCCCGCCGTTCGTAGGTACCGCCCTTGGTGAACGTCGGATCGCGGCCGTCGAGCGGAAGCGTGCGGGCCAGCAGGCCGGTCGGATCGATCGAGATGTCGGCCAGCTCGCTCGGGTCGGTGGCGCGGAACTTGTGGATCTCCGGGACCTGCAGGTCCAGGCTCTCGGTCACCAGCCGGGCGGCGGCGTCGATGCCGGCGGTCACCTGGGCCAGCTGCATCAACACGTAGGGGCCGTGCGCGGTGAACGACCGCACCGCACCGAATTTCCCGATGTTGCGATCGGTGCCGGTGTGACTGCTGGCGCGTGCCTCGGGATGGCCGGGGATCTCCATTTTCGGCGACGGTCCGTCGGTGCCCTGTGGCTGCGTGACCGCGTCGCCCATGTCGTCGGCCGCGGCCTGCGCGGCGCGATCGTCGGCGAATCGCAGCACCGCATTGAGCAGGATCTGCTTGTTCTTCTCGGTCCGCGTCGTGGCGAAGCCGGTGACGAAGTCGTGGCGGGCGGCCGCCGCGGCGACGTTCATCGGGCCGATCATCGCCAGCGCTTCGGCGCGGGGCAGCACCATCGCGCCCAGGCCGAACCATTCGGTCAGCGCCTCGTCGACCTCCCACGGACCGGTGACATGGTTGGCCAGCCGCTGGCCCTCGAGCACGACGCCGAGCATGGGATCGCCCGCGACGCCGAGTGGATCCCGCGGCGCCGTGGGAAACCGGCCCGGGTCCAACCGGTCGAAATCCAGCGCGGGCCCACCGGCGGCCCTGACCGCGGATCCCTCGACGGTCGATGTGCACGCCGTCGCGAGCAGCGCGACGACAGAGATGAGCGTAAGGATCGCGTTACGCATATCCCGGAAATTACCCCGCGCCGCGTCGGCCACGGATTCAGGCGTGCCGACGCCGCGACGGACGTCATACAAATGAGACGAGCCACCCGAAATTCCGGTGGCTCGTCTTCATTGTTTGTGGGCGAAGGGGGACTTGAACCCCCACGTCCCGAAGGACACTGGCACCTGAAGCCAGCGCGTCTGCCATTCCGCCACTCGCCCCAACAACCGGGGGAGCCTATCACGCACAACACCCGGCTCCCCAACCGTACCGGCTGGGCCCTGACCACGTTCGGCCGATCGTGATCCGGGGCGCTGAACTGCGGCGATGTGATTCTCAGAGTTCTGTTGGTCCCGCAGTCCGGCGCTCGGCCGATACCATGCACATGAACAATGTGGCCAGGCGACACGCTGGCTCCCGTCGCGGTGAGCAGGGCCGACGGACGACGACCGAGTGAGGCGGACGTGACATGGGTCTAGTCGACCGTTTCGAGCGCAAGCTCGAGTCGACGGTCGGCGATGCGTTCGCCCGGGTGTTCGGCGGTTCGATCGTCCCGCAGGAGGTCGAGGCGATGCTTCGGCGGGAGGCCGACACCGGTGCGCGCGAAGTGCTCGGCGATCAGGTTTTGGCACCAAACGACTACGTCATTACCCTCAGTGTGCCTGACTATCAGAAGGTGAGCGCCGACCCAGACCTCACGTCAGCGACTTTTGCCAAGCACTTGGAGGGATACATCCGTGAGCAGGGGTGGCAAACGTATGGTGATGTGGTCGTCAGGTTCGAACAATCACCCACCCTGCACACCGGACAGTTTCGCGCGCGTGGAGCGGTCAATCCCGACACGACCACTGGCGAACCCGCACCACCACCCCATGTACGTGCGTCCAGCGCAGAATCAGGAGTACCACCGATGAGCGACAACCCGACCTACCGCGGCGGCCAGGGGCCGGGGAGGCCCGCCGACGAGTACTACGACCGTCCGCAAGACCGTCCGCAAGAACGTCCGCAGGACGATCGCTACGGCCGCCCGGACGACCGCGGCCCTTATCCCCCGCACGAGCAGGGCGGCTATCCGCCTCACGGCGATCCCTACGCCCCGCGTCAGGGCGGCTACCCCGACCAGGGCGGCTACCCCGACCAAGGTGGCTACCCGGACCAAGGTGGCTACCCGGACCAGGGCGGTTACCCCGACCAGGGCTACCCGCCGCCGTCATACGAGCAGCGCCCCCCGGCCGGCTACGGCCCGCCGCAGGGCGGTTACCCCGACCAGGGCTACCGGCAGGCCCCGGGCGGCTACGGTCCCCCGCCGGGCGGCCAGCCCGGCTACGGCGGCGCACCCGCATCCGACTACGACTACGGGCGTCCCCCGGGCCCCGGCCGCCACGAGGAGGGCGGCTACGGCCGTCCCGAGCCCCGGCCCGCTTACCCGGATCAGGGCGGCTACCCCGACCAGGGCGGCTATCCCGACCAGGGTGGTTACGGCGGCGCACCGTACGGTCGCCAGGACCAGGGCTACGGCGCCCCGCCGGACTACGGCCGCTATGGTGACGCGCCGGCAGGCGGATACGCCGAACCGGGCTATTCCGAGCCCGCTGGCGGCGGCTACGACTACGGCCAGCCGGCCGGCTACGGCGGTGGCTACGGCCAGGGCGACTACGGTGCGAGCGGCGCGACCGTGACGCTGCAACTCGACGACGGCAGCGGTCGCACCTATCAGCTGCGCGAGGGCACCAACGTGATCGGCCGCGGCCAGGACGCACAGTTCCGGCTGCCCGACACCGGGGTGTCCCGGCGGCATCTGGAGATCCGTTGGGACGGCCAGGTCGCGCTGCTGTCGGACCTGAACTCCACCAACGGGACCACCGTCAACAACGCGCCCGTCCAGGAGTGGCAGCTCGCCGACGGCGACGTGATCCGGCTGGGCCACTCCGAGATCATCGTCCGCGTGCACTGAGCGCCCGCCGGGGCGGAGAAGCTGCCGCTTCCCCCTCATGTCGGTAACCGTCCAAGTATCGTGACGGTGCCGAGGCTGGCTGCGTTGCCGAGGCGGCGCCACGGGATGGAGACGGAGAGGACGTCAGATGCAGGGGTTGGTACTGCAACTGACGCGCGTCGGATTCCTGTTGCTCCTATGGCTGTTCATCTGGTCGGTGCTGCGAATCCTGCGGACCGACCTCTACGCCCCGACCGGTGCCGTCATGGTGCGTCGGGGGCTGCCGCTGCGTGCCTCGCTGCTACCCAACCGGGCCCGTCGTAACGTGGCCCGGCATCTGGTGGTCATCGAGGGCGCGTTGGCCGGCACCCGCATCACACTCGGCAGCCAGCCGGTGCTGATCGGGCGGGCCGACGACTCGACGTTGGTCCTCACCGACGACTACGCCTCGACGCGCCACGCGCGGCTGTCGCCTCGAGGTTCGGAATGGTATGTCGAGGACCTAGGATCGACCAACGGCACATACCTCGACAGGGCGAAGGTGACGACGGCGGTACGCGTTCCGATAGGCACGCCGGTTCGGATCGGCAAAACGGTAATCGAGCTGCGCCCGTGACCCTGGTGCTTCGATACGCCGCGCGCAGCGACCGCGGCCTGGTCCGGGCGAACAACGAGGATTCGGTGTACGCCGGCGCCCGGCTGCTCGCGCTCGCCGACGGCATGGGCGGGCACGCCGCGGGCGAGGTGGCCTCACAACTGGTGATCGCCGCGCTCGCCCACCTCGACGACGACGAACCCGGCGGCGACCTGCTCAGCAAGCTCGACACCGCGGTGCGCGAGGGCAACTCCGCGATCGCAGCACACGTGGAGGCCGACCCCGAGCTCGAGGGCATGGGCACCACCCTGACCGCAATCCTGTTCGCGGGCAATCGACTTGGCCTGGTGCACATCGGGGACTCGCGCGGCTACATGCTGCGCGACGGCGAGCTCACCCAGATCACCAAGGACGACACCTTCGTCCAGACGCTCGTCGACGAGGGCCGCATCACCGCCGAGGAGGCCCACAGCCATCCGCAGCGGTCGCTGATCATGCGCGCGCTGACCGGCCACGAGGTCGAGCCCACGCTCATCATGCGCGAGGCGCGCGCGGGCGACCGCTACCTGCTGTGCTCCGACGGTCTGTCCGACCCGGTCAGCCAGGAGACCATCCTCGAGGCGTTGCAGATCCCCGATGTCGCCGAAAGTGCCGACCGGCTCATCGAATTGGCGCTCCGCGGCGGCGGCCCCGACAACGTCACGGTCGTGGTGGCCGACGTCGTCGACAACAACGCCTACGACTACGGCCAGACCCAACCGATCATCGCCGGCGCGGTATCGGGCGATGACGACCAGCCCCCGCCCAACACCGCGGCCGGTCGCGCGTCGGCGTTCAACCCGCGACGCAATGAGGCCAAGCGCGCCCTACCGGAACCGGAGGAACCGCCGCGACCGCCCAAGTCGCGGCGGCGAATGTTCATCGCCGCCGCCCTCGTCGTCCTGGTCGTCCTGGCCGGATTGGCCGTCGGCCGCGAGATCATCCGCAGCAACTTCTACGTCACCGCCCATGACGGCATCGTCTCGATCATGCGAGGTGTCCCCGGATCGATCCTCGGATACCCGCTGCAGGAGCCGTACCGACGGGGCTGCCTGACCGAACGCAACGGGCTGACCCTGATCAGTCCCGGCCAGGAGCCACGCGATTGTCAACCGCTTCGGGTGTCCGACCTCAAGCCCTCCGAACAGCGGCAGGTCATCTCCGGTCTGCCGACGGGGTCGGAAGATCAGGCGATCACGCAGATCAACCAGCTGGCGCGCGATTCTCTGTTGCCGATCTGCGCCCCGCCACCACCTCCTGCCCCGCGCACCACAGCGCCGCACAGCCCGGGGCCGAATTCGCCTGGCCTGCCGAATAATCCGCCACCTCGCGGTGAGGAGGGCACGCCCGCACCGGAGACTCCGCGAACGGTGACGCCTCCGCCGCCGTCACCGAAGCCACCATCGCCCGCACCCGAGTCCCCGCGTGCCGAACCGGGCACACCGCCGCCGCCCGAGTCTCCGGCGCCGCCGACACCCAAACCGCCGCCGCCCCCGACGGTCACCGCGCTACCGCCCCCGCCGCCCGAGCCGGGAGTCAACTGCCGGGAAGTCTCATGACGACCCAGCCGCAGTCCGCCGTTTCCGTCGCGCCGCCACTTCCCAACCGGCGCAACGCCGAACTGCTCCTGCTGGGTTTCGCCACCGTCATCACCACCTTGGCGCTTCTGCTCGTCGAGGCGAACCAGGAACAGGGCCTGCACTGGGACCTCGCGAGCTACACCGTCGCCTACATGGCGCTGTTCAGCGGTGCGCACCTGGCGATACGACGTTTCGCCCCGTACGCCGACCCGCTGCTGCTGCCGGTCGTCGCGCTGCTGAATGGCCTGGGGCTGGTGATGATTCACCGTCTCGACCTCGCCGCCGGGGAGTTGTCCCAAGACGGCATCGGCGGCACGGCCAACCAACAGATGCTGTGGACCCTGCTTGGCGTCGTCGGGTTCTCGCTCATCGTGATCTTTCTACGCGATCACCGGCTGCTGGCCCGCTACGGCTACGTCTGCGGACTTTCCGGCCTGGTGTTGCTCGCCATCCCGGCCGTGCTGCCGCGCGCGTTGTCCGAACAGAATGGCGCCAAGATCTGGATCCGCTTGCCGGGCTTCTCGATTCAGCCCGCCGAGTTCTCCAAGATTTTGCTGCTGATCTTCTTCGCCGCGGTCCTGGTGTCCAAGCGCAGCGTGTTCACCAGCGCCGGAAAACACGTCCTCGGCATGGATCTGCCCCGGCCCCGCGACCTCGCGCCGCTGCTGGCCGCGTGGATCGCCTCGGTCGGCGTGATGATCTTCGAGAAGGACCTCGGCACCTCGCTGCTGCTGTACGCGTCGTTCCTGGTGTTGGTGTACGCGGCCACCGACCGGCTCAGCTGGGTCATCATCGGGCTGGCCCTGTTCGCCGCGGGAAGCGTTGCGGCATACCACATGTTCGACCACGTGCAGGTGCGGGTGCAGACGTGGCTCGACCCTTTCGCCGATCCCGACGGCGCGGGGTACCAGATGGTGCAGTCGTTGTTCAGCTTCGCCACCGGAGGCATCTTCGGCACCGGCCTCGGCAACGGTCAGCCCGGTACGGTGCCCGCCGCGTCGACCGACTTCATCATCGCGGCCGTCGGTGAGGAACTCGGACTGGTGGGGCTGGCCGCGGTGCTGATGCTCTACACGATCGTGATCATCCGCGGCCTGCGCACCGCGATCGCCGTGCGCGACAGCTTCGGAAAGCTGCTGGCCGCCGGCCTGGCGTCGACGCTGGCGCTGCAGCTGTTCATCGTCGTCGGCGGGGTCACCAAGCTCATCCCGCTGACCGGGCTGACCACACCGTGGCTGTCCTACGGCGGTTCGTCGCTGCTCGCGAACTACGCACTGCTGGCGATCCTGGTGCGCATCTCGCACGCCGCGCGGCGCCCGATCATCGCCGGACCTCAGACCCCCACCCCGATCGCGGCGGCCAGCACCGAGGTGATCGAGAAAGTATGAACACCTCGCTGCGCCGCATCGCCGTCACGGTCATGGCCCTGATCGTGTTGTTGTTGGGCAACGCCACGCTGACGCAGGTGCTGACGGCCGACGGGCTGCGCTCGGATCCCCGCAACCAGCGGGTGCTGCTCGACGAGTACTCCCGCCAGCGCGGGCAGATCTCTGCGGGCGGCCAGCTGCTGGCGTATTCGGTGTCCACCAACGGCCGGTTCCGCTTCCTGCGGGTGTATCCCAATCCGCTGGCCTATGCGCCGGTCACCGGCTTCTACTCGCTGCAGTACTCGAGCAGCGGACTGGAACGCGCCGAGGATTCCATCCTCAACGGCTCCGACGAGCGGCTGTTCGGCCGCCGGCTGGCCGACTTCTTCACCGGCCGCGACCCGCGCGGCGGCAACGTCGACACCACGATCAAGCCGCAGGTCCAGCAGGCGGCCTGGGATGCGATGGAAGAGGGCTGCGACGGTCCGTGCAAGGGTTCGGTGGTGGCCATCGAGCCGTCGACCGGCAAGATCCTGGCCATGGTGTCGTCGCCGTCCTACGACCCGAACCTGTTGGCCACCCACGACATGGCCGCCCAGACCGGGGCTTGGCAGCGACTGCGTGACGACCCCGAATCACCGCTGCTGAACCGGGCGATATCCGAAACCTACCCGCCGGGCTCGACCTTCAAGGTGATCACCACCGCGGCGGCTCTGCAGCGCGGTGCGACGGTGAACACGCAGCTCACCGCGGAATCGCGAATTCCATTGCCGGACAGCACCGCAACGCTGGAGAACTTCGGTGGCTCGGCCTGCGGCGGCGGTCCCACCACGTCGCTGCGAGAGGCCTTCGCCCGGTCCTGCAACACCGCGTTCGTCGAGCTGGGGATCGACACCGGTGCCGACGCGCTGCGGTCCACCGCGCGCGGGTTCGGGCTCGACGCACCGGCTCCGACGATCCCGCTTCAGGTGGTCGAGTCGAGCGTCGGTCCCATCCCCGACGCCGCCGCGCTGGGCATGTCGAGCATCGGGCAGAAGGACGTCGCGCTGACCCCGCTGCAGAACGCCCAGATCGCCGCGGCCATCGCCAACAAAGGAGTGGCGATGACGCCGTACCTGGTCGATAACCTGAAGGGACCGGACCTCTCGAACATCGCCACGACGGCCCCGCAGGAAGAGCGCCGGGCGGTCTCCGAGCAGGTCGCCGATACACTTACGGACTTGATGGTCGCCGCCGAGCAGGTGACTCAGCAGAAGGGAGCCATCGCCGGCGTGCAGATCGCATCCAAGACCGGCACAGCGGAGCACGGTACCGATCCACGTAACACCCCTCCGCATGCCTGGTACATCGCCTTCGCCCCGGCCCAGGCCCCCAAGGTGGCGGTCGCGGTCGTGGTCGAGAACGGCGGTAACCGGCTGTCGGCAACCGGCGGCGCGCTGGCCGCCCCGATCGGGCGGGCCACCATCGCCGCAGCCCTGCGGGAGGGCTCATGAGCTCCCGGCAGCGGGCGGTCCGCACAGCATGTGACCGGGGGGCCGTATGACGGCTCGCGTAGGTGTGACGCTGTCGGGGCGCTACCGGCTGCAGCGCTTGATCGCCACCGGCGGCATGGGACAGGTCTGGGAGGCCGTGGACTCCCGGCTCGGCCGCCGGGTCGCGGTGAAGGTGCTCAAGGCGGAGTACTCCACCGACCCCGAGTTCGTCGAGCGGTTCCGGGCCGAGGCCCGCACCGTCGCCATGCTCAACCATCCCGGCATCGCCAGCGTGTACGACTACGGCGAGACCGACATGGACGGTGAGGGCCGCACCGCCTACCTGGTGATGGAGCTGGTCAACGGCGAACCGCTCAACTCGGTGCTGAAACGGACCGGGCGGCTGTCGCTCAGACATGCGCTCGACATGCTCGAGCAGACCGGCCGCGCCCTGCAGGTCGCCCACAGCGCGGGGCTGGTGCACCGCGACGTCAAGCCGGGCAACATCCTCATCACCCCGACGGGCCAGGTCAAGCTCACCGACTTCGGCATCGCCAAGGCCGTCGACGCCGCGCCGGTGACGCAGACCGGCATGGTGATGGGTACGGCCCAGTACATCGCCCCCGAGCAGGCCCTGGGGCACGACGCCACCGCCGCCAGCGACGTTTATGCACTGGGAGTCGTTGGCTACGAATCGGTTTCGGGTAAGCGACCGTTCACCGGTGACGGTGCGCTGACGGTGGCGATGAAGCACATCAAGGAGACGCCGCCGCCGCTGCCCGCCGATCTGCCGCCCAATGTGCGCGAGTTGATCGAGATCACGCTCGTCAAGAACCCCGGCATGCGGTACCGCTCCGGCGGGGCGTTCGCCGACGCGGTGGCCGCCGTGCGCTCCGGACGGCGCCCGCCGCGGCCGAACGCCGCGCCCTCGATCGGTCGCGCCGCGCCCACCGCCGTGCCGTCGGCCACCCAGGCCCGTGCGGCCGCCGATATGACCGGGCGCGCCCCGGCCACCGCCGCGCGCCCGCGCTCGGCGACCGGCAGCCATCGGCCTCCCCCACCCCGGCGGACGTTCTCCTCCGGTCAGCGCGCGCTGCTGTGGGCCGCGGGCGTGCTGGGAGCGCTGGCGATCATCATCGCGATCCTGATCGTGCTCAACGCCCAGGATCGCCAAGACCGCCAGACCCCGCCGCCGACCATCACCAACACCATCACCGAGACCACCCCCTTCGAGTCGCCCGCGGCGCTTCCCAACCGGACCGTCGAGCAAGGCGGTGGCGGTGGTGAGGGACAATCAGGGGTAACCACACCGCAGGCGATGGCGTCACCGGCAATGCCGCCGGTATTGCCGTCAGCCCCGGCACAGGAGCCCTACCAGTGGCGTTGGGCTCCAGAACAGACATTGCAATGACGACCCCGCAACACCTGTCCGACCGCTATGAGCTCGGCGAGATCCTCGGCTTCGGGGGCATGTCCGAGGTCCACCTCGCGCGCGACGTACGCCTGCACCGCGACGTCGCGATCAAGGTGCTGCGCGCCGACCTCGCCCGCGACCCGAGCTTCTATCTGAGGTTCCGTCGCGAGGCCCAGAACGCCGCGGCGCTCAACCACCCCGCGATCGTCGCGGTCTACGACACCGGCGAGGCCGAGACCCCGCAAGGACCGCTGCCCTACATCGTCATGGAGTACGTCGACGGCGTGACGCTGCGCGACATCGTCCACAACGACGGCCCGATGGAGCCGCGGCGGGCCATCGAGGTTATCGCCGACGCATGCCAGGCCCTGAACTTCAGCCACCAGCACGGGATCATCCACCGCGACGTCAAGCCGGCCAACATCATGATCAGCAAGACCGGTGCGGTGAAGGTGATGGACTTCGGGATCGCCCGCGCGCTGGCCGACGCCAACAGCGTCACCCAGACCGCCGCGGTGATCGGGACCGCGCAGTACCTGTCGCCCGAACAGGCCCGCGGCGAGAAGGTCGACGCCCGCTCCGACGTCTACTCCCTGGGCTGCGTGCTCTACGAAATCCTCACCGGGGAGCCACCTTTCATCGGTGACTCGCCGGTGGCGGTGGCCTATCAGCACGTTCGCGAGGATCCGATACCGCCGTCACAGCGCAACCCCTCGATCGGCCCCGAACTGGACGCGGTGGTGCTCAAGTCGTTGGCGAAGAACCCCGACAACCGGTATCAGACCGCGGCCGAGATGCGCGCCGACCTGGTCCGGGTGCACAGCGGGGAACAACCGGAGGCGCCCAAGGTGTTCACCGACGCCGAACGCAGTTCGCTGCTGTCGGCGCCGACGGGCCACGAGCGCACCGAGCCGATCGACCCGATGCCGCCGGTGCCGACCCACGACGACGCCGATCGCGACCGCCGCGGTTCGGTCGCCCGGTGGCTGGCAGCGGTCGCGGTGCTGGCCGTCCTCACGGTCGTGGTCACCGTGGCGATCAACATGTTCGGCGGAAACACCCGCAACGTCGAGGTGCCCGACGTCAGCGGTCAGCCATCGGCGGACGCGATCGCCGAGCTGCAGAACCGGGGCTTCAAGACCAGGACCCAACAGCGGCCGGATTCGACGGTGCCACCCGACCACGTGATCAGCACCGATCCCAGCGCCGACTCGTCGGTCGAGGCGGGCGAGGAGATCACCCTCAACGTCTCCACCGGCCCGGAGCAGCGCGAGATCCCCGACGTCAAAAACCTGACCTACAACCAGGCGACGGAGCGGTTGAAAGAGGCCGGCTTCGAGAAGTTCAAGTCGTCGTCATCGCCGTCGACACCCGAGCTGAAGGACAAGGTGCTCGGCACCAATCCCCCGGCCAACCAGACCTCCGCGATCACCAACGAGATCACCATCATCGTCGGGTCCGGTCCCCAGAGCCGCCCCGTGCCCAACGTCCAGAACCAGCCCGAGGCGTCGGCGCGCCAGATCCTGACCGCCGCCGGGTTCACCAACGTGGTGTCCGTGCAGGTCGACAGCCCCGAAGCCTGCGGACAGGTGATCGGAACATTGCCCCCGGCCGGACAGGACTCCGCGGTCGACTCCCCCATCCAGCTGCAGTTGTCGGCGTGCAACCAGTTCGTGATGCCCGACCTGCGGGGCATGTTCTGGGTGGACGCTGAACCGCGGCTGCGCGCGCTCGGGTGGACGGGCTTCCTGGACAAAGGCGCCGACGTGCAGAACAGCGGTCAGCGCACCAATGCGGTGGTGACCCAGAACCCGGCGCCCGGCAGCGGTGTCAACTTCGGGGACACGGTCACGCTGAGCTTCGCGTCGTAGCGGCTTCCCGGCCGGCGGCGATGGCGCTGGTGACCTCGTCCTCCAGCCGGCGGACCAGCGACTCGGGGGGCGCCACGCCGCAATAACCGAGCCAGTTGGCCAGCATCCGGTGACCACCCTCGGTCAGGATCGACTCGGGATGGAACTGCACGCCGTGGATCGGCAACTCGACGTGGCGCACCGCCATGATGACGCCGCCCTCGGTGCGTGCGGTCACCTCGAGTTCGTCGGGCACCGTCTCGGGCAGAATGGTCAGCGAATGGTATCTGGTGGCGGTGAACGGGTTCGGAAGTCCTTGCATCACACCGGAATCGGTGTGGTGCACGACGCTGGTCTTACCGTGCAGCAGTTCGGGTGCGCGATCCACTGTGCCGCCGAACGCGACCCCGATCGCCTGGTGTCCGAGGCAGACACCCAGCAGCGGGGTGCGCGCCGACGCGCACCCTTTGACGAGCGGGATGGAGGCACCGGCCCGCTCGGGCGTACCCGGGCCGGGGGACAGCAGCACACCGTCGAAATCGTTGGCGGCCTTTTCGATATCGGCATCGGTGGCCAGCCGGTCGTCGTCGTTGCGCCACACCTGAGCCTGCACCCCGAGCTGCCCGAGGTACTGCACCAGGTTGAACACGAAGCTGTCGTAGTTGTCGACGACCAGAACTTGCATCAGCCCAGGTTACTGGTTGCGCGCGGCGTACCGGCCGCGCCGGGTGCGCCGTGCCACCCCGCAGGACGTCTGGGTCAGTATCCGATCGGGCCCGCGGGCTTGGCGAACTGCATCCGCAGCGGCTCCTTGTGGCCGACCAGTTCCACCGACGCCCGGGGTTCTTCCGAATAGCCCAGGCCGAACCGCACCACGTACTGGCGGTAAAGAGTGACCAGGGGAGCGGCCGCCAACGCCGCCTGCATCGCGGGAGCGTCGCCGATCGCGGCGATGACATACGGCGGGCTGTACGTGCGCCCGTTGAGCAGCAGGGTGTTGCCGACGCACCTGGGCGCCGACGTGCCGATGATGCGCTGGTCCTGCATCTGGATGCCCTCGGCCCCTGCGCTCCACAACGCGTTGAGGACGGCGTCGATGTCCTGCTGGTGCACCACGAGGTCGTCGGGGGTGGCGTCGCGGGGAAAACGGCCCTCGGCGTCGCGTTGCGCGTCGGTGAGCGTGACAACCAGGCCGGCACCGCGCAGTGGCTCCAGGCCCGCCTCGGAGGCCAACTGCGCCGAGCGTGCGGTGATCGCGGTCAGGGCCGCATCCGCACCCGGGCTGCCCCCGTGATGGCTGTCGACCTCCGAGGCCAGCGCGTCGCGTTCTGCGCTGAGCCGGTCCACGGACTGTTGGGTCTCGCGAACCAGGTCGACGAGGCGTGGGGCGTCGCTGCGGCGGATCTCGTCGCCACCGGAGACACCGTGGGTGGCCGCGAGCAACAGCCCGGCGAGCAGGCAAACCACCGGCACCCCGTACCGCCACGTCGTGGCGCGCCGACCGCTCGTGGCGGCGTCGGCTTTCGACGATGCGACCGCTGCAACTGGCTTCCCTGGCTCTCCGATGCCGGGCCTACGTTAGGCTCGTGTGTACATAGTCGCATTCAGATGTCCCGAAGGTACCCATGCCCAAGTCGAAGGTCCGCAAGAAGAACGACTTCGCCGCCAACCCGGTGAGCCGTACGCCCGTCAAGGTCAAGGCCGGGCCGTCGAGCACCTGGTTCGTCGTGCTGTTCGTCAGCCTGATGCTGATCGGCTTGGTCTGGCTGCTGGTCTTCCAGCTCGCATCGTCGGCCATCCCGTTCCTCGCCGAACTCGGCCCGTGGAACTACGCGATCGCCTTTGCCTTCATGATCACCGGACTGTTGCTCACCATGCGGTGGCGCTGAGATTCCCCACACTGAATTGAATTCAACCCTGTCGCCTCGCGTTACCCTGCCAGCAACCGTTCGGTAATCGGATCACACGGATGTGATTCATCCCCATTGGGGATAGCACTTGTGGATAACCGCATACGTCCCGGTTGGAGGGTGTGGAAGACTCGTGCAGCAAACTCAATGGAGCCCTGCCGCCGGTGGCATCGCCGCGTGCGCCGTAGGCGGAATTATCTTGGCTACCGTCGCTGTGAGCCTGATCACAGACCCGCCGGGGCGCCTTCTCGGTGGCGTTGCCGGGCTGGGTTTGCTCGTGTTCGCAATCTTCTCGTGGCGCGCCCGGCCCAAGCTGGCAATCAAAAATGACGCCCTCGTCAGCCGCGGATGGTTCGGCGCCAAGGTTTTGCCACGCGCCGAGATCAAACTGATCCGGATCACCGAGTTCCGCCGGTTGGCCCGCAAAGTTCGGCTACTTGAGATCGACACCAACAGCGGGGACCTGATCGTTTTCACCCGTTGGGATCTGGGCACCGACCCGCTGCACGTCCTCGACGCGCTGACCCAGGCCGGCTATACCGGCCAGGGTTCCTCCTGAGCGCTTACGTACCGGGTGTCGAGACTGCGGTTCCTGATGCGTGCGGCGCGAATTTCGTCAGAAACCGTCGTCTCGGCAACCCTTCGGCGATCGCCCGTCAGGCGATCGTGATCGAGTCGACGACCACCGGGTCGGTCGGCCGGTCGCTGCGGTCGGTCGCGGTGGTCGCGATGGCGTCGACGACCTTCTGCGACTCCGGGTCGACGACCTCACCGAAGATCGTGTGCTTGCGATTCAGGTGCGGGGTCTTGGTGACCGTGATGAAGAACTGCGAGCCGTTGGTGCCCGGGCCGGCGTTGGCCATCGCCAGCAGGTAGGGCCGGTCGAACTGCAATTCGGGGTGGAATTCGTCCTCGAACTTGTAGCCCGGTCCG
The DNA here is from genome assembly GCF_001500025.1 of Mycobacterium sp. IS-1590. Classification (GTDB taxonomy): domain Bacteria; phylum Actinomycetota; class Actinomycetes; order Mycobacteriales; family Mycobacteriaceae; genus Mycobacterium. The sequence goes on along the minus strand of NZ_LQIW01000002.1, from coordinate 32,642 downwards.
CCGCGGCCCGTCCCGGTCGGGTCGCCGCCCTGGATCATGAAGCCGTCGATGACGCGGTGGAAGACAACGCCGTCGTAGAAGGGTCCGGACGTCCCGCCCGATGCGTTCTCACCGCTGTAGTCCTTGGTTCCCTGCGCCAGGCCGACGAAGTTGGCCACGGTCTTGGGCGCGTGGTTGCCGAAGAGTGCGATCTTGATATCGCCGCGGTTGGTGTGCAGTGTCGCGGTCGCTGTCTGAATGGGGCTCGTCACGGGATGCCAGTGTGCCACGCCGCGTTCAGCGCCCTTCTGGCACCGTTGGGTTCGGGTGAATGGCAGGCTGTTGTGGTCCCACCCCGGCCCCGAGAAAGGCACGCCCATGAGCACGAGGACCGAGATCCGGTTGAGCCCCGGCCAGCGGTTGAGCCGCGGCCTCAAGTACACCGCCGTCGGGCCGGTCGACGTCACGCGCGGAGCCCTCGGTCTCGGGGTCAACGGCGCGCAGTCCTCGGCGGCGTGGGTGGGGGACCGGTATCGCCGGGGCCGCATCAAAGCTCAGCTGAGCGAGGATCTGGCCAGCGCGCAACAGGCGATCGCGCAGGAACTCGCCGCGGCGCAGGAGGTCGTGTCCCAGGTGTTGCAGGGGGCGGCTCCGGTCCGCGACGCGAGGGCCAGACAACGCAGGCGCCGGCTCATGCTGGTGGCGGCCGGTGTCGTCGCGGTGGCCGGGGGAGCGGTGGCGTTCTCGATCGTGCGCCGGTCCACGCAGCCGGAGCCCTCGCCGCTGCCGCCCAGTGTGGAAGTGACGCCGAAACCCTGAACGCTCTGCGGGCCGACCGGGAATCGAAATCGAAGTGGAGCCTAGGAGAATCGAACTCCTGACATCTACCTTGCAAAGGTAGCGCTCTACCAACTGAGCTAAGGCCCCTGATCTGGAGGCGGCGCATCGGGCGCCGCGTGCCACACCTCGATGCCGTGGCGCGAACGCCAGACCGCGACGGTGGCCGCCGCGGCGATCGCCAGGGCGATCAGCAGCAGCCGCCTCATGGTGTGAACCTTTCCGTGGGGCTAGGAGGACTCGAACCTCCGACCTCTTCGTTATCAGCGAAGCGCTCTAACCGCCTGAGCTATAGCCCCGTACAGCCTCCGATGGCCGAGCGACGAGATTACCGCAAGCGTGGGCTCCCGCCCAAACCGCGGTGCGCCTGCGTCCCGACGGCGGGCCGACAATCATTCCGACGGCGGGCGGACAATCAATCCGTCGGCCGGCCGACCATCAATCCCGGTCGGCGAGCGTGACTTCCACGCCGCCGACCAAGTCCGTGGTCAGGTTGTAGATGAACGCGCCGATGGTCGCCATCGCGGTCAGCAGCACGATGTTGACCAACCCGATCAGTGTCGCGCCGCCGAAGATGGTTCCGCTGGACACCAGCTCACCGCCGGAACCACCGCCCGCGCTGGTGAGCAGGTCGCCGACGTTGGTGTTGAGCTTGCTCCACACGCCCATGCCGCCGAGCACGAGGTACAGGAACGCGACGGCGATCATCCACACGAAGAACAGCGCGACCGACAGCACCGCCGACACCTTGAGCGTGCTCCAGGGGTCGATCCGGCGGATCTGCATGCTGGCCCGCACCGGGCCCTTGTGCCGGGTGCCAACCTGGACGCGGACGCCGGAGGGCGGCCGGCTTCCCGGTTCCGGATGCGGGCGCTCGGCGGGCTTGCGCTGCTGCGCGGGGCGCGGCATCGGCCCGGACAGGTCCGGTAACTCGCTCGCGTAGGCCTCGGGCCGAGCCTGCTGGGGCCGCTCGCCTCGCGCCGGCACCTCCTCGGTGGGTGTCCCGGCGCCGACGATGTACCGGTTGGGCCGGGCGCCGACATTGGGGCCGTTGTTCGGATGTCCACGGGTGTCATCGCCGGGCCGCTCGGGCGCAGGCCCGTCGTCGCCCGGCCCCTCGACGCGGGGACCGGCACCCGGCGCTCGTGCCGGTGGCTCGGGGGGCCGTTGGCCGGGGTGCGCGCTCCGCGCCGCGGGGCCACGCTGCCACGGTGGGACCTCGGCGCGGTCGGCGACCTCGGACCGCGTGTTGACGGCGTCCTGGTTGGTCGCGGAGCCGTTGGCGCCGCCTGGACCGTCGCCCCCGCGGGGGTGTCCCGGCTCGTTCGGTGAACTCACCTACGGCTCCTCACTGGTCCCGTCCCCGGATCAGGCACCGGGGTCGGTGTTGACCTCGTCGGTGCTGTCGCCTTCCTCCGCGTTGCGTGCGATGGCTATCAGTGTCGTGCCCTCACCCAGGTTCATCAACCGAACACCCTTGGTTTGCCGCCCGGCCTTGCGAACCTGGCGAGCCGCCGTCCGGATGACGCCCCCACCGGAGGTGATGGCGTACAACTCTGTGTCGTCATCGACGATCAACGCTCCCACAAGATTGCCACGGCGCTTGTCGAATTGGATCGTCAGGACCCCTTTACCGCCGCGTCCCTGTACCGGGTACTCGTCGATCGCGGTGCGCTTGGCGTAGCCGCCGGATGTGGCGACCAGCAGATACGTCTCCGGTCGCACGACGTTGAGCGACAGCAGCTCGTCGTCGGTGTTGAACCGCATGCCCTGCACACCGGAGGTCGCACGCCCCATCGGCCGCAACGCCTCGTCGGTTGCCGAGAACCGGATGGACTGGCCCTTGGCCGACACCAGCAGCAGGTCGTCGTCGGCCGAACACAAGACCGCGCCCACCAGCTCGTCGCCGTCGCGCAGGTTGACCGCGACGATGCCGCCGGAGCGGTTGGAGTCGAAGTCCACCAGCCGCGACTTCTTCACCAGCCCGTTGCGGGTGGCCAACACCAGGTACGGCGCATCCTCGTAGGTCTTGAGCTGGATGACCTGCGCGATCCGCTCTTCCGGCTGGAACGCCAGCAGATTCGCGACGTGCTGGCCCCGCGCGGTGCGCGACGCCTCGGGCAGTTCGTATGCCTTGGCGCGGTAGACCCGACCCTGGGTGGTGAAGAACAGGATCCAGTCGTGCGTCGAGCAGACGAAGAAGTGGTTGACGATGTCGTCCTGCTTGAGCCCGGCGCCCTGCACGCCCTTACCGCCGCGCTTCTGGCTGCGGTACAGGTCGGTCTTGGTGCGCTTGGCGTAACCGGTCTCGGTGATGGTGACGACGACGTCCTCGCGAGCGATGAGGTCCTCGTCGGCGACCTCCCCGTCGGCGGCCACGATCCTGGTGCGCCGGTCGTCGCCGTACTTGTCGACGATCTCTTTGAGCTCATCGCGAACGATCGCGCGCTGCCGTTCGGGCTTGGCCAGGATGTCCTCGAGGTCGGCGATCTCGGCCTCGATCTTGGCCAGGTCGTCGACGATGCGCTGGCGTTCCAGGGCGGCCAGGCGGCGCAGCTGCATGTCCAGGATCGCCTGGGCCTGGATGTCGTCGATGTCGAGCAGCTCGATCAGGCCCTGGCGGGCCACGTCGACGGTCTCCGAGGCCCGGATCAACGCGATCACCTCGTCGAGCGCGTCGAGCGCCTTGACCAGACCGCGCAGGATGTGGGCCCGTTCGTTGGCCTTGCGCAACCGGTACCGGGTGCGCCGCACGATCACGTCGAGCTGGTGGTTGACGTAATGGCGGATCAGCTGGTCGAGGCGCAGCGTGCGCGGGACACCGTCGACGATGGCCAGCATGTTGGCCCCGAAGCTGGTCTGCAGCTGGGTGTGCTTGTAGAGGTTGTTGAGCACCACCTTGGCCACCGCATCGCGCTTGATCTCGATGACGATGCGCAGGCCGACCCGGTCGCTGGACTGGTCTTCGATGTTGGAGATGCCGGCCAGCTTGCCGTCGCGGACCTGCTCGGCGACCGAGGTGATGAAGTTGTCGTGGTTGACCTGATACGGCAACTCGGTGATGACGATGCCGGTGCGGCCGCGGCTGTCCTCTTCGATCTCCACCACACCGCGCATGCGCACCGAGCCGCGGCCGGTGGCGTACATGTCCGAAATGCCCTGGGACCCAACGATCAGGCCGGAGGTGGGGAAGTCCGGGCCCTTGACGCGTTCGGTGACGGCGGCGAGCGTGGCCTCCTCGTCAGCCTCGAAGTTCTCCAGGCACCAGTACACCGCGTCGGCCAGCTCACGCAGGTTGTGCGGCGGAATGTTGGTGGCCATACCGACGGCGATACCGCCCGAACCGTTGGCCAACAGGTTGGGGAACCGGCTCGGCAGGACGGTGGGTTCCTGCACCCGCCCGTCATAGTTCGGAATGAAATCGACTGTCTCCTCGTCGATTTCACGCAGCATCTCCATCGCCAGGGGAGTGAGCCGCGCCTCGGTGTACCTCATGGCGGCCGGCGGGTCGTTGCCCGGTGAACCGAAGTTGCCCTGCCCGTCGACCAGCGGGTAGCGCAGTGACCACGGCTGGGCCATCCGGACCAGGGTGTCGTAGATCGACGCGTCACCGTGCGGGTGGTAGTTACCCATCGTTTCGGCAACGGAGCGTGCGGATTTCGCATGGCTGCGGTCCGGACGGAAACCGGAGTCGAACATCGCGTAGAGCACGCGCCGGTGCACGGGCTTGAGGCCGTCGCGCACCTCGGGCAGTGCGCGCCCGACGATCACGCTCATCGCGTAGTCGATGTAGCTGCGCTGCATCTCCTGTTGGATGTCGACCGGTTCGATGCGGTCGCCTGCTTCGTCGCCGGGCGGCAACGTCGTATCAGTCATCAATCAGCCTTAGTATCGGTTGAATATGCGTCGGTGTCCCCGCCGCTAAACATCGAGGAAGCGAACGTCTTTGGCGTTTCGGGTGATGAAGCTACGGCGGGCTTCGACGTCTTCGCCCATCAGGATGGAGAACAGCTCGTCGGCGGCCGCGGCGTCGTCGAGGGTGACCTGGCGCAGCACACGCACCGACGGGTCCATCGTGGTCTCCCACAACTCCTTGGCGTCCATCTCGCCCAAACCCTTGTAGCGCTGGATGCCGTCATCGGTGTTGATCTTCTTGCCCGCCTTGCGCCCGGCCTCGAGCAACCCGTCGCGCTCGCGGTCGGAGTAGGCGAACTCGGGCTCGCTGCGCTGCCACTTGAGCTTGTAGAGCGGCGGTTGGGCCAAGAACACATGGCCGTTCTCGATGAGCGGCTTCATGAACCGGAACAACAGGGTCAGCAGCAGCGTGGAGATGTGCTGGCCGTCGACGTCGGCGTCGGCCATCAGCACGATCTTGTGATAGCGCAGTTTGGAGATGTCGAACTCGTCGTGGATGCCGGTGCCCAGCGCGGTGATGATGGCCTGGACCTCGGTGTTCTTCAGGACCCGGTCGATGCGGGCCTTCTCGACGTTGATGATCTTGCCGCGCAGCGGCAGGATCGCCTGAAACATCGAGTCGCGTCCGCTCTTGGCCGAGCCGCCGGCCGAATCACCCTCCACCACATACAGTTCGGACTTACGCGGGTCGGTGGAACGGCAGTCGGCCAGCTTGCCCGGCAGACCACCGATGTCGGTGGCGCTCTTGCGGCGCACCAACTCCCGCGCCTTACGCGCGGCGATCCGCGCCTGTGCCGACGAAACCGCCTTGTTGACAACGGTCTTGGCCTCGGCGGGGTTGGCGTCAAACCAGTGTGTCAGCTCCTCGTTGCAGATCTTCTGCACGAACGACTTGACCTCGGTGTTGCCGAGTTTCGTCTTGGTCTGGCCCTCGAACTGCGGTTCGGCGACCTTCACCGAGATCACCGCGGCCAGCCCCTCGCGGATATCGTCACCGGTGAGGTTCGGATCCTTGTCCTTGAGCAGCTTCTTGTCCTTGGCGTACTTGTTGACCACCGACGTCAACGCCGCGCGGAACCCCTCTTCGTGGGTGCCGCCCTCGTGGGTGTTGATGGTGTTGGCGAAGGTGTGCACCGACTCCGAATAGCCGGCGTTCCACTGCATCGCGATCTCGACCTCGTGGCCGGGGCCCTTGCCGTCGAAGTCGATGATGCTCTGCTGAATCGCCGTCTTGGTGCGGTTGATGTGCTTGACGAAGTCCACCAGACCGCCGGGGTAGTGGAAGACACGGTGCTTGACCTTGTGCGGAGCCTTGTCCTCGGCGGCCTTCTCGTCGGCGGTCTTGGGTGCCTCGGCGGTGTCGCTGACCACCTCATCGACCACCTCTTCGGCGGTCACCCGCTCGTCGGTCAGCTCGATGGTCAGGCCCTTGTTGAGAAACGCCTGCTCCTGCAAACGGCGGGCGACGGTCTCGAAGTCGTATTCGGTGGTCTCGAAGATGTCCGGGTCGGCCCAGAACCGCACCGTGGTGCCGGTCTCCTTGGTCTTGCCGCCCTGCTTGAGTTCGCCGGGCACCGAGCGGTCGTAGTACTGGAACCACTCGTAACCGTCACGCAGGATCGTCACCTCGACCCGCGAGGACAGCGCGTTGACCACCGAGACACCGACGCCGTGCAGACCGCCCGAGACGGCATAGCCGCTGTTCTCGCCGCCGAACTTGCCGCCGGCGTGCAATTGAGTCATGACCACGTCGACGGTCGGGATGCCCGCCTGCTTGTGCTTCTCGACCGGGATGCCGCGCCCGTCGTCGGTCACGCTGACGCTGCCGTCGCCGAGGATCTTCACGTCCACCCGGGTGGCGTAGCCGGCCATCGCCTCGTCGATCGCGTTGTCGACGACCTCCCAGATCAGGTGATGCAGACCGCGCTCGCCAGTGGACCCGATATACATGCCCGGACGTTTGCGGACGGCCTCGAGACCCTCGAGAATGGTGATTGCATCGGCGCCGTACTCCTTGGGAGCATTCTTCTTCTGGGCAGCCACGTTGGACGGGTCTCCTTGGTCTCTTGCCGGGGACGGCTGGCGCGGCGGTGGACCACCGCCTGCGGATCTGCTTCCATCCTACCGGCAGAGCTTGACAGCACCGACTCTGAGGCGGCGTTTCTGCACACCTATTTGGGCCGCCTGTGGAATTTCTCGATCTCGGGTGCCTGAAGACGCTTGGGAACTAGGATTGCGGCGTTCTCGTGCCTTTCAGGCAACTCCTCTTCCGCTGCCGTTCCGGCGGCTACCCGTACGTGTCCCGCGGCCCTCTGCCCGCGATGTGGTAGCGGCCCTTGCGCCACGACGGCGCCACCGGGCCGACGATCTTCAGCGATTTGACGACGCCGTCTCCCACCGCGTCCGCGATCTTGGCCAGCACCTGTGCCTGCACCATCCTCAACTGCGTCGCCCACGCCGTGGACTCCGCCGAGATCGTCAGCACACCGTCGTTGAGGGACGTCGGGGTCGCGTGCGCGGCGATACCCTCACCCACGACGCCGGACCAGCGGCCGAACACCGCACCCTCGGCGACTCGCCCCGACCATCCGCGGTTGCGGGCCAGCTCGCTGGCGGCGGGTCCGAACGGCTGGGGGTCGCGTGAATCCGGGCCGGGACCCGACCACCGCCGCCGAGTGTTACCCGCGATCCTTCGCGGTGCCGTCCCGCGGCCCCGACCGACCTCCTTACCCTGGCTACGCGCCGCACCGCGCGCCTCCTCGAGCGTGCGCCGGACCAGATCCATACCGCGCAGGTGCGCCAGGTGTTCAGGCGGCCCCGCTTGGTCCTCGGGCGACGTCATGGCTCCACCACCGAGATTCGGCCGGAATCCTCGTCGCGCATCGTCACTCCAATCCTGCGCGCGTCCCAGTCGGCTGGTACGTCCTCGGGCACCGCCGCGGTGACCAAGACCTGCTCGGCCGAGGCCGCGACCGCGGCGAGTGCCTGCCTGCGCGACTTGTCCAACTCGGCGAAGACGTCATCGAGCAACAACACCGGATCGCCCCCGTCCGCGCGGAGTAATTCGTAGGCGGCCAGTCGCAAAGACAACGCCATGGACCATGATTCTCCATGGCTGGCAAAGCCTTTGGCGACCTGATCGCCCAGCCGCAGTTCCAGGTCGTCGCGGTGGGGCCCCACCAGGCACACTCCGCGTTCCAGCTCGGCGTCGCGCCGCCGCGCCAACGCATCCAGCAGGGCGGCCTCGAACATCTCCGCATCGGCGGTACCCGCCGCCGCTTCCGCTTCCACCACCTCCACACCGCTGCGATAGCGGATCGCCGCAGGCCGCGACGACGGCGCCAACAGCTGGTAGGCCTTCTCCACCTCGGGTGCCAGTAGATTGACCAGATCCACCCGTGCGGCGATGAGTTTCGCGCCCTTCTCCGCGAGGTGCCCGTCCCACACGTCGAGTGTGTCGAAAACACTTCGGTCACCGCGGAATCGAGCACCGGCCGCCGTCTTCAACAGCGCGGTGCGCTGGCGCAGCACCTTGTCGTAATCCGCGCGGATCGCGGCCACCTGCGGGCGCCGAGTGGTGGCCAGTTCGTCGAGATAGCGACGTCGCTCACCGGGATCCCCTCGCACCAGAGCCAGATCCTCCGGGGCGAACAACACGGCCCGCAGCACGCCGAGGATCTCGCGGGCCGAGCGCACGGGGGAGCGGTTGATGCGTGCCTTGTTCGCACGCCCGGCCGTGATCTCCAGGTCCACCGCCAGTTCCCGGCCTTCGTTGACGACGATCGTCGACACCACCGCGCGTTCGGCCCCGGTCCGGATCAGAGGCGCGTCCGAAGCGACCCGGTGTGAGCCCAGTGTCGACGTATACCACAGTGCCTCAACGATGTTCGTCTTACCAAAACCGTTCGGGCCGACGAACACGGTACGGCCGGGCTCGAGCTCCAATTCGACGTGCGGCCACGATCGAAAGTCGGTCAACGCCAGGCGCCGGACGTACACCTCGCGACCGCCTACCCCGACTCGCTGACCCGCTTGACCGCGTGCCCACCGAACTGGTTGCGCAGAGCCGAGACCGCCTTCATCGCGGGCGAATCCTCCTGCCGCGAGGCGAACCGCGCGAACAGCGAGGCCGCGATCACCGGCATCGGCACCCGATGGCTGATGGCCTCCTCAACCGTCCACCGGCCCTCGCCGGAATCCTCGGTGTAGCCGCTGATCTCACCGAATTCGGGGTCTTCCTTCAGCGCTTTGGCCAGCAACTGCTGCAGCCAGGACCGAACAACGGTGCCGTTGCTCCACGCCTGGATGACCGCCTGGGTGTCGGTGATCAGTTCTTCGGCGGCCAACAGCTCGTAACCCTCGGCGTAGGCCATCATCAGCCCATACTCGATGCCGTTGTGCACCATCTTCGCGTAGTGCCCCGCACCGACCGGCCCGGCGTGCACGAAACCGTCTTCCCGCGGCCCCGGCGGGCGCAAGGTGTCGAAGATCGGCATCGCGCGCTCGACATCGGCGTCGCTGCCGCCGACCATCAGGCCGTAACCTTCCTTCAACCCCCACACCCCGCCGGAAACACCGGCGTCGATGAAGTTGATTCCCTTCTCGCCCAACAGTTTTGCGTGCGGGCCGTCCTCGGTGTAACGGGAATTACCACCGTCGATGACCAGATCGCCGGCAGTGAGCTCATCGGCCAGAGCCGTGATGGTGTCGTGGGTGATCGGTCCCGAGGGCACCATGACCCACACCACCCGCGGGGTATCGAGGGCTTCGGCCAGGGCGGCGAGCGTGGGCACATCGGTGACTTCCGGTCTCGGGTCGTAACCGACGACCTCGTGGCCTCCCTCCCGGAGGCGCTCGCGCATGTTGAAGCCCATTTTGCCGAGGCCGACCAGGCCGAGTTGCATAAGCGCCCCTTCTCCGGCGTTCTTTGGCGTCAGCCGGTTCAGCCGGGTAGGCGCACCGGCATCAGCAGATAAACGTAGTCGGTCTGTTGCGCCGGGAACGGTCCTGCCGCACCGACATCTGCGTCGTCGTCATTGGCCGGACGCAGCACCGCGGGCCTGCTGGGCGTTGTGAAACCGAAGGTGACACGTTCGGAATGCAACGAGCTCAGCCCGTCGGTCAGATACGTGGGGTTGAACGCGATGGTCAGCGGGTCCCCGGCGAAACTGACCGGCAGGTCTTCCTCCGCGCGGCCCACATCGTCGGCGCCCGCCGAGAGGTGCAGCGAGTCCTCGGAGAACTCCATCCGCACCTGGGCGCCACGATCGGCCACCAGCGCCACACGCTTGATGGCCTCGGTGAGTTCACCGACACCGATCGTGGCCATGGCGGTGTGCTCGGTCGGCAGCAGCTGTCGGAATTTTGGGAATTCCGCGTCGAGCAGACGGGTGGTGCTGCGCTTGCCCCCACTGCTGATACCGAGCAACCCCTCCTTGCCGACCGCCGATCCGGCACCCAACGCCAGATGCACATCACCGCCGTCGGAGCCGGCTTTGGCCGCTTCCGAGAGCGTTTTGGCGGGCACCAGCACCGCCGCCTCCAGATCGGAGCCGGTCGTCGACCATGTCAGCTCCCGCACCGCCAGGCGGAACCGGTCGGTTGCCGCCAAAACCACCTTCTCCCCGGCGATTTCGACGCGGATACCGGTCAACATCGGCAGCGTGTCATCGCGGCCGGCCGCGACGGCGACCTGTCCGATCGCTTCGGAGAACAGCTCGACCGATACGACGCCGGTCTCGTCGGGCAGCGCCGGCAGTGTCGGGTAGTCCTCAACGGCCATCGTCGGCAGCGAGAACCGCGAACTGCCACACGTCAGCGAAACCCGCGTGCCGTCGACGCTGACGTCGATCGGCTTGGCGGGCAATGCCCGGGTGATGTCGGACAACAGCCGACCGGAAACCAAAACGCTACCGGGTGAAGCGATCTCGGCGGGCACCCGCACCTCTGCGGAAACCTCGTAGTCGAATCCCGAAATCGTCAGCCCGTCCTCGGAGCCGGTCAGCAAGACACCGGCGAGCACCGGGACCGTCGGCCGGGTGGGCAGATTGCGGGCCACCCATGCCACGGCTTCGGCGAAGTCTTCACGTACCAGGCGGAACTTCAGATCGGTGACACCAACCGTTGTCGTCGCCACGTCCATAGGGTCCCTTCGATCACAATCACGACAAGCCTCAAGCAGCGGTTTCCCGGCGTCTCACACACGTCTCAACGAGCGTCCCCGACGACCGTAACGGCTGTGCTGAATCACCGTAGAGCTTTCCGCCCCAACTTGAAAGCTAATCGATCGGGGCGACATCGACGCCCTCCGGCCGGTGTGGCGGCCGACGGTTCCGTGCTTCCCCAACCGCCTTCTTTCAAGGAGATTCTTCAGAGATATACAAGCAACAGTATTAGGGCCTGTGGACGCTGGGGATGAATACATGTCCGTGCTGCTTACGGGCGTGGGCGGCTGTGAGGGACCTGTGGATGAGCGCGGCCCCGGGCGGGACAGGCTGTGGAGGTGTTGGAGGTTGTGTAGCAATCGGCTGGTAGTTCGCGGCTTGATCCCAAGTTCTCCACACCGGTGTGCACAACGCCGCGCTGTGACTGGTGGTGCCGGCGGTACAGAAGATTTTTGAAGGATTTTCGTCATGAGGGCCGCATTCGGGCGCGATCGAGCGCGACGGGAAGGGGAGTGGGCGCCGATGGGTCAGCGCTTGGAGCGCTGGCGGATACGCGTCGTGAGTTCCTTCACGTGATCGAAGACCTCACGCCGCTCGGCCATCTCGCCGCGAATCTTCTTCTCCGCGTACATCACGGTGGTGTGGTCACGACCGAAGGCCTGCCCGATCTTCGGCAGGGACAAGTCGGTCAACTCGCGACACAGATACATGGCGATCTGGCGGGATTGCGCGAGCGCGCGGGTCTTACCGGGACCCCGTAATTCCTCGACGGTGGTCTCGAAGTACTCGGCGGTGGCGGCCATGATCGCCGCGGTGCTGATCTGCATGGTGCTGGCATCGGAGATCAGATCGCGCAGCACGATCTCGGCAAGCGACTTGTCGATCGCCGTCTTGTTCAGCGACGCGAACGCGGTGACCCGGATGAGTGCGCCCTCCAGCTCGCGGATGTTGCGCTCGATGCTGCTGGCGATGAGCTCGAGGACGTCGTCGGGCACATCGAGACGGTCCATCTGGGCCTTCTTGCGCAGGATGGCGATGCGTGTCTCGAGCTCGGGTGGCTGGACGTCGGTGATCAGTCCCCACTCGAACCGGGTGCGCAGCCGGTCCTCGAGGGTGGCCAACTGCTTGGGCGGGCGGTCCGAGGAGATGACGATCTGTTTGTTCGCGTTGTGCAAGGTGTTGAAGGTGTGGAAGAACTCCTCCTGGATGCCTTCCTTGCCCTCGATGAACTGGATGTCGTCGACCAACAACACGTCGATGTCGCGGTAGCTGCGCTTGAACGACGCCTTGCGGTCGTCGCGCAGCGAGTTGATGAAGTCGTTGGTGAATTCCTCGGTCGAGACGTACTTGACGCGCATGCCGGGAAACAGCCGCTGGGCGTAGTTACCCGCCGCGTGCAGCAGGTGCGTCTTACCCAGCCCGGACTCACCCCAGATGAACAACGGGTTGTACGCCCGGGCCGGGGCCTCGGCGATCGCAAGTGTCGCCGCGTGAGCAAACCGGTTCGAGGCGCCGATGACGAACGTGTCGAAGGTGTAGCGACGGTTCAGATTGACCGCGGTCGTGTCGTCGGTCAGCGTGTTGGGCGGGCGGCTGGTGAAGTAGGTCGGCCAACTTTCCTCGGCGCTGACCCGCGCCTCGAGATCGTCGTCGACTTCGTCGGGGTCGCCGACGGCCGATAGTCCGGCCAACGGCCCGTCGGTCTCGTCGGGTCCGGGGTCGGCGATACGCACACCGAGCTCAACGCGCTGACCGAGCTGACGGCTCAACGCCGTGATGATCGGCTCCCGCAAATGACGTTCGATCTCGTTCTGCACGAACGGGGTGGGCACCGACAGCAGGGCAAACCCCTCGGTGATCACCAGGGGCTTGACCAGCTTCAACCAGGCTCGTTGCTGAGGCGTGAGGCCCGGGCCCGCCATATCGCCACCCGCTGAGGCGGGGTTGCCGTTGAGCTCGGCGACCACCGTGTTCCACACGGCTACGAACGGGGGGTCGGGGTCAGCTGTCAACGACGACTACCCCCTTGCGGCCGGCCCAGAGCGACCAAAAGGAACGATGACGATCTGTCCACAAAGTTATCCACAGGCTGTGGAGACTGGACAGTCGTCGTCGTTCTGTTTTCTACCGGCGGGGAGGCCGCGGGTCGGGCCACATCACAGATGTGAGGCATCCTGTGGGCTCACGACTGGCTGGGCATCCTCGCTTCGTTGTCCGTCGCCGTTTCGTTATCGAATCGGCATTGGCAGAAGCTAACAGTTTTCTTCGCGGGTGCCAACCGTTCTGCAACATTGCGTGGACGGATATTATCTGCTGTTGGTCGGCGGTGACGCGTGTTGCAAATGTGGCTGTCCACACTGTCATTCGGCCAGGTTTGACCCAGCGAAATCTCCTCAGTACCCTCGAACAGTCGCCCGTACGAGGCGATACGGCTGCGACCCGGGCATCGACCGGGGACCGCGCCGGCTAGCAAGATGGACGAGCTTACCAACGGCAACTGCGTCCAAACCGATTCGTACGTCGTCGGTGGGGGATGCGGGTGCCAGACGCAACAAGGAGACAGCCGTGGCCAAGGGCAAGCGGACCTTCCAGCCGAACAACCGGCGCCGGGCGCGTGTGCATGGCTTCCGGCTGCGGATGCGCACCCGGGCAGGTCGGGCAATCGTGACGAACCGTCGGAGCAAGGGTCGGCGCAAGCTGACCGCGTGACTCTCACGTGACTTCGAGCGGGAGTTGACGCTGGTGCTTCCGGCGCGGTACCGCATGACGCGTTCGACGGAATTCGGGAACACGGTCAGCCGAGGGGTGCGCGCAGTGCAGCCCGATCTCGTCGTGCACGCCCTACGGTCCGGCGAGCCCTCCGAGCCCGGGCCCCGGATCGGACTGGTGGTTTCCAAAGCCGTCGGCACCGCGGTGCAACGTCATCGCGTGGCCCGTCGGCTGCGGCACGTCGCGCGAAGCCTCGTCAACGAGCTGGACCCGGCCGACCGCGTGGTGATCCGCGCGCTGCCCAGCAGTCGGCATGCGATATCGGCGCGCCTCGAACAAGAACTGCGCACGGCGCTTCGCCGGGCCCGACCCAAACCCGGGGCGACCCGGTGAACGCGACGGTGCGGTCGGCCGGCGCGTGGACGGCTCGCGCGGTCATCTACGTGATCCAGCTGTACCGGCACACCATCTCGCCACTGCGGCTACCGACGTGTCGCTTCACCCCGACCTGTAGTCAGTACGCGGTGGACGCGCTGACCGAATACGGGCTGGTGCGCGGCGGCTGGCTCGCGACCGTACGGCTGTTGAAATGCGGACCGTGGCATAGGGGAGGATGGGACCCGATCCCGACCCGCCCCACAGCCGGCGGACACGGCGACGAAAAGGCGGCGGGCGCTCCCGCGGACGAGTCTTCAGAGGATCGGGACACCGCTGTCGAGGACAGTGGCGGCCATCCAGCATTGCGAGCAGGAAGCGAGACGCGTGTTTAACTGGTTCAGCCTCGACATCATCTACTACCCGGTGTCGGCGATCATGTGGGTCTGGTACAAGCTGTTCGCCTTCCTGCTGGGGCCGTCGAACTTCTTCGCCTGGGCGCTCTCGGTGATGTTCCTGGTGTTCACCCTGCGCGCGATCCTCTACAAGCCGTTCGTGAAGCAGATCCGGACCACGCGTCAGATGCAGGAGCTGCAGCCACAGATCAAAGCGCTGCAGAAGAAGTACGGCAAGGATCGTCAGCGCATGGCGCTGGAGATGCAGAAGCTGCAACGCGAACACGGCTTCAACCCGATCCTGGGCTGCCTCCCGATGCTGGCTCAGGTGCCGGTGTTCCTCGGGCTGTTCCACGTGCTGCGGTCCTTCAACCGGACGCAGGGTGGGTTCGGTCAGATTCAGCTGTCCGTGGAGCAGAACCGGGCCACCGGCAACTACGTCTTCAGCCCGACCGACGTCGCGAACTTCCTCGACGCGCACCTGTTCGGAGCGCCGTTGGGCGCGACCATGATTCAGACCACCGGCCTGGACGCCTTCACCGAGTTCAACCGGGCGGCGGTCATCGGAGTCGGCGTGCCGATCATGATCCTGGCCGGCATCGCGACCTACTTCAACAGCCGCGCCTCGATCTCACGCCAGAGCCCCGAAGCCGCCGCCAACCCGCAGACGGCGATGATGAACAAGCTGGCGCTGTACGTCTTTCCGCTCGGTGTCGTCGTGGGCGGGCCGTTCCTGCCGCTGGCCATCATCATGTACTGGCTCGCGAACAACATCTGGACCTTCGGTCAGCAGCACTATGTGTTCGGCAAGATCGAGAAGGAAGAAGAGGCCAAGAAGCTCGAGGCCCAGGAGCGGCAGGCGAAGAACGCACCGCCGCCGGGGGTCAAGCCGAACCGGACCCGCAAGGGCCAGACGACCAAGGCGCCCGAGGCCGCGGAGCCGGCGTCGAGCTCCGATACCGAGAGCAGCGAGGCCGCGGCAGACAACGGTGCGGCGGACAAGAAGCCTTCGGGCGGCAACCCGGGCAAGGCGGCAAGCGCAGCTACGAACCGCGCGCCGCGCCCCGGCGCCTCCCCGCGCCCCGGTGCGCGGCCCAAGAAACGTAAACGGTGACCGGACGAGCCCGGTGGGATGAGGAGAGAACGACATGACTGACGCCGAGACGACCGAGCGCGACGAACTCGTCGAAGAGGGCAGCAGTGCCGCCGCGCCGGTGGCCGAGGACGATCTGGAGGAGAAGCTGGTCGCCGAGGGCGAGATCGCGGGTGACTACCTCGAGGAGTTGTTGGACCTACTCGACTTCGACGGCGACATCGACCTCGACGTGGAGGGGGACCGGGCCGTCGTGAGCATCGACGGCGGCGCCGACCTGAACAAGCTCGTGGGGCGCAAGGGCGAGGTGCTCGACGCCTTGCAGGAATTGACGCGGCTGGCCGTGCACCAGAAGACGGGGGAGCGGAGCCGCCTGATGCTCGACATCGCGCGCTGGCGTCGTCGGCGCCGCGACGAGTTGGCCGCGCTCGGTGACAAGGTGGCGCGGCGCGTGCTCGAGACGGGCGAGCGCGAAGAGCTCGCCCCGATGACGCCGTTCGAGCGCAAGATCGTGCACGACGCGGTGGCGGCCGTGGACGGCGTCCACAGCGAGAGCGAGGGCATCGAGCCGTCGCGCCGCGTGGTGGTTCTCGCCGACTGATCCAGAGTTACAACTATGTAGTTCATTGGTGGCGTCGGCCCGACGCGACGATCCGGAGGATGTTTCACGTGAAACATGGGGAGGTGTCGGCGCCGCCGGACGTAGCCGCCTCCTTGTTTGGCGAGCGCCTCGACCTCACGGCGCGATACGCCGCGACGCTCGCGGGCGCGGGCGTCGAACGGGGTCTGCTCGGCCCGCGGGAAGTCGACCGAATCTGGGACCGCCATATCCTCAACAGCGTGGCACTGGCCGAACTCCTTGGGTCGGACCACCGAGTCGCCGACATCGGTAGTGGTGCCGGCCTTCCCGGGATACCGTTGGCGTTGGCTCGACCCGATCTGCACGTGACGCTGATCGAACCACTCCTGCGCCGCAGTGAGTTCCTGCGCGAGGTGGTCGACGAACTCGGTATCGACGTGACGGTCGTGCGCGGGCGGGCCGAGGAGCCGGGGGTGAGAAGGCAATTGGGGGAGACGGACGTAGTGGTGTCCAGGGCGGTGGCCTCCCTGGACAAGCTGACTCGATGGAGCATGCCGCTCCTTCGCGTCGACGGCCACATGCTCGCCCTGAAGGGGGAGCGTGCCGAAGAGGAGATCCGCGACCACCGGCGTGTGATGGCGTCGCTCGGCGCGGCCGATGTAAGGGTGATGAGGTGTGGCGCGAACTACTTGGATCCACCCGCGACCGTCGTCGTGGCACGGCGGGAGGGGGCGGTGACGCACCGGCCAACGGGCAGGAGACGCGGGTGACGACGCCACGCAACGGGGTGCAGGGATCGGCCATGCCGCTAGGCCAGCGGGCGAATGTTTCACGTGAAACACCAGTCGCCGCTACACAACCTGGCGGCGGTGCGGCCCGGGGCCCACGCGAAACCGGGACGCACGATGTTTCACGTGAAACCGTGCCCGGTACCACCGAGGCGCCGAACGAGAAATGGGCCGAGAAGACGGCACCGGACCAATGGGAGGATCCCGTCGGCATCGACACCCCCATCGGCGCTGAGGCGGAGCGCGCGGTGCGGCTGCTCCACGCCGCGTCCAAGGGGAGCCTTCCGCGACCCGATCGGCAGCGAGTGTTCACGATCGCCAACCAGAAGGGCGGGGTCGGCAAGACGACCACGGCCGTCAACATCGCCGCGGCGCTCGCTCTGCAGGGACTGCAGACGCTCGTCATCGACCTCGACCCGCAGGGCAACGCGAGCACCGCCCTGGGCATCGAGCATCGGCCGGGCACGCCGTCGTCGTATGAGGTGCTGATCGGGGAGATCCCGCTGCGCGACGCGCTGCAGCGCAGCCCGCACAACGAGCGCCTCTACTGCGTGCCCGCGACCATCGACCTGGCCGGCGCCGAGATCGAGTTGGTCAGCATGGTGGCCCGCGAAGGCCGCCTGCGCACGGCGTTGGGCTCGCTCACCGAGTTCAACTTCGACTACGTGTTCATCGACTGTCCGCCGTCGCTCGGCCTGCTGACCATCAACGCGTTCGTCGCCGCGCCCGAGGTGCTGATCCCGATTCAGTGCGAGTACTACGCCCTGGAAGGCGTCGGACAGCTGATGCGAACCATCGAGATGGTCAAGGCGCACCTCAATCCGCAACTCGACGTGACCACGGTGATCCTGACGATGTACGACGGGCGGACCAAGCTCGCCGACCAGGTGGCTTCCGATGTGCGCGCCCATTTCGGCGACAAGGTGCTCCGCACCGTCATCCCCCGCAGTGTCAAAGTGTCCGAGGCGCCCGGTTACGGGATGACGATCCTCGGCTACGACCCGGGCTCACGCGGCGCGATGAGTTATCTGGATGCCAGCCGCGAGATCGCCGAACGCGGCCAGAATCGAACCAACCGATGAAAGCTCGCGCGATAAGCACCGAACCCGGCGAGATCCGACCCAACCCATGAGCGTTCGCGTAGAAAGGCAGAACGATCGATGAGCGCTTGCGCGAAGAGGAGTAGATGATGAGCCAACCCACACGCAAGCGCAGCGGACTCGGCCGCGGCCTGGCGTCGCTCATCCCGACCGGGCCGGCCGACGGCGATCAGGGTCTCGGTCCACGGATGGGTGACGCGGCGGCCGATGTCGTGATCGGCGGGCCGTCGAACGGCGGCGCGATCAACGAGGTCGGTGCGGTGTACCGCGAGATCGATCCCTCGTCGATCGAGCCGAATCCGCGCCAGCCGCGGCAGGTCTTCGACGAGGAAGCGCTCGCCGAGCTCGTCCACTCGATCCGCGAGTTCGGCCTCATGCAGCCGATCGTCGTGCGCGCGCTTCCGCAGCCCGAAGCGGGAGGCGGCCGCTTCCAACTCGTGATGGGGGAGCGGCGCTGGCGCGCGGCTCAGCAGGCCGGCCTCACCACGATCCCGGCGATCGTCCGCGAGACCACCGACGACAGCATGCTGCGCGACGCGCTGTTGGAGAACATCCACCGCGTACAGCTGAACCCGCTCGAGGAGGCGGCCGCCTATCAGCAGCTGCTCGACGAGTTCGAAGTCACCCACGATGAACTGGCGACGCGGATCGGGCGCTCACGCCCGGTGATCACGAACATGATCCGGTTGCTGCGTCTGCCGATCGCCGTGCAGCGCCGAGTGGCCGCCGGCGTGCTCTCCGCCGGGCATGCGCGTGCGCTGCTGTCGCTCGAAGGCGGACCGGAGAAGCAGGAGGAACTCGCCGCGCGCATCGTGGCTGAGGGGTTGTCGGTGCGAGCGACCGAGGAAGCGGTCACGCTGGCCAACAGCGCGGGCGCGCCGGCTCCGGCGGCGCCCAAGCGCAAGCCGATCAACATGCCGGGTCTTCAGGACGTTGCCGAGCGGCTGTCCACCGCCTTCGATACGCGGGTGACGGTCAGCCTCGGCAAACGCAAGGGCAAGATCGTGGTCGAGTTCGGGTCGGTCGACGACTTACAGCGCATCGTCGAACTGATGAGCGCATCCGAACGGTGACCTACCACACCGGGTAATTACGTCACTGTGACACAACCCGGGTCGCATCGGCGTGACCACCGCCCTTCGAAGGAAACCACCTGTGACACAACATGATTCGCTGTTCGATGTGAGAGGCCCGCAAAGCGGGGCGTCGAGGTGTGCGCACCCTTCTATCCTGGAGGGGCAGCGGTGTACCGCTGCACCGTGTAGTACCCGGGGAGTCTAGTGTCGGCACGCATCACGCCTCTGCGGCTCGAAGCGTTCGAGCAGTTGCCCAAGCACGCCCGCCGTTGCGTGTATTGGGAGGTCGATCCGCTGACTCTGGGGCGGGATGCCACCGGAGCCGCGGTTCCCGGTGTCGATGACCACCTGTCGGATCCCGAATTCGAGAAAGAGGCGTGGCTTTCGATGGTCATGCTCGAATGGGGATCGTGCGGGCAGGTCGCGGTGCAATGTGCCGATGGCGACACCGACGACGGGCCGGCCCCACTGCGCGGGGACGAGGCGTGCTTGGGATATGCGTTCTACGCTCCGCCCGGCGCAGTCCCGCGCGCGCACCGATTCCCGACCGCGCCCGTCAGCGCCGACGCCGTATTGCTCACATCGCTGGGCATCGAATCCGGCGAGGACACGGAAGCATTGTCGCGCGCGCTGATCGCGGCGGTCGTGGGAGACCTGGTTCGGCGCGGGGCCCGTGCGCTCGAGGCGTTCGCGCACACCGCCGAAGTCAGCGAGCTCACCGAACCGGGTGCGGTGACGCCGGCGCTGCGGCCGGTGATGGAAGTCCTCGGCGACTGCTCGGTCGACCAGTGCGTGCTCGACGCGGACCTACTCCTGGATGCGGGCTTTGTTGTTGTCGCCCAGCACCGGTACTTCCCGCGCCTGCGCCTCGAGTTGGAGCAGGGGCTGGGCTGGAAGGCCGACGTCGAAGCGGCGCTGGAGCGGTTGTTCGAGTTCGCGCAGATACGCCAGCCCGTCGGGGCGGGTGCGGGCTCGGTGGGCCTGACCGCGATCGGCGGTCAGGACGGGCTGACGCGCCCGGCCTGTTCGACCGACAGCTCGTGGGCGAGCAGTTCGGCGAACGTGAAAGTGCCTGTGGGACGGTCGTTCTTACCGAGCAGGTAAAGCCGCTTGACGGCGGCGAGCATGCCCTCGGCGATGGCGTCGCGGGCCTGAGAGGACACCAG
The DNA here is from genome assembly GCF_001500025.1 of Mycobacterium sp. IS-1590. Taxonomy (GTDB): domain Bacteria; phylum Actinomycetota; class Actinomycetes; order Mycobacteriales; family Mycobacteriaceae; genus Mycobacterium. The sequence goes on along the minus strand of NZ_LQIW01000002.1, from coordinate 12,465 downwards.
CATCGCCCGGTCTTGCGGATTGGTGATGTAGCCGACGTCGACCTGCACCGTCGGCATCCGGGTGAGACGCAGCAGGTCCCACGTCCGTCCATGGGTGCGGCAATCACGTAACCCGGTGCGGGCCACCACTTCTCGTTGAATGAAGTCGGCGAGGTTGCGACCGATGGTCGACACCGAGCCGTGGGAGTTGCCGAAGTGGAACGATGCGACACCGTTGGGACCAGGACTGGGCTGAGTGGCGCAGCGCAGGCTGATCATCAGATCGGCGCCGACGGCGTTCGCGGTCGCGGCGCGTTCGGCGTCCGAGGGTGCACGGTTGGCAGGCCGCGAGAGGAACGTCTCCATACCGATCGCGGTCATCCGGCCCTCGAGCCGACTCGCCAAGTCCCACAGGATGTCTGACTCGCTGATCGGCCCGCTCGGCCCCTGCATGATCTGACCGTGGTCGTCACCGCCACGGCCCGGGTCGATGATGATGCGCTTACCCGAGAGCCGAGGACCGGAGCGGCGGACCAGCTCCTCCTCGCGAATCGCATGTGGGGAGCCGCCGGTGACGCGTGAGCCCAGAAAGTACAAGGAGCGCAACGTCTCCGGGCCGCAGATCCCGTCCGGATACAGCCCGTACTCGCGCTGGTAGGACATCAACGCGTTGTGCGTGCTCAGCCCGAAATGCCCGTCGACGAGGCCGGTGTAGAAACCGAGGTCCTGGAGTCGGGCCTGCAGCGTCGCGACGTCGTCGCCGAACATCGGGGCGCCGAACTGGTGGCTCAGCGTGCGCGCACCGAGCCGGTACGACGCCTCTTTGAGCGCACGATAAGTCGCTTCGCCGACGATCCCGTCGACCAGCAGACCGCGATGCTGTTGGAAGGCGCGCACGGCGTGGTCGAGTTCGGCGTCGAACAGGTCCAGCGCGATATGCCTGCCGGTGGTGATCTCCTCGTCGGAGTTGTCGAGCATGCCCAGCGCCGTCAACGCAGCCCTGATCTCGGTGACCGCGGACCCGCGGTCACCGCGACGCAGACTGGACATATGCGGCCTTTCAGTCACGGTTGTCAGCTGCGCGAGGGCGCCGACCAAGTTGACGGGCTAGGCACGATTGTCGCAGACACTTCGCCGATTCAAGAAAACCCCAGGCCGGTGTCCGTGCCGCGGATTACGGCTCCCACGGGCCGCCGTAACGCGGTTAGACCACGTCACTGAGTTCGCGCAGCAGCGCAGCCTTGCCTTTTGCGCCGACGATCCGCTTCACCGGGGAGCCGTCTTTGAACACGATGAGCGTCGGGATCGAGACCACCTGGAAATCACGGGCCGTGGCGGGGTTGGCATCGACGTCGAGCTTGGCGACCGTCAACTCGCCCGCCTTTTCGGTGGCGATCTCTTCGAGCACCGGGGCGATCATCTTGCACGGACCGCACCAGGTCGCCCAGAAGTCCACCAGCACCGGTGTGCTGCTGGACAACACGTCGGAGGCGAACGTGTCGTCGGTCACCGCTACCGTGGATCCGGTGCTCTCGGTCATCGGGATGCTCCTATCAGACAGGTGTTTCGATGGTTTCATCGCTTGGGCCAGAACCGATTTCGGCAAGCCAGCGTTCGGCGTCGATGGACGCCGAGCAGCCGGTGCCCGCCGCGGTGATCGCCTGGCGGTACGTTCGGTCGACGAGATCGCCTGCGGCGAAGACACCTTCGATCGAGGTGCTGGTCGAATTACGCTGCGTCAGGACGTAACCGTCCTCGTCGAGGTCGACCTGGCCGCGAACCAGATCAGAGCGCGGGTCGTGGCCGATCGCGACGAACACACCGGTGACGGCGAGCTTCGACTCCTCGCCGGTCACCTTGTTGCGCAAGCGAACTCCGCTGACCTTCGGGCTGCCCTCGACCTCGAGGACGTCGGTATTGGTCAGGAACGTGATCTTCTCGTTCGCACGCGCGCGGTCCAGCATGATTCGCGAGGCGCGGAACTCGTCGCGGCGGTGCACCAGGGTGACGCTGCGGGCGAACTTCGTCAGGAAGATCGCCTCTTCCATCGCCGAGTCGCCACCGCCGACGACGACGATGTCCTCGTCGCGGAAGAAGAACCCGTCACAGGTCGCGCAGGTGCTCACGCCCATGCCCATCAGGGCTTCCTCGCCCGGCACGCCCAGGTGCCGCGCGGCGGCGCCCATCGCGAGGATGACCGCCCGGGCCCGATAGGTGTCGTCACCGACCGTGACGGTCTTGATCGGGCCGTCCAGCGAGACGGCGTCGACATCCTCCATGCGCAGGTCGGCGCCGAAACGCAACGCCTGTTCGCGCATCTCGTCCATCAGCTCGGGACCGGTGATGCCGTTGCGGAAGCCGGGGTAGTTCTCCACCTCGGTGGTGGTCATCAACGCACCGCCGAACTGGACGCCTTCGAACACCAGGGGCTTGAGCTGCGCACGCGCTGCGTAGATCGCTGCTGTGTAGCCGGCCGGACCGGATCCGATGATGATCAGATCGTGAACCGTGGATGTGGTGGTCATGAGCGCCTTTCTGCCGCTGATCCGCGGCACCGGTATAAACACCAGCGTAGGCGGTGGTGTTCCCGGAGTTTCCGAACAACCTCGGAAGACAGACTACGGTCGTTCGACCAGGGTTTCGGCCAGCAGCCCACCGTGAGCCGCATGGCATGAGCCGTCGACGAGCACGGCCAGGACGTCGGTGGCCGCCGGTGCCGGCAGGAGCAGCACGACGGCGCGACGACCGGCGACCTCGACGGTCCGCGCCCCGAGGATGGGCGTGGTCGCCGCGTGGCCCAAGCCCTCGAGGCAGGCACCGCGGCGGCGCGGGTCCGCCAGCGGCCCGTACTCGGGTGGCGTCGAGAGCAGGCCGGTGACCTGCGCATCGGTCAGCGGGAAGGCGGGCGGCCGCCGCGACACGGTGATGCGCTCGGCCGACGGGCCGGGCCGGGAGAACCGCGGTTCGGGGTCGCGGCCCAGCATCGAGACGCCGATGACCACCCCGGCGGTGACGGCGGCGAGGCCGATGAGCAGCCCGAAAACCTGTATCCGGCGGAGTCGGGGCCGATCGACGGCGTGATGAGGTTCACCGGCGGCCCGTAAGGCTGCACCGATGCGCGCGGTGACGCCCGCGGGGACGTCCGGCGCGGAGCCCTCGTCGTGCGCCAGTTCGGCCAAGCCGCGCCGCACCCGCTCGACCGCCGGATCCGAATCGTCGTCCGTTCCGGTCTGCATCGCTAGCCAGTCTCCACCACGACACATAAGACGCGCCGGATCGGCCCGCGGTTCCCCTCAGTCGGCGCCTGCGGAGGTTTCCGCGCCGAAGTACTCGAGCGCCTCGGCCAGCTTGGTCCTGGCGCGCGAGCATCGGCTCTTGACGGTGCCTTCGGGCACGCCCAGCATCCGGGCGGTCTCGGCCACCGAGTATCCCTGCATGTCGACGGCCACCACCGCGGCGCGCTGTTCGACGGGCAACCGCATCAGTGCCCGTTCGACGACGATCGCGGTGTCCACGCGTGATGCGGGGTCACCGATGTGCCCCTGGTCGTCGGACAGGGTCTCGACGGCCCGGGTTTTGTTGCGCCGCAACCGATCCAAACATGAGTTCACCACGATGCGGTACAGCCAGCTGCTCACCGCCGCGTCGTAGCGAAAGGCCGGTGCGCGGCGGTGTGCCTTGAGCATCGCGTCCTGCAGCGCGTCGGCGGCATCGTCGGGGTTGCGGCTGGTGATGCGCGCGATCCGGTACAGCTGCCGGTGGTGGCGGTAAAACAACTCCTCGAACGCGTAGCGGTCACCGGCCACGTGCGCGGCGAGCAACTCGGCGTCGCTGCGTTCCCCGGCCTGCCCCCCGAAGGTCCCCACAGCCGAACACTAAACGGCTACGCGGGTGCCTCCCGACACATCTTTACCGGGCTGGGGATGAACCGGGTCAGGAGGCGGACTTGACCGTGACCTCGGCGATGTCGGAGCGGCTCGCGCCGTTGACCTGGCCGAGGGTCGACACCCAGACCAGCAGATTGGAGGTCGGCGAGGCGTTCTCGACCTTGATGGTGTTGGAGCCCGGCTTGAGCTCGGTGGCCGGCGTCAACACGGTGGTGTCGGCCAGCGACGACGGCGTCGGTGTCTGCGCAGAGCGGATCTCGACGGCCGTGCCGGTGCTGTTGAGATCGATGTCGACCTCGCCGACCGTCGTGGACTGCGGCAGTTGCAGCATCAGCCCGACGCCGTTCTTGAAGTTCGGGAACGGCACCGGGTCGGTGTAGGTGTCGATCGGCCACACCGTGGACTTGTCGCCGTCGATCGCCTTGGGCGCATCCGACGGCGCATCGGCCTCGCCCTCGGGTGAAAAGACCGTCACCGCAGTCGGTTTGACGACATTGCCGCTGTCGGTACTGCCTTCGGCCGACTCGCTGGTGGTCGGATCGTTGAGCCCGAGCCGGTCGCCGCCGAGGCCGTCGCCGACGTCTCCGAAGATCCGGCTCAGCACCGTCGCCAGCACCACGAGCGCGATCACGACGATGGCGCCGCCGACGCCGAGTCCGATCATCAGGGCCTTGCGGCGACGCGCCTGGGTCTCCGGGTCGGTATCGGTGACGCCCGGGGACGCCGCGCGGTCGGCTTCGTCGACCGGGGAGATCAGCTCGGTGCGGTCGGCGATGGCTGTGGCCTGTTGGAGCAGGTTCAGCAGGGTCGGCGCGCTGCGGATGCCGCCGCCTTCCTGTACGGCGCGCGCCGCGGCGGCCGAGATCTGGAAGGGGATCTGGCGGTCGACGGCGCGGGGTTCGATCGGTTGTCCGGCGGAGTCGAGGTCGGCGGGGGCCAGGCCGCTGCGAACCCCGTGCTCGGGCAGCGGCCACCGGTTGATCAGCAGCGCGTACAGCGCCGCCCCGATTCCGCGGATGTCGTCCTCGGGTGTCGCGTCGGGCAGCGTCGCCGGGAAGGCCAGCGCGACGTCACCCTCGATGCTGACCCGGACCCGACCCGGGTGGTCGAGCGAGAGGGCTACTCCGGCCCGGTGCGCGGCCTCGGCGGCCGCCGCCAGCGACTGCATCGCCCTGGCGCCGCCGATCGGGGACGGCGACGTGTCGGCCACCTCGGTCAACGAGCCGCCCCGGATCCACTCCGAGACCACCAGCCCGCCCGATCCGGTGTTGACCACATCGAGCACCCGCGCGATACCGGGCATGTCGATGCTGCTCAGCTTGCGGGTGCGGGTCAGGATCTCACGCAGGGTCTCGTCGGACAGGGTGTTGTCCGGATCGACGAAGGTGAGCGCGACCTGGCGGTCCAGGGCGGTGTCGAGTGCCTGCCAGAACTGCAAATTGGGCGGGCCGCCGTGGAACACCAAGAGGCGATAGCGACCGCCGCCGACCATCGCTCCGGGGATGAGGTGGACGTCCTCGTCGGAGGTGGCCGCCTCGATCGCCGGTTCGCGCGGCGGATCGAACGCAAGGGGCTCGCGGGTGGGGTCGCCGCCGTAATCCGAGGGCGGCCGACCCGACACCGGTGACCGGGTCGCGCCGTTCTCGGCGGCGAACTCGGTGGTCTGACCGGGGTCGGGCACGTCGGGCCGCAGGTCGTCGGCGACGACGTCGGACTGCCCGGTCGGGAGCTTTCTGGTTGCGGTTTCGGGTGTGGGCGCGGAGCCGCCTGCGGGTTCGTCGCTCACCGCTGGTCCTTTCCGCATCCGATCCCCGGCAACGGGGCCAGGTGGTCCGCGCCGGACGGCCGGCGGGCTGTGCCGGCGCCCTGACGCGGACGAATTCCTGCGTTCAGGGTACGGGAGAGGGGCGCGCGTCCGTGGCCGGTCGGGGGTCGCAGCTACCCCATCGCGCCCGGCGCCGGGCCGGGCACCAGCGCCGAGCCTGCGCCGAACCGCAGCGAGGGCCGCGTGGGCGTCAGGGACACGCGCGCCGAGGAGGACGCCGACGATGATCGGCACCATGACCAGGCCGAGCACGACCAATCGCAGGAGGGAGCCGGCGCCGCCCCAGTTCCGGGTCAGCGACTCCAGACGCAACAGTGTGTCGGCGACCTGGCCCGCCATCGCGGCGAGCAGTGATGCCGCGATCGTGACCAGCACCGTGCGCACCACCTGCAGGTCGATGAGCCGGCCGCCCGGCGGGTCGAGATTGGCCCGCAGGAGGAAGTAGCCGACCACCGCACCCGCCACGAAGCCCAGGCCGTTGGCCGTCCCGAGATAGCCGGCCACCAGGTCGGGGTCGTCGGTCAGATGGGGCGCGATCAGCGAGGCGATGATCTTGACGGTGGTGATCACGACGATCAGCAGGATCGGCGTCCACGGTTGTTGGCGCGCGTAGAAGACCCGGAGTTGAAGCAGGACAAGGGCGTAGGGGATCAGCGTGAAGGCCGAGAGCGTGATCGCCATGCCCAGGTAGTTGGCGTCGACCTCGCCGAAATTTCCGTAGGCGAACAGCGCGCTGCCGATCGCGGGGCCGCCGACCGTCGTCAGCGCGACGATGGGGATCAGCGTCACCATCGTCAGCCGGGTGGCCAGCGAGAGGTCGGCGAGCACCGCGCGTTGGTCGTTGGAGGCCGCATTGCGACTCAACCGCGGCATCACGACGGTCAGCACCGTCACACCGATCATGCCGAACGGCAACTGCAACACCAGCCACGTGTAGTTGTAGATTGCGGGCCCGGATGCCGCTGCGCCACTGGCGATTCGGTTGCCGACGATCAAGCCGACCTGGCTGATCAACACGTACAGCACCATCGCCGAGGCCATCGCGCCGAACTGCTTCATGCGCTCGTCGATGCCCCACAGCGGGCGCAGGCTGATGCGTTCGCGGCGGATCGCGACCAACAACACCATGACCTGGGTCACCGTGCCGAGCGTCATGCCGATGCCCAGCACGAGCAGTTTCGCGTTGCCCATCTGAACCGGGTCGAGCGAGAGTTCGCCGGGCACAATGAGATACACGCCGAGAGTCACGATGGCGACGAGGTTGTTGCACACCGGCGCCCAGGCGGGTGGCCCGAATACGTTGCGGGTGTTCAGGATTGCCATGAACACCGACGACAATCCGTAGAACAGCACCTGCGGAAGTAACAGATATGCGAACGCGGTGGTCAGGTCGCGGTTCACTTCGGGATCGCTGCCCAACATGAGGTCGACGAGCATCGGCGCCGACGCCACCGACAGCGCAGTGATGATCAGCAGCAGCGTCGTCGTCAGCGTGACCAGGCGGCGGATGAACGCCGTGCCGTTGTCGGCGTCGTCGCGCTCGGCGCGCGCCAACACCGGCACGAAGATCGCGGTGAACGTCGCCTCGAGCACGAGCGCCGCGATCAGGTTCGGCAACTGGTAGGCCACCGAGAAGGCACTGGTGAGCGCGGCGCCGAGGATGGTCGCGAGCAGGACGATCCGGGCGAACCCGGTGAGGCGGCTGACCAGCGTCGCGACGGCCATGCCCCACGACCGCGACACCACCGCGGCGTCGGACAGTTCCTCGCGGCCGGCGCGGCGGTGCCGGGTGAGCACCCCCCGGCACCGCCGCGGGTGCCCGAACCCCTGCGGCCGGCTCGGCTCAGGGTGGCGTCGATGTCGTCGTCGTAGTGCAGCGCCACCTCGAGCGGGTCGGGCCGGTCCAGGTCGGCGGGATCGGGCTGGCCGCGGAACCGGTGCCAGAGTCGACGGCCGGCAAGCAGCACCAGGACCGCGCCTGCCGAGAGCGTGATGAAAAACAGCACCTTGCCGTAGGCGTTGGAGTGCACCGACAATCGCACCGGTTCCCCGAGCGGCAGGCCGTCGACCGTGCGCAGCGCGACGTCGACGGCGACCCGCTGGGTGAAGTGCACCTCGATGGGGACCCGCAACGGTAGGTAGCCCGGGGGCAGCACGATCTCGCCCATGTCGGTGACCGTCATCCCCGGGGGCGCGTCGACGTCGAGGCGGACCCGTATCGGTACCGGCAGGTCGTTGCGCAACGCGAGCGGCAATGGGCTGCGTTCGGTGGCCAGCGTGTAGGCCCCGCCCGGGTTGACGATCGTGACCGCCCCGAAGATGTCGTCGACGGTGTGCCCGACCGTCGTGAGTCGTTGTTGCGCAAGGCCGTTGCGGGTGTCGGGCGGCACCGACTGGCTCAGCGCGCGCAGCATGTCCTCGCGCAGCGGGGCGGTGTAGCCGTATCCGGTCAGCCCGGTGCGTTCGTCGGTGGACAGCGCCGCGGTCAGCCCCCACAGCCGCCCGGTGACCGCCGCGATGCCCGACACGACGGCGTCGTCGAACCGGGCATCGGGGTCGCCCAACTCGTCGCTGGGCAGCGGAGCCATGTCTTCGGGTGAGACGGCGCTGCCTTCGCCGATCACCGCGGTCAGCGGTCGCGGCGCGGCGAGTCCGGCGTTGATCGCGGTGGTGACCGCCCGAAACAGTGCCCGGGCGTCGTCGGGGCCGAGGCTCCAGGCCATCGGCGGCATCAGTATCTGGGTGCGCGGGCCGATGTCCGGATTGAGGGCGCGCCAGAGCATGGCCCCCAGGGCGTCCTGGCGCCGGGCCACCTCCGAATCGTGCTGCAACGGGATGTCCAGAGACGGGTGCAGGTATCCGGGTGCCACGGGATCGGTGCCCGCGCCGGCGAGCGCCGCTCCGACGGCCGGATCGAAGGGCGCCGCGACGACCTGCGGTGTGTAGCGCACCGGCGTGGTGTCGGCGACGCCGGAGTCCGCGACGTCGGTGCCGTCGTCCGAACCCGATTCGGCGGCCGCGACGGCCACGGTCTGGCCGCCCTGGTCCGACAGCAGGCGCACCGCGGGACCGGTCAGCGGTCCGTCGCCGACCAGGCTGGCGCCGCGCACCGAGGTCACCCCCAGAATCTGGTCGACGATGTCGCCCGCCGTGGTGGTCGCTATCCGGCTGAGCCCGGGGTCGCGGACACACCGCAGCGCATCGAGGTCGGCCTGCGCGTAGATGGTGGAGGCGACGCAGATGCCCTGCGCCAGGGACTTGAGCCGGTTCAGCCACGCCACGGCCGCGTCCTGCCCGGTCCCGGGGCGGGTGGGAGTGCCTTGTCCCGCGTCGGGGCCGTTGTTGACGACGTAGCCGCCCGTCATCGCGTTGACGGTCACGAGCAGATCGGGGTCGACCGCCAGACATGTCGCGGCGCGCACCCGTCCGTCGGGATCGACCTGGGGGCTGGTGGCGAACTCGGCGGCCGACAGGAGCGTGTCCAGGCGACCGCCCGGCGCCAGGGAGGTCGCCAGCTCATCGTCGATGAGCCGCACCGGGGTGGCGCCGCCCGGTGCGCCCGCGGCCAGCCGCGGCCGGTCGGCGATCGGCCACAGCAGCGTCAGCCCGACGGGCTTGGACGTGTCGGGCGCTGTGACCGCCGTGACCGCGTCACCCGAGTCGATGCCCGGATCGGGTGGGACGCCGAGCACCGGCAGCAGGAAGCGGGCGTCGTCGAGGCGTGCGGGCGCCCCGTAGTCGGGAGTGCCGTTGACGTTGACCATCACCGGGTACACACCCGGTTCGTCGATGCCGAGCGACGGCCGGTCGGCCGACCTCAGGGGATATGACAGGGTGAACCGAACCTCTTGTCCCCGAGCGAGTTCCGGAGAGAGCGGGACGAACTCCCCGACGGGCTCGAACTGGTCGACGTCGCCGGTGAGGTTGGTGCGCAGCCCGGTCGACGTCCGCACCGCCGCGGCATCCTCCAACCGCACGACCACATCGCGCACCGGCCGGTCGCCGACGTTGAGGACGGCCCCGGCCACCGTGACCACCGGCTCGCTGGTGGTGGTGACCACGTCGGGAGTGACGCGGTCGACGCGGATCTGAAGGAACGGCGTCGAAGCGGGTTGGGCGGCGGCGCGCGGGAGGACGAGCGGTAGGACACTCAGCGCCAGCACGATCAGCGCGGCCAGCGCGCGAGGCAGCGCCGCGGCGGTCACGAGCCCTGTCCGCAACCGTTCGTCCGGCGGCCGGGCTGCGTCTTGCCCCACTCGTCCCCCTGCCCTTCGGGCGGGTGGGCCCCCGGCTTGCCCGGGGAGTGCCCCCAGCGCTCGGTCCCCGGGGACGGTTGCGCGCGTTCGTCGGGACGACGCTTGCGGGTGTGCGAGTGCGTCTGGGGGCGGCGTCGTGGCGACGACCGGGGCAGCGGCGGCAGCGCGGACGGGCCGTGGGCGTGCAGCTTGTCGATCAGCTCCCCGGCGACCTCGGCGAGGCGGCGTTCGTCGGCGTAGGCCAGTCGCTTGGGCAGTTCCTTGAGCGGCACCCACGCCACCTCGGTGACTTCGACGTCTTCGTCGGACAGTTCACCGCCGAGGAAGCGCATCAGATAGTGATGCACGGTCTTGTGGACCCGGCGGCCCTCGGTGACGAACCAGTAGTCGATGCTGCCCAGCGCGGCGAGCACGCTGCCCTGCACGCCGGTCTCCTCGGCGACCTCGCGGACCGCGGTCTGTTCGGCGGTCTCACCCATTTCGATATGGCCCTTGGGCAGTGACCACAGCATGCGGCCCCGCCGGTCGATGCGCCCGATCAGCGCGGCGACCTGGCTTTCCTTGGGACCGTCGATACCGTCGATGACCAGCCCGCCCGCGGAGGTCTCGTGGACAGTGCGCAACCGGTCGGGTGGCCGCCGGGGCCGCGACTTCTTGGACTGCCCGTCCTGGGTTCCGTCGACGGCGGCGCCGTTCTTGGGCGCGGCGTTGGTGTGGCCGGAAGGGGGCTGGGGAACGGGTCGGCGGGGCTGCGCGGACGGGTCGGGTGCGGACTCGGGCGGACCTGCCGCGCGTCGGCCACGACGTCGCCCCCGGCGCCGTCGTGGTTTGGCCTGTTCGCCGTCCGACACCCAAGCGATAGTAGCTGCCACACATATTCGCCCCCGCCGCACTCACCGGTCGTGACAGAGCCGTTGCACATTTGTGTGACTCCGCGGCCGGGGGGCCGCTTGATCGCCGCCTGACTCCGTTGAATCGTCAGCCTCCTCAACGCGGCCCGGGGGCCGCTTGATCGTCGCCTGACTAGGCTGTCCGAACGTGCCGCCCTCCACCGACGCCGAACTGCTTGCCACCGCGCAAGTGGAACTGAACCGCCACGGCGAGGTGCTGCGCGAACTCGGCCGGCTGTTCGCTGACGCCGGCCACGAGTTGTATCTCGTCGGGGGCAGCGTCCGCGACGCGCTGCTGGGTCGCGCACTGACTGACCTCGACTTCACCACCGACGCCCGTCCCGAGCAGATGCAGAAGTTGCTGCGGCCGTGGGCCGACGCGTTGTGGGACACCGGCATCGAGTTCGGCACCCTCGGCGTCGGCAAGGGTGACGAGCGCCTCGAGATCACCACCTACCGCGCCGACACCTACGACCAGGTGTCCCGCAACCCCGAGGTGCGCTTCGGCGACAACCTCGACGACGACCTGGTGCGACGCGACTTCACCGCCAACGCCATGGCGGTGCGCATCACCGCCGACGGCCCCGCGGAGTTCCACGACCCGCTCAACGGGCTCGCGGCGCTGCGCGCGAAGGTGCTCGACACCCCCGCGGCTCCCGAGGTGTCGTTCGGCGATGACCCGCTGCGCATGCTGCGCGCGGCGCGCTTCGTCTCGCAGCTGGAGTTCAGCGTGGCGCCGCGGGTGGTGTCGGCGCTGGTGGCCATGGCGCCGCAGCTGGGCCGCATCACCGCCGAGAGGGTGGCCGCCGAACTCGACAAGCTGCTGCTCGGCGCCGACCCGGTCGCGGGCGTCGACCTGATGGTGCAGACCGGACTGGGCGATGTGGTGCTGCCCGAGGTCGGCGCGATGCGCATGGCGATCGACGAACACCACCAGCACAAGGACGTCTACTGGCATTCGCTGACCGTCCTGCGCCAGGCGATCGCACTCGAGGACTCCGGTCCCGATCTGGTGCTGCGCTGGGCGGCACTGCTGCACGACATCGGCAAGCCCGCCACCCGCAAGCACGAACCCGACGGCGGGGTGAGCTTTCACCATCACGAGGTGGTCGGCGCGAAGATGGCGCGCAAACGGCTGCGCGCGCTGAAGTACTCCAAGCAGATGGTCGACGACGTCTCGCAGCTGGTCTACCTGCACCTGCGGTTCCACGGCTACGGCGGCGGCAAGTGGACGGATTCGGCGGTGCGCCGTTACGTGACCGACGCCGGTCCACTCCTGTCGCGGCTGCACAAGTTGGTCCGCGCCGACTGCACGACCCGCAACAAGCGCCGCGCGGCCCGGCTCCAGGCCAACTACGACGACCTCGAGCACCGGATCGCCGAACTCGCCGAGAAAGAGGATCTCGCGCGGGTGCGCCCCGACCTCAACGGCAACGAGATCATGGAGATCCTTGGCATCCCCGCCGGCCCCCAGGTAGGCCAGGCATGGCAGTACCTCAAGGAGTTGCGCCTCGACCGCGGCCCGCTGTCGCGCGAGGAGGCGGTCGAAGAACTGCTGGCGTGGTGGAACGCGCGGGGCGGACAGTAACCCCCCGACCCCCCCCCCCAACCTCCGCCCGCGACCGCGT
>NZ_LQIW01000001.1 GCF_001500025.1 Mycobacterium sp. IS-1590 | reverse complement strand
GGAAACTCACCCGAAAACCGGCTCCAGATGTAAATGATGTCTCGGGACATCTGCCAACGATGTCCCGAGACATCACATAGTAGCGGGGACAGGATTCGAACCTGCGACCTCTGGGTTATGAGCCCAGCGAGCTACCGAGCTGCTCCACCCCGCGTCGGGTGAACGCCACGTTACCGAAGGCGCTCGTCCAGTTCCAAATCGCGCGGTCGCCAAGGGTGGTGAGACCCGTCACGCCTGCGTTACGTGGCCGTCCGCCGCCGCGCGAGCGACCCCAAATGTACGCACAGTGGCGGCGTGTCGCCGTGCAGACGCGGTCGCTCGCGGCAGTGGGGGCTTAGCTCGCGGCAGTGGGGGGTACGTCAGCTCGCGGACTGGTACTTCTCCATCGCATCGTCGAGGCGTTGCAGCGCCTCGCCGTACTCGGCGAAGTCACCGCCCTGCTGGGCCTGACGCAGCGCGTCGAGCGCCGTGTTGACCTCTTGCAGCGCAGCGGCTTTCGCACCCGACAGCTGCACCGGTCCACCCGGCGGCACCGCCGCCGGCGGCGGGGCCTGCGGTGCCCGGCCCTCCTGGTTGGCCGGTGTGCGACCCGCCGGCGGTTGACCGTCGGACGGGGGCTGCGCGGCGGGCTGCTGTCCGCCCGGCCCCGCGATGGGCGCAGGGCCGGTGGCCGTGGCGTCGGCGCCGGGTCCGAACAACTCGGTGAGCGCATCGCGCACCGTCGGGCCGTAGCCGACCTTGTCGTTGTACATCATCGCCACACGGATCAGGCGCGGATAAGACGACGCGGCATCGCTGGCTCCCGGCGAGGCGTACACCGGTGCGACATACAGCAATCCGCCCTCGGCGACCGGAAGCGTCAGCAGGTTGCCCCACCGGATGCGGTTCTGGTTGTCGCGGCCGATCACACCCAAGTCCTGGCTGACCGCGGTATCGGTACTGATCGCGTTGAACGCCAGCTTGGGACCGTTGACCTGACCCGGAATGGTCAGCACCGTGATCTTGCCGTAGGTCTCCGGATCCGAACTGGCGCTCATGAACGCGGCCAGGAAGTCACGACGGAACCGGTTCATCGCACTGGTCAACTGGAACGACGCCGCACGGTCGTTCTCCGCAAGGTCTTTGGCCACGATGTAATACGGCGGCTGATAGCTGCTCGCGGTCGGGTTGGGATCCAGCGGGACGTCCCAGAAGTCCGACGTCGAGAAGAACGTCACCGGATCGTCGACGTGGTACTTGGCCAGCAGCGCGCGCTGCACCTTGAACAAGTCCTCCGGATAGCGCAGATGCTGCTGCAGTCCCTCGGAGATCTCGCTCTTGGGCTTGACCGTGCCCGGGAACACCTTCATCCACGCCTGCAGCACCGGATCCTGCTCGTCCTGCGCGTACAGCGACACCGTGCCGTCGTAGGCATCGACGGTGGCCTTGACCGAGTTGCGGATGTAGGACACCTGCTTGTCGGGCTGCAGTCGGTTCAGCGCCACCTCGTTCGAGTCGACGGTCGCCGAGGACAACGTGGTCAACTCCGAGTACGGATAGTTGTCCAGCGTGGTGTAGCCGTCGACGATCCACACGATCCGCTCGTTGACGATCGCCGGGTAGACGGTGGTGTCGGTGGTCAGCCACGGCGCCACCGCCTCGACCCGCTTGGCCGGGTCGCGGTTGAACAGCAGCTTGCTGTTCTCCCCGATGACGTTGGAGAACAGGAAGTTTCGCTCGGCGAACTTTGCGGCGAACACGCTGCGCGTCAGCCAATTGCCGATCGGAACGCCGCCCTCACCGGTATAGGTGTAGTTGCGGGTCTCGACGTTGTTCTCGTAGTCGTATTCGCGCGGCGCACCGTTTTCGCCGACGATGGCGTAGTCGGCCGGGGTGTTGGCGATGACGGGCCCGTAGTAGATGCGGGGCTGGGCCAGTGGGGCGGGTCCGGGTGAGATCACCTCACCGTTCGCGCCGACCACGCTGGCCAGAAACTCCGGATATCCGCCGTTCTGGTTGGGGTCGTTGGCCACCCCGCGCACGGTGTTGGCCGGCGAGGCGATGAATCCGTTGCCGTGGGTGTAGACCGAGTGGCGGTTGATCCAGTCGCGCTGGTTGTCGATCAGCCGGTCAGGATTGAGTTCGCGAGCCGCAACGACATAGTCGCGCAGGTTGCCGTCGGCATCCGCGTACCGATCCATGTTCAGCTGATCGGGGAAGTAGTAGAAGTTCTTGCCCTGCTGGAACTGAGTGAACGCCGGGCTGACGATGTTGGGGTCGAGCACGCGGATGTTCGACGTCGTGGCGCGGTCGGCGGCCACCTGGGCTGCGGTCGCGGCGGCGTTACCCGGGTAGTCGCGATAACTCACCACCTCGTCGGTGAGCCCGTAGGCCTGTCTGGTCGCCGTGATGCTTCGGCTGATGTATTCGCTTTCCTTCTGCGCCGCATTGGGTTTGACGCTGAACTGCTCGACGACGAGCGGCCAGCCCGCGCCGACCACCAGCGACGAGAGCAGCAACAGCACCACGCCGATCGCGGGGATCCGCAGGTCGCGCAGCACGATCGCCGAGAACACCGCGGCCGCGCAGATGACGGCGATCGCCATCAGGATCAACTTGGCGGGCAGAACGGCGTTGATGTCGGTGTAGCCCGCGCCGGTGAACGGTTTACCGCCGCGGGTGTGGCTCAGCAGTTCGTAGCGGTCGAGCCAGTACGCGATCGCCTTGAGCAGCATCAGGATGCCCACCAGGGTGATCAGCTGAATACGCGCCGCTCGGCTCAACGCACCGGCGCGGCCGGACAGCCGGATCCCGCCGAACAGATAGTGGCCCAACAGGTTTCCGATGAAGGCCAGGAAGGTCGCGACGAAGAGGTAGTTCAGCACCAGCCGGTAGAACGGCAGGTCGAACGCGTAGAAGCCCAGATCCTTGCCGAACTGCGGGTCGGTGATCCCGAAGCTGTTGCCGTGCAGGAACAACTGGACGGTCTCCCATTGCCCGAGCGCGAACAACCCGACGAACAAGCCGATGAGCGCGGGGACCCCGAAGCCCACGAGGCGTAGCCGCGCCATCACCGCGGTGCGGTAGGCGGCGACCGGGTCGTTGGGGCCG
The DNA here is from genome assembly GCF_001500025.1 of Mycobacterium sp. IS-1590. Lineage (GTDB taxonomy): Bacteria > Actinomycetota > Actinomycetes > Mycobacteriales > Mycobacteriaceae > Mycobacterium. The sequence goes on along the minus strand of NZ_LQIW01000001.1, from coordinate 556,828 downwards.
TTGGTCGGCACGAACACCGGCCGGGTCCGGTAGGCCAGCGCCAGCCCCGCGAACAGGATGGAACCGATCACCAGCGACACGACCAGGAACAGCAGGATCTGGGTGAACAGCACCGTGGTGAAGACCGAGCGGTAGCCGAGCTCGCCGAACCACAGCCAGTCGACGTAGGTGTCGATCAGCCGCGGGCCGATCAACAACAGGAGCACGATCACGGCTCCCAGCGCGATGAGGATTCGGCTACGTCGTGTCAGCTTCGGCATTCGTGCCGCGGGCCGCATACCCACTCGTTGACTCCAGTTTCATTCGGCTACGTCGTGCTCGACGTGGCCCCAACTCTACGCAACGGCTTTTCGCCGATGACCTAACAATGGGGCCGTTCGCCACCGGCGGACAAGGTCTTCAACGCATCGACGGCCTGCGGCAGGGTCTCGACCCTGACCAGTTCCATCCCGTCCTGCGGCGCCGTCTTGGCTTCCTCGCAGTTGTCGGCGGGCACCAGGAAGATCGTGGCGCCCTCCTCGCGGGCGCTGAGCATCTTGTGGGTGATGCCGCCGATCGAGCCGACCTCCCCGTCTCCGCTGATGGTGCCGCTGCCCGCGACGAACTGCCCGCCGTTGAGGTCGCCGGTGGTCAGCTTGTCGACCACCGCCAGCGAGAACATCAGCCCCGCGGACGGGCCGCCGATTTTCTCGAGGTTGAACTCGATCGAGAACGGAGCCCACGGCGCGTCGAGCACGCCGATGCCCAGGAAGCCCTGGTCGCGGTCGGGGTGCTTGCCCAGCGTGATGGTGGCGACGCCGGACGGCGCGTCCTTGCGGCGGTAATCCAGCGTCACGGTGTCGCCCGGCTTGGTGTCCTTCAAAAGCGCCTGGAACTCCTCGAGTTTGGTCACCGGCCTGCCGTTGACGGCGTCGATCGCGTCACCGTCGCGCAGCTTTCCCGCCGAGGGTCCCGGATCGTTGACGTTTTCCACCGTCACCGCCATCGGGAACTCCAAAAAATGCAGTGCGGCGTACTCGGCGCTGCGTTCGGAGTTGCGGAAATCGGTGGTGTTGGCCTCGTCGACCTCTTCGCGGGTCTTGTCCGGCGGGTAGACCAGATCGCGCGGGACCAGTTGTTCGCGGCCGGACAGCCACAGCGCCATCGCCTCGCCCAGCCTGAGCTGATCGCGCTGCGACACCGTCGTCATGTTCAGGTGTCCCGACGTCGGATAGACATCGGTGCCCTCGATCTCGACGACCGGCTTACCGTCGAACTCACCGAGCGTGTTGAACGTCGGCCCGGGACCCAGGGAGACGAACGGCACCGTCACCGCCGACACCAGCACACCGAACACCAGAATCGGCACGAGCGCGACGAGCAACGTCAAAGTCCGCCTGTTCACGCCGCCCAATCTAGAGGTTGCGCTGCGAGCGGCCGTGGCCGCGACGTCCGTCGGGGTCCGTCACACCCGTGCGGGCGCGGCCGTCGCGCAGAAACACGGCGGTCCAGGGTCGGTTCGCTGTCAGCGTGAGGCGCGCACCCACGAGGCGCCGTCCCGGTGAGTACCGTTGGGGGCATGGCTGACCTGCCTTTCGGCTTCTCCGCCGGGGACGACCCCGAACGCGATAAGCGCAAGAAAGATCCCGACTCCGGATCCGAGGGGCCCGGCGACCCGTTCGGCATGGGCTTTCAGGGCGGCTCCCAGTTCGACATGTCCCAGCTCGGGCAGATCTTCAGCAAGCTCGGCGAGATGTTCAGCGGCGCAGGCAGCGCGATGGCCGGCGGTAAACAATCAGGACCGGTGAACTACGACCTGGCCCGCCAGCTGGCGTCGAGCCAGATCGGTTTCGTCGCTCCCGTGCCGGAGAAAACCGCTGAGGCGATCGACGGCGCCGTTCGCCTGGCCGAGACGTGGCTCGACGGTGTGACAGCGCTACCGGCGGGAACCAGTAAGGCGGTCGCGTGGACGCCGACGGATTGGCTCGACAACACCCTCGAGACGTGGAAGCGGCTGTGCGACCCGGTCGCCGAACAGATCTCGACGGTGTGGGTGTCGGCGCTCCCGGAGGAGGCGCGGGCCATGGCCGGTCCGTTGCTGTCGATGATGACGCAGATGGGCGGGATGGCGTTCGGCTCGCAGCTCGGCCAGGCGCTGGGCAAACTGTCGCGAGAAGTGTTGACCTCCACCGACATCGGGCTGCCATTGGGCCCCAAGGGTGTGGCCGCGCTGATGCCCGAAGCGGTCGAGTCGCTGTCGGAGGGCCTCGAGCAACCGCGTAGCGAGATCCTGACCTTCCTGGCCGCCCGAGAGGCCGCCCACCACCGCCTGTTCAGTCACGTGCCGTGGCTGTCCAGCCAGCTGCTCAACGCGGTCGAGGCGTTCGCCCGCGGCATGAAGATCGACATGAGCGGCATCGAGGAACTGGCTTCCGGCCTCAACCCCGCCGCGCTGACCGACCCGGCCCAGATGGAGCAGCTGCTCAACCAGGGCATCTTCGAGACGAAGGCGACGCCGGAGCAGACCGCGGCGCTCGAACGGCTGGAAACACTGCTCGCGCTGATCGAGGGTTGGGTGCAGACCGTCGTCTCCGACGCGCTCGGTGACCGCATTCCCGGCACGTCGGCGCTAGCGGAGATGCTGCGCAGGCGCCGAGCCACCGGCGGGCCGGCCGAGCAGACGTTCGCCACGCTGGTCGGACTGGAACTGCGTCCCCGCAAGATGCGCGAAGCCGCCGCGTTGTGGGAGCGGCTGACCGAGGCCGTCGGCTCCGACCGCCGCGACGCGGTGTGGCAGCACCCCGACCTGCTGCCCAGCGCCAAGGATCTCGACGAACCGGCCGGGTTCATCGATCGGATGATCGGCGGCGACACCAGCGGGATGGACAGCGCCATCGAAGAGGCGATCGCCGACCTGGAGAAGGACATCCAGAACCCGGACGACGACGACCGCTAGCACCTCAGCCGGTGCCCCTGTGGATAACTGCGGGTGACCGGTGCGCGGCGTGGCACGCTCGATCGATGACGCGCTATGCGTTGAGCGCCGCGACGCCGGTGCTGATGCGACCGGACGGGGCTGTGCAGGTGGGCTGGGACCCGCGGCGCGCCGTCGTGATCCGTCCGCCGGCGGGGTTGTCCGCCGCGACGCTGGCCGACATGCTGCGCCGTCTGCAGTCCGGCGCGCGGGTGGCCGACCTCGCGGCGCTGGCCCCCGACGGCGCGAGCGTCGAGACCGTGCTGACGTCGTTGGTCGACGCCGGTGTCGTCACCACCGCCGCGCGACGGCGTGGCCGTTCGGCTGCGGTGCGCGTCCACGGTCGGGGGCCGTTGTCGGATCTGCTCGCGTCGGCGCTGCGCTGTTCGGGAGCGCGGCTGACCCACAGCACCCGCACCGACACCGGCGCGCCGTCGGAGCCGACCGACCTCGTGGTTCTCGCCGATTACCTGGTGGCCGACCCGCGGATGGTGCGCGAACTGCATGCCGTCGGCGTCGCCCACCTGCCGGTGCGCGTGCGCGACGGTGTCGGCCTCGTCGGGCCGCTGGTCCTGCCGGGTGTGACGAGTTGTCTGGCCTGCGCGGACCTGCACCGCAGCGATCGGGATGCGGCGTGGCCGGCACTTGCGGCGCAACTGCGCCACACCGTCGGCAGCGCGGACCGGGCAACGGTGCTGGCCACCGCGGCGCTGGCGCTCAACCAAGTCGATCGGGTCCTTGGCGCCGTGCGTGGCGACGCCGACGTCTCCGGCTGCCCCGAGCCGCCGCCGACGCTGGACACCACGCTGGAGTTCGACGTCAACGTGGGTTCGGTGGTGGCGCGGCGATGGTCGCGGCATCCGCGCTGCGCATGTTGACATCGACCGTTGGCAAGTCGTTGCGCTGCGGGCAACCGCGTCATGGATGATGGTCTGGTGAGTGAGATCAAGCGAGGCCGGGCCGCGCGCAACGCCAAGCTGGCGAGCTTGCCGGTAGGGATGGCCGGCCGGGCAGCCTTGGGCTTCGGCAAACGGTTGACCGGACGGTCGAAAGACGAGGTCAACGCCGAACTGATGGACAAGGCCGCTCAGCAGCTCTTCACCGTGCTCGGTGAGCTCAAGGGCGGCGCGATGAAGGTCGGTCAGGCGCTCTCGGTGATGGAAGCCGCGATCCCCGAGCAGTACGGCAAGCCGTACCGCGAGGCGCTGACCAAGCTTCAGCGGGAGGCCCCGCCGCTGCCCGCGGCCAAGGTGCACCGGGTGCTCGACGCCCAATTGGGTACGAAGTGGCGGGAGCGGTTCGCGTCGTTCGACGACAAGCCCGTGGCGTCGGCCAGCATCGGCCAGGTCCACAAGGCGGTGTGGTCGGACGGCCGCGAGGTCGCGGTCAAAATCCAGTACCCCGGCGCCGACGAGGCGTTGCGCGCCGACCTCAAGACGATGCAGCGCATGGTGGGCGTGCTCAAACAACTGTCCCCGGGCGCCGACGTCGACAGTGTGGTCAAAGAACTCATCGAGCGCACCGAGATGGAGCTCGACTACCGGCTGGAGGCCGACAACCAGCGCGCGTTCGCCAAGGCCTACGAAGGCCATCCGCGCTTCGTGGTCCCCCGGATCGTGGCCAGCGCCCCCAAGGTCGTGATCCAGGAGTGGATCGAGGGCGTGCCGATGTCGGTGATCATCCGGGAAGGCACTCAGGAGCAACGAGACCTGATGGGCACCAGGCTTTTCGAGCTGACCTACGACGCGCCTCTCAGGCTCGAGATGATGCACGGTGACACCCATCCGGGCAACTTCATGCTGCTGCCCGGCGACAAGATGGGTGTCATCGACTTCGGCGCGGTCGCTCCGATGCCCGGCGGTATCCCGATCGAGATCGGTCTGGCGACGCGGTATGCGCTCAACGACGATTACGACAACCTGCTCACCACGATGCAGAACATCGGCTTCATCCAGAAGGGCGAGCAGGTGTCCAAGCGCGAGATGGACGACATGATGCGCCAGTACGTCGAACCGCTCGAGGTCGAGATCTTCCACTACAACCGCAAGTGGCTGCAGCGCATCACCACCGCGAACATGCGACCCGAGCGCGCCGCCGGCCAGATCAAGGCCGCCCGGCAGATGGACATTCCGGCCAAGCTCGCCATCCCGATGCGGGTGATCGCGTCCAATGTCGCGATCGCGTGCCAGCTCGATGCGCATGTTCCGGCGAGACAGCTTGCCACCGAACTGATTCCGGGCTTCGCCGACGAAGCCGCCTGAGGGTCAGCACAGGACCGTTCGGGAAGAACCGGCAGCCGTCTACGCGGCTGCCGGGTTCCCGATGCTGTTCTTGCGCGGCCGGCCACGTGGGCGCTTGCGCGCGATGACCGTGCCCCGTTCGAGGATCTCGCCGCCCCAAACACCCCACGGCTCTTGCCGTTCCAGCGCTGCGGCCAGGCACTCGCGCCGGATCGGGCACTGTTCGCACAGCGCCTTTGCGCGTTCGAGTTCGACGGGATTCTCGGCGAACCACATATCGGGATCGCCCCTGTGACACGGCACCGCCAGCTTCGTCTTCTCTCGGCATGTCCCGAGTGACATGTCCAGTCCTTCCCTGGTCGTGGGTTTCGAATCTCTTTGTTGGGGATCCGGACCAGGGCTTCGGGGTGGTGTCCGAAAGACCAAGGCCACGGATCCGACTGCGGGTCCGTGGCCTTTTTCGGCGAAATCGCGGGCTTACCTAGGTGGTGCCCCGATCGACGGACGACACAGTCGCGGCGGCGCGGCGCTTGCGCTGCGGGGTGATGGCAGCGGCGGCACCGGCGGCGTGCGCGGCGGCGAACGCAGGGTGCGCCGCGGCGGCGGCGACATGGAGGGTCCGCGTCATGCCCGCAACGGCTACGCCGGTCGACGCGTAGTTGCTACCCATGATGTCGGTCCCTCCTTTCGCACAAAAAGACACCCAAACGGTGTGATCTTGAGGCTAAGCGTAACAGCCCAGGCTGACAATTGATTTTTTGACCAGCACGTTTGGCGCGATCTTTACGACGTTTGGCCGTGCCGGTCGCCGGCTTACCGACCCCGGCTCTTGACCATGGCGAGCACGTCGGCCCCGTACTGCTCGAGCTTGCGCGCCCCGATGCCCGGGATCGCGACCAGCGCGGCGTCGTCGGTGGGCAGCGTCTCGGCGATCGCGATCAGCGTGTTGTCGGTGAACACGACATAGGCCGGCACGCTCATCTCCTTGGAGGTGCGCAATCGCCAGTCCTTGAGGTCGTCGAGCAACTGCTCGTCGATGTCCGACGGACAGGTTTCGCAGCGGCGCAACATGATTGCCGCCGGTGCGGTCAGCACGCTGTTGCATACGCGACAGCGGGGGGTGGCGCCGCGGGAACGACGGGGCTTGGTCGGCCCAGTGCCGGTGCTCGACGACTGCGGCGCGATGCCGTTGAGGAACCGGGACGGTTTGCGGCTCTGCCGCCCGCCGGGAGCGCGGGCGAGCGCCCAACTGAGCGCTAAATGCACACGGGCCCTGGTGATTCCGACGTAGAGCAGGCGGCGTTCCTCTTCGACCGCTTCGCTGTCGGGACCGTGCGCGAGGGCATGCGAAATGGGCAGTGTTCCGTCGGCGAGCCCGACCAGGAACACCGCGTCCCACTCCAGCCCCTTGGCCGCGTGCAGCGACGCGAGCGTGACGCCCTGCACGACCGGCGGATGACGGGCGTCGGCGCGCTGGCGCAGTTCGACGATCAGCGCGCGCAGGTCCAGGGTGGGGCGAATGGCGACTTCCTCGTCGACGAGCTCGGCCAGCGACGTCAGCGCTTCCCACCGTTCCCTCGCCTTGGTGCCCGGCGGCGGTTCGGCGGTGAGCCCGAGCGGCTCCAGCACCGCGCGCACCACCTCGGGCAGTCCCCCGCAAGCGGGAGGTGCCCCCACGCCGTCGGCGTCCGGTTCGGCACCGCGTTCGGCCGCGCGTTGCAAGGCCACCAGCGCCTGGCGGATCTCCTGGCGGCTGAAGAAACCCTCGCCGCCGCGCACCTGGAACGGAACCCCGGCTTCGGTGAGCGCCTCTTCGTAGACTTCCGACTGGGCGTTGATGCGGTAGAGCACCGCGATCTCCGCCGGTTCGGTGCCGGATTCGAGCAGGCGCTTTATGTTCTTGGCCACCGCCTTGGCCTCGGCGACCTCGTCGGGATATTCGGCGAACCTGGGGGCGGGGCCGGGATCGCGCTGACCGACCAGATGCAGCTTGCTGCCCGCCATCCGGCCGCGCGCGCCGGCGATGACCCGGTTGGCCAGCGACACCACCTGCGGGGTGGACCGGTAGTCGCGTTCCAGGCGGACCACCGCCGCGTCGGGGAAGCGCCGGGAGAAGTCGAGCAGGTAGCGGGGCGTGGCGCCGGTGAAGGAGTAGATGGTCTGGTTGGCGTCGCCGACGACGGTCAGGTCGTCGCGCTCGCCGAGCCAGGCGTCGAGCACCCGCTGCTGCAGCGGTGTCACGTCCTGATACTCGTCGACGACGAAGCAGCGGTAGCGGTCGCGGAACTCCTGCCCCACCGCGGCGTCGTTCTCGATGGCCGCGGCGGTGTGCAGCAGCAGGTCGTCGAAGTCGAGCAGCGTGGTGCCGTCGCGGCGGGCCTTGAGCGCCTCGTAGCCGGCGTAGACGGCGGCCACCTTCGCAGCGTCGAACGGAATGTCGCGGCCGACCTGGGCGACCGCGGCCGGATAGTCCTCGGGACTGATCAGCGACGCCTTGGCCCATTCGATCTCGCCGGCGAGGTCGCGCACGTCGTCGGTGCTGGTCGACAGCCGGGCGCGGTTGGCGGCCTGGGCCACCACCGCGAATTTGGTGTCGAGCAGTTCCCACGCGGTGTTGCCCACGACGCGGGGCCAGAAGTACGACAGCTGGCGGCGCGCGGCGGCGTGAAACGTCATCGCCTGCACCGAACCGGTGCCCACACCGCCGAAGGCCGCGTCGAGCGCACGCAACCGGGCGCGCATCTCACCGGCCGCGCGCTGGGTGAAGGTGACCGCGAGGACCTGCCCGGGTGCGACGTGGCCGGCCGCGACCAGGTGGGCGATGCGCCGGGTGATCGTGCGCGTCTTGCCGGTGCCCGCACCGGCGAGCACGCACACCGGCCCGCGCGGGGCGAGCACCGCCTCGCGCTGCTCGTCGTCGAGGTCGTCGACGCCGTCGGGGCGGCTGCCCACCGAAGCGACCTCTACCGACATGCGGTCCATCTTGGCAGGGGCCGGTGACAAATGACCGGTACGGCGTCGGGCATGTTCGGTCCATCGGCTACGTTGAACGCCTTATGAGCGCAGCACAGACTCCCGTGATCATGTACACCACCACCTGGTGCGGTTACTGCGTGCGCCTGAAGAAGGCGTTGCAGGCCGAGGGCATTGCGTTCACCGAGGTCGACATCGAGAAGGATCCGGCCGCAGCGGAGTTCGTCGCCACCGCCAACGGCGGCAACCAGACCGTTCCGACGCTGAAGCTGCCCGACGGTTCGACGTTGACGAACCCGACCGCGCGCGAGGTCAAGGCCAAGCTGGCGGGCTAGTCCTGCTAATCCAGCGCCGCCCAGGACTCGATGATCTCCCGGGCGATCGAGATCGAGCCGGGAAGCAGCAGCCGTGACGGGGAGTCGCTGCTCCAGTCGCCGTGGTCGAGGGCCTCGCGGATCTCAGCGCGGGTGAACCAGGCCGCCTCGGCGATCTCGCCGTCGTTGAACGAGAACTCCTGCTCGGGATCGCCGATCGCGTGGAAGCCGACCATCAGAGACCGCGGGAACGGCCAGGGCTGGCTGCCCAGGTAGGTGACCTCGGTGACGGTCAGCCCGATCTCCTCGGCGATCTCCCGCACGACGCAACTCTCAAAGGATTCACCGGCCTCGACGAAACCGGCCAGGATCGAGAACAGCCGCTCGGGCCAGACCGTCTGACGGGCCAGCACGGCGCGGTCGTGTCCGTCGTGCACCAGGCAGATGACCGCGGGGTCGATGCGGGGAAACTCCTCGTGGCCGTTGAGCGGGTTGACCCGCGCCCAGCCGCCCTTGACGGGCTTGGTCGGTGAACCGTCGAGCGGGCTGAACCGCGCGTGGTCGTGCCAGTTGAGCAGCGCGGTCGCGGTGGCCACGAGTTGCGCGCTGACGTCGTCGAACACCTGACCGGCACGGCGCAGGTCGAGCACCTCGGTTTCGGTGTGCGGGTCCTCCGGCCCCTCGAGGGCAGCGCGGATCGCCCACACATGCCGACCGTCGTTGAGCCTGCCGAGGAAGACCGCCGTGTCCGGGGGCCGATCGCCCAACTTGGCGGCCCCGCCGAGCACCACACTGCCCTCGGAGATCAACACCTGGTTGCGGCGGTCGACGCGCAACACCAGCGCGTCGGGCCATCCGGCGAGAGCGGCGTCGATGTCGGTGCGCAGCGTGTCGGCGCGGTCGGCGCCGACCCGGGACAGCAGCGGTACGTTGCGGAGGCGAAACGGTGTCATCGTTCGGGTGTCACTCGGCGTCCGCGTTGCGGATGTAGAGCAGCCGGTCGCCGGACTCGACGGTGTCCACCTCCGGTGAGTCGACGCGCAGCAGCTCCCCTCCGCGGACGACGCCGAGGACGATGTCGTGCAGGTGCCGCGGGGATCCGCCCACCTCCTTGGGCGTCACCTCCCGTTCGGCGATCGCGAAGCCGGCGTCCGGCGTCAACAGGTCTTCCATGATCTGCACAACGCTGGGTGTCTGGGTGGCGATGCCCAGCAGTCGACCCGCGGTCTCGGAGGACACGACGGTCGAGTCGGCGCCCGACTGCCGCAACAGATGCTGGTTGTCCGACTCGCGGGCCGCGGCGATGATCTTGGCGTTCGGCGCCAGTTCACGGGCGGTGAGGGTGACCAGCACCGCGCTGGCGTCGTCGTCGGTGGCGACGATGATCGACTTCGCGTGCTGGGCGCTGGCCAGTCGCAGGATGTCGGCCTTGGTCGCGTCCCCGTGGACGGTGACCAACCCGGCGCTGCGGGCCCGCTCGAGAGCGCCCGCGTTCTCGTCGACGACGACGATATCGGCGGGAGCGACCTCGTCGCCGACCATCGCGGCGACCGCCGTCCTGCCCTTGGTGCCATAGCCGATGACGACGGTGTGGTTGCGCACTCTGCTCCTCCATCGCTGGATCTTCAATGCCGCGCGCGACTGGCTGGTCAGCGTCTCGACCGTGGTACCGATGAGGACGATCAGGAAGGCGACGCGCAGCGGGGTGACCACCAGGACGTTAATCAGCCGGGCTTCGGGGGTGAACGGGGTGATGTCCCCGTAGCCGGTGGTCGACAGCGAGACCGTCGCGTAGTACAGGCAGTCCAGGAACGACAGCTGGTTGTCCTGGACGTCGCGGTAGCCGTCACGGTCCAGGTACACGATGAACACCGCCGCCATCAGCGCCAGCGTCGCGTAGATGACACGGCGGATGATCCGCTGGGTCGGGCTGACGAATGGTTCGGGGATCCGCAGGATGTCGACGAGCCGCGAGTCGGGCTGTGTGGTCAGGTCCTGCTCGATCGCGGCGAGCCGGCGCCGCAGCCTACCTTTTGCCACGAGGACCCGTTACCGGTCCCGCAGGGGTGTACACGCCACAATGTAATCATGACCTCTCCCCTGCCCGAACTGCAGCAAGTGGCCAGCCCGTCGCGCGCCTACCGGATGGCGGCCGCCCTGCTGGGCATCGGGACGCTGCACTTCGTCGCGCCCAAGCCCTTCGACGGCATCATCCCCGCCGAGCTGCCCGGCAGTCCGCGGTTTTACACCTACGCCTCGGGTGTGGCCGAACTCGGGGTGGCGGGACTGCTGCTGGCGCCGAAAACGCGACGCTTCGGCGCGTTGGCCGCGGTGGCGCTGTTTGTCGCGGTGTTCCCCGGCAACGTCAACATGGTCCGGCTGTGGTGGGACAAGCCGTGGCCGATGCGGGCGATCGCGATCGCCCGCCTGCCGCTGCAGATTCCGATGATCGTCCAGGCCGTGAAGGTGTACCGCGAGTCTTAGGCCGCCTCCAGCAGGTCGGCGAGTTCGTCGACGTCGGGCAGCGTCTCGGGGGTGACGGTGACGCCGCTACGCACGTAGTGAAACGCCGCCCGCACCGACCCGACGGGACATCCGTGTAACGCGGCCCACGCCACCCGGTACACCGCGAGCTGAATTGCGTTGCGCTGCAGAGCTTCCGCAGTGCTTGGCGGCTCCCCCGTCTTCCAGTCGACCACGGTGGCTCCGCCGTCGTCGTCGGCGAACACGGCGTCGATGCGTCCCCGGACCACCCGGCCGCCGATCACCATGTCGAACGGCACCTCGACGTCGACCGGTGTTCGCGCGGCCCACGGGGACACCGCGAAGGTCGCCTGCAACTCGGCGAGTTGCTCGGCCACGGCGGTGTCGTGATCGACCGCACCCGGCAGATCGTCGAGGTCGAACAAACGCTCGGCGTGATAGAAGCGCTGAACCCAGTCGTGAAACGCGGTGCCCAACAACGCATGCGGATCCGGACGGGTGGGCAGCCGGCGGCGCAGCCGCTGCGAGACGGCTTCGGGGTCCTTGCCGAGTTCCACCAGGGTGCTGACCGAAACCTGAAGAGGCAGCTGGGGCGTGGGCGGTTCGACGACGCGGGTGCGTTCGCCGATGAGCGCGTCGACGTCGGCCTCCCACCCCTCTCCGGAGTCGACGGGTGCGATGTCGCGGGCTTCCGACATCGCCTCGGCCACAAGCGTTGCTCCGCGAGTCACATCGCCGCGGCGCGAACCAGCAGGATCTGCCGGCCAGGCGGCCTCGACCACCTTGTCCCGCAGTGGGTTCGGTTCACCATCGGGCGGAGCGGGCGCCCAATGTTCGATGACGCCGCAGGGCCGACCCTCGGCGGCGGATTTGTCGATGATGTCTTTGAGCTCGCCGAGGAACTCCGATGGGCCGCGGGCCTTGCTTTCCGACGCTCCCCAATGATGGCCGGACAAGAGCAGGGTGTCCTCGGCGCGGGTGAGCGCCACGTAGAGCAAGCGGCGTTCCTCGTCGACGCGGCGCTGTTCGAGGTTTCTCTTGTGCTCGCCGATCACGTCGGACAATCGCTTGCGGTCGTTGACGTCGCTGGTGTCGAGCACCGGGACGCCGTGCTCGGACAGCGTGGCCCGGTCGCCGCGCAGCAGCGGAGGGAGGTCCCCGGCGTCGGTCAGCCAGGTGCGGGCGGTGCCGGTCGAGGGAAAGACGCGGCCGCTGAGGTGCGGAACCGCGACCACCTGCCATTCGAGTCCCTTTGCCGAGTGGATGGTCATGATCTGCACCCGGTCGGCCGCGACGGGCCCGGCGGCGGGAGCCAGACCGTTCTCCACCTCCTCGGCAGCGTCGAGGTAGGCCAGCAGGCTGGTGACGCCGGCGCCGGGGCGGCCGGCGAAGTCGGCCACCACGTCGGCGAACGCGTCGAGGTGTTCGGTGCCCGACCAGCCCGCCGAAACGGGACGGCGCGCGCGTACCTCGGTGTCGATGCCGAGCACCCGGCGCACCTCCGCGACGAGCTCGGGAAGCGGGTGTGACAGGTGCGCCCGCAGAGCGGTCAGCTCGCGGCCCAGCGCGACGATCCGCGCGTATCCCGTCGGCGAATACGCTTCGGGCGCACCGGGATCAGTGACCGCTTCGGCGATGCACGCGGTATCGGCGTCGGGGGCGGCCTGGGCGGCGATGCGTTCGGCGGCCTCGGCGGCGACCTCGACTGGCCCGCTGTGGTCGAGTTGCACCGCACGCCGCCACAGCGCGGTGATGTCACGGCCGCCCAGCCGCCAGCGCGGACCGGTGAGGACCCGCATGGCCGCGCTGCCCGCGGTCGGGTCGGCCATCATCCGCAACATCGCCACCACGTCGGCGACCTCGGGCACGCCGAGAAGGCCCGCCAGCCCGACGACTTCGACCGGCACACCGCGGGCCGTGAGCGCATCGGCCATCGGCGCGGCGTCGGCGTTACGGCGCACCAGTACGGCCGTCGTCGGGGCCGGCTCCCCGTCGTCGCGCGAACGCGCATAGATGTCGGCGATCTGGCCGGCCAGCCACTCACGTTCGGCGGCAACGTCGTTCAGCAGAGCCAACCGGATGGTGCCCGGCGGGGCGTCGGGCCTGGGCAGCAGGGAGCGCACCGCCACCGAACGGCGCCGCGCCTGTGCCGACACGGCGTTGGCCAGGTACAGCGCCCGGGGCGGATTGCGCCAACTCGTGCGCAGCTCCAAGGCGGGCGCCGGCGAGCCGTCCGCACGGGGGAAGTCGGTGGCGAAGCGCGGCAGGTTGGTAGCCGACGCGCCGCGCCACCCGTAGATCGATTGGATCGGATCGCCCACCGCGGTCAGCGCGAGGTCGTCGTCGGCTCCACGACCGAACAACGACGACAAGGCGACACGTTGGGCGTGCCCGGTGTCCTGGTATTCGTCGAGCAACACGACCCGGTACCGCCGGCGCAGTTGCTCACCGACATGCGGGAAGTTCTCGGCCAGCCGGGCGGCCGAGGCCATCTGCATGCCGAAATCCATCACTTTCTCGGCCCGCATCCGCTGGTGCAGGGCGTCGATCAGCGGAACCAACTCGGTGCGCTCGGTCTGGGTGGCCAGCAGCCGCAGCAGCCACTGGCTGGGGCCCCGGTCGCGTTGGTACGGACCGGCGGGCAACGTGTGCACCAACCGCTCGAGCTCGCCGTGCGTGTCACGCAACTGGTCGGTGTCGACGAGGTGTTCGGCGAGCTGGCCCGCCAGCCGCAGCACCATCGACGTCACCGCCGCCGGTGTTTTCTCGGTGTGCAGTTCGGGGTGCTCACACACGACGCGGAAAGCCAACTGCCACAGCTCGGTTTCGCTCAACAGCCGGGTCTCGGGCTCGACCGGCAGCAGCAGGCCGTGCTCGCGCAGCAGGTTGCCGGCGAATGCGTGATACGTGCTGACGGTCGGCGGTTCGTCGGTGATGGCGCCGTCGCCGTGGGGATGCCCCCCGCTTGGGGGGACCAAGCCGGCGCCCGCGAGCCGGGCGAGGCGCGTGCGGACGCGGCGCAGCAGCTGTCCGGCGGCCTTGCGGGTGAACGTGAGACCCAGAACCTCACCGGGGAGGGCGAACCCGTTGGCGACCAGCCACACCACCCGCGCGGCCATCGTCTCGGTCTTGCCTGCGCCGGCACCCGCGATGACCACGAGAGGTCCCGGCGGGGCCGCGATCACCGCTGCCTGCTCCTCGGTCGGCGCGAAAAGACCGAGAGCCGAGGCGAGTTCGTGCGGACTGTAGCGCGGGGTCATGGCTGTCCTCCGGCCGCGGCTTGGGCGGGACACATGGCCCGCACGGGGCAGTGGGCGCATCCGTCGTTGATCCGAGCGACGAACTCCGGACCCTGGGTGGCCGCAGCCGCCGCGCGCACGGTCTCGCGCCACTCGGCATGCTTTTCCGGTGTCAATGCCTCCTGTGTGCGCTCGGTGGGGCCCGATGCGCAGGTCTTGCCGAGGTAGACCAATCGGCCGCCCCCCGGTGAGTCTCCCTGTGCGAGCAGACCTTCCGCGATGGCCAGCTGATACATCGCCAATTGGGCGTGGTTCTGCGCGTCGTCCTTGGTGACCGGGCTCTTGCCGGTCTTGAGGTCGACCACGACGAGTCGTCCCTCGCTGTCGCGTTCGAGGCGGTCGACGCGGCCGCGCACACGCACGTCGGTCCCATCCTCGGCACCGTCGACCACGACACCGTCGACGTCGACCTCGCTGCCCACCTCGGTGAGCTCGCCGCGGGTCTGCGCACGCCACTGCGCAAACGTCGCCACCATCGCACGGTGCCGGTCGAGTTCGTTGTCGGCATACCAGCGCGATTCGAACGGCAGCTTGGGCCAGATCTTCTCGAGCTCGTTGACCATCTGGCTCTCAGTGCGTCCCGGGTCGGCGACGAGGGCGTGCACCAGCGAGCCGACCGCCGAGCGCACATCGCGACCGTCGGCGCCGCCGTGCCGCTCCAACAGCCAGCGCAACGGACAGTCGGTGAGCATCTGCAGCGTCGACGGTGACAGCGTCACGGTGTGGCTGTCGCCGTTCCACAACGGGTCCTCACTGGACAGCGGCGTCATCGACTGCCACTGCGCCGGGTCGGCGCCGGGCACGCCTGCAGCCGCAAGTCGCGCCAACAGCGTTGCCGCACATGCCCTTACTGTGTCGTCGACCGCACCGTCGGACGCGCACACCACCGCACGCAGCCGTCCGACCAACGCCGCGGGCGCCAGCACGCGCGGTGCACTGACCGGCTCGGTCATGTCGGAACCGTCGTCTTGTGAGCGCGTACTCAACTCGTAGCAGAACGCCGACGGCAGCAGCGACTCGTCACCGCTGCTGTCGACCGCCGTCACCAGCAGGCGACTGCGGGCCCGCCCCATCGCCGCGATGAGCAACCGGCGTTCCTCCGCCAACAGCGGCGCCCGGGTCGACACGCTTTCAGCATCCTGGGTGACACCGTCGAGCAGGTCGACGAGCTGCTGGGTGGCCAACACGCCGCCACGCGGAACGGTGTTGGGCCACAGGCCTTCCTGCACACCGGCGATGACGACGAACTCCCACTCGCGACCCATCGCGGCGTGGGCGCTGAGCACCGCGACTGCTTCGGTCTCGGCGCGCTCGTCGCGGGCCGGTGAACCCAGACCCGCGACATGATCGATCAACCCGCGCAGCGTCGCGCCCGCGGTGCGGTTCACGTACTGCTCGGCGACGTCGAACAGCGCGGTGACGGCGTCGAGGTCCCGGTCGGCCTGCGCACCGGACACGCCGCCGCGTTCGCTCGCGGCCAGCCAGCGTCGTTGCAGCCCGGAACGCTGCCAGGCCTGCCACAACGTGTAGCGCGGATCGGCCCCCGTCTCGGCGCTGCGACGGGCGGCCGCCAGCACCTTGCGCACGCGATCCACGGACCGGCTCAGGTTCTCCGGCAATCCGTGCACCCCGTGCTTCAACGCCTCGACCAGCAGATCGCCGAAATCACGCGGCGGTTGTGAGCCGTCGATTCGACGCAGCGAACGCCGAAGTTGGCGCAGCGACACCGGATCGACGCGCCCGATCGGTCCCGTCACCAACGACGCCGCCTGCTCGGCGTCGAGACCTTGCGCTGTTGCCGCCAGCACCGTGAGCAGGGCCCGCACGCCCGGCTGGTCCCCGAGCGGCGTCGCAGCCGATGGCGCGTCCACCGGGACTCCGGCCGCGGCCAGTGTGCGGGCCAACGCCGCGCCGAGGCGGGGCACCGAACGCACGATGACAGCCATCTGCGACCAGGGGATGCCATCGACGAGGTGCGCCCGTCGCAGTGCGTCGGTGATCGTCGCGGACTCCGCATGTGGCGAGGCGGCGATGCGCACGGCCAGGGTGCCGTCGGGGCCGGGCGCACCGGTCAGCACGCGCCCCTGCTCGGCGCCGGGCAGCCGTCGTGCGACCTCGGTGATGGCTTGCGCGATCGCGGGTGCGCAGCGACGTGACTCGGTCAGCACGATCGCCGGCTCCTCGCCGCGCAGCAGCGCCGGGTCGGCACCGCGGTAGCCGAAGACCGCCTGATTGGGATCGCCTGCGAACACCGTGGTTTCGGCGCCCTGAGCGAGCACCCGAACCAGGAGCGCGGCCTGCGGGTCGAGTTGCTGTGCGTCGTCGACGAGGAGAAGCTTGATGCGGCTGCGTTCGGCCGCCAGCAGCTCACCGTCGGTGGCCAACGCCTCCAGCGCCGCTCCCACCAGTTCGGCCGCACCCAGTGCCGGGATGGCGGCCTGTGGTGCCGCCATTCCGACCGCCGAACGCAACAGCATGATCTGCTCGTAGGCCTGGGCGAACTGGCCGGCCGCCAGCCACTCCGTCCTGCCCGAGCGTCGCCCGATGCGTTGCAGTTCAACGGGATCGACACCGCGCTCGGCGCAGCGGGCCAACAGGTCCCGCAACTCGTTTGCGAACCCGACCGTGCTCAACGCCGGACGCAGATGGTGCGGCCACGCCGTCGGCGCGCGGTCGCCGTCCTCGAGGTCACCGGCGAGCAGCTCGCGGATGATCCCGTCCTGTTCGGCACTGGTGATCAACCGCGGCGGCGGGTCGCCGTTGCGCTGAGCGGCCAACCGCAGGACGGCGAACGCGTACGAGTGCACGGTGCGCACCAGCGGTTCGCGCACCACTGCGCGGGGACCCGCCTGCAACAGCGTCGAGGTGATGCGGGCCCGCGCCTGCGCGCCGAGCCGGGCCGAACCCGTCAGCAGCAGAACCGATTCCGGATCCGTGCCGGCGGCGATGTGCGCGACCGCGGTCTCGACGAGCAGTGAGCTCTTGCCGGTGCCGGGCCCTCCGATCACACGGAAAACGCCGCGCGTGCCGGGCTCGGTGAGCGCGCTCGGCGTGAGGTCGGTGTGCGGTGCGGACATGTGGGCATGACACCACGGGGGTCCGACAAGTGGCCGTCACGCGATGCTGGCAGCATCACAGCGGTGAGCGAACCCCTGCACGTCCATCGCTACGGGCCGGCCGGCCCCGCACAGGTGTTGGCGATCCACGGCCTGACCGGGCACGGCCAGCGCTGGCAGACGCTGGCGACACGCCACCTGCCCGAGTACACGATCGTCGCACCGGACCTCATCGGGCACGGCCGCTCGTCCTGGGCGGCACCGTGGTCCATCGAGTCGAACGTCACGGCGCTGGTCGCGCTGCTCGATCGTCCCGCGGTGGTGGTCGGCCACTCGTTCGGCGGCGCGGTGGCGCTGAAGCTGGCTGCCGCCCGGCCAGACCTGGTGTCGCATCTGGTCCTGCTGGACCCGGCCGTCGGCCTGGACGGCGAGTGGATGCGCCGGATCGCCGACGACATGTTCGCCTCCCCCGATTACACCGACCGCGCCGAGGCGCGCGCCGAGAAGGCGAATGGGTCGTGGGGCGAGGTCGAGTCAGCCGAGCTGGATCGCGAGCTCGACGAGCATCTGGTCGACCTGCCCTCCGGACGGGTCGGCTGGCGGATCAGCATCCCGGCGATGATGGCGTACTGGAGCGAGCTCGCCCGCCCGGCCACGTTGCCTCCCAAGGGCATCCCCACGACGCTCGTGCGGGCCGCCCGCACCGAGCCGCCGTATGCCACCGACGAGATCGTCGGCACCCTCGCGCAGCGACTCGGCTCGGACTTCACGCTTGCGGAGTGGGACTGCGACCACATGGTCGCGCAGGCCAAGCCCGCCGAGACGGCGGCGTTGATCCGCGAACACCTCGAGTCGTAGCGATGGCGCCGGTCACCGATGAGCAGGTGGAGGCCGTGCGCGCACTGGTCGCGTCGATCCCGCCGGGCCGGGTGTCGACATACGGCGACATCGCCGACGCGACCGGGCTTTCCAGTCCCCGCATCGTCGGCTGGATCATGCGCACCGACTCGTCGGACCTGCCGTGGCACCGGGTGATCGCGGCGTCAGGGAGACCAGCTGCGCACCTGGCGACCCGCCAACTGGAGCGGCTTCGCGCCGAAGGCGTTCTCGCGCACGACGGTCGGATCCGGCTCACCGAGGTGCGACACCGATTCTAGCGCCGCGAGTGTGGGGTTGATGCACATCTGAGCGCCGGGAAGTGTGCGGGTAACCCACGTTCGCGCCAGAAGGGGGGTGCTAGAGCACGAGGCGGACCAGGGCCGCCGTGCGCGCGAGTCCGGGGAACGCGGCCGCCGTCGACCGCGGATGAAGGGCGTGCACGGCAATGCGGAACATCAACGCGCGCAACAACATCTGCGACCACTCGGGCAGCGGACTCCACCGTTCGATCAGCCCGTCGTCGGCCTCGCCCCAGGACAGGGCGTCGACCACGACGACACCGGCCGCCCATGACGCCGGCCGCCAGTACGGGATGATGTCGGTGATCCCAGGCGCGGCGGTGCCCGCGAACAGCACCGTGCCGCAGAGGTCGCCGTGGACCAGCTGGCTCGGGCTCTTCGTCGGCTTGCGCAGGGTGGCAAGCTGATTGAGCAACTCGATCGAACGCTGCCCGTCGGCCGACCCCGGCGACACCTTGGCACCCGGCGGCAACGAGTGCAGCGGCCGTTCCTCCCAGGCGGCGCGGTCGGCCGCGATGAACACGTCGACATCGGCCCACGGCGCCACCGGTGGCTGCGTCAGGAATCTCGGGCGTTCGAGTTTGGCCGTCGCCTCATGCAGTCGCACCGCGGCCGAGACCACCTCGTCGTGGCGGGGTTCCGGCGTCCCGGCGACAAAGGTGTCCGCGCGCCATCCGGCCACCACATACCGCCCGTCGGTCGAACGCACCGGACGCGCCAGGCGCACCCCGTCGACGAACAACGTCTCGCGGACCTTGGCCGACCATGCGGCGCGGGCGTGGTCGGCGACCATCGACACCACCACTTCGCCACAGCGCCAGCCACCCTCCCAGCCCGGCCCAAGCGCAACGGGCTGCACACCGGTCAGGCCGAACGCGGCCAGCACATGATCCGGTGGCCGTTCGACAGTCACCACCTCAGCGTAAGCGGAGTTTCGGCAAACCAGCCGTTAGTACATGACCATGTCGGGTTCGAGTTGTTTACCCCACGCGACGATTCCGCCCTGCACATGCATCGCATCGGAGAACCCTGCGTTCTTCGCGATCGCCAACACCTCGGCGGAGCGCACACCGGTTTTGCAGTAGAACACCGGCGTCCGGTCGGTCGGCAACTTGGCCAGCGCCTCGCCGGATTCGAAGGCGCCCTTGGGGATCAGCTCGGCGCCGTGAATGCGGTTGATGTCCCACTCGACCTGTTCACGCACGTCGATCAGCGCCAACGGCTTGCCCGAATCGAGCAGCTCCTTGAGTTCGCGAGGGGTGATCGTCGAGTCGGCCGCGGCCTCGGCGGCGGCATCCGACACCACGCCGCAAAACTCCTCGTAGTCGATCAGCTCGGTGATCTTCGGGGTCGACGGGTCCTTGCGGATCTTGATCGTGCGGTACGTCATGTCCAGCGCGTCGTAGACCATCAGCCGACCCAGCAGCGTTTCGCCGATGCCGGTGATCAGCTTGATGGCCTCGGTGCCCATCACCGATGCCACCGACGCGCACAGGATGCCGAGCACTCCGCCCTCGGCGCACGACGGCACCATTCCCGGTGGCGGCGGTTCGGGGTACAGGTCGCGGTAGTTCAGCCCGAGCCCGTCCGGGGCGTCCTCCCAGAAGACCGAGATCTGGCCCTCGAACCGGAAGATGGATCCCCAGACGTAGGGCTTGTGCGCCAGCACGGCGGCGTCGTTGACCAGGTAGCGCGTCGCGAAGTTGTCGGTGCCGTCCAGGATCAGGTCGTACTGCTCGAAGAGCTCGACGGCGTTTTCGGGTTCGAGCCGGAACTGATGCAGGTTGACCGTGACCAGCGGATTGATGTCGAGAATCGAGTCGCGGGCGCTCTCGGCCTTCGAGCGACCGATGTCGGACTGGCCGTGAATGATCTGGCGCTGCAGGTTCGACTCGTCGACCACGTCGAATTCGACGATCCCGATCGTGCCGACACCGGCCGCGGCGAGGTAGAGCAGCGTCGGCGAACCCAGCCCGCCGGCACCGATCACCAACACCTTGGCGTTCTTCAGCCGCTTCTGCCCGTCGAGGCCGAGGTCGGGGATGATGAGGTGACGGCTGTAGCGCGCCACTTCCTCGCGAGTGAGTTCGGCCGCCGGTTCTACCAGCGGCGGCAACGGTGTCGACACCGTGTTTCTCCTTGATCCACCTGATTCAACGTCTATGACCATCACAGCAGTTAGGACATTCAACAGCAACGAGCGACGATCGCTTCCCGCAGGCGCGGCGGTCGGTCGGCGTGTACGAGCGACCGCTCTGGTACGTCCAGGCACGGCGTGTTGCCGCACAAACACGGCCGCTCGCGGAATTAAGGAAGGAACTCAGGCGATCGGGTACGGCCAGGGGTTCGGTTTGCAGGTGTGGTTGTCGGGCTGAACCGACTGCGGGTCGAAGCGCGCCGCGTCGTTGTTGTTGGTCGAAAAGGTCTGCTGCATCATGACGGGCGCCAGTTGGTCGTTGCCCCCGCACGGCTCATGCCGTTGGTAACCGATCGCGTGGCCGACCTCGTGGTTGATCAGGTACTGCCGATACGAGCCGACGTCACCCTGGAACGGAACCGCACCGCGCACCCAGCGCGCCTCGTTGATGAACACGCGCGGCTGGCCGTCACGGTAGGCCGGGTTGTAGCAGGACGCCTCCAGCTGGATGTCGTAGCCGCAGCCCTCGCGCACGGTCATCGGCGTGCTCAGCGACACCCGGAAGTCCGGCTCGATGCCCGATGTCCCGTCGATACGGGTGAAGGCGAACTGCGGGTTGTGGGTCCAGCTCTTGGGGTTGGCCAGCGTCTCGGTGACCATGCGGGCGAATGCCTCGTCGCCGCCGAACGTCGCGGTGTCGATACCGTCCTCGACCTCGACGGTGTAGGTGAACACCTTCGCGGTGCCCTGGCCGACCTGCGAGGTGGCCCCCGGCACGACGTGCCACGTCTTGGCGCCGGCCTCGGTGAACGGGCCGCCCTGGGGAAGGATCCCGGTCGGCAGGTTCGCGTCGAACTCGGTCAACCCCTTGGGGGGCGCGCCGATGATCGCCGTGCTGGCCACGCCGATGGTCGGCGGGCCCTGCACCGGGCCCTCGGCCTGTTTCGGCGCGGGGGCGCCGGTGCCGGTTATGGTCTGGTAGACGACGACTCCGGTCAACACGATCAGAACCGGCAACGCGTAGGCGCGCCAGCCGTAGGTGGAGACGAAGCGTCCGAGCCACGACTGTTTGCGGAAGCCGCGGTGCTCGTCGCGATTGGACCTGACCCGCCCCGAGCTCTCCGCGAGGGGATCGCGTTGGGCGCGCAACGGCTCACGCCATTCGTTGCGCAGCGCGGGCACGCGAACACCCCCGCCGTGTTCGGGACCCATCGGTGCTCCTCGCGAACGGGAGTCGTAGGTCACCGCAACAGGATGACACAGGCCGAGGTCCTCTTACTTTCGGCGCGCCATCGACCGCCCCGCGCGCTGTGATCCGCGCCTCACCTGCATGCTTTATCAACGGTAGTAAGGTCATTGCGATAACCGGTGCCCACGGACGCAGACGAAGGATGTGATGAGCGATCTCGCCAACACCGCCGCGAGGAGAGGCGCGCAGCCGGGCGGCGAAGTGTTGAATCGGCGCGGCGGCAGACTGCCGCGCGATGAGCGCCGAGGGCAGCTACTGGTCGCTGCCAGCGAGGTTTTCGTCGACCGCGGCTACCACGCGGCGGGCATGGACGAGATCGCCGAACGCGCCGGAGTCAGCAAACCTGTTCTCTACCAACATTTCTCGTCCAAGTTGGAGCTCTACCTGGCGGTGCTGGCCAAGCATGTGGAGAACCTCGTCTCCGGCGTGCGCCAGGCGTTGCGCACGACCACCGACAACCGGCAGCGGCTGCGCGCCGCGGTCCAGGCGTTTTTCGACTTCATCGAGCATGACGGCCAGGGCTACCGGTTGATCTTCGAGAACGACTACGTCAACGAACCGCAGGTCGCCGCGCAGGTGAAGGTGGCCACCGAGGCGTGCACCGACGCGGTGTTCGACCTGATCAGCCGCGATTCCGGGCTGGAGGCACACCGCGCCAGGATGATCGCGGTCGGTCTGGTCGCCATCAGCGTCGACTCGGCGCGCTACTGGCTCAACAACGACCGGCCGATCTCCAAGGACGACGCGGTCGAGGGCACGGTCCAGTTCGCTTGGGGCGGACTGTCACACGTGCCGCTTACCCGGTCTTAGATCCGATCCCGACCCCGAAGCCGACGCGTCGGACATCGGCCGCGCCGATCTCCACGTAGGCGATCTTGGACGTCTGCACGAGGAAGCGCCGGCCCTTCTCGTCGGTCAGGGCCAGCACACCCGAATCCTTGGCCAGCGCCTCGGTGAACAACTGCTCGACCTCGCTGGGTGTTTGCGCGCTGTTGAAGCTCAGCTCGCGCGGGCTGTCCGTGACACCGATCTTGACCTCCACGCCGTGGGCCCCTTTCGTCTTTGCGAAGAACTTGAGCCAAGGCTAGTGGACGACCCACCGGACGGCCGCACCGCGCCGGTGGGTTCGCGGTGGGCGTAGCGCCGAGATCTACGGCGACCGAACCGAGTCCGGACCGTAACCAACACACCAGCCGGTGAACCTCACCCGTCACTTCCGCCTCGATAGCATCAGGCGCGGCACGATCTTCTACGCTCGAGACGACACCGGGAAAACCCACATGAACAGGTCTTACACCGCGCACTCACCGTATTCGCTGACCCCGACGGAGCGGATTCCCAGCCCCTCTGGCTACTCCGACTATCCCGAGCCGCCGACCGAGGACTTCGACTACGAGTACCCCGGTTCTGCCGAGTTCGAGGACTACGACGACTACGAGCAGCCCTACGACGAGGAGAGCATCGACCGGCGCTGGATGTGGGTCGCCGGTATCGCCGGGGTGATCCTGTTCATCGCGATCGGGACCACCGGCATCATCCTCGGTGGCGGCGACAGCGGTTCGGTGTCGGCCACCGCGACGTCGGAAGCGCCGGTGCCGTCGAGCGCCCCGGCCACCACCGCGCCGCGCGCGGGAACGGGTGCGCCCGTCGTTCCCTCGCTGCCGCCGGAGACGGTCACGACGGTCACCCCGAGCGCCGAGACGACGGCACCCCCCGCGCCGAGCACGACAGCCCAGGCGGCCGTTCCGCCGCCCGCGCCGCCGTCACCACGCACCGTGACCTACCGGGTGACGGGCAACCGCCAGCTGCTCGACCTGGTCACCGTCATCTACACCGACGGTCAGGGCGCCCTGCGGACCGATGTCAACGTCGCGCTGCCCTGGGTCAAGCAGGTGGTCCTCGACCCCGGCGTGGAGCTGAAATCGGTCACGGCGACCAGCGTCGGCGGTCAGCTGAACTGCAGCATCCTCGACGCCGCCGGCACGTTGATCGCCGCGCAGAACAACAACTCGATGATCGCCACCTGCACCCAATAGGTCAGGCGAGACCGAGCTCCTCCATCCGCGACGCGTGTGTGCGCTGGAGCCGGTCGAAGAACTCGGTCATCTGCGTGAGGCCTTCGCCGCTGGCCAGCACCAGGTCGACGAGCTCATCGTGGTCGGCCATGACGAACTGCGCCTGGGTGATGGCCTCCCCGAGGAGCCGGCGCGACCACAGCGCGAGCCGGTGGCGCTGCCTGTCGCTGGCCGTCACCGCCGCGCGCACCTCTGCGACGACGAACTGGGAGTGGCCGGTCTCCGACAGCACCGCACGCACGACGTCGGCGACTTCGTCGGGCAGGGCGTGGGCGATCTCGAGGTAGAAGTCGGCCGCCAGCGCGTCGCCGACATAGGTCTTGACCAGTGCCTCGAGCCAGGTGCTCGGGGTGGTCAGCCGGTGGTAGTTCTCAAGGGCCGACGCGAATTTCGTCATCGCGGGCACGACGTCGACCCCGCGGCGCTCGAGGGCGTCGCGCAGCACCTCGTAGTGGTTCATCTCGGCGGCTGCCATGCTCGCCATGTTGATGCGCCCGCGAAGGTTCGGGGCCATGCGCGCTTCCTCGGTCAGGCGGTAGAACGCCGCCACCTCGCCATAGGCCAACAGCGCGAAAAGTTCGTTGACGCCGGGATGGTCGGCCGACACGCCTGAGGTCGCCGAGTCGGTTGGCCCGGGTGCCGGAGGCGTCGTGTTCATGGGCCCAACAATAAACGCCGACTGCGGGTGGCTCGTCGGGCGAGCACCGCCAGGTATGATGGGTCCGGGCGGTGGCAGTTTCAAGGCTCCTGCAAAGCATTCGCAGAGCCCGCCGCGACCCAAAGAAATGTGCGTGCACGCAGTCGGTCCGCCTACCTCAGTGCAGGGCCTTGGTCTTCACAGGCCATCTTTCGTCGAACTCGTGCGCGCGTGGAAGCCATGAGGACGACAATTGAAAGGCCTCGTTTTCGCGTATGACGCATCTCAACCCAACCTTTGCTGAACTGGGAGTTCGCGACGAAATCGTCCGCGCCCTCGCCGAGGACGGCAAACAGCATCCCTTCGCAATCCAAGAGCTGACCATGCCGATGGCACTGGCCGGCGACGACCTGATCGGCCAGGCCCGCACCGGCATGGGCAAGACGCTGGCGTTCGGTGTGCCGCTACTTCAGCGGATCACCACCGACCCCGACCGGCCGCTCACGGGCGTTCCGCGGGCGCTGGTGGTCGTGCCCACCCGCGAACTGTGCCTGCAGGTGTACGGCGACCTGGCGGCCGCCGCGAAATACCTCACCGTCGGTGACCGCAAGCTGTCCGTCACGTCGATCTACGGTGGTCGGCCCTACGAGGGGCAGATCGAGGCCCTCGAAAAGGGTGTCGACGTGGTGGTCGGCACGCCAGGCCGACTGCTCGACCTGGCCCAGCAGGGGCACCTGAAGCTGGGCGGACTGTCCATGCTGGTGCTCGACGAGGCCGACGAGATGCTCGATCTGGGCTTCCTGCCCGACATCGAGCGGATCCTGCGCCAGATACCGGACAGCAGGCAGTCGATGCTGTTCTCGGCGACGATGCCGGACCCCATCATCACGCTGGCGCGGACCTTCATGAACCAGCCGACGCACATCCGCGCCGAGGCCCCGCATTCGGCGGCCACCCACGACACCACCGAGCAGTTCGCTTACCGCGCGCATGCC
This sequence comes from Mycobacterium sp. IS-1590, assembly GCF_001500025.1. Lineage (GTDB taxonomy): Bacteria > Actinomycetota > Actinomycetes > Mycobacteriales > Mycobacteriaceae > Mycobacterium. The sequence continues at coordinate 531,238 of NZ_LQIW01000001.1, read as the reverse complement.
CTGGACAAGGTGGAGATGGTCGCCCGCATCCTGCAGGCCGAGGGTCGCGGCGCGACGATGATCTTCACCCGCACCAAGCGCACCGCGCAGAAGGTGTCCGACGAACTCGCCGAGCGGGGGTTCAAGGTCGGCGCCGTGCACGGTGACCTCGGGCAGGGCGCGCGCGAGAAGGCGCTCAAGGCCTTCCGCACCGGCGACATCGATGTGCTGGTCGCCACCGACGTCGCCGCGCGCGGCATCGACATCGACGACGTCACCCACGTGATCAACTACCAAATTCCCGAGGACGAGCAGGCCTACGTGCACCGCATCGGCCGTACCGGCCGGGCCGGTAAGACCGGCGTCGCGGTGACCCTCGTCGACTGGGACGAGCTGGCGCGCTGGACGATGATCGACAAGGCGCTCAACCTCGGCTGCCCCGATCCCGCCGAGACGTATTCCAGCTCGCCGCACCTCTACAGCGAGCTGGGCATCCCCGCCGATGCCACCGGCACCGTCGGCGAGCCCGTGAAGGTGCAGAGCAGCAGGCGCGCCCCCGCGGAGAAGTCGGACGACCGGCCCGCCCGCAACCGCAACCGCAACCGCCGCCGCACCCGCGGCGGCAAGCCGGTCACCGGACACCCGGAGTCGTCGGCGACGTCGTCGGATCAGGATTCCGGTGAGACGGGCGAGGCGTCCGGCGAGAAGGCGCCGGCCAAGCGCAGGCGCCGCCGTCGGCCGCGCAAGGCCGCGGCCAGCACCGGCTAGCCCGCGCCTTTCCACGCGATGGTCAAGCCCGAACGCCGCACCCGCACCGATGTGATGGTGGCGTTGGCGATCGGCGTCGTTGTCGCGGTGACGGCGGGGTTGGTGTGGTGGACCAGCGACGCCCGGGCGACGATCAGCAGGCCCGCGGCCGACCCCGTTCCGGCCCTGACGCCCGCCAAGGCGGTTCCGCAGTCGCTACGGCAGGTGTGGAGCGCGCCCAGCGGAGCCACCACGATCCCGCTGGTCGTCGGCGGTGCCGTGGTGACCGGCAACGGCCGTACCGTGGAGGGTCGCGACCCCGCGACGGGCACCCCGTTGTGGAGTTATGAGCGTGACCTCGACCTGTGCGGGGTCAGCTACGTCTACCAGTACGCGGTCGCCGTCTACCCCGACACCCGCGGCTGCGGTCAGGTCAGCACCATCGACGCCAAGACCGGGATGCGCGGTCCGGCGCGCTCGTCCTACGCCGACCCCTCGTTGAACCTGTCGTCGGACGGCACCGCGGTGCTCTCGGCCGGTGAGAACCGGTTGGAGTTGTGGCGTTCCGACATGGTCCGGATGCTCAGCTACGGCGCCCTGGACGCCCGCATCAAGCCGGATGTCCCCTCGCAGCCGCTGTGCCGGTTGGTGTCCGCGCAGGCGAGTTCGAGCGCGGTGTCGGTGCTCGAGGCCTGCCCGCGCCAGCCCGATCTGCGGCTGACGCTGTTGCGGCCCTCCGACGAGGAGGACACCCCGGAGTTGCGGTATGTGCCGCAAGATGGCGTCGCGCCCGATTCGGGTGCGCGGGTGGTGGCTGTCGTCGACACGATGACCGCGGTCTACGTGCCCACGCCCAAACCTGTGGTCAACATCGTCGACGAGACGGGCGCGACGATCGCAAATACCGGCGTCGCGGGCCTGCCGTCGCCGCAGGCCACCATGTCGCGGGCTGGCGACCTGATCACCTGGTGGACCGGCGACAGCGTAATGGTGTTCTCCGCCAACGGATTCGACTACCGCTACACCGTCACGCCCGAGGGCCGCAACAAGCCGCTCGGGCCGGGCACGATCATGGCGGGGCGGCTGCTGGTCCCGGTCACGGACGGCTACGACGTGTTCGACCCCGCGACCGGGCGGGGCGAACGCCACATCCCGCTGACCCGACCGCCGAGCGCGGCGCCGGTGGTGCCCGCGGTGGCCGGCTCGATGGTGCTCGAGCAGCGCGGCGACGAGGTGGTGGCGCTCGGCTGAGCCTGAGCCGTGATTTGGGTGCTCAAACAGTCGCTCACCGACTGTTCGGACACCGAAATCGCTAGATTTCGGGGGCGAACGTCGGCATCGGCTTGCCGTTCTTCCAGTGTTTGAGCAGCGCCGTGGCCAGCTCGCGGTAGGCGCCCGCACCCTTGTTCTTGCGGCTGGCCAGCACCGACGCGCCAGAGGCGCTGGCTTCGGCGAACCGCACGGTGCGTGGGATCGGCGGAGCCAGCACCGCCAGGTCGTAGCGGTCGGCGACGTCGAGCAGCACGTCGCGGCTGTGGGTCGTGCGCGAGTCGTACAGCGTCGGCAACGCGCCCAGCAGTTTGAGGTCGGGGTTCGTGATCGCCTGGACGTCGGCGATGGTGCGCAGGAACTGCCCGACGCCGCGGTGCGCCAACGTCTCGCACTGCAGCGGCACGATCACCTCGTCGGCGGCGGTCAAGCCGTTGAGCGTCAGCACGCCGAGCGACGGCGGACAGTCCACGATCACCACGTCGTAATCGGCCCTGCCCGACGACGACGCCGCGGCCCCCACGCCGAGCTTGGCCAGCGCTCTCTTGAGCGCATACTCCCGCCCGGCGCGCATCAACAGCATGGCCTCGGCGCCCGCCAGGTCGATGTTGGCCGGCAGCAGTGTCATTCCCTCGGGCGTCTCCAGCAGCGCGACATCGGGCTCGACTTCGCCGAGCAGCACCTCGTGGATCGACACTGCCAGCTTGTCCGGGTCGTGACCCAGGGAGAACGTCAGCGACCCCTGCGGGTCGAGGTCCACGAGCAGGACCCGCTTACCCGTCTCCTGAATCGCCGCACCCAACGACGCCACCGTCGTCGTCTTGGCTACCCCACCCTTTTGATTGGCGACCGCAAGTACTCGCGTCACGATGCCCATCGTTGCATGGCGACGGACACCGTGAGCGAGCGTGCGGCAGAATCGGTGAGCGTGGCCCTATTGGAGCACCGCCTCATCCTGCTTCGTCACGGCGAGACGGAGTGGTCGAAGAACGGTCGGCACACCAGCCACACCGACCTGGAGCTGACCGCGACCGGCGAGGAACGCGCCAAGCTGGCCGCCGAAGCGCTGGCCGAACTCGAACTGGATGACCCGCTGGTCCTCTGCAGCCCGTTGCGGCGTGCGGTGCAGACCGCAGAGCTGGCCGGTTTGACCCACCGCGAGGTGTCGCCGCTGCTGAAGGAATGGGACTACGGCCGCTACGAAGGGCTGACGACGCCCCAGATCCGCGAGACCGTCCCCGACTGGCTGATTTGGACGCACGGCGCCGATGGCGGCGAGAGCGTGGAGGCGGTCACACAGCGCGCCGACGCCGCGCTCGACCTGGCGCTGCACCACATGCAATCGCGTGACGTCGTGTTCGTAGGTCACGCGCACTTCTCCCGCTCGATGATCGCGCGGTGGGTCGAACTGCCGGTGTCCAGCGGGATCCGGTTCGCGATGGCGCCCGCGTCCCTGGCCGTCCTCGGCTTCGAGCACGCGATGCGTCAGATCATCGCGCAGGGACTGACCGGCCACCAGGATCCGTGTAAACCACGGTGACTCGCGAACCCTCCTTCGTCCTGGCCTCCCGCGGCGCCGTCGTCGCGGAGGGAGTGCACACCGCGTTCCCGAAGATCGCCGACGCCCGAGCCGCGCTGGCATCGCACAGCGCCCCGATCATCGTGGGGGCGTTGCCTTTCGACATGACCAAACCGGCGGCGCTGATCCGCCCGCAGAGCATCCAGTTCCTCGACGCGCTGCCGGACTGGCCGCTGCGTCAGATGCCCGGCGTCCAGATCACCGAGGCGCTACCGGATCCCGAAGAGCACCGCGCGCGGGTCGCCACCGCCCTCGACCGGCTCAACAGCCCGTCGAGCGGACTGCACAAGGTGGTGCTCGCCCGAGCCCTTCGGCTGGCCGCCGACGGACCGCTGGACGCGCGCACCGTCCTGCACCGGCTCGTCAGCGCCGATCCGGCGGCCAACGGGTACCTCGCGGACCTGACCGCCGCGGGCGGTGGTTACTCGGGGAGCGTACTGGTGGGCGCGAGCCCGGAGCTGCTGGTGGCCCGACGCGGCGAGCAGGTGGTGTGCGCACCCTTCGCGGGCTCGGCGCCCCGCTCCCCCGATCCCGCCACCGACGAGGCGAACGGCGCCGCGCTGGCCGCGTCGGCGAAGAACCTCCGCGAGCACCAGTTCGTCGTCGACACGATTCGCGACGCACTCGAACCGCTGTGCGCCGACCTCCAGGTGGCAGCCGAACCGGCGCTTCGCAAAACCGACTCGGTGTGGCACCTGGCCACCCGGATCACCGGCACGCTCCGCGAAAGATCAACCACCGCACTGGATTTAGCCATCGCACTGCACCCGACACCCGCCGTCGGCGGGGTGCCCACCGCCGACGCGGCCGATCTGATCGCCGAACTCGAAGGCGACCGCGGCTTCTATGCCGGCGCCGTCGGCTGGTGCGACCAACGCGGCGACGGCCGATGGGTGGTCTCGATCCGCTGTGCTCAGCTGTCGGCGGATCGCCGAACCGCCGAGGCGTATTCGGGTGGCGGCATCGTCGCCGAATCGGATCCGGACGACGAACTCCGGGAAACCACAACGAAATTCACCACGATCCTCACCGCCCTGGGTGCCGCGACGTGACCGAGCTGATCCGCAGGGTGCGCCCGGGCGACGAACGCGAACTGACCGCGATGGTCCACGAACTCGCGGAGTTCGAACATGCCGCGCACGAGTGCACGGTCACCGAAGACCAGATGCGCCAGGCGCTTTTCGCCGAGCCGGCCGTCGTTTTCGGCCATATCGTCGAGGTCGACGGGCAGGTCGCCGCCTGCGCGCTGTGGTTCATCAACTTCTCTACGTGGGACGGTGTCGGCGGGATCTACCTCGAAGACCTGTACGTGCGCCCGCAGTTTCGCAGACGTGGGCTGGCTCGAAAGTTGTTGGCCACCTTGGCCCGCGAGTGTTCGACGCTCGGTTACACCCGACTGTCGTGGGCTGTCCTGGACTGGAATGTCAACGCGATCGCGCTCTACGACGCCGTCGGTGGCAGACAACAGAGCGACTGGATCACCTATCGCGTGTCGGGCCCCGAACTGTCGGCGCTGGCCGCAGAGTCGCCGTGAGACCCCACCCATTCCAGGGTCGAGGGACTGAACAGCAATACCAGCGTCGACACCGCCACCACGCCGATCGGCGCGGCGTACCACCACTGGTGCGAACCCACCCCCATGTAGTAGACGACCGGTAGGAGCAGCAACTGGGCGAACACGGCGATGCCGCGCCCCCACCGCCTGCCCGTCCACAACGCCCACGCCGCGGCCAGCACACCAGCGCCCATGATCGCGAACCACAGCGCGGTGCCGTATTTGTTGAGCCCGGACTCCTCGGCCCGGCCGAACCCGCTCACCACGTAGACCAGCGCCGCGACCACGGCGGCCGCACCCTCGAGGGCGACGAGGACAGCGGCCTGACGCACCGTCGTCGGAGATGGAACGATCACGCCCTCGAGCGTAGAGGGGTGCGCAGAACCCGTTCAGTAGGCTCGGACCCCGTGCGCGCCGTGCTGATCGTGAACCCGAATGCGACGTCGACGACCCCGGCCGGCCGTGATTTGTTGGCCCATGCGCTGGAGAGCCGGGTGAAACTGACCGTCGCGCACACCGATCACCGCGGACATGCCATCGAGATCGCGCGGGAGGCGGCGCGCGACGGCGTCGACGTCCTGATCGTGCACGGCGGCGACGGCACGGTGAACGAGGTGGTCAACGGCATTCTCGAGGTCGGTGGACCCGGCGCCGCCGCGCCCGCCGTCGGCGTGGTGCCCGGCGGGTCGGCCAATGTCTTCGCACGGGCGCTCGGCATCAGCCCGGACCCGATCGAGGCGACCAATCAGCTGATCGACCTGCTCTCGGAGTACCGCCGACGCAAGTCGTGGCGGCGCATCGGGCTGATGGACTGTGGCGAACGCTGGGGCGTGTTCACCGCCGGGATGGGCGTCGACGGCGACGTCGTGGCGGCAGTCGAGGCGCAGCGTGCCAAGGGCCGCGCGGTGACCGCATCCCGCTACGTGCGCGTCGCCATCCGCGAGGTGCTGGCAAGCACCCGCAACGAACCGTCGCTCACGCTGCATCTGCCCGACCGCGAACCGGTCGCAGGCGTGCACTTCGCCTTCGTGTCGAACGCCAGTCCGTGGACGTATGCCAACGCCCGACCGGTGTGGACCAACCCCATGACGACGTTCGAGACGGGGCTGGGCGTTTTCGCCACGACCAGCATGAACGTGTGGGCGAACCTGATGCTGGTGCGGCGGATGCTGTCCAAGAAGGCCCGAATCCACGCCAAGCATCTGGTCCGCGACGACGATCTGCCGTGGCTGCAGGTGACCAGCGAGGCGCCCGTGGCCTGTCAGATCGACGGCGACTACGTCGGATTGCGTGATTCGATGATGTTCACCGCGGTTCCCGACGCGCTCGGGGTGTTGGCGCCTGCCCCTCTAGAGGCCTCTGACCTGCGCTGATAGACCTGCGGCGTAGAATTTCGGGCGCAGTTGGATCGAGTCTAGTACAGACGAGCGGGCGGTGTGCGAAGCCTCCGGGCTAGTGACATTGCGCACTTGTTAACTCGCGAGTATTGACATCTGTCCAGCCTGTGAAAGCATCGAAGCAACGTTGCAGAAACACTCAATGTGCACGCGTTAAACAGCCGAAGAATATGCCGTGCGCCGTGCTGCGCACAGGTGACGTATCTGACGAGGAGTTTGATCTAATGGATTGGCGCCACAAGGCGGTCTGTCGCGATGAGGATCCGGAACTGTTCTTCCCGGTGGGAAACAGCGGCCCGGCGCTCGCTCAGATCGCTGACGCGAAGCTCGTCTGTAACCGCTGCCCGGTGACCACTGAGTGCCTGACCTGGGCTTTGGAGTCCGGTCAAGATGCCGGCGTCTGGGGCGGGATGAGCGAGGACGAGCGTCGCGCACTCAAGCGGCGCAATGCTCGCACCAAGGCCCGCAGCGGAGTCTGAGCACTACCCGAACCAAACATTTACGGCCCCGACTTTCGTCGGGGCCGTATCTTTCTGCAAATGCATAAACGGCCGATTTGCGACGCGAAAGTCGATTTGCGAATTGCGAAGATTGCTACTGCGCGAGTCGCCGCTGCCGGCCCAGCGGCACCCGCAGGACCACATCGGTTCCGCCGGTCGGTCCCTCGCGCATGCCCAACGATCCGTCCAGTTCGGCCGACACCAGCGTCCGCACGATCTGCAAACCGAGCCGGTCGGCCTTTTCCAGGCTGAACCCGTCGGGTAGCCCCCGGCCGTCGTCGTGGACGACGACGTCCAACCACCTGGCCGATCGCTCGGCCCGGATGGTGACGCTGCCCTCTTGCACACCGGGGTCGAAGGCGTGCTCGATAGCGTTTTGCACCAGCTCGGTGATCACCATGATCAGCGCGGTGGCGCGGTCGGCATCGAGCACACCGAGATCGCCGACTCGGCGGATGCGGATCGGGCTGTCAACGGCGGCAACATCATTCATCATCGGCAGGATCCGGTCCACCACCTCGTCGAGGTTGACCTCCTCGTCCACCGACATCGACAGCGCATCGTGGACCAACGCGATCGAGGACACCCGTCGCACCGACTCCATCAGCGCCTCGCGGCCTTCGTCGTTGTTGGTGCGCCGGGCCTGCAGGCGCAGCAGAGCCGCGACGGTCTGCAGGTTGTTCTTGACCCGGTGGTGGATCTCGCGGATCGTGGCGTCCTTCGACAGCAGGGCGCGGTCGCGACGTTTGACTTCTGTGACGTCACGGATCAGTACCGCCGCCCCCACCGGTTTGCCGTGCACCACCAGCGGCAGGGTGCGCATCAGCACGGCCGCACCCCCGGCATCGACCTCCATCCGCATGCTCGAGCCGCCGGCCAGCGAGTCGCGCACGTGGTTGGCCAGTTCCTGCGCCTCGAAGGGGTCACCGATGAGCGGGCGCGTGACGGTGACCAGGTTGTGACCGCCGAGTTCGGCGGCCAACCCCATTCGGTGATACGCCGAGATCGCGTTGGGGCTCGCGAAGGTGACCACGCCGGCCTCGTCGAGCCGGATGAACCCGTCGCCGACGCGCGGGCTCGAGCGCGACATCGCGATGTCTCCCACGTTCGGGAAGGTGCCTTCGGAGAGCATGTGCAGAAGGTCACTGGCGCAGTCGAGGTAGGCGGACTCCAGCGGGCTGGCCTTCCGTGAGGCCAACGCGGTCTGGTGCGTGAGCACCGCCACCACCTCGTCCTTGTACCGCACCGGCACGGCTTCCACATTGAGTCCCGGCGAAACCTGTTGCCCCGCACCGTCTCCGACAACAATTTCACCGGCCGTGAACGCAGTGTCGACGAGCGGCATCGCGTCGGCGTCGGCCATCGTGCTGACCGCGTCGGCCAGCAGTACCGTGGGCGCAGTGTTCGGCCGCACCTGTGCCACGCAGACCAGGGCGCCGTCGTCGCGGCGCACCCACATCAGGTAGTCGGCGAAGGACAGGTCGGCCAGCAGCTGCCATTCGCCGACCACCGCATGCAGATGGTCGACAGCGTTGCCGGGCAGCACGGTGTGCTCGGCGAGCAGGTCACCGAGGGTGGACATCGGGGGCTACTTCCGGCGGCGGTTCACACGGACGCGCTGATCAGCTGATCACCGCGATGAGGTCGCCGGCCTGGATGACGTCGCCAACCGAAACGCTGACCTTGCTGACGGTGCCCGCCACCTCGGCCAGCACCGGGATCTCCATCTTCATCGACTCCAGCAGCACCAGGGTGTCCCCCTCACCGATCTGATCGCCCTCGCTCACCACGACCTCGAGCACACTGGCCACGATCTCAGCGCGAACGTCCTCGGCCATCATCACCCCATTACTCTTTCGCTGCTGTATGCGTTTCGGCCTACATCGAACCACACGACCGGCTTGTCAGCGTTGTCGCCGGGCCATGAGACAATGGTCCGAACGCGCCCGCGCCGAGCACGGGCCGAGCAATCCCCAGACCATTCGGAGGTAGACCATGGCCAAGCGTGGCCGTAAGAAGCGTGACCGCAAGCACTCGAAGGCCAACCATGGTAAGCGGCCCAACGCCGGCTCGAAGTCGGTGCGCTAGCTGGTCGGTGCCGTCAGCGCGCCCGGGCGTGGCCCTCGGCGCTAACCGCGCCGGATGATGGTGGTGCGGCTGATCTCGATGCGCAGCCGCTCGCGCAGGCTCTCCGGCGCTCTCTCGCCGCCGCATTTCTTGGCGATCAGCTGCTTGACCCGCTCCTCGACGCCGTAATGGCGCAGGCAGGCGGGGCACTCCTCCAGATGATGGCGCAGCTTGTCGCGGGTTTCGGGGGTGCATTCACCGTCGAGCAGCGTCCACACCTCGGCGATGACCGCGGCGCATTCGGGATGCTCGGGATCGATGGGACCGACGGGCGGCTGCCATCGCTGTTCGTCAGAGAACGAGCTCACGACGAGACCTCCTCGGGTGTGTCCATCTGCTGTCCCCGGACGAACCCGCGGTCGCGGGCCACGCCGGCCAGCAGCTCGCGCAACTGGCGCCTGCCCCGGTGCAACCGGGACATCACCGTGCCTATCGGCGTGTCCATGATCTCGGCGATCTCCTTGTATGGGAAGCCCTCGACGTCGGCGTAGTAGACCGCCATCCGAAAGTCCTCCGGCAGCGCCTGCAGCGCTTCCTTGATCTCGGTGTCGGGCAGCGACTCGAGTGCCTCCACCTCGGCCGAGCGCAGTCCGGTCGAAGAATGCTCGGCATTGGCCGCCAGCTGCCAGTCGGTGATCTCCTCGGTGGGATATTCCGCCGGCTGACGCTGCTTCTTGCGGTAGCTGTTGATGTAGGTGTTGGTGAGGATGCGGTACAGCCAGGCCTTGAGGTTGGTGCCCTCGCGGAACGACCGGAAGCCGGCGTACGCCTTGACCATGGTTTCCTGCAACAGGTCCTCGGCGTCGGCGGGGTTGCGCGTCATGCGCAGCGCGCCGCCGTACAGCTGGTCGAGCAGCGGGATCGCGTCGCGCTCGAAACGCGCGGTCAATTCGGCGTCGGTCTCCTGCGGAGCCTCCGGCGTCGAATCTCGCGTGGACCCGTCGGAGTCGGTCATCGTGGGGAACACCGTCCCTTCTGTCGCGGTGCCAGCGTATAGACCCGGTAGATCCACCGGGAGCACTGGAAAGTCCATGGCCAGCGTTGGCACCTGACCCCCTTCACTCATCCTAGAGGTTGAGACCGACATGTTTTCTGTCCGCGAACCTGTGCCGAGGTACAGCCACCGTCAACAACAGTGGAGTCGGTCCTGGTTGTTCCCCGAATCGCGACGTAGGCGCATCGCACTAGGCTGACGCGGTGCCACGCGCAGCAACTCCGGCCATCGCGGCCCTGGTGGCCGCCGACGTCGCGCACGAGGTTCTGCGGTACCGGCACGATCCCCGGCATCCCTCGTTCGGCGCGGAGGCGGTCGAGGCGCTCGCCCGGTCCGAAGGCGTCGAACCCGGCCAGATCCTCAAGACGTTGGTGCTGGCGTTGCCCAAGGGCCTGGGGGTCGCGGTCCTGCCGGTGCCGGCCAAGCTCTCACTGAAGGCGGCTGCGGCGGCCCTCGGCGTGCCCAAGGCCACGATGGCCGAACGGTTGGTCGCCGAGCGGTCGACGGGCTATGTCGTCGGCGGTATCTCCCCGCTGGGCCAGCGCACCCCGCTGCCGACGGTCGTCGACGCGAGCGCGCTGGCCTGGGATCGGGTGCTGTGCAGTGCCGGCAAACGCGGCTGGGACGTCGCCGTGGCGCCGCAGGACCTGATCCGATTGACCGACGCCGTCACCGCCGACATCTGCGCGTGACGCTCCGGTGCGGCGTCCTTCTCCCCGAAACGGTATTCCGGCAGGCAGAGTTCGAGTGCTCAGCTGCCGGAATCCGGTTTCGCGGCGGTTAGTGTGAGGTCATGTCGCTCAACGGGAAAACCATGTTCATCTCCGGCGCGAGCCGCGGCATCGGCCTGGCGATCGCCAAGCGCGCGGCCGCCGACGGCGCCAACGTCGCGTTGATCGCGAAAACGGCCGAGCCCCATCCCAAGCTGCCGGGCACGGTGTACACCGCGGCCAAGGAGCTCGAGGACGCCGGCGGCCAGGCGCTGCCGATCGTCGGCGACATTCGCGACGGCGACTCGGTGGCCGCAGCCGTCGCCAAGACCGTCGAGCAGTTCGGCGGCATCGACATCTGCGTGAACAACGCTTCGGCGATCAACCTGGGCTCGATCACCGACGTGCCGCTGAAGCGGTTCGACCTGATGAACGGCATCCAGGTGCGCGGCACCTACGCGGTATCGGCCGCGTGCATCCCGCACATGGTGGGCCGGGAGAACCCGCACATCCTGACGCTGTCACCGCCGGTGCGTCTGGAGCCGCAGTGGCTCAAGCCGACCGCCTACATGATGGCCAAGTACGGAATGTCGTTGTGCGCGTTGGCGATCGCCGAAGAGATGCGCGACGCCGGCATCGCCTCGAACACGTTGTGGCCGCGCACGCTGGTGGCCACGGCGGCCGTGCAGAACCTGTTGGGCGGTGACGAGGCGATGGGCCGCGCCCGCAAGCCCGACGTCTACGCCGACGCCGCGTACGTGGTCCTCACCAAGCCCGCGCGCGAGTTCACCGGGCAGTCGCTGCTGTGTGAGGACGTGCTGCTCGAATCCGGTGTGACCGACCTGTCGGTGTACAACTGCGTCCCCGGTGCCGAACTGGGCGTCGACCTGTGGGTGGACACTCCCAACCCGCCGGGGTACACGGGTCCGTAGTCAGGCGACGACGCACGGGCGCCCGAACCGCGCCTGCACCCCCGTTGTGAACAACCCGCGCAGCATGGGGCCCGCGGGGGTGACTCCCGCGGCGGCGACGAGATCGTCTCGCAGGCCGATGATTTCGGCGGCACACAGCGGCCACGGGTCGTGTTCGTTGGGCACCCACCACGTACGGCCGGCCCTGCGGGTGTGCGCGCCCCAGCGCGCGGTCAGCCACACCTCCAGCGGGGTGGGCGTCACCTGGTCGCCGACGCGCACGGTGACGACGCTGCGCAATCCGCGTCGCGGCCACCGCCGCTCGCTGGTGTAGGTGATGGTGTCGGCCGTCCTGTCGATGCGCATCTTCGCCCACGTGTAGGGGATGCCGAGGGCGAGGCGCAGGGTGGGCACGACCGCCAGCCGCGCGGTCTCCAGCGAGCGGAACACCACGCCGTGGCGGCCCGACTCGTCGATCGAGTAGAGGCGGACGTTGGTCTCGGCGAAGGTGCCGAAGTACGGCAGCGGCATGGCACGCCCCAGCGTTGTGCCGCGCATCTGGAACGGCACCAGTCCGACGTAGGTGAACCCGTCGCCGAAGACGTCGGGGCGCGTGCCGGGCGGATACAGCGCCGCGACCGTATCCGGGCGCACCGGCCAGTGCACGAAAGTCAGATCGCACCACCGTTGTTCGGAAAAAATCGGTCGCGGCACCGGTGCGGCGTCGACGGGGTATCCCAGCGACGTCTCGAAGTCGTCGGAGGCTTCCGTCACGGGCCCGAACGCACCTGTCTGTTACTCGAACTCGATGATGCCGCGGATGTTACGGCCCTCGCGCATGTCGCGGATCGCGTCGTTGATCTGATCGAGCCGGTAACGCCGCGTGATCAACTCATCGAGCATCAGATTGCCGTTGCGGTACATCGTCAACAACATCGGCATGCTGGCCCGCGGATTCATCCCGCCGTACAACAGTCCCTTGAGGGTCTTACAGGACTGGATGAAGTCCACCAGCAGCAGCGGCACGATGTTCACATCGAGCTTCGGAATCGCGGTCATCAGACATGTTCCGCCCTTGCGGGTCAACATCATCGCGGGCGCCAGCAGTTCGGCCGGCAGCACACTCGGGGTCAGCACCACCCGGTCGGCCATCACACCGGCGGTCAGCTCGCGCACCATCGGGATCGCCTCCTCGGCGGACGCAGCGGTCTCGGTGGCGCCGAAGAACTTGGCCGTATCCCGTTTGAAGTCCACGGGATCCACTGCGACGATCGAGACAGCCCCGGCCGCTCGCGCGCCCTGCACGGCGTTGATGCCCACTCCCCCGACGCCGATGATGACGACGGTCTCGCCGGGCTGTGTGCCTACGCCGACCGTCGCCGAGCCCCAACCGGTCGTCACACCGCAGGAAACCAGCGACGCCGCTTCCAGGGGTATCGACTCGTCGATCTTGATGACCGACTCCTCGGCGAGTACGGCGTATTCGGCGAACGTGCCGAGTTGGGTCATAGCCGTGAGGTTCTCGTCGCCGACGTGGCGGCGGGAGGTGCCGTCCGTGACCATGCCCTTGTCGAACATCATGGCGCCGTTGTCGCACAGGTAGGTCATTCCCGACACACACCACCGGCAGGTGCCGCACGCGGGGATGAAGGAGGTCGCCACACGGTCACCCGGCTGCACCGACCGCACGCCGGGACCCACGTCCTCGACCACGCCGGCGCCTTCGTGCCCGCCGAGCATGGGAAAAAAATCCGGCACCACTCCGCCGGTCGACCCGACGATCGCGGCGAGTTGGTCCGACATCACGCCATCGCCGGTCGAGTAGTGGTCGTCCGAATGGCAGATCCCCGCCACCGCCATCTTCACCAGCACCTCACCCTCACGGGGCGGGTCGAGCGTGATCTCCTCGATCTCCCAGTCTCGCCCGACACCGCGCAGGATCGCGCCTCGGCACTTCATTCGCCGGTTCCTCGTGTCGCGACGGCCGACACGCCGCGCACGGCGGCCCAGAACCGCACGGTGGGGGAGGTGGTCATGCGGGCTCCTTCCGTGGGATTCACTCGAGGTTGAGCGTCCCACTGGCGGGGTGCTTCGGCGGGCTATTGGCGTACTTCGGTTGCCCCTGTTCGCAACCTCAACCGCCCGCAAGCCCGAACCTCAGGGGACGCAGAGTTCGATGCCGAACAGGTTGGCCGGCCAGAACAGCGCGGTCGCCATGAACGCGCCGATGTCCGAACCCGCCGGGATCCGGGTGCGGAACGCGGTGTCGATGAGCTGCACCTGCTCGGCGTCGAAGAACGCCCACACGAGACCGATCAGCAGGTACGGGATGGCGAGCCACATGCCGGCCTCGATCATCGCCTCGACGCTGATCCGGCGGCTGAGCAGGCGCCGCAGCCCCGTCATACCAGTGCCTTGTGCGTACGGACCCGGCGGCGCACGTCCGCGAGCAGCACGTAGCTGCCGCCCTGGCGCAGGAACACCGGCATGAACCTGTTGACGAAAGCGACTGTGAGGAAAAGCCATTCGAACAGGAACTGGGCAAACCCGTTCCACCGCAGGCCCATCTGCTCACGGAACACCGGTGCGAGGAATCCGGTGGTCAGGAACTTCAGCAGCGGCCGGAACGGCAGTCCCAGTAGCGGGTTGATCATCCTCAGATCCAGCATGTGCATCAGATGTGCACGTACCCGGTCGTCGATCTTCACCCGCTCGCACGCGGTTCGCCAGTAGTCGTCGAACTCCGCGCGCGTCGGCGGCCACTGGTCCTCGGTGACCTGCAGGGTGGTGCCCAGTGGCCATGCGGAGCGGTAGAACTGCTCGGCCTGCTGCGGTGTCATCTCACCGCGCAACAGCTGATAGGTGTCCTCCAGCCCGACGAAAAGACAAGCGGCCACCCACATCTGCAGGTCGCGGTCGAAGGCGTTGTACCGCACAGGGCTCTCGGCGGTCGACTTGACGTGGCGGTGCGCGGTGTTGACCGCCTCCCGGAAGGCCGCGCGGTCATCGGGAGTCCCCAGCACCGAGACGGCGAGGTACTGGAACGTCGTGCGTGCCCGCTTCCACGGGTGTTTGAGCAGGTTGCCCGAATCGACCTTGCTCTCCGCGACGCCGTAGCCGACCTCGGGCCAGGACAGTTGCATGACGACGTTGGCGGCCCCGCCCGCGAACGCCCAGAAGTCCATCGCGTCCCCGGCGGTCACATCGGCCTCGGGGTCCCATCGGGCGGTGCGCCGTCGGACCGAGATGCGGTAGCGGTTCGTCATCCGACACACACCGCCGAGAAGACGAGTGCGGGCCAGAACGCGACGGAGCCGATCAACTGGAGCAGCCACGTGAGCCCGCTGCCGTCCAGTCGGTCCATGCGCAGGGCGGTCCAGCCGATGCCGACGACGACGTAGGGTGCGGCGAGGATGAGCCCGGTGCCGATCCATTCGGCCAGCGTCATCTCGAAGCTCAGAAGCTTCCGCACCGCACTGACCACGCTCGACCCCCTCATCCGACCTACCCGCACTATGTTAATGCCCATTCTGGCGTGATCAGGCAAATGCGGGAAATCATGACCGCGGCCGGCGCATGCCGGTGCCGCTTCAGGAGAGCATCGAGCGCACCCTGTCGGCGAACGCCGCGGTGGTGAAGCAGGTGGGTTCGGCGAACTCTTCCAGGGTGAGGGCGTCGGACCAGTCGGCGTCGGCGGCCGCCCGCAGCAGGGGCTTGCTCATCGCGACGGCGTGCGGCGGGAGCGCGGCGATTCGCGAACACCACTCGTCGGCGACCGCGAGCAGGCGGTCGTGTTCAACGACCTCCTGCACGAGCCCGAGCCGCTGCGCCTCGCGGGCGTCGATGTGCTCGCCGCGCAGATAGTAGGCGAGCGCGCCCTGGTAACCCAGGCGTCGGGTGAGCGCCCAACTGGTGCCCACCTCAGGGATCAGGCCCAACTTGGCGAATGCGGGCACCACGACGGCACGTTCGCTGGCGACCACGAGGTCGCAGGTCAGCGCCCAGGCCAGCCCAACACCTGCCGCGGCGCCGTTGAGCGCGGCCACGAAGATCGTGTCCGATCCGGCGATCAACCGCGCGATGCCACCGAATTCGCGGCGGATCCAACGCCAGATGTCGGCGGCGCCCTCGGGTGCGCCGAGCTGGTCGATCGCGGCGTCCATCATGCGGAGGTCGCCGCCGGCGCTGAAGCCGGGACCGGCGCCGGTGAGCACGACCGAACGCACGTCCGGGTCGGCGTCAAGGTCGGTCAGCGCCCGCCGTAGCTGTCGCACCAGCGGGGCGGACAGCACGTTCAGCCGTCGTGGCTCGTCCAGCGTGACGACGGCCCTGTCCCCGCGGTGCTCGACGCGCACCCGAAGTGGCGCCTCGGCCTCGTCACCGTCGGTCACCATGGTCCGGTACAGCGAATCGGTCATGACGGGTCCTCCTCGGTGTCGTTGGTGCGCAACGCCTTCCATGCAGCGTCAGCGAAGGCCTCGATGGTGCCGGGTGGTATCCGCTTGGCAGCTCCGGCGACCCAGTACCGGCTGTATTCCTGGGCGGGACCGAGCCACAGCGCTGCCGTCACCCCGGGGCGCATCGGCTGCAGCGCGCCGTAGGCGTGATGCGGACGCCACCAGTCGCCGATGGCCGCGAAGAAGACGTCGTTGTGTGCTCGCAGCTCCGCGCTGTCGAGCCTGGGGCCGAGCAGGAGGCCGGCCTCGCCGCGATGTGCAGAAATCCACCGCAGGTGATAGGTCACACCGCCGCGGATGCCGCCCTCGGCGGTGTCGTGTCCGCGCAGCATGGTGACGAACCCGGCCTGGTACTCGCTGAGCAACTCGGCGAAGACAGCGGTGGCGAGCGAAAGTTTGTCGGGGAAATGGTGATACAGCGCCCCGACGCTCACCCCGGCCTCGCGGCGCACCTCGTCGAGGGTGGCCGAGAGCGCGCCGTTGCACGCGAAGCGGCGGCGCGCGACGGCGAGCAACCGGCTCCGCGCATCGGGACGCGTCCGCGATGGCACGAGGATTACTCTAACCGGACCGAGGAATCCTCTGTCAAGGGCCGGCCTGGTAGAGGATGCCCCGCCCGATCGCCTCCCGCACGACGGGGAGCGCGGCCTGCGCCAGCGCATCGGCCTCGACGCCGTGAACGGTTGCGAGCAGGTCGATCAACGTCCCCAACGGCACCTCGCCCCGACAGCCGGCCAACAACGCCCGCCCGATCTCGTCGACGCCGATGACGGCGCCGGGCCCACCCGGGCGGCGCACGGCCGCGCCGACGACCTGCCAGCCGTCGGGCCCCGGCAGCGACTGTTCGTCGAGGAACACCGGCGCGGTCGACAACCTCGCGGCCAGCAACTTCTCGTCTGAGGTGTCGTGCAGGTACTCCCGACGGGCGAAGAACGCGTCGACCTCGTCGCCGGTGAGCGCCTCGTCGGCGCCGGTGATCTCCTCGAGAACATGCTCTACCGGCCGGTGCGCACCGGATCGTGCCGCGCGCAAGGCGATCACACCCATGCCGATGCCGGTGATGCCCTCATCGGCGAACCAGTCGAGCCACTGCCCTCCCCGGCTCGCCGCCCGATCCGGATCCTCACCGGCGTCGGCCGTCCACAGCGACACGTAGCTGACCGGGTCGGCGAGTTCGCGCTGTACCACCCACGCGTGCAGACCGGTGCCCGCCAACCAACGCCGCACCCGGTCGCGCCAGTCGTCTCGGCGCACGATCCAGTTGGCCATGACCAACGCCGTGCCCCCAGGCTGCAGATGGGCGCCAAGCTGCTCAACCAGGTTGCGGCACAGGGTATCCCCGGCCAGTCCCGAGTCGCGGTAGAGGTAGTCGCGGTCGCCTGCGCCCACGACGAACGGCGGGTTGGAGACGATGAGGTCAAAACGCTCGCCGGCGACCGGCTCGAAAAGGGTGCCGCGCCGTAGATCCCAGGACATGTCGTTGAGGCGCGCGGTCGCCGCCGCGAGCGCGAGTGCCCGCTCGTTGGTGTCGGTGGCCACGATCTGCGCGCAATGCCCGTTCAGGTGCAGCGCCTGCACTCCGCACCCGGTTCCGAGGTCCAGCGCGCGGGCGACCGGCGTGCGCACCACCGCGCGGGCCAGCGAGACCGACGCACCACCGATGCCGAGGACGTGGTCGTGTCGCACCGGCCCCGGACGCATCGACGCGTCCAGGTCGGAGACGACGATGAAGTCGTTGACGCCGTCGCTGTGCGGCCGGACGTCAAGGGCGGCGCGCACGGCGCCGTCGGCCGCCCACTCCAACACGGCGTTGGCCACCAGCGCGTCGACGTCGACGGAGCCGAACGCCAGGCCGACGTTTTCGGCGGGTTCGGCCGAACCCAGCAGGAACAGGCGCACCAGCACCGCCAGCCGTCGCTGCTGTGCTGTCCCGGTGCGCAGGACGCGATCGGTGGCCCGCAGGGCCGGCCACCCCACTCCCCTGCCGAATGCGGCGTCGGCGTCGGCGCCGAGCAGGGCGGCCACCCCGTCGGTGGTGTACCCCGCGCTGCGCAGGTCGGCGGCCAGCGCGTCGACGACCGCGGCATCGGACAGCGGGCCGGGCGGATCCGGCTGCGTCAAAGCAGGGTGCCTTGTTCGGCCGAGGGTTCGACCGGCTCGATCAACTCCGGGCCGTTGTTGCGCACGCTGTTCACCAACCGAGACACCTCGCGGATCTCGATGCGATCGAGGTCTCCGTGGCCGCGCAGAAGCCCCTCGTCGATCGGCGCGTCGGGGTCCAACCAGCGGTCCCAATCACCAGCGCTGACGGTCAGCGGCATGCGGTCGTGGATCTCGGCCAGCGGCCCGGCGGCGTCGGTGGTGATGATCGTGCAGCTGAGCAGCGGTTTGGCGTCCTTGGGTGCGTCTTTGGGCCGCCACGTCGTCCACAGCCCCGCCATGAACAGCGGCTCACCGTCGCCCGCATACATGAAGAAGGGCGTCTTGGCGCCTCGCTCGCCCTGCCACTCGTACCAGCCGTCCATCGGCACCAGGCAGCGCTTGTTCTTGGCCGAGTTGCGGAACGCCGGCGAGGTGGTCAGCTTGTCCGAGCGGGCGTTGATCAGCAGCGGCCCCTTAGTCTCGGGGCTGCCGTCCTCTTTGGCCTTCACCCACGGCGGCACCAAGCCCCAGCGCATCGACCGCAACCGCCGGGTGGCCTCGTCATCGGGTTCGCTGTGGCGCTTGACCACGGTGCTGACGGTCGTGGTCGGCGCGACGTTGTAGTTGGGCCCCGACGCATCCTTGCCGCCGGTGGTGGCCGCCGTGGTCTCGTCGATCGCCTTGATCTTCTCGGCCAGTAGCGCCGGGTCTGTGGTCACCGCGAAACGTCCACACATGAAGCCCATGGTTACACGGCGAGCCGACAGGGGAAGATGGAGCGGTGAGCGCGCCCGCACACCACGAACGCCAGGCCTGGCCTGCACCGTCGACAACCACTCCGGTGCATGCCACCGTCACCGTGCCCGGCTCGAAGTCGCAGACGAATCGGGCGCTGGTGCTGGCCGCGCTGGCCACAGCCAACGGCGAATCGACGATCAGCGGGGCGCTGCGCAGCCGTGACACCGACCTGATGATCGGTGCGCTGGCCGCGCTCGGCGTGACGGTCGAGGGCCACGCCGACGAACTGTCCGTCAGCGGCCGGATCGCACCGAGCGAGGGTGCGCGCATCGACTGCGGACTGGCCGGCACGGTGTTGCGGTTCGTGCCGCCGGTGGCCGCTCTGGGCACCGCCACCGTCACGTTCGACGGTGACGAGCAGGCCCGCGCCCGGCCCATCTCTCCCCTACTGGACGCGTTGCGCGGCCTCGGTGTCGACATCGACGGCGACGGGCTGCCCTTCGCGGTGCGCGGCGCCGGATCGGTCATCGGCGGAACGGTGGAGATCGACGCCTCGTCGTCCTCGCAATTCGTTTCGGGGCTGCTGCTGTCGGGCGCCGGGTTCCGCGACGGGCTGACCGTCGTGCACACCGGCGACTCGGTCCCGTCCGCGCCGCATGTGGCGATGACGGTTGCGATGCTGCGCGACGCGGGAGTCGCCGTCGACGACGGCCGGGACAACCAGTGGCGGGTGTCGCCGGGGCCGA
Organism: Mycobacterium sp. IS-1590; assembly: GCF_001500025.1. GTDB lineage: Bacteria > Actinomycetota > Actinomycetes > Mycobacteriales > Mycobacteriaceae > Mycobacterium. Next base: position 511,387 of record NZ_LQIW01000001.1, on the reverse strand, counting down.
TAACAGCCCGGCACTGGGACATCGAGCCCGACCTGTCCAACGCGGTGCCGTTCCTGGCCGCCGCGGTGGTCAGCGGGGGCAGCGTGCGGTTGACGGGCTGGCCCCGGGTGAGCACGCAGCCGGCCGATGCCATCGTCTCGATCTTGAAGAAGTTGGGATCTGTTGTGCAACACGGTGATACCTATCTCGAAGTGTCGGGAGCCGGAGTGTACGGCGGTATCGACGTCGATCTGCACGACGTCGGCGAGCTCACGCCCGCCGTCGCCGCCCTGGCGGCACTGGCCGCTCCGGACTCGGTGTCGAAGCTGTCGGGTGTCGCGCATCTGCGTGGGCACGAGACCGACCGGCTCGCGGCACTGTCGGCGGAGATCAACGGTCTCGGCGGTCAGTGCGAGGAGACCGAGGACGGGCTGGTGATCACGGCCCGGCCGCTGCACGGCGGGTTGTGGCGGTCCTACGCCGACCACCGGATGGCGACCGCGGGCGCGATCGTGGGGCTACGAGTGCCCGACGTCGCGGTGGAGGACATCGACACCACAGCCAAGACGTTGCCCGGTTTCGCCCAGTTGTGGGCCGACATGCTCGCGGGGCAGACGACCGAGGCCGACCGCGCTTGAGCCGACGCGAGTACGACGAGTCCGATGTCCGGGTGCGACCCGGCCGAGGCTCGCGGCCGCGGACCAAGATTCGGCCTGAGCACGCCGACGCGCAGGAAGCGATGGTGGTGACCGTCGACCGGGGCCGCTGGGGGTGCGCGCTCGGCGGTGATCCGAACCGTCGCGTGGTCGCGATGCGCGCCCGCGAACTGGGCCGCACCCCGATCGTCGTCGGTGACGAGGTCGGCATCGTCGGTGACCTGTCCGGCCGGCCCGACACGCTGGCCCGGATCGTCCGGCGCGGTGATCGGCGAACGGTGTTGCGCCGCACGGCCGATGACACCGATCCGACCGAGCGGGTGGTGGTGGCCAACGCCCACCAGCTGTTGATCGTCGTCGCACTGGCCGACCCGCCGCCCCGCACCGGGCTGGTGGAGCGTGCACTGATAGCGGCCTACGCCGGCGGGCTCAAACCGATCCTGTGCCTGACGAAGACGGATCTCGCTCCGCCCGAACCGTTTGCGGCGCAGTTCGCCGATCTCGATCTGACGATCACCGCCGCAGGCCGCGACGATCCGCTCGATGCGGTGGCCCCGATGCTGACCGACCGTGTCACGGTTCTGCTCGGCCATTCGGGCGTGGGAAAGTCGACATTGGTGAATCGCCTTGTGCCACAGGCTGAGAGGGCTACCGGGGAGGTGACCGATATCGGAAAGGGCAGACACACCTCCACCCAGTCGGTCGCACTGCCGCTGGAATCCGGCGGCTGGGTGATCGATACGCCCGGCATCCGGTCGTTCGGACTGGCGCACATCGAGCCCGACGATGTGCTGCTGGCGTTCTCGGATCTGGCCGAAGCCATCAAGGACTGCCCCCGCGGGTGTGGGCACATGGGTGCTCCCGCCGATCCGGAGTGCGCGCTGGACACCTTGACCGGTCCCGCCGTCGACCGGGTCGCCGCCGCCCGGCGGCTACTGGCCGCCCTGCACCCCTGACCCCCTTTTGCGCGAGCGTGCGTGTTTGCACACGAAACGCCGCGCATATTAGGCATTTTGGGCACACTCGCGGACCCCGATCTGCGATTCGATGCCGAATCCATGACGGATCTGCCCTACCCCGGATCCTCGAGGAGCCGTCCGGGAAGGGGTTGCGCTGACGTTCCATCGCCGACGCCCGGATGTGGTCGGGAGTCGACACCGACACCGCAGGCCTACCGACACCGCGCGCCCGCAGGGGGCGCACGCTCGCCACGCCGTCGGCGTGCGCAAACTGCCGTAAATCCGCGGCGTGTCGTGTGCAGACACGCACGCTCGCGGAAGGGGGGTTGCGCTAGGCGGCCAGTTTCGCTGCGCGCTTGTCGCGGCGCCGGGCCCGCACGGCCGCGATCGACGACTTGAGGCCACGCCGCTGCGTCGGTTCCAGTTCGGCGAACATCCGCTCGCTGCGGGTCTCGGGGGCATCGTCGACGGTGTCGTGCAGGAACCGGTCCGGCAACGACAGCTTGGCGATGGTCCGCCACGTCTTGCCGTACTGCACCAGGAACGAACCCGTCGTGTAGGGCAGGTCGTACTTGTCGCACAACTGGCGCACCCGCGATGAGATCTCGTAGAGCCGGTTGCTGGGCAGATCCGGGTACAGGTGATGCTCGATCTGGTGGCAGAGGTTGCCGCTCATGAACCGCAGTACCGGGCCGTTCTCGAAGTTGGCGCTGCCCAGCATCTGGCGCAGGTACCACTCGCCCTTGGTCTCGCCGACCATGTCGGTCTTGGTGAATTTCTCTGCGCCGTCCGGGAAGTGGCCGCAGAAGATCACCGCGTTGGACCAGATGTTGCGGATGATGTTGGCCACCGCATTGGCCTTCAGCGTCGACTTGTAGGTTGCGCCCGGCGACAACGAGGTCACCGCGGGCCACGCGACGTAGTCCTTGACCACCTGCTGGCCGGCCTTGGTGCCGAACTCGCGCAGTCGCACCATCGTCGCCTTGCGATCGTCGCGGCCCTTGAAGATCTTGCCGATCTCGAGGTGCTGCAGTCCGACACCCCACTCGAAGAGCGTCGCGAGCATGGTGTTGAACAGCAGGTTGAAAACGTTGTGCGGCTTCCACTTCTGGTCGCGCGTCACACGCAGCAGGCCGTAGCCCACGTCGTCGTCCATGCCCAGGATGTTGGTGTACTTGTGGTGCATGAAGTTGTGGGTGAAGCGCCAGTGTTTGGCCGCCCCGCTCATGTCCCACTCCCACGTCGAGGAATGGATCTCGGGATCGTTCATCCAATCCCATTGACCGTGCATGACGTTGTGGCCGATCTCCATGTTCTCGATGATCTTGGCCACGCCCAGCGTCACGGTGCCTGCCCACCACGCGGAGCGGCGCGAACTCGCGGCCAGCATCACGCGGCCTGCGATCTCCAGGACCCGCTGCGCGGCGATGGTGCGGCGGATATAGCGCGCATCGCGCTCACCGCGGGAGTCTTCGATGTCCTGGCGGATCGCATCCAACTCCACGGCCAGACTCTCGATGTCCGCATCGGTCAGATGCGCGAATTCGGGAACGTCGGTGATTGCCATCGTCAGGCCTCCTCTCGCGTGCCTACGCTACCGTAACCTACGTACCCGTAGGTTACCAGCCAGTAAACCTCAGACATCGAGCACACAATCGCCGGATGCTGCGGAAACGCACGTCTGCACGCGACTTCCGGGTTCGTGTTCGACGCCCGTGCGCAGGTCGCGCACATAGCCGTCGACGAGACCCACCACACAGGACTGGCAGATGCCCATCCGGCATCCGAAGGGCATCCGGATGCCGGCCGCCTCGCCGGCCTCCATCAGCGGCGTGGCCGCGTCGACGCTGACCGTCTTACCGCTGCGCGCGAACTCGACGGTTCCGCCCTGCCCGTGCACGGCGGTCTTGGATACGGCGAACCGTTCCAGATGCAGGCGTTCGGCGAGGCCGGCCGCCGACCAGTTCCGCTGAGCCGCATCGAGCATGCCCTCGGGGCCGCACGCCCAGGTCTGGCGTTCGCGCCAGTCGGGCACCTCGTCGTCGAGCCGGACCAGGTCCAACCGGCCCGCGGTGCGCGTCGCGCGCAACCGCAGTTGGTAGCCGCCGTGCGCACGGGCCAGCTCGGCGAGCTCGGCGGCGAACATCACATCGGATTCCGTTGGCGCGGAATGCAAATGGACGATATCGGTGATCTGGTCGCGCCGGACCAGCGTGCGCAGCATCGACATCACCGGCGTGATGCCCGAGCCACCGGTCAGAAACAGGACCTTGGCCGGTGCGGGGTCGGGCATCACGAAATTGCCCTGCGGAGCGGCCAGCCGCACGATCGTGCCCGGCGCCAGCCCGTCCACCAGATGCGTGGACAGAAAGCCCTCGGGCATGGCCTTGACCGTGATGGTGATGGTGCGGGTGGTGCGCGACGGCGCCGAGGTCAGCGAATAGGACCGCCAGCGCCAGCGGCCGTCGATCTGCACACCGATTCCGATGTACTGACCGGGCTGGTAGTCGAACGAGAAGCCCCACCCCGGCTTGATCACCAGCGTCGCCGAATCCTCGGTCTCGCGCCGGACGTCGAGCACCCGGCCGCGCAGCTCCCGCGCCGACCACAGGGGGTTGGCGAGCTTCAGGTAGTCGTCGGGCAGCAGCGGCGTGGTGATCCGGGTCGCGATACTGCGCAGAGCTCGCATGCCCGGATGCCCGCCGGCGACGTTCGGCCGCACCGTATCGGCGACGTTGGCCGAGACCTTGACGTAATTCTTGGCCATGAACCTACGGTACCGTAACCTACGTTTCCGTATCCAGCCGAGATCACGGCCGATACCCGGTTCAGAGCAGTTCGAGCAGGAACGGCAATTCCTGCGGCGCGTACCAGGCCAGGTCGTGGTCCTGGGCGTCGTTGACCACGAAGTCCGCGTCGTCGTCGCCCAGGTCCGCCTCGTCGACGGCCTCGATCGCGGGCAACACCGCGGACTCGGCCTCGGCGTTGTCGACATAGGCGGCGATGACGTCCTCGAAGGCCACCGGACCGGCCAGCCGCACCACCGCATCGTCGAGATCGGGGCGCGGCGTCACACCCTCGACCTCGGCCTCCACCACCGCGCGGCGCGGCGGCAGGTCCCCCACGCCCTCGCCGGCGAGCAGTCGGAGCGACGCCAGCGCGGCTTCCCGGCGCGCGACCTCGGCGAGTTCCTCGTCGTCGCCCTCGGCGTACGACTCACGCAGGGCGGGTGTCAGCGCGAACGCCGTACCGCTGCGGGCATGCAGCACCCGGTCGGCCACGAGCTGCTGCAGCATGGTCAGGGTCGCGGGGATGTAGACGCGCACCAGGCGAGATTAGTCGTCGGGCGACTTGTCGCTCGCCGGATCCTTCTCCACCGAGATGACGAAGTCGTCGCCGTGCTCGGTGACGCCCTGGATGACCGCGGTGTCGACGGCCTCCCGCGCATACTGTCTGCGGACCATCAGCGGGTCGCGGCGCAGGTCCTTGACCAACCCCACCGCCATACCGACCATCACGACGACGAACGGCAGCGCCGCGATGATGGTGATGGTCTGCAGCCCGGTCAGCGCGTCCTCCCCGCCGACCAGCAGCATCACCGCCGCGACCGCGCCGGTGGCCACACCCCAGAAGATCACGGTGGCTCGACCCGGTCTGATCGTGCCGCGTTCGGACAGCGACCCCATCACCACCGATGCCGCGTCCGCGCCGGAGACGAAGAAGATGGCCACCAGCAGCATCACCATCACACTGGCGATCGTCGCGATCGGATACTGGTCGAGCAGGCCGAACAGCTGCGCCTCGATGCTGCCTTCGCCGGCGAGGTCGGTGCCTTCCTCCTGCACGCGGATCGCCGAACCGCCGAACACCGCGAACCACACCAGCGACACCAGGCTCGGCACCAACAGCACGCCGGTGACGAACTGCCGGATGGTGCGACCCCGCGAGATCCGCGCGATGAACATTCCGACGAACGGCGTCCACGACACCCACCACGCCCAGTAGAAGATCGTCCAGGACTGCAGCCACTCGTTGACGTCGGCGCCTTCGGCGCCGGTGCGCGCGGACATCATCGCGAAGTCGGCCATGTAGCTGCCCAGCGATGTCGGCAACAGGTTGAGGATGAAAACCGTTGGCCCGACGACGAATACAAAGAATGCGAGCACCGTCGCCAGCACCATGTTGATGTTGGACAACCACTGGATGCCACGCGCGACCCCGGAGACCGCCGACAGCACGAACGCCGTCGTGAGCACCGTGATGATGACGACGAGGATGGTGTTGCCGGTCTCTCCGATACCGCCGACGATCTGCAGGCCGCTGCGGATCTGCAGCGCGCCCAGACCCAGTGAGGCGGCCGAGCCGAACAGCGTGGCGAAGATCGCCAGCATGTCGATGACCTTGCCCCACGGCCCGTTGGCGCGCGAGCCCAGCAGCGGTTCGAACGCCGCGCTGATCAGCTGCAGCCGGCCCTTGCGGTAGACGCCATAGGCGATCGCCAGGCCCACCACCGCGTAGATCGCCCACGGGTGCAGCGACCAGTGGAACAGCGTGGTGGCCATCGCGGTCTGCACGGCCTCCGGGTTACCGGGCTCACCGGTGCCCGGTGGTGGTGTCACGAAGTGCGAAAGCGGTTCGGCCACCCCGAAGAACATCAGTCCGATGCCCATGCCGGCGCTGAACATCATCGCGACCCACGACACCCCGTGAAACTCGGGTTCCTCGTCGTCACGACCGAGTGGAATAGCGCCGAAGCGGCCGATCGCAAGCCACAGAATGAAGACCACGAAACCCGACGACGTCAGCACGAACAGCCACCCGGTGTTGTCCATGACCCACGTCAGCGCACTGCCCGACGCCGATGCCAGCGACTCGGTACTGACGAAGCCCCACACCAGAAAGGCGATGGCCACGACGGCGGTGACCCCGAAGACGACCCAGTCCACGCCACGCGACCGGGTGACGGCGCCATCTCCTGGCGGCAGATCGAGCGCCGGATGGGGCACGACGGAATCGGTCGGCGATCTGAGTGCGCGCCTCGTGGCGGTTCTGGCTTTTCCCGGCGTCTCGTTCTCTGCGCTCGTCGTCATGGTGACCCAATTCGACCCCGCTGGCGGCGAGAGAGTCAATCCCGCAAACGCACAGTCGGGTTTATTGGGCCGCCTCGAGCAGCTCTTCGAGTGACTCGCGCAGCAGGCTCGGCAAAACATCGACGTCGCTCATGGCGTCGCGGTCGGCGTTGATGCCGAAGTAGACCATGCCGTTGTAGGACGTCACACCCAGCGCCAGCACCTGGTTGCTCAGCAGCGGCGGCACCGCGTAGGTCTCCAGCAGCTTGGTGCCCGCGATGTACATCTGATGCTGTGCGCCCGGCACGTTGGTGATCAGCAGGTTGAACTGGCGCGCCGAGAACGTGGTGGCCACCCGGATGCCCATGGCGTGCAGGGTCGGCGGAGCGAACCCCGACAGGGTCACGATGGTTCTCGCGTCGACCAGGCTGGCTGCGGTGGACGCGGACTCGGTGGCGTGCGCGATCTGGGAGAGGCGAACCACCGGGTTGCCCTCGCCGACCGGAAGGTCGACGAGGAACGGTGTCACCTCGCTGATGGCCTGGCCGGGGCCGGTCGCGTCGAGTTCGGCGTCCGGATACACCGACATCGGTGCCATCGCCCGCACCCGGGCGGTGGAGGTCACCGGTTCGCCGCGCGACATCAGCCAGTTGCGCAACGCGCCGGCGACCACGGCCAGCACCACGTCGTTGACGTCGCAGTCGTAGCGGGCGCGCACGGCGCGGAAGTCCTCGAGCCGCCCGCAGGCGACGGTGAACCGCCGGTTGCGCGACACGGTGGTGTTGAGCGGGCTGCTCGGTGCGGTGCCGCGCGCGACGGTGCGGGCCACCTCGAGTGCCCGACGACCCATGTCGACCAGCTGGCCCGCGTTGGTCGCGACGTCGACGACCGCCGAGCGGACGGCGCCGAGCTGCTCGGCCGGGCGCATGATCCACTCGCCGAGCGCACCGAGCAGCAACTGTCGATCGCTGGGCTCGCGCAACGGGATCCAGATGTCTTCACCGAACTCCGGCGGCTTCTGCGTGCGGTCTGCGATGACGTGGCCGATCTCCAGCGCCGTCATTCCGTTCACCAGCGCCTGGTGCGACTTCGTGTAGATCGCGAGGCGGTTCTTGGCCAAACCTTCGATCAGGTACATCTCCCACAGCGGCCGCGACCTGTCCAACGGGCGTGACCCCAGCCGCGCGATGAGTTCGTGCAATTGGGCGTCGCTTCCCGGCGAGGGCAGGGCGGAGCGACGGATGTGGTAGGTGATGTCGAAGTCGCGGTCGTCCACCCACACCGGGCGCGCCAGGCCCAGTGTCACCTCGCGCACCTTCTGCCGGTAGCGGGGTATCTGCGGCAGCCGCTGTTCGACGGTGGCCAGCAGGGTCTCGTAGCTCAGGCCGCTGCGGGGTTTGCGAAGGATCGACAGCGAACCCACGTACATCGGCGTCGATGTGTTCTCCAGGTGGTAGAACGACGCGTCCGCCGTCGACAACCGGGTGACCATCGCGACGTCGTCCCTCCCCTGTACCGGCGCGGCCCGACCGCGTGCGCCGAAGTTCCCGCCACGCTATAGGCAAACCCTGCGGATGTGCATCACGGGTGCTTCTCGGTGTCTTGGAGCCCCTGCCGGTCGTGCGATCATGGTGGTGTCTGCCACTCTCCAGCAGACGGGTTCTGTCTCGTCGAGTCGCTGGAGAACGCGTTGTGACATCATCGTGCACCCCCGCCGGAGCCACCGTGCCCGCCCCCGACAAGGAGCGACCGGCCGCGCTGGTGGCGCCCGTCATCGACTGTGAGCCACCGCCCCTCGGTGTCGGCGCCTGTGCGCCACCGTCGCCAAAAGCGCTGCGCCGCCGCCCATCCGGCAGGGCGGGTGCCGGTGTGCGCACTCCGCACCCGCAACGGCCCGCGCCGAACCCCGCGGAGCCCGCCCCGCCGCGCGCCGCGGTCGTATTCGCCGATGCGGCGTTGCGCCGGGTGCTCGAGGTGATCGACCGGCGCCGACCCGTGGCGCAGTTGCGCCCGCTGTTGGCGCCGGCGCTCATCGAAACTGTGCTCGCGATGACCCGGCACCCGCACTCCACCGTCGCCACCCTGCGCCGGGTCAGGGTGCGCGTGACCGACGTCGAGGGTCCGGCCGCGGAGGTGTTCGGCACTTACAGTCGCGGACAGCGCATCCGCGCGATCGCGGCGCGCATCGCGTTCGACGGCCGGCGCTGGCGGGTGGTCGCGCTGCAGATCGGTTGAGCGCTAGCCTGCTCGGCGTGCAGGGAAACTCGATCAGCGTGCAACGCCTCATCAAGGCGCATCCGGCCGCGATCTTCGCGTTGCTCGCCGACGCCGGCAGGCATCCGGCCTTCGACGGTTCGGGCACCGTCGCTCACGCACCCGGTGAGAAGTCTCAACCTCTTTCTGCCGGGGCCACATTCGGCATGGCGATGCGGGGCAGGCCCGAGTCGCTGTTCCTTCCGTACCGGACCACCAACACGGTCGTCGAGTTCGAACCCGACCGCCGCATCGCGTGGAAGACGACGATGGGCCCCCTCGGGCTGATCGGCGGGCGCATCTGGCGCTACGAACTCGAACCGACATCCGAGGGCACGCTGGTGCGCGAAACCTGGGACATATCCGGCGACCGGCAACGCCTGTTGCTCAAGCGGGGCGAGACGCCCAAGCAGGCCGAGGACGGGATGCGGGCCACGCTGGGCCGCATCGCCGCTTTGGTCGAGCCTTAACGCCTGCGCATCGTCTTCTGTTCGCGGGCCTGCTGCCGCGCGGCTTCGCGCCGCTGCTTGCGGGTGCCGCCGCTGGGCCCCGCGGGCCGCGGTGCGCCGCTACCGTTGCCGGACCGCTGCACCTCAGCCGAGCCGTCCTCGGACGGCCCGGTGTAGGTCAGCGGACGCGACTCGTCGTCGATCCCCTTGGCGCGCAGGCCGGTTCCGGTCGGCCGTTCCTTTGTGGCCACGCCACCCTGGGCCTGCGCGGCGGCCGCCTCGGCGAACTCGGTGAGGCCCGACGGTGTGGCGATCGGGGCGACGGCCGGCTGCGGCGCGGGTTCGACCGCGACGTTGAACAGGAACCCGACCGACTCCTCCTTGAGCCCCTCGAGCATCCCGATGAACATGTCGTAGCCCTCGCGCTGGTACTCGACCAGCGGATCGCGCTGGGCCATCGCGCGCAGGCCGATGCCCTCCTTGAGGTAGTCCATCTCGTAGAGGTGTTCGCGCCACTTGCGGTCCAGCACGTTGAGCAGCACGTTGCGCTCCAGCTGACGCATCGCGCCCTCGCCCGCGATCTCCTCGATCTGCTTCTCCCGCTCGGCGTAGGCACGTTCGGCATCGGCGAGCAACGCCTCGAGCAGCTCCTCGCGGGTCAGTTCGCCGGGCTCACCGATGGCGTCGGAGTCGATCAGGTCGTGGTGGTCGATGCCGACGGGATACAGCTGCTTGAGTGCGGTCCAGAGCTGCTCGAGGTCCCAGTCCTCGGAGTAGCCCTCGGCGGTGGCCCCGTCCACGTAGGCGGTGATCACGTCGACCAGCATTTTGCGGGCCTGTTCGGCCAGGTTCTCGCCCTCGAGGATGCGGCGCCGCTCGTCGTAGATGACCACACGTTGCTTGTTCATCACCTCGTCGTACTTGAGGACGTTCTTGCGGACCTCGAAGTTCTGCTGCTCGACCTGCGTCTGCGCGCTCTTGATGGCGCGGGTGACCATCTTCGCCTCGATCGGCACGTCGTCGGGCAGGTTGAGCCGGGTCAGCAGCGCCTCCAGCGTGGCGCCGTTGAACCGTCGCATCAGCTCGTCGCCGAGCGACAGGTAGAACCGGGATTCGCCGGGGTCGCCCTGGCGTCCGGAGCGGCCGCGCAGCTGGTTGTCGATGCGCCGGGATTCGTGCCGTTCGGTACCCAGCACGTACAGGCCGCCCGAGGCGATGACGTCCTCGGCCTCGCGCGCGCACTCCGCTTTGACCGCGGACAGCGTCTCGTGCCAGACCTTCTCGTACTCATCCGGCGTCTCCACCGGGTCCAGACCACGTTCGCGCAACCGCTTGTCGGTGAGGAAGTCCGGGTTACCGCCGAGCACGATGTCGGTACCGCGGCCCGCCATGTTCGTCGCAACGGTGATCGCGCCCAGCCGGCCGGCCTCGGCGATGATCGAGGCCTCCTGCTCGTGGTACTTCGCGTTGAGGACGTTGTGGGGGATGCGGCGCTTGGTGAACTGGCGGGACAGGTACTCCGAACGTTCCACGCTGGTGGTGCCGATCAGGACCGGTTGGCCCTTCTCGTAGCGCTCGGCGACGTCGTCGACGACGGCGATGTACTTGGCCTCTTCGGTCTTGTAGATCAGGTCGGACTGATCGGCGCGGATCATCGGTTTGTTGGTGGGGATGGGCACCACCCCGAGCTTGTAGATCTCGTGCAGCTCGGCCGCCTCGGTCTGTGCGGTACCGGTCATGCCGGCGAGCTTGTCGTAGAGGCGGAAGTAGTTCTGCAGCGTGATCGTGGCCAGTGTCTGGTTCTCGGCCTTGATCTCGACGCGCTCCTTGGCCTCGATGGCCTGGTGCATGCCCTCGTTGTAGCGACGGCCGACCAGCACGCGGCCGGTGAACTCGTCGACGATGAGCACATCGCCGTCGCGCACGATGTAGTCCTTGTCGCGCTGGAACAGCTCCTTGGCCTTCAGCGCGTTGTTCAGGTAGCTGACCAGCGGCGAGTTGGCCGCCTCGTAGAGGTTGTCGATGCCCAGCTGATCCTCGACGAACTCGACGCCGAGTTCGTGCACGCCGACGGTGCGCTTGCGGATGTCGACCTCGTAGTGGACGTCCTTTTCCATCAGCGGCACGATGCGCGCGAACTCGGTGTACCACTGCGATGCGCCGTCGGCGGGGCCGGAGATGATCAGCGGGGTGCGGGCCTCGTCGATGAGGATGGAGTCGACCTCGTCGACGATCGCGAAGTTGTGCCCCCGCTGAACCAGATCGGCCAGGGAGTGCGCCATGTTGTCGCGCAGGTAGTCGAACCCGAACTCGTTGTTGGTGCCGTAGGTGATGTCGGCGGCGTAGGCGGTCCGCCGCTGGTCCGGGGTCATCTGCGCGAGGATCACGTCGACCTCCAGGCCGAGGAACCGGTGCACACGGCCCATCCACTCGGCATCGCGCCTGGCCAGGTAGTCGTTGACGGTGACGATGTGCACGCCCTTGCCGGACAGCGCGTTGAGGTAGGCCGGAAGCACACCGGTCAGCGTCTTGCCTTCACCGGTCTTCATCTCCGCGACGTTGCCGAAGTGCAGCGCCGCGCCGCCCATCAACTGGACCTTGAACGGTTTCTGATCCAGCACCCGCCAGGCCGCCTCGCGGGCGACGGCGAACGCTTCGGGCAGCAGGTCGTCGAGGCTTTCGCCGTTGTCCACGCGCTTTTTGAACTCGTCGGTCTTGGCCCGCAGTTCAGCGTCGGTCAGCTTCTCGACATCGGCTGCCAGGGAGTCGACATAGTCGGCCACCCCCTTGAGGCGTTTGACCATCCGGCCCTCGCCGAGACGCAGCAACTTTTGCAGCACGCTAGTTCCCCTATGGGTTTGGAAGTCTTGAGCTCAACCCATGGTAGGCGACATGCTGCCCGACCCGGCCCAGCTACGTCAGGCCAGGGGAAATAGTGCTCGGTCCGGCTCAGGCGAGCCGGACCGAGCCGCCGGCTCAGGCGAGCCGAATCAAGCCGTAGTCGTAGGCGTGCCTGCGGTAGACCACGGACGGCAGGTCGCTCTCCTTGTCGTGGAAGAGGAAGAAGTCGTGGCCCACCAGCTCCATCTGCGACAACGCGTCGTCGACGGTCATCGGTGTGGCCGGATGCTCCTTGATCCGCACGATGCGCCCTGGCTCGTGCTCGTCGAGCGCGGCGCCGTCGTGTTCGGGCGGTGTCGTGGTCAGCGGCTCTGGTGCGGCGGTGAGAGCGGTGGCCTCGGCGACCGATACCGGGGTCTTGTCGCCGTAGTGAATCTTGCGGCGGTCGCGTGCGCGGCGGAGCCGCTCGGCGAGCTTGTCCACCGCCGATTCCATCGCGCCGTAGAAGCTGTCGGCACACGCTTCGGCGCGCACCACCGGGCCGCGGCCGCGTGCGGTGATCTCGACGTGTTGACAGTTCTTGCGTTGACGTCGGTTGCGCTCGTGGTCGAGCTCGACGTCGAACAGATAGATCGTGCGGTCGAATCGTTCCAGGCGTGACAGTTTCTCTGCGACGTACGTGCGGAAGTGGTCGGGGATCTCGACGTTGCGGCCGGTGACCGCGACTTCGGCGCGCGGTCGGGGTTCGGGCGTTTCGTCCTCGATCACCATCGTTCGGGAGTCCAGGGATTGGCTTGACATGCTTGGCAACTCGTTTCTTCGGCGTCCGCACGCGTCAGCGTGCCCGGGTTGTCGTGGATCCGCACCGACGGGGTTTGCATGTCTCGCCGCTCGCCGGTGCAAGGTGTCGTCTACTCACCTCCTACCGCGTCGGCGATGCTGGCGCTTCGAATCTTCAGCGCCGGCCGTGAGTCATTCACGGGTGTTGCAGCCGACGGTAGCCGCGTTCACCCGGTAGTGCCAGTGAATCCGGGTACCTGTTTCCAGTTCTTCACCTCGGTCTGCTATGTGAGCCCGACAATCGGCGCCGCGGCGGCGGTCACGCGTTCGCCACAACCAACACGGCCGCCACGCGCGCCCCAACGGTGTGCAGCACGCGAACCGACTCGGCGGCCGTGGCGCCGGTGGTGATGATGTCGTCGACGACGAGCACTTCGCCCGCGACGGGCCGTGCGACCCGGACCCGGCCGCCGATGTTGCGCTGCCGGGCGGCGGTGGACAGCCCGACCGAATCCGCCACGAACGCGCGGGTGCGCAACGCTGGTAGGACGGCAACCCCTGGCAAGTCGGCCGCCGCGGTGCGGACCATCCGGGTCACCGGGTCACCGCCCCGCCGGCGCGCCGACCACCGCCGGGTCGGTGCGGGGACCACCGTCACCGGGGTGTCGACCAGTCCCCAGGTGAGCAGGTGCACCAGGCCGGCCCGCAGCGCCCCGGCGAGCGCAGGCAGCAGATCGGTTCGGCCGTGCTCTTTGACCGCGATGACGGCTGCCCGCCGCGGCCCGGCGTAACGGCCGAGGGAGTACACCGGAACTCCGGGGTCGACGCGCGGCGAGACGAGGTGCGGATCTTCGGCCTTGACCGTCAGTGCGGCCGCGCACGCCGCGCACCACCGCGTCGACGGGGCGCCGCAGCCCCCGCACTGCAGCGGGAGAACGAGATCGAGCACGCGGTCAGTGTGGCGGTAAGGGGTGACACCCGGGGGTACTCCGTGTCCATGCAGGACCAACGGGAGTCGTTGATCGTCGATTGCCTGGTGAACGCGTTCGCCGATCTGATGGAGGCCGATCCAGATGCGTTCCGGACCAAGTTCCGCAAGATGGCCGCCGAGCCCTTCGCCTTCTTCCGCGGCAGCGCCTGCGTCTTCTACCGCGACGTCGCCGAGCGTGAGGACCGTTGGGTTGACGAGCGCACGAGCCGGGTGTGGATCCAAGGCGACCTGCACACCGAGAACTTCGGCACCTACATGGACGGCGCAGGCAAGCTGATCTTCGACGTCAACGACTTCGACGAGGCCTACATTGGGCACTTCACCTGGGACCTGCAGCGGTTCGCCGCCAGCGTCGCGCTGATGTGCTGGCAGAAGGCCCTGTCGGATCACGAAATCAGCAGGCTGATCGACACTTTCACACGCGCCTACATCGATCAGGTGCGGTGGTTCCTGCAGGCCGACGACGACGCGAGCTTCTCGTTGAATCTCGACACCGCGCGCGGCGCCGTGCGGTCGGCCTTGCAGAGCGCACGGCTGTCGACGAGGTCCGAGATGCTGGATCGTCTGACCGCGGTGGACGATCGGGACAGACGCTTCCGGCAGGCCGCCGGGGTACGTCGACTCGAGGACGCTGAACGCGCCAAGGTCGAGACTGCCTTCGCCGAATATCTTGAGACCATTCCGAAAACCAAACGGTTCCAGGGGATCACCTACGACATCAAGGATGTGATCGGTAAGAAGGGTCACGGTATCGGCAGCGCGGGTCTGCCGACCTACACCGTGCTGATCGAGGGGTTCAACCAGGCGTTGGACAACGACGCCGTGCTGTCGATGAAGCAGGGCAACGTCGCCGCGCCCAGCCGCGTCGTTCAGGATGGAGGCCTGAGTCGGCACTTCAAGCACCACGGCCACCGAACGGCCGTGTCTCAACGCGCGCTGCAGGCGCACGCCGATCCGCTGCTGGGCTACACCGACATCGACGACGTCGGCTTCGTCGTCAGCGAGATATCCCCGTATGCAGCCGATCTGGACTGGAGCGAGTTGACCGAACCGGACGAATTGGCCGAAGTGATCGAGCAGCTGGGGCGGGCGGTGGCCAAAGTGCACTGCGTCGGGGATGCCGACAGCGACCAGAGGGTGGTCGAGTTCCAGACCGAGGAGGCGATCGACTCGGTCATCGGCGACCATGTCGAGGAGTTCTCGGCCGACCTCGTGACGTTCGGTCTGGAGTACGCCGGCATCGTGCGCGACGATCACCGCCATTTCGTCGAAGCGTTTCGTGAAGGCCGCATTCCCGGCGTCACGTCAACGTGAGGTGCTCAGCGTAAGATGATCGAATCTCCCTGCAGGTCAACCTGTCTCGACCCCAGAGGACGGGCTGCCGGCCCGTTGGCCACCGTGCCGTCGAGGTTGAACCTGCTGCCGTGACAGGGGCAGTTGATGGTGCCGCCCGCCACGTCGCGCACCGTGCACCCGGCGTGAGTGCAGGTGGCCGAGAACCCCTTGAAATCACCTGGCGTCGGCTGCGTCAACACCGTCCCGTCGACGATCACACCTCCGCCGACCGGAACGTCGGCGACCTTTGCCAGGACCGCGACCGGCGCCCCCGCTCCCCCGGTGGTCGTGGCGGCCGGCTCCTCGGCGGCGCCGGAATCTTCACCGTACGTGCTGCAGGCCGCCAGCGCGCCGGTCGCGATTCCGAGCCCGGCGCCCACCAGAAATTGTTTGCGTCGCATGGCAATCCCTTCGTCAGAACCTCAGTCCGCTGGTTTGGAAGAACCACAGCGCCGAGGTGAGCCAGACGTAGACCAACCCGAAGAACACCAGTCCCCCGACGATGGGAAGCACCCAGCCGCGAAGCCCACCACGCGTCAGCAGGATCATCTTGGTGACGAAGACGCCGTAGAAGAAACAGCCGAACAGCGAGTGAAACAGCACCCGACTGTCGGTGTCGGCGAAGCCGAGCGCGTAGAGGCAGTGCACGGCCACCGGCACGGTCGCCAGCACCGCCAACCGGCCCGACCATACGTGGGCCGTTCCGATCCACGCCGGCGCGCGCCCACCGGGGGTCAACCGGTACATCACGAACGCCGAGAACAGTTGGAACAGCGCCAACGAAACCGCAAGGGTGGCCAGCCACGACTTCACCGCCGTGCCGCTGGAGAACCCCGCGACGTTGATCGAAAAGAATTGCGGCTCATGGAGCTTGCCGAACACCCCGAGCGTGATGGCGACCAGTGCGCCGAGGCTGACGGCGATCAGCATCCCCGCCGCGCCGGTGTTGCGGGTGGCCACCAACCCAGAAGCGGGATCAGACATCGCTGCCACCGCCGACGCGAACGGCCCTGACCCGCTGCCCGTCGATCACCGCGGTGCCGTCGGTGGCCAGAACCGGTGCGGGACCGATGGATCCGTCGTTGCGACGGAGCACGCCGGTGACGTCACCGTCCTCGTCGACGATCCAGCTGCTCCGCACGCCGTCGCGCTCGTATACGAACAGGCCGGCGGGCGCTTCGGCGGCCGGCGCCGTGAACACCCAGCTCTTCTCGCCGATGGTCAGCAACCCCATCACCGCATCGCCGTCGAGGTGGCCGTCGAGAACCCCGGTCTTGTCCCTGCTCGTGAGGTTCACGACACCGTCCGTGGCGTCGCCTCGCAGCCACATCTCGACCGAGTCGCCGTCACAGGCGTACGCGATCGCCTGGTCGCCGTCGACCGAGATCTCCAACGTGATCGGGCCGATGGCCGTCGGCACGGTTCCGACGTAGTCGGCCCTGGCCGGGAAGCCCGTCGCGGGCGGTTGCGGCGCGGTTGCGGGCGCCGGAGCGCTCGGCGTGGTGGCCGATTCGGTCGCCGGCGCGGCCGCGGGCGCGGGTTCCTGGGAAGCATTGCCGAGCCACAGCGCGGCTGCCAGCGCGGCGACCGCGCCCAACGTGATCAACGGACCGCGAGTCCTCATCTTCACTCCTGGCTGATAGCAAACGCCTGCGGCGTCGTTCTGTCAGGACAACGGGCGATACCGGAGGTCGGTTCACATCGATTTCTCGCGAACGCAACACCAGGGTCGTGACGAGGGGTGTGTTTGCAACCCTGGTGTTGATTTCGCGAGCCGGCTCTAGCCCGGCAGCACGGGCTCGGCGCCCGGCACCAGCAGCGGACGCACCTCGGCCCACGCCGGATCGTCCTCGGCCACCGAGCCGGATAGTTGCACCACCCCGCGGGCATCGGCGACGTACACCGTCGACGGGTTGGCCGCCACGGTGGTGACCGGCATCAGCAGGTTGCGGCTCGGTCCGTCGGAGTTGACGCCGTCGAGGTTCACGTACGAGACCGGATGCTGGGGATCGGTGCGGCTGACCACGATGTCGTCACCGGTGCGCCATGACAGCGACACCACGGTGTTGCCCAGGCCGTACCCCAGCCGTCGCGGGTAGGTCAGCGCGTAGCCGCCGCCGGGCGTCTGCTCGACACCGGCCAGGATCACCCGTCCATCGATGACCATCGCCGCGCGCGTGCCGTCGCGCGACAACTGCAGCTCGGTGACCACGCCGGGGAACCTGCTCGACACCAGCGTGGAGTCGACCGGTATCCGCGCCGGCTGGCCCGATGCGTCCTGGATGACGCGCACGACGTTGTTACCGTCGATCACCACCCAGACCGCGTTGTCGAGCGACCAGCTGGGCCGCGACAGGCTCCGCGCATCCAACACCTGCGATGCGGCGCCACCGAGCGCGCCCACCCACATCGACGACGCCATATCCGGTGCGCCCGGCCGCAGCGTGACAATCGAGGCCACCTCCTGCCCCGTGCGGGACACCGCCGCAGCGGTCTGGTCCGGCATCTGCCCGAACTGTCCCGGAACCCGCGGCGCCCGCCGACCGTCGAGCGCGACGAGCGAACCCCCCACCAACGCGTGCAGGCCGGCCGCCACTCCCGAGGCCGCGCCGGGATCGGTGGCCGCCACGTCGGAGGTCTCCCAACCGTCGGCGAACCGGTCGTCAAGGGCGGCACCGTCGGCATTGATGACGTACGGCCCGTTGACCCCCGCGCGCGACAGCGTCCAGATGAGTTGCGCCGCAAGCAGTTGCCTGCTGTGCGGATCGGTGGTCGACAGGTTGTCCAGATCGATCCTGGCGCCGCCGTAGCCCCGGCCGACGCCCATCTTGCCGCCGTCGGCGCGCGTCACCGGGCCCCGTAGTTTCAGGGGCGGTTCGAGGAGATTACGAACGGTCTTGGCCATCTCCGGTCGCGGTCCGGCGATCAACTTGCTCACCAGTTCGGTGGCCAGCTGGTCGGGATCGGAGACCGCGACATAGCGCGGATCGGGCACGACGGTGCCACCGGTCGGATCGACGAAATACAGGGTGTTGCGCCGGTAGGTCGCCTGAAATTGCTGCCAGTCGAGGAAGACGCCGTTCGGCAGCTTGTCGATGCGCCAACCGTCGGGGGTCTTGACCAGTTCGATCGGCCCCGGGTCGGGCAGCGCGCCCTCCCCCGTCTCGAACACGCCCATGTCCGACAACGACCCGAGGATGTCGGCGCGCATGCTCACCGAAACCCGTTCGGGACCACGCGTCTCGACGAACACCACGTTGTCGATCAACAGCGCACTGCCCGCGTCATCCCAAGCCTGCGAAGCGGATTCGGTGAGGAACTGGCGCGCGGCCAGGTGCCGGTTGGCCGGATCGGCGGTGGCTTTGAGGAATTCGCGCAGCAACACGTCGGGATCCATGCCCGGAGTCGGTTTGGGCAGGCTGGGCGGGGCGGGCCGGTCGACGGTTCCGATGGCTTGCGGCGAGGACGAACTGGGCACGCCCGCACAGCCGGTCAGAACCAATGCCAGCGCACCCAGGACGGCCAGCAGGGTTCTCACACGGACTCCTGCGCAGGTTCACGATCACGGCTGCGCGGCGGCACATCTTCCGGCCCAACGGGTTTCAGCGGCAGCGGGCTGGTGGTCACTTTGTGCCCGCGGACGAGCGGCAGCGTCAGACGGAAGCAGGCGCCCTTACCGGGTTCACCCCAGGCCTCCAGCCTGCCCTGGTGCAGGCGGGCATCCTCGATGCTGATCGCCAGACCGAGACCGGTGCCGCCGGAACGACGTACCCGCGAGGGGTCCGACCGCCAGAAGCGGCTGAACACCAGTTTCTCCTCGCCGGGGCGCAGCCCGACCCCGTGGTCGCGGACGGTGACGGCGACGGTGTCGTCGTCGGCGGCCATCCGGATGCGGACGGGTTTGTGCTCGGCGTGGTCGATGGCGTTGGCGATGAGGTTGCGCAGGATGCGCTCCACCCGTCGCGGATCGACCTCGGCGATGACCTCCTCTCCTGGCATGTCGACGCCGAGTTCGTCGTCGGCGTCGGCCGCGAGATGCCCGACGTTGTCCAAGGCGCTGCGCACCGTCGAGCGCAGATCCAGCGACTCGACCGACAGCTCGGCGACACCGGCGTCGTGGCGGGAGATCTCCAACAGATCGTTGAGCAACGTCTCGAACCGGTCGAGCTCGCTGACCATCAACTCGGTGGACCGGCGCAGAGCGGGATCGAGATCATCACTGTGGTCGTGGATCAGGTCGGCGGCCATGCGCACCGTCGTCAGCGGGGTGCGCAGTTCGTGGCTGACGTCGGAGGTGAACCGGCGCTGCAGGTTGCCGAACTCCTCGAGTTGGGTGATCTGGCGGTGCAGGCTCTCGGCCATGTCGTTGAACGAGACGGCGAGGCGGGCCATGTCGTCCTCGCCGCGCACCGGCATGCGCTCGGTGAGGTGGCCTTCGGCGAACCGCTCGGCGATGCGCGACGCCGAGCGCACCGGCAGCACGATCTGGCGCGCCACCAACAGGGCGATCGCGGCGAGCAGTCCGAGCAGCACCACGCCCCCGGTGGCCATCGTCCCGCGCACCAGCGCGATCGTGGACTCCTCGTTGTTGAGCGGGAAGATCAGGTAGAGCTCGAGGTTCGTCACCGATGACGACGTCGGACTGCCGACGATCAGCGCGGGCCCGGAGAAACCGTCGGTGTGCACTGCTGCGTACTGATAGCTGACCTGGCCGGCCTTGACGAACTCCCGCAGCGTGTTGGGCACCTGCTGAACCGGGCCGGCCGCGGTCGCCGCCCGAGGCCCGTCGCCGGGAACCACCAGAACCGCGTCGTAGGTTCCCGCCAACCCCGGTTCGGCGTCGGCGCTGCGATCGATCAGTGTGTTGCGCGCCAGCTGCAGGCTGCTGTCGAGCGAGCGGGTCTCCTCGCCGCCGACGATTCCGCTGACCGTGGTGCGTGCACGGTCGATCTGCTCGGTCGCCGCTCGCACCTTGACCTCGAGGATGCGATCGGTGATCTGGCTGGTCAGCACGAATCCGAGCACCAGGATCACGGCCAGCGACAGGCCCAACGTCAACGAGACGACGCGCAGCTGCAGGGAGCGCCGCCAGGCCAGGCTGATCGCCCGCCCCAGCGCGCCCAGTCCGCGCACCAGCGGCGCCGAGCGCCGATGGATGCGTCGTCTGGAGCTGAAGATCACGGCGCCCGCCGAGTGGTCAGCACGGCGACCGCCAAGCGGTCGGGATCACGACCACGGCCGAGAGCCGTGCATGTCACGGCGGTCCGGCCTTGTACCCCACTCCTCGAACAGTGAGTACCACCTGCGGGTTCTCCGGATCCTTCTCGACCTTGGCCCGCAACCGCTGGACATGCACGTTCACCAAACGGGTGTCCGCGGGGTGTCGATAACCCCACACCTGTTCGAGCAGCACATCACGAGTAAACACCTGCCGCGGTTTGCGCGCCAACGCCACCAACAGGTCGAACTCCAGCGGGGTCAGCGAGATCTGTTCGCCCTGGCGGGTGACCTTGTGGGCCGGCACGTCGATGTCGACGTCGCCGATCGACAGCATCTCGGCCGGCTCGTCCTCGTTGCGCCGCAGGCGGGCCCGCACCCGCGCGACGAGCTCTTTCGGCTTGAACGGCTTCATCACGTAGTCGTCGGCGCCGGACTCCAGGCCCAGTACGACGTCGACCGTGTCGGTCTTGGCGGTCAGCATGACGATCGGCACGCCGGAATCCGCGCGGAGCACCCGGCAGACGTCGATGCCGTTCATGCCGGGCAGCATCAGGTCGAGCAGGACCAGATCGGGCCGCAGCTCACGGACCGCGGTCAGCGCTTGGGTGCCGTCACCGATGACCGCCGTGTCGAAGCCTTCGCCCCGCAGCACGATGGTGAGCATCTCGGCGAGCGACGGGTCATCGTCGACAACCAGAATCCTTTGCCTCATGGAGACCATGGTGTCACCGAATTGCGATAAACCCCGGCTACCACACGGCGCGTTTCGCGCTTTGACCGGCGAATGACGCCGAACGGGACTAGTGAGGGTCCAGTTCGGCGGCGAGTGCGGCCGGATCGACCTCGGGCCCGGCGACCTCCCAGCGTCCGCACCACTGCGATGCGGCCAGGGCGGCGTAGACGTCGGAGGTGCGTTGCTGCAGCCCGCCGTCGCGCTCGTAGGCGTCCTTGGCCCGGTCGACCTCGGTGTTGGCGCGCTGCTCGGCCCGCTGAGCCGCCAGTTCGATCGGCACGGCCAGCAGTACCTGGGCATCGGGCCGCGGTAGCGCGAGGCGCTCATACTCCAGGGCGCGCACCCACTCGACGACCTCACCGCCCGCGTCCTGGTGCAGGCGCGCGGCGCTGTAGGCCGCGTTGGACGCGACGTAGCGGTCCAGGATGACGACGTCGTAGGTGTTCTGCAGGCGTTGGATCTCGGCTCGCGCGCGGGCACGGTCGAGCGCGAACAGCACCGCCATCGCGTACACCGAGTCGGCGAGGTCACCGTGGGACCCGTGCAGCGCCTCGGCGGCCACGTCGGCCTCCACCGACTGGCCGTAGCGCGGAAATGCCAGGGTTGTCGTCGTTCGGCCGGCGGCTTCGAACGCGATGCGAAGCCCGTTGGTCAGCGTGCGCTTGCCCGCGCCGTCGACCCCCTCGATGACCATCAGCACGGCTGTGACACTAGCGATGCCGGGCGCCTCGGTGCCCGAGGCCGATCAGACGTCGTGTTCTGCCGGGTCGGTGGCCGCCTCCTGCGAGATCGCCCGGAGGCGTTCGAGATCGGCCGGGTGGAGGTCGGGTTGGGCGTCCATGGCGTCCATCAACAACCCGATCTGCCTGCGTAGCGGGGCGATGTACTCCTGCCGGCCCACGCTGCGAGCGTGTTCGATCAGCATCCGCAGCACCCGCAACACCGTCGCAACGACGTTCGGTTGACCGACCGAACTCTGGCGGATCTGGTCGAAGGCGTGCGCGATGTATTCCTCGTGCGACAGATCCCAGGGCCGAAGAAGAATCCTGTCGTCGGGTCCGCAAACCGCCTGCGGCGGCATGTCGGCCGCCAACAGTTTGCGCATCAGGCTGCCGATTCGGAGCACCACGTCGGCCGCCGTGGTCGGGTCGTTGACGGCGGGGCTGAGCGCACGCAGAGCGATGTCGACCAGCTGCCGGACGCCGAAGTCGACATCTTGCTGCATGGTGCGGATATCGGCCACCTCCACCGTCGACCTCAGCTTGCGGTCGACGCGACCGGCGTCGGCCGGCTTCGGCCACAGCGTCATCAGCACCTCGCCCCGGTGTATGTAGGCGCCGGTGCGCGTCTCCAATCGCACGACGGTCGCGGGCGGGACCGCGGCCAGGATGTACCTGCTCGCCGACTGGGTGACCCAGCCGTCGCTGCCCGCATGGACCGTCAGGTGCTCGCCCGTTCCCGGCGCCGGGTGGGGGGCCGGTGTCTCCATGCGCGTCTGCCGCTCCTGCTCCTCGATCACCTCGTCGGCCTCCGCGGCAATGGTGCGCACCACCTCCCCGACCTGCAGCCCGTAGGCCAACCGGTTGAGGTAGGCGATGATCAGCAGCACCGTCACTACCGCCAGTACGACCGCCGCCGTCATCGACACCCGCGGCGCATTCGACATCGGGTCCCCGCTGATATGGCGAAGGGTCAGCACACAGAAGACGAAGGTGCCCACCAGTAGGCCGATGACCAACTGGCTCAGCCGGTCCCGGATGAACGACCGCATCACCCGTGGTGAGAACTGGCTGCTGGCCAATTGCAGGCTCACCACCGTGAGCGAGAAGACCACTCCCGCGGTGGTGATGGTGGCGCCGGCGACGGTGCTCAGTAGCCACGTCGCCGCGTTGCTGTTCATTTCGAGGGTCAACGGGAGTGAGGTGTTCACGCCCACGATGTCGTCGAGGTAGGCCGTCGCCTCCGCGAGGGCGATGCCGCCCACCAGCACCAGGGCGGGGAGCGCGAAGAGACTTTCGCGAAAGTGGTAGCGGGCGGTGGCGAAGCGCAGCGCCGACGGTCGAC
Source organism: Mycobacterium sp. IS-1590 (assembly GCF_001500025.1). Classification (GTDB taxonomy): domain Bacteria; phylum Actinomycetota; class Actinomycetes; order Mycobacteriales; family Mycobacteriaceae; genus Mycobacterium. The sequence goes on along the minus strand of NZ_LQIW01000001.1, from coordinate 488,058 downwards.
TGAAGAGCCGCATCATGTCCACGTACACCTTCTGAGTTGTCGTGCGCCAATGGACGGGTGGTGAGAGGTCGTGATGGCTTCAGCAGTGTCGCAGACGCATTCGCCTACGTCCGCACTGCGCGAGGACTATCCGGCAAGGCGGCCGGCGATCGTGACCACCCGTTGCGCCATGTGTTCGAGCGCGGCGTTGGTCGCATCGTTGACAGGGGACTTGTTGTCCGGGCCGGTGATGTGGCTGACGCCGTACGGGTTTCCATCGGCGAACTTGAGCTCGTTGGTGTACCCGGGTGGCACGATGATGCCGCCGAAGTGCATCAGCGTCACGTAGAGGTTGATCAACGTGGTCTCCTGCCCGCCGTGAGCGGTTTGCGACGACGTGAACCCGGCGTAGACCTTGTCGGCGAGTTTCCCCTGTGCCCACAACCCACCCAGTGTGTCGATGAAGGTACGGAAAGGCGCTGCGGGAGAACCGAATCGGGTCGGTGAGCCGAAGATCACCGCGTCGGCCCACACGATGTCGTCCCCCGTCGCCGACGGAAGGTCCTTGGTGTCTTCGTAGTTGGCCGACCAGGCGGGGTTGTCCGCGAACGACTTGGGATCGCGGGTTTCGGCGACCGGGCGGAACCGGACCTCGGCGCCGGCCTTCTCCCCGGCCTCGGCAACGGTGCGCGCCATCGCGGTGCCGTGCCCCGTTGCGGAGTAGTAGATCACTGACAGTTTCACCATGATTGGCTCCTTCCGATCGATGGGTGCTTGATAGGGGTTCCTCTTTCACCGGCTACTAATCCACGGTGCTGCGTTCAGGGCGCCGACGCACTCGCTCGCAGGATCTCGCCAGAGGACGTGAGGTCTTGGGCGAACCGGGCCAGAAGCGTGGCGAGGTCCCGCCGGTCGCGTTCGGGCCAGTGCGCGAATGCGCGCGCGACGACGTCGGTGCCTGCGACGTCCATGCGTTGACAGGTCCGGCGCCCCTTGGCGGTCGCGGTGAGCAGTGCGGCCCGTTGATCGGCGGGATCCGGGCGCCGGCGGATCAGATCACGCTGTTCGAGCCTGCGAACCTGCAACGACATCGTGGACTTGTCGACGCCCTGCCAATGGGCAAGGTCGGAGATTCGCACTGGACCGTTGGAGACGATGGCGCGCAACAGGTCCACGTCGATCGGTGAGAAATCCTGTGCGGCCCGTCCGAGCAGCGCGGCGCGCGCGTCGGGGCGGTTGGACCACCGCGCAATCTGCCGGATCGCCTCGTACACGGCCCGGTCTTCGCCCTCTTCGTGTTTGGCCACCGCGTTCACACCTGCTTAATAGTTGGTATATACCAACCAAAGATACTATAGTTGGGTAGTACCAACCAACTAGATCAGATAGGAGATTTCATGACAGCGACGTTGAACCGAAACTCACTGGAGTCGATGGTGCTGCGCGTGTATCCGACCTACGAAGAGGCACAGCGCGTGGTGGATAAACTGTCAGACGAGGGCTTTCCCGTCGAACGTGTGCGCATCATCGGTCACGGCGTCGACAGTGTCGAGCAGGTGACCGGCAGGATGACCAAGGGCAGGGCCACGCTGATGGGCGCCGGGGCGGGCGCCGGATTCGGTCTGCTGTTCGGCCTGCTGTTCAGCCTCTTCGTCCTCGTCCCGTCCGGGGTGTTGCTGACGCTGCTGGGCAGCCTGTTGATCGGCGCCTTCTGGGGCGGCGTTTTCGGTTTCATCGCGCACTGGACTACCGGTGGCCGGCGCGACTTCTCGAGCATCTCGGGTCTGGTGGCCAAGAGCTACTCGGTGCAGGTCGATGCCCCCTACTTCGACGAAGCGGTCCGCATCGCCGACGGAATCTGACCCGTTCAGAGGACCTGTTGCGTCGATCCGGCGTCAACCGTCGGCAACAGGTCCTCGACCTAGCGCGCGCTTCCGTCGGTGAGGCATCGAACCGCGCCGGCGGGGTCGTGGGACACGGGCGCGGCCTCGGGTATACACCAAGCAATGTCGACCGAAACGCCTCTGCTGCTGGTGCTCGACCTCATCGGCACGTTCGCGTTCGCACTCAACGGTGCGCTCGTGTCGCTGCGCGCAACGCGTCTGGACATCTTCGGCGTGGTCACCGTCGGCATGCTCACCGGGCTGGGCGGTGGCGTCATCCGCGACATCCTTCTGAATTCACTTCCGCCCGCGACCTTCGTGGACTGGCGCTATCTGGCCGTGGCCGCGGGCGGCGGCGCCATCGCGTTCGTGCTGAGCCCCGCCCTCGAGCGGTTCACCATGCCCATCACCATCGCCGATGCCGTCGGGTTGAGCGTGTTCGCCGTGCTCGCCGCCTACAAGGCACTGAACCTCGAGTTCGGCGTCCTGCAGGCGGTCATCGTCGGCACCATCACCGCCGTCGGCGGCGGCACCATCCGTGACATGGCGATCGGGCAGGTGCCCACGGTGTTCCGCAGCGAGCTCTACGCGATTCCGGCGATGATCGGCGCGGCCTGTGCGGCGCTCCTCTACGGCCTCGGCGTGCAGAACATCGCGGCGACGCTGGGCGCCGCGACCGTGTGCTTCGTGATCCGCATGGTCGGGGTGCGATTCGATCTCAACGCCCCCCGGCCTCCATGGCAACGATGACGCCGCCACCGCAGAATCCGCGAGGAAACCGCGGTCCCTTATCGAAAGCCGACGACCCGGCTAGCTTGGATACTGTGACCGAGTCCGGGCGCACGAACGGAACGCGCAGACGCGAATCGTCCGCGGCGTCGAAGCCGCCGAACAACGACGACCCCAAACCGTGGCGCACCGAAGGGCTACCCAACCAGAACGCGGACGCCGACGGTCAACGTCGACGGCCGCGCTGGTGGGTCGTGCTGATGTACCTCGGTCTCGGCTATCTGGCGGTGTTCGGGCTGCTGTCCTTCCAGGACACGCTGGGCGATCCGGCCAAGGTGCCGTACACCGAGTTCACCGCACAGGTGGAGCAGCGCAACGTCGCCGAGGTGTTCTCCCAGGGCGAGTCCATCCAAGGCACGTTGCGCGAAGCGAAACCCGTTCCAGCTCAAGATGATGCGTCGAAAACCTACGACCGTTTCACCACCGAACGGCCCACCTTCGCCCAGGATGACCTGCTCACCCAGCTCGAGGAGGGTGGCGCCACGGTTTCGGCGGAACCGCTGAGCACCGACCGCGGTATCTTCTGGAACCTGCTGCTGTCCTTCGCCCCGATCCTGCTGCTGTTCGGGTTCTGGTTCTGGCTGTTCAAGCGCGCCCAGTCGATGCAGGGTGGTGGCGGCGGACTCTTCGGCATGAACTCGCGCAAGCGCGAGCCCGTCGACCCGGAGACGGTCCGGGTCACCTTCGATGATGTCGCCGGCATCGACGAGGTCAAGGCCGAGATCAACGAGATCGTCGACTATCTGCGTCATCCGGAGAAGTACCGCAAGCTCGGTGCGAAGGTGCCCAAAGGTGTGCTGCTGACCGGCCCACCCGGCACCGGCAAGACGCTGCTCGCACGGGCGACGGCGGGCGAAGCCAACGTGCCGTTCTTCTCGGCGAGCGGAGCCGAGTTCATCGAGATGATCGTCGGCGTCGGCGCCTCCCGGGTGCGCGAACTCTTCGAGGAAGCCCGCAAAGTCGCTCCGTCGATCATCTTCATCGACGAGATCGACACCATCGGCCGCTCGCGCGGCGGCGGTGCCAGCGTCGGCGGGCACGACGAGCGCGAGCAGACGCTCAACCAGATCCTCACCGAGATGGACGGTTTCAGCGGATCGGAGGGAGTGGTGGTGCTCGCCGCGACGAACCGCCCCGATGTCCTGGATCCGGCGCTGCTGCGGCCGGGACGGTTCGACCGCACAGTCACCGTCAACCCGCCCGACCGCAAGGGTCGCATCGCCATCCTGCGCGTGCACACGCGCTCGGTACCGCTGGCCGACGACGTCGACCTCGACACGGTCGCCGCCGCGACACCCGGCATGACCGGCGCGGACCTGGCCAACCTGGTCAACGAGGCGGCGTTGGCCGCCGCCCGCGACGGGCTGACCCACGTGACGGCCCGCTATCTGTCCGACGCCCTGGAGAAGGTGCAGCTCGGGACCGCCCGCAACGTGGTGGTTTCCGAGGAGGAACGTCGCCGCACGGCCTATCACGAGGCCGGACACGCGTTGCTCGGCATGCTGCAACCGGGTGCCGACCCGGTGCGCAAGGTGTCCATCATCCCGCGTGGCCACGCCCTGGGCGTGACGTGGTCCACCCCGGAGGAGGACCGCTACGGCTACACCGCCGACTATCTGCGTGGGCGCATCATCGGCGCCCTGGGCGGGATGGCCGCAGAAGAGGAGATCTTCGGCGTGGTGACCACGGGTTCGGAAAGCGACCTCGAGACGGCTACCAACGTTGCGCGCGCCATGGTCGGACGGTGGGGCATGTCCGAGCGGATCGGCCCGGTGTCGGTGCTGCCTCGCGAGGGCGATCCGCGGATGGGTGGTGTCTCGGACTCCATGCTCGGCTCCGTCGACCAGGAGATCCGTCGACTCATCGACGAGTGCTACGTCGAGGCCCGGCGGCTATTGCGCGACAATCGGCGCCGGCTCGACCGCATCGTCGCCGAGTTGCTTGCCCAGGAGACCCTCGACGAGACCCAGGTGTACGAGGCCGCCGGCATCTCCAGGGCGGCCACCGCGTCGGTGTGACCTGTCAGCGGTTTCGTCAGACGTCGCGCTCACCGTCCGGTTCCTCGCGTGGCTCGTGCGCGCGTTGGCTGCGACGGCCGGCGGAGTTGGCGATGGCGTGACCGGAGGCCGGCGAGGACGCCACCATGAAGGCGATGGTCAGAAACGCGAAGGCGATGATCGCGGCGTTCTCGGTGGCGATCGAGGACGCCAGCACCGCGATCACTCCGGGACCGGTGGCCAGGCCCTGGGCGTGCAACTGGCTCAACGTGTCCGGTATCCGCAGCAATCCGTAGACACTGATCGTCAACAGCACCAGTCCCGCGACCAGCAGCACCGCGCCGAGGGTGTCGAGCACCAGGGAGATCACTCGAACGGCCCTCCGGATCCGAGGTAGCGCGCGGTGGCGACGGTCGCGACGAACGCGAGAAGCGCGAGCGCGACCGCCGCGTTCAAGTAGTAGGGCACGTCGCGCAGATAGCTGACGAGCGCCAGCAGCGCGACCAGGAGCACGGCCAGCAGGTCCAGTGCGATGACGCGCTGGAGCACATCGCGCGCTCGTAGCAGTAACAGTCCTCCGGCCACGGTGAGCACGGTGGTCCAGACCAGGGCGACGATGAGCAGCGCGGTGGGCATGGCGGTCACGGAAAAACGCGGCGCTGCGCGTGCTCGTAGGAACGCATCTGCTCGCGACGGATGGCGTCGGGGTCGCGCGCGTCCAGGACGTGCAACACCAGCGTGCCCTCTTCGTCGTCGACATCGACGACGACGGTGTCCGGAGACAACCCGACACGGATCGCCCAGGCCGTCGCCGACGCCGGTGAACCGGGACGGATCGCCATCGTCACCAGGCCGGGCGACATCGGCTGCAGGCCCAGACAGTGCCGGGACACCGTCCAGCTCGCACGGCACATGTCGAGCACCGTGACCCCGATCAGCGCCGGTACTCCGGCCATCCGGCGCCACGGCGTCGTGCCGGCCGGCCGGTCCGGATGCCGGGTCCGTTTTCGCATGACGGTTCCCGCCAGCACGATCAGGGTCGCGAGCAGCGCCCCGATGAGGATGTCGGCGGGTTCGACGCTGCTCAGCACCATCAGGTAGACGGCGGTCAGCGCGACGACCCGGGATATCGCGGCGATCATGTGAACCTCCCGGTGAGGGCTTCGGCGGCGGTCTGGCTGAGGATCAGAAGCGGCTCGGCCCACAGGCCCGCGGCGATCACGAGAAGAGCGATGGCGGCCACCAACGTGCGCGCCGAAACAGGGCTCACCGCAACGGGTTCGGCGGGCGTGAGATCCGTGCGCCAGAACCGTCGTTGGTAACTGGGAAACATGTAGACCAAGGACAGCACGCTTCCGATGAGGAGCAGCACGACCAGGGCCGCGCTGTCGGCGGCGATCGCGGTGCGGAACAACTCGAGCTTGCCGACGAAACCGAGCGCCGGTGGCACACCGGCGACACTGAATGCCCCGATCGCGAACGCGGCGGCCACCATTGGGCCGCGCAGCCCGTCGGCCAGAAACAGCAGGCCCTTGTTCAGCGCGTTGACCACGCTGTAGAGGACGGCCGCCGCGAGCCCGATCGGACCGCCGACGCCGAGCGCGACCAGGACGTAGCCGACCTGTCCGATCGCCGAGTAGGCCAGCGTCTCGCCGATGTCGCCGCGCGACACCGACACCACGCCGCCGTAGAGGATCGACGCGACACCGAGCACCACGAGTGCGGTCGCCGCGAACCGCACTTCCTCGCCGAAGATTCCGGCGCCGAAGCGCAGCAGACCATAGCCGCCGATGTTGGCGACCGCACCGCTGAGAATGGCCGCCACGGCGGGCCTGGTTCCCGCGTAGACCGTCGGCAGCCAGAAATGAAACGGAAAGAGCCCGAGTTTGACACTGAACGCCACGAAGTAGCCGACCGCGACGAGCAATGTCGCGTTGGCGCCGACGCCGTGGATGCGCTCGGCGACATCGGCCATCGCCAACGCGCCGGTGATGCGGTAGGTACCCGCGACCGCGATCAAGAACAGGAACGACCCCAGCAGGTTCACCGAAGCGAAGATCAGCGCCGCGCGCAGCTGGCGGGCGCCGCCGCCGTAGGTGGCCAGCGCGTAGGACGCCATCATCGAGATCTCGAAGAAGACATAGAAATTGAACACGTCGCCGGTGAAGAACAACCCCGTCAGGCCCGCCGCCAGCAGCACCACCAAGCCGGGGAAGGTGCGGTTCTGCACGCCGACGATGGCTTCGTTGCAGGCCGCGACGAGCAACACGACCACCGAGACCAGCGCGAACGTGGCCCCCAGCGCGTCGGCGTTCAGCACGATGCCCACCCCGGCCGGCCAGCCGCCGGTCGTCGACTGCCGCCCACCGTCGGTCACCACCTGCACGGTGAGGACCGCGAGCACCGTCAACGTCGCCGCCAGCGCGCCCACCGCCGACCAGGCGACCCAGCGGCGCCGGCCGTCCAGCCCGACGAGCACCGCACCCGTCACCCACGGGATGAGCAGGGCCAGCGACAGCGACAGCGAGACCGACATCAGCGCATCACGTCATCTCACTGCTGTCGCGTCGGCGATCGCGCTCGAGCACCTCTTCGTGCGCGATCTCCTGGGCGGCGAGTTCGTCGTGATGGGCTGTGCGCGAAGCGATGACCGCGCGGTGCACCAGGGCGAGCAGCAACGCGAGCGTCGCCAGCCCGATGACCAGCGCGGTGAGTACCAGAGCTTGGGGCACCGGATCGCTGACCGGGGCGCCGGCCTGCGGATCGATCGGGGCCTGCCCGCGTGACAGCCCGGCGCCGATCAGCGTCACCACGGCGGACTGCGAGATCAGCGCGACACCGACGACGATGCGGATCAGGTCGCGCTGCAGCAGAAGGTATGCGCCGCAACCGAAAAGTATGGCCGCGGCAACGGCGAACGCCAGGGTCACGACTCAGCCCCCTCTCCGTCGTCGGCGGCGTGGGCATCGGGTTCGGCCATCTGGTGCAGCAGCACCGTCATCACGCCGACGACGAGAAGGAAAATGCCGAGGTCGAAGATCAGCGGCGTGAACAACTCCAACGATCCGAAGGTGGTGACGGGTTCACCGGGGCCGGGCTCATGGCTGAACAACGGCGCGTTGAACAGCACTGGGAAGAAACCGACGGTCAGCGACATCAGCAGCCCGCCGATGGCGCAGTGCGGCGAGTATCGGAGCGGGGGCAACAAGCGCTCGGCGTCGGCGGCCCCGAAAGCCACGTAGCACAATGCGATTGCGAGCGCGACCACCATACCGGCGGCGAAGCCGTCGCCGACGTCGGTGTAACCCTTGACGATCAGCGCGGCGGCCACCATGAGGCTGGGCCCGAGCAGAAGCCGTGCCACCACGCGCAACACCACGCTCGTCCGCCTCACCACAGTCGACCTCGCCGCAGCAGGGTCGCCACCCCGACGACCGCGACCAGCAGCACGGTGATCTCGCCGAGCGTGTCCAGGCCGCGGAAATCGGTGATGATCACGGTGACGACGTCCTCCCCGTGCGCGATCGGGGTGCGCCGGATGTACTCCTCGGCCACTCCGGCCATCTGCGTCGGCGCCGAGAGGAATCCCCAGATGCTGACGAACGCGGCGATTCCGGCGACCCCCCCGGCAATCACGTTGCGCCACTGACGAATCCGCTCTGTACGGTTCGGGGGCGCCGGCTCGACGGGCCCGCTGGAGGGGGCCCGCTTGGGTAACCGATTGAACGCGGCGATGAAGACCAGGGTGATCATCGTCTCGACCAGGACCGCCACGAGCGCGATGTCGGGTGCGGCGACCAGGGCGTAGACGGCGGCCAGCGCGAAGCCGACCACCGACAACGCCAACACCATCCCGACCCGCGTGCCGATCCGGGCGGTCGCCAGTGTGGCGATGGCGACCAGCCCCAGCAGCGGAAGGATCAACCAGTCGCTTCCGTGCACCGCCCCCACCGCGTACTGGCCGGCCGTCGGCGTCACCGCGAACGCGAACGCGGTCAGCGCACCTGCGGGCACGAGCACGGCCGCGATGCTGCTGCGCAGGTCGCGCACCTCCCGATCGTGAATGGCAGCCGAGATACGCCCCAACACGCGAAGGCTTCTGGTGTAGATGCGCAGCGACCCCGCGCGCTCGCCGGCGCGGGCCAGTACCCGAGAAACGCTGTCGCGCAGCCGAGGCGTGGCGATCAGCACCGCCGCCAGCGCCCATACGCTCAGCGCCATCAGGTTCGCCGGACGCGCGTCGAGATGGTAGGCGGGTGACAGCTGCACCGGGGCGGCGTTGGTGACCGAGCCGGCGTCCGCGGCCAGGCCGCTGAACAGCTGCGGCACCAGTCCTGCCGCCACGCTGATGACCGCAAGGACGACGACGGGCGCGGTGAGGACGCCAGACACCGCCCGAGGCTGCGCCCGCGTCGGACCCAGGAACAGCTTCATCCAGAAGCGGCCGATGTAGGTCAGGGTCAGCACCGCGGCAAGGATGGCGAGCGTCGTCGGCAGCGCTCCGGCGGCACCGGCCGCATCGAAGAACAGTTCGTCTTTGAAGAACCCGGCCGTAAGGGGCAGCCCCGCCAGGCTCGCGGCCGCGACACCCGCCGCCGCCGCGAGCACGGGTCGACGCCGGCCCAGCCCGCCGAGCCGGGACAGCCGATCCTCCCCCGTTGCCATCGTCACCGCGCCCGCGGTCATGAACAGGGCGCTCTTGGCCACACCGTGCGCCAGCACATAGAACGCGGCCGCGCCCGCCGCGGCCCCGCCGCCGATGCCGTAGAGCATCACGACGTAGCCGTACTGGGAGATCGTCGAGTAGGCCAGCACCTGCTTGAGAACGTCCTGGCCCAGCGCGAGCACCCCTCCGACGACGATGGATGCCACGCCGACGACGAGCAGGCCGGTGAGCACGGCGTCGCTGCGCGCCAGCAGCGGATGCACCCGTCCGAGCACGAGCACGCCCGCCGCCACCATCGCCGCCGAATGCAGATAGGCCGAGACCGGCGTCGGCGCCGCCATCGCCTTGGGCAGCCAGAAGTGCAGGGGCACTTGAGCGCTCTTGGCCAACGCCGCCACCGCGAGCAGCACCGCGGCGACGGTGGTCGTCGTCCCGGGCTCGACTCGCTCGAGCAACTCCGGGATCGAGAACGTTCCGTGGCTCGCGTACAACAGCACCGCGGCGATGAGCATCGCCACCGCGCTGGCGACCGTGATCACCAGCGCCATCAGCGCCGCTCGACGCGCCTTCTGTTCGCCGCGGTCGAAACCGATCAAAAAGTACGAGCAGATCGCGGTGATGTCGAAGAAGACGAACAGCAGCACGAGATCCTGCGCGGTGGCCAACCCGACCATCGCCAGCGCGAACAGCACCATCCACGGCCAGAACCGCCACCGCTCCCGCGCCGGGCGACCTTCGTGCGCCAGGTGCAGCGACAGGTACCCGGTTCCGTACCAGAACACAAGGGCGCCGATGCCACAGGCCAGCATCGAGTACAGGGCGGCCAGGCCGTCGAACGAGAAGCTCAGGTGCAGATCCAGGGTCGGCACCCAGGGCACCGTGAACTCGCCGCCGCCGCGCAGCCACATCAACAGACACAGCACGAACCCGGCGAGCGCGATCGCGGCCGAAGCCCACCCCTGCCAGTCCGGCGGCATCCGCGGACGGTTCGACGCGACACCGAGCCCCCCGCTGCTGGAGGTTTTGGCCACGAGGTGCTCCTCGTCGACGGACGGACGGACGGACGGACTCCGGGCGGTACCGCTTACATCGCCTCATCATCATTACCCGCGCCGCCGGAATCTACGCGGGCAAACCCCACCGCGACGGCAGTGCGACGAACTAGTGTCCAGGTACCGGCAATCACCGCCCCAGCGATCTCACGATCGCGTGACGAGGAGTTGGCCTTGGCGACAGCCTCCGAGCCGATCGGCGCGCCCGCCGCGATCGGCGACCCTTACGCCTTGGACCCCGCGAAAATCAAAGAGCCGCCGAAGGGTTGGGGACCGAGCGTTCGCTTCCTCGGGCCCGGCATGATCACCAGCGCCGCCGTCGTCGGCTCCGGTGAGCTGATCACCGCCACGACTCTCGGCGCCGAAGTGGGCTTTCTGCTGCTGTGGCTGGTCTTCGTCTCGACGTTCGTCAAGGTGGCCGTCCAGATCGAAGTGGCCCGCTGGTCGATCTCCACCGGGCAGTCGGCTATCGAGGGCTACAACCGAGTGCCGCCGCGGTTCCTCAAGCGCGGCTGGGTCTCCTACCTCGCTGTGCTGATGTTCCTGCAGTTCCTGACCAGTCAGGCCGGTGTGTTGAGCGCCGCGGGCCTCGCACTGTCGCTGCTGGTGCCGATCGGGGGTGACTCGCCGAGCACCGCATCGGTCGGATTCTGGGTGCTGGTGATGGTGGTGGTCGCCATCGCCATCCACATCGCGAACCGCTACGGAATCGTCGAGAAGGTGTCGACGGTCCTGGTCGTGATCGTCACCGCGGCGGTGGTCGTCCTGGTGTTCGGCATCCAGGTCACCCCGTTCGCGTGGAGCATCTCGGACCTCGCCGGTGGCATGCAGTTCCAGCTCGCCGCAGGGACCATGGGAGTCGCGCTGGCGATGTTCGGCCTCACCGGCGTCGGAGCCGGCGAGATCACGTCGTACTCGTTCTGGTGTGTGGAGAAGGGCTACGCCGCCTGGACCGGACCCAACGACGGATCCGAGGCCTGGGTGCGGCGGGCGCGGGGCTGGATCTCGGTGATGAAGAAGGACGTCTGGGTCGCCTGGGTCATCTACACCACCTCGACGGCGTCGTTCTACATCCTCGGCGCGGCGGTGCTGAATCCGCAGGGGTTGGTGCCCGCCGGAAACGAAGTGCTGACGACGATCTCACGGATCTTCACCGACACCGTGGGCGACTGGGTCGGCGTCGTGTTCCTGGCGTTCGCCGCGCTGGCGCTGTACAAGACGATCCTGGCCAACGTCCCCAGCCTCAGCAGGCAGGTCGCCAACGCGATCGCGGTGTTCGGCGTCTTCGACTGGAAGGACTCGACGTCCCGCGACCGGTGGCTGCGCGGCCTGATGGTGGTCCAGCCGATCCTGTGGGGTGTGCTCGGGGTGGTGGCCGCCTCGCCGCTGGCGCTGGTGATCCTCGGCGGCATCCTCAACGCCCTGTATCTGGTGGCGGTGTCGATCGCGAGCTTGTACCTGTCGTTCAAAGAGACCGATCCGCGGATCAAGGACGGCCGGATGTTCACGGTCTACCTGGTCATCTCCGCGATTGCGATCTTCGCGGTCGGGGCGATCTCGCTCTACGACATGTTCTGACGGGCACCGGTGACAACTGCCGGCCGCCGCGCCTGGATCGACGCGACCGCGGGAGTCGCAGGCGACATGCTGCTCGGTGCGCTGATCGACGCGGGCGCGGGGCTGCCGTCGGTGCAACGCGCCGTCGCCGCGGTCGTTCCCGGTGAGGTGGAGGTCGGCACCCGCACCACCCGTCGCGCCGGTCTGCGGGCCGTGCACGCGCGGGTCACCAGCGTCGCCGAAGAGCACCCACATCGCCGCTGGGCGGACGTCCGGTTGTTGCTCGAACAGGCACCGTTGACCATCGGTGTCCGGGAGTCCGCGCTGAGGGTCTTCGCTCTGCTCGCCGACGCCGAGGCGCGTGTCCACGGTGTGCCCGCCGACGAGGTGACATTTCACGAGGTCGGTGCGTGGGACGCGATCGCCGACGTCGTGGGCGTGTGCGCCGCGCTGGCCGACCTGGGCGCCACAGAGGTGACCGCAAGTCCGGTCGCGCTCGGCTCCGGGCGGGTCGACACCGCCCACGGCGATCTGCCCGTGCCCGCACCCGCGGTGACCGAACTGTCCCGCGGCTGGCGGGTGTCCTCGGGCGGCGACGGTGAACTGGCCACACCGACCGGACTGGCCCTGCTGCGAGGACTGGCCACACAATGCGGCCCCCTACCCGCGATGACCGTGTCGGCCGTCGGCGTGGGCGCCGGAAGCCGCGACGTGGCGGGCCGGCCCAACGTGGTGCGCGTCGTCCTCGGTGAACCAGAATCTGCAGCGGTGGCGTCGATGATGTGGGTGCTGGAAACCAACGTCGACGACATCGACCCGCGCGTATGGCCGTCCACGCTCACCGCGCTTCTCGACGCGGGCGCCGCAGACGCATGGCTGGTGCCGATCGTCATGAAGAAGGGCAGACCCGCGCACACCCTCTGCGTGCTCGGAGCCGAAGGCAAACGCGACACGTTGCGCTCGGAGATCTTCGCTCTGACAGGAACTCTGGGCGTACGGGAGGCTCCGGTGCACCGGAGCGCACTGGAGCGCGTCGTGGTTCCGGTCACCGTCGAGGGCGGCCGGGTCCGGGTCAAGATCGGGCTGCGCGGCGGGGCCGTGGACGTGGCCACGCCCGAGTTCGACGACGCGGCGGCGCTGGCACAGCAGCGCGCGGTGCCGGTGCGGCAGGTCCTCGACGAGGCGAACGCGGCCGCCGCGGCGCGCGGAATCCGCCGTGGCGCGCCGTGGCCGGGCGATGCCGGCCCTCAGGTCGGAGCCGCGATCTGAGCCGCCAAATGCCCTGCGCCGTAACCGTTGTCGATGTTGACCACACCCACACCGGGCGCACAGCTGTTCAGCATTCCCAGCAACGCCGCCAACCCATCGAACGCGGCGCCGTAACCGGTGGAGGTCGGCACGGCCACCACCGGTGCAGCGACCAGACCCGCGACCACCGCGGGTAGCGCCCCGTCCATCCCGGCCACGACGACGATCGCGCGGGCCGCCCGCAGAGCGTCCAGCTTGCCCAGCACCCTGTGCAACCCCGCGACGCCGACGTCCATGATGAGCTCGGCCGGCCTGCCGAGGTGGCGCGCGGTCAACAGTGCCTCGCGCGCGACGACGTGGTCCGCGGTGCCCGCGGCCACGACGAGTACCAGGCCTCCGACCGCCCCCGGCGGCTCCGCCGGCCACGCCAGCAGCCCGCAGTCGTCGGCGTAGAAGGCGTCGGGCAGCGCGGCGATGACGGCACGGGCGTGTTCGGGTGTGGCGCGGGTGAACAGCGCGCGGGCACCGTGCCCTCGCAGGGTGGTGGCGATGGCGCCGACCTGCTCCGGTGTCTTGCCTTGACACAGAACGGCTTCGGGATAGCCGCGTCGCCGGGCGCGATCCAGGTCCAGCTCGGCGAAGGGTTCGGACGCGTCGGCTTCGTCAGTCACCGCGGACGACCATGAGCGGGACGGTGAAAGCGCCGGACTGGATGCCCGCCAGGTCCACCGCCACGAAGCGGAAGCCCGCCGACGTGACGGCGTGGTGTACCTGCGTGCGCAGCTCGCCGGTCGCGCGGCCGATGTCGGCTTGGGGCAGCTCGACGCGGGCGACGTCACCGTGATGGCGGACTCGGCAATCGTCGAATCCCAGTCGGAACAACTCTCTTTCAGCAATCTCGATCTGCGCCAGCTTCTCCGGGGTCACGGGCTCGTAGTGCGGGATCCTGGACGCGAGGCACGGCCGAGCGGGTTTGTCGGCACACGGCAGCGACATCACCCGCGCGATGCGGCGCACCGCCGCCTTGTCGAGGCCCGCGTCGGCGAGAGGACGCAACACCCGATGCTCGGTCGCGGCTCGCGCGCCCGGGCGGTCTTGGCGCGCAACGTCATCGGCGTTCTCACCGTAGGCGACGGCGTCGAGCCCATGATGCTCGCAGACTTCGCCGCCGATGCGGGTGAACAGCTCGTCCTTGCAGTAGAAGCAGCGATCCGGTCCGTTGGCGCGGTATTCCGGGCGCTCCCCCTCGTGGGTCGCGACCTCCACCACCGATGCGCCGAGAAAACGCGCGACGTCGTGGGCGGCCGAGCGTTCGTCGTCGGCGAGGCTGGGCGAGACGCCGATGACCGCGAGCACGCGGGACGGTCCCAGCGCGCGGATCGCCAGTCCCAGCAGCGTCGCGGAATCCACCCCGCCCGAGTACGCCACACCGAGTCGGCCGATCCCGTCGAGTTGCGCGGTCACCCGGTCGACGCCCGCCTGGTCGTCCCCGAACACCATGCCCAAAATCCTAGAGGCTCAACTCACGTGCCAGGGTCGCGACGGCGTCGCGCAACCTGTCGTCGTCGACGCCGAGGCGGGCCAGCACCCGGTCCACGGCCTCGTCGATTCCGGCCGCGGCGGCAAGCGCGGTGAACTCCTCGGCAGCGATGTCGTTCACGGGAGCACCCTGTCCACGCAGATGGCATACCCAGGCCGCCAGGATTCGCGCCGCGCCGACCGGTACGCGACCGGCGGCGAGTTCGCCCCGCACGGTGGGCAGCACCCGGATCGGCAGCTTCTGCGAGCCGTCGGCGGCGATCTGGCTCAGACGGTGGCGGATGCGCGGGTTCGCGTAGCGCTCCAGCAGCGCGGCGCGGTAGGAGGCGATCTCCGCATCGGGCAGCGGCAACTGCCGCGCGGCGTCGTCCCACCACTGCTGGACCCAGCCGAGCACCACCGGATCCGACACCGCCTCGTCCACGGTGTGATGACCGCGCAACGTCGCGGCGTACGCCATCAGCGAATGAGACCCGTTGAGCAGCCACAGTTTTCGCGCCTCCCACGGCGCGATGTCAGCGACGATGCGGGCCCCTGCCGCCTCCCAGCGGGGACGGCCCTGGGGAAACTCGCCGCACAACACCCATTCGGAATATGGCTCGGTGACCACCGCGGCCGGGTCGTGTGCCGCCGCACGGTCGTCGTCGGTGGGGCGCGGCGTGATCCGGTCAACGACGGTGGAGACGTAGGCGATGTGCGCAGCGATCCACTCGGCGAGACCCGGGTCGACGGCCTCGGCCAGATCGGCGACGACCCGCTCGGCCATCGCCCCGTTGTCCGGGACGTTGTCGCACGGCACCACCGCCAATCCGGGCAGACCCAGGCCGCGGCGCACCGCGAAACCGAGTACGAACTTGCCCGGCGCGGTGACCACCTCGGCGGCGGTGCCGTGGTGGCGCAACGCGTCGATATCCGCGACGACCTCGGCGTCGGCCCGGTCCAGGGAACCATCACCTGCCCGCCGGTAGCCCGCCTCGGTGACGGTCAGCGTGGCCAGCGCCAGCTCCGGAAGGGCGAAACAACGTCGCCAGTCGTCGAGGTCGGCGGACACGCTGGTCAATGAGGAGATGATTTCCGGCCGGTCGCCGTCGGCGCCGCGGACCAGCAGTGTGTAGAGCCCGTCCTGGGCGGCCAGCTGTCGTGCGGTGGCACCGGATCGGCCGGCGAACGCCGCGATCCCCCAGTCCGCACCGTCACCGGCGTGCTCGGTGTACCAGGCCTGGTGCGCCCGGAAGAAGTTGCCTGTTCCCAGGTGAGCGATGCGGACCGGGCGTGCCGGGAGGTCGCCGTCGCGGCGATACAGCAGATGCCCGACGTCGGTCATCCGTCGATTGTGCGTCGGGTGCGCGCCACAGTGCCAATTCCTCCCTGCCAACGCCTCCCTGCCGGGCGTCCTTGCCAACGCGTCGAGCGGACCGCAGGATCGGGGTCATGACACTGATCGGCGAGGTACCGCCCGGGCTGGCCGCGAGCGCAGCGCGGGTCGGCGGTGCGGCAACCGTGCTCACCGAGGACGAGGTCACCGAGTTCGTCCACGAGCAACTCGGCGCCCATCCGTTCGACGGGCGCAGTGTCTGTGTCCTCGTGCCCGACGCCACCCGCACGTGTCCGCTTCCGCTGCTGTTGCGTGCGGTGCACGCTGCGTTGTACGGACGCGTGAGCCGGCTGACCGTGCTGATCGCGTTGGGCACGCACGCCAAGATGAGCGAAGAGGCGCTCGCCGAGCACCTCGGCTACCAACCCGGGCGCCTGGCGGACAGCTATCCGGGCACCACGGTGATCAACCACGAGTGGTGGAAACCGGAGAGCTTCGTCGACCTCGGCACCATCCCCGCATCCCGCATCGCCGAGCTGTCCGAAGGGCGGATGAACCTCGCTGTGCCGGTGTTGCTCAACCGCGCCGTCGTCGACCACGACATCGCCCTGGTGCTCGGGCCCGTCCTGCCGCACGAGGTGGTCGGCATCTCCGGCGGCAACAAGTACTTCTTCCCGGGGGTGGGCGGCCAGAAGATCATCGACGTCTCGCACTGGCTGGGCGCCCTGATCACCTCGGCCGAGATCATCGGCACGACAGGCATCACCCCGGTGCGCGCCCTGATCGACGACGGGGCGGCATTGATTCCCGGCGAGAAGTTGGCATTGTGCGCGGTCACCGCCGAGACCGCCGACGGCGCAACCGACAGCGCCGTGGGCAGCACCGTGCGATCGCCGGTACAGACCAGCGGCCTGCATTCGCTGTCGTTCGGGGACACCGTCGCATCCTGGGCGTCGGCGGCCGAGGTGTGTGCGGCCACCCACGTCACCTACCTCGATGCGCCCGTCCGCCGGGTGTTCTCGATCGTCCCGCAGATGTACGACGACATCTGGACCGCGGCCAAGGGCTTTTACAAGGTGGAGCCGGTGGTCGCCGACGACGGCGAGGTGATCCTCTACGCCCCGCACGTCACGGAACTGTCCGCCTCCCACCCCGAGATCTACGAGATCGGCTACCACTGCCGCGATTACTTCGTCAAACAGTGGGACCGTTTCGCCGCGCTGCCCTGGGGTGTGTTGGCCCACTCCACGCACCTTCGGGGTGCGGGCACCTATGACGCCCAAACGGGCGAGGAGAAGCTCCGTGTCCGGGTCACACTCGCCACCCGGATTCCCGAGAACGTCTGCCGCGCCGCGAATCTGGGTTATCTGGATCCGGACTCGGTGGACCCGCAGACCTACGCGGACGACGCCGACACGTTGGTGGTGCCGCGCGCGGGAGAGATGCTCTTTCGACTGCGTTGACCGCCCGAGTCAGAACCGTCCGCAGTTCGGCGCCGTCGGCACACCCTTGAATCGGTCGGCGATCCACTGCATGGCGGGTTCACCGTCGACCAGCATGGGCAGGCCGTGGTTGACCATCGCCTTGTTGAGGAACGGCGGTTGCTCGTTGGTGCGCGCCTCGACGTCTGCGCCCTGGGCGCACCAGTCGCGACCCATCTGCATCGCGGGCGCCCACGGAACCAGCGGGTCGAATCGGTTGGCGTTGATGAGTACGGGCGCATTGGGTTTCGTGCGGCCCAGTTTCTGCTCGTCGAACAGCGACCTGAACGGCTCCTGCTCGACGAGTTCGAAGATGTCCTGATTGAAGTAGGGCTGCAGATGCCGGAACATGAACTTCGTCAGGGTCTCTGCGACGCACTGGTCCTGCACCTTGAACAGCATGTCGGCGCCGCGCGGTGTCAGCGTCGCTCGGATCGCCGCCTCGTGCTCCGGGTAGGCCTTCATCACCCCGTTCAGCGCGTATCCCACCGCCCCGATCAGCATGCTGCCGTCGATGAACGGGAACAGCGCCTTCAGATCGGCGGGCGGCGCCCCGGCGTAGGAGCCGACCACGTTGAGTTCGGGGGCGTACGACTCGGCCATCTCCGCGGCGGACGCCGCCGCACCACCGCCCTGCGAGTAACCCCAGAACGCCAGCGGACCGTCGGGAACCAGCGAGGTGCCGGGCAGGTTCTTGGCGGCCCGCGCCGCATCGAGCATCGCGTGGCCCTGCGACACCCGGTTCGCGTAGGTGTGCAGCCCCGGGGTGCCCAGACCTTCGTAGTCGGTCATGACGATCGCGAAACCGCGCGCGACCATCGTCGCGACGAACAACTCCTCGTAGTTGAACGCGATGTCGAGGTACGGCGACCAGTGGATGCCCTGATTGAACTGACGCGACGGCGCGCACTGGTCGCCCTGGCCCTGGGTGCCCGGGCCGTAGACGATCAGCGGGCGGGGCCCGCCGAACGGCCACGGCGCATGCGGCTCGAAGTACGTACCGGTGACGACGTTCGGGTTACCGCGAGCATCGTTGCTGCGGTACATGATTCGGGTGCCGTCGGCCATGATCATGCCGAGTTGACCCGACGGCTCGAGCACGAGGCGCGACGGTTCGGTGCGGATCAGGTCGCCGGGCTTGCCCGGCGGCAGCGGATCCGGCGGCGTGTAGAACGCCTGGTACTCGTCTTCGTTGAAATACGGATGGTGATCGTCGATCGTCGGGTCGTCGGCCGCCGCCGGCACGGGGATCGCCCAGCACAATGCGAGCACGAACGCGATGACCAACCCGCGCACGCCGCGACCCACTCGCCGACCCTAACAAGAACCGCTACCGCTCGGCGGCAACTAGCTGCCGTACCGCCGGGGCGACCTCCGCGGCGTAACGTTCGGTGGTGGCGGTGTCGTCGGAGGCCAGTACGAAGCCGCTGACGCCGAAGGCCAGCGCGACGTCGGTGAGCTCCTCTGCCCACTGCCGCGGAGGTCCCTGCAAAAAGCCCGATCCGGAAAAGCTGCCGCCGATGTTGAGCAGCCGGCGGATTGCGCGCGGTTCGCGTCCGGCGGCCGCCGCCGCGTCGTCGATGTGGCGGTTCAGCGCCGTGAGGTCGGCGACGCCGCCGGGGAGATACTGCAGCGAGGGCAGCCACCCGTCGGCTTCGCGGCCGATCAGCCGCAACATCCGCGGCCGGTAGGCGCCCAGCCAGATGCCGACGTCGTGCGCCGGTGCGGGTCCGCGTTTGGCGCCGCGCACGCGGTAGTGCGCTCCGTCAACGGTCAGCACACCGGTGGCGTCGACGTCCCACATGCCGCGGATGATCGCGATGGCCTCCTCCAGCGCCGTGACCGACTCCCCCGCGCCACGGCGCGGCCCGCCCATCGCGGCCACCCCGTCCCAGAACGCGCCCGCACCCAGGCCCAGCTCGACTCGACCACCGGTGAGCAGATCGAGGCTGGCCACCGAACGGGCCAGCACCGCCGGCGGGCGCAGCGGCAGGTTGATCACGTTGGCGCTCAGCCGGATTCGTTCGGCTCGCGCGGCGACGTAGGACAGCAACGTCCAGGTGTCGTGAAACCTCGCCACGTACGGGTGGTCCTGGTAGGTGACCAGGTCCAGGCCCGCCCGCTCGGCAACGACGGCCTGGTCGACGGCCTGACGGGCGGGGCTGTTGTTCGGCGTGACGAAAGTGCCGAAGATCAGGTCGTGCCCGTAGTCGGTCACGGCATGACCCGCATGTCCGGGTCGCGCAGTTGCGGCAGCGCGGCCTCGATCGCGGCCCGGTCCGGCTCCAGCCACGGCGGCAGCTTCAGCGTCCGCCCCAATTCCATCAACGGTTCGTCGACGGTGAATCCCGGAGTGTCGGTGGCCATTTCGAACAGCACTCCGCCGGGTTCGCGAAAGTAGATGGACCGGAAGTAGTTGCGGTCCAGGATCGGTGTGACGTTGAGCCCGTTGCCCAGCAGGAGTTCGCGCCAGCGCTGCTGGTCGGCGTCGTCGGGGACCCGCCAGGCGATGTGGTGCACGGCGCCGGCGGCGACGAGTCCTCGTGGCGCCTCCGGTGAGCACACCACATCGAGCCGTGAGCTCGCGCCGCCGTCGCCGGTGCGGAACCGGAACCGGTTGCCCGACTCGTCGATGTAGCGGAATCCCATTGTGTCGGTGAGTAGTTCGGCGGTGCTTTCAAAACCGGCCTCGGTCAGCGTGACCGAATGCAGCCCGCGGATCGCGTGCTCGGCGGCGACAGGCCCCTGTTCCCAGACCGGTTCGTCGGCGGCCTCGGGGTGGGCGGCCAGTTCCAGGCACAGACCGTCGGGGTCGCGCACCGTCATGGCGTCCTCCCCGTTGCGGGTGCCCGGCTCACCGACCGCGACATCCAAGGCCGTCAGCCGGTCCCGCCACCAGCCCAGCGACGCCTGCGGCACCGACAGCGACACGGTGGTGGCCTGGCCGGTGCCGCGGCGCCCGGGCGGGAGGCCAGGCCATGGAAAGAAGGTGATCAGCGTGCCGGGTCGGCCGGACTCGTCGCCGAAATACAGGTGGTAGCCGTCGGCCGCGTCGAAGTTGACCGTCTTCTTCACCAGCCGCAAGCCAAGCACCTCGCGGTAGAAGTCGACGTTGCGCTGCGGGTCCGCGGCGATCGCCGTGACGTGGTGCAGGCCCGCCGATGATTCGGGCCTGGTCGTCATGGTCTCTCCCGAGGCAGCATTGGGCTTCAACGGCAACGGATACCCACGGCGCCGACGAGGTACGCCCGGCGGGTCGAGCGATGAGTTCACGCGCCGGCGCGAGTCTGCCTAGCCGAATGCTCACGTGACGAGGAGGTAGTTGAAATGACGACGCACGCGGTCGGGACGCGTGACCAGTGGCGAGCGGCCTACGAGCGACAGTTGGCCAACGAGAAGGAGCTAACCCGCAGGGCCGCCGAGCTGGCAAAAGAGCGGCAGGCACTGCCGTGGGTGCGGGTCGACAAGCCATACGAGTTCGACACCACGGCCGGACGCCGCACGCTCGCCGAACTGTTCGACGGCCGATCCCAGTTGATCGTGCGGCATTTCATGCACGGCCCGAAGACACCGGAGGGCTGTCCGGGCTGCACCTTCGAAACCGACAATCTCGTCGGGGCCGTCCCGCACCTGGCGCAGCGCGACGTCACATTCATTCTCTCGTCGCGTTCGCCGCTGCCGGTTCTGAGCGCTTACAAGCAGCGGATGGGCTGGGAGGTGGAGTGGGTGTCCTCCGGGGACAGCGATTTCGACACCGACTTCTTCGGCTACATGCATGTTCCGACGCCGCGCCGCGACTTCGGATCGGGCAGCGGCAGCATGCTCGACGTCATGGAGTTGATGGCGCTGAGCTGTTTCGCGTTGGAAGACGGCGTGGTCTACCACACCTACTCGACCTACGATCGCGGCACGGAAGCGCTGAACGCCACCTGGCAGCTGCTGGACCGGGCGCCCAAGGGCCGCGGCGAGGACTTCTCCGACTGGCCGCGCAAGCGCGACGAGTATCCGGCGTAGCCGCGCCGCTGCAGGGTTTCTGCGCGCCTCCTGTGAATCTGCTTGGGACGCAGAGCATCAGCGATCACTCGGTTCCACACTGGCACTGACACCTCGACCGAAGGAGTCCGTCCGATGTCCGGAACCCGTAGGGCATACCCGCTCTCGTTGGCCGTTTTGGCCGGCGCCGCGCTGCTCGGCTTGTCGCCGTCGGCCAGCGCCGAACCACCGAACTGCACCAGCGCCGACCTCGAAGGCGTCCGCGCCGGGGTCGACGCGTCAACGTCGGCCTACCTGTTCACCCACCCTGATCTCAACGGCTTCATGAGCACGCTGCGGGGCATGTCGCGTGAGGGGGTGGCCGAGCAGGTGAAGGGATACATGGCCAGCCACCCGCAGGAGAAGGCCGAGATGGCCGGCATCCGGCAGCCGCTCATGGATCTGAAGAACCACTGCGGAGGCTTGGACCCGACACCCTGAACCGCCGCAGCACAACCCGTCCGTGGCCGATGCCCACGAAAGCGAGAGCCCCCCGGCAGGCGGATGTGCCGGGGGGCTTTCGGGTGTCGATCAGTAGCGGTAGTGCTCGGGCTTGTACGGGCCCTCCACATCGACGCCGATGTACTCGGCCTGCTCCTTGGTGAGCTTGGTCAGCTGACCGCCGAGTGCCTCGACGTGGATGCGCGCGACCTTCTCGTCGAGGTGCTTGGCCAACCGGTACACCGCGTTGTCGTACTCGTCGTTCTTGGTCCACAGTTCGATCTGGGCGATGACCTGGTTGGAGAAGCTGTTGCTCATCACGAACGACGGGTGGCCGGTCGCGTTGCCCAGGTTGAGCAGCCGGCCCTCGGACAGCACCACGATCGACTTGCCGTCGTCGAAGATCCACTGGTCGACCTGCGGTTTGATGTTGAGCTTCTTGGCGCCCGAGCGTTCGAGGGCGGCGATGTCGATCTCGTTGTCGAAGTGGCCGATGTTGCCCAGGATGGCCTGGTCCTTCATCGCCCGCATGTGCTCGAGGGTGATGATGTCCTTGTTGCCCGTGGCCGTGATGACGATGTCGGCCTGGCCGATGCCGTCCTCGACGGTGACCACGTCGAACCCGTCCATCAGGGC
This sequence comes from Mycobacterium sp. IS-1590, assembly GCF_001500025.1. GTDB lineage: Bacteria > Actinomycetota > Actinomycetes > Mycobacteriales > Mycobacteriaceae > Mycobacterium. The sequence continues at coordinate 465,443 of NZ_LQIW01000001.1, read as the reverse complement.
CTGCAGCGCGTTGATCGGATCGATCTCGGTGACCGACACCCGCGCACCCTGGCCGGCCAGCGACTCCGCGCAGCCCTTGCCGACGTCGCCGTAACCACAGATCAGCACCTTCTTGCCGCCGATCAGCACGTCCGTGCCGCGGTTGATGCCGTCGATCAGCGAGTGCCGGGTGCCGTACTTGTTGTCGAACTTGCTCTTGGTGACCGAGTCGTTGACGTTGATCGCCGGGAACGGCAGCTCACCGACGGCCTCGAACTGGTAGAGACGCAGCACGCCGGTCGTCGTCTCCTCGGTGACACCCTTGACCGATTCGGCGATTTTCGTCCACTTCGTCTTGTCCGTCTCGAAGCGCTCGCGCAGCACGCCGAGGAAGACCTTCCACTCCGCCGGATCGTCGTCCTCGGCGGGCGGGACCACGCCCTGCTTCTCGTATTGCGCGCCGCGCAGCACCATCATCGTGGCGTCGCCGCCGTCGTCGAGGATCATGTTCGCCGGCTCGCCTTCCCAGGTGAGCATCTGCTCGGCGGCCCACCAGTACTCCTCCAGCGTCTCGCCCTTCCACGCGAACACCGGGGTGCCCTTGGGCTCCTCCGGGGTGCCGTGCGGGCCGACGACGACGGCCGCGGCGGCGTGATCCTGGGTGGAGAAGATGTTGCACGAGGCCCAGCGGACCTCGGCGCCCAGCGCCGTCAGCGTCTCGATCAGCACCGCTGTCTGCACGGTCATGTGCAGCGAGCCCGAGATCCGCGCGCCCTTGAGCGGCTGGACGTCGTGGTACTCCTCGCGCAGCGCCATCAAACCGGGCATCTCGTGCTCGGCCAGGCGGATCTCCTTGCGGCCGAAGTCGGCCAGAGACAGGTCGGCGACCTTGTAGTCGATCCCGTTGAGGGAGTCGGCCTTCAGCTCAGTCATGTAGAGCCCCTTTTCATTCGTCGTGTCTATGAGCATTGCCTATGAGCGCACAGATGTGCGCACGGCGACATCTGAGTAGACATCCATAGCCTGCGGGCTCGCGGGACAGGCGCGTGCGGTTGAACCAGCCGTGGCGCTCTGACAGCTAAGGAATATCGATAACACCGTAGCGTTCGGCGAAGGGCGTCATCAATCGGGCCAGGTCACGCGCCACGTCGTGGCCGCGAGCGGGCGATGCGGCCGGGTCGGTTTCGGGCGGCATCGAGACGTAGCTCATCGCGAGCCGGACGATGGCCCTGGCCAGCACTCCGGCGTCCTCTTCGCTGGCCTTCACCCAGCTGTCGACGAACGTCTGGGTCAGCCGCCTGCTGCAGTGGATGATGATCGGCCCGCTGTCGGTGGTGATGAGCTGCAACAGGTCGGGTTTGGCCTCGCCCGTCAGCAACGAGATGACCAGCGGGTCGGCCGCGGACTCGGCGAAGAAGTCGCGGAAGCCCTGGTGGAACGCGGCGAAGACGTCGCCAACGTGGCCCTCGATGGCGTCGTCGATCTGGTCGACGAGCCGGTCGGCCAGGCGCATGGCGTAGGCCTGCGCCAGTCCCTGGCGCGAGCCGAACTCGTTGTAGATGGTCTGGCGGCTGATGCCTGCCGCCTTGGCGACGTCGGCGAGGGTGATCGCCGACCAGTCGCGGGTGAGCAGGAGTTCGCGCATCCCGTCCAGGATGGAGTCGCGCAGCAGCACCCTCGACGCTTCGGCGTAGGGGATGCGCGGCGCGGTCCGGCGCGGGCTGTTCACACGCGCGAGACTAGCGTCACGGACGGGCGACCTCGACCATCTCGAAGTCGGACTTGGCCGCGCCGCAGTCCGGGCAACTCCAGTCGTCGGGAATATCGTCCCAGCGCGTGCCGGGGGCGATACCGTCCTCCGGCCAGCCCTTCTCCTCGTCGTATTCGAATCCGCACTGCACGCAGACGAACAGTTTGTACGGCTCGCTCATCGGATGTTCCTTTCTCGAACTCGGCTCAGACGCTCTCGAAATCGACCTTCTCGCGCACTGCGCAGTCGGGGCAGCACCAGTCCTCGGGAATCTCGGTCCAGGCTGTGCCGGGCGGAAAGCCCTCCCGCGGAGCACCTTTGGCTTCGTCGTAGACGTAGTCACAGCCCGGGCAGCGATAGGCGGTCATGCGTGCACCCCGTGGCGGGCCAACACCTTGTCACGCATGCGGGGATGCACGTTCACCCGGGTGATGTCACCGTCATAGTGGTCGAGCACCCGGTGGTCCATCACCTTGCGCCACAACGGCGGAAAGTACGTCAACGCGATCATCGACGCGTACCCGCTGGGCAGGTTCGGCGCACCCTCCATGCTGCGCAGCGTCTGGTAGCGCCGGGTCGGGTTGGCGTGGTGGTCGCTGTGGCGCTGCAGGTGATACAGGAACAGGTTGGTCACGATGTGATCGGAGTTCCAGCTGTGCACGGGCGCGCACCGCTCGTAGCGACCGGAGTCGAGTTTGCGCCGCAGCAGGCCGTAGTGCTCGAGATAGTTGACGGTCTCGAGCAGCGTGAAGCCGAACACCGCCGAGATGATGATGTAGGGGATCAACGCCCAGCCGAACACCGCGATCAGCGCGCCGTACAACACGATCGACATCGCCCACGCGTTGAGCACGTCGTTGCTCGGATGCCACTTACTCCTGCCTGCCCGCTCGAGCCGCTTGGCCTCCAGCTCCCACGCCGACTTCAGCGACCCGAACACGCTGCGCGGCAGGAACTCCCAGAACGTCTCACCGAAGCGGGCCGACGCCGGGTCCTCCGGGGTGGCGACGCGCACGTGGTGGCCGCGGTTGTGCTCGATGTAGAAGTGGCCGTAACAGGTCTGCGCCAGCGTGATCTTGGCCAGCCAGCGCTCCAACGAGTCCTTCTTGTGCCCCATCTCGTGCGCGGTGTTGATACCCACCCCGCCGAGCAGGCCGACCGACAGCGCCAGGCCGATCTTGGCCGGCCAGCCCAATCCGCCGTCGAACCCGAGCCAACTCAGGTCCGATGCGGTGAACAGGTAGGCGCCGAGGATCACGCTGGCGTACTGGAACGGGATGTAGGCGTAGGTGCAGTAGCGGTAGTACTTGTCGTTCTCCAGTCGCTCCATCACCTCGTCGGGTGGGTTCTGCCCGTCGGGCCCGAACTTGAGGTCCAGCGCCGGCAGCAGGATGTAGAGCAGGATCGGCCCGATCCAGAACGGCACCTGCGCGGCGGCGTGCCAGCCCCACTGGTTGAAGGCCCACACCAGCGGGAGCATCACGAACAGTGCGGTCGGGGCGATCAGGCCCATCAGCCACAGGTAGCGCTTCTTGTCGCGCCACGCAGCGATGTCCGGTTCCTGGGTCTGCATGGCCATTGCCGAGCCTCCTGAAGTGAGTGCCATCACGTCCGAATTTGACTATAGAGGTCAATTTGTCGGTTGTCTAGACACAAACTCATCCTATGTAAGGCACTGTGGCGTGCGAGCGTGCAGCCTTGTACGGTCTCGAGCTCGAGATGTGTACAAGGCTGCGCGCTCGGCAGCGGTGGAAACCCTGTTACAGGGCTACGCCGAGATCTCCTGGCGTTCGCGGCGGCCGAGCACCGAGTGGCGACGGCCGTACAGGAAGTAGATGACAACGCCGATCGCCATCCAGATCAGGAAGCGGATCCACGTCAGCGCGGTGAGGTTCAGCATCAACCACACGCAGGCCACGATCGAGGCGATCGGCAACCACGGCACGCCCGGGACTCGGAAGCCACGTTTGAGGTCGGGCCGGGACCGTCGAAGCACGATCACGCCCGCGGACACCAACACGAACGCGAACAACGTGCCGATGTTGACCATCTCCTCGAGCTTGCCGATCGGGAACACCGACGCCGTGATGGCCACCAGCACGCCGACGATCAGCGTGATACGCACCGGCGTGCCGTGGCGTCCGGTCCTGGCCAGCCCACGAGGAATCAGCCCGTCGCGCGACATCGCGAAGAAGACCCGCGTCTGGCCGAGCACCAGCACGATCACCACCGTGGTCAGGCCCGCGAGTGCACCGATCGAGATCACCTTCGCCGCCCAGTCGATCCCGTTGGCGCTGAAAGCCGTTGCGAGGTTGGCCTTCTCCCCCGCCTCGCGCAGCTCGGTGTAGTGCACCATGCCGGTCAACACCAAAGCCACCGCGACGTAGAGCACCGTCACGATCCCGAGCGAGGCCAGGATGCCGCGGGACACGTCCCGCTGCGGGTTCTTGGTCTCCTCCGCGGTGGTGGCCACGACGTCGAAACCGATGAACGCGAAGAACACGATGGAGGCGCCGGCCAGCAGGCCGTACCACCCGTAGCTGCTGCCCTCGGCGCCGGTGATCAGCGAGAGCAGCGACTGGTCGGTCCCCCGTCCGCCTTCGCCGGGTTCGGCAGGCGGCACGAACGGCGAGTAGTTGGCCGCCTTGATGTAGAAGGCGCCGACGGCGACCACGAGCAGCACCACCGCCACCTTGATCACGGTGATCGCCAGGCTGACCCCGGCGGAAAGCTTCGTGCCCAGGGCCAGGATGGTGGTGACAAACGCGATGATCAGCAGTGCGCCCCAATCCAGTTGCACGACACCGAGATCGGCGGTCCCACCGCCGAACTCGAAAACCTCGCCGAGGTAGCTCGACCATCCCTTCGCGACCACCGCCGACGCGACCGCGAACTCGAGGATCAGGTCCCAGCCGATGACCCAGGCGACGAACTCGCCGAACGTCGCATAGGAAAACGTGTAGGCGCTGCCCGCGACCGGCACCGTCGAGGCGAACTCCGCGTAGCACAGCGCGGCCAGCCCGCAGGCGATCGCGGCGAGGACGAACGAGATCGAGATCGCGGGCCCGGTGATGTTACCGGCGGTCGAGGCGGTGATGGTGAAGATGCCCGCGCCGATCACCACGGACACCCCGAACACGGTGAGGTCCCACCAGTTCAGGTCTTTGCGTAACCGGGTGTCGGGTTCATCGGTGTCGGCGATGGACTGCTCCACCGACTTCGTCCGCCGAGCCATCGCACGTCCTCCTGGTTGGGTCCGTTCGGGCAATCTACCGAGTACCGTGCACCCAATGGGGCGGAGTTATAAACACGTGGCCGTCATCGGGGGGAGCCTCGCGGGCATGTGCGCGGCCCGGGTGCTCTCTGATGTCAGCGATCGGATCACCATCTACGAGCGCGACGATCTGCCCGACGATCCCGCCAACCGCGCGGCCGTGCCGCAGGGCCGTCACGTTCATCTGCTGATGGCCCGCGGCGCCGAAGAGTTCGAGAGCCATTTCCCCGGCCTGCTCGCCGACATGGTGGCCGACGGCGTCCCGATCCTGGAGAACCGGCCCGACTGCATCCACTTCGGCGCGGCCGGGCACGTGCTCGGTACCGCACACCGGTTGCGTGACGAGTTCACCGCCTACGTGCCCAGCAGACCCCAACTCGAATGGCAGATCCGCAAGCGGGTGAAGGGCATCGACAACGTCGACTTCGTGCACGCCGGCGTCACCGAACCCGTCTACGACGCCGCACGGGAACGCGTGACCGGTGTGCTGCTCGATTCGGGTCAGACCGTCGAGACCGATCTGGTGGTCGACGCCGCCGGTCGGGGCACCCGGCTGCCCGCGTGGCTCGAGAAGTGGGGTTACGCGCGTCCAACCGAAGAAACGGTCGATGTCGGCATCGCGTATGCCAGCCACCAGTTCCACGTGCCCGACGGCCTGTTGGCCGAGAAGGTCGTCGTCGCGGGCGCTTCGCGAGACCAACCGCTCGGCATCGGCATGCTGTTCTACGAGGACGGCAACTGGAACGTCACGGCCTTCGGGGTGGGCAAGGTGCCGCCGCCGCAGACCGTCGAGCAGATCCTCGACCTGGCCGACGACATCCTTCCCCCGCACGTCTCGGCCGCGCTGCGGCAGGCCACCCCGTTGGGCGAGATGGCGTTCCACCGCTATCCGACGAGTCGGTGGCGCCGCTACGACACCCTGGAGCGCTTCCCCGCGGGCATCATCCCGTTCGGGGACGCCGTCGTCAGCTTCAACCCGACGTTCGGCCAGGGCATGACCATGACCGCGATCCAGGCCGGCAACCTGCGCTCGGTGCTGACATCCGGCGATCCGGACGTGGCCGGTGCTCTGGCGAAGGCGACGGCCAAGACGACGTGGCCGGTGTGGGTGATGACGGCCATCGGCGACCTGACGCTGCACAACGCGAGCGGCGAGGCGAAGTGGTGGTACAAACCGGTCGGCGGGCTGTTCGATCAGTTTCTCGGTGCCGCGGAGACCGATCCCGTTCTCGCCGAGTGGTTTCTGCGCCGGTTCAGCCTGCTCGACAGCCTCTACATGGTGCCCTCGCCGCGGCTGGTGGGCCGCACCATCCGGCACAATCTGCGGTTGTGGCTGGCCGAGAGGCGGGCGGCCAAACAAGCCGCGGCGGTGCCTCAATCGGCGTGAACCGGGCAGTAGCGGGTACTTTCTTGGCCATGACGAGGACGCGATGAGCGCAGGATTGTTCGGGCTGCTGGACGACGTCGCGGTCCTGGCCCGCATGGCCGCCGCATCGGTCGACGACATCGGGGCGGCCGCGGGCCGGGCCACGGCCAAGGCCGCCGGCGTCGTCGTCGACGACACCGCCGTGACGCCGCAGTACGTTCACGGGCTGGCCGCCGAGCGCGAACTGCCGATCATCAAGCGCATCGCGATCGGCTCGCTGCGCAACAAGCTGCTGTTCATCCTTCCCGCCGCGCTGCTGCTCAGCCAGTTCCTGCCGTGGCTGCTGACGCCGCTGTTGATGCTCGGTGCGACGTACCTCTGCTACGAGGGCGCCGAGAAGGTCCTGGGGCTGCTTCGACGAGATTCCAGCCACGGCCACCACGCCCCCGTCGCGGCCGAGGGCGAGGACGCCGAGAAGTTCATGGTGACCGGCGCCATCCGCACCGATTTCATCCTGTCGGCCGAGATCATGGTGATCGCGCTGAACGAGGTGGCCGATCAGTCGTTCTGGCCGCGGCTGATCATCCTGGTCGTCGTCGCGATCGTGATCACGCTCGCGGTGTACGGCGTCGTCGCCGGCATCGTGAAGATGGACGACATCGGCCTGCACCTCGCTCAGCGCAGTTCGAAGTTCGCGCAGAAGATCGGCCGCGGCCTGGTGGCCGGGATGCCGAAACTCCTTGCCGCGCTTTCACTCATCGGCACGGTGGCGATGTTGTGGGTCGGTGGTCACATCCTGCTGATCGGAAGTGACGAGTTGGGTTGGCACCTGCCCTACAGCGCCGTGCACCACGTCGAGGAGATCGTCCACCACGCCGTCGGCGGGATCGGCGGTGTGCTGGCGTGGCTGGTCAACACGGCCGCGTCGGCGGTCATCGGTCTGGTGGTCGGCGCGATCGTCGTCGCGGTCATGCATGTGCTGCCGTTCGGCCGTCCCAAGGACGACACGGCGCACTGAGCGCGCGCTAGATTCCGACGGTTGCGCGGAACAGTCGCGTCGGCTCCGTGGCCGCCAGCCGGATCGGCCCCTCGTCGGCGGGCACCCACGCCGCAGATCCCCGGTTCAGCGTGACGGTGCCGCCCTTGGCGTGCACCACCGTCGACCCCTGGGCGCACAGCAACAGCTGCGGGCCGTCGTGCCTCGTGGGTGCGTCGATCTCGTAGCCGACCCGTTCGGCGTCGATGTCCAGCACCGACAGCGAGAACTCCTGTGCCGGTGTGCGGTACACCCATTCGATGCCGTCTTCGACGTTCTCGGGCCGGACCACCACATCCTCGGCGGGAGTGAAGTCGAGCACCCGCAACAACTCCGGGACATCGACGTGTTTGGGTGTCAACCCCCCGCGTAACACGTTGTCGGAGTTGGCCATCACCTCCACACCGACACCGCTGAGATAGGTGTGCAGGTTGCCCGCGGGCAGATAGATGCCCTCGCCGGGATTCAGGGTGATGCGGTTGAGGAGCAGAGACGCCAGCACACCCGCGTCGGCGGGATAGCGTTCGCCGAGCTCGAGCACGGTCCTGGCCTCGGCCGCGAATTCGGCTCTGCCCGAACACACGTAGTGGATGGCCCCGTCGATCACCGCGGGTACCAAGATGTCCAGGTCGGGTTGCGGTGCGGTGATCCAGGTCGTGAACAGCGCGCGCAGGCCGTCACCGTCCGGCTGGCCGGAGAGCAGGTTGACGAACGGATCGAGATCGCTGACCTCGAGCGCACGCATCAACTCGATGGTCCGCCCGACCGGCCGGAAACCGGCGAGTGCCTCGAATGGCCTTACGGCGACAATCAATTCGGGCTTGTGGCTAGGGTCGCGGTAGTTGCGGTTGGGCGCCGAAACGGGGATGCCCAGCCGGTTCTCGCGTTCATAGCCCTCGACCGCCTGCTCGGCGCTGGGATGCGCCTGAAGCGACAACGGCTCGTCGGCGGCCAGCACCTTGACAAGGAACGGCAGCGCCTCGCCGAAGCGCGCGCAGACCGCCGCGCCCAACTGCCCCTCGGGATCGTCACGCAGCGCGTCGAGCAGCGAACGCTCTCCGTCGTCGGTCTCCAGCATGGCCGGGTCACCGGGATGGGCGCCGAACCACAGCTCTGCCTCGGGATGTGCTGTGGGACTGGGCCTTCCAGTGAACTCGGCAATGTCCGTGCGTGAACCCCAGGCATAGGTCCGCACCGCTCCGCGTAGCAAGTGCACTGGCTAACCTCGAACTAGTTTCAGGTAGACGGCAGTCATCTCCAAGCGGACCGCGAGCATGGCCAACTGCTGTTCCATGCCCGCCGCCGTCGACGCGTCCGGCACCGCTGCTGCCTCCGGCAGTTCCGGCACGTCCTGCGCGCTGAGCACATCGACATCGTCGAGATCCGCTGCCCGGGCAGCGACGATCGGCTGCTCGGCATCGGTGGTCAGCACGAACGTGCGCATCCGCCGGGGAAGCGGACCGTCGATCTGTTCGTCGTGGAACATCGACCGCTCCCGGTCGGCCGCCGACGTTCCCGCCATTCCACCGCGCAGCACCACGAGCGCATCGGCGAAGGCGGCCGCGGCGACAACGCGGTGAGCGATGCGCAAGAGGATGGCCGCACAGTGCCGAGCGACCGCCAGCGTCGCCGCGCTGTCACCGGCCAGCACCACTTCGCGGTCGGACATCCGCTCGGCCAGTGTCTTGGCCGGATTCGTGAACAGCTCCCGGTTCGCGCTGTTGCGAAGCGCTTCGGCGTCGAGTTCGTCGGCCAGCGCCTCGAGATCGACGTGCATGGTCGGATCGACGGCGTCCAGTGTCGCCAGCCCGGCGGCGAGGTAGCGCACGAACCCGAACTCGTCGGGCACCCACACCCTGGGCGACAGCGCCGCCGCCCGGCCGGCCGCGACATCGCGCAGCGGTCCTTCATACGGCGCGACGACCACCACGCGCGCGCCGCGCCGCACTCCGGTGGCGGCCGCGTTCACCAGAGCGGGATCGCCCGGGTCGTCGCCCGCGACGACCAGCACGTCGAGCGGACCGATCCACGGCGGAACCTCGGAGGCGACGACGATGGGCGCGGCCACGGATCCACCCCACGCCGAAGCCAGCAGCGATCCGGCCGTCTCCGCGTTGCCGCGACCGGCGACCCAGATCAGCGTCCGCGGGGTCCCGTCGCTGCGCAGCGACTCCAGTTCGCCCTCCGCGAGCGCGGCGGCGGTGGAACGAACCTGGGCGCCGGCCATCGACGCCGCGCGCAGCAGACCCTCGCGGTCGGCACCGAGCAGGGCGTCGACGTCGTCGAGGTCGATGGTCGCGGATGGTCCAGTGGTCACGTGACCACCTCGGAGTCGGAAGGGACCCGACCGGAAACGGTTTCGGAGACCTGTCCGACGATCTGGTCGATCTCGTCGGTGGTGCGGGCTTCGACATTGAGCCGCAGCAGGGGTTCGGTGTTGGACATCCGCAGGTTGAACCAGGTGCCCTCACCGAGGTCGACGGTCACACCGTCGAGGTGGTCGATCGAGTGGATCCGGCTGCCGAACGCCTTGAGCACCTCGTCCACGCATCGCTCGGCGTCGGTGACGGTGAAGTTGATCTCGCCGGACGCCTCGTAGCGTTGGTAGTCGGCCATGATCTCCGACAGCGGCCGGTGTTGTTCGCCGAGCGCGGCCAGCACGTGCAAGGCCGCCAGCATGCCGGAGTCGGCGCCCCAGAAGTCGCGGAAGTAGTAGTGCGCCGAGTGCTCGCCGCCGAAGATCGCACCGGTCTCGGCCATCAGCGCCTTGATATAGGAGTGCCCGACACGGCTGCGAACCGGCGTCCCCCCTCGCTCGGTCACCAGTTCGGGCACCGCCCGTGAGGTGATCAGGTTGTGAATCACCGTGGCGCCGATCTCCCTGCCGAGTTCCCGCGCGGCGACCAACGCGGTCACCGCTGACGGCGAGACCGGATGCCCTTTCTCGTCGACGACGAAACACCGGTCGGCGTCGCCGTCGAAGGCCAGCCCGATATCGGCGCCGGTTTGCAGGACGAAGGCCTGTAGATCGGCCAGGTTGGTTGGATCCAGCGGATTGGCTTCGTGGTTGGGGAAGGTGCCGTCGAGCTCGAAGTACAGCGGCGCCAGCGTGATACCGGAAATCGGACCCAACACCGCCGGCGTGGTGTGGCCGGCCATACCGTTGCCCGCGTCCACGGCGACCTTGAGCGGTCGCAGATCGGCCAGGCTCACCAGCGACCGCAGGAACTCGCCGTAGGCGTCCAACACATCGCGGTCGCTGATCGCGCCGGGCGCACCGTCGTAGCCGGGGACACCCGCGATGACCTCTTCGGCGATGGTCGTCAGCCCGGTGTCCTTGCCCACGGGTTTGGCGCCCGCGCGGCACAGCTTGATGCCGTTGTAGGCGGCCGGGTTGTGGCTGGCGGTGAACATCGCGCCGGGGCAGTCCAGAAGGCCCGAGGCGAAGTACAGCTGGTCGGTCGAGGCGAGTCCGATCCGCACCACGTCGAGGCCCTGGGCGGTGACGCCCTCGGCGAACGCGTCCGCCAGTGCGGGTGAGCTGGCCCGCATGTCGTAGCCGATGACCAGCTGCGACGCGTTGTCCCGGACGAGGCGTGCGAAGGCGCCGCCGACGTCGGCGACGAACGCCTCGTCGAGTTCGGCACCGACCAGGCCACGCACGTCATACGCCTTGATGACGCGATGAACCGACGCGGCGGGCCGGGACATTAGGACTCCTTGTGACACGGACTACTACTGGAGCCAGCCTAACGGGCCGCAGTGACCCGCATGCGGTCTAGTCGGTGGGGTCCGGCAGCACCCGCAGATGGCCTCGGCGACGGCCGTTGGACTCCGGTCGTCTGGCAGGCGGCGCCATCAGCGAGCCCCCGGGTGCACCGGTGACGGGGTCGGAGAACCCGGTCGCCATCCGGTTGATCGGCGGGGCGACGTCACGGCCCTCCCGGACCGCATCGGCGAGCGCGACCAGATCGTCTTCGTCGGGGTGTGCGGGCAGTGGACCGGCGTGCCGCACCAGTTCCCAGCCGCGGGGGGCGGTGACGCGGCCGGCGTGCACGACGCACAGGTCCCATGAGTGCGGTTCGGCCACCGTCGCGAGGGGGCCGACGACCGCCGTGGAGTCGGCGTAGACGAATGTCAGCGTCGCGACCGCATAGTGCGGACACCCGGGCCGGCAACAGCGACGGGGAACGTTCACAGCGGAAGGCTATCGTGGCCGCACTCTGCACGCCGCCGGACACGCGCGGCCTGCCGACGGCCGATCTCGAACCGTTACGATCCAGTGCATCGCGCACGAAAGGAGCACCCAAGCGGTGGCCAAGCGTGGACACATGCGCGCGCGCCGGGGTCGCGAGATGCGCGGGCCGTTACTTCCCCCGACGGTGCCGGGCTGGCGCAGTCGCGCCGAGAAGTTCGACATGGCGGTGCTGGAGGCCTACGAGCCGATCGAGCGGCGCTGGCAGGACCGGCTGGCGCAACTCGACGTGGCGGTCGACGAGATACCACGGATCGCGCCGAAGGATCCCGACAGTGTGCAGTGGCCGCCGGAAGTGATCGCCGACGGACCGATCGCACTGGCCCGGCTGATCCCGGCGGGCGTGGACGTCAGGGGGAACGCCACACGCGCGCGAATTGTACTGTTCCGCAAGCCGATCGAGCGGCGGGCCAAGGACTCCGCCGAACTCGAGGAGTTGCTGCATGAAATCCTGGTAGCTCAGGTCGCCACATATCTGGGCGTCGAGCCGTCCGTCATCGACCCGACGATCGACGACGATTGACCCCGCGGCTCAGATGATTCCGCGCTTGAGGCGGCGACGCTCGCGCTCGGACAGGCCGCCCCAGATTCCGAAGCGTTCGTCGTGCGCCAGCGCGTAGTCCAGGCAGGCGTCGCGCACTTCGCAGCCCTGGCAGATCCGCTTGGCTTCGCGCGTCGAGCCGCCCTTCTCCGGGAAGAACGCCTCGGGGTCGGTTTGGGCGCACAGCGCCTTCTCCTGCCAGAGTTCATCCTCCGGTGTCAGTGCCGGCGCCACATCGATCGGATCTGGCACCAAACTCAGCTGCGGACGCCGCGGCGTCTCAACCGGTGCCGGTTCCGAATGGGCGTGCGGCGCGCTGTCTACTGAGCCGAAGACTCGGCTGTCGAACCGAACCATGCGATCGAAATCGCCGAACTCAAAAGACATCTTCCGCCTCCTCACCTGGTCTCGTTGATCCCCTATAAGTGGCCCACCGGAACGTGGAACACTTCCAATTCGAACAAGTGATCGAATCTCGGTCTGCGGCACCGGAACCGGATGGCCTACCGGGAAATGACACTGCTGTGATTACACACGCGTCAGTCGCCCTGGTCAAGCTCTAGAACAGGAATTCATACCATTCCGTGATCGAAATACGGCGAGTCGTGACCTCGGCGTGTCCATCACACTCCCGGCCGGGCGGGCCGACCGCACTCCTGCCCGTACCGAACTCGCTTGGACGGCCTACCCTCGATCGATGTGAAGGTCACCGTACTGGTCGGCGGCGTCGGCGGCGCCCGCTTCCTGCTCGGCGTGCAACATCTGTTGGGGCTGGGGCAGTTTGGCGCCACCAAAGGTACTGCTGGGACTGATGATACTGCTGAGCACGAACTGACTGCAGTGGTCAATGTGGGCGACGACGCGTGGATGTTCGGCGTGCGGATCTGTCCGGACCTCGATACGTGCATGTACACGCTCGGCGGTGGTATCGATCCCGACCGTGGCTGGGGACACCGCAATGAAACCTGGCATGCCAAGGAGGAACTCGCGGCCTACGGCGTCCAACCCGACTGGTTCGGACTCGGCGACCGGGACCTGGCGACCCATCTCGTGCGGAGCCAGATGTTGCGCGCGGGTTATCCGCTGTCGCAGGTGACCGAGGCGCTGTGCGCCAGGTGGGCTCCTGGGGCCAGACTGCTGCCGGCCAGTGACGACCGCAGCGAAACACACGTCGTCATCACCGATCCCGGCCCCGGCGAGTATGCCGGAGACAGGCGCGCCATCCATTTTCAGGAGTGGTGGGTGCGGTACCGCGCGAAAGTCCCGACGCACAGCTTCGCTTTCGTCGGCGCCGACAAGGCCACCGCGGGGCCCGGCGTCGCGGAGGCGATCGAATCGGCGGACGTCGTCCTCCTCGCCCCCTCGAACCCGGTGGTGAGCATCGGCGCGATCCTCGCCGTTCCCGGTATCCGCGGCGCACTGCGATCGACACCGGCGCCGGTCATCGGCTACTCGCCCATCATCGGCGGGAAGCCGTTACGTGGCATGGCCGATGAATGCCTCTCCGTGATCGGCGTGCCGAGCACCTCCGAAGCCGTCGGCAGCCACTACGGCGCGCGCTCCGGTGTCGGGATCCTCGACGGTTGGCTGGTGCACGAGGGGGACGGCGCGAAAATCGACGGTGTCGAGGTCCGCGCGGTGCCCCTGCTCATGACCGATCCCGAAGTCACCGGCGAGATGGTCCGCGCCGGAATGGATTTGGCAGGCGTGAAGCCATGACCGACCCCTCCCCAACGGCGCCGCCGAGCGGCGACCCTTCCCCAACGGCGCCGCCGAGCGGCGACCCTTCCCCAACGGCGCCGCCGAGCGGCGACCATGGCTCCGCCGCCGCGGTGGAGCTGTTGCCCGTCACAGGACTGCCCGAGTTCCGGCCCGGCGACGACCTCGCGGCGGCGATCGCCGCGGCCGCGCCGTGGCTGCGCGACGACGACATCGTCGTGGTCACGAGCAAGGTGATATCGAAGTGTGAGGGCCGCATCGTCGATGCGCCCATGGACCCGGAAGAACGCGACGTGCTGCGGCGCAGGCTAATCGACGCCGAGGCGGTCCGCGTGCTCGCGCGCAAGGGCCGCACGCTGATCACCGAGAACGCGATCGGCCTGGTTCAGGCCGCCGCGGGCGTCGACGGATCCAATGTCGACTCGGCCGAACTCGCCTTGCTGCCAACCGATCCCGATGCCAGCGCCGCGGCACTGGCATCGGCTCTGCGCGAGCGTCTGCACGTGACCGTCGGCGTCGTCGTCACCGACACCATGGGCCGGGCGTGGCGCAACGGGCAGACAGACGTCGCGATCGGCGCGGCGGGAGTGACCGTCCTGCACGGTTACGGCGGTTCGGTCGACAGGCACGGCAACGAACTGATCGTCACCGAGATCGCGGTCGCCGACGAGATCGCCGCGGCCGCGGATCTGGTGAAAGGCAAGCTGACCGACATCCCCGTCGCGGTGGTGCGCGGGCTGCGGCTGCCCGACGACGGTTCCACCGCGCGCCGGCTGGTACGGGCAGGCGAGGAGGACCTGTTCTGGCTCGGGACCGAGGAGGCCATCGCGCTCGGCAGGAGCCAGGCGCAGCGGCTGCGACGTTCGGTGCGCCGGTTCACGGCCGAGCCCGTTGAGCCCGAACTCGTGGAATCCGCTGTCGCCGAGGCCCTCACTGCGCCGGCGCCGCATCACACCCGGCCGGTGCGGTTCGTGTGGTTGCAGGACCCGGCTCGACGGTCGGTTCTGCTGGATCGGATGAGGGACAAATGGCGCGCGGACCTCACCGCCGACGGGCGTCCCGCCGACGCCGTCGAACGGCGCGTCGAACGCGGCCGAATCCTCTACGAGGCGCCGGAAGTCGTCATCCCGTTCATGGTGCCCGACGGCGCGCACAGCTATCCGGACGCCGACCGCACGGCCGCCGAACACACGATGTTCACCGTCGCGGTTGGCGCGGCGGTACAGGCGCTGCTGGTGGCGTTGGCCGTGCGGGGTGTCGGGAGCTGTTGGATCGGGTCGACGATCTTCGCCCCCGACATCGTCCGTGCGGAGCTCGATCTGCCCGAGGACTGGGAACCGTTGGGCGCGATCGCGATCGGCTATCCAGAAGACGGGATGCCGTCGCGACCGCGGAAGCCCGTGCCGACCGACGGATTACTGGTTCGCAAGTGAGCCTGCACGCATCGGCGGTCGAGATCCTGACCCGTTGGCACGCACCGGATCCCGCGCAGGACACCCTGCGGCACGCGGTACTGGCGTTCCTGGCCGCCAGACCGGACGGGTGCCTGCGCGAATGCGCTCCCGGCCACGTCACGGGGTCGGCGCTCGTGGTGGACCACACCGGCACGCGGGCGCTTCTGACATTGCACCCCCGATTCGGGCGATGGCTGCAACTCGGCGGGCATTGCGAGCCGACCGATTCCGACGTCGTCGCGGCGGCGTTGCGGGAAGCCACCGAGGAATCCGGTATCGACGGTCTCACGATCGATCCGGTCATGGCCGCGTTACACGTGCATCCCGTCACGTGCTCGCTCGGGGTGCCGACCCGTCACCTCGACATGCAATTCATCGTGCGCGCTCCCGCCGACGCCGAAATCGCGGTCAGCGAGGAGTCTTTGGATCTTCGGTGGTGGCCGCTGGACGCGCTACCAGAGGACTGCGACTTCGGCCTCACCCAATTGGCCGCCGCCGCCCGTCATCGGTGATTTCGGTGCCCAAACGCTCGCTCAGCGACTGTGCGAGCACCGAAATCGCTCCGACTCATACGTCGGTCGAGAAGCGGATTCCGCCGTCGGGAATCGTCACTCCCGGCCACACGCGCGCACCGCGAAGGAGTTCGCAGCGGGCACCGATATCGGCGCCGTCGCCGATCACGCCGTCGCGGATCAACGCGCGCGGGCCGATCCGGGCACCGAACCCGACGATCGAGCGTTCGATCACCGCGCCGGCGCCCACCCGCGCGCCGTCGAAGATGACCGCGCCGTCCAACCGTGCGCCACCGGCGATCTCAGCGCCGCGGCCGACCACTGCGCCACCGACCAGCAGTGCCCCCGGTGCGACGCTGGCGCCGTCGTGCACCAACTTCTCACCGCGGTGCCCGCCAAGTGCGGGCGACGGCGCGATGCCGCGCACCAGATCGGCCGATCCGCGCACGAAGTCCTCCGGCGTGCCCATGTCTCGCCAGTACGTGGAGTCGACGTAGCCGCACACCCGAAGCCCATCGGACAGCAGGCCCGGGAACACCTCGCGTTCGACCGAAAGCGCCCGGCCCTTGGGGATGCGCTCGATCACCTCACGCTTGAACACATAGCAGCCCGCGTTGATCTGATCGGTCGGAGGGTCTTGGGTCTTCTCGAGAAAGGCGGTCACCATTCCGTCGGAATCGGTTGGCACGCAACCGAATGCCCGAGGGTCGCCCACGCGTACCAGGTGCAGCGTGACATCGGCGGCGTTGCTCTCATGCGAGTTCAGCAGCGCGCGCAGGTCGGCCCCGGACAACACGTCACCGTTGAACACCAGCGCGGTGTCGTGCCGCAGCTTCCCGGTGACATTCGCGATGCCGCCGCCGGTGCCCAGCGGTTCGGTCTCGACCACGTAGTCGATCTGCAGACCGAACTTGGAGCCGTCGCCGAACTCGGACTCGAACACCGCGGCCTTGTACGACGTGCCGAGCACGACGTGCTCGATTCCGGCCTCGGCGATGCGCGACAACAGGTGCGTCAGGAACGGCAGACCGGCCGTCGGCAACATCGGCTTGGGCGCGGAAAGCGTCAACGGCCGCAACCGGGTGCCCAGGCCGCCGACGAGGATGACGGCGTCAACATGTGCGGGATTCACCAGCGCCGTCCTTTCGCCCGTTGGCGTCGTGAGTTGCGGACCACCAGGCCCGCACGCGCGGCGAGCGAGCTTCGAATCGTCCACCGCAGCGGACCCTGCCACCACCGGGGGTACCGATCCGCCAAGAAAGTGTAGGTGCTGGTGTGATGGGCGGCCAAGTTGCGCGCGGGATCCTTGCCGGTCGCATGGCCCTTGTCGTGCAAAACCTCGGCGGCCGGCACGTAGACGTTCTGCCAGCCCGCCCGCGACAGCCGATCACCGAGGTCGACGTCCTCCATGTACATGAAGTAGCGCTCATCGAAGCCCGAGATCTCCTCGAACGCCGACCGGCGCAGCAACAGACATGATCCCGACAGCCAGCCGACGGTGCGTTCGCTGGGCTCCCGGCGCTCCTGACGATATTCGGCGGTCCACGGGTTGGACTTCCAGAACGGCCCCACGACGGCGTGCATCCCACCGCGCACCAGGCTGGGCTGGTGCCGGGCCGAGGGATACACCGAACCGTCGGGATCGCGGATCAGCGGCCCGAGGGCACCCGCGCGCGGCCAACGGGCGGCGGCTTCGAGCATGATGTCGATGCTGTGCGGGCCCCACTGCACGTCGGGGTTGGCCACCACGAAGAAGTCGTTGTTGTCCGAGTCCTTCACGTACTCGGCGACCGCACGGTTGATCGCGCTGCCGTATCCGAGATTGCCGCCGGTGCGCAGCAATCGGGCGTTGGGATGACGCGTGAGCGCCTCCTCGGGCGCACCGTCAGTGGAGCCGTTGTCGGCCATCACGACCGTCACCGGACGGTCGGTGGCGTGCGACAGCGACGCCAGGAACCGGTCGAGGTGTGGACCCGGTGAGTACGTCACCGTGACGACGACCAACTCGTCACTCATGCGGCACCAGTTCCGAACTCACGGCGTCGAGGGTATCGGGCCGCCACGCCCGTACCGCGACAGCGCATCCAGCAAGGCCTCGCGCCACGGTCGCAGCGGCGTGAGCCCGGCCTCGGCGGAGCGTCGGCCCGACAGCGCGGAGTACGCCGGGCGCGGCGCGGGCCTCGGCTTTTGGCCGCTGGCGACGGGCCGCACCCGCTCGAGGTCGGCGCCGACGGCCTCGAAGACGGCCCGCGCCTGTTCGTAGCGGCTGGCCTCACCGCCGTTGGCGGCGTGCAGCACCGGTGCGCGGATCGCGCCGTCGGCGATCTCCAACAGCGCCGAGGCGAGGTCGCCGGCGTAGGTCGGGGATGCGGTCTGGTCGGCCGCGGCCTCGACCGGGTCCGCACCGGCGGCCTTGCGGCGCACCGTCGCGGCGAAGTCCGATCCGTCCCCGCCCTCGTACACCCACGAGGTGCGCACGACGTGCGCGCCGGGCAAGGCGGCCAACACCGCCCGCTCCCCCGCGAGTTTGGTGCGGCCGTAGACGTTCACCGGCCCCGTCTGGTCGTCGATCTCATACGGGCGGCGCGCTGTGCCGGAGAACACGTAGTCGGTCGAGATGTGGATCAGGCGGGCGCCGACGATGCCGCACGCCCGCGCGAGGTGAGCGGGTCCGTCCGCGTTGACCGCGTGCGCCCGCTCCTGCTCCGCCTCGGCCGCGTCCACGTCGGTGTAGGCGGCGCAGTTGATCACCACGTCACCGGGTTCGACGACACGCTGGGCGGCCGCAGGGTCGGTGATGTCGAGCTCCGACGACGTCAGCGCCAGTACCTCGCGGCCCTGTCGCCGGGCTTGACCTGCCAGAACCCGGCCGACCATGCCGCCTGCGCCGGGAATGACGATGCGGCCCGGCTCGCGAGAAGTCATGGTCACGAGTCTGGCACGCCGAGGCGCGCTACCCGCTTCGCGCCGGTATGGCCAGTAGCCTGGGCTGATGCCCGGTCGAATGCTCCGTGTCATCGCCGTGTCCGCGGCGCTGGCGATCGTGGTCGGTACGGGAGTCGCGTGGGGCAAGATCCGCTCGTTCGAATCCGGCATCAACCACATCTCGTCGATCGCGCTCGGCGAGGGCGGCGAAGACGGCGCGATCGACATCCTGCTCGTCGGCATGGACAGCCGCACCGACGCGCACGGCAATCCGCTGTCCCAGGAGGAACTGGCGGCGCTGCGGGCCGGTGACGACGAAGCCACCAACACCGACACGATCATCTTGATCCGCGTCCCCAACAACGGGAAGTCCGCGACCGCCATCTCGATCCCCCGCGACTCCTATGTCGAGGCACCGGGCATCGGCAAGATGAAGATCAACGGCGTGTACGGCTCCGAACACCTCGAAAAGATGACCGAGCTCGTCGAGCAGAAGGGCGTGGACCCGGCCGAGGCCGAGCCGCAGGCCAAAGAGGCCGGGCGCGAGGCCCTGATCAAGACCGTGGCCAACCTCACCGGTGTCACCGTCGACCACTACGCCGAGGTCGGCCTGCTCGGCTTCGCACTGATCACCGATGCCCTCGGTGGTGTCAACGTGTGCTTGAAAGAGCCTGTGTACGAACCTCTTTCGGGAGCTGATTTCCCTGCGGGCTGGCAGACACTCAACGGCCCACAGGCCTTGAGCTTCGTCCGGCAGCGCCACGATCTGCCGCGCGGCGACCTCGACCGGGTGACACGTCAGCAGGCGGTGATGGCTTCCCTTGCGCACGAGGTGATCTCGGGCAAGACGCTGTCGAGTCCGGCCACCTTGAACCGCTTGCAGGATGCGGTGCAACGCTCCGTCGCGCTCTCCGACGGTTGGGATGTCATGCAATTCGCCGATCACCTGCAAAAGCTGGCCGCAGGCAACGTCGCGTTCGCCACCATTCCGGTGCTGCAGGAAAACGGTTGGAGCGACGACGGGATGCAGAGCGTCGTGCGGGTGGACCCCACCGAGGTCAAGAGCTGGGTTGAAGGCCTGCTGCACGAGCAGGACGAGGGTAAGACCGAGGAGATCGCCTACTCGCCGGACAAGACCACTGTCGAGGTCGTCAACGCCACCGAGGTCAACGGTCTGGCCGCGGCGGTGTCGCAGGTGCTGACCAACAAGGGGTTCACCCCCGGCGCGACCGGCAATCACGAGGGCGACCCGGTGGCCAGCAGCCAGGTGCGCGCCAACAAGACCGATGACCTTGGTGCACAAGCCGTCTCGAAGGACCTCGGCGGGTTGGCGATCACCGAGGACCCGTCGGTGGCGCCGGGACATGTGCGCGTTGTGCTGGCCGACGACTACACCGGCCCGGGTTCCGGCCTGGACGGGAGCAGCGTTCCGATGCTGACCACCGATTCGGTGACCGTCGGTTCGACCGAGACGGCTCCGCCCCCCTCGCCGATCCTGACCGCCGGATCCGACGACCCGGAGTGCGTCAACTAACGTCGATCAGGTGACGACAGTCAGCGGGGCAGTCCTCGACACACTCATGGCCTCCGACCCCGCCGGCCCCCGCATCACCTACTACGACGACGCGAGCGGCGAACGCATCGAGTTGTCCACCGCCACGCTCGCGAATTGGGCGGCCAAGACAGCCAACCTGTTACGCGACGAGTTGGGCGCAGGCCCGTCCTCCCGCATCGCGGTTCTGCTGCCCGCGCACTGGCAGAGCGCCGCCGTGTTCTTCGGTATCTGGTGGATCGGCGCCGAGGTGGTGCTCGGGGACGTGTCCGCGGATTCGGCCGATGTCGCGCTGTGCACCGCGGACCGGTTGGCCGAGGCCGACGAGGCAGTGGGGATGGGCAGCGGAATCGGCGAGGTCGCGGTGCTGTCGCTGGACCCGTTCGGCAAGCCGGCGGCCGACCTGCCGGTCGGCGTCACCGACTACGCCACCGCCGTGCGGGTACACGGCGACCAGATCTCACCGGAGCGCACACCCGGCCCCGCGCTCAACGGCCGCGGCGTCGACGAGCTGCTCGCCGCGGCCCGCCGATCCGCGGCGGCACAGGGTCTCACCGCATCCGACCGCGTGCTGTCCTGCGCCGGATGGGACACCGCCGACCAGCTCGTCGACCACATGCTGGCCGTCTTCGCCGTCGGCGCCTCGCTCGTGCAGGTGGCCAATCCCGACCCCGCGCTCGCCGACCGTCGGCGGACAACCGAGAAGGTCACCAGGGGTTGAGCGGCCACCTCGGCGAAATCGGGCTTTCGCAGCCGTAGCGGGCCTACCAGTGCCACGCTGGAGGGCGTGATCGACCGGCGCGAATTCTTCGTGCTGTCGGCGGGCGTAACGGCCGCCGTCGTGAGCGGCTGTTCGTCGCGGCCGCCCGAACCGGCTTCGGCAGATCGGGCCACCGGCCCGCGATTCGACATCACGTTCACGCCCGCGGAGGTGGACGTCGACCTCGGCGGTGTCGCGGTCCGCACGTGGGGGTACGGCGATCGGCTGCCCGGGCCGGAGATCCGCGTCCGCAAGGGCGAGAGGATGCGCGCGCAACTGGACAACAGGCTGCCCGCCCCGACCACCATCCACTGGCACGGCCTCGCGATACCCAACCCCATGGACGGCGTGCCCGTGCTGACGCAGCCCGCCGTGCCCGCGGGCCGGTCGTTCACCTACGACTTCGTCGTGCCCGACGCCGGGACGTACTGGTATCACTCGCACGAGGGCACCCAGCTCGACCGCGGTCTGTACGGTCCGCTGATCGCCGAGGATCCCGCCGACGGCGCCGAGTACGACGACGAACTGGTCGTCGTGCTCGACGATTGGGTCGACGGCACCGGCCGCACGCCCGACCAGGTGCTGGCGGCGCTGGACAATGCGGGCATGGCTCCGATGCCCAACCTCCCGGACGCCGGTATCACCCCGGCCAGGCCGCTCGGCGATGACGGCGGCGATGTCACCTACCCGTACTACCTCGTCAACGGCCGCCTGAGAGCCGATCCGCAGGTGGTCGATTACCCTGTCGGACAACGTATCCGGCTGCGCATCATCAACGCGGGGTCGGACACCGCGTTCCAGGTCGGCGTGCCGGGGCATTCGCTGCGCGTCATCGCGACCGACGGATTCCCCGTCGAGTCCACGCAGGCCGATTCGGTCATCCTCGGGATGGGCGAACGGGCCGACGCGATCGTCACCCTGCAAGGGTCGGCCCCGGTCATCGCCGCGGCCTACCGCAAAGACGGCTACGCGCGGCTCGACATGCGCGTCGACAACAAGGCCGCCGCCGGCAACATCGACGACTACGTCGCAGCGCTGCGGACCCGGCCCCCGCTCGACACCGCGACGCTTGCGGCCACACCCGAAGTGAACCTGCCCGAGCGCGCCGTCCAACAGGTCATCGACATGCGGTTGGCCGGTCCGGTCGACGGCTACACCTGGACGATCAACGGACGCCGCTACAACCCGCCCCGTGACGGATACCCGGTCACGCCGGGCCAACGCGTGCGCATCCGCTATGTGAACGAGTCGAAGATGTTTCACCCCATGCACTTACACGGGCACACGTTCCAGGTGATGGGGGCCAATGGGCCGCGGGCCCGCAAGGACACGGTACTGGTCGCACCGCTGCGCACCGTCGACATCGACTTCGACGCCGACAACCCGGGGCGCTGGATCACCCACTGCCACAACACGTATCACCTCGAGACCGGGATGGCCACGTTCATCGAGTACGCCTGAGCCCCGGCGGAAAACCGAAAGCGACTACTTGAGCAGCGCGCGCGACATCACCACGCGCTGAATCTGGTTGGTGCCCTCGTAGATCTGGGTGATCTTGGCATCGCGCATCATTCGCTCGACAGGGAAGTCGGTGGTGTAGCCGTAACCACCGAACAGCTGGACCGCGTTGGTGGTCACCTCCATCGCCACATCGGAGGCGAAGCACTTCGACGCCGAGGAGATGAACCCGAGCTCGGCCTCGCCGCGCTCGGCCCTGGCGGCGGCGGAGTACACCGTCAACCGGGCGGCCTCGATCTTCATCGCCATGTCGGCGAGCATGAACTGCACCGCCTGGAAGTCGCCGATCGGTTTGCCGAACTGCTTGCGCTCCTTGACATATGCGATCGAGGCGTCGAGTGCGCCCTGCGCGATGCCGACGGCCTGCGCGCCGATTGTCGGCCGGGTGTGGTCCAGGGTGGCCAGCGCGGTCTTGAAACCGGTGCCCTCGTCGCCGATGATCCGGTCGGCGGGGATGCGGCAGTCCTCGAAGTACAACTCGGTGGTGGGCGAACCCTTGATGCCCATCTTCTTCTCCTTGGCGCCGATGGAGAAGCCTGGATCGTCCTTGTGCACGACGAACGCCGAGATGCCGTTGGCCTTCTTGTCCGGATCGGTCACCGCCATCACCGTGTACCAGGTCGATTGGCCGCCGTTGGAGATCCAGCATTTCGCGCCGTTGAGCACCCACTCGTCACCCTCACGGCGGGCCCTGGTGCGCATCGAGGCGGCGTCGCTGCCGGCCTCGCGCTCGGACAGCGCATAGGACGCGACGGCTTCACCGGCGGCGATCGACGGCAGCACCTGTTTCTTGAGTTCCTCGCTGCCGCGCAGCAGCAGCCCCATGGTGCCGAGCTTGTTGCAGATCGGGATCAGCGACGACGACGCGCACACCCGCGCGACCTCCTCGATCACGATGCACGCCGCGATCGAGTCGCCGCCCTGACCGCCGTACTCCTCGGGGATGTGGATGGCGGCCATGCCCGAAGCGGTCAGCGCCGCGAGCGCCTCGTCGGTGTAGCGCGCTTTCTCGTCGACGTCGGCCGCGTGCGGGGCGATCTCCTTCTCGCAGAGGTCGCGCAGCACCGCACGCAGTTCGTTGTGCTCGTCGGAGAGCCGAAACAGGTCGAATGACGGGTTGCCGATGGCCATGAAAAACTCCTTGCTACTCGCCGGTAACCTTACTCCCGGGTGATCCGGCTCCCTATTCGCCGATGAGGCGGTCGCGCAGCGCCGCGTCCTTCTGCAGCACGGTGTCGTGCAGATCGGCCTGGAACTGCACGACCCGCTTGCGCAGGGCCGCGTCCGCCGACGCCAGGATCCGCACCGCCAGCAAGCCGGCGTTGCGGGCGCCGCCGATCGACACCGTGGCCACCGGCACCCCGGCGGGCATCTGCACGATCGACAGCAGCGAGTCCAGGCCGTCGAGTTTGGCCAGCGGCACCGGAACGCCGATGACGGGCAGCGGGGTCGCCGACGCCACCATGCCGGGCAGATGCGCCGCCCCGCCGGCACCGGCGATGATCACCTCGATGCCGCGGTCCGCCGCGCTCTGGGCGTATTCGAGCATGCGCACCGGTGTGCGGTGCGCGGAGACGACGCCGACCTCGAAGGGCACATCGAACTCGGCCAGCGCGTGGGCGGCGTCTTCCATCACCGACCAGTCGCTGTCGCTGCCCATGATCAGGCCGACCCGCGGCGCAGGAGCACTACTCATGTGGATCCCATCCGTCCGTCCATTCCGCGTGCGACAACCAGTGTGCCGCCCTGGCCGCGCGTTCGCGCACATCGGCGACGAACGCGTCGTCGTCAAGAGAACCGGTGGCCGCGCCGAGGACGTTGACGTGGCCGATCTTTCGGCCGGGCCGCTCGGCCTTGCCGTACAGATGCACCTTCGCGTCGGGCATCCTGGCGAACAGGTGGTGCAGCCGCTCGTCCATCGTCATCGCCGGCGCCTGTTGTGCGCCAAGCACATTGGCCATCACGGTGACCGGGACGATCTGCGAGGTGTCCCCGAGCGGATAGTCGAGCACCGCACGCAGGTGCTGTTCGAACTGGCTGGTATGCGCACCGTCCATGGTCCAGTGGCCGGAGTTGTGCGGGCGCATGGCGAGCTCGTTGACAAGCAGGGCGCCGTCGACGGTTTCGAACAACTCGACGGCCAGCACCCCGACGACCCCGAGCTCGGAGGCCAGCTGCAGACCCAATTGCCCTGCCGCTGAGCGTAATTCGTCATCAAGTCCGGGCGCCGGTGCGATCACCTCGACGCAGATGCCGTCCCGCTGCACGGTTTCCACCACCGGCCACGCCGCGCCCTGCCCGAACGGCGAACGCGCCACCAGCGCCGCCAGTTCGCGGCGCATCGCGACCCGCTCCTCGACCATCACCTCCGCCCCGCCCTCCAGGTAGCGCTGGGCAGCCTCACGCGCCTCGGCGACGTCGCGCGCCAGCGTGACCCCGCGGCCGTCGTATCCCCCGCGCACCGTCTTGACGACGACGGGGCCGTCGATCACCGCGGCGAACGCGTCGACGTCGGACAGGTCGTCGACCGCCGCGAACCGCGGCACCGGCGCGCCCAGCGCCTCGAGCCTGCGACGCATCACCAGCTTGTCCTGGGCGTGAATCAGCGCCGACGGCGGAGGTGCCACGTTCACACCGTCGGCCAGCAGCTTCTCCAGCAGTTCGGTGGGCACGTGCTCGTGATCGAAGGTCAGCGCGTCGGCCCCGGCGGCTGCACGGCGCAGCGCATCGAGATCGGTGTGTGTGCCCAACACCACATCCGGGCTCACCTGAGCGGCCGGGTCGCCGGGGTCCACGGCGAGGACGCGCAGCGTCTGGCCCAGCGCGATGGCGGCCTGATGGGTCATCCTGGCCAGCTGACCACCGCCGACCATGGCCACCACCGGCGGTGCTTTGGAGTCCTGTGACACGTCCTCATGGTGTCATGACCGGTCGGTGGGCCTGGTTCCCATGTACCGGCCGCGACCTGCATGAGTACACGTAGAGTGCGGTATTTCCGTACACTGCCCTGTTGTGTCCTTTACCGATGCGACGATCGCACGGCTGCCCCGTCCGGTACGGCCGTACTTCGAGCGGCATCACGAACTGATCAAGTTCGCGATCGTCGGCGCGACGACGTTCATCATCGACACGTCGGTCTTTTACACGCTCAAGCTCACCGTCCTCGAGCCCAAACCGGTCACGGCCAAGATCATCGCCGGCATCGTCGCGGTGATCGCGTCCTACATCCTGAACCGCGAGTGGAGCTTCCGCGACCGCGGCGGGCGGGAGCGTCATCACGAAGCGCTTTTGTTCTTCGGCGTCAGCGGTGTCGGCGTGCTGTTGAGCATGGCCCCGCTGTGGATCTCGAGCTACGTGTTGATGCTGCGGGTGCCCGAAGTCAGCCTGACGGTGGAGAACATCGCCGACTTCATCTCCGCCTACATCATCGGCAACCTGCTGCAGATGGCGTTCCGGTTCTGGGCGTTTCGGCGCTGGGTGTTCCCCGACGAGTTCGGCCGCAATCCCGACCGGGCGATGGAGTCGCTCACCGCGGGCGGGCTTGCCGAACTCCTCGAGGATCATCACGAGGGCGTCGCCGCCGAGCACGCCGACCACGTCGAGGCGAACGTCACCCCACTGCGCCGCCCCGGCCGACGCGCCGGAGGCGCCGCTCAGCTCGGCGACTCCTCCGAGCCCAGGGTGTCGAAGACCTCGTGATACAGCAGCGAGTGGACCCGTTCCACTCGCGGGATGTCGTGGAACTCGAGCGGGTCCTGCGCCGCTGACTCGATGATCAACGTGCCGGTTCGCAGGATGCGGTCCAGCAGACCGTGCCGGAACTCGACGCTGTTGATCCGCGCCAGCGGGATGTCGATCCCCGACCGGGTCAGCACCCCGTGCCGGAACATCACCCGACGATCGGTGATCACGAAGTGCGTCGTCCACCAGTTCAGGAACGGCCAGATCGTCAGCCATCCGACGATCACGAGCCAGATCGCGCCGATCACGATCAGCACGACGTTGCGGGCGGTCTGATCCCAATCCATGGTGTTGACGTATCCGGCGCCGAACGCGGCCAGCGCGGTCACCAGCAGCAACAGCAGGACCGGCCCGATCAGCCGCTTCCAGTGCGGGTGGCGGTGCAAGACCACCTGCTCGTCGGATGCGAGCACGTTGTCGGGATAACCCATGCGATGACCTTAAGGCGAAATCACTGGTCGGGCCGTAAATGGACGATGTCGCCCGCGGAGACGGTCACCGGCCGGCCGTCGGCCTCGATGACCAGCCGGCCCTGATCGTCGATGTCACGCGCCACGCCGACGACCTCCTGATCGCCGGGCAAAAATGCGCGGACCCCCCGACCCAGCGTCAGGCTGCGGGCCCGGTAGTCGGCGGCAAGGGCGGCGTCGACGCCTCCGGCCCGGACCCACGACTCGACGCGGTTGCCCAATTCGTGCAGGAGCCGTACGACCAGGCGGTGCCGGTCGGGTGCGGGGACCCCGAGGTCCGTCAGCGACGTCACCCCCTCGACGCCGACGTCCTCACCGCGCAGCGAGACGTTGAGCCCGACGCCGATCACCACGGCCTGTTGGCCGCCGGCGACCTCCGCCAGGATGCCCGCCAGCTTGCCGCCTCCGGCCAGGACGTCGTTGGGCCACTTCAGGCCCGCGGTCACACCGGTGTCGGCCACCGCGTCGACGACCGCGACCCCGGTGGCCAGCGGCAGCCAGCCCCAGGTCGAGCTGGGCACCCCGGTCGCGTCGAGGCCGACCGACATCGTGATCTGCGCGTACGGCACCGCCGACCAGCTGCGGCCCCGGCGGCCACGGCCCGCGGTCTGATTCTCGGCGATCAGCACGGCGCCGGCGATGTCCTCGCCGCGTCCGGCGGCTGCGATCAGATCAGCGTTGGTGGATCCGGTCTCGGCCACCACGTCGATGCGCCGCCAGGCGCGCGAACCGGCGGCCACCTGCTCCCGCAGCGACTCGACGTCGAGCGGAGCCCGGTGCGCGGTCATCGGAATCGGACTCCCATCGTCTGGCTCGTTCGGTCCTCACTACTACCACCGGCGGGTCGGCGTGCGGTGCGCAAGGCAGCTTAAGGGGACCTTAAGGACGCGCCGTCGGTCGCGCGCAGGGCGTTCGTTAGCATCGACCACCATGACCTCCGTTCAGAAGCCGTCGGTCGAGCCGTCAGGCGAACACGAGATCGACATCCACACCACCGCGGGCAAGCTGGCCGATCTGCGCAGGCGCACCGAGGAGACCTTGCACCCGGTCGGCGAGGAAGCGGTCGAGAAGACACACGCCAAGGGCAAGCTCACCGCTCGCGAGCGCATCCTGGCGCTGCTTGACGAGGGCTCGTTCGTCGAACTGGACGCGCTGGCGCGCCACCGCAGCACCAACTTCGGGATGGAGGCCAACCGCCCGCTGGGTGACGGCGTGGTGACCGGTTACGGCACCATCGACGGCCGCGAGGTGTGCATCTTCAGCCAAGACGCGACGGTGTTCGGGGGCAGCCTCGGTGAGGTGTACGGCGAGAAGATCGTCAAGGTCCAGGAACTGGCGATCAAGACCGGCCGGCCGTTGATCGGCATCAACGACGGGGCGGGCGCGCGCATCCAAGAGGGTGTCGTCTCACTCGGCTTGTACAGCAACATCTTTCACAACAACATCCTGGCCTCCGGCGTGATCCCGCAGATCTCGCTGATCATGGGCGCGGCGGCGGGCGGCCACGTGTACTCCCCCGCGTTGACCGATTTCGTGATCATGGTCGACCAGACCAGCCAGATGTTCATCACAGGACCCGACGTCATCAAGACCGTCACCGGCGAAGAGGTGACGATGGAGGAGCTCGGCGGCGCGCACACCCACATGGCGAAGTCGGGGCTGGCGCACTATGTGGCCTCCGGCGAGCAGGACGCGTTCGACTATGTGCGCGAACTGCTTTCGTACCTGCCGAGTAACAACTACGCCGATCCGCCGCGCTACCCCGAGGCGGTTCCCGAAGGGCCGATCGAGGACAACCTCACCGACGAGGACATCGAGCTGGACACGCTGATCCCGGACTCGCCGAACCAGCCCTACGACATGCACGAGGTCATCACCCGCATCCTCGACGAGGACGAGTTCCTCGAGGTGCAGGCCGGCTACGCGCAGAACATCATCGTCGGGTTCGGCCGCATCGAGGGCCGTCCGGTCGGCATCGTGGCCAACCAGCCGACACAGTTCGCCGGCTGCCTGGACATCAACGCCTCGGAGAAGGCCGCGCGGTTCATCCGGACCTGCGACTGCTTCAACGTCCCGATCGTGATGCTGGTCGACGTACCGGGCTTCCTGCCGGGCACCGGCCAGGAGTACAACGGCATCATCCGGCGCGGCGCCAAGCTGCTCTACGCCTACGGTGAGGCCACCGTCGCCAAGATCACGGTGATCACCCGCAAGGCCTACGGCGGCGCCTACTGCGTGATGGGGTCCAAGGAGATGGGCGCCGACGTCAACGTCGCCTGGCCCACCGCGCAGATCGCGGTGATGGGCGCCTCGGGCGCCGTCGGGTTCGTGTACCGCAGCAAGCTCAAGGAAGCGGCCAAGAACGGCGAGGACGTCGACGCGCTGCGCCTGGAGCTGCAGCAGGAGTACGAGGACACGCTGGTCAACCCGTACATCGCGGCCGAGCGCGGCTATGTCGACGCGGTCATCCCGCCGTCGCACACGCGCGGTTACGTCGCGAACGCGCTGCGGCTGCTGGAACGCAAGATCACGCAGATTCCGCCCAAGAAGCACGGGAACATTCCCCTGTGAGCGGGGCGAACGATCCAACTCCTGTGAGCGGGGCGAGCAATCCAACTCCTGTGAGCGGGGCGAACAACGTGGAGGCCGACGTGGCGGTGACCGGTGAGCAGATCGCCGCGCCAGAAGATCACGAGGCGCACATCCAGGTCGTCAGGGGTGAGCCCAGCCAGGACGAACTCGCCGCCCTGATCGCGGTGCTCGCCGCCGCGTCGAGCGCGCCGTCCGAGCCGCGCGAGCAGGAAGAGAACCTCTGGGGTCATCCCGTGGACCGGCTGCGGTACACGCCGTTCAGCTGGCAGCGGGTGACGCTCGTGGAACGGGCACACATGCGCCGTCGATGACGCGCGTCGTCCTCGCCTCGGCGTCCTCCGGCCGTCGAAAAGTGTTGCGGCAGGCCGGAATCGATCCCCTGATCGTCGTGTCCGGTGTCGACGAGGACGCGGTTGTCGCCGAGCTCGACCACGCGGCGACACCCGCGCAGGTGACGGTCGCGCTCGCCGCGGCCAAGGCCGACGCCGTCGTCGCCGAACTCGATCCGGCGGTCGGCGCCGACTGCGTCGTGATCGGCTGCGATTCCATGCTGTTCCGCGACGGGACGTTGGTCGGCAAACCCGCATCGGCCGAGGCCGCACTGGCCGGCTGGCAGCAGATGGCAGGCTCCTCCGGCCAGCTCCACACGGGCCACTGCGTGATCAGGTTGCAGGACAACAGGATTGCGTGCCGGCTCGCTGAAGCCGAGGCCACCACGGTGCACTTCGCGTCGCCGTCGAGGAGCGATCTCGAGGCCTACGTCGCCAGCGGGGAGCCCACTGCGGTGGCCGGGGGCTTCACCCTCGACGGCCTCGGCGGCTGGTTCATCGAGGGTGTGCACGGTGACCCGTCGTCGGTGATCGGCATCGGCCTGCCCCTGGTCCGCGGCATGTTCGAGCGCGCCGGGCTGTCGCTGGCCGACCTCTGGCGCGACAACCCGGTCACCTGATCCCACAGGACACGCATGCCTCGGTAGGCTCGGGTTTGTGCCTCTACCTGCCGATCCAGACCCCGCCCTGCAGTCATACGCCCACCCCGAACGCCTGGTCACCGCCGACTGGTTGTCGGCGAACCTGGGCAGGCAGGGGCTGGCCATCGTCGAGTCCGACGAGGACGTACTGCTCTACGACACCGGCCACATACCGGGCGCCGTCAAGATCGACTGGCACACCGACCTGAACGATCCCCACGTGCGCGACTACATCACCGGCGAACAGTTCGCCGACCTGATGAACCGCAAGGGCATCTCCCGCGACGACACCGTGGTGATCTACGGCGACAAGAGCAATTGGTGGGCGGCTTACGCCCTCTGGGTGTTCACGCTGTTCGGCCACCCCGACGTACGCCTCCTCAACGGGGGCCGCGACCTGTGGATCTCCGACGGTCGCGAAACCACCCTTGACGTGCCGACCAAGACCAGCACCGGCTACCCCGTCGTCGAGCGGGACGACGCGCCGATCCGCGCGTTCAAGGAGGACGTACTCGACGCGCTCGGAAAGGCGCCCCTGATCGACGTCCGCTCGCCGCAGGAGTACACCGGGGAGCGCACCCATATGCCCGACTACCCCGAGGAAGGCGCGCTGCGGGGCGGCCACATACCCACCGCGCGTTCGATCCCGTGGGCCAAGGCCGCGGATGACAGCGGCCGATTCCGCAGCCGTACCGAACTCGAGGACCTGTACGGCTTCCTGACCCCTGACGACCAGACGATCGTCTACTGCCGCATCGGTGAACGTTCGAGCCACACCTGGTTCGTCCTGACCCACCTGCTGGGGCTGCCGGGGGTTCGCAATTACGACGGCTCGTGGACCGAGTGGGGCAACGCCGTGCGGGTGCCCGTCACCGCCGGGGAAGAGCCAGGCGACGCGCCGTGAGCATGCCGGCCGCGCTGGCGGAGGTGGTGTCGGACTTCAAGGAGGTGCAGGGGCAGGACAAGCTGCAACTGCTCCTGGAGTTCGCCAACGAGTTGCCTGCGCTGCCCGCCGACCTCGAAGAGGCCGCGATGGAACCGGTGCCCGAATGCCAGTCGCCGCTGTTCCTGCATGTCGACGCCGACAACCGCGAACATGTCCGGCTGTATTTCAGCGCGCCCGCCGAAGCGCCGACGACACGCGGGTTCGCCGCGATCCTGGCCGCGGGCCTGGACGACCACTCCGCCGACGAGATCCTGGCCGTGCCCGACGACTTCTACTCCGAACTGGGGCTGGCGGCGCTGATCAGCCCGCTGCGGCTGCGCGGGATGTCGGCGATGCTGGCCCGCATCAAGAAGCGGCTTCGCTGACGCCCACCGGGCGAGCGATCAGTGGTGTACAGGATGCGGCGTCGACGCCGTACCTGGATGAACGTTCGCGGATCTGTGGCAGCAACACCGGTTTATTACTCGCTGGTAAGGGACCAGCCCACGGGCACCTCGGCGACGCCGCATAAACTCCCTCCGTTACATTCTTAAAGACGTTTCTTAGACATGCCACCAGGAGGCGCAGTGCCCAGTCACGCCAGCTCGAAGATCTCCAAGGTGCTGGTCGCCAACCGCGGGGAGATCGCGGTCCGGGTGATCAGGGCCGCCAAGGACGCAGGGCTGCAGAGCGTGGCGGTGTACGCCGAACCCGACGCCGACGCACCTCACGTGCGACTCGCAGACGAGGCCTTCGCCCTGGGCGGGCAGACCTCGGCGGAGTCGTACCTGGTGTTCGAAAAGCTGCTCGACGCCGCTGAGAAGTCCGGAGCCAATGCGATCCACCCGGGCTACGGGTTCCTTTCCGAGAACGCGGATTTCGCGCAGGCGGTCCTCGACGCCGGCCTGATCTGGATCGGGCCCAGCCCGCAGTCGATCCGCGACCTCGGCGACAAGGTGACCGCCCGCCACATCGCCGCGCGCGCCAAGGCGCCGCTGGTGCCCGGCACCCCGGAGCCGGTCAAGGACGCCGACGAGGTCGTCGCGTTCGCCGAGGAGTACGGCGTGCCGATCGCGATCAAGGCCGCCTTCGGCGGCGGTGGCCGCGGTATGAAGGTGGCCCGCACGATCGAGGAGATCCCCGAACTGTACGAGTCGGCGGTCCGCGAGGCCGTTGCGGCGTTCGGCCGCGGTGAGTGCTTCGTCGAGCGCTATCTGGACAAGCCTCGCCACGTCGAAGCGCAGGTCATCGCCGACCAGCACGGCAACGTCGTCGTGGCGGGCACCCGGGACTGCTCGCTGCAGAGGCGGTTCCAGAAGCTGGTCGAGGAGGCGCCCGCGCCGTTCCTGACCGATGCTCAGCGCAAAGAGATCCACGAGTCGGCCAAGCGCATCTGCAAGGAGGCCGGTTACTACGGCGCCGGCACCGTCGAGTACCTCGTCGGCCAGGACGGGCTGATCTCGTTCCTCGAGGTGAACACCCGTCTGCAGGTCGAGCATCCGGTGACCGAAGAGACGTCGGGCATCGACCTGGTGCGCCAGCAGTTCCGCATCGCCAACGGCGAACCGCTCGACATCACCGAGGATCCGGCTCCTCGCGGCCACTCCATCGAGTTCCGCATCAACGGCGAGGACGCCGGTCGCGGCTTCCTGCCCGCCCCCGGCCCGGTCACCAAGTTCGTGCCGCCGACCGGTCCCGGCGTGCGGCTGGACTCCGGCGTCGAGTCCGGTTCGGTCATCGGCGGTCAGTTCGACTCGATGCTGGCCAAGCTGATCGTCACCGGCGCCACCCGCCAAGAGGCCCTCGAGCGGTCCCGTCGCGCGCTCGACGAGTTCACCGTCGAGGGCCTGGCCACGGTCATCCCGTTCCACCGGGCGGTCGTCTCCGACCCCGCGTTCATCGGCGACGACAACGGTTTCACGGTGCACACTCGCTGGATCGAGACCGAGTGGGACAACACCATCGAGCCGTTCACCGGTGGCGATCCGATCGAGGAAGAGGACACCGTGCCGCGCCAGACCGTGGTCGTCGAGGTCGGCGGTCGCCGGCTCGAGGTGTCGCTGCCCGGGGACCTGGCGCTCGGCGGTGGCGGCGGTGCGGGAGCCTCCGGTTCCAATGTCGTCCGCAAGAAGCCCAAGGCCCGCAAGCGTGGGGGCGGCGGCGGAGCGGCGGCGTCCGGTGACGCCGTGACCGCACCGATGCAGGGCACCGTGGTCAAGGTCGCCGTCGAGGAGGGCCAGGAGGTCTCCGCCGGTGACCTCGTCGTGGTGCTCGAGGCGATGAAGATGGAGAACCCGGTCACCGCGCACAAGGACGGCACGATCACCGGCCTGGCGGTCGAGCCCGGCGCGGCGATCACCCAGGGGACCGTCCTGGCCGAGATCAAGTGATTTCGGTGCGCAAGCGAGCGCGCAGCGAGCGTTAGCGCACCCAAATCGCATGGAGCCCGTCGAGATCAACGCCGGCGCGTGGTATCTGCGCGCGCCGCGCGATGACGACCTGATCGACGACGGTCCTGCCCTCGCCCAGATGGGTGAGACCGATCCCGGCTACATCGCCCGCTGCCGCGCCCAGTGGTCGTCCGACACCGCATACACCTGGGCGGTGTGCGAACCGACCACCGGCGAGATGCTCGCCGAGATCAGGCTCGACCCACAGGCTGCGCTACTGCGCACGCGGTTCCGCGACGGCTACGCCGACGCGGCGGCGATCGCCGAACATTCGGTGCGCCGCTTCGCGACGGCGATGCTGGGCCTCACGATCGGCTGATTGCCAACCCGCCTAACGGACGTCGATGTCGCGGCCCGTCGCCAGATCCGCGCAATCAACCACCACGACGTCGTCGCGGCCGGCCAGAAACGATCGTGCCCCCGCGTCGCCGCGGACCTCGTCCAGCAGCGCCGCCCAGTGCCTGCGCGCGATCACCACCGGGTGTCCGGGCGCCTGCCCGTAGCGGGCGCGGGCCAGACCCGAATCCGATGCGGTCGCAGCTCGTAGAACCCGGCGCACCACATCGGCGCCGACGTCGGGCGTATCGACGGTGTGCAGCACCGCGAAGTCGGCCTCGACCGCCGACAACCCGGCCCGCAGCGAAGCCGACAGCCCGTCCGCCCAGGCCTCGGCGAAAACGGCGCGCGCGGGCGGCGGAACCTCGACCATCGCAGCGCCCAGCACCACCACCACGTCGTCGCATCCACCGGCGTGCAGGGCCTGCACTGCCGCATTAAGCCATTCACCTTGCGCTGCAAGCACTTTGGGCATCCCATAGCGGGTGCCGGCACCGGCGGCCAGCAGGACACCCGCAATCGTCATGCCATCAGTGTCCGACGTGGGTCGAGTTTCGACAAATTTGCCGTTCATCGGCTCTTACCGACGCTCTGACCAGTGGCTAAGACCGTGATAACGATTTCGATTGTGCATGTTCAGTGAGCGGCGTAGGGTTCATTGCAGGTTGAGTTCACAGCCGAGCTGGAACGTCATCGACGTGCAAGGGCAGAACTCCCGCCTCTGCTGCGAAGGCTTTGAATACGCAGGGCCCCAAATTTTTGACGTGAACCACAGTCCGAATCGCGCATTGACTGATGGAGTCACAAATGTCTATTTCTCATATCTCCGGGTCCATTCCCGAAGCGCAAGTCGTTGAAACCCGCGACTGCCACACCGCGTACTTCGCGACCCGTCGGCCGCGACCCGATACCGCGATCGTCGCCGCGCACGGTGAGATCGACGCCGCGAACTCGCGGGCGTTCGTCGACTATGCGATGCGCGACGCCGCACAGCTCGAGCGCCTCGTCATCGACCTCTCGGGTGTCGAATTCTTCGGCACCGCAGGTTTTTCCGCGCTGCACACGCTCAACGTGCGCACCGCGGGAGAGAAGATCGAGTGGGCCATGGTGCCGAGCGCGTCGGTCAGCCGGCTGCTACGCATCTGCGATCCGGACGCCGCATTGCCCGTGTGCGACAGCCTCGAGTCGGCGCTGTCGAGCGCAGGTGAGGTCAAACCGCTACTGAAGCTGGTCCCGAAGTCTGGCTAGGGATTTCGCGAGCAATCGCGACACGTGCATCTGTGAGATGCCCACGCGCTCGGCGATCTGCGTCTGGGTGAGGGACTCGAAGAAGCGCAGCAACAACACCGTTCGTTCCCGCTCCGGCAGCGCAGCGAGCAACGGTCGCAGTGCTTCCCGGTTCTCGATCTGGTCGAGACCAAGGTCGACGTCGCCCAGTGTGTCGGCGATCGCGGGGGCGTCCTCGGTTCCGCTGCCGCCGCTGTCGATCGACAGCGTGTTGTAGGAGCTGCCGGCGACCAGGCCCTCGACGACCTCGTCGCGGTCCATGCCCAGTTCCGCAGCCAGTTCCGATGCCGTCGGGGCGCGGCCGAGCCGCTGTGACAACTCCGCGGTGGCGGCGCCGAGTCGCAGATGGAGTTCCTTGAGCCGCCGCGGCACCTTGACCGACCAGCTGTTGTCGCGGAAATGACGTCGGACTTCGCCCATGATGGTGGGCACCGCGAACGAGACGAAGTCCGAGCCGGCCTCGACGTCGAAGCGGATCACCGCGTTGACCAGTCCGACGCGGGCCACCTGGACGAGGTCTTCGCGCGGCTCGCCGCGGCCGTCGAAGCGGCGCGCGATGTGGTCGGCCAGGGGTAGGCAGCGCTCGACGATGCGGTCTCGCTGCCGCTGAAACTTCGGCGAGTCCTCCGGCACACTCTTCAGCTCGCGGAACATGTCGGCGACATCCGCGTACTCAGAGTTCGAACGCGACGACGAACCCTGTGACGTCGACGGCGTCACTGCAGCGTCGCTCGTCTCGTCGTCATGGAGATCCCGAACACCTGGGCGTTCTCGGGCCCCTGTCCGTTCTCAAAGGTCTTCACCTCGTCGGTCAGTGAGCTCAGCACGTGCCAGCTGAAGCTGCCCGGCGCCAGGATGTCGGAGTTCTTGCATGTGGTCGACGCGTCGATGATGACGGCGTCCTCGCGCGGCTCGATGACGAGCAGCAGCACGGAGTTGGGTACCGCGGATCGGATCAGCCTGGTACAGGCCTCGTCGACCGCGAGACGCAGGTCGGCGACGGCATCGAAGTCCAGATCCTCGAAGGTCGCCACGGCGGCGACCAGGGTGCGCAGAACCGCAAGGTTCTCGAGCTCGGCGGCGACCCGGAGTTCCACCGACCGCGCGCCGTGCCCGTGCCCGTTGTTCTTGTTGGCGACGTCGGCCATTTGACCTCCCGGCAATGTCGAAGCGAGGTTACCCCAGGTCGGATCCCACCTAACCACGAGTACTCCGGCGACCCGGCGACGGCGACGTGTGCCACACGCCGGCGCGGGTATTTACCCGGTCATGGAGACGTTCCCACCCCGTAGGCCTCGGTCCGGGCCGATGAAACAGCGAACACGACTGTGACGAGCGGCGTTCTGATGGCGCGACGAAGTAAGGCTTCTCCATGGTGCGGGTTCAATACCCCTGTGCGCTCAGGGACCAAACATGCGACTTCGCCGTAGCGTCGTCAGCGGCCCCGGTCTGCGTCGGTTGCGTCGCGGTCGCGGGTTCTCCTACCACCATCCCGACGGCAGCCCGGTCACCGACGAGAAGACCCTGCAGCGCATCAAGGAGCTCGTCATCCCGCCGGCCTGGAAAAAGGTATGGATCTGCCCCTATCCCAACGGCCACATCCAGGCGGTCGGTACCGACGCCGCGGGCCGGCGCCAATACCTGTACCACCAGAGGTGGCAGGAGGAGCGCAACGAGGAGAAGTTCGACCGGGTCCTGGAGATGTCGGCCGCGCTGCCGGAGATGCGCAGGCGCATCGCCGCGGACATGCGCAGCCGCGGCCTGCACCGCGACCGCGTGCTCGCACTCGCCCTGCACCTGGCCGACCTCGGCTACTTCCGGTCGGGTTCGGAGCAGTACGCAGAGGAGAACAACTCGTACGGCATCGCGACGCTGCTGTGCGAGCACGTGAAGGTGCAGCGCAACGCGATCGAGTTCGACTTCCCCGCCAAGAGCGGGGTGCGGCGCACGCTGCTCATCGACGATCCCGAAGCGGTCCGCTCGGTTCGTGCGCTGATGCGCCGCCCGGAGCGCACCGAGCGATTGCTGGTGTGCCGCAACGGTTCAACCTGGATCGACATCCACGCCGACGACCTGAACACCCGGTTCAAGGAACTGGTCGGGGATCGGTACACGGTCAAGGATCTGCGCACGTGGCACGGCACGGTGCTGGCGGCGGCAGCATTCGTCGACGCCGACCCGCCCGTCAACAAGACCGTGATCAAGCGGGTCGAGTCCGCGGTGATGAAGGAGGTCGCCGAGGAACTCGGCAACACGCCCGCGGTGGCACGCGGGTCATACGTCGACCCGCGGGTAGTCCAGGGCTACGAATCCGAGCTCACGATCGCCGCGGCCGTCCGCCGCGCCGCGAAGGCCAAAACCCTCGCAGAACGTCAGGAGGTGCTCGACCGCGGCACGGCGCGCCTCATCCGCAAAGTCGCCAAAGGTCAATAGCCCGAGGGGGTTCCGTTACCCAGGTAGGTCAATCCGGCCTCGCTGAGCAACGCCCGGTCGAGCAGGTTGCGGGTGTCGACGACGACGGCGCCGGGCGCGTGCTCTCCGATCAGGGCCCAGTCGAGTTCCCGAAACTCGGGCCATTCGGTGAGCACGATGATTGCGTCGGCGTCCTTGGTGGCCAGGTACGGATCGTCGACCGCCACGATTGACGATGCCCGCAGCCGCGTGTGATCCATCGCGTCCAAACGCGGGTCGTAGCCCGTGACCTGCGCACCGGCGCGCCCCAGGTCGCCGCAAACGGTCAACGCCGGGGAATCGCGCACGTCACTGGTGCCGGCCTTGAAGGTCAGGCCCAGGGCGGCGACACGGGCTTCGCCGAGCGGAGTGACCACTTCTCGGCGCAGGGTCGACACGATGCGCGCGGACTGCGTGGAGTTGGTCAGGCGGGCCGAGTCGATCTCCGGCAGCTCTACACCCGCGACCCGTCCGGTGTGCAGGATGGCTGAGGTGTCCTTGGGCAGGCAAGACCCGCCCCACCCCGGGCCCGGCTGCAGGAAGTGCGGGCCGATGCGCACGTCGGCGCCCATGCAGCGGATCACGTCGGTGACGTCGGCGCCCATGTGCGCACACAGCCGTGCCAGCGAGTTGGCGTAGGAGATCTTCACCGCGAGAAACGCGTTGCTGGCGTACTTCGCCAACTCGGCGCTCTCCGGGCTCATCCGGAAGGTCTGCGTGTGGTTGCCGTACACGCGCGACACCAGATCGGCTGCGTCGGGGTCCACGGCCCCGATCACGATGCGGTCCGGGTTGCGGAAGTCGTAAATGGCGTGGCTCTCGCGGAGAAACTCGGGGTTGGAGACCGCGCGGATGCCGGCGCCCTCCACCCGGCGCGCGATCCGCCGGGTGGTGCCGACCGGAACCGTCGACTTGAGCACCAGCACCGAGTCCGGTCGCAGCACGGTGACGAGCCGCGCGACCGCCGCGTCGACCGCCGACAGGTCGGCCGATCCGTCCGATCCGCTCGGCGTCGGCACGCAGACAAACACCACGTCGCAGTCGGCCAATTCGCGGTATGCGACGGTGAATTCGAGGTTCTCGGTCTCAAGGCCTTGGCGCAGCAGCTCGGGGAGGCCCGGTTCGTCGAGTAGCGGCACACCGCTGCGGAGCTGTTCGACCCGCCCGGCGTCCACATCGACGCACACCGTGTGGTGGCCCCGCTCGGCCAGGCACACCGCGGTCGTCAGCCCGACGTAACCCGCGCCGATCACACCCGTGCGAATGGCGTTCATGCGCAGTCCTTCAGCAGCCTCTCGCTGGCGTCGAGGACGCGGCCGACCGTGATCAGCAAGAGCCCACTGTGGGGGCGGTCGGCGTGGGGGTCGCCCCTGTCGCCGGCCCAGACCGCGATGTGCGGACCCGATCCCCTGGGCCCCCACCGGTTCGGTGGTGTCGGACCGAACAGCAGCACCGACGGAGTGCCGGTCGCGGTCGCGATGTGTCCGACGCCGGTGTCGCCACAGATCAACAAGCGGCAATCGTGGATCAGCGCGACGAGTTCGAGCAGGCCGAGAGTGCCTGCGAGGACGGCTGATCGGGGCAGGCCGGCGGCGTCGGCCACCGACGTCGCGAGGTCGACTTCGCGGTCGTCGCCGGTGATGACCACGTCGTGCCCGCGGTTGCGCAGTGCGCCGGCCACTTCCGCGAACCGCTCCGGTGGCCATCGCCGCGCGGCGTATGCGGCACCGGGGTGGATCACGACGGCGGACGACCGATCCGGATAGCCGGGCGGCCGTGGTATCACCAGATCCTCGGGGTTGCAGGGTATCCCGGCCCATTCGAGCAGGGTGCACCAGCGGTCGACCTCATGGAGATCGGCGCGCCATCGTGGCCCGTCGACGCCGGGGAAGGCGGAGTGGCGGTGGCTGATCAAGGCTCGGGGGCGCATCGCGAGCAGGTCGGCGATGCTCTCGGGGCCACTGCCGTGCAGGTTCACGGCAAGGGCAGGCGGCTCGTGGCGGGGTCGGAGCCGACCGAGGCCGGGCGTCGGGTCGAGCTCGTCGACCGCGCCGGAGAGCATCGCCAGATCTCGATACCGCTCGGGCGCGGCGAGCGCGATGTGCGCGTCTGGGTACGCGCGCCGCAGACCGCGCAGCGCCGGGATCCCGGTGAGCAGATCGCCGAGGCCCAACGCGCGCAAGACCAGAACGGTGGCGGGGCTCACGGCCACGAAGACTCCGTCGAGGCGCACACCACGAGCTCGCGGACCTCGCAGCCCGTTGGCTGGGACAGCGCGAACACCACGGTGTCGGCGACGTGCTCGGGCTGGTTCAGCTTGGCGTCCGGCGGCGGCTTGTACTGCTCGTCGCGGTTGTCGAAGAACGCCGTGTGCATACCGCCGGGGATCAGCGTCGTCACTCCCACCTCCCCCGCCAGTTCTGCGGCCAACGCACGGGAGAATCCGATGACCCCGAATTTGGAGGCGCAGTACGCGGTCGCGTCGCTGACGGCCTTGATCCCCAATGTGGATGCGCACGTGACGATCCGGCCGCCCGTGTTCCTCAGGTAGGGCAATGCCGAGCGGATCACCGCCGCGGTGCCCAGCAGGTTGACGTGGATGACGCGTTCCCAGTCCTTGACCGCGACATCGGAGAGCTTGCCGCACATGTCGGTGCCTCCGGCGGTGAACACGCCGTGAATCTGACCGCCGGCCTGCTCGGCGAGCGTGCGCACCGCGGCGTCGACGGCCCCGGTGTCGGCGAGGTCGGCGCGCGCGAAGGCCACTCCCGGTTTCGGGTCGTTGCGGTCGATCACCAGCGGTGTACCACCCTGGCGTGCAACGGCTTCCGCCGTAGCCGCGCCGAGTCCCGACGCACCACCGGTGATGATGATGTTGCCCAGAGCGATTCCCAGAGCCATTGAGGATTCCTTTCTGTTCACGACCGCGCTGCCGCGATCAGGTTCGACGACGAGTAACCGGCGACGGTCGGCAGCAGCACGACCTCGCCGCCGTGGCGGCGGACCACGCCGGCCTCGGGGAGGTCGGCCTCGGTGTAGTCGCCACCCTTGACCCAGACATCGGGCCGCAGTTGCTCCAGCACCGCTTCGGGTGAGCGTTCGTCGAAGACGA
The DNA here is from genome assembly GCF_001500025.1 of Mycobacterium sp. IS-1590. Lineage (GTDB taxonomy): Bacteria > Actinomycetota > Actinomycetes > Mycobacteriales > Mycobacteriaceae > Mycobacterium. The sequence goes on along the minus strand of NZ_LQIW01000001.1, from coordinate 424,468 downwards.
CGACGGCGTCGACGCATGCCAGCGCGGCCAGCACCCGCGCCCTGTCCCGATCGGCGACGACGGGTCGCCGCGGGCCCTTCAGCGCCCGAACGGAAGCATCGGAGTTGAGCAGCACCACCAGCGCGTCGCCGAGATCGCGGGCCTGCCGCAACAGCCGGACGTGGCCGGTGTGCAGCAGGTCGAAGCACCCTCCGGTCGCGACCAGCCTGCCCCCGCGGCGGCGCAGCCGGTCCCGGACCTCGGCGATGTCCCCGGTGATGGCCGTCGACGTTGCGGCCGAGGGTGTTCCGCCGATCGAGTCCGCGCTCGACACGCCGACCGCGCCGCCCGCGGCGACGAATCTGCCGGCGGCGTCCACCGCGTCGGCGACGGCGTCGTGGATGTCCTTACCCGCGGCGAGCGCGATGGTGGCCGCGATTGCGAATCGGTCCCCCGCGCCGCAGGTGTCGCCGTGCCCGGACCGCGCGACCGCATCCTGCACCGGGTGATGCGCGTTGCCGGTGTCGGTGGCGACCAGTGCCCCCTTCGAGCCCAGGGTGACGCACACCGCGCGTGCGGCCCACCGCTCGCGCAGCGACTCCGCCGAGCGTCCCGCCGCCTCGTCTTGGTTCGGCGTGACCAGCCAGCAACCGGGAACCGGCTCGCTGCCGCGGGGATGCGGGTCCCACACCGTCGGCACCCGCTGCGCGGTCCACGCGAGCAGTTCGCGGATCCCCGTGTGCGCAGTGACGCCGCGTCCGTAATCGGCCACGCAGACGGCGCCGGCCTCACCGAGGAGGTCGGAGACCTCGGCAGGCGGCGGTGTGCCCGCTGCGGAACCGTCGCCGCGGTCGAGCCGCAGCATCGACTGCCCGGCCGCCCGAATCCGGGTCTTGCACACCGTGCTTCCGGTCAGCTTCAGCGCGATGAGCCGCACACCCGCGTCGGCCAACAGGTCGGTCAACGCCTGACCGTCGGCGTCGTCGCCGATCGCGGTCACCAGCACCACGTCGAATCCCGTGCGAGCGGCGAGCACCGCGGCCAGCCCGGCACCGCCGGGGCGGCGCCAGATCCGTTCGACGTCGACCACCGGTACCGGCGCCTCGGGGCTGAGCCGCGTTGCGGAGCCCTCGATGTCGAGGTCGAGCATCGAATCGCCGATGATCACCAGGGGCCTATTCATGTGACGCCCCCAGCAGTACCTCGTCGACGGCGATGCACAGCGCGTGCACGAGCAGGAGGTGGATCTCCTGCACGGTCGCGGTGGTCGGCGCTTCCACGCAGACCGCGTCGTCGCACATGGCGGCGAGGGCGTTCGGTTGCGGTCCCGTGAACGCCCATGTGGTCAGGCCGGTTTCGTGCGCGGCCTTGACGGCGGCGAGCACATTCGCGCTCGTACCGCTGGTCGACAGTGAGACAAGCACGTCCCCTGGCCGCCCGTGTGCCCGCACGCCCCTGGCGAACATCTCGTCGACGCCGTAATCGTTGGCGATGGCCGTGAGCGCAGAGGTGTCGGCGTGCAACGAGATCGCCGACATCGGCATCCGCTCGTTGTGGAAACGGCCGACCAGTTCGGCGGTCAGATGTTGCGCCTCGGCGGCGCTGCCGCCGTTGCCGCACGCCAGGAGTCGGCCGCCGGTGGTGAGCGCGTCAGCGAGCCGCCGACCCCATGCTGCCAGCTTGGGCGCTTCGGGTGCGATGTGATCGGCCGCATGTGACAGTGCGCAGATGTGCGTCTGGATCGTCGTAATCATTGCCGTCCTCCAATTCGGTTGACCGCGTGGAGCAGTTCGTCGTCGGTGATGCCGTCGAGACACGGATGGCCCGCCACCGGGCATACGCGGGCGCGGGTGAGGCGGCACGGAGCCTGCTGGTCACCGAGGCGAACAACGGTGGCGCCGTACGGGCTCCACTGCGAGGCAGGTACGACGGGAGCGAAGAGGGAGACCACGGGCGTGCCGACGGCCGCGGCGAGGTGCGCGGGCCCGGTGTTGGGCGCGATCACCACGCGCGCGGCGGCGTAGACGGCCGCCAACGTGTCGAGGGTGGTGCGTCCTCCGAGGTCGAGGGCGATGTCCCCGGCGACGGCCGCAGTGAGGTCGCGTTCGGCGGGGTCGCCGGTGACCACGACCCGGTTTCCCGCACCGACGAGGGCTTCGATCATTCGGGCGCTGCGTTCTGGAGTCGGTCGGCGTGCGGGCACGGCGGCACCGGGATGGAAGACGACAAAGGGCTTGTCGCCCAGCGTTTCCGCGAGCTCCGGCGCCAGGGGCGGCGGTCGGTGCACCCGCAGTGCTCCCTCGTCGTCGGCGGGCAAGTTGCAGCCGGCGGCCCGGGCCAGTGACAGCGCGCGCTCCGGTTCGGGTATGCCATCCGGTACGTGGTGGCGCAGGTCGAGCAGTGTCCCCGGATAGTCCTCGCTGATCGCCCCGACCCACGGCACCGAGGCCATTCGGCAGATCAACGCCAGCGGCAGCGGCGACTGGTGAAACGACGTGAAGACGTAGACCCGTTCGGGGGCAAGGTCGCGCAATTGTTTGACCAGAGCCTCGACGTGTCCCGCGGTCAACGCGGGTGACTCGAAGTCCACCCACGGCGCCTGCCACTCGATGACCTCGTCGACGCCGGGCAGCAGTTCGGCGGCGGCCCGCCCGCGCGGACCGGCGAGAAAGGTGACCGCGTCGTGCGTTTGCGCTACGGCGCGGACCGCGGGACCGGTGATCAACACATCCCCGGCGCTGTCCAGACGCGCAACGACCGCCCTGCTCATCGGCGCTCCCTCAGCACCATCGAGACCGCCTCGTCGAGGGTCGTCGCCACCCGCGCCTTCATCCGGGCCTCGCCGATCTCGTGGACAAGCGTGCGCGCCGTGGGCACCAGGATCGCGTCGGCGCCCGCGGCCAGCGCTGCGTCGACGTCCCCGCCGGTGTCGCCGATCATCACGCACCGGGACGGGGGGACGCCGAGCGCGGCAGCGGCGTCCTCCACCATGCCGGGAGACGGCTTGCGGCAACGGCATCCGTCCTCGGCGTCGTGTACGCACAGGTGCCAGGAATCGAACGGACCCAGCGCCGCGTCGACCTCGGCGTTGACGGCTCGGAGTTGCTCGGCGCTGATCAACCCTCTCGCCACCCCGGACTGATTGCTCACGACGGCCAGCGGTAACCCCTTGCTGCGCAATCGATTCAATGCGCGCACGGCTCCCGGCAGCGGGCGAACCCCGGCCGGATCGTTGAGATAGGGTCCGTCCGCGATGATCGTGTCGTCACGGTCGAGCAACACCGCCAGCGGCGGGTCGGGCCGCGACGCGCGAAACTGCCACTCACCGGCCAACCGGTGCCACACCGCGACCGGCGGGATCAGGGCGCTGGTGAGCACCACGCGACCGGCCTCGGTGACGGATCGCGGTCCGGGCCAGATTCGGCGGGCGGCGAACTCCGCCGTCAGCGACGCCCAGACCGCACCGGCGGTGCGTGCGACGCGCCACCGACCCATTAGCGTGCTCAGCACCGCGACGCCGGCGGCGGCGGTGGCCACGGAATGCGCCGGTAGGCGGCCTCGGCCCTCACCGATTTGCGAGCGCCACCTCCTGCCGAATTTACGGCGCAACAGCGCGTTGTCACGGTTGCCGATTTGTGCGCGCACGCTGCTCATCAGCGTGGCAGTCGCGACGGGATGGGTGCAACGGCGGGCTCCGCGGACGATAGTGTTGCCGCCCTGGGTGATTCGCAGGGCGATGTCCGAATCCTCGCGGTACGCCCGGGGGAACCGCTCGTCGAATCCACCGACGGCGACCAGGACATCGCGCCGAAACGCCATATCGGCGGTGATCCACTTGGCCTCCGCGAGGCGCTGGGTGCGACGCTCGTCGTCGGTGGCTTTGCGGCCGCCCACCCGCGGCACCTCGATCACGGCCTGCGATCCGGCCGCCGCCTCCACTTCGGCCTTCGCCAGATCTTCGGAGACCGCAGCGAACCAATTCGACTGCGGGACAACGTCGTCGTCGAGAAAGCAGATCCAGTCGGCTCCGGCGGCGCGCCATCCCGTGTTGCGCGCCGCCGCGGGCCCTCGCCCGCCGCTTCGCAGCACCGTGACCGGAAGCCGCGACGTCACCTCCAGCGCGCCGTCCGGATCAGGCCGGTCGTCGACGACGATCACCGCGGTCGGTGCCGGTCCGGCCGAACCGTCGAGTTCTGCGAGCAGCCGGTACAGCGACGAACGGCCCACCGTCGGCACGACGACTGCGAACGCCGGCGTCATCCGGGCCTCCTCACGAGGAACGGCCCGATCGCGAGCACGTCGATCGGGGCGCTGCCGAAGCACTCGAGCGCGTCGCGCGGGCTGTCCACCATGGGGCGCCCGGCCGTGTTGAAACTGGTGTTGACGATCACCGGGACGCCGGTGCGGACAGCGAACCGGCTGATCGTGGCGTGCAGCAGCGGGTGGCTGCGATCGACGGTCTGGATGCGGGCCGTGCCGTCGACGTGGGTGACGGCGGGAATGCGGTCGCGCCATTGGGCGGCGACCTCGTGCACGAACAACATGTACGGGCTCGGGATCGGCCCGCCGGAGAAGATCTCGGCGGCGCGCTCGGCCAGCACCATCGGTGCGACGGGTCGGAACTGTTCGCGGCCCTTCACGGTGTTGAGCCGCTCCAAATTCTCGATCCGCCGGGGATCGGCGAGCAGTGAGCGCTGACCGAGCGCGCGGGGGCCGAACTCGGCGCGGCCCTGGAACCAGCCGACGAGCTTGTTGTCGGCCAACGCGTCTCCGATCGCGGCGGCCAGATCGGCGGGCCGCTCGTGCGGTATCGCCGCCTCGGTCAGCACCGCTTCGATCTCGTCATCGGAGAACCCGCGACCCAACGCCGCCGACGGCATCGGCGCGATCGGCTCGCCGTTCTCCCCCGCCAGCGCAAGCGCCGCGCCCAGCGCCGTTCCCGAGTCACCGGCCGCGGGCTGCACCCACACCCTCGAGAAGCCGCCACGGCTGTAGATCTTCGAATTCGCCACGCAGTTGAGCGCGACTCCGCCGGCCAGGCAGAGGCTTTCGTGATCAGTGCGCTCACGCAGCCACCCGACCAGCTCGAGCAGCACCTCCTCAACGACCGTCTGGACACTGCACGCCAGATCGGCGTGCTCCGGTTCGGGGCGGTCGAGCGCGTGTCCCTTGCCGGCGCCGGGCCCCCGGGCCGGCGTGATCACGTTCCAGTCCACCGGTTCGGTGCGAAAACCTCCCTCGCCGCAGGCGTAGACGGCTTCGCGGAACCTGTCGGCGAACCGCGGCGTTCCGTAGGACGCCATCGCCATCACCTTGTACTCGTCGCTCGACCGCTTGAATCCGAGGTGCTCGGTGAGACTTTCGTAGAACAGACCCAGCGAGTGCGGCAACGCCTGTGTCGCGAGCACGTCGAGCTTGTGGTCACGGTAACTCCCGGCGAGCATCGAGGACCGCTCGCCGCGGCCGTCGACGACGAGCACCGCGCAGTCGGGGTGCGGGGAGGCCAGCGCTGTCGATGCGGCGTGCGCGACGTGATGGCGGACGTGGCGCACGATGCCGGGGTCGAGGCCGGGCAGCGCGGACCGAAGGAAGCGCGGGGCGCGCTCGGCGTAGAGCGTGCGCAGGTACTCCCAGTCGCGGTCCAAACCGCTTAGGTTCTCGGCGGACTCGTCCATCAGGCGGGGGTCGTACGAATAGCCGACCAGGTCCAGATCGGACGGCTTCAACCCGGCCTGTTCGAGGCACCACCGCGCCGACTCCACGGGCAACTCCCACGTCGAGAACGGCACGGCCTGCTTACCGTGCTTGCGTCGGGTGAATCGCTCCTCCTCGGCGGCCGCGACGATCTGACCGTCGATCACCAGCGCGGCAGCCGGGTCGTGAAATACTGCGTTGACTCCCAGGATGCGCATGGCTTACCTCAACTCCCCTGCAGCGCAACGGTTGTCGATTGCCGACGGAACCAGTCGACGGTCGTGGACAAGCCTTCGGTGTAGCTGATCCGCGGTTGCCACCCGAGCAGCTCCCGGGCCAGCGTGATGTCGGGGCACCGCCGTCGCGGATCGTCCTGCGGCACCGGGCGGAACTCGATCGGTGAATCACTGCCGACCAGATCGCGGATGAGCTCGGCGATGCGTAACACCGTCAGCTCGTCGGGGTTGCCGATGTTGATCGGTCCAGTGCAGTCGGATTCGCCCAACGCGATCAGCGCCGCGACGGTGTCGTCGACGTAGCACAGCGACCGGGTCTGGGCACCGGTACCGTTGACCGTGATCGGTTCGCCCGCCAGCGCCTGGTGGCAGAACGTCGGCACGATGCGGCCGTCGTCGCGCCGCATCCGGGGCCCGTACGTGTTGAAGATCCGCGCAACGCCGATGTCGGCCGACCGTTCGCGCAGGTAGGCGAACGCCAACGCCTCGGCGAACCGTTTGGCTTCGTCGTACACGCTGCGAGGCCCGATGGGATTGACGTTCCCCCAATATGTTTCGGGCTGCGGGTGTTCCTGTGGGTCGCCGTACACCTCGCTGGTGGACGCCAGCACCAGCCGTGCGTCGCATCGTTCGGCATATTGCAGCATGTGCTCGGTGCCCACTGCGCCCGTGCGCAGCGTCTGGATCGGCAGCTGCAGATAGTCCACCGGCGAGGCAGGCGACGCCAGGTGGAAGACGGTGTCGATCTTCACAGGAAGGTCGGGCAGTGCCTCGCTGATGTCGTGGCGGACGAAGCGATATCCCGAGCGATCGAGGAACAGATCGGCCGCGGTCGGCGCGCTGGTGGATGAATCGTCGACGCAGATCACCTCGACCCCCCGATCGAGCAGCCGCTCACACAGGTGCCCGCCGAGAAACCCGCCGCCGCCGGTGACCAGAGCGCGTTTGATGTCACGCATCGTTTGCCTTCCGAATGTGCGGGTAGCCACCCCGGTCATGCAGGGCCGAGCCTTCTCCGACCTCTCGTTCGTGATAGCCAGCCGGAATCGCGCCACCGAACTCGCGACGGTGGCGGCCCGGCTGCTGGACACCACCGCATGCCCGATCGTCGTGGTGGACAACGCATCCACCGATGACACCGCCGCGATCATCGACAGGATGGCTGAGCGGTCGGCGAACCGCCTTCAGCTGATCCGGCTCGACACCAATCGTGGCGCGGTCGGCCGCAACGTCGGGGTGGCGGCGTGCGCCACGCCGTACGTCGCCTTCTGCGATGACGACTCCTGGTGGACGCCGGAGTCCCCTGCGACCGCAGTGGAGGCGTTCGAACGGTATCCGTCGGTGGGACTGCTGGCCGCGCGCACGATCGTGTGGCCGCAGCGCCGCGAGGATTCGTTCTCCACACGGCTGGCACATAGCGCGCTGGGCCGGCGAGCGGACCTTCCGGGCCCGTCGATCCTCGGTTTCATGAGCTGTGCGGCCGTGGTGCGCAAGCGGGCGTTTCAGCAGGCCGGGGGTTTCAGCGCCATCCTGCACTTCCGCGGCGAGGAGCAACTGCTCGCACTGGACATGGCTGCGGCCGGATGGGACCTCTGCTACCACCCCGAGCTGGTCGCGATCCACCAGCCCTCCCCGGTGCGGGCCACGACCGCCGCGCAGGCCGCGCGGGTATTGCGCAACGACGTGCTCACCACATGGCTGCGACGTCCGATTGGCCACTGCCTGAACGCAAGTGGGCGGATGCTCGCCGCGGCGCTGCGTGATCGCGAGCATGCCAAGGGCGCGGTCGAGGCGGTGGTTCGCCTCCCCGCGGTCGTCGTGCAGCGGCGCACGTTGCCCAGCGAGCTCGAGCGAGCGGTGCGTCTGCTGGAGTCGGGCTGAACCGGTCATCCCGACGACACGCTGGTCGCCGGCGCCCGCACCGGCGCCAGCCGGTCGTAGATCCGCTGGCTGTCGGTGGCGATCCGGTCCCAGGAGTAGCGGGCCCGGGCACGATCCCGGCCGGCGGCACCCATGCTCTTCCTCAGGAAGTCGTCTCGCAGCAGAATGTTCACCGCCTTGGCGACCTCGTCGGGGCGCTTGGGCTTGACGAGTTGCCCGGTCACGTCGTGCACGACGGTGTCGAGCATTCCGCCGACCGCCGAGGCGACCACCGGAACACCACACGCCATCGCCTCGAGCGGCACGATGCCGAACGGTTCGTACCACGGGGTGCACGCGACCACGTCGGCTGACCGAAGGATGGCCGGCATGTCGCCGCGGGACACCGAGCCGTAGAGATGAACGCGGTCCGCGACACCCAACTCCCCTGCCAGGCCCATCAATCGATGCGCCTCGGGCTCGGTGTCGAGCCGGGACGCCTCGGGTCCGCCGACGATCACCAGCTCGGTATCGGGCATGTGTGGCAATGCGCGCACGACGACGTCGAAACCCTTTCGCGGCACGAACCGGCCGACGCTGACGATGCGTCGCAGGTCACCGCGCGGCGCGACAGGACCTTGTGGGCTGAACAGGTCCAGATCCACGCCGCACGGCACCACGGAGATCCGGTTGCGGGACCGGCCCATGCGCATCAACTCGAACACCTCGTCCGTGCACGTGGCGGCCACCCAGGTCGCGGAGCGGGCCACCATCGCCTCGAGGTGCAACCGGTCCGGCGGACTGGTGTCACGGACACCCTGATGGCGACGCTTCACCACACCGAGCGCATGAAAGGTCTGCACGGCGGGCAGGTCGAGATGACGTGCCGCGAGTTGGGTTGCGATACCGGACATCCAGAAGTGGGCGTGGGCCACGTCGGGCCGGTCGGTTGCCCATTCGTCGTCGAGGAATTGCGCGAACGGCCCCATATGGGCGAGGAGTTCGTCTTTGGGGAGCGGTTCGGCCGGTCCGGCCGGCACGTGTACCACGGTGTATCCCTGCGAGGTGACGACCCGGTCGGGAAGCTTCGGATCGTTTTTTCTGGTGTAGACGTCGACCTGATGACCCCGCCTGGCCAGTGCCGCTGACAACTCGGCGACGTGCACGTTCTGGCCCCCGGCATCGACTCCGCCGAGCGCAGCGAGCGGGCTGGCGTGCTCAGACACCATTGCGATTTTCATCGGCGCCCTCCTTTCCTCGTCACCGACAGCACTCGTCGATGAGGTCGTCCCATTGCGCAAGGAACCGATCGATTCCGAACTGCGCCCTGGCGAAATCACGCGCCGCCTTACCGGCCGCGGTGGCGGCGGCGCCGTCCGCGACGAAGTGGGCCAAGGCGCGGCCGAGTGTGTCGACGTCGACGCTCACGACACCGGCTTCCGGCGGCACGGCCAGCGGCGCCATCGTCGACGCGACGGCCACCACCGGCATTCCGATGAACATCGCCTCGATGAGCGACAGGCCCAGCGACGTCCACCGGGCGGTGTGCACGAAGACGCGACGTCGGGCCACCTCGGGCAGCAGGGCGGCGGTCGGCACGTCACCTCTTCCGCGCACCCGCGGACTGTCGATGCATACGCTGATCACATCGGTGTCGATGCCCCAGACGTCGATCGGGACGTGCTCGGAGAATCCGGCCAGCAAATCCGCGCCGACCGTGCGCCAGCGCCTGCACGGCTCGTTGATCATCGTCGCGGCGGCTGCGACGTCGCCGCGGTAGAGCAACCCCGGGTCGGCGATCCCGTGAGTGATGACGCGAGTCGGGGCCGAACCGTTGTTCCACATGAGCCGGTTGAAGTCGGTCACGTGCACGATCGGGATATCGGTGCGCTCAGCAACCGGATGAACGCTGTCGACCGCGAACGGTCGCGGGGCGTTGTGCTCCACGTAAACCGCGGGTACGTCTTGACCCGGTCGGCGTCCCAGCCACCGGTTCGTCAGCTCGATTTCCTCGGGACGTTGCAAGACCACCAGGTCGATGTCCTCGTCATACAGATCGTCGAACGAAACCTCGTGCGCCCGTGGCCAATTGCGTCCGCACAGCCCGCGGCCGTCGGAATCTCTACGCTGATTCACAGGCAATACACAGCGATGGCCGCCGGCGACAAAGGATTCGGTCCAAGACCCGTGCACATGCCAGAGGAGCACCGAACGGGGCGTCGAAGACATCGACATGCGGCCCGCCTACCCGAGCCCTTCTGGGGCAAAACGGTTCTCCGATTGACTCTTCGCATAGCGGACGAGAGGCGATTCGCATATCGGACTTTCCCGTCGAACTCCGAGAGAGGCGCGACTCCGGCGCCGTTTTGCCACCGGGCGCACGGGTACCCGACCGGCATGTCAGACAGCGAAGGCCTGCCCGACGACGTTCCCCTCGCCGATGCGATGGAGCAGCAGCGCGACACCAGCGAACCGGTTCTCGACGAGGAGGCCAGCGCCGAACCCGAACCGGACCCGCCGCTGGAGGCTCCGCCCGCGGATTGGCAGGATCAACTCGAGACGGTGGAGATCGACGACGAGGACGGCACCGTCGGGGACTGATTGGCACCAGTCCGATGCCCGGCTACGAGCGCGCTCGACGACTCCAGGGACCACTGGTCCTGCTGGTCGTACTCGTCGCACTCGGGTTTCTACTCACGTGCTGCCCCGCTAATCGCGACGGCATGCCGGGCCAACTCGCCAGCGCGATGGAGGAAACGACGTCGGCGGCGCGCAGCGGCGCCGCGGCGTTGGACCTGTGGTCGCAGGGACGGTCGACCGCTCGACTGACCGGTGTGCAACTGTCGGACGCCCGCTCCGACGTCGTGAAGGCCTACCAGGGCATCGCCGATCTGCGCGCCCGCGACTCTGTCGACGTCGGACGCCAGCGCATGCTGGCCGACTCGATGACCGACATCATCGGCATCCTCAACGCCGCAGTAGCCAGCATCAGACAGGTCAGCAGCGAACCGTCGCCGCAGCGGGCTCGCGCCGACCTCCTGGCGGCGGCGACTGCGCTCGAAAGCCGTTACCGCTGATGAAGAAGCTCTTGTCGGTCGCGCTCGGGATACTGACCGCGATCGGGGGATTCGTCGACATCGGCGATCTGGTCACCAACGCCGTGGTGGGGTCGCGATTCGGAATGGGACTGGCCTGGGTCGTTGTCGTCGGTGTCGCGGGAATCTGCCTGTACGCCAACATGGCCGGCCGGGTAGCGGCGGTCAGCGGCCGTGCGACCTTCGAAATCATCAGGGAACGGCTCGGTCCGCGCACCGCGGCCGCCAACCTCGCGGCGTCGTTCTTCATCACACTGATGACGTTGACCGCCGAGATCGGCGGCGTTGCCCTGGCCCTGCAACTGGCCACGGACGTCGGCCCGATGATGTGGATTCCCGTCGCGGCGTTCGCGGTCTGGGTGGTGGTATGGCGGGTCAAGTTCAAGATCATGGAGAACGTCGCGGGCCTGTTGGGACTGTTCCTGATCGTGTTCCTGGTCAGTGTGTTTCTGCTGCAACCGGATTGGGCTGATCTCGCCGATCAGGCGATGACACCTGCAATCCCGGAGCAGGAATCCGCTTCCACCTACTGGTACTTCGCCATCGCGCTGTTCGGCGCCGCGATGACGCCGTACGAGGTCTTCTTCTTCTCCTCGGGAGCCGTCGAAGAGCATTGGACCCGCAAGGATTTGAGCACGTCACGCGTCAACGTGCTCGTCGGCTTTCCCCTCGGAGGTCTCTTGTCGCTCGGCATCGCGGCCTCGGCGGCGATCGTCCTACTCCCCCAACAGATCGAGGTGACCTCGCTGTCGCAGACGGTCATGCCGGTCGTGGCCGCCGGCGGAAAGCTCGCGCTGGCGTTCGTGATCGTGGGCGTCGTCGCGGCGACGTTCGGTGCGGCGCTGGAGACGGCGCTGTCCAGCGGATACATTCTGGCCCAGTTCCTCGGCTGGCCGTGGGGCAAGTTCCGACGTCCCGCCGAGGCCGCCCGATTCCACGTCGTCATCTTCGTCGCGATCGTCGCCTGCGCAGCGGTGTTGTTCACCGGAATCGACCCCATCCTCGTCACCGAGTACTCCGTGGTGTTCTCCGCCATCGCGCTTCCGCTGACATACCTGCCAATCCTGATCGTGGCCAACGATTCTCAGTACATGGGTGGTGAGACCAACGGAAGGGTGACTAACATGCTCGCCTCGGTATACCTGGTGGTCATCGTCGCGGCGTCGGTGGCGGCGATCCCGTTGATGATCGTGACGGGAGCGGGACAGTGAACGATCTGCCGGTCAAGCGTCATCGCGGTCGCCTACTCGACGCCCGGCTGCATCTACTGGACCGCCAGATGCTCGACGACGCGGGTGATCCTGTCGGAATCGTCGACGACATCGAGCTGACCGGCATCGAGATGGATCACGACGTGGCCGCCGGCGCCCAGCCGCCGCGGGTCAGGGCCCTGCTATCGGGACAGGTGGTGGCGACACGGATCTTGGGTGGATCACCTCCTCGGTCGCGGCTACAGGAGATTCCTTGGCGCCTGGTCGCCTCGGTCGGGGTCGTCGTAAGGCTCAAACCCACCGATATGACATTCGACATCGGCTGGGTTGAACGCTGGCTGCGCGATCACATCGTCAAACGCGTTCCGGGAGGCCGACATGCGGCTGAGTGAGCTGCTGGGGCTGCAGGTCTTCGACGCAGGCAACCATCGGGTCGGAACGGTGATCGACGTTCGCCTCGCCACCAGCGGCGACCCGACCGACGATCCGCCGGCGCCGCGGGTTTTGGGACTCGTCGTGAGCCCCAAAACGCGGTCGTCGTTCTGGGGTTTCGAACGGTCGGGCGCGACCGCCCCGGCGCTGATAGCCCGAATCGCGAGGTGGCGGCACCGCGGAACCTTCCTCGCGGCGTGGGAGGACGTCGCCCGTGTCGGTGCGGACGGCGTGCGGTTGCAGGCCGACTACACCCGCTTCTCGGCGATGCTGCCCACCGCGGGCGTTTAGTCGATCAGGGCCTCGGGAACCCGACACCTGCACGAGGAAGTTCCTCGTGATTGGACTGAATCCACTCCACTGCGGAAGGTGAACATGACCGAGAAGAACAGTGGCCCTGAAGAAGGCATCAAAGGCGTCGTCGAAGACGTGAAGGGCAAAGCCAAGGAAACGGTCGGCACCGTCACCGGCCGCGACGACATGGTTCGCGAAGGCAAGGCCCAGCAGGACAAGGCCGATGCTCAGCAGGACGCCGCCAAGAAGGAAGCCGAGGCGGAATCCGCCCGCGCCGGCGCCGAGGCCGCCGAGAAGCGCCAGGAGAACGAGCAGTAACTGATTTCAACGAGAAAAGCCCAGCCGCATCGGCTGGGCTTTTTTCTTCGGTGTGTCAACTACTCGGTTTTTGCCGTTGCGCGTCGGGATGTTCTGCGTACCAACGATCTTCGATCTTGCGCACCCGCAGATGCTCGACGAGCAGCCAGCCACCACCGATGATGAACAGTGCAGCGGAGCCGCAGCCGAGGCCGATGCCCACCCCGTGGTGGCCGGCGCCGTGAGCCGCCAGCGCAGAGACGAACAGCACCAGGGCCACGCCGATGAGGATCAGCCCCGGCATGTTCTTGGTGTCCTTCATCGACTCCCCGGCGTGTGGACGTGTGGTCCTCGCGTGGTCGACGGGATCCTTCGGGCTCTTCATCGGTACTCCTCTCTCGGCATACCTCCACCCGGATATGGGTTACTGACAACGCTAGAACTACCCGACCTCACAGGGGCAGAAACGGGCCGTGAGCGGCCGTCACCGGTACGACAGATACTGATCGGCGCGCAGGGCTGCCGCGAGATGAGCAGCATTGCGGGCCAACGCGGCAGTCGTCGACGCGACAGGTTCGGGCACCTCGTCGAGGTCCTTGTAGTCGGTGCTCTGCATCGCTTCGCCGGTCCAGTAGGTGCCACCCTGGGCCGGAATGGTGTAGCCGATGTCGTTGAGGCCTTGAAAGCAGTCGGCGATCACCTTGTGCGCGCCGTCCTCGTTGCCGACGACCCCGACCACTGCGACCTTGCCGACCATGACCGGCCGGCCCGCGTCGTCGGTGTTGGACAGTTCGGCATCGAGCCGCTCCAGCACACGCTGTGTCACGCTGGCCGGATGCCCCAACCAGATCGGGGTGGACAGCACCAGGATGTCGGCGCGCAACAGTTTCTCGCGGATGCGGGGCCATTCGTCGCCGTCGCCCATATCGGCCTCGACACCCGGGGCGATCGCGTAGTCAACGCAGCGCACCACCTCCGTCTCGACCCCCGCACCGCGCAGGTTCTCGCAGATGTGTTCGGCCATCAACGCACTGCTCGACTCCGCGGGGCTGGGCTTGAGGCTGCACACCAGCGCCACGGCGGTCAACGGTCGGTCATCGCTGCCGGGCGTGTTCATCCGCCGAGCACCGCGAAACCGGTGAGCGCGGGCATGCTCGTCATGAGCACCAGCAGCATCGACGTCAGCAGGAACCATCCCGCGCCTTGCCACGCCGTCGACATCTCGCCCCTGCGCCAGTTCTGATAGGCGCGGAAGAAGGCGCGCGCCCCGCCCAGCAGCAGGACGGCGGGCGCCCCGAGGGCCAACAGGGTCCGCTGGGGCGCGCCGCAGGCCAGGGTGTCGGCCGTGGCGCCCTGGCAGGTGCTCACCCACACCATCGCGCCGAGCAGGAAGATCGCGCCGGTGGCACCGATCCCGATGGCGAACCGCACTGCGTCGCGGATGCCGGTGTCGACATGCCTCAGCTCGCTGGGACCGTGGTACACGACGAGAACTCCCGAATTTGCTGCGCAATCAGCGATATGAATGAGACGCAGAGGGTGTTCCCGGCTGCCCGGCTCGGTAAACCTCAGTTTTCGACGCGATAGTGCGCGGTCAGCAGGAGCCGGTCATAGGTGGACCGCGGCGGCAACTCCTCCTCGTAGGTCAGCCCCAGGAAGTCTCTGGCAATTTGCTCAGCCAACACCCGCAGCTTGGTGTTGGTCTCCTGCGAACGCCACCGGAGCAGCTCGAACGCCGAATCCGCCGAGATCCGATAGATGAGCATCAGCATCCCTTTGGCCTGCTCGATCGGTCCGCGGGCCTCGGCCATCTCGGTGACCGCGGCGCTGAAGGCCCGGTCGTGCCGCTGCAGGGTGGACGGGGTGACGTCGACGTAGAACCCGTGGGTGCCCACCACCTGATCGGTGTCGTCGAAGAGCTGGTCACCGACGACGACGACGTGGTGCACCTGCCCGCGGGTGTCGATGATCCGGTGGCGGGTGGAAAACGCGCCCGACGTACGCCGGATCTCGTCCAAGGTCGCCGCCACCTGGCGGTAGTCGTCGGGGTGTTTGTGGGACAACACGAGTTCGGTCGTCGGCTCCGTGGTCCCCGGCTCGTAGCCGTGCATCCGTTCGACTTGCGGCGACCATTCCCAGCGTTGGTCGGCGAAGTAGAACCGGAACCACCCCACCCGATGCGGGTCGCCGCCCGCGAGGGCCTGCTCGACGGGTGTCTGCCCGTCGGAATCGGGCAGCTCGTCAGTCATGACCGCAGGTTGACTCCGGTGATTGCACACGTGTATTCCACCACGATCGGCCACTCGTTTCTCGGACAAACGTCGGCTCGGCCGGCGCGGGGATGTCGGGGGCGCGCCTTACGATCCGTCGCGTGATCGTAAAGCTGTACCTGGCCTCGGCCTCGGCGGCGGGCGTGGGGGCATGGCTGTTCGGGGTCGCGCCGCAGTGGAGCTTCGCGCTCGGACTCGTCGCCCCGCTGGTGCTCGCCGCGCTCCCACGCTTCCTCGCAGGCACCCTTGTCGGCGTCACCACTCCCGGCGCACGCGAGGACCGCACCGCCGCGATGTCGGGCCCGGAGTTCGAGGATCACGTGGCACGGGTGGCCCGATCCTGCGGGGTGCCGGTGATCATGACCGCGATCACAGGCGATTGGGGGGTCGACATCATCGTCGGCAGACGACCGAATCGCATCGCCATACAGTGCAAACGCCAGTCGCGCCCGGTCGGAGCGAGCGCTGTACAGGAAGTGGTGGCGGGCGCGCCGATGCAGGACTGCAGCAAGACGATGGTCGTCACGAACCACGAATTCACCGCCGCCGCACGCAAACTCGCCGAGCTTCATGGATGCGAGCTGGTCGGTGGCGCCGACCTACCCCGGTTACGGTCGACGATTCGGCGACTGCTGGAGCCGTCGGCCCCGACGCAGATCAGCTGAGCGCGTCCCGCACGGCGGCCCGGGTCGCGTCGATGGCGGCGTCGATGTCCTCGCGCGACACCGTCAGCGCGGGCCGGAATCGCACGCTGCACGCTCCGCTCGGCAGCAGGATCACCCGCCGGTCCCACAGCCTGCGAATCAGCTCGTCGCGAAGCGCAGGCGTCGGCAGGCTGAACGCGCACATCAGCCCGCGGCCCCGAACGTCGAGGACGACCCCTGGAAACTCCGCGGGCAGGACCCCGAGCCGGGCCAGCAGATAGTGGCCCATCTCGGCCGCGCGGGCCACCAGCCCGTCGGCCTCGATGACCTCGAGGATGCGGCGGGCCCGCACCATGTCGGCGAGGTTGCCGCCCCACGTCGAGTTCAGCCGCGAGCTCACGGTGAAGACGTTGTCGGGCACGGTGTCGACGCGGTGACCGGCCATGATGCCGCAGACCTGGGTCTTCTTGCCGAAGGCGACCACGTCGGGTGTCACACCGAGCTGTTGGTAGGCCCACGACGTCCCGGTCAGGCCGCATCCCGTCTGCACCTCGTCGAAGATCAGCAGCGCGTCGAACTCGTCGCACAGCTCGCGCATCGCCGCGAAGAACTGTGGCCGGAAGTGGCGGTCACCCCCTTCGCCCTGAATCGGTTCGGCGATGAAACACGCGATGTCGTGCGGGTGGGCCTCGAACGCCTCCCGCGCCTGACGCAGCGACTCGGCCTCGATGGCGTCCATGGCTTCATCGTCCAGACCAGGGCGGATCACCGGCGCGTCGATGCGCGGCCAGTCGAATTTCGGGAACCGCGCCACCTTGACCGGATCGGTGTTGGTCAGCGACAAGGTGTAGCCGCTGCGGCCGTGGAACGCCCCGCGCAGGTGCAGAACCTTGGCGCCGAGCGCGGCGTCTCGCCCGTTGGCCTCGTTGTGTCTGCTCTTCCAGTCGAAGGCCACCTTCAGCGCGTTCTCCACCGCGAGCGCTCCGCCGTCCACGAAGAACAGGTGCGGCAGCGCAGGATCGCCGAGCACGCGCACGAAGGTGTCGACGAAGCGAGCCATCGGCACCGAGTACACATCCGAGTTGCTCGGCTTGTTGACAGCGGCCCGGGCCAGCTCGGCGAGGAAGTCGTCGTCGCCGGCCAGCGCCGGGTGATTCATCCCCAGCGCGGACGATGCGAAGAAGGTGAACATGTCCAGGAAGCGATCGCCGGTCCGTGCGTCGACCAGATGCGAACCCGACGACCGCTGCATGTCGAGGACCAAGTCCATCCCGTCGGCCAGGATGCTGCGCGACAGCACGGCATGGACGTCGCCGGGCCCGACACCGGCCACCGGCGCGTCGACGGCGGGGCGCGCGAGGAGATCGGTCATGCTGCCCAGGTTAGCAGGATTTTTACTGTTTATCCTTGGCTAAGCCGTAATAGTTACGGGACCAGGTCGCGTCGCTCGTAAAACGTCTGTAGGATGATCGTGCTTCGCGTCCGCACATTGGCGGCGGTGCGAATCTGCTGCAACAGGTTCTCGAGCGCCCGCGCCGACTCGACGCGGACCAGCAGGACGTAGCTTTCGTCGCCGGCCACCGAATGACAGGACTCGATGGCCTCGATGTGTTGGAGGCGGGCGGGAGCGTCGTCGGGCTGCGAGGGATCGAGAGGAGTGATCGCCACGAATGCCGACAGCATCTTGCCGACCGCTTCGGGATTGATCCGGGCCGAGTATCCGGTCACCACACCTCGCGCCTCGAGCCGGCGCACCCGTGACTGCACCGCCGAGACCGAGAGGCCCGCGGTAGCGGCCAGATGCGCCAGCGTCGCGCGGCCGTCGGCGATCAGTTCACGAACCAGGGTGCGGTCGATATCGTCGAGATGCGTCGCGGTATCGGGCTGTTCGGGGGCTCCAGCCATGGCGGCACTGTATCGGAGGCGGTGCCCGCGGTGACCCCGAAGAGCCTTGAACCCTGGCAACTGCGAGCCCGGTTCGCCGCCGAACTGTCCCGGATGTACGGCGCCGAGGTGCCCGCCTACACCGCCCTCGTCGAGGTCGCTTCCGAGGTGAATCGCGAGCATGCCGCGAGCGCACCCGACCCCGAACGATTCGGCTCGCTCGAGCGAGTCACCGCCGAGCGGCACGGGGCGATCCGGGTCGGCAGCGCCGCCGAACTCGCCGGGGTCGCCGACCTGTTCGCGGCGTTCGGCATGTACCCGGTCGGCTTCTACGACCTGCGCGAAGCCGCTTCGCCGGTACCCGTGGTGTCGACGGCGTTTCGTCCGATCGATCCCGATGAACTGCGGCGCAACCCGTTCCGGGTGTTCACCTCGATGCTCGCCACCGCCGACGGCCGCTTCTTCCCCGCCGAACTACGGGTCCGGGTCGAGGAGTTCGTGGGGCGTCGCCACTTGTTCGACCCCGCGTTGATCGCCGAAGCCCGGCGCATCGCGACGGCCGGAAGCGTGGACCGGGACCGCGGCGAACGGTTCGTCGCCGACGCGGTGGCCGCGTTCGCGTTGTCGCGCACACCGATCGACCGCGGGTGGTACGAGGAGCTGAGCAGGGTGTCCGCGGTGGCGGCCGACATCGCGGGCGTCACCACCACCCACATCAACCACCTCACGCCGCGGGTACTCGACATCGACGAGCTGTACCGCCGGATGGCGGATCGCGGCATCACGATGATCGACGCGATCCAGGGCCCACCGCGTGTCGACGGTCCCCCAGTGATGTTGCGGCAGACGTCTTTTCGCGCGCTTGCGGAGCAGAGGCGCTTCCGCGAACCGGACGGGGCGGTGTCGGGGCGCGCGTTGCGGGTGCGCTTCGGCGAGGTCGAGGCTCGCGGTGTGGCGCTGACGCCCCGAGGGCGCGAACGCTTCGACGCCGCGATGGCCACACCGGATCCGGCCGCCGTCTGGTCTCAGTACTTCCCGACTACCGACGAAGCGCTGGCCGCGTCCGGTCTGGCCTACTACCGCGGCGGAAACCCGTCGAAACCGGTTGTCTACGAGGACTTCCTGCCCGCTTCCGCGGCCGGCATCTTCCGCTCGAACCTCGATGACGACGCACGGGCCGACGTGTCCGCCGGTGGCTTCGACTACAGCATGGCCTGGCTGTCGGACCGGATTGACAAGCCCGTTCACGACCCTTACGCGCTCTACGAGAAAGCAGCACAATGACGATCATGACGACAGCGACACTTCCCGCGGTCGAGACTCTGCGCACCCGCGCTCGCGAGGCGCTCAGCGCCGTCGGCTGGGACGGGGACCTCGGCGCCGCCGGGGAGCACGGATTGCAGGCCGGCACACCGATCACCGGTGAGGTGCTGTTCACCGTCGCCGAGACGACGGCGCAGGACACCGCACGCGCGATCGCCGAAGCGGCACAGGCGTTCACGACATGGCGCACCACACCGGCGCCCGTCCGCGGCGCTCTGGTGGGACGGCTTTGTGAGCTGCTGGTCACCCACAAGGCCGACCTTGCCACGCTGGTGACGCTGGAGGCCGGGAAGATCACCTCCGAGGCGCTCGGCGAGGTGCAGGAGATGATCGACGTCTGCCAGTACGCCGTGGGCCTGTCGCGCCAGCTCTACGGCCGCACCATCGCCTCCGAGCGTCCCGGCCACCGGTTGATGGAGACCTGGCATCCGCTCGGCGTGGTCGGCGTGATCACCGCGTTCAACTTCCCCGTCGCGGTGTGGGCGTGGAACGCGGCCGTGGCGTTGGTGTGCGGTGACACCGTGGTGTGGAAGCCGTCGGAGCTGACCCCGTTGACCGCGCTGGCGTGTCAGGCGTTGATCGAGCGCGCCGCCGGCGATGTCGGGGCGCCGCCCGAGGTGAGCCGGTTGGTTCTGGGCGGGCGCGAGATCGGCGAACGCCTCGTCGACGATCCGCGGGTCGCCTTGCTCAGCGCGACGGGGTCGGTGCGGATGGGCCAGCGGGTCGGACCCCGGGTGGCGCAGCGCTTCGGCAAGGTCCTGCTCGAACTCGGCGGCAACAACGCCGCGATCGTGACGCCGTCGGCCGATCTCGAATTGGCGGTACGCGCGATCGTGTTCAGCGCTGCGGGCACGGCGGGGCAGCGGTGCACGACGCTGCGCAGGCTGATCGTGCACTCCTCCGTCGCCGACGACGTGGTCCAGCGGATCGTCGCCGCCTACCGGCAACTTCCTGTCGGTGATCCGTCGGTCGACGGCACGCTCGTGGGCCCGCTGATCCATGAGACCGCATATCGGGACATGGTGCGCGCGTTGGAGATTGCCGGTGCCGACGGCGGCGAGGTCATCGGCGGGCAGCGTCAAGACGTCGGCGACGAGAGCGCCTACTACGTCGCACCGGCGGTGGTGCGCATGCCCGCCCAGACCGAGGTCGTGCATGCCGAGACGTTCGCCCCGATCCTGTACGTGATGACATACGACACCCTCGATGAGGCGATCGCGATGAACAACGCTGTTCCGCAGGGACTTTCGTCGTCGATCTTCACCCTCGACATGCGCGAGGCGGAGCGGTTCCTGGCCGCCGACGGCTCGGACTGTGGGATCGCCAATGTCAACATCGGGACCTCGGGCGCCGAGATCGGAGGCGCATTCGGTGGCGAGAAGCAGACCGGCGGCGGCCGCGAGTCGGGCTCGGACTCGTGGAAGGCCTACATGCGGCGGGCCACCAACACCGTCAACTACTCGACCGAACTACCGCTGGCGCAAGGCGTGCACTTCGGTTAGGACGTCTCCAACGCCTTGGCGCAGCCGTCGAGAACAGCGCGAAAGTTCCATCGGAGCAGCCGCGAACTCACGGGTTCGAACGCCTTGCCGCCGGACCACAGCGGATGGGTGTACCTGGTCACCCACTCGACGTGGGTGCCGGCGCCTGCGGGGGTGAACGTCAGCGTGCCGCCGTCGTGAACGAAACCCGGAACCGAGCGCAGGATCAGGTAGGAGTAGCTGTGCGGCGGGTCGTAGGCCGTGTACTCCTCTTCGAACCACATGCCGGTGCCGGTCACGGTCCGCACCGCGCCGGCCTTCAGCGCCGACGACCCCTTCGCCAGCCGGGCGCCGAGCACGAGCGGCGCGGCGGTGAGGCTCTTCGGGTCGGCAAGCCAGTCGAATACGCGCTCGGGCGCCGCGGCGATGGTGCGGTCGATGCGTAACTCGATCATCGCGCCAGTCTAGGTCGCCCTACAGGATTGGTCTGCCCCCGGTGACCGCAATCCGCGCGCCCGTCACGTAGCTCGCCTCATCGGAGGCCAGCATCACGTAGACCGGCGCCAACTCGACCGGCTGTCCCGCACGGCCCAACGGCGTGTTCTCGCCGAACTGCTTGACCTTCTCCGGCGGCATGGTCGACGGGATCAACGGTGTCCAGATCGGGCCCGGCGCCACACTGTTGGCGCGAATGCCCTTCTCCCCCAACATCTCGGCCAGGCTCGCGGAGAAGTTGGCGATCGCTGCCTTGGTCGCCGCGTACGGCGCCAGCTTCGGATTCGGCATGTCGGAATTCACCGACGAACTACCGATGATCGACGCACCGGCGCCCATGTGCGGCAGCGCGGCCTTCACGAGGTAGAAGTACGCCCCGATGTTGAGCCGGAACGTGTAATCCCATTCCTCGTCGCTGATCTCGTCGAGGGAGTCGTGCGTCATCTGATAGGCGGCGTTGTTGACGAGCACATCGATACCGCCGAACTCCTCGACGGCGCGGTCCACGACCGCGCGGCAGTGCGCCGGGTCCGACAGATCGCCCGGCACCAGTACGCATTTGCGGCCGGCGTCCTCGACGTACTTCTGCACCTCCTTGGCGTCGCCATCCTCGTTCAGGTAAGCGATCAGCACGTCGGCGCCCTCGCGCGCGTAGGCGATGGCGACCGCGCGGCCGATTCCGCTGTCGCCGCCGGTGATGATCGCGCGCTTGCCGGTCAGCCGGCCCGATCCGCGGTAGCTCGTTTCACCGCAGTCGGGGGCCGGGGTCATCTCGCTCTGCACGCCGGGCGGGGACTGCTGCTGTTCGGGGAAGCTCATCGATCGCCTTTCATCTGAAGTCTGTTTGATGTCTGTTCCTGCGCGGGTTACCCCGCAGCGGTCCGAATACTCCGGGAGAGCCGCTGTTTGACATGTGTTCACTACGATGAGGCGCATGGCCGAGTCCCGACGGCGGCTCTCCCCCGCCGACCGACGCAGCGAACTGCTGACGCTCGGTGCCGAGGTGTTCGGTCAGCGGCCCTACGACGAGGTCCGCATCGACGAGATCGCCGAGCGCGCCGGAGTGTCCCGGGCGCTGATGTACCACTACTTCCCGGACAAGCGAGCGTTCTTCGCCGCGGTGATCCGCGCGGAGGGCGAGCGGTTGTTCGAGGCCACCAACGTGCCCCCGCGGTCCGGGCAGAGCCTTTTCGCCCAGGTGCGCGAGGGTGTGCTCGCGTATCTGCGCTATGACGACGAGCACCCCCACGGCGCGTGGGCCGCCTACGTGGGATCCGGCCGCTCCGACCCCGTACTGCGCGGCATCGAGGACACCGACAACGACCGTCAGGCCAACCGCATCCTCGGCCGCATCCACGCCGCCCTCGGCGACGACCTGGACTCCAAGGTCGAGCGCGACCTCCGCATCACCGTCTATGGCTGGCTGGCCTTCACCTTCGAGATGTGCAGACAACGGCTGATGGACCCCTCCATCGAGGCCGGACCGGTCGCCGACGCGTGCGCACACGCGCTGCTCGACGCCGTCGGACGCGTCCCTGGCATCCCTTCTGCCCTACGCGAAGCGGTCTCGCCGAAACGCCGCTGACCTGCGCTCTCGGTGCGCCAACTGTCGCCGGGAGACACCTGGGGCGCCGAAGCGGCCGAGGACTTGTCGGTGGTGAGGTGCACCATGGACGTCGATGAGCAAAGACCCCCTCGCCCGGTTCAGCGACCTGACCCGGGAGTGGTTCACCGGCACGTTCGCCGAGCCGACGCCCGCCCAGGCCCAGGCCTGGGCGGCGATCGCCGACGGCGACAACACGCTCGTCATCGCGCCGACCGGGTCCGGTAAGACGCTCGCGGCGTTCCTATGGGCGATCGACCAGTTGGCGTCCGGCCCCGCCGAACCCCGGGCCGGCACCAAAGTGCTGTACGTCTCGCCGCTGAAGGCGCTCGCCGTCGACGTGGAGCGCAACCTACGCACCCCACTCACCGGCATCGCCCGCGTGGCCGAGCGGCGCGGCGTACCCGCCCCACAGATCAGCGTCGGCGTGCGCTCCGGCGACACCTCGCCCGCGCAACGGCGAGATCTGATCGCCCGGCCGCCCGACATCCTCATCACCACGCCCGAATCGCTGTTTCTGATGTTGACCTCGGCGGCGCGCGACACCCTGGCCGACGTTCAGACGGTCATCGTCGACGAGGTACACGCCGTCGCGGCCACCAAACGCGGCGCCCACCTCGCGCTGTCGCTCGAGCGGCTGGACCAACTGCTGGACACAGCCGCGCAGCGGATCGGGTTGTCGGCCACCGTCCGTCCGCCCGAGGAGGTGGCGCGGTTCCTGTCCGGCCAGGCCCGCACGACCATCGTGGCGCCGCCCGCCGCCAAGACATTCGACCTGTCGGTCCAGGTTCCGGTGCCCGACATGGCGAACCTCGAGAACAACACCATCTGGCCGGACGTCGAGGAACGCATCGTCGACCTGGTCGAATCGCACAACTCGTCGATCGTGTTCGCCAACTCGCGGCGACTCGCCGAGCGACTCACCTCGCGGCTCAACGAGATCCACGCCGAGCGCACCGGCCAGGAACTCGAGACGGGTCCCAACACCGGGGTCGCGGGCGGTTCGCCCGCGCACATCATGGGCAGCGGGCAGGCGTCGGGTGCGCCCACACTGCTGGCGCGCGCGCACCACGGTTCGGTCAGCAAGGAACAGCGCGCGCTGGTGGAGGACGATCTGAAAAGCGGCCGACTCAAGGCCGTCGTGGCGACCTCGAGCCTGGAGCTCGGGATCGACATGGGCGCAGTCGATCTGGTGATCCAGGTGGAGGCCCCGCCCTCGGTGGCCAGCGGGCTGCAGCGCATCGGCCGCGCCGGCCACCAGGTCGGCGAGATCTCGCAGGGTGTGCTGTTCCCCAAACACCGCACCGACCTGATCGGCTGCGCGGTAACGGTGAAGCGAATGCTCTCCGGTGAGATCGAAACCATGCGGGTGCCCACCAACCCGCTCGACGTGCTGGCCCAGCACACCGTCGCCGCGTGTGCGCTCGAACCGCTCGACGCCGACCGCTGGTTCGACGCGGTGCGGCGCAGCGCCCCGTTCGCCACCCTGCCCCGCAGCGCGTTCGAGGCGACGCTGGATCTGCTGTCGGGTAAGTATCCGTCGACCGAGTTCGCCGAGCTGCGGCCCCGCCTGGTGTACGACCGCGACACCGGCACGCTGACGGCTCGGCCCGGAGCACAGCGGCTGGCGGTCACCAGCGGCGGTGCGATCCCCGACCGCGGCCTGTTCACGGTCTACCTGGCCACCGACTCCGAGAAGCCCTCCCGTGTCGGCGAACTCGACGAGGAGATGGTGTACGAGTCACGGCCGAGCGACGTCATCTCTTTGGGCGCGACGAGCTGGCGGATCACCGAGATCACCCACGACCGCGTCCTGGTGGTCCCGGCACCCGGCCAACCGGCGCGACTCCCCTTCTGGCGCGGCGACGGCGTCGGCCGCCCGGCCGAACTGGGCGCCGCGGTCGGGGCGTACACCGGCGAGTTGGCCCGCCTCGGTCGCGACGAGTTCGACCAGCGGTGCCGGTCAATGGGTTTCGACCAGTTCGCCGCCGACAATCTGTGGCAGCTGATCGACGACCAACGCCAGGCGACGGGTGTTGTCCCTTCCGACGCGACATTCGTCGTCGAACGGTTCCGCGATGAGCTCGGCGACTGGCGCGTCATCCTTCACTCGCCCTACGGACTGCGGGTGCACGGCCCATTGGCGCTGGCGGTGTCGCGACGGCTGCGCGAGCGGTACGGCATCGAGGAGAAGCCCACCGCCTCCGACGACGGCATCATCGTGCGCCTGCCCGACACCGAAGACGTGCCGCCCGGCGCCGACCTGTTCGTCTTCGACGCCGACGAGATCGAGCCGATCGTCACCGCCGAGGTCGGCGGGTCGGCGTTGTTCGCGTCCCGGTTCCGCGAGTGCGCCGCCCGCGCGTTGCTGTTGCCGCGCCGCCATCCCGGCAAGCGTTCCCCGCTGTGGCACCAACGCCAGCGCGCCGCGCAACTGCTCGACGTCGCGCGCAAGTACCCCGACTTCCCGATCGTGTTGGAGGCCGTGCGGGAATGCCTGCAGGACGTCTACGACGTGCCGGCTCTGACTGAGCTGATGCACCGGGTTGCTCAGCGCCGGTTACGCATCGTCGAGGTGGAGACCACCACGCCGTCGCCGTTCGCCGCCTCGCTGTTGTTCGGGTACGTCGGCGCCTTCATGTACGAGGGCGACAGCCCGCTGGCCGAACGCCGGGCCGCGGCACTGTCTTTGGACAGTGTGCTGTTGGCCGAACTGCTGGGCCGGGTCGAGTTGCGCGAGCTGCTCGACCCGCAGGTCATCACGACTACGACCCGACAACTCCAGCATCTGAGCGACGACCGGCAGGCCCGCGACGCCGAGGGCATCGCCGACCTGCTGCGGCTGCTGGGCCCGTTGACCGAAGCCGAGATCGCCGAACGCTGCACGACTTCCGACGTCGGCGGCTGGCTCGACGGTTTGCGTGCCGCCAAGCGTGCCGTGACTGTGTCCTTCGCCGACGAGACGTGGTGGGCCGCCATCGAGGACATCGGCCTGTTGCGCGACGGCGTGGGTGTGGCCGTACCGGTCGGGGTGCCGACGGCGTTCACCGAATCGGTCGACGACCCGCTGGGCGAGCTGGTGGGCCGCTACGCCCGCACCCGGGGACCGTTCACCACGCACGACGCGGCCGCCCGGTTCGGCCTGGGTCTGCGCGTCACCGCCGACGTGCTGGGCCGGATGGCCATCGACGGCAAGCTGATTCGCGGTGAGTTCACCGACCTACCGGTCGCCGACCCGGTTTCCACCGAGCAGTGGTGCGACTCCGACGTGCTCAAGATTCTGCGGCGCCGGTCGCTCGCGGCGCTGCGCGCGCAGATCGAGCCGGTCAGCACCGCAGCGTACGGACGCTTCCTGCCCGCGTGGCAGTCGGTCGGCTCGGCGCACAACAGCGGCGTCGACGGGCTGGCCGCCGTGATCGACCAGCTTTCGGGCGTGCCGGTTCCGGCTTCGGCCGTCGAGCCCCTGGTGTTCGGTCAACGCGTGCGCGACTACCAGCCGGCGATGCTCGACGAACTACTGGCCTCCGGTGAGGTCACGTGGTCGGGGGCCGGCCAGATCGGCGGTGGCGACGGGTGGATCGCTTTCCACTCCGCCGAGTCGGCGCCGTTGACGTTGAGCGCGCCCACCGAGATCGAGTTCACCGACACCCACCGGGCGATCCTCGAAACGCTCGATCGCGGCGGCGCTTTCTTTTTTCGTCAGCTCGCGGACAATCCGAGCGAAGACCACAAGAACGCGCTGTGGGATCTGATCTGGGCGGGCTGGATCACCGGCGACACGTTCGCGCCGGTGCGCGCCAAGTTGATGGGTACTCGCGGGACGTCCGGGCGACGCAGCACACCGGCGCATCGGCAGCGGCGACGGGCGCCGAGGTTGAGCAGCTACAGCGTCGCGCACGCCCAGACCCGCAACGCGGACCCCACCGTGGCCGGCCGGTGGTCGGCGCTGCCGGTCGCCGAGCCGGAATCGACTGTGCGCGCGCACTTTCAGGCCGAACTGCTGCTGGGCCGCCACGGGGTGCTGACCAAGGGCGCGGTCGGCACGGAAGGCGTGCCCGGCGGGTTCGCCATGCTCTACAAGGTGCTGACGGCGTTCGAAGACGCCGGCCGGTGCCAGCGGGGCTATTTCGTCGAGTCACTCGGCGGTGCACAGTTCGCCGTCGCATCCACGGTGGACCGCTTGCGCACCTATCTGGACAGCGTCGACCAGGACCACCGCGACTACCACGCGGTCGTCCTGGCGGCCGCCGATCCGGCCAACCCCTACGGCGCCGCGCTCCCGTGGCCGACAAAACGATCCGACGACGACGTCACGCACCGCCCGGGCCGCAAGGCCGGTGCACTGGTCGCGATGGTCGACGGCGAACTGGTGTGGTTCCTCGAACGCGGCGGGCGCTCACTGCTGAGCTTCACCGGCGACACCGATGCGCACATCGCCGCCGCCGCGGCCCTGGCCGATCTGGTCAGCAGCGGTCGCGTCGGATCATTCCTCGTCGAGAAAGTCAACGGTGTTCCCGTGCTCGAGCCGGGTGCCGCGGGCGAGCGCGCGGCGGTGCACGACGCCCTGCTGGGCGCCGGGTTCGCCCGCACACCGCGGGGGCTGCGGCTACGGTGATGAGGGCCCTGCCCGAAGCACAGAAGGCGCTGACGCATGCCCGAGGGTGACACGGTCTACCGCGCCGCCACGAAACTGCGCGAGGCGTTGGCCGGCAAGCAGCTCACGCGCTGCGACGTGCGGGTGCCCAAGTTCGCCACGGTGGACCTGACCGGCTGCGTTGTCGACGAGGTGATCAGCCGCGGCAAGCACCTGTTCATCCGCGTCGGCGACGCCAGCATCCACTCGCATCTGAAAATGGAGGGCGCCTGGCTGATCGGCGGCCAGATAAGACGGGTACCCGAGTACAAGATCCGGATTCTGTTGCACACCAGCGACTCCCGCGCCGCGGGTGTCGACCTCGGCGTGCTGGAGATCCTGCAACGTGACCACGATATGGAAGCCGTCGCCCACCTCGGCCCGGATCTGCTCGGCGACGACTGGGAACCGCGCGTCGCCAGGGCCAATCTCGTCGAGGATCCGCAGCGGCCGCTGGCCGAGGCGCTACTGGACCAGCGGGTGATGGCGGGCGTCGGCAACGTCTACGCCAACGAGCTCTGCTTCGTCACCGGCTACCTGCCCACCACCCCGGTCGGCAGCGTCAAGGACCCGCTGCGGATGGTGCAGCGGGCCCGAGACATGCTGTGGCTGAACAGGTCCCGCGTCAACCGCACCACGACCGGTGACACCCGCAGCGGTCGCGACTTGTGGGTCTATGGCCGGCGTGGCCGACCGTGCCGCCGGTGCGGCACGCCGATCGAGTCGGACTCGTCCCGCCCCGGCAACCCGGGTGATCGCGTGTCCTACTGGTGTCCGGTCTGCCAGACCTGACCCGCGCCCGAAGCGCGCCGAGACTGCGGTTTGTGACGGATTTCGGCCGATTCCCATCAAATACCGCAGTCTCGCCGCGCCCGGGGTCGCTACGGCAGCGCCAGTCGGACGATCTTGCGCACCACGGTCGCGAACTGCCGCGGCAGCGACCCCGCGTTGTACGGAATTCCGTAGCGGGTGCAGATGTCCTTGACCTCGTCGGAGATCTCGGCCAGGCGGTGCGCCGGAATGTCGGGGAACAGATGGTGCTCGATCTGGAACGACAGATTTCCGCTCAGGATGTGGAACAGCCTTCCACCGGTCAGGTTCGCCGAGCCCAGCACCTGCCGGAAGTACCACTGGCCCCGCGTCTCGGCCTTGGTCTCCTCGACGGAGAACTCCTGGACGTCGTCGGGGAAGTGACCGCAGAAGATGATCATGTACGCCCACACGTTGCGCATCAGGTTCGCGGTCAGGTTCCCCGCGACCACCCACGGTGCGAACGGCCCGGCCAACAGCGGGAATGCGACGTAATCCTTGAGTGTCTGGCGTTTGGTCTTGCGCCAGATGCCCTCGAGGATTTCGCGCTTGTCCGCGATCGTGATCTCGCCGGCGCGGATACGCTCGGTCTCGAGTTCGTGTAGCGCGACGCCGTACTGGAACAGCACCATGAGAAGGAAGGCGTACACGGGATTGCCCAGAAAGTACGGGGTCCACTTCTGGTCCTTGCTCATTCGCAGGATGCCGTAACCGACGTCGCGGTCCATGCCGACGATGTTGGTATAGGTGTGGTGCATGTAGTTGTGCGAGTGGCGCCACTGCTCGCCCGGGCACGCGGTGTCCCATTCGAAGCCGCGGCTGGAGATGTTCGGATCCCCCATCCAGTCGTATTGACCGTGCATGACGTTGTGGCCGATCTCCATGTTGTCGAGGATCTTCGACAGTCCGAGCAGCGCGGTGCCCGCGAGCCAGAGCGGCGGGAAGACTCCACCGAACAGCAGGGCACGGCCGCCGATCTCGAAAGCGCGCTGCGTCTTGATGACCCGTCGGATGTAGGTGGCGTCACGCTCGCCCAGGTCAGCGATCACACGCTCCTTGAGCGCGTCGAGTTCGCGGCCGAATGCCTCGGCCTGCTCGGCGGTCAGACTGATCTTCTTGCCCGCCACTGTCTTTTCGAGGGTGTGCGGTTTGGACGTGATGTCGGTGATGACGGTCATGTCGAACTCCTTTCGGTTCAAAGCGCGAGGTCGACGTCGCCGACGGGGGCCGA
This sequence comes from Mycobacterium sp. IS-1590, assembly GCF_001500025.1. GTDB lineage: Bacteria > Actinomycetota > Actinomycetes > Mycobacteriales > Mycobacteriaceae > Mycobacterium. The sequence goes on along the minus strand of NZ_LQIW01000001.1, from coordinate 394,996 downwards.
GACGCAGATCTGCACGTCCTCGTCCTCCGCGGCGGACACCGCGCCGGTGACCAGGTTCTTCACCACGCCGCGAGTCTTGCGGCGGGTGCAGCTGTGGCAGATGCCCATTCGGCATCCGCTTTCGGGGGTCAGGCCAGCGCGTTCGGCCTGCTCGAGCAGCGGGCGTCCGTCGTCGGTCACCGCCACCCCGCTGTCGGCGAACGTGACCGTGCCGCCGGAGGGTTCGGCGGGCACCGTGTACGTCGGCGGGACAAAGCTTTCCGAACGCACGTTCGTGCAGTGCTCACGTACGGCGGAGGCGAGCTCGGGCGGGCCGCAGACGAACACCGCGTCCGGGTCGGGCATCGCCGCGGCCAGGTGCGCGGGGCCGAACCGGCCGGTCAGGTCGGATCCGGCCGCCGCTCGCGTGTAGCCGTGTAGCACCCGCACGCCGGTCATCGCGTCGAGCTCGGCGCGGTAGCACGCATCCTCCGCCGAGCGGGCGTAGTGGATGAACGTGGCCTCGCCGCGGTATCCGCGGGCCCGCAGCGTCCTGACCATCGACATCACCGGGGTGATGCCGCTACCGCCGGACACAAACAGGATGCGCCGGGGCGGGTCATCGGGAAGTACGAAGTCACCGCCGACCGAATCCAGACCCACCACCATGCCGGGGCGGGCGTGGTCGCACAGGTAGGCGGAGACCAGGCCGCCGTCGTGGCGTCCCACCGTCAGCTCGAGGTAGGAGTCCCCCTCGGCGTTGGCCGGCGAGTACGGCCGGGTGCGACGGCGACCGTCGATCTCGACCGTCAGGTTGATGTGCTGCCCGGCGCGGAAACCAGTGAACGCCTGATTCGGCTCCAGGGTGAGAGTGACGCTGCGCGGGGTCTGGCGCCGCACCGCGACGACTTCGGCACGAGCGTCGCCCCGCGTCCAGGTGGGCGCGACGAGCTCGGTGTATCGGTCCACGCCATGCGGGCCGGTCAGCAGGTCGACCAGCGGTGACCCGAGCACCCGGTCCCTCAGGCCGCGCGTCAAAGTTTGAGTGAACATATGTACACTGTTCACGGGCCTGCAGCACCTCGTCAACCCATTCACCCAGGTTGTGGTAGGTTTCACACAGTGAACAGTCGTACGCCTGGCTCACGGTCGAGCCGGTCGGGACGGTCACGTTCGCGCGATCACCCGCGGGCGACCATGTCCCGCGAGGAGCGCAAGGAGGCCACCCGGCAGGCGATCGTCGCGGCCGCACTCAAGCTGCTCGAGGAGCGCAGCTTCTCGGCGCTGAGCCTGCGGGAGGTCACGCGCGAAGCCGGCATCGTGCCCGCGGCGTTCTACCGGCATTTCGAGTCGATGGAAGCCCTCGGGCTCGTCCTCATCGACGAGTCGTTCCGCAGTCTGCGCGACATGCTGCGCGGCGCCCGCGCGGGCAGGCTCGACCCCAAGAGGGTCATCGAGTCCAGCGTCGACATCCTCATCGACGGCGTGAACGAACGCCGCGAGCACTGGCGCTTCATCGGCCGAGAGCGCAACAGCGGGGTCACCGTGCTGCGGTACGCCATCCGCACCGAGATTCGACTGATCACCTCGGAGCTGGCGATCGACCTGGCCCGCTTCCCGGGCTTGAACACCTGGAGCAGCGAAGACCTCAACATCTTGGCGAGCCTGTTCGTCAACGCGATGATCGTGATCGCCGAGGCCATCGAGGACGCCCACGATCAGGCCGCGCTCAACGAGATCAAACGAGTGGCGGTCAAACAGCTGCGGATGATCGTGGTCGGCGTCACGGGATGGCGCAGCAGCGTGTGAATCGGGCGGGTTAGCGTGTGCGCATGCCGCACCTCGAACTGGCCCACCCGCGTCCCGACATCGCCGTGCTCACACTGAACCGCCCCGACAAGCTCAACGCGCTGTCCTACGAACTGGTCGAGGACCTCCACTCCACGCTGGCCCAGATCGATGCCGACAACGCGTGCCGCGTCGTCGTGCTCACCGGCGCCGGACGGGGCTTCTGCTCGGGGCTGGACCTCACCGATCCCAATCCCAACAAGGCCGGCGAGGGAACCGAATTTCCGCGCTCGGGGATGCGCTGGCAGGAACGCATCGCCGACCTGACCGCCCGCATCCACCGGTTGCGGCAACCCGTGATCGCCGCGGTCAACGGTGTCGCGTACGGCGGCGGGATGGGCATCGCGCTGGCCTGCGACATCCGTATAGCCTCGGAATCGGCGCGGTTCTGCACCCAGTTCATCAAGCTGGGCCTCGGCGGCTGCGACATCGGTGTCAGCTACACGCTGCCGCGGATCATCGGCGCCGGACCCGCATTCGACCTCATCCTCACCGCGCGGGCCGTCGACGCCCCAGAAGCGCTGCGACTCGGGCTGGTGTCGCGGGTGTCAACCGATGAGGCGCTGGTCTTCGATGCCATGGCGATCGCCGAGACACTCTGCGGCTACGGCAAGTTCGGCCTCGAGTCGACCAAGCAGGTGCTGTGGGCGAACCTCGAGGCGTCGAGCCTGGAAGCGGCGCTGCACCTGGAGAACCGCAGCCAGATCCTGGCCTCGACCAGCGGTGAGATGCGCGAGGCTAGCGAGGCGTTCCGCCGCCGTCCACGATCATGACCGTGCCGGTGATGTAGCTGCCGGCATCCGATGCCAGCAGCAGGGCGGTGCCGACCAATTCGTCGGGTGATGCGAGCCGTTTGAGAAACGTGCTGCGCGCCATCCCGTCGACGACCTCCTGCGGGTTGTTGCGCATCATGTCGGTGTCCACCGGCCCGGGCGCGATCGCATTGACCCGGATGCCCGACGACGCGAACTCGGCGGCCATCGAGCGGGTGAACGACATCAGCGCGGCCTTGTTGGCCGAGTAGATCGAGGTCAGCGCCGAGAAATTGAACGCCCCGACCGAAACCAGGTTGATCACACTGGCTTTCGCACTGGCCTTGAGATAGGGCAGCGCCGCCTGGACGAGAAACACCGGCCCGCGCAGATTCACCTCGAAGGACTTCGTCAACGCCTCGGGCGTCATCTCACCCAGCGGTTGGGCCAGGGCATTGGCGGCGTTGTTGACCACCACATCGATGCCGCCGAACTCATCGACGGTCCGCTGCACCAGCGCCTCGAGGGCGTCGACCTCACCCAGGTGGGTGGGCACGCCGACGGCCTGTCCCCCGAGGCCGCGCAGATGCTCGGCGGTCCGCTCGCAGGCCTCGGGTTTGCGGCTGGCCACCACGACGCGGGCGCCCGCGAGGACGAAACCCTCGGCCAGCGCGAGGCCGATGCCCCTGGTGCCGCCCGTGACGATCACGGTGCGGTCGGTCATATCGAAGAGACGGTCGAATGCAGCGCGGTCCACGGCCGTCAGTCAAGCAGACCGGTGCGCGGTCAGATGCAGCCGCTCACACTGACCCGACGCCCGACGTTGACGCACGCGCTGACGTTCGGCGCCGGCGGCGGCGGAACGTACACCGGCGGGGGTGGCGGTGGCGGCAACTCGTTGAGATACGAGAGCGGGTCGGCACACCCGGTCACGTCGACGAACCTGCCGCCGACCGAACCACAGAGCGTCGCCTCGGCACTCGGCGGGTTCGCGGTCACCAATCCCCCGGCGAACAAGGCCGCAGCGGCGCACAGCAATACCTTGCGCACATCTTCTCCCTCCGGCGACGTGCCAAGCGCCGTCGCCCGACCCGATTGTGGCAGCCACGCGCGGGACTCGGGGCAGAACACCGGATCGGCGAGTCGCCGTAACGAACCCCTCAGCCGCGTCGATGTCTCCTGCGATGCCCGAACCATTCCTTCCTGTATGGTGGCCGCATCCGGCGACAACAGGATCATCAGCCGTATATCTAGTTCCTCTACTCACCGTTTGCTCAAACTCGGCATTTCGCAGGGGTGCAGCGCGGTGACGGCGGCGCCCGAGAACGCCGCTGAATGGGGCGCACAGCCGCGTCGACCGTGGCGATGCCGACGGAGTGATGCTAGGCTGAGTGTGCATCCTGACTTTGCATTTATGGTGTGGCACACCAGCTCTCACGCATCCACACGCCCTTGAATCGACGTCGTGAATCATTGCGCTGATGCCTGCACGAACGCGTTCGTTCAGCATGCCGGTGCAAAGCATAGGGAAACACCTGATTCCTCGCGACCGGCTCCTGGCTAGGTTTGCCATGGCATCCGGTGCGCAGCACCCGTACCAATTTCCGTCGATGGTTTCCAGCAGGGGGGACTCGTAGTCGTGGCCGTGAACACCGAGTTGTCGAACAACCGGCACCGTGTGCGCAAGATAGTCAGCCGGATGACGGCCATACCCCTGGCCTTGGCGGCGGGTTTCGCGATCTGCGCGGCCCCGGCGAACGCGGCCGAGGCGTGGCAACGGAAGAGTCCACCGCTGTCGACGCCATGGACGCATCTCGTCGGACCCAACAACGCTCTACCGGAATACCCCCGTCCGCAGATGGCGCGGGCGCGCTGGCTGAATCTGAACGGCGTGTGGGCCTACACCGGTCGGACCCAGGACACCGCGGTGACGACACCCCCGTCCGCCAGGGAGTTCGACGAGAAGATCCTGGTGCCCTATCCCACGGAGTCCGCGCTGTCAGGGGTCAAGCGTCACGACGACCAGATGTGGTACCGCAAGAACTTCGAGGTGCCCGGCACCTGGCGTGGACAGCGGGTGCTGCTGCACTTCGGCGCGGTCGACCAGACCGCCACGGTATGGGTCAACAACAAGCGCGTCGCCCACCACGAGGGCGGTTTCACCGCGTTCAGCGCCGACATCACCGACGCGCTGCGCTGGACGGGCACCCAGGAGATCGTCGTGCGCGCCGAGGATCGCAATGAAGCCGCTCCGTTTGCCGTCGGCAAGCAGCGCAACGACCCCGAGGGGCTCTTCTACACCGGCGCGTCCGGCATCTGGCAGACCGTGTGGATGGAGCCCGTACGCGCCGCGCACGTCGAGAAGCTCGACCTCACAGCGGATTTGAAGGGGTTCACTGTCACGACGCGCTCCACCGGGACAACCGACGAACGCGCCGAGGTGATCGTGTCGGCTCCTGATGGTCCGACGCTGGCCCGCAACTACGGGGAACCCGGCAAGCCGGTGCGTGTGCAGGTTCCCGACCCGCGCCTGTGGACACCTGAGGACCCGTACCTCTACGACCTGAAAGTGCGGCTGGTGACACCCGAAGGCAAGGTTGTCGACGAGGTCGCCAGCTACGGCGGTCTTCGCACCATCAGCACGGTCAGGGACCCAAAGGGCCGTCCACGAATCGCGTTGAACGACAAGATCACGTTCCTGCACGGCCCGCTCGACCAGGGCTACTGGCCCGACGGCATCTTCACCGCTCCCACCGACGACGCACTGCGCTTCGACCTCGAACGAACCAAGGCGCTCGGCATGAACTTCGTCCGCAAGCACGCGAAGGTGGAACCGGCGCGCTGGTACTACTGGGCGGACAAGCTCGGGTTGCTGGTGTGGCAGGACATGCCGTCGCTGGACGTCTCGCTCGACGTTCCGGTCGGCCCCGCACCGGAACCGTCGGCACAGGCGAAAGTCAACTTCGAGCGCGAACTGGTCGAGATGATCGACCAGTTGCGAAGCGTCACTTCGATCGTCGGCTGGGTTCCGTTCAACGAGGGGTGGGGCGAGTTCGACACCGCACGGATCGCAGGGGTGGCCAAGGCCGCCGACCCGACCCGGATGGTGAACGCCAACAGCGGGGTGAACTGCTGCAAGTCCAGGCCCGACAGCAGGGCCGGCGACGTCTACGACGACCACACCTACGTCGGTCCGGGCCGCCCGGTTCTGCACGACAATCCGGCGACCCCGCGCGACGAGCGCACGATGCTCGGCGATCGCCCGATCCCGCTGGAGCACCGGGTGGTGGTGAACGGCGAGTACGGCGGGCTCGGGTTGGTCCCCCACGGCAACCGCTGGCCGGGCCGACCGCAGGCCTACGAAATGACCGACAGTCGAGCACGATTGACCGAGCGCTACGTGCAGGTGAGTCGTCATCTCGAGGATGAGGTCCGCAAGGGCGGGCTGTCCGGCGCCATCTACACCCAGACCACCGACGTCGAGAACGAGGTCAACGGGTACATGACTTACGACCGTTGGCTGGTCAAGATGTCGCTGCGGACGGTCGCCGAACGCAACCGTGCGGTGATCGCCGCGGGGGCCCAGGTGAACGAGCCGGTCGAGCAGCGTCGCTGAGTCACATGCTCCGGGTGCTGACGAAGTCGCGTTGACGTCCGCTGAGCGGGTCGGTGAACTCGAGGCGTTGCGCCAGAAGGTGTAGCGGGCGCGTGAAATCGTCCGGCGCGACGTCGGTCACCACCGGGTATAACGGGTCGTTGACGATCGGCAGGCCCAACGAAGCCATGTGCACCCGCAGCTGATGCGTCCGACCGGTCCGCGGCGTCAACCGGTACAGCCCATCGCCAAGATGGTCGATGACGGTTTCGGCGTTCGGCTCGCCGGGCTCCTCGACCGCCTGCAGTTGCCCGCGCCGCTTGACGATTCGGCTGCGCACCGTGATCGGGAACTCAAGCGCCGGATCGACGCCGGCCCTCGCGAGATACGTCTTGCGCACCTCGCCGCGCGCGAACATGGTCTGGTAGGCCCCACGCAACTCGCGACGGGTGGTGAACAGCAGCACGCCGGCGGTCAGCCGGTCGAGCCGATGCGCCGGCGACAGTTCGGGTAACTCCAATTCACGCCGAAGCTTCACCGTCGCCGTCTGCGCGACATGGCGCCCGCGCGGCATCGTCGCCAGGAAGTGCGGTTTGTCGACCACCACGATGTCGTCGTCGCGGTAGAGCACAGGAACAGCGAAGGGAACCGGAACCTCTTCGCGCAGTTCGCGGTACAGGTACACGAACGCACCGGGCGGCAGCACGGTCCCCGCGGTCACGACGTCGCCGTCGGCCGTCACCACCTCGCCCGCAAGCACTTTGGCTGCGGCCGCCTCGCCGAACCGGTCCGCCAGCTCGACCAGCACCGCACCGCCGCGAAGCCGCACGCGCGCCGGCCCCAGCCCGTCCTGCACGGGTAACGGCGCCGGGCGCCTCACCGCCCGCACCTCAATTGAGCGGCACCGGTTCGAGGATCTCCGCGCGCGCTTCCGGGGCCGCCGCACGCAACGCGTCGGCCGACTCGTCGTCGGGTTCCTGCTGCGAGCGGATCTCCGCATCCACCCGCGCCAGATACGTGTTGACTTCGCGGTCGATGTCCTCGTTGCTCCAACCCAGCACCGGCGCAACCACTTCGGCGACCTCGCGCGCGCAGTCCACGCCGCGGTGCGGGTACTCGATCGAGATCCTCATCCGCCGCGCCAGGATGTCCTCGAGGTGCAGCGCGCCCTCGGCGGCGGCGGCGTACCATGCTTCGACCTTCAGGTAGACCGGCGCCTCGGTGATCGGGGTCAGCAGTTCGGGGTTACCCTCGGCCATCTGCAGCACCTCACCGATCAGGGATCCGTACCGGTCGAGCAGGTGCCGCACCCGGTACGGGTGCAGGTCGTAATGCTTTCCGACGCTTTGGGTCTGGTTGATCAGTGCGAAATAACCGTCGGCGCCCATCAGGGGGACCTTCTCGGTGATCGACAGCGCCACCCGCGCCGGGATGTATTCGGCCGCCACGTCGATGGCGTCCTCGGCCATCACCCGGTATGTCGTGTACTTGCCGCCCGCGATCGCGACCAGTCCGGGAGCGGGGACCGCGACGGCATGCTCACGCGACAGCTTCGAGGTCTCCTCGCTTTCCCCGGCCAGCAGCGGCCGCAGCCCGGCGTACACGCCGTCGATGTCGTCGTGGGTCAGCGGCGTCGCCAACACCGTGTTGACGGTTTCGAGGAGGTAGTCGATGTCGGCCTTGGTGGCCGCCGGGTGCGCGAGGTCCAGATTCCAGTCGGTGTCGGTGGTCCCGATGATCCAGTGCGTGCCCCACGGGATCACGAACAGCACCGACTTTTCGGTGCGCAGGATGATCGCGACCTCGCTGACGATCCGGTCGCGGGGGACCACGATGTGCACGCCCTTGGAGGCGCGTACCCGAAATCGCCCGCGCTGCTTGGACAATGCCTGGATTTCGTCGGTCCAGACGCCGGTGGCGTTCACGACGACGTGCCCGTGCACCTCGGTGACCGCGCCGTTCTCGGAGTCGCGGACCTCCACGCCGGTGACGCGGTCACCTTCCCGCAGCAGCGCGACGACCTGTGTCGAGGTCCGCACCACCGCGCCGTAGTGCGCGGCCGTGCGGGCCACGGTCATCGTGTGTCGCGCGTCGTCGACCACCGTGTCGTAGTACCGGATGCCGCCGATCAACGACGACCGCTTGAGGCCGGGCGCCAGCCGCAATGCTCCGGACTTCGTCAGATGCTTCTGCGCCGGAACTGATTTCGCGCCGCCCAGCTGGTCGTAGAGGAAGATGCCCGCCGCCACGTACGGACGTTCCCACCACCGATTGGTCAACGGGAACAGGAACGGCAGCGGTTTGACCAGATGCGGCGCCAACGTCGTCAGCGACAGCTCGCGCTCATGCAACGCCTCGCGCACCAACCCGAACTCCAGTTGCTCGAGATAGCGCAACCCGCCGTGAAACATCTTCGACGACCGGCTGGACGTGCCCGATGCGAAGTCGCGGGCCTCGACGAGCGCGACTTTCAATCCCCGTGTCGCCGCGTCCAGCGCGGCGCCGGCGCCGACGACTCCCCCGCCGATCACGACGACGTCGACCTGCTCGCTGCCGAGCCGCTCCCAGGCCTCGGCCCGCTGCTGGGGACCCAGAAGCGTCTGCCCGTTCGCTGGGATCGGGTCACTCACGGGAATGGCTCCTAGTTACTCGTCGGTACGCTCGCCCACCCCAGGCTACGTGGACTCAGTCCAGATCGTCGTGTGCCATCAGGCGCCGGCCCGCTTCGGTGATCGAACCCGACAGCGACGGATACACCGAGAACGTCTGCGCCAGATCCTCGACGTCGTTGCCGTTCTGCACCGCCAGGGCGATCGGCATGATCAGCTCCGAGGCGATCGGCGCCACCACCACGCCGCCGATCACCACGCCCGTCGCCGGGCGGCAGAAGATCTTGACGAAACCGCGCCGCAGGCTCGACATCTTGGCGCGGGCGTTGGTGTTGAGCGGCAGCGTGATCGTTCGCGCGGCCACCGACCCGTCATCGATCTTGGACTGCGGCACCCCGACGGCGGCGATCTCGGGCCGGGTGAACACCGCCGCGGCGACCGTCCGCAACCGGATGGGTTCGAGCCCCTCACCCAGCACGTGGTACATCGCGATGCGACCCTGCATGGCGGCCACCGAGGCCAGCAGCATCAGACCGGTGCAGTCGCCGGCGGCGTAGATGCCGGGCACTCCGGTGCGCGAGACCCGGTCGACCTTCAGGTAGTCGCCCTCGCCGAGTTCGATGCCGACCCGTTCCAGGCCCAGGCCGCCGGTGTTGGGCACCGAACCGACCGTCATCAATGCGTGGCTGCCCTCGACGGTGCGTCCGTCGGTCATCGTCACCAGCACGCCGGACCCATTGCGCGTGACCGACTGGGCGCGCGCGTTCTTGACCAACGTGACACCGCGGGAGATCAGCGCGTCCTCGAGCACCGCGGCGGCGTCGGAGTCCTCGTGCGGCAGGATCTGGTCACGGCTGGCCACCACCGTCACCTTCACCCCGAGTTCGGTGTAGGCGTTGACGAACTCCGCGCCGGTGACGCCGGAACCCACGACGATCAGATGCTCGGGCAACTCCTCGAGGTCGTAGAGCTGGCGCCAGTTCAGGATGCGTTCGCCGTCGGGTTCGGCGCCGGGCAACACGCGCGGGCTGGCCCCGGTGGCGATCAGCACGACGTCGGCCTTGATCGTGCTGACGGTGCCGTCGTGTGCGGTCACCTTGACCGTGTGCGTGGCCATCCCCGGCATGTCGTCGACCAGTTCGCCGCGGCCCGCGATCAGCGTGACGCCGTCGTTGCGCAGCCGTTCGGCGATGTCGACCGACTGCGCGGCCGCCAACGTCTTGACGCGCTCGTTGATCTTGGACAGCGAGATCTCGGCGTCGGAGAACTCCAGTGCGTACCCCAGGTCGGGGGCGCGCCGCAGTTCGGTGCGCACACCGGTGGAGGCGATGAACGTCTTGGACGGGACGCAGTCCCACAACACGCAGGCGCCGCCGATGCCGTCGGAGTCGACGACGGTGACCTCGGCAACTTCGGGTCCACGGGCCGCGGCCACCAGTGCCGCCTCATAGCCGGCGGGCCCGCCGCCGATGATCACGATGCGGGTTGCCACGCCCCCAACCTAACGAAGCGGGAGGTCGATCGCCCACGCGGCGCGCGAACGCTTAGTCTTTCCTGGTGCCGCTCTACGCCGCCTACGGATCGAACATGCATCCGGAGCAGATGTTGCAGCGCGCCCCTCATTCACCGATGGCGGGAACGGGCTGGCTGTACGGCTGGCGCCTGACGTTCGGCGGGGCGGACATCGGCTGGGAGGGCGCGCTTGCCACCGTCGTCGAGGATCCGACGTCGAAGGTCTTCGTCGTGCTCTACGACATGACCAAGGACGACGAGGCCAACCTGGACCGCTGGGAAGGCTCGGAACTCGGTTTCCACAAGAAGATCCGCTGCCGGGTGCACCGCATCTCGTCGGACACCGACTTCGAGCCCGTGCTCGCCTGGCTCTACGTGGTCGACGCGTGGGAGGGCGGCCTACCGTCGGCGCGTTATCTCGGCGTGATGGCCGACGCCGCCGAAATCGCCGGCGCGCCAGCGGAGTACGTGCACGACCTGCGGACCCGCCCCGCGCTCAACATCGGCCCGGGCTCCTAACCCCTCAGTGCCGCGAGCGTCACCCCTCAGTGCCGCGAGCGACCGTGTTTGCGCGCAGACACACCGTATCCAGCACACATTTTGCGGTCGCTCACGCCGCGCGAGCGCGACGAAGCTGCTTGTCGATCCGGTCGACGAACTGCCACGGCCGCTGACGGACGTCGTCGGCGACGATCGCGACGACCACCCAGTCGATGTCGGACAGCGCGGCGCTGCGCCTACGGTCGCGCAGCATCGCGTCGGGGTCGCTGTGCCAGGCAAGCCCGTCGTACTCGGCGGCCACGCACCGGTCGGGCCAGGCGAAGTCGAGGCGACGCAGTTCGCCGTTTCCGTCGATCACCTCGTACTGCAACTCCGGTGACGGCAGGCCGCCGTCGATCATCGCCAGCCTCGCTTCGCTCTCCATCGGCGACTCGGCGCGGGCGTCGGCCAGCGCGATCAGCCCGCGAACCGCGACGATGCCGCGCCGACCGGCCTGCGCGACGGCGGCGCGCCACAACTCGGTCCGATCGCAGGAACCGCTGCGCAGCGCGGCATCAAGGGTGGCCAGCGCTCGCGGGCGGCGTTGCGAGCGGGCCACCTCCACCGCTGTCCAAGCCGGTGTGGTGGCCGGCCGCCCGTCGACGACGGTCAGTGGCGCGCCCTCGCGACGGTGAACCACCAGCCCGTCGGTGGAGCGCAACCGCGACCCCGGCGGGCTGAGCACATGAAGGTCGGCCGGCTCCGCCGTATCGAAGCCGTACATCGCGGCCGCGGTGTGAAGACACGCGGCGACCGGCTTTCCGCAGCGGAAGTCCAGTCCCCGCAACCGCAAGAGGTCGTCGGGTTCCTCCAAGCAGTAGACGCCCGGCCAGAGTCGTTGCAGTGGGCCGGTTGCGAGCGCCGCCTCGAAGTCGCGCCTCGTCATGTGTTGCAGAATCTGGCCGCTGCTGGCCAGGCCTGCCTGTGTATCGAACAGTCGCAACAGTTCTGGGTTCACCCGCCGAGCGTCTGCGACCGCTCACCGCGCCGGAAGGGCACGCCACGAGAATGTGGACGGAGCACCGCTTGGGGACAATCACCGCGCGCGAGTGACCGCGAACTGCCCGATCGCAGCGGCGTGTCGCGGGGCAAACACGGCCGGTCGCGGCAATTAGAAGGCGGCGGCCTGGTCGATGATGTTGACCAGGACCCGCACGCCGACCGCCAGTGCCCGCTCGTCGAGGTCGAACGTCGGCTGATGCAAATCCAATTGGGGTCCTCGACCCGTCCACACGCCCAACCGGGCCATCGCGCCGGGTACCTCCTCCAGGTACCACGAGAAGTCCTCGCCGCCGCCGGACTGCCGGGTGTCGGCCAACACGTCGGGGCCGATCGCCTCGATCGCGTGGGTGAGGATGCGGGTGGAGATCTCCTCGTTGACCACCGGCGGCACCCCGCGGCGGTACTGCACCGTGTGCTCGATGTGCAGCGGCGCCAACAGCGACGAAATGATCTCCCGCACAATCGTTTCGAGTGTTTCCCAGGTGTCGCGGCTCGCGGTGCGGATGGTGCCTGCCAACGTCCCGGTTTGCGGGATCGCGTTCGCGGCGACGCCCGCGTTCACCGCACCCCACACCATCACGGTGCTGTTGCGCGGATCGATGCGGCGCGACAGCACGCCGGGCACCCCCGTGATCAACGTGCCGAGCCCGTAGACGAGGTCCCCGGTCAGATGCGGTCGCGAGGTGTGGCCGCCGGGCGAATGCAACGTCACCTCGAGTTGATCGGCGGCCGACGTGATGGGCCCGGGCCGCATCGCCACCTTTCCCACCGCCAGCCGCGGGTCGCAGTGCAACGCGAAGATCCTCGACACGCCCGACAGCGCGCCCGCGGCGATCGCGTCGATCGCCCCGCCCGGCATCAGCTCCTCGGCGGCCTGGAAGATCAGCCGCACCCCGACCGGAAGTTCCGGCACCGACGCCAGCGCCAGCGCGGCGCCCAACAGGATCGCGGTGTGCGCGTCGTGCCCGCAGGCGTGCGAGACACCCGGCACCAACGACGCGTAGGGCGCGCCGGTGCGGTCGGTCATCGGCAAGGCGTCCATGTCGGCACGCAGCGCGATCCGCGAGCCGTGGTCGGGCCCGAAGTCGCACGTCAAGCCGGTGCCACCGGGCAGCACCTTCGGGTTCAAGCCCGCGTCGGCCAACCGCGACGCCACGAACTGTGTGGTGGCGAACTCCTGGCGACCCAGCTCCGGATGCATGTGGATGTGACGGCGCCACTCGACGAGGTCGTCGAAGTGGGCCGAGAGCCACCGGGCGGCGGCGTGGGGCAGCACGCTCATGACGGCCGCCTCGCCTGCAGTTCCAGGATCCGGTCGCGTTCACCGGGCGTCTCCGCCAACCGCACCACCGTGCGAGCCAGCATGACCGCCCCCTCGATGACGGCCTTGTCGGCGCTGGGGCCGGCCGCGGCCTCGGCGAACGGGGGCTGGTGGATCGACGCACCCCCGGCGTCGATGCCGACGATCGGATGAATTCCGGGCATCACCTGCGTGACGTTGCCCATGTCGGTGCTGCCCAGCGGCAGCGCCGCCTCCAGTTCCGGGGCAACCGGCTCGCGGCCCATCCGTTGCATCTCCGCGCGGAACGTCTCGGCCAGCCAGGTGTCCGGGGTCAGTTCGTGGTAGCTGGGCTCGGTCTCGGTGACGTCGTGGCCGCAGCCGGTGGCCACCGCGCCGGCCAGGAAGCAGTCCGCCATCCGCTGTTCGAGTTCGTGCAGCGAGGCGGCGTCGTTGGCGCGCATCGTGTACTGCATCTCGGCGCGTGCCGGGATGACGTTGGTGGCCTGACCGCCGTCGGTGACGATGCCGTGCGCCATCTGGCCCGGCGCCATCTGCTGGCGCAGCAGCCCGATCGCCACCTGCGCGACGGTTATCGCGTCGACGGCGTTGATGCCGAGGTACGGCGCCACGGCGGCGTGGGCCTCCCTGCCCTCGTACCGTACGGCGACCTGCGACAGTGCCAGCGACCGCGCGGCGGCGATGTCGAGCGGACCGGGATGCAGCATCACCGAGGCGGCGATGTCGTCGAACGTGCCCGCGTTGAGCAGCAGCACCTTCCCCCCGCCCGCCTCCTCGGCAGGCGTGCCGAGCAGCACCACCGTCAATCCCAGTCGGTCGGCCACGTCTGCCAGGGCCAACGCGGTGCCGACGGCAGAGGCCGCGATGATGTTGTGGCCACAGGCGTGCCCGATACCGGGCAGTGCGTCGTATTCCGCACAGACACCGACGACGAGCGGGCCGCTGCCGTATTCCGCCCGAAACGCCGTCTCGAGCCCCGCGGGCGCCGGCGTGATCTCGAATCCGTACTCGGCGACCAGCGCCTGCGTCTTGGCGCAGCTGCGGTGTTCGGCGAACGCCAGTTCGGGCTCCGCGTGGATGGAATGCGAAAGTTCGACCAGGTCGTCACTGCGTCGCCGGACGGCGTCCTCAACGGCGTCCGACGCGGTGAGTGCTGGCATCTTGGCAGTATCTCACTGCGCCATCTCATCGGGGCCGGGCGTCGGGTCCGACCGATAAGCTCGCCCACTGTGACCGATGCCCAGGCAGTGGCCGCCGAATCGGCCGCAGCGCTCGCCGAGCGCACCGGCGTCGACCGCCACGACGTCGCCGTCGTGCTCGGTTCGGGCTGGGCGCCGGCGGTGCAACGGCTGGGGGATCCGGTCACCGTGGTGCCGGTCGCGGAGCTGCCGGGGTTCGCGCCACCGACCGCCGAGGGCCATGGCGGCCAGGTGTTGTCGATGCGCGTCGCCGATCACCGTGTTCTGGTCTTCGTAGGTCGCATCCACCCCTACGAGGGGCACGAGCTGCGCCACGTCGTGCACCCGGTCCGCGCCGCCTGCGCCGGCGGTGTCCACACCGTGGTGCTCACCAACGCCGCCGGTGGGCTGCGCGACGACTTCACGGTCGGTCAGCCGGTGCTGATCAGCGACCACCTCAATTTGACCGGCCGCTCGCCGCTGGTGGGTGCGCGGTTCGTCAACATGGTCGACGCGTACGCGGCGCGCCTGCGTGACCTTGCCCGCGAGATCGACCCGACGCTGGTCGACGGCGTCTATGCCGGTCTGCCGGGGCCGCAGTACGAGACGCCCGCCGAGATCCGGATGCTGCGCACGATGGGGGCCGACCTCGTCGGCATGTCGACGGTGCACGAGACCATTGCCGCCCGCGAAGCCGGAGCCCAGGTGCTGGGCGTCTCGCTGGTGACCAACCTCGCGGCGGGTATGACCGGAGAGCCGCTGAACCACGAGGAGGTGCTGGAGGCGGGGCGGCAGTCCGCGACTCGGATGGGCACCCTGCTCGCGGCGGTCATCGCCCGGCTCTGAGGTCGAAGTGGCCGGAATACGCGGCTCAGAAATTGGGCACACTACCCGCATGTCTGTGTCGCCGGCCACAAACACCGCGCAGGAGTGGATCTCGCACGACCCGGATCCCAAGACCGCCGCCGAGCTCTCGCAGTGTTCCGGAGAAGAGCTCGAGCAGCTGTTCGCACATCCCCTGACATTCGGCACCGCCGGTCTGCGCGGGCCGTTACGCGCAGGCCCCGGCGGGATGAACCTCGCCGTCGTGCTGCGGGCCAGCTGGGCGGTGGCCAAGGTGCTCAAAGACCGCGGCCTGGCCGGCCAGGACGTGATCGTCGGGCGCGACGCCCGGCACGGGTCCGACGACTTCGCGCTGGCCGCCGCTGAAGTGCTTGCCGCACAGGGCTTTCCCGTCACCTTGTTCTTCGCCGCCGTGCCGACCCCGACCCTCGCGTTCGCCGTGCGCCATCGCCCCGCGGCCGCGGGCATCCAGATCACCGCTTCGCACAACCCGCCGTCCGACAACGGCTTCAAGGTGTACTTCGGCGGCGGCTTCCCGATCAACTCACCCACCGATCGCGAGATCGAGGCGGCCATGGCCGAGGCGCCGCACGCCGATGAGATCCCCCGTCAGCAGGTCACCCCCGGCGGCGTCGACGAAGTGCAGCGTTATGTCGAACGCGCCGCGACTGTCCGGCACACCCACGGCCAGGTCCGTATTGCGTTCACTCCTCTGCACGGTGTGGGCGGGGAGTTCGCACTCGACGCGTTCGTGCGCGCCGGCCTGCCCGACGTGCACGTCGTCGACGAGCAGTTCGCACCCGATCCCGACTTCCCCACCATCTCCACGGCCAATCCCGAGGAACCCGAGGCGGTCGAAGCCGTCCTGAGGTTGGCGGGCGACGTCGACGCCGACGTCGCAATAGCATTGGATCCCGACGCCGACCGATGTGCGGTCGGCGTTCCCACGCCCGACGGGTGGCGCATGCTCTCCGGGGACGAAATGGGTTGGCTGCTGGGAGATTACATCCTCTCGCAGATCGAGCCGGGGCCGGTGATGGAGACGACGGTGGTGGCCAGCACCCTGGTGTCGTCGCGCATGCTCTCGTCGATCGCGCGTGAGCACGGCGCGCGGCACGTCGAGACACCCACCGGCTTCAAGTGGCTCTCACGAGCCGACGTCGACCTGCCCGGCTGCACGTTGGTGTACGCCTATGAGGAGGCGATCGGGCACTGCGTCGATCCGTCGGCCGTCCGGGACAAGGACGGCATCAGCGCGGCGGTGTTGATCTGCGATCTCATCGTCGCGCTGCGCGACCGCGGGCACACACTGCTCGACGCGCTCGACGACCTGGCACGTCGCCATGGTGTGCACGCCACGACCGCGGTGTCGCGACTCGTCGAGGACGGCCACGAGGCCGCCGCGGTGATGAAACGCCTGCGGGAGACACCACCGGAGAGCCTCGCCGGATACGAGGCGGCCGTCACCGACCTGCTGCCCGACGAGGGCACCGACGCCGTGGTCATGACCGGAGGCGACGACGACGTCTCGGTGCGCATCGTCGTGCGTCCCTCCGGCACCGAACCGAAGGTCAAGTCCTACATCGAGGTTCGCTGCAGCGAGGTCGGCGATCTGGCGGCCGCCCGGGAGCGCGCACGGCGCCTGCAGGACGAGCTGCGCGAGGTCGCCGGGCGCTTTTAACGCGGCCCGAACTGGCGGTCCCCCGCGTCGCCGAGGCCCGGCACGATGTAGGCGATGTCGTTGAGGCATTCGTCGATGGTCGCGGTGACCAACCGGATATCCGGAGCCGCCTTCTCCAGTGCGGCAAGGCCTTCGGGGGCCACGACGACGCAGATCGCCGTGATGTCAACGGCACCCCGGGAATACAGCAGTTCGACGGTGTGCACCATCGAGCCACCCGTCGCCAGCATCGGGTCGAGCACGATCACCGGCTGTGTGCTCAAGTCGGCGGGCAGCGACTCCAGATACGGCGTCGGCTGATGCGTTTGTTCGTCGCGCGCGACGCCGACAAAGCCGACGCGCGCCTCCGGTATCAGCGCGTGCGCCTGGTCCACCATCCCGAGGCCGGCGCGTAAGACCGGTACGAGCAACGGCGGATTGGCCAACCGGGCGCCGGTCGTCTCGGTGAGCGGGGTGCGCACCGGCACGGTTTCGACCGCGGCGTCGCGCGTGGCCTCGTACACCAGCATCAGCGTCAGATCGCGCAGTGCCGAGCGGAAGGCGGCGTTGTTGGTGTTCTCGTCGCGCAGTGTGGTCAGTCGTGCGGCCGCCAGCGGGTGATCGACCACGCGAACATCCATGGGGCGACCATAGTCGGAACCGAGGGTCGCCGCGCCGCGTCCTACTTCATATGCACGCTGATACCGACGCGGTGCGAGCATTGGCCGCGACCACCGCCGCGCATGCCGACGAACTGGCCACCATCGCTTCGAAGCTGGCCGCGGTCAGCACATCCGTCGCCGCGTTCGGTCCGGTCGGCCGGCCGTTCCTCGCGGCGCTGGCCGACGCCATCGAGGGCGAGCGCCGCATGGTGGCCGCGCTGGGCGATCATGCCTCGGCGAGCGGTGACGCCGCTTACCGCACGGCGCTCGCCTACGACGACGCCGACGAACGCGCGGGCGCACGGGTGTTCGGCCTGTAGACGATGCCGAGTGCGTTGATCACCGGGCTGACGGCGCCGCTGCGAAACGTCCAGTCACTGGTCGGCTCAGGTTCGGTGACGGAGCTCGCGACCGCGCTGCGCGATGTGGACACCGCCCTGCGCGAGGTGTCGGCGTCGGTCGCCCAGGGGTGGGGCCGCGCGGCGCAGCACTGGGCGGGCGCGGGTGCCGACGCGGCCGCGGGCGTGTTCACCGCGACCGTCGCACGCACCGATGAGCTCGCGGAACGGGTGCGACGCCTCGGCGCGGCGGCCGAGGAGGCCGGGGCCGCGGTGTCGCGCGCCCGCGAGCGCCTGAGCGACATCGTCGAGACCTTCGAGGCGCGCGCGGCGGCGCTCGAGCCGTTCCTCGACTCGCCGGGCGTGATGGAGGAGTTGGTCGCCGAGGCGCGGCGATCACTCGCGGAGGCCCTCGCGGTGGTCGACCAATTGCGCGCCGAACTGGACGGGCACGCCGCCGGGTTGCCCACCGCACCGGCTGCGCCGATGACCGGGCCGGCACCGACCGCGCCCGCCGGGTTCACCGCCCCGACCGCGCCGTCATCGGGGTTCGGTGGTGGTGGCATGCCGTCAGCCGGTGGGCTCGGTTCCGGTGCGAGTGGGCTCGGCGCGAACGCGGGCGGGCTCGGCTCGCTGGTGCGCGACATCGCCGAGTGGTCCCGCCCCGAGCCGCCCGATGCCGCGAGGTTCGGCGACGGCGTCGCGGTGCGCCTGCCGGACGGCAGCACGGCAACCGCACCGAACGCGGTGGCGGCGAGCGCGGTCCGGTATGCCCTGACTCAACTGGGGGTGCCGTACGACTGGGGCGGCACCACGCCGGGCGTCGGCCTCGACTGCAGTGGCCTGACCCAATGGGCCTATTCGGAAGCCGGATTGACGCTTCCGCGGCTGGCCCAGGAACAGGACGTGGGTGCCCCCGTCGGGGCCGGCGACCTGCGGCCGGGCGACCTCGCGATATGGGACGGTCACGTGGCGATGGTGGTCGGGAACGGCCAGATGATCGAAGCCGGCGACCCGGTGCAACTCTCGCCGATCCGGACCACCAACGCCGGGCAGGGCTTCCAGGGTTTCTGGCGGCCGACGGCGTGAGGGCACTGGGTCGGCAGGTTGGGGCACTGTGCCAGCTTCGCCGGGAGTTCCGATCGTTAGGCTGTCCGCCATGGCTGCTGACATCGTGCCGATCCGGCTCGGCTTGACCAAGGGCGACCTGTACACGTTATGGGCTCCACGCTGGCGTGATGGCGGCGACGAGTGGGAGGCCTTCCTCGGCAAGGACGAAGATCTGTACGGGTTCGAGTCGGTCGCAGAACTCGTCGCGTTCGTCAGGACCGACAAGGACAACGACCTGGTCGATCACCCCGCCTGGACCAAGGTCACCGAGGCCAATGCACACCGCCTGGACCCGGCCGAGGAGCACCAGTACGACGTCATCGGCGTGCCGGAGCTCGTCGCGGAGAAGGTCAGCGAGGACGCGGTTCGGCAGTTGCACCGCACCCTGGTGATCGTCTCGTCGCTCGGCTCGGTGTGCGAACTCCCGGTCGTCACAAGGTTTTTCAACGGCAATCCGGTGCTGGGCACACTCGGCGGCGGTATCGAGGCGTTCTCCGGCCGCAGCGGCCGTAAACGATGGGGCGAGATCGAGGCGGTCATCGCGCGGGCCTGGGACAACGTCGTCGATGCGCTCGACGAGGTCATCACGACACCCGACGTCGACTCCGCCGCCTCGCGCAAGGCGGAAGCCGAGCTGGCCGAGCCTGCACCCGAACCCGAACCCGATGAGCTGATCGACGAGCCCTCCGGGGTCGACGCCACCGAAGAGGACGAGGACGAGTCCGACGCCCTGACCACCCAGGCGCAGAGTCAGGTGCTGGGCAGCGACGAGGACTTCTGGCTCAAGGTCGGCATCGATCCGGTGCGGTTGATGACGAGCGCGGGCACCTACTACACGCTGCGCTGCTACCTCGACGACCAGCCGGTCTTCCTCGGCCGCAACGGGCGCATCAGCGTCTTCGGCTCCGAGCGGGCGCTGGCGCGGTATCTGGCCGACGAACACGACCACGACCTTTCGGGGCTTGCCACCTACGACGACATCCGCACGGCCGCCACCGACGGCTCGCTGCAGATCGAGATCACCGACGACAACGTCTATGTGTTGACGGGCATCGTCGACGACCTCGCCGACGGACCCGATGCGTTGGACCGCGACCAACTGGAACTCGCCGTCGAACTGCTCCGCGATGTCGGCGACTACTCGGAGGACACCACCGTCGACCAGACCCTCGATCCGGACCAGCCGCTCGGCAGGCTGATCGCGCACGTCCTGGAGCCCGACACCGTCCGCGCCCCGAGCCCGCCGTACGCCAAGGCCGTCGAACAGTGGGAGGCGCTGGAGGCGTTCATCGAGTCCCGGCTCCGCCCCGAATAGGGCACGCCTTCGCCGCGAGCGACCGCAAACTGTCACGCGCACGCGGCGTGTCGGGGGACGGACGCGGTCGCTCGCGCGGAAAAAGACGGGCAGTCAGCCGATCAGGACGGCGTAGCGCGGCTTGATGACGTCGTCGATGATCGACAGGCGCTCGTCGAACGAGACGAAGGCCGACTTCATCGCATTGATTGTGAACCGCTGCAGATCGCTCCAGCCGTAACCGAAGGTCTCGACCAGGCGCAGCATCTCCTGGCTCATCGTCGTGTCGCTCATCAGCCGGTTGTCGGTGTTGACGGTGACGCGGAAGCGCAGCCGGGCCAGCAGGTCGAACGGATGCTCGGCGATGCTGGCGACCGCGCCGGTCTGCACGTTGGACGAGGGACACATCTCGAACGGAACCCGCTTGTCGCGCAGCAGTGCGGCGAGCCGGCCCAGTTGCGCGGTGCCGTCGGGTGCGACGGTGATGTCGTCGACGATGCGCACACCGTGGCCGAGACGGTCGGCACCACAGTAGGCGATCGCCTCGTGGATCGACGGCAGGCCGAAGGCCTCCCCCGCGTGAATCGTGAAGCGCGCGTTGTTGCCTCGCATGTACTCGAACGCGTCGAGGTGCCGTGTCGGCGGGTGGCCGGCTTCCGCCCCGGCGATGTCGAAACCGACCACGCCCTTGTCGCGGAACCGGACCGCCAGTTCGGCGATCTCGAGCGAGCGCGCCGCGTGCCGCATCGCCGTCACCAGGCAGCGCACGGTGATGGTCCGCCCGTCGGCGCTGGCGGCCTTCTCGCCGTCGGCGAACCCGGCCATGACCGCATCGACGACGGCGTCCAGCGACAGCCCGCTGTCGATGTGCAGTTCCGGCGCGAACCGGATCTCGGCGTAGACCACGTTGTCGGCGGCGAGGTCCTCGACGCACTCGTAGGCCACCCGGTGCAGGGCCTCGGGTGTCTGCATGACGCCGACGGTGTGGGCGAACGGCTCGAGATAGCGCACCAGCGACCCGCTGTGCGCGGCGGTGCGGAAGAACGTCGCCAGCTCGTCGACATCGGTGGCCGGAAGGTCGTCGTAACCCGTGGCCTCGGCCAGTTCGAGGACGGTCGCCGGGCGCAGCCCGCCGTCCAGGTGGTCGTGCAGCAGCGCCTTGGGCGCTTGTCTGATCGAGTCCAGCGTCAGCGTCGTCATGTCGGTCTCCGGTTCAGTCTCCGCTCGTGATTCGGTCGATGATCAGCGGACGCGGCGGCGGTGCGGCGTCGCCGACGGCCCAGTTGCCGTCCAGTTCGGCGATCGCCCCCTCGAACCGGTCGGGGGTCTCGGTGTACAGCGTGAACAGCGGCTCTCCGGCGCTCACCGGTTCGCCCACCCGCCGGTGGATGTACATCCCGGCACCGGGCTGGACCCGCTCACCAGGAGCGGAGCGTCCCGCTCCGAGCCGCCACACCGCCAAACCCACCGCCATCGCGTCGATGTTCTCCATCCTGCCACCGCGCGGCGCCGTGACGGTCTCGGTGTGGGGGCCGACGGGCAGACCCCCGGTGGTCAATGCGGCCAGATCACCACCCTGCGCGGCGACCAGATCGCGGAACCGATCCATCGCCGAGCCGTCCTGGAGGGTCTGGGCCGGGTCCACACCGTCGATGCCTGCGGCGTCCAGCATCTCGGCGGCCAGGGTCAGCGTGAGCTCCACCACGTCGGGCGGGCCGCCGCCGGCGAGCACCTCCAGCGATTCGGCCACCTCAACGGCATTGCCGACGGCGCGGCCCAACGGCGCGGACATGTCGGTCAGCACCGCCCGGGTGGCCAGGCCGTGCGCGGTGCCCAGGTCGACCATGGTGCGGGCCAGTTCCCGCGATTCCTCTTCGGTCTTGAGGAACGCGCCCGAACCGACCTTGGTGTCGAGCACCAGCGCGCCCGCGCCCTCGGCGATCTTCTTGCTCATCACCGAACTCGCGATCAGCGGCAGTGACTCCGTGGTCGCCGTGATGTCGCGCAGGGCGTAGATCTTCCGGTCGGCGGGGGCCAGCTCGCCCGCGGCGAAGATCGCGGCGCCGGGTTCGCAAAGCTGTTGGCGGATCTGGTCTTTCGAGATCTCGGCGGTGAATCCCGCAATGGATTCGAGCTTGTCGAGCGTGCCGCCGGTGTGGCCGAGTCCGCGTCCGGCGGCCTGCGGCACCGCACCACCGCAGGCCATCACCACGGGCACCAGCGGAATGGTGATCTTGTCCCCCACCCCACCGGTGGAGTGCTTGTCCACCAACGCCAGAGGCTTTCCGCCCCGCCGTAGGTCGCTGAAGTCCATCCGCTCGCCGGAGTCGACCATCGCCGCGGTCCAACGGGCGATCTCGGCCGGTGTCATACCGCGCAAGAAGATCGCCATCAGCAACGCCGCCATCTGCTCGTCGGCCACCCGACCGCGGGTGTAGGCGTCGATCACCCAGTCGATGGCCGCGTCCGAGAGCACCCCGCCGTCGCGCTTGGTCCGGATGACCGTCGGCGCATCAAATGTGAACTGCGTCACGGAGTTTCCCCACCCCCCAACCGATCCCGGCGGGCCAGGTCATGCGGTCCGAACGCGTCGGGCAGCAGATCGGCCAGCGGACGCGGTCCGCTCGGATGGTCGATCAGCATCTCCGGCCCGCCGTGCTCGAGCAGCACCTGACGGCACCGGCCGCACGGCATGAGCAGCTCCCCCGCCGCGTCGACGCACGACAGCGCGATCAGCCGTCCACCACCGCTCGAACGCAGGTTGCAGACCACCGCGCACTCCGCGCAGAGACCAAGACCATATGAGACATTTTCCACATTGCAGCCGGTCACCACGCGTCCGTCATCGACCAGGGCGGCCGCGCCGACCGGGAAGCCCGAATAGGGCGCGTATGCGTTCTCAGATGTTTCTGTTGCCTTGTGGCGCAACGTATTCCAGTTGATCTCCGACATCGTCCCACCCTCGCCAGGCCGGTTCTGAATGCATTCCGATGCCCCCTCCGCGAAGCCCGGGACCGGAATAGGTGACCCTAACTTCGGCGTTTTTCAAGACATCGACGGCTAAACCGTAGTTCGTTTAGCAGTACAACTGGGTTTAGAGTCGCCCCGAGGTTTGGGTGAAGTGCGCGAACCAGGAAGGAACCTGCCGCCCGGTGCAGCTCCGAAGCCCAATCGTCCACCGAAGGCGTTGGAGGCCAGATGAGTACTGCGACACCCGAGAGCCCCGCGGCTCCACGATCGCGACCGTCGCGCAGACGGACCCTCTACCGCGGCGATCCCGGGATGTGGTCGTGGGTCCTGCACCGCATCACCGGTGCGACGATCTTCTTCTTCTTGTTCGTCCACGTGCTCGACACGGCGCTGGTGCGCGTCAGCCCGCAGGCCTATAACGAGGTCATCGAGACCTACAAGACCCCCCTGATCGGACTGATGGAGATCGGGCTGGTCGTCGCGGTGCTCTACCACGCCCTCAACGGCGTCCGGGTGATCCTCATCGACTTCTGGCAGCACGGAGCGCGCTATCAGCGGGTGATGCTGTGGGTCGTCGTCGGCGTCTTCCTGGCGATCTTCATCCCGTCTCTCGGCATCATCGGCATGCACATGGCGGAGCGGTTCCTGTGAGCGCGCCAGCCGGCGGGCCTTCGGGAGCCTGGACGCCGCACCACCGCGAGGGTCGCATCGCCCCGGTGATGCAGAAAGAGCACGACCGGCCGGCCGGCCTGGACCACCCGCGGGCGCCACGTCGTCCGCGCGGCATCCCCTACTTCGAGAAGTACGCGTGGCTGTTCATGCGGTTCTCGGGCGTCGCGCTGGTCTTTCTGGCGCTCGGCCACCTGTTCGTGATGCTGATGTGGGAGGACGGGGTCTACCGCATCGACTTCAACTACGTCGCCGAGCGCTGGGCGTCGCCGTTCTGGCAGATCTGGGACATGGCGCTGCTGTGGCTGGCCCAGCTGCACGGAGCCAACGGCCTGCGGACCATCATCGGCGACTACGCGCGCAAGAACACCACGAAATTCTGGCTGAATTCGCTGCTGCTGCTGGCGACGGGATTCACGCTGGTGCTGGGCAGCTACGTGCTGGTGACCTTCGACGCGAACATCTCATGAGGGTGAGCTTCACATGATTGTTGAACATCGCTACGACGTCGTCATCGTCGGTGCGGGCGGCGCCGGTATGCGCGCGGCGGTGGAGGCGGGACCGAGGGCCCGCACCGCGGTGCTGACCAAGCTGTACCCGACGCGCAGCCACACCGGCGCGGCCCAGGGCGGCATGTGCGCCGCGCTGGCCAACGTCGAAGAGGACAACTGGGAGTGGCACACCTTCGACACGGTCAAGGGCGGCGACTACCTCGCCGACCAGGACGCGGTCGAGATCATGTGCAAGGAGGCCATCGACGCGGTCCTGGACCTCGAGAAGATGGGGATGCCGTTCAACCGCACCCCCGAGGGCCGCATCGACCAGCGCCGCTTCGGGGGGCACACCCGCGATCACGGCAAGGCTCCGGTGCGCCGGGCCTGTTACGCGGCCGACCGCACCGGCCACATGATCCTGCAGACGCTGTACCAGAACTGCGTCAAGCACGACGTCGAATTCTTCAACGAGTTCTACGCGCTGGACATCTCGATCACCGAGACGCAGTCCGGGCCCGTGGCCACCGGCGTCATCGCCTATGAGCTCGCGACCGGAGACATCCACGTCTTCCACGCCAAGGCCATCGTGTTCGCCACCGGCGGGTCGGGGCGGATGTACAAGACGACCTCCAACGCGCACACCTTGACCGGCGACGGCCTCGGCATCGTTTTCCGTAAGGGACTTCCCCTGGAGGACATGGAGTTTCACCAGTTCCATCCGACCGGTTTGGCCGGCCTCGGCATCCTGATCTCCGAGGCGGTGCGCGGCGAGGGCGGCCGGTTGTTGAACGGGGATGGCGAGCGCTTCATGGAGCGCTACGCGCCGACGATCGTCGACCTGGCCCCGCGCGACATCGTCGCCAGGTCGATGGTGCTCGAGGTGCTCGAGGGTCGCGGTGCGGGTCCGAACAAGGACTACGTCTACATCGACGTGCGCCACCTCGGCGAGGACGTGCTCGAGGCCAAGCTGCCCGACATCACCGAATTCGCCCGTACCTACTTGGGTGTCGACCCGGTCAAGGAGCTGGTGCCGGTCTACCCGACGTGTCACTACGTGATGGGTGGCATCCCGACCAACGTCAACGGCCAAGTGCTGCGCGACAACACGACGATCATTCCCGGCCTGTACGCCGCGGGCGAATGCGCGTGCGTGTCGGTGCACGGCGCCAACCGCCTGGGCACCAACTCGCTGCTGGACATCAACGTGTTCGGCCGTCGCGCGGGCATCGCCGCCGCCAACTACGCACTGGGACACGACCATGTGCCCCTGCCGCAGAATCCGGCGGGCATGGTGGTCGACTGGGTCGGCGACATCCTCTCCGAACACGGCAACGAGCGCGTCGCCGACATCCGCGGCGCCCTGCAGCAGTCGATGGACAACAACGCCGCGGTGTTCCGCACCGAGGAGACACTCAAGCAGGCGCTCACCGACATCCACGCACTCAAGGAGCGGTACTCGCGAATTACGGTGCACGACAAGGGCAAGCGCTACAACAGCGATCTGCTCGAGGCGATCGAGCTCGGCTTCCTGCTCGAGCTCGCCGAGGTCACCGTGGTGGGGGCGCTGAACCGCAAGGAGTCTCGCGGCGGGCATGCCCGCGAGGACTATCCGAACCGCGACGACACCAATTACATGCGCCACACCATGGCCTACAAGGAGGGCGGCGACCTTCTGTCCGACATCCGGCTGGACTACAAGCCCGTGGTTCAGACCCGCTATGAGCCGATGGAACGGAAGTACTGATCAATGACCCTAGCGCCAGAGGTCGAGACCAAGGATCCCGAGCTGCCGCCCGTGCCCGAGGGCGCGGTGATGGTGACGCTGAAGATCGCCCGGTTCAATCCGGAGAATCCCGATGCCTACGCGGATTCGGGTGGCTGGCAGAGCTTTCGCGTTCCATGCCTGCCCACCGACCGGCTGCTCAACCTGCTGCACTACGTGAAGTGGTACCTGGACGGCACTCTCACGTTCCGGCGGTCCTGCGCGCACGGTGTGTGCGGCTCGGACGCGATGCGCATCAACGGCGTCAACCGGCTTGCGTGCAAGGTGCTGATGCGCGACATGCTGCCGAAGAACCCGAAAAAGCAGCTCACCATCACCATCGAGCCGATCCGCGGGCTGCCCGTGGAAAAGGACCTCGTCGTGGACATGGAACCGTTCTTCGACGCCTACCGCGCCATCAAGCCGTACCTGGTCACCAGCGGCAATCCCCCTACGCGCGAACGTATTCAGAGCCAGACCGACCGGGCCCGCTATGACGACACCACCAAGTGCATCCTGTGCGCCTGCTGCACCACGAGCTGCCCGATCTACTGGAGCGAGGGGTCGTACTTCGGTCCCGCCGCGATCGTCAACGCGCATCGCTTCATCTTCGACAGCCGCGACGAGGCCGCCGCCGAACGGCTCGACATCCTCAACGAGGTCGACGGGGTGTGGCGCTGCCGTACGACGTTCAACTGCACCGAGTCCTGCCCGCGCGGCATCCAGGTCACGCAAGCCATCCAGGAGGTCAAGCGCGCGTTGATGTTCGCGCGCTGATAGCGAACCGAGGAGCTCCTTTCGCCGTTGTAGTCACTACAACCGCTGAGAGGAGCGCAGTGTCGATACTGTCCTGGCAGCCCGTCGCCGACGGCGTGGCGCGCCTGTTCGCCCGAACCTTCAACACCGAACCGAAGCCGGGCGTGCGATTCCGAGACATCGGCGGCGATACCAGTGACGACGTCGTCGCCACCCGGCACGGCCCCACCGCGGTGACGATCTACCGGCCACCGCCCTCGGCGACCGGCCGCCCCGGCGTCTACGTCAACATCCACGGCGGTGGTTTCGTCGTCGGCCACCCGGAGCAGGACGACCCGTGGTGTCGCTACCTGGCCGCGCACGCCGGGGTGGTCGTCGTCAACACCGACTACGTGCTCGCGCCCGGCCACCGGTTTCCCACCGCGGCCGAACAGGTGCTCGATGTGACGCGGTGGGCCGCCGCCCAGGACCGGGACTGGGATGGCAGCCGGTTGTGCGTCGGCGGACAGAGCGCCGGCGGCAACCTGTCGGCCGCCGTCGCCCGGATGGCCCTCGAAGAAGGCGGCCCGGCGATTGCGCTGCAGGTGCTGCACTACGCGCCGCTGGACCTGGTGACACCGGCGGCGAAGAAGCGCTCCCCGCTGGGCCGCGACGCCGTACTCAGACCGTGGATGGCCGAAGTGTTCGACACGGCCTACATTCCGCGGAGCGAGGACCGCACTCACCGGTTCGCCTCGCCGGCGTGGGGGTCCAACGCCGACGACCTCGCCGGGATCGCCCCCGCGGTCGTCGTCACCACCGAATTCGACATGCTCCGCGACGAAGGCGTCCGGTACGCCGCCAAGCTGGACGCCGCCGGTTCGCTGGTGCGCCATCACGATGTCATCGGCGTCGACCATGGCTACAACGTCCTGAGCGACAACACCGAGGTGACGCGGCGAATGTACGACGTGCTCGTGGCCCACGTGCGCGACGCGACCGCTCCTCGGCGCTGACCGCGAAACAGAACGCACAGAAAACCCCGTCTCGAACCCCCGCCATCCAGGAGATCAAGCGCGCTGATGTTCGCGGGCTAGGAACGACGCATTGCGTCGGCGAGCTGGAGGTGTCCCCGGAAACCGAGCGATACGGCGCGGGCGCGATAGCGCTCGACCAGGTCGAGGAAGCCGGTGTCGTCGCCGTGCGCGCGGGCCAACCGAGCACGCATGCGCAGCAGCTGGATCTCGTTGATCACGACGCCAGGTTCGGTGGGCATGTCTGCTAGTCGGTCGACTCGCTCGGCCGCCTCCCGGAGGTCGTCCGGACCGTCTCGAAGAAGCAACGACTCCACCAGAACAGCGGTGGCCTCTACGGAGAAGAGCTTCTCTTCGCCTCGGACAAGCGTGTCGATGATCGACCTCAGGTTTTCGATGGCGCCGTCGAGATCCCCCGAGGCAGCGGTGATCTCGGCGAGGCGAATTCTCGGTATCACCGCGGGCGCGAAAATCGAGTTGCGTTCGTACAAGTCGCGCGCCTCCTGGAGCGCCTCGACACCACGACGTCGCGAGGCTTCCGTATCCTGCTCAGCGAGAACCAGTCCCAGCGCGGAACAAGCGGTGGCGAACGCGAGGTCATCGCCGATCTCCCGTCCCTTCCGGACCGCTTCCTCGGTATCCGCGACGGCGCGGTCGTCCGGAACGATGGCTTTCGCGTGCATCCCGAACGAGTATCCGATACCGATGATGAACACCAGAGTCGCCCCGAGCGGGTGGTGCTCGCGTTCCAGAGTCACGCTCCGGCGCGCGTCTTGCAGCCAACTGGGTTCACCTAGAACGCATTTGGCTACCGACCCCCAGGTCAATGCCGTGGCCAGCGCCGTGCTGATCTGTTGTACGCTCATGTCCGTGCCCGTGTAGCCCTCCAGCAGCCCGGCGGCCCACTCCGCGATGCGACTCGCCTCCGGCGCCTCCCCGGCGAGCACCTTGGCCATCACGCCCGCGTGGATGTACGTGAGCGCCCGCACCGCACCGTCACATCGCCGGAGCAGTTCGAACTGCTCGGACGCCAGCGCGGACGCTTCCCGGTGACGATGCTGGAAACTCAGCAGGGCGATCTGGCCGTACATGCCGATCGCCAGCGAGAGGCGGTCACCAGAACTCTCGCACAGCTCCCTGAGTTGTTCGAAGCCGGTGTCGGCCAGGCCACCACCGACCCGCCACGTCGACATGCACAGCATGGTCTTCGGCACAATTCGCAGGGCCGTGCGGTCCGTGTCGCCGTCGGGCAGCGCATCGGCGACTTTTGCGGCGCGCTCCCAACCAGCCCGCGCGCCGCGGACGTCGCGTTGCACAGCCCAGGTCGCCGCTCGCAGGTGCCAGTTGTACGCCGCCGCCAGATCCCCGGCCGCTTCCAGGTGTTCGGCGATCAACGCCGCGTTCTCCTCCGCCGGGCCCCGCTCTTCGATGGCGGCGGCAAGCCGCCGATGCAGTTCGGCGCGTTCCGATTTCAGCTGTGACTCGAGCGCCACCGTACGGATCAGCGGATTACGGAAGACGAATTCGGGCCGACGGCCGAACCTGGTCTGCTCGATGAGCTGCGCCTCGAGCAGATCCTCCACCGCGGGTTCGACCCCCAGCACACTCACGAGATCCAAACCGAATTCCGCGCCGACGACCGCCCCCGCGCTGAGCGTGCGCTTGGCTTTCGCATCCAGACGGTCGATGCGCGCCGCGATCGTCGTCTGTAGGGTCGCGGGCACGCTCACGTCGGCGTCGTCGGCCGCGTTGCGATACTTTCCGGGCTCGCCGTCGAGCACGCCGCGCTCGGCGAGTTCGCGCACCATCTCCTCGGCGAACAGCGGATTGCCCGCTGCCCGTTCGCAAATGGTCTCCCGCAGCTCCCCGACCGAATCGGCGGCTCCGAGCAGACCGTCGACGATCGCGCGCACATCCGCGTCGCGAAGCGGCGCCAGCGCGATGGTGTGACCGCCTCGCACCCGGGTCAAAATCCCCTGGTACTCAGGACGATACGTGATCACCGTCAGGATATGCGTCTGAGGGACCACCGTCAGGAAGTCCGCCAGCATCGACTCGCTGACCTCGTCCATCCAATGCACATCCTCGATGACGTACACCGCAGGTGTCTTGCGAGCCAGGCAGTAGGTGTTGACCATCGCGGTCAACCGCCGCCGCCTGGCCTCCGGGGTGATGGTCGCCGACGCGGCATGCGGCTCGCCGATGCCCAACAGATCCTCGAACATCAGCACGTCCTCGGTATCGAGATCGAGGAGCGCCGCGCGGAGCCGGGCGCGCGCCGAGGCGGCGTCGAGACACTCCACGCCGGTACCCGCCCGGAGGAACGCGGCCAGCGCATGGAACGGAACCTGTTTGGTGTGCGACTCGCAGAAGGAATGCGCCACCTCTATGCCTCGCCGATCGGCCAGCGCCGCGACCTCGCGCGCGAGCCGGCTCTTGCCGATACCCGGCGGACCGACCAATCCGACCACGGCGCCGTGGCCGTCGATCGCGCCCTCCAGCAGCCCCTCGGCGGCCGCCAGCTCCCACCGTCGCCCGACCAACGGCGATTCGTCGCGCCGATCGGGCCGGTGGACCCTGCTGATGTTGATCAGGCGACGCGCCGCCACCGGTTCGTCGACGCCCTTGATCCGTACCCGCTCGGGCTCACCGAGGACGGCCACGGCGTCCACCAGCCGCGCCGTCGACTCGCTGAGCATCACCGCACCGGGCGCGGCGACCGCCTCCATGCGCTGCGCGATGCCGACCTGCTCGCCGATCGCGGTGTAACCGAATGCACCGGAACCCATGTCGCCGGTGATGACCCGGCCGGAGTTCAGCCCGATGCGCAAACGGAGGTCGACACCGTCGCGTCGTGCGACGTCGGTCGCGAGGCGTTCGGCCTCCGCCTGCAACCCCAGGGCCGCCAGGCAGGCGCTCGCGGCGTGGTCCTCCAACGCCACGGGCGCGCCGAACACCGCCATAAGCCCATCGCCGGTGAACTTGTCCACGGTGCCGTCGTAACGCCGGATGACCGCGGCGCAGCGCTCGACGAGGTCGGTGATGATCTCGCGCAACCGTTCGGCGCCGAGCGCCGCCGCGATGTCCATGGACCGCACCACGTCGGCGAACAACACGGTCACGTGCTTGTACTCGGCGGATCGGGCGGATTGCACGACCGCGGCGCCGCACTCACTGCAGAACTTTGCGGTCGCCACCAGCGGCGCCTCGCAGCCGGCGCAACGAAGGTCCGCGGCGGTCGCTGTTCCGCCCGGGCTCCGCCCTGCGTCCACTTGAACATCGTGTCACCAGCGCGGACGCCATGTCACACATTCGGCTGTCACACACCGGCGGGCTGTCTCGTCTCATATGTATGACCGAGAACGCACAGAAAACCCGTATCGAACCCCTGCCCCCGCAGCGCGCCACGCTGCTGACCAAGTTCCTGTACCGGGTGGCCAAGCGCCGCTTCGGCGAGGTGCCCGAACCCTTCGCCGTGGCCGCGCACCATCCGCGGCTGATGCTCGCCAACGTCGTGCACGAAGGCATGCTGCAGTCGGGATCGAAGAAGCTGCCCAAGAGCGTTCGCGAGCTGGCGGTGTTCTGGGCCGCCCGCACGGTCGGATGCTCGTGGTGTGTCGACTTCGGCGCGATGCTGCAACGCCTCGACGGCCTCGACGTCGACCGCCTCAAGCACATCGACGACTACGCGACATCGCCGCTGTTCTCCGACGACGAGCGCGCGGCGATCGCCTACGCCGACGCCATGACCGGGGATCCGCACACCATCACCGACGAACAGGTCGACGACCTTCGCCAACGGTTCGGTGACGACGGTGTCATCGAGCTGACGTATCAGATCGGCGTGGAAAACATGCGGGCACGGATGTACTCGGCGCTGGGCATCACCGAACAGGGCTTCGGCTCGGGCGACGCGTGCCGGGTCCCGTGGGCTTCCGACGAGCGCTTGCGCGAGGAGACGATCGCTACCGACGAGCGCTTGCGCGAGGAGACGACGGCTACCGACGAGCGCTTGCGCGAGGAGACGACGGCTACCGACGAGCCCTCAGCGGCGAACCGGTGAACTTGTCCGGGTTGGCGATATCCCATATCGCGCAGACCTTGCCGTCGCGCACCGTCATCGCGGTGACCCGCGGCATCATCTCCGGATAGCCGTCACGCGCCGGGGACCCCGGCGTCCAGCTGCCGAACTGACCGTTGACCAGCGCGGGCACACCGGTTTCGAGCCAGCCCGGTCCGTAGCGGCGGGCCAGCCCGAACAGGAATCGAGCCACCTTCTCCGGTCCGTGGATGACGCGCGGCGCGGTCGGTGCCCTGCGGTTCGAGTCCCCGGTGAAGGTGACATCGGGATGCAGCAGTGCCACAACGGCTTCCATGTCACCATCGGCGAGCGCCGACATCAGCGCACCCGCGACCTCGGTGTGGGCGTCATCGGGCACCGGCGGTGGCGCGTCCGCGACGGCACGGCGTGCCCGGGAGGCCAGTTGCCGCGCCGCGGCCTCACTGACACCGAGCACGCCGGCAACTTCGCCGAACGGCACCGAGAAGCCGTCGTGCAGCACGAACGCCACTCGCTGATCCGGGTTGAGCCTTTCGAGCACCACCATCGCGGCGAACCGGGCGTCCTCGCCGGCGACCACCGCCGCCAATGGGTCGTCGCCGTCCAAGCCGACGACCACCGGCTCCGGAAGCCATTCGCCGACATAGGTTTCGCGCCGATGCGCCGCCGAACGAAGCCGGTCCAGGCCCAACCGGCTGACCACCGTCGTCAGCCACGCCCGCAGGTCCTTGACCGACTCGTGCTGGGCTGTGCTCCAGCGCAACCACGCATCCTGCACGATGTCCTCGGCGTCGACCATCGTGCCCGTGAGCCGGTAGGCGACGGACAGCAGATGCGGCCGCAGCTTCTCGAACTCGTCAACCCGCGCGCCGGCGGTCATTCGACCAGCCTAGTGCGCGCCAATACTTCCAGCGTGGCGTGTCCGCCCCCGCGCACGTCACTTGCTAGGTTCGACCTCGTCATAGCCGGAGTTATGGAGGGAACGCGGTTGATCGAGATTCGGGCGGCGCTGCTGCTGGCGACGGGACTGATTGCGGTACCGGGGATCCCGATGGCCGCCGCGGCAATGGTCGAAGACGACGCCTGGCAGCCGAGTTCCGAGACGACGGTGCTGGCCAGCGAGGACGGCAACGAGATCTCCGTCGCCGGCCCTGCGGGCTGGGATGCCCGCGAATTCGGCAACGGGGTCGGCTACCGCTCCGGTGACGAGCTGGTCATCGTGCAGGTCTTCGACCGGGGAGGCCGAGATGTCGACGCGGTCGCGCGGCGGCTCATGCGAGCGGACCGTGTCACCGGTTCCAGCGCCGCGATGACAGGCGAAATCGTCACGACCGCCGACGGCACCCTCACCGGTGTGGGGTGTGAGCTCGTCGCCGGCGACCGTCTGGGCGAATGCGCATTTCTTGCCGACGACGACGTCATCGTGTGGGTTCAGACCCTGGGGACCGCCGATCAGCCCGCACCGCCGCTGGACCTCGTGGTGGCACCGATCGGAAGGGAACAGCCGTGAGCGATACGACGGTGCCGCAACGGCGTCCTGTGGTGTACCGCCCTGAGTCCGCGGTGTTCTGGGTTTTCGTGGTGGCGTTGATCATCGGTACGTTCGCGCTGCTCGACGACTCCGGCCCGGTCATCCGCGCGACGCTCGACGCCACCATCGACCTGTCGTGGCTATGGGTGCTGTTCATCGTGTTCATGGTGTGGTTGATCTTCCGGTTCGACCCGTTCCGTAGTGGGCGGCGTTATCCGCAGGCCCTCGTGGCGGGCTTCGCACTGGGCGGCACCACGGCCGTGGCGATGGCGATGAACGGCAACGGTGGGCTCGGCCAGTTGTGGAGCATGGTGCTGCCACCGGAGACGTTCACCGATTGGGAGGCCTCGCTCACCGCCCCCATCATCGAGGAAGCGTCCAAGGCGTTGTGCGCGGCGGTGATATTGGTGCTTTGTGCCCATGTGTTGAACCGAATTTCGCATGCGCTGATGGTCGGGATGTTCGTCGGTTTCGGTTTCGACCTGATGGAAGACCTGTCCTACGCCGCCAACAGCGCGCTGCAGGACCTCGACTCGGATTTGGCAGGCGCGGGTGGAAACCTGATTGTGCGGTTCTTCACCGCCGTGCCCGCGCACTGGACCTATACGGCGCTGACATCGGTGGGCGTGCTGCTGTTGCTGCCGTCGTTCCGCGACCGCGCGCGATGGTCGACGGGGCGGCGGCTGGCCACCGCATGCGGACTGCTTCTCAGCGGCCCGCTGCTGCACTTCACGTGGAACGCACCGGGCCCGGTGGCGGCGATGCCGCTGAAGATGCTCGGCAGCCTGGCGTTCTTTCTCGTCATCGCGGCCTTGTTGTTGCGTGACGAGCGGCGCTGGGTGATCGCCCGCATCGAGGCCGGCCGCGCCAACGGCGAACTCTCCACCGTCGGTGAAGACGTTCTGGAATCGCTGCCGACCCGTCGCCGGCGTCGTGCCCTGCGCAAGTCGGCCAAACGGTCCGGAGGCCGCGCCGCCGCGAAAGCGGTCAAGGCCCAGCAGCGTGCCGCCCTCGACCGTATCCAGCGCTGCGGCAAGACGACGGTTTCTGACGAATTCGGCTCGGATTCCGTCAGAAACAGCACTCTCGGCGCAGCGCGAAGCGGCTAGCGCTTGGCGAACACCGTGCGGTGCCAATCCTTTTCGGCCACCCCGGTGATGTCGCTCATCACGTGCTTGACGGTGAGGTACTCCTCGAGGGAGTAGTCGCTCATGTCCTTGCCGAAACCGGAGGCGCCGACGCCGCCGTGCGGCATCTCGCTGATGATCGGGATGTGGTCGTTGATCCACACGCAGCCGGCCTTGATCTCCCGCGACGCCCGCTGCGCCCGGTAGACATCGCGGGTCCACGCCGAAGCCGCCAAGCCATATGTCGTGTCGTTGGCCTGCCGCAGCGCATCATCGTCGTCGGTGAACGAGCGCACCGTCAGGACCGGTCCGAAGATCTCGTCGCGGTACACCTCCGACTGCTCGTCGACGTCTGCGATCACGGTCGGCAGGTAGAACGAACCCGGCCGGTCCGGGGCGGACCCGCCACAGACGATTCGCCCGCCCTGACCCGGCGCCCGCTCGACCATGCCGGCCACCTTCGCTCGGTGCGCCGCCGAGATCAGTGGTCCGAGATCGGTTTCGGAATCCTGCGGGTCGCCGACGACAACCTTGGAGAACACCTCGCCGACGCCCGCGACGAAATCGTCGTAGAGCTCACGCGCGACGATCGCCCGCGCGGCGGCCGTGCAGTCCTGACCGGTGTTGATCAGCGCGGCGGCCGCGGCGCCCTGGATGGCGGCGTCGAGATCGGCGTCGTCGAACACGACGAACGGCGCCTTGCCGCCGAGCTCGAGCTGCACGCGGTGGCCGTGCACCGCCGCGGCGGCCATCACCTTGCGCCCCACGGGTGTCGAGCCGGTGAACGTCACGACGTCGACATCGCGGTGACCGGCCAGCGCGGTGCCGACGTCGCCACCGGTTCCCGTGACCACGTTGAAGACGCCGTCGGGCAGGCCCGCCTCCTTGGCCAGGCGCGCGAGTGTCAACGTGGTCAACGGCGTCAACTCGCAGGGTTTGATCACCACCGAACAGCCGGCGGCCAACGCGGGCAACACTTTCCACACCGCCATCTGCAGCGGGTAATTCCACGGCGTGATCGTCGCGACCACGCCGACGGCCTCGCGCCGGATGCTCGACGTGTGGTCGCCGGAGTACTCGGCGCTGGCCTTGCCCTCCAGGTGACGCGCCGCGCCGGCGAAGAAATCGATGTTGTCGACGCTGCCGGGCACGTCGAACTCGGCGGCCAGCCGCACCGGCTTACCGGTCTGGCTGACCTCCTCGGCGACCAATGCGTCCGAGCTCTCGCCCGCCAGGTGCGCCAGCTTGAACAGGACAGCCGAGCGCTCCGCGGGCGTCGCGCCCGACCACTCAGCCAGCGCGCCCCTGGCCGAGGCCACCGCGGTGTCCACGTCGGCGGTGGTGGCCAACGCGTACTCGGTGACGACCTCCCCGGTGGCGGGGTCGGTGACCCGGTGGGCGGGTCCGCCGGTCGCCACCGCGGCGCCGTCGATCCAGCTGCCCGCCACAGTGGTGGAAACGGATGTCGCAGTCATGGCCACACGCTAACGGACCTGACGTCGACGGGCCACGCAATCGCCTACGCTTTCCCATAGCCGGACGCCGCCCAAACGAGTGATTTCATGGCTGTGGTTGCCCATGACGACGGATTCCGTGCACAATCACTGACATGCCTACCCCGGGTGCGACGCACGGCCTCGGCCCCGTTTCGTTTCGACTCAACCAGTCCCGTCCCGGTGCCGCGTTCCAGCTCGACGATCTGAGCAAGCAGATCATCGAGAAGCTGCAGCAGGACGGCCGCCGCTCGTACGCGGGCATCGGCAAGTCGGTGGGGTTGTCGGAGGCCGCCGTCCGCCAGCGGGTGCAACGCATGGTCGACGCCGGCGTCATGCAGATCGTCGCCGTCACCGATCCCATGCAGCTGGGCTTCGCCCGCCAGGCGATGATCGGGATCCGCTGCACCGGTGACACCACCAAGGTGGCCGAGAAGCTGGCCGCCATCCCGTCCGTCGACTACGTGGTGCTCACCGCCGGATCGTTCGACGCCATCGTCGAGGTGGTCTGCGAGGACGACGACGACCTGCTCGACCTGCTCAACACCCAGATCCGCGCCCTGCCGGGAGTGATATCCACCGAGACACTGGTTTACCTGAAACTTGTCAAGCAGCAATACAATTGGGGCACTAGATGACTACAAGCCTTTCGGCCGACCTCGGCGCGAAAGCCAATCGCCACCTGTGGGGGCACTTCGCCCGCCACGGCGCCGCGATCACCCCGCCGATCATCACCCGCGGTGAGGGCGTCACGATCTGGGACAGCAACGGCAAGAGCTACATCGACGGGCTGTCAGGGCTTTTCGTGGTCCAGGTCGGCCACGGCCGTCAGGAGTTGGCCGAGGCCGCTGCCAAACAGGCCGAGCAGCTGGCGTTCTTCCCGCTGTGGTCGTACGCCACGCCCACCGCGATCGAACTCGCCGAACGGG
Organism: Mycobacterium sp. IS-1590; assembly: GCF_001500025.1. Lineage (GTDB taxonomy): Bacteria > Actinomycetota > Actinomycetes > Mycobacteriales > Mycobacteriaceae > Mycobacterium. The sequence goes on along the minus strand of NZ_LQIW01000001.1, from coordinate 357,970 downwards.
TCGCCGGCTATGCACCCGGCGACCTGAACAGGGTGTTTTTCACCACCGGTGGCGGCGAAGCCGTCGAGTCGGCGTGGAAACTGACCAAGAACTACTTCAAGCTGACCGGCAAACCCGGTAAGCACAAGGTGGTTTCGCGGTCCATCGCCTACCACGGCACCCCGCAGGGGGCGTTGGCGATCACCGGGTTGCCGGTGTTCAAGGCGCCGTTCGAGCCGCTGACACCCGGCGGCTTCCGAGTGCCCAACACGAACTTCTACCGCGCGCCCGCTCCGTACCAGGACGACGAGAAGGCGTTCGGGCAGTACTGCGCCGACCGCATCGCCGAAGCCATCGAGTTCGAGGGACCCGACACCGTCGCGGCCGTCTTCCTGGAGCCGGTGCAGAACGCGGGCGGCTGTTTCCCGCCTCCGCCAGGCTATTTCGAGCGGGTCCGGGAGATCTGCGACGAGTACGACGTGCTGCTGGTGTCCGACGAGGTCATCTGCGCCTACGGCCGGATCGGGTCGATGTTCGCCTGTGACGATTTCGGCTACGTCCCCGACATCATCACCTGCGCAAAGGGTTTGACGTCCGGCTACTCGCCGATCGGTGCGATGATCGCAAGTGACCGGCTGTTCGAGCCGTTCAACGACGGCAAGACCACGTTCGCGCACGGTTACACGTTCGGCGGGCATCCGGTGTCCTCGGCGGTGGCGCTGGCCAATCTCGACATCTTCGAACGCGAGGGCCTCAACGACCACGTCAAGGAGAACGCGCCGAGGTTCCGGGCCGTCCTCGAGCAGCTCTACGACCTGCCGATCGTCGGTGACGTTCGCGGCGAGGGCTACTTCTACGGCATCGAACTGGTCAAGGACAAGGCCACCAAGGAGACCTTCAACGACGAAGAGTCCGAGCGGCTGTTGCGCGGCTTCTTGACCCCCGCGCTGTTCGAGGCGGGCCTGTACTGCCGCGCCGACGACCGTGGCGATCCGGTCGTACAGCTGGCCCCGCCACTGATCAGCGGCCAGAAGGAATTCGACGAGATCTACCAGATCATGCGCGGCGTGCTCGCCGAGGCCGGCCGACTGCTCTGAGCGCGGCGCTGCCGAAGCGTAGCGTCGGCGCTGTGAGCGCGCCCGGATCCCACAAGCCGCCGATCGATCCCGTCCGCTGGCGGCCTCCGCCCGTCGACCCGCTTCCGGATCTGCCGTCGGCCGACCTGACCGTCGTCGGACTGCCCGGCAACGCGCCCGAGGATGTCGTCGTCGACGGCGACGGCGCCCTCTGGACGGGTGTCGACGACGGCCGCATCGTGCGCATCCCACCCGGCGGTGGCGAACCGGTCGCCGTCGTCACCACCGAGGGTCGCCCGCTGGGCCTGCACGTCGCACACGACGGCCGGATCCTGGTCTGCACCAGCCCCGGCGGCCTGCTGGCGCTCGATCCGGCAAGCGCGACGGTGCAGACGCTGGTGGCCGAGGTCGACGACCGGCGGTTGATGTTCTGCTCGAACGTCACCCAATCGCCGGACGGCACAATCTATTTCACCGAGTCGACCTCCGCGTTCGACTACGCCCACTTCAAGGGCGCGGTGATGGAGGCGCGTCCGCGCGGCAGCCTGTTCCGCCGCGACGCGGACGGCACCGTGCTCACCGCGGTGGCCGGACTGTACTTCGCCAACGGCGTGACCCCCACCGCCGACGGATCGGCGTTGGTGTTCGCCGAGACGATGGGGCGCCGGCTGTCGAAGTTCTGGCTCACCGGCGAGCGTGCCGGGACGGTGACCCCGCTGCGAGAGAATCTGCCCGGCCATCCCGACAACCTGTCCACCGGCGCCGACGGCCGCATCTGGTGCGCGATGGTCTCCCCGCTGAACGCGGCCGCCGAATGGCTCGCGCCGCGCTGGCCCGCGCTGCGCAAGCTGTTGTGGAAGCTGCCCGACAAACTGCAGCCTCAGATCAAGCCCGAGGTGTGGGCGGTGGCGTTCGATCCCGACACCGGTGACGTGGTCGCAGGCATCCGCCGTGAGCATCCGCGGTTCGGGATGGTGACCGGGCTGGTCGAAGTCGACGGCCGGTTGTGGATGGGCAGCATCGGGTTCCCCGCCGTCGCGCACGCCGACGTCGCGTCGCTGTCGCTGCGCTAAGTCACAAATGAAACTCAAGTAACACCAGTCACAGCGCGCCTACGCGCGATCGGCCCTTTCGCGGCTTAGTGTGCGGTCACGATGGCGAAGTTTCGAAACCCGCTGCAACGCGCCGCCGTACTGGCCACGGCCTTGTTCGTGGCCGCGGGTCCGGCCGTGGCAAGCGCGCAGCCGCCGGCGGCCCCCGAGGCCAGTGCGTGCCCGTACCGCGAGGTGACGCCACCCGCGGTCGACGCGTCCGAGGTGCCCAAACCCGGGCAGGCGCCACCCGCGCCGCTGCCGGTGCCTGCCACCCCGATGGGCGGGGAGAAGCTCTCCGGCTGCGGCGTCATCACCGCGCCGGGCACTCCGCCGCTGCCGAACGACATCTCGGCCGAGGCGTGGCTGGTGGCCGACCTCGACTCCGGCGACGTCATCGCCGCCAAGGACCCGCACGGCAGGCACCGGCCCGCCAGCATCGTCAAAGTGCTGACCGCCATGCAGGCGATCAGGGAACTGCCGCTGCACAAGGTCATCCCAGGCACCGCCGAGGACGCCGCCCAGGAAGGCACCAAGGTCGGGGTCGGCGAGGGCGGCCACTACTCGATCAACGACCTGCTGCACGGGCTGCTGATGTACTCGGGCAACGACGCCGCGTTCGCACTGGCCCGGCAGCTGGGCGGCTGGGACGCCGCGCTGCACAAGCTCAACGACCTGGCGCGCAAGCTGGGAGGCCTCGACACCCGGGTCGCGACGCCGTCCGGGCTCGACGGTCCCGGCATGAGCACCTCGGCCTACGACATGGCGCTGTTCTACCGGTACGCCTGGCGCAACCCGGTTTTCAGCGACATCGTTTCGACCCGCGCATTCGACTTCCCCGGTCGCGGCGATGTCGGTTACCCCATCGAGAACGACAACAAGCTTCTGCTCAACTACCCCGGCGCGTTGGGCGGCAAGACCGGCTACACCGACGACGCCGGGCAGACGTTCGTCGGCGCCGCTGAGCGCGACGGCCGGCGACTCGTCGCCGTGCTCCTCAAGGGCACCCGTCAACCGATCGCACCCTGGGAGCAGGCCGCGCATCTGCTCGACTACGGCTTCGCCACGGCACCCGGCACCGGCGTCGGCACGCTGATCGAGCCCGACCCGTCGTTGCTGGGAAACAAGACCGACGCCGATGGCGCCAATCCCGCCGTCAACGCGGCCCCGATGATGTCGGACATCGACGCGATGCCCGTGCGGGTCGGCGTCGCGGTGGTCGGCAGCGTGATCGTGTTCTCGTTGATCATGGGCGCACGATCGCTGAACCGGCGCCCGCAGCACTAGCCCCAGCGGCGCAACAGCGACTCGGCCTCGGCGCAGAGCCGTTCGACCACCTCGGCCGCCGAGCACGATTCGCGGACCATGCCGACGCCCTGTCCGGCGTTGACGGGCGCCACCCGGTAGTCCTCGGCTGCGGTGGCAGCGGCCAGTGCGGCGCGCGCATCGGCATCGACGAGAGCCTCGCGGCCGTCGAAGCGCTCGACGAACTCGTTGCGGAGCACCCGCTCGGGAAGCGTTGCCGGCCAGGGGTATTCGAGAGCAATGTCGAAGATTCGCGTCGTCACCGTCTCGTCGCCGGATGCGCGTATTAGCTGCTCGCGCGCCGCGTCGGACGTCGTCGCCTCGGTGCAGGCCGTGAACGCCGTACCCACCCAGGCGCCCGAGGCCCCAGCGGCCAGCACCGCGGCCAGGCCGCGGCCCGAGCCGATACCCCCGGCGGCGAGCACGGGCACCGTCACCGCGTCGAGCACCTCCGCGAGCAACGGCAGGGTGCCGACGCGCACCTCGCCGTGTCCGCCGCCCTCCGCGCCGCGCGCGACGATCACGTCCACGCCCGCGTCGGCCGCCAGCAGCGCACCGCTCACATCGGCCACTTGCGCGGCGACCGGTACGCCGGCGTCATGGGCCCGCCGGACCCACGACCACTCGTCGCCGAAGCTGACGGCCAGCAGCGCGGGTTTCACGGCGAGCGCCACCTCCAGCAGTTCGGGCTCGGCCGCCGCCACCCAGTGCACGAGCCCGATACCGAAAGGACGCTCGAGCCCCGCCACATGCGGAAGCTCGGCCGCCAACTTCGCTGCGGTGGCCGAACTTCCCATCCCAATCATGCCGAGGCCGCCCGCCCGGGACACCGCAGCGGCCAGGACGCCGCCGGCGGTGCCACCCATCGGCGCGTTGACGATCGGCGCATCGAGGCCGATGCGGCGGGACCAGGGCGTCGCAAGGGGCACGGTGCGACGTTACCGCTTTGTTACGGTGGGTCGGTCAGCACATGACACCGGACGAGCGGCGCCGTACCCGGTCAGCGACAAGACGGCGTTTCGGAGGTGTTGTTCCATGCCCTGGGTCATCCTCATGGTTTCGGGTGCTTTCGAAGCTGTGTGGGCAGTCGCCCTGAGCAAGTCGGAAGGCTTCACCCGCCCAGTGCCCATAGCGGTTTTCGTTGTGGCACTGATCATCTCGATGGCCGGTTTGGGTGTCGCACTGCGCGATATACCCGTAGGCACCGGTTACGCGGTGTGGGTGGGGGTCGGTGCGGCGCTCACCGTGGTCTACTCGCTGGCGACCGGCCAGGAGAGCGCCTCCCCGATCAAAGTGGCGCTCCTACTGGGGATCGTCGGCTGCGTGGTCGGCCTGCAGATGGTCAGCCAGAGTCAATGACGCCGTCGAAGCTTCGAAATCCCTAGCGCACCAACCGCTCCCGCTGCCGCAGCGGTCAGAACGCCGCCGACCCCGACGCCCTCGTGCACCTGCACCCGCGGAGTGATCTGCGCGCCCCCGGGCGGCGGGAGCGGTGCGGCCTCCATGTTCTCGATCGAGGTGGCCGCCCACGCCGTGGCGAAGAGGATGAGCCGGGCGGTGATGTAGGCGAACACCATCAGGCCCAGAACCGGGCCGAATGTCGCCCCGGCCGGGCCTGTCACCACCGAGCGCAGGTAGATCGACGCCACCTGCTTGAAGACCTCGAACGCCACCGCCGCGAGCAATCCGGCCCGCATCGCCGAGCGAAAGCTGATCGACTCGCGGGGCAGGCGCGCGATGATCCAGGTGAACAGCAGCCAACTGATCAACACCGAGAACACCAGCGAGATCACCCGCAGCAGGATGCTCATGCCCGGAACATCGCCCAGCCCAACCCATTCGACGGCCTTGCGGGCCAATCCGGAGCTGCTCACCACGGTGAGCGCGACGGTGGCCGCAATCGCCAGGAACAGACCGGCGATGGCCGTCAGATCCGACAACTTCGTGCGCACGAACCCGGGGGTGTCACGCCGCATCAGGCCCCACATCTGGCTCAGCGCCTCGCGAAGGTTCGCCATCCAGCCCAGCCCGGCCCATGCCGCGGTGGCCAGCCCGATGATCCCGACCGAGGTGCGCGACTCGATCGCGGAGTCCATCAGCTCGACGAGCTGCGTGGCGACGTCGCCGGACACCGACGCCCTGATCCGGTCCTGGATGTCGGCGAGCAGTTCGGGCTGACTGACCAGGATGAAACCGCCGATGGCGAAGCCGACCATCAACAGCGGGAACATCGCGAAGACCGTGAAGTACGTGATGCCTGCCGCGTAGAAGTCGCCCTTGCTGTCGTTGTAACGCTCCTGCGCCCGCATGACGTGGTCGAACCATTCGTGCCGGGCGCGCAACCGGTCGACGAACCCCTTCTTCTCGTCGCGCTCTTCCGGCTCGCCCGGAGTTCTCACGCCACACTCCCCACGTCAGCCCCCCGGCCGCAGAAACCCCAACCGGTCATATACCCGCCGCAGTGTCGTCGCAGACACGTCGCGGGCCCGTGCGGCGCCCACCGCCAGGATCGACTCCAACTCGGCGGGGTCGGCGAGCAGTTCGTCGACCCGGGCCTTGATGGGAGTCACGAACTCGACGACGGCCTCGGCGGTGTCGGACTTGAGGTCGCCGTATCCGCGTCCCGCGTAACCGTCGACGAGCTTGCCGATGTCGGCCCCGGTGACCGCCGACTGGATGGTCAGCAGATTCGAGACGCCGGGTTTGGCGTCGGGGTCGAAACGCACCTCGCGTTCGCTGTCGGTGACGGCCGAGCGGATCTTCTTGGCCGACGCCTTCGGATCGTCGAGCAGGCCGATCAGGCCGGCCTCGGTCCCCGCCGATTTACTCATCTTCGACGTCGGGTCCTGCAGGTCGTAGATCTTGGCCGTCGCCTTGGGGATCATCGGCTCGGGGATGACGAAGGTGTCCGGGAAGCGGGAGTTGACCCGTTGCGCCACATCGCGTGCCAACTCCAGGTGTTGGCGTTGGTCCTCGCCCACCGGAACGAGCTCGGTGTCGTACAGAAGCACGTCGGCCGCCATCAGCACCGGATAGGTGAACAGCCCGACGGTGGTGGCCTCGCTGCCTTCCTTCTGCGACTTGTCCTTGAACTGCGTCATCCGCGATGCCTGTCCGAAACCGGTGAAACAGCCCAGCACCCAAGCCAATTCGGTGTGCGCCGGAACGTGGCTCTGCACGAAGATCGTGCTGCGGTCCGGGTCGATGCCCAACGCGATGTACTGCGCGGCGGTGACCAGGGTGCGCCGCCTCAGCCGTTCGGGGTCCTGCGGGATCGTGATCGCGTGCAGGTCGACCACGCAGAAAAACGAGTCGTGGTCGTCCTGAAGGCCCACCCACTGCTGGATCGCGCCTAGCGCGTTGCCCAGGTGTAGCGAGTCGGAGGTGGGTTGGACACCGGAGAAGACGACGGGCTTCGGCGAACTGCTCATGATCGTCCGATCATTCCACGCGACCGGTACTCCACCGTCACCGGCGCGTGGTCCGACCAGCGCAGCGCATACGCCTCGGCGCGCTCGACCCGGGCGGCGACGGCCCGCTTCGCCAGGGCGTATGTGGCCAGCTGGTAGTCGATGCGCCAGCCGGCGTCGTTGTCGAAGGCACGGCCCCGCCACGACCACCACGCGTACGGGCCCGGCCGGTCGGGGTGCAACTCGCGGACCACGTCGGTCCACCCCGAGGCGAGCAGATCGGTGAGCCACTGCCGCTCGCTCGGCAGGAACCCGGACTTCTTGACGTTGCCCTTCCAGTTCTTGATGTCGTTCTCGGTGTGGGCGATGTTCCAGTCGCCGCACACGACGGCCTCGCGGTCTGTCATCGTCGCCATTCGCGCGGCGAGCTCGGCCATGAACCGTTCCTTTTCGAGCTGGCGGTCCGTCTCCGCCTCACCGGTCTGGACGTAGACGCTCGCGACCGTCACCCCGGCGGTGTCGACCTCCAGATAGCGGCCGTGCGCCCCGAACTCGTCGGACTCGAGCAACCGGGATGCCGTGATCGGGTGACGCGACAGCACGGCGACGCCGCTGCGGCCCTTGATGTGCGGTTCGGCCGACGCCAGACGCCAACCGTCGGCCAGGGCGGGCGCCAAGGCCGCGGCCAGCTGGTCATCGTCGGCGCGGGTTTCCTGCAGGCAGACCACGTCGGCGGTGGTCGACGCCAGCCACGGCAGCAGGCCCCGGTTCTGCGGCGACCTCTCCTTGACCGCGGCGCGGATGCCGTTGACGTTGATGGTGCTGATGATCAGCGTTGTCACAGCGGCAGACCATACCGACGTACTTGCGGTACCGGCGGTATCACCTTACTGTCGGGCTGATGACTGAGCGCGCACCGATCCACGTCGGCTCCGGCGAGCCAATCCTGTTGCTACACCCGTTCATGATGTCGCAGAACGTGTGGAAGAAGGTCGGCCCGCTGATTGCCGAAACCGGCCGCTACGAGGTTCTCGCCCCCACCATGCCCGGCCACAACGGCGGGGTGAAGGGCCACCGCTTCCTGGATACGGCCGAACTGGCCGACGACGCGGAACGCAGGATGGATGCACTGGGCTGGGACACCGCGCACATCGTCGGCAACTCGCTCGGCGGCTGGGTGGCCTTCGAGTTGGAGCGCCGCGGCCGGGCCCGCACGCTGACCGGTATCGCACCGGCGGGCGGGTGGAGCAAGTTCACGCCCGCCAAGTTCGAGATCGTCGGCAAGTTCCTGGCCGGCTTCCCGGTGTGGGCGTTCACCCTCGTGTTCCGCGAGCGTGTCCTGAAGCTGCCATTCACCCGCTGGCTGGCCCACTTTCCGATCAGTGCCACGCCGGACCGATTGTCCGATGACGACCTCATCGACATCATCGACGACGTCACCCACTGCCCGGCCTACTACCAGCTTCTGGTGAAGTCGCTGCTGACCCCGGGCCTGATGGAACTGGCCGAGGGCGCGTGCCCCACCCACCTGGTGATCTGCGAAAAGGACCGCGTCCTGCCGCATCCGCGGTTCACCCGCCACTTCACCGCGCACCTGCCGTCGACCACGCAGATCACGCATCTCGACGACGTCGGCCACATCCCGATGTTCGAGGCGCCGCAGCGCGTGGCCGACCTGATCGTCGAGTTCGTCGACCGCCACGCCGCGCCACCGTCACGAGAGGCGCTCGGCGGTTAGAGCTTCGTCACCGGCTCGCTCGTCGCACCCTCCAGCACCGAGTTCAACGTCTTGCTGGGCCGCATCACCGCGGTGGTCTTCTCCGGGTCCGGGTAGTAGTACCCGCCGATGTCGACCGAGTCGCCCTGCACCTCGACGAGTTCGTTGACGATCGCGTCCTCGTTGTCGGCCAACGACTTTGCGAGGTCGGCGAAGTGGTCGGCGAGTTCCTTGTCGTCGGTCTGCTCGGCGAGCTCCTGCGCCCAGTACATCGCGAGATAGAACTGGCTGCCCCTGTTGTCGAGCTCACCGGTCTTGCGCGACGGGCTCTTGTTGTTGTCCAACAGTTTTCCGATGGCCGAGTCCAGCGTCTTACCCAACAGAACGGCCCGCTTGTTCTCGGTCTTGCGCCCGATGTCCTCGAAACACGCTCCCAGGGCGAGGAACTCGCCGAGCGAGTCCCAGCGCAGGTGGTTCTCCTCGACCAGCTGGTGGACGTGCTTGGGCGCGGAGCCACCCGCACCGGTCTCGTACATACCGCCTCCGGCCATCAGCGGCACGATCGATAGCATCTTCGCGCTGGTGCCCAGCTCCAGAATCGGGAAGAGGTCAGTCAGGTAGTCGCGCAGGATGTTTCCGGTCACCGCGATGGTGTCCTGGCCGCGGATCAACCGCTCCAGCGTGTACCGCATGGCCCACACCTGCGGCATGATCTGGATGTGTAGGCCCTCGGTGTCGTGCTCCTTGAGGTACTCCTTGACCTTCTTGCGCAGCTCCACCTCGTGCGGACGCTCGGTGTCCAGCCAGAACAGCGCGGTCATGTCCGAGGCCCGCGCCCTCGTCACGGCCAGCTTCACCCAGTCGCGGATCGCGGCGTCCTTGACCACCGGCATGCGCCAGATGTCGCCGGTTTCGACGTTCTGGGTCATCAGCACCTCGCCGGTGTCGACGTCGACGATGTTCGCGACGCCGTCCTCGGGGATCTCGAACGTCTTGTCGTGGCTGCCGTACTCCTCGGCCTTCTGCGCCATCAACCCGACGTTGGGCACGGTCCCGATGGTCGTCGGATCGAACTGCCCGTGGGTCTTACAGAAGTTGACCATCTCCTGATAGATCCGGCTGAACGTGGACTCGGGATTGACCGCCTTGGTGTCCTTGGTCCGCCCGTCGGCGCCGTACATCTTGCCGCCGAGCCGGATCATCGCCGGCATCGACGCGTCGACGATCACGTCGCTCGGCGAGTGGAAGTTCGTGATGCCGCGGGCCGAATCCACCATCGCCAGTTCCGGCCGGTGCTCATGCACGGCGTGGATGTCCTGGACGATCTCCTCGCGCTGCGAAGCGGGCAGCGCCTGGATCTTGTCGTACAGATCGGACATGCCGTTGTTGACGTTCACACCGAGTTCGTCGAGCACCTTCTGATGCTTGGCGAACGCGTCCTTGTAGAAGACCTTCACCGCGTGGCCGAACACGATGGGGTGCGAGACCTTCATCATCGTGGCCTTGACGTGCAGCGAGAACATCACGCCGGTCTTGTAGGCGTCCTCGATCTGTTCTTCGAAGAATTCACAGAGCGCCTTTTTGCTCATGAACATGCTGTCGATGATGTCGCCGTCGTCGAGCGCCACCTCCGGCTTGAGCACCACCGTCTCGCCGCTCTTGGTCTCGAGCACCATCTTGACCTTGCGGTCCTTGTCCAGGGTCATCGACTTCTCGCCGTGATAGAAGTCGCCGGTCTTCATGGTCGCCACGTGGGTGCGCGACGCCATCGACCACTCACCCATGCTGTGCGGGTGTTTGCGCGCGTACTCCTTGACCGCCTTGGGGGCGCGTCGATCCGAGTTACCTTGTCGCAGAACCGGGTTGACCGCGCTGCCGAGGACCTTGGCGTAACGGTCCTTGATTGCTTTTTCGTCGTCGTTCTTCGGGTCACCGGGGTACTCGGGCAGGTCGTAGCCCTTGGCCTTGAGCTCCTTGATCGCGGCCAGCAGCTGCGGCACCGAGGCGCTGATGTTGGGCAGCTTGATGATGTTGGTGTCGGGCTTCTCGGTGAGCTCGCCCAGCCGGGCCAGGTTGTCCGGCACGCGCTGCTCGTCGGTGAGCCGGTCGGAGAACTCGGCGAGAATGCGTGCGGCCACCGAGATGTCGCTGGTCTCGACGTTGATGCCCGCCGGTTCGGTGAAGGTGCGAATGATCGGCAGGAACGCGTAGGTCGCTAGCAGCGGCGCCTCGTCGGTCAGCGTGTAGATGATGGTCGGCTGCTCGGCAGTCATGTGGGGTTCTCCGGCTCGCTAATCGGTCAGGCCTCGGTCAGTCGACTACCAGTATTGCGCCGTACCCGACCCTCTGTGTGAGCCAGGGGGTCTGCCGCAGGGAGTGTGATCCGCTACTGACCGGTAGCTTTGGCCGCGCCTCGCCGAGATCCCTCGCTGGCACGCCCCGAGCACTATGCGATAGGCTTCTCATCGGTCATGAGTGCCAGCAACAAGCCCCGGCTAGCTGGCCGGCAACCCTCCAACCGCGGTGGGGTGCCCCGGGTGATGACCAGGTTGAGTACCCGCTGAGAAGCGGCTACCGGCAAGCGCGGGTCCGTTGTGACGGGCCCCCAGACACAGATGGAGGTCCGTTCTCGCATGAGCGCGTCAGAAGATCCGACAGCAAGCTGGGCGTTCGAAACCAAACAGGTCCACGCCGGACAGGCCCCCGACAGCGCGACCAACGCCCGGGCGCTCCCGATCTACCAGACCACGTCGTACACCTTCAACAGCACCGATCACGCCGCCGCGCTGTTCGGCCTCGCCGAGCCCGGCAACATCTACACGCGGATCATGAACCCCACCCAGGACACCGTCGAGCAGCGCATCGCGGCTCTCGAGGGTGGGGTGGCGGCGCTGTTCCTGGCGTCCGGTCAGGCCGCCGAACATTTCGCGATCCTCAACATCGCCAACACCGGCGACCACATCGTGTCCAGCCCGCGGCTCTACGGCGGCACCTACAACCTGTTCCACTACACGTTCCCCAAGATCGGCATCGAGGTCAGCTTCGTGGAGGACCCCGATGACCTCGACTCGTGGCGGTCCGCGGTGCGGCCGAACACGAAAGCGTTCTTCGCCGAGTCGATCTCCAACCCCAAGATCGACATCCTCGACATCCCCAATGTCTCGGCGGTCGCCCACGACGCCGGCGTGCCGCTGATCGTCGACAACACCATCGCCACCCCGTACCTGATCCAGCCGCTGGCCCACGGCGCCGACATCGTCGTGCACTCGGCCACCAAGTACCTCGGTGGGCACGGCACCGCCATCGCCGGCGTCGTCGTCGACGGCGGCACCTTCGACTGGACCAACGGAAAATTCCCGGGCTTCACCGAGCCCGATCCGAGCTACCACGGTGTGGTGTTCGCCGAACTCGGTCCGCCCGCATACGCGCTCAAGGCGCGGGTGCAGCTGCTGCGTGATCTGGGTTCGGCGGCGTCACCGTTCAACGCGTTCCTGGTCGCCCAGGGCATCGAGACGCTGAGCCTGCGCGTCGAACGGCACGTCGCCAACGCGCAGAAGGTCGCCGAGTACCTCGATGGACACGACGACGTGCTCTCGGTCAACTACGCCGGATTGCCCTCTTCTCCGTGGTACGAGCTCGGAAAGAAGCTGGCGCCCAAGGGGACCGGTGCCGTGCTCGCATTCGAACTGGCGGGCGGGGTCGACGCCGGAAAGGCCTTCGTCAACGCACTGACCCTGCACAGCCATGTCGCCAACATCGGCGACGTGCGGTCGCTGGTGATCCACCCCGCGTCCACCACACACGCGCAGTTGTCGCCGGAGGAGCAGTTGGCCTCCGGCGTCACGCCCGGGCTGGTGCGCCTGGCGGTCGGCATCGAGGGCATCGACGACATCCTGGCCGACCTGGAACAGGGCTTCGCCGCCGCCAAGCCGCTGCGCTCCGCAGGCAAGGCCGACCCGAACGCCACGGCGGCGTTCTGATGACCCTCTCCGATGTGGAAGTCGAGGTGCCACTCCTGAATCTGCCCGCGGAAGGCGAGATCGGCGTGGTCGACATCGGCTCGCTGACGCTGGAGAACGGCGCGGTCATCGAGGACGTGTCGATCGCCGTGCAGCGCTGGGGTGAGCTGTCGCCCGAGCGCGACAACGTCGTCGTGGTGCTGCACGCGCTGACCGGTGACTCCCACATCACCGGCCCGGCAGGACCCGACCACCCGACCCCCGGCTGGTGGGACGGGGTCGCCGGTCCCGGCGGACCCATCGACACCGACCGCTGGTGCGCGGTGGCGACCAACGTGCTGGGCGGGTGCCGCGGCTCCACCGGCCCGAGTTCGCTGCATTCCGACGGCAAGGCCTGGGGGTCGCGTTTCCCGGTCGTCTCCGTCCGCGACCAGGTGCGCGCCGACATCGCCGCGCTGGAGGCGTTCGGGATCACCGAGGTCGCCGCGGTCATGGGCGGCTCGTTGGGCGGCGCCCGCGCGCTGGAGTGGATGGTCGGTCATCCGGACAGGGTGCGCTCGGGGTTGGTGCTGGCCGTCGGCGCGCGTGCCACCGCGGACCAGATCGGCACCCAGAGCTCGCAGGTCGCCGCGATCAAGGCCGATCCGAACTGGCAGAACGGCGACTACTACGGGACGGGCCTGTCCCCCGACCTCGGTATGGAGATCGCCCGCCGGTTCGCCCATCTGACCTACCGCGGTGAGCTCGAGCTCGACACCCGGTTCGCCAATGATCCGCAGGACGGTGAGGACCCCGGTGTCGGCGGCCGCTACGCGGTGCAGAGCTATCTGGAGCATCAGGGCCGAAAGCTGGTGTCGCGGTTCGACGCCGGCACGTATGTGGCGCTCACCGAGGCGCTGTCCGGCCACGACGTCGGACGCGCCCGCGGGGGTGTCGAGGCCGCGCTGCGCGGCTGTCCGGTGCCTGCGGTGGTCGGCGGCATCACCTCCGACCGGCTCTATCCCCTTCGGCTGCAGGAGGAGCTGGCCGAACTGCTGCCCGCCTGCGCCGGCCTCGATGTCGTCGAGTCGATCTACGGGCATGACGGCTTTCTGGTGGAGACCGAGGCCGTCTACAAGCTCATCCGCCGGACGTTGGAGCTGGCTGCACAATGACGGCGGGCCGGCCGGAACAGGATCGCTCGCTGTCGTTCGGCGCGGAGGCCGCCGCCTACGAACGCGGTAGGCCGTCGTATCCGCCCGAGGCGATCGACTGGCTGCTGCCGTCGGCCGCCGCCAGGGTGCTCGACCTCGGGGCGGGCACGGGCAAGCTGACCACGCGCCTGGTCGAGCGCGGCCTCGACGTCGTCGCGGTCGATCCGATTCCCGAAATGCTTGAGCTGCTGAGTCGTTCGCTTCCCGAGACCCCGGCCCTGCTCGGCACGGCAGAGGAGATCCCGCTGCCCGACGACAGCGTCGACGCCGTGCTGGTGGCCCAGGCCTGGCACTGGTTCGATCCCGAGATCGCGGTCAAGGAGGTGGCCCGGGTGCTGCGCCCCGGCGGCCGGCTGGGCCTGGTGTGGAACACCCGCGACGAGCGGCTGGGCTGGGTGAAAGACCTCGGCCGCATCATCGGCCATGAGCACGACCCGTTCAGCAACACGGTCTCGCTGCCCGACCCCTTCACCGGCGTCGAACGTCATCAGGTCGAGTGGACGAGTTACCTGACCCCGCAAGCACTTATCGACCTGGTCGCGTCCCGCAGCTACTGCATCACCTCGCCGGAGAAGGTACGCACCAGGACGCTGGACCGCGTGCGCGAGCTGCTGGCGACCCATCCGGCGCTGGCCAACTCCACCGGGCTGGCGCTGCCGTACGTCACCGTGTGCATCCGGGCCACGCTGGCCTGACCGCCGCGCCGACGTGGGCGACTGAAGTGCTAGCTGGTGCCCAGCGGGTCGATGGTCCACGCGATATAGAGCATCGTCGCGCTGACGGTCGCGGTGGTGACGAAATCGACGCCCCGGCTGCGCACCGCCAGCAGACCCGCGCGGTCATCGCTCAACACCAGCCGCAACGCGGCCGCCACGCCCACCCCGATCGCGATCACCAGCGCGCCGCGTCGCCAGTAGCCCGCGACCACCAGGACGAACGCGGCGGCGAAGATCAGCCCGACCGACCAGAACGGCCATTGACCGGTGAAGACCTTGCGCGCGAACTCCTTTGGCGTCACGTCGCGGCCAGTACCTCCGCGCGCTCGACCACGTTCGTCAGCAGGAACGCGCGCGTCAGCGGTCCCACGCCACCCGGATTGGGCGAAACGTGCCCGGCGACGTCCCAGACGTCGGGGTGGACATCACCGACGAGCTTGCCGTTCTCGTCGCGGCTGACCCCGACGTCGACGACCGCCGCGCCGGGACGCACCATCTCGGCGGTCACCATGTGCGGCATGCCCGCCGCGGCGATGACGATGTCGGCCTCGCGGGCCAACTCCGGTAGATGACGAGTCGCGGTGTGGCACAACGTCACCGTCGCGTTCTCCGAACGCCGGGTCAGCAGCAGCCCGAGCGGACGGCCGACCGTCACGCCGCGGCCGATGACGACCACGTGCGCGCCGGCGATCTCCACCTCGTAGCGGCGCAGCAGGTGCACGATCCCGCGCGGGGTGCACGGCAGCGGAGCTGGTTCGTTGAGAACCAGCCGGCCGAGGTTGGTCGGATGCAGACCGTCGGCGTCCTTGCCCGGATCGACGCGCTCCAGCGCGGCGTTCTCGTTGAGGTGCTTGGGCAGCGGCAACTGAACGATGTACCCGGTGCACTCGGGGTTGGCGTTGAGTTCGTCGATCGTCTCGTCGAGCGTGGCCTGGCTGATGTCGGCGGGCAGGTCGCGGCGGATCGAGTTGATGCCGACCTTCGCGCAGTCGGAGTGCTTGCCGCGCACGTAGGCGTGGGAACCGGGATCGTCGCCGACGAGCACCGTGCCCAGCCCCGGCGTGCGCCCCGCCGCCGTCAGCGCCGCAACCCGTTCGGAGAGGTCGACGAAGATCTCGTCGCGCGTGGCCTTGCCGTCCAGTGTCATCGCACCCACGGGTCACAGTCTGGCATGCTCCATGACTATGAACACTCAGCCCAATGTGTTCACCCCGGCCAAGCTCGGCCCGGTGACGCTGCGCAACCGGATCATCAAGGCGGCGACGTTCGAGGCGTCGACGCCGAACGCGCTCGTCACCGACGATCTGATCAACTACCACCGGCTGCCCGCCGCCGGCGGGGTCGGCATGACGACCGTCGCCTATTGCGCGGTCGCCCCCGGTGGGCGCACCGACGGCTGGCAGATCTGGATGCGCCCGGAGGCCGTGCCGGGCCTCAAGCGGCTGACGGAGGCGGTCCACGCCGAGGGCGCTGCGATCAGCGCGCAGATCGGCCACGCCGGACCCGTCGCGAATGCGCGGACCAACAAAGCCAAGGCGCTGGCGCCCATCCGCTTCTTCAACCCGCTGTCGATGCGGTTCGCCAAGAAGGCCACGCGTGAGGACATCCGCGAGGTCACCGAGGCCCACGCCAATGCCGCGCGGCTGGCCATCGAATCCGGTTTCGATGCCGTCGAGATCCACCTCGGCCACAACTACCTCGCCAGCTCGTTCCTGTCCCCGCTGCTCAACCGCCGCACCGACGAGTTCGGTGGCTCGCTGGAGAACCGGGCCAAGGTGGCCCGCGGCGTCGTCATGGCGGTGCGGCGCGCAGTGGAGAAGGAAGGCACCCCGATCGCGGTGACCGCGAAGCTGACCATGACCGACGGTGTGCGCGGCGGCATTCCGATCGAGGAGTCGTTGCAGACCGCGAAATGGCTCGAGGAGGACGGCGGCCTGGACGCCATCGAGTTGACCGCGGGCAGTTCGCTGGTCAACCCGATGTACCTGTTCCACGGCGACGCGCCGATCAAGGAGTTCGCGGGAGCGTTCAAACCCCCGATCCGGTGGGGCATCCGGATGACCGGAAAGAAGTTCCTGCGCGAGTACCCCTACCGGGAGGCGTTTCTGCTGCGCCACGCCCTGAAGTTCCGCGCCGAGCTCAAGATGCCGCTGATCCTGTTGGGCGGCATCACCAACCGCGAGTCGATGGACCTCGCGATGGCTGAGGGTTTCGAGTTCGTGGCGATGGGACGCGCGCTGCTGGCCGAACCGGACCTGATCAACCGCATCCAGGCCGACAGTTCGGTGCAGTCGATCTGCGATCACTGCAACAAGTGCATGCCGACGATCTACAGCCACACCCACTGCGTGCTGACCGGGGCGCCGGACAACTATCAGCCCTCGACGGCGGGCCGCGGTTCGACGTAGGCCACCATCGGTTCGGTCACCAACACGCGGTCTCCGGCGGTCACGACGAGCTCCTTCGCCGAGAACGAGTACGTGGCGCCCTCGTTCTCGACGGTGAAGACGCCGTCACTGTTCTCGGCCGCAGGTGCTTTCAGCACCAGACCGTCGCTCATTCGCACCCCGCGGTACTCGTAGTTGCCGCCCCGTTCGCAGATCGCGACGAGCGCGAATTGGGTGCGGCCCAAAGCCGCTGGCTGCCATGGCGCCTCGCAACGGGCTTCGGAGTCGACGAATCCACGGGCGTCGATCGCGATGGCGTTTTGCGCATCGACCGTGGGCGCCAGGAACGCCGCTGCGACACAGAGCCCGCCGATGCCGACGATCATGAAAGGCGCCCGAGACACCATGACCTATGGTGACCACGTTTCGTCGTCATCCGCGCGCGACTCGCCGGGCGATCGGCAAACTTTCGTCAACGGCACCGCGACACCCCGCCCCGGCGGGCCTACCGTTAGAGTTGGCGTCGATGAGCCGACCCGCCCCACCCGCGCTGACCGTTCGGTACGACGGATCGACCCGGACCTTCGCGGCGGGAAATGACGTCGTCATCGGCCGTGATCTGCGCGCCGACGTCCGCATTGCCCACCCCCTGATCTCCCGTGCGCATCTGGTGTTGCGCTTCGATCAAGGCCGCTGGGTCGCGATCGACAACGGCAGCCTCAACGGGATGTTCGTCAACAACCGCAGGGTTCCCGCGGTCGACATCCACGACGGTCAGACCGTCAACATCGGCAATCCCGACGGTCCGCGGCTGACGTTCGAGATCGGTCGCCATCAGGGCGCGGTGGGCCGGACACCGACCGTGGCGGTGCCGATCGCCAACCAGCGACCGGCAGGCAGCTACCCCACCGCTCCGCCGGTCTCGGGTCCGCACACCGCGCGGCCATACGGGCCGCCGCCAGCACAGTCGCGTCCGCAACCGACCTACCCGAGTGCGCCTCCCCCGCCCCGGTATCCCAGCACGTCGCAGCCCGCGGCCTATACGAGTCCTCAGCAGCCGGTGCGCCAGCCGATCTCCTCACCAGCGCTCGAATCGGCGACGATGATGGGACCGACGGCGGCTCCGCGCTCCAGCGACGGCAACCTCGCCACGAGCATGCTCAAGATCCTGCGGCCCGGGAGCAAGCCCGCGGACAATGTTCCCGGCGCAGTCAAGATCGGTCGAGCCACCGACAACGACATCGTCGTACCCGACGTGCTGGCGTCGCGCCACCACGCCACGCTGGTGCCGACGGCGGCCGGCACCGAGATCGTCGACAACCGCAGCATCAACGGCACGTTCGTCAACGGTGCGCGGGTGGAGTCCGCACTGCTTCGCGACGGTGACACGGTCACCATCGGCAACATCGACCTCGTCTTCTCCGGCGGCACGCTGGTCCGCCGCACCGAGAGCGAGGCCGCGACCCGCACCGGCGGGCTGGAAGTGCACGGCGTCACGTGGACCATCGAGAACAACAAGACGCTGCTGGACAACATCTCGATCGCGGCGCGGCCGGGGACGCTGACCGCCGTCATCGGCCCTTCGGGCGCCGGCAAGTCGACATTCGCGCGGTTGGTCGCCGGCTACACCCATCCGACGACGGGCACGGTGACCTTCGAGGGTCACAACGTGCACGCCGAATACGCGTCGCTGCGCTCCCGGATCGGGATGGTGCCGCAGGACGACGTCGTCCACGGTCAGCTGACCGTGCGCCAGGCGCTGATGTACGCCGCCGAACTGCGGCTGCCGCCCGACACCACGAAGGCCGACCGCGAACAGGTCGTCATGCAGGTGCTCGAGGAACTCGAGATGACCAAGCATCTGGAGACCCGTGTCGACAAGCTCTCCGGCGGCCAGCGCAAGCGCGCCTCGGTGGCGCTCGAACTGTTGACCGGCCCGTCGCTGCTGATCCTCGACGAGCCGACCTCGGGTCTGGATCCGGCACTGGACCGCCAGGTCATGACGATGCTGCGGCAGCTGGCCGACGCCGGGCGCGTCGTGCTGGTCGTCACGCACTCGCTGACCTATCTCGACGTGTGCGATCAGGTGCTGCTGCTGGCTCCCGGCGGAAAGACCGCGTTCTACGGCCCGCCCGGCCAGATCGGCCCGTCGATGGGCACGACCAACTGGGCCGACATCTTCAGCTCGGTGGCCAGCGATCCCGAGGCGGCCAACTCGCGCTTCCTTTCCCAGCACGGGCCGCCACCGCCGGCACCGCCGACCGAAGAGCCCTCCGATCTGGGCAGCCCGACGAGTACCAGCGTGCGGCGACAGTTCTCGACGATCGCGCGCCGTCAGGTGCGACTGGTGGTGTCCGACCGCGGTTACTTCGCGTTCCTGATGCTGCTGCCGTTCATCATGGGCGTGCTGTCGCTCTCGGTGCCCGGTGACGTCGGTTTCGGTGTGCCGGTGCCGGCGATCCAGGGCGGTCCGGCGCCCAACGAACCGGGCCAGATCCTGGTCATGCTCAACGTCGGCGCCATCTTCATGGGCACCGCTCTGACCATCCGGGCACTGATCGGTGAGCGCGCGATCTTCCGCCGCGAGCAGGCCGTCGGATTGTCCACCACCGCATACCTTTTGGCGAAGGTGTTCGTGTTCACGCTGTTCGCGATCGTCCAGTCGGCGATCGTGACGGCGATCGCGATCATCGGTAAGGGCTGGGGTCCGGGCGCCGTGGACAGCGGTGCGCTGATCGGTAACCGCAGCATCGAGTTGTTCGTCGACATCGCGGTGACGACGGTGGCCGCGGCGATGGTGGGCCTGGCGCTGTCGGCGTTGGCCAGGTCAAACGAACAGATCATGCCGCTGCTGGTGGTGGCGATCATGTCGCAGCTGGTGTTCTCCGGCGGCATGATCCCGGTGACGGACCGGATCGTGCTCGATCAGATGTCGTGGTTCACCCCGGCCCGTTGGGGTTTCGCGGCTTCGGCCTCGACGATCGACCTGATCCGGTTGGTGCCCGGCCCGTTGACACCCAACGACCGGCATTGGGAACACAGCGCAGGAACATGGCTGTTCGACATGGCCATGCTCGGGCTGATCTGCATCGGCTACACGGCGTTCGTGCGCTGGCGGATTCGGCTTGCCAGCACCTAGCGTCGAGCCGGGGCGAGCCGCTTGAGGGCGAGGCCGCCCTCGAACGGGCGGTAACCGAACGCGGGCGGCGAGACGTAACCCGTATCGCCCAGCGGGGTATGCACTTCGGCGACCGTCGGACCGATCTCCGCGGCAATCGGGGCGAGGGCCTCCAGGTCGAACCGGTACAGCCGGGCCGCGTTTCCGGCGAGGATCTTGCGGCACACGTCCTCGGGCTGGTCGTGCAGTGCCCAGCGGATCGCCAGCTTCGAGTGCGGCGCGAAGCCTTCCTCGTGCGGGTAGTCGCTGCCCCACATGACGTGGTCGGCACCGAGGTAGTCGATGGTCGACGATTCGTACGGCGTCAGCTCCGAGGCCAGGTAGCAGTTCCGCTTGGCGTAATCGCTGGGCGCCATGGTCAGTTCGTCGATCGACGAGCCGCCGAACATTCCGTACGTGCGGTTGCCCGCCTCGGATTTCATGGAGGGCACCATGACGTCGAGCATCATCATCTGGTCCTGTAGCCACAGCGTGCCCTGCTCGGTCGGCACGAACCGCAGTGTCGGATGACGCTCGAACACCCCGGCGAGGATGAGGTGTGAAACGGTGCGCTGCGCCCACATCGCCATCTCGGTGACCAGCACGGCATTGGAGGCCGGCTGATCCATCGGCATCACCGGGCTGCCCGCTCCGGCGTGCTGGACCACGGTCAGGTCCAGTTCCGTGCACAGCGCCCAGATCGGTTCGTAGCGGGTGTGGAACAGCGGTGCGACGTTGGGGTCGCCGGGCGAGACGGCGGGCAGCAGCACGCCGCCAAAGCAGGCCTGCTCGGCGCCCCAGCGGATCTCCTCGAGTGCCAGCTCGACGTCGTTGGGGAACACCTGGATCAGCCCGCGGCGCCGCGCCGGGGCCAATGAACAGAAGTCGATCTGCCATCGGTTGTGGGCCTGCACACCGGCCCATCGCTTCTCGAACTCGTCGCGGGTGCGCGGCAGCGTGATGGTGATGTTCGGGGTGGTCGGAAAGAACGGCGGCACGGTGTTGGGAAGCAGCACTTCGGCCGCCACCCCGTCGGCGTCCATCTCCGACGTCCGAAGCTCATGGCTCCAGTTGCGCTGCGCGGTGGCGATGATCAGGTCGTCGAACGGGCTGACGTAGGCGGCCGCCCACGCGTCGAAGTCGTCGTGCAGCCGGGCAGGCAGGTAGGGCTTGTAGTCGCGAAGGTCGGCCCCGGCGTGGGTGTCGGTGGAGATGACGACGTAGCGGTCGAGGGTGTCCCAGGTGGCGGCCATCCGCCCATTGTTTCTCCGGCCGGCGGGCCGCCACCCCGGTTTGGCGTGATTGACGCCTCCCTGCGGCGTCCTCACTGCCCGTGGATGTTCAGGCCGTGAGCCGCAGCGTAGGCCAGTGCCTGGTCGACGTCGATCTTCGCGCCGGTGAGGCTGGCGGTGGTCCACAGCGACGCATCGGTCCTGGCGCCGCGCAGGTCGGCCTCGTCGAGCCGCAGGTTCTGCACTCGGGCGCCGCCCAGGTCCGCACCGCGCAAGACGGCCTTGCGCAGATCTGCGTCGACCAGGCTCGCCTCGCGCATCCGGCACCCCGTGAGATCCACACCGCGCAGATCACACCCGCCGAGTACGGCCAGTGTCAGGTCGACGTCGACCACAGTCAGCGGTCGCAAGCGGCTTTCGGTGAACACCGATCCCAACATGCTGCACTGCCGAAAAGTGCTGTGGTGCAGCGTCGCCCGCTCGAATCGGCAGTTGCGAAAGGCCGAACCGGAGTGCTCCGACTCGGTGAGGTCGACGCCCCGGAAATCGCATCCGTCGAACACCACGCGTTCGGTGCGCAGCCTGCTCAGATCGTCGTCGCGGAAATCGCGGCCGGTGAACTCCCCGTCGCTCCAGAGTGTTACGTGCGGTGACACAGGATCAGCCGGGCAGCGTTGTGAGGCTGGCCAGCGCGTACTCGGTGATCGCGATCAACGCCGCCTTGGCCGACTGCCGGTCACGCGCGTCGACGGTGATCACCGGAACGTGCTCGCCCAGCGTCAGCGCTTTACGGACCGCGACGATGGGATGCCTTGGCGCACCGTCGAATTGATTGACAGCAACGAGGAACGGGAGTTTTCGCGCCTCGAAGAAGTCCACCGCGGCGAAGCTGTCCTGCAGCCGGCGCACGTCGACGAGGATGATGGCTCCGATCGCGCCGCGCACGAGGTCGTCCCACATGAACCAGAACCGGCGCTGCCCGGGGGTGCCGAACAGGTACAGCACCAGGTCGTCGGCCAGGGTGATGCGACCGAAGTCCATCGCCACCGTCGTCGTGTTCTTCTCAGGTGTGGCTTCCAAACCATCGACGCCCGCCGAGGCGGTGGTCACCAGGGCCTCGGTCCGCAGCGGCATGATCTCGGAGACCGCGCCAACGAATGTCGTCTTCCCGGCGCCGAAGCCACCGGAGATGACGATCTTCGTGGAGGCCGCCTCCTCAAAGTGCCTTGAGGCCACGCAGTGTCCTTCCTATCAACTCACGTCTTTCGTCGATGTCGGTCGACTCGCCCAGGGTGCTGCCGACCGCCACATAACCCTGCGTCACCAGATCCCCGATGAGTACCCGCGCCACGCCGAGCGGCAACGATAACTTCACCGCGATCTCGGCGACCGACGGGTGGTCGACACACATCGCCACGATCTGCCCGCGCACGTCGTTGCCCGGCCAGCGCGGCGGCTTGGCCGAGTCGACCGTCTCGACCGGCGCCTCCAGCGGCAGCGAGATGCGGGCGTCGGTGCGGCCCGCGGTCAGGATGTACGGCCGGACCAGGCTCGGCTCGGCCGCGACGTCGCCCTCCCACCGGTCCATCGGCGGCTCACGAATGCTGGGGTGCGCGCCGTCGCGCCGACTGGACGACGGTGCCCACCCGCTCGACCAATACCGCCATTTCGTAACCGATTTGGCCGATGTCGCAGTTTCGTGCCGCCAGGGTGGCCAGGTTCGAGCCGTCGCCGACCCGCATCAACAGCAGATACCCGTTCTCCATCTCGACCACCGACTGCAGCACGTGGCCGCCGTCGAAGAGTTGCGCCGCACCCGTGGACAGGCTCGCCAGCCCGGAGGCCACGGCCGCCAATTGGTCGGCCCGCTCGGTCGGGATGTGCTCGCTGGCCGCCATCAGCAGCCCGTCGGCGGATACCAGCACGGCGTGGGTCACCCCCGACACGTCAGCCGCGAACTTGGAGACCAGCCAGTCGAGCGAGTCGCGCTGCGTCGAATGAGCCGGATAAGTCATTCGGTATCGGTTCCTCTGGTCTCTCGTGCGTGCGATCGCCCGGCGTGCACCCCGCCGAAGTGGCTGCTGATGCTGGCGCGAACGGCTTCCGGGTCGCGTTGCGAGGCTCCCGGTTCCGCGCCGAACTCAGCCGCCGATGCTACCTCGCCGGTCTGCGCGGCGCCCGGCACGAGGCGGGCACCCGGAGTGCGCAGCGGAAGCCCGTCGTCGGTGACCTCGGTGACCGGGGCCTCGTCGGCGGCGGCCGCGGCCGACCAGCCGTGGTCCCACACCGATTCCCAGTTCAGGTCCTCGCTGTTGGCGAGTTCCGTCGGGTCGACAAGCCACTCCGAGAGCATGCTCTGGTAGATCGAGTCGTCGGCATCGGCCACCTCGGCCGTTTGCGTCCGCGCCGCAAAGAAACTCGAGGTGTCCGTCGGCCGGCCGGCCGGTTCCGGCCCCTTCTCTTCCTCTTCCTCTTGTTCTTCGGTGACGGCCGAGATACCGCTGGCACCGGGATCGCGCTGCGGCAGCAGGCCTTCGCCGTGCGGCAGCAGGCCTTCGTCGTGCGGCAGCACATCTTCGTCGAGTGCCAGCGCCGTCGCGATCCCTGCGTGGGCGTCGGCGGGCGTGGCGTACTCGGGCGCGCTGAACTGGTGCGGCTCGCCCGGTCGCCTGAGCAGTTCCGCCGGGACGTACACACCCGCGGTGGTGCCCGAATCGGGCTCGCCGCCGATGGTCGAGCGCAGCCGGACCACCAGCCCGTGCTGCGCGGCGAGGCGCCCGACCACGAACAACCCCATGTGTCGCGCGGTGTACGGATCTACCTGGCCACCGGACTGCAGGCGGGTGTTGGCCACCCGCAGATCCGACTCCGTCATCCCGAGTCCGATGTCGCTCACCTCGATGACCAGTCCGCCGTTGGCGGTGTGCACGGCCGACACCCGAACCTGCGAGATCGGCGGCGAGTAGCGCAGCGCGTTGTCGAGCAGTTCGGCGAGCAGGTGGACCAGGTCGCCGGCGACCGCGCCGACCACCTCACTGTCGGGGACCGTGGCGGTGACGACCCGGGTGTAGTCCTCGACCTCGGAGGCCGCCGCGTTGATCACCGCGGAGACCGGGACCGGCTCGGCCTGCTCGCGAGGCACTCTCGCGCCCGACAGCACCAACAGGTTCGCGCCGTTGCGGCGCATCCGAGCGGCCAGGTGATCCAGCCGAAACAGGCTCTCCAGCCGTTCGGGGTCCTCCTCGTTGCGCTCCAGCCGGTCGATCAACGCCAACTGCTGGTCGACCAGCGACCGGCTACGCCGCGAGAGCGTCTCGAACATGTCGGAGATCTGCAACTGCAACCGCGACTGTTCGGCAGCGCGGAAGACGGCCTGCTCGTGCAGTTCGTCGACGGCATGCGCGACCTGGCCGACCTCCTCGGTGGTGTACACCGGGATCGGGGTGATCGGCAGCGCGTCACCACCGGCACGCACCCGCTCGATCTCCGCGCCGAGGTCTTCGTGGGCGACCTTGAGCGCACTGTCGCGCAGCCGACGCAGCGGTCGAACCAGGGTGCGCGCCACCAGGATCACGATGATCAGCGCGAGCAGCATCGACACTCCGACGACGACCGCGTCGCGGATCAGGGTGCTGCGCTGGGCAGCGGCTCGATCCCGCACGGCCGAGGTGACCGCCTCGGTGGTCCGGTCGATGATCTGGCGGGCGATCCGGTCGGTCGCGGCCACCGACGCGAGCAGTTCGGGATTGTTGACCAGCGGCACCGCCGGATCGGTCATCAGCGCCATCCGCTTGACGAACTCGGCCTGCAGCGTCTTGGCGTCGGGCGATCCGACCCCGAGCACCTGGTTCATGCCGAACAGGGTCGACGGCTCGGTGCCGGCAAGCGCGATCACCGCGGTCCGCAACTCCGGCTCGGGCAGCTCGGCGCCGCGGGTGAGCGCGAGCGTCTGCATCGTCATCTGGCCACGGGCCCCGATCGCGCGGGCCAGACCAACCGTCTCGGCGCGGATGCGTTCGTCGTCGACCCGGACGGAACCGGTCACCGCATCCTCGGCGGGCAACAGCAGCAGCGCGTACGCCTGGATGCTGTCGCGCAACCCGATGCTGTTCGAGGTGACCTTGTCCATCAACGCCTGACCGTCGTTGATCATCGTGGTGATGCCCTGACGGACATCCGGCGCGACGTCGGTGGCCTCCATCCTGAGCTGGAGCTCGCGACGGTTGGTGTCGAAGCGCGTCAGTGCGGCCGGCATGTCGCCGTTGGCCTCACCATTGGCAGAGGTGGCCAGCATCGCCGCTTCCAACGCCTCCATGTAGCCCTCGATCGCAGGCACCATTTCGGCGCGATCGGCGGCGCGACGCAGATCGGCTTCACCGGTCACGTCGCCGTAGATCCTCAGGCCGCCGAACGTGGCGGCCACGATCAACGGCACCAGGACGATCGCGAGCACTTTCCACCGGACAGGCCAGTTCGACAAGGCCCACCGCGAGGGCCGTTTGACCGGTCGCTGCGGCTCGCGTTCGAGGTCGATCAGCGTGCCGTCGGACCGCTTGAGTTCGGAGAACACGCTCGTCGGCGATGGCACGTCATTCATGAGACTTCCCACTGATTTCCACTGATATGCCCACCCCGGCGGGCCCGTTCCGGCCCTGGCAATTGGACGAGTATGCCAGCGATGTGCGGGCGAATCCACCATTCTTACTGAACAGACAGAGTTCAAAATCGCAGGTCGAAGGCGGTGTGAGGATACCGAGCAAATACCGGGACCCGATCGTGACACGGCCCGGCAGCAGCCACCGTCTAGGCCGGGCGCAGAATCGCGACGAGGAAGTCGGAGTGGTCGGTGAACGGCCGCAGGTCCCATGTGGACAACAGCAGATCCGGCGCCAGACCGGCGTTCGAGGCATCGTCGAAGAAGTCGGCGAATGCGTAGTCGCGGCCGGCGCCGAAGCCGATCACCGCCCGCCCGTCGTCCTTCAGGTGGATGCGCAGCCGGGCGAGCACCTCGCCCCTGGTGCTCGGCGCCAGGAAGGTCATGACGTTGCCCGCCGACAGGATGACGTCGAACTTCTCGGTGATGCCGCGGGCGGGCAGGTCGAGTTCGGCGAGGTCGCCGACGAGCCAGTGCGGGCCGGGATGATCCTGTTTGGCCGCCTCGATCAAGGCGGGGTCGACGTCGACGCCGACGACGCGGTGGCCGGCCGCGGCGAGATAGCCGCCCAGCCTCCCGGGCCCGCAACCGGCGTCGAGGATGTGCGCGCCGCGGGGGACCATCGCGTCGACGAGACGGGCCTCCCCCGTCAGGTCGTCGCCCGCGCGCGCCATCGCGCGGAACCGCTCGATATACCAGTGGGAATGGCCGGGGTCGGCCGCCACCTTCTGCATCCAGAGGCTTTGCGCGACCATGCGAGCATTATCCCTTCGCCCCGAAGCGCTCCTCCGAGAGGTCGTCGTTGTTCAAGCTGTTGTTCTACTCGCCGCGCATCGCACCCAACACGGGCAACGCGATCCGGATGGTGGCGGGCACCGGCTGCGAACTGCACCTGGTGGAACCGTTGGGCTTCGACCTGTCCGAGCCGAAGTTGCGGCGGGCCGGCCTGGACTACCACGATCTGGCGTCGGTCACCGTCCACCGCGATCTGGTCACGGCGTGGGCCGCGATGAGACCGGAGCGGGTCTACGCGTTCACCGCGCACGCGTCGACGTCGTTCACCGATATCGAGTACCGGCCGGGTGACGTGCTGATGTTCGGACCGGAACCGACCGGCCTGGACGAGGCGACGCTGGCCGACCCGCACATCACCGCCCAGGTGCGGATCCCGATGCTGGCCGGGAGGCGCTCACTGAACCTCTCGAATGCGGCCGCCGTCGCGGTGTACGAGGCGTGGCGGCAGCACGGGTTCGGCGGCGCGACCTGATCACCAGGAGTTGAAGTGCGCGACCTGCTCGACGGGTAGCCGCTTGGCCGGGCGGAAGTCGGTGCCCTTGGTGTAGGCAACCGGGAACAACCCGCCCTGGCTGTACTGGTCGTACGGGATACCGAGGAGGTCGGCGGCCTGCTTCTCGCCCTCACCCAGCAGGTGCAGCGTGGTCCATGCCGAGCCGAGACCGCGCGAGCGCAACGCCAGCATGTAGCTCCACGCCGCGGGCAGCAACGATCCCCAGAAGCTGGCGCTGACGGCGCCGGGCACGCCGTCGACCCGCCCCTCGAGGCACGGAATCAAAAGCCACGGCGATTTCTCCATGTTCTCGGCGAGGTACTCGGCCGACGACACCACCGCCTGGCGCCGCTCACCTCGACTGTCTCCCTCGGCGTACTCGGGCTCGGGCATCGTGCGGTACAGCTTCCAACTGGTGCGATAGATGTCGGCGAGCGCCTTCTTCTTCTCGGGATCGTCGACGAACATCCACTGCCAGGCCTGCGAGTTCGATCCCGTCGGCGCCTGGATGGCGATCTCGAGACACTCCAGCAGCACCTCACGCGGCACCGGCTTGTCGAAATCGAGCCGCTTGCGCACCGAACGGGTGGTGGTCAGGACTTCATCGACGGACAGGTTCAAAGTCATTTGTTGAGACTACATTCGCGTCATGGCAGTCAATTTCACCCAGGAGGTCGTCGACAGGCTCTCCTCCGACAAGTACGGCTGGTTGACCACGGTGGCCAAGTCGGGACAACCCGTGCCGCGCTTGGTGTGGTTCTACTTCGACGGCACAGACGTGCTTGTCTACACCGAACCGGGCGCCGCCAAGGTCAGGCATATCCGCGCGCATCCGCGGGTCAGCCTGAACTTGGACTCCGATGGAAACGGCAGCGGGATCATCGCCGTCGGCGGGCCCGCCACCATCGACGCCGAGGACGCGAATCCGCTGCAGGACGAACGGTATCGGGCGAAATACGGCGAGTACGCGGCCGGCCTCGGTTTCAGCGACGAGTTCCTCGCCGCCTACAACATGCGGCTGAAGATCGGCATCGACAAGGTCTGGACCACACCGACCGGGGGTTAGCGCACCGCTGACGGCGTCGCTGTCCGAATCGGCCGCACCGCAAGCGCGCACAGGCCGACGGCGGCGATCGCCAGGAAGGCGGTCTGTCCACCGGCCAGGTCGATGAGCGCCCCGACCACCGGCGCGCCCAGGGCTTGACCGGTCGCGAGCGTGAAGAACGACAAGCCGACTCCGGATGAGGTGCTGTCGGGATACAGCCGTGCACTCCACAGCAACGCCAGACCCGTCAACGCGATGTAGGACCCGCCGAACAGCGTCGCGGCCACGACCATGACGCCGAGATTCCACGGGACGGCCGCCAACAGCGCCGTCGCCGAGGCCATCGTGACGGTCGCGGCCACCCACGCCCACTGCAATCCGATCCGCTGCACCGCATCACCCGCGAGCGCCCCGGCGATACCCGCTGCGCCGATGACGATCCACAGCAGCGACGAGCGGGTGGCGTCCGCCCCGCCGACCGTGACGATCAGGTCGCGGCCGAAAGTCCACACCGCGACGCTACCGACGCCGGTCAGCAAGGACGCCAGCAGCAAGCCGAAAGTGCCTGGGCGCCATAGTGGGTCGATCCGTTTCGCGGCCCTGTGGGAGGAGGCGGGCACGGCGTAGAACACCCATATCGTCACCGCCGCCGACACCAGGGCGTACACCACCCACGCGGCGCGCCAGTGGCTCAGCAGTAACAGCGCGATCGGCGCCGACAGCACCACGCCGATCCCGGTGCCCCCGTTGACGACGGTCTGGGCACGATCCGCTGTGTTCGCAGGCACGTGCTCGGCGACCGCTGCGGCCAGCGGCGGCGAGACGATGCCGGTGCTACAGCCCGCCACCAGCACACCAACCGCGAGCACCCACGCCGAGGGTGCCAGCGCGATGATCGAGATCCCGAGTGTGGCAACGATTCCGGCGGCTACCGCGACCCGCCGGGGGCCGATGCGGTCGGTCAGCAGAAGGCTGGCGGTGATCGCCGCGCAGTAGCCGATGTAACTTCCCGCGCCGATCACGCCGGCGATGGTCGAGCTCAGTCCGAAGGTCTCGCCGAACACCGGCCCGAACAGTCCGTAGGAGAACCGCCCGAAGCCGTAACAGCAGGCGATCAGTGCGGTACCCGCACCGACGAGGAGGTAGACGGGTCGCCGCACCGCTCAACGGTAACGGGCTAGCGGAAGTCGCGAGATTTTGAGCCGACCGCCAAGGTCAGCTTGCCCATCCGCTCGGCGACGACGGTGACGGCGCCGGTGGCGTTCTGCACCTGACCGCGGATCAGCAGCGCCGGAGCCGTCTGCGCCAGCTTGCGGTGCCGCGCCCACACCCCGCGCGAGCAGATGACGTTGACCATCCCGGTCTCGTCCTCCAGGTTGAGAAAGGTCGCCCCTTGCGCGGTCGCCGGCCGCTGCCGGTGCGTCACCGCCCCGGCCACCAACACCCTCGAGCCGTCGGGCACGTCCAGTAGCTTGCCCGCCGGGATGACACCGAGCCTTTCGAGATCCTCCCTGAGGAACTGCGTCGGATAACTGTCGGGGGAAACGCCGGTCGCCCACACATCGGAGGCGGCCAGCTCGAGTTCGGTCATACCCGGCAGTGCGGGAATGTGTGACGAGGCGCCCACGCCCGGCAGCCGGTCGGGTCGTTGGCCGGCGGCCGCGCCTGCCGCCCACAACCCTTCGCGTCGGGTGATGTCGAAGCAGCCCAGGGCTCCGGCGGTGGCCAGTGCCTCGGTCTGGGGTACAGACAGTTGCACTCGCTGAGTCAGATCCAGCAGGGAAGTGAACGCGCCGTTGGCTTTTCGTTCCTCGACAAGCTGCTCTGCCAGTTCGTCGCCGATGTGCCGGACCGCCCCCAGACCCAATCTGACCGCGTTCCCGGTGTCTTCCAAAGTCGCGTGCGCCAAGCTGGCGTTGACATCCGGGCCGTGCACGGTGACACCGTGTCGGCGGGCATCGGCCACCAGGGTCTGCGGCGAGTAGAAGCCCATCGGTTGGGCCCGCAGCAGCGCGGCGCAGAACGCGGCGGGGTGATGCAGCTTGAACCACGACGAGTAGAACACCAGCGACGCGAAGCTCAACGAATGGCTCTCGGGGAAGCCGAAATTGGCAAAGGCCTCCAGCTTCTCGTAGATGCGGTCGGCGATCTCGCCTGTGATGCCGTGACGTTGACGCATACCGTCGTAGAACCTGCTCCGCAGCCGGCGCATCCGTTCGGTCGACCGCTTGGATCCCATCGCGCGGCGCAGCTGATCGGCCTCGGCGGCGGAGAAACCCGCGCAGTCCACCGCGAGCTGCATGAGCTGTTCCTGGAACAGTGGCACCCCCAGCGTCTTGTGTAACGCGGGCTCCATCGACGGATGGTCATAGGTGACGGGCTCTTCCCCGTTGCGTCGCTTGATGTAGGGATGCACCGACCCGCCCTGGATGGGGCCGGGCCGGATCAGCGCCACCTCGACGACAAGGTCGTAGAACACGCGGGGCTTGAGCCGTGGCAGGGTGGCCATCTGGGCGCGCGACTCCACCTGGAACACCCCGACGGAGTCCGCTTTCTGCAGCATCTCGTACACGGCGGGCTCGGACAGGTCCAGCTTCGCCAGGTCGACGTCGATGCCCTTGTGCTCGCGCACCAGGTCGATGCAGTAGTGCAGCGCCGAGAGCATGCCGAGGCCGAGCATGTCGAACTTCACCAAACCGATTGCCGCGCAATCGTCTTTGTCCCACTGCAGCACGCTCCGGTTCGCCATCCGGGCCCATTCGACCGGGCACACGTCGGCGATGGGACGATCACAGATGACCATGCCGCCGGAGTGGATGCCCATGTGTCGGGGCAGGTTGGAGATCTGCCTGGCCAGGTCGATGACCTGCTCGGGGACATCCTCGACGTGAGTCTCCTCGCCCAGGTTGCCCCACTGGCCCAGTTGTTTGCTCCAGGCGTCTTGCTGTCCTTGCGAGAAGCCCAGCGCACGGGCCATATCGCGCACCGCGCTGCGGCCGCGGTAGGTGATGACGTTGGCGACCTGCGCGGCGTAGTCGCGGCCGTAGCGGTCGTAGACGTACTGAATGGCCTTCTCCCGCAGGTCCGATTCGATGTCGATGTCGATGTCGGGTGGGCCGTCGCGCGCCGGGGACAGGAACCGTTCGAACAGCAACTCGTTGGCGACCGGATCCACGTTGGTGACACCGAGTGCGTAGCAGACCGCCGAATTGGCCGCCGATCCCCTGCCCTGGGCCAGGATGCCGTTCTCCCTGCAGAACCGGGTGATGTCGTGGACCACCAGGAAGTAGCCGGGAAACGTCAGCTGTTCAATGACTTTCAGCTCGTGTTCGATCTGTGCGTACGCCCGCGGCGCACGCTGCGGTGGGCCGTACCTTCGGCGCGCGCCCTCCATCACCAGATGACGCAGCCAGCTGTCCTCGGTGTGGCCGTCCGGCACATCGAACGGCGGCAACTGGGGTGCGATCAGGGCGAGCCCGAACGCGCACTGCTCACCGAGCTCTGCAGCGGCAGTGACGACCTCCGGCCGGTCGGCGAACAGTCGCGCCATCTCGGCACCCGACCGCAGATGCGAACCACCCAGCGGGGCAAGGTAGCCGGCGGCCTCGTCCATCGAGTGGCGGGCGCGGATCGCCCCCATCGCCATGGCCAGCCGGCCGCGTGACGGTTCGGCGAAATGGGCGGCGGTGGTCGCGACCACGCTCAGCCCGAACCGCGGTGCCAGTTCGGCCAGGATGGCGTTGCGTTCGTCGTCACAGGGATGTCCGTGATGGGTGAGCTCGACGCTGACCCGGTCGCGGCCGAAGCGGTCGACCAGGTCGGCGATCGCACGACCCGCCGCCTCGGGACCGCCCTGGGAAAGCGCCCGCCGGACATGGCCTTTACGGCAACCGGTGAGGATGTGCCAGTGCCCGCCCGCAGCTTCGGTCAACGCGTCGTAGTCGTAGTGCAGCTTGCCTTTCTCACCGCCGGCAAGGTGCGCCTTGGCGAGTTGGCGTGACAACCGCCGGTAGCCCTCGGGACCGCGTGCCAGCACCAACAGGTGCGGGCCGGGCGGGTCGGGGTCTTCGGTCCGATCACCCCCGCCCAGCGACAGTTCGGCGCCGAACACCGTCGACATCTCCAGTTCCTTGGCGGCCTCGGCGAAGCGCACCACCCCGTAGAGGCCGTCGTGGTCGGTCAGCGCGATCGCCCGCAGGTCCAGCCGGGCCGCCTCCTCGACCAGTTCCTCCGGTGTGCTGGCGCCGTCGAGGAAGCTGTACGCCGAGTGGGCGTGCAGTTCGGCGTATGGGACCGAGGACCTGGGCCGCTGGAGGTCGAGCGGTTGGTACTCCCCCCGCTTGCTGGACCAGGCCGGGCTGTCGCCGCCGTCGCCGATCTGCTCGTCGATGGGCCAAGCGCCGGCACGGCGCGGTTTGCCGTTGAGTACGCGCTCCATTTCCACCCAGCTCGGTGGCCCGGTATGCCAGCCCATGGTTGCAGTGTATCGAACTTGTGTTCGAATAATCCGGGTACTCGTTCTACTCCGGCCCGAATGCCCCCGTTATCCCCAAGGCCAGGTTCATCCACAGGGTGGACGCCGGAGTGCGCCGGGCGGCCGCTCCGCGTCTGCTCCCGCGGCTAAATTCGCTTGTATGTTCGAACAGCTGCTCGAGACGGCCGACGGCGCCAACGGTGCCGGAGCGGCCGGGGCGTGGGCGCGCATCGAGAACGCCGCCTGCGCGCGCCGGCTTTCGGCGGCGGCCGATGTCTTGGATCGGATGTACGCCGCCGACGGCTCGGCCGAGCGCGACCAATGGATCCTCGACAACTACGCCGCGGTCGCCGCCGAGATCGCACCCGCCCAGCAGGTGTCGCTGGGAATCGCGGCGGCCCAGTTGGAGATCGCGATCGCCCTGCGCGACCGGTTACCTCGAACGAACGCGGTGTTCCTGACCGGTGCAATCACTTACCGCACAGTCGCTGCCATCGTGTTCCGCACCTACCTGATCCAGGATGGCGACGCGTTGGCCAAAGCCGATTCCGCTATCGCCGCGCACGTCGAGGGATGGACGGCGCTGTCATTGAACAAGTTGCACAGTGCGATCGACTACTGGGTCGACCGCTACGACCCCGCTGCTGTGCGCCGCGCCGAGAACAGTTCGCGCAGCCGCTATGTCGAGGTCAAGGACAGCCGAGACGGCTCCGGTGTCGCCCATATCGAAGCCACGGTGTTCGCCCACCACGGCGAGTTCATCGACCAAAGACTCGACGCGTTGGCCGCCACGGTGTGCGAGAACGACCCCCGAAACCAGGAGCAGCGCCGGGCCGACGCTGTCGCTGCGGCCATGAGCGGGGCCCAATCACTCACGTGCGAATGCGGGTCTGGCGAATGCCCGTCCGCGGGTGTCACCGCGAGCGATGTCATGGTGCACGTAGTGGCCGGCGAAGACTCGCTGAATGATGCGACCCCGGCGGAATTGGACGGCGACAAGCCCGTTGAGCCGATCGAGGCCAACGATTCCACGCTCGGCGGCCCGGCCGCGACGGGGCCGGGCTATGTGATCGGTCGCGGAGTGGTGCCGGCACCGATCGTTGCCGCCAAGCTCGCCGTCGCCAAGCGTCGACCCGTCAAGCATCCCGGGGATGCGCCGCCGGAGAAGAGTCGGGTTCCCTCGGCGGCGCTGGCGTGGTTCATCCGCTGCCGCGATCTGTCGTGCCGCTTCCCGAATTGCGACAAGCCGGCCACTCAGTGCGACCTCGACCACACGGTCCCCTACCCACGAGGCGCCACGCAGGCATCAAACCTCAAGTGCCTGTGCCGAACCCACCATCTCTACAAGACGTTTCTGGGCTGGCGTGATCGACAACATCCCGACGGCACCGTGGAGTGGCTCTCACCGGCTGGGCAGAAGTACACGACCCATCCGGGTAGCAAGCTGCTGTTCCCGTCGCTGTGCCGACCGACGGCGCCCGCGGTCATCGACACCGACGTCGACCTCCTCGATGACGCGGTGCGATGCTTGAAGATGCCGCGGCGCAAGCGAACCCGCGAACAGAACCGCGCGGAGGCCATCGACGCGGAGCGTCAGCGCAATCAGCCCTACGTCGACGAACGCAATAAGCCACCGCCGTTCTAATCGGCGACGGCGAGCAGTCGCCATTCGCCGGGCACACCTTTCAATTCGTGTGTCCCACGATCTACGAACTCGAGCCCCGAGCCAATCACCAGGTCGCGCAGAGTGCTTGACACCAGCACGTCGTTGGGCCTTGCCAGCGCGGCGACGCGTGCACCGATATGCACGGCGATACCTCCGATGTCATCATCACGCACCTCGCACTCGCCGGTGTGCAAGCCCGCGCGCACTTCGACACCGAGCGCCCGCACCGCATCACGGATCGCCATGGCGCAGCGGATCGCTCGCTGAGGACCGTCGAACATCGCCACGAAGCCGTCACCCGTGGTGTTCACCTCGCGGCCCCGGAAACGGGCGAGTTGTGCCCGCACAACGGCGTCGTGCGCATCCAGCAAGGCGCGCCAGTCGCGATCACCCATTTCCGACGCGCGGCGCGTCGAGTCCACGATGTCGGTGAACAGCACCGTCGCCAGCACGCGGTCATCGACCATCTCGGGCTGGTGTCCGGTGAGGAACTGCGCAACCTCCTCGAAAGCGTCTCGCCACGGCTCGACGATGTGCAGCAGATTGCGCCCGGGTAGCTCGGCATACTTGGCACCTGGAATGCAATCCGCGATGTACCTACCCCAATCCCGGGGGATCACAGCGTCATCCGTGTGGTGGATGACGAGTGTGGGCACCCGTATGGCCGGTAGCAGTGCACGCACGTCCATCTCGGACATGAAGCGCATCATCGAGGCGGCGGTGCTCGGGCTGGCCGACAGGCGTTCCAAGCGACCCCAGCTTGCCCGAATCTCCTCGTTCCACGGCATGTCCGGGTTCAAGAAATGGTGCGACTCTCCTGTACCCCACATCCCCACCATTGCGGCGAGGACCTCCTCAGGGGTGGGACCGTTGACGCGCGCAGCGTTCGGATCCGCGTAGCCCTCCAACACCACCAACCCGGTTGTGCGAGAAGGATGCGTTGCCGCGAAGACGGTTGCCGCCGCCAATGCGCCGACACCTGCGATCAGGACGGCTTCGCTACTGCCCAGTTCGTCGAGCACCGCGGTGATGCTGTCGACCCATAGCTCCAAGGTCGCCAATGCGCCGCCCGGGACGGGATCGGAGGCTCCCATGCCCGGCTGGTCGAAGAAGATCAGCCGACCCAGCGATGTCATCGCCTCCACCCATCCGCGCGTGACCGGGACCTCTGGAGCGAGTTCGCAGTTTGAGAACCAGTTCGGGACGACGACGATGTCGCGCTCACCCTCGCTCGACGCGCGATAGGCGACACGCAAATCCCCATTCAGCGCGTAACGCGTCTCGGAGAACATGGTCCGGACGGCTACGGGAGGTCTTCGGGCCCGAACTGCTCGCGCGGCACCACCACCATCGGCACGTCGAGCACCCGCAGCATCTTGGCTGCCTTCGATCCGAGGAACAGCCGCCGGGGCGCGCTGAGCCGGCTCGACCCGACCATGATCAGGTCCCCGTCGCGCCAGTCCAGCTTGCCCACCGCCTCCTCGATGGTCCGGCCTTCCACGATCATCGAGGTCACCGGGAAATCTTCTGGCAGCTCGGATTTCGCGACCTCGTGGACGTGGCGCGCATGGGCGAGAGCTCGCTCCCGCACCGCATCGCCGTCGCCGCGGAGCGCACCGAAAGTCGGGTCCAGCGCCACCAACGACACCAGCCGTAACGGCGTTCCCGCCGCCCGGCTGTAACGAACCGCCATGTCCAGCAACACATCCGCGCCTTCACGCTCACCGATCGCGCACGTCGCTTCGCGTGCGCGGTCCACGGGTGAGTGCCGCGTCCCCCTGGGCGCCACGGCCACCGGTAACGGAGCCGAGTGCAACAGGCCGTTGACCGTCGACCCCAATGTGTAACTGCCGACCAGGCCACCCGATCCGCCGACGACGATCATGTCGGCCTCGACGCGCGCCGCTTCCTGGATCAGCCCGTCGGCGGGCGAGTCGTCGACGCGGACGTGGCTACGCACGACGATGTCGTCGGGTACCGACGCGCGAGCCTCCTCCAGCCATTGTTCGGCCTGCCCGACGAGATGCTTCTCGAAATCACCGACCGGCTTGATCGACGGCGCCACCCTGTCCGGCGGCAGCACCATGCACAGGTCGAGGTCGGCGCCGAGCGTCCGGGCGAACCGCACACCGAGGGCCAGCGCATCCGCGCCGCCGGGCGTGGCCAGATATCCAACGACGAGCCTCATGGTCGATCATCCTTTCAATCTGAAGCGGCGAACGCCCGCGGATCGACCAAATGCGCGTCAGTCGCGGTACTCGGCGGCACCGTCCTCGAGAACCAACCGCGAGTTCGAACCGTCGGGTTCGGCCGCCTCCGTGCGGAACACCGCCCGGCCCGCGTCGGTCCGCCAGATCGAGGTGGTCAGCGTCTCCCCCGGAAACACCGGCGAGGTGAACCTGGCGTCGATCGCATTCACCTTCGTCGCGTCACCGCCACCGAGCTCGGCCACCAGCGCCCGACCCGCCACGCCGTAGCTGCACAGGCCGTGCAGGATCGGCTTCGGGAAGCCGGCGAGCTCCCGCGCGAACCAGGGATCGCTGTGCAACGGGTTGCGATCACCCGACAGCCGGTAGATCAACGCTTGATCATCGCGGGTGGGCAGGGCAATTCGCGCGTCGGGCTCGCGGTCGGGTATCTCCGGAGCGGCGGGCCGCTGCCCCGGTTGCCCGCCGAAGCCGCCCTCACCGCGAATGACCGCCGTGGTGAAGGTCTCGGCGACGACCTTCGACGTGTCGGGATCCGTGCCCGTCGCCTTGAGCATGACGATCGCGTTCTTGCCCTCACCCTTGTCCTGGATGTCGGCGACCTCGGCCACCACGCTGAGCTTGCCGGCCGGTTTCAGCGGTTCGTGAAGCCGGATCCCCTGCGAACCGTGCAACAGCATCGCGAAGTTGAACGAGCCGATCAGGCCCGCCGCCGCGAACGGCAGGCAGGCGATCACCGCGTACGTCGGCAGCACCTGTTGCTCGATGCCGTGGCTGTTCTCGGTGGTGAACGCCAGATCAGCGGTGCCCGCGCCGACACCGAGTGCGTACAGCAGCGTGTCGCGGTCGGTCCATTCGAACAGTTGCGGGTCGGTCTTGGCGCCGATGGCGTTGGGGTCGAGAGGCATACCTCGAACGATATCCCGCATTGACGTCTCGGCCGTGGGGGTCCACGATGGCTCGCATGCGCTATGTCGTTACCGGCGGTACCGGGTTCATCGGCCGGCGGGTGGTGACGCGGTTGTTGGCCCGCAGCAGCGACGCCGAGGTGCTGGTGCTCGTCAGGCGCCCCTCGCTGTCGCGGTTCGAGCGATTGGCAACGACCTGGGGCGACCGAGTGAGACCCCTGGTCGGCGACCTCTGCGAACCGGATTTCGGGCTCACGACCGACGACCTCACCGTCATCGGCGCCGTCGACCATGTCGTGCACTGCGGCGCGGTCTACGACATCACCGCCTCCGACGCCGATCAGCGCGCAACCAACGTCGACGGCACCCGCGCGGTGGTCGACCTGACGTTGCGGCTCGACGCGACGCTGCACCATGTGTCGTCGATCGCGGTCGCAGGCACCTTCCGCGGCGAGTTCACCGAGGACGACTTCGACGTCGGCCAGGACCTGCCCACCCCGTATCACCGCACCAAGTTCGAGGCCGAGCAGATCGTCCGGAACACCGCTGGGCTGCGGTACCGGGTCTACCGCCCCGGCGTCGTCGTGGGCGATTCGCGCACCGGCGAGATGGACAAGATCGACGGGCCGTACTACTTCTTCCCCACCCTGGCGAGGCTGGCCAAGCTGCCGTCGATCACGCCGATCGCCCTGCCCGACGCCGGCCGCACCAACCTCGTCCCCGTCGACTACGTCGTCGACGCGCTCGTCGCGCTGATGCACCTGCCCGACCGAGACCAGGAGACGTTCCACCTGACCGCACCGAAAGCCGTTGGGCTGCACGCTATCTACCGTGGCGTGTCGAAGACGGCCGGGCTTCCGCCGCTGCGGGCGTCCCTGCCCCGTTCCACCGCGACGCCGTTCCTGAGGGCCACCGGCCGCGCCAAGGTGATCCGCAACATGGCGCTCACCCAGATCGGACTGCCCACCGAAATCCTCGACGTAATCGGCCTGATGCCGACGTTCACCAGCGAGCGCACCACAGAAGCGTTACGCGGGACGGGGATCACGGTCCCCGACTTCGCCGGCTACGCGCCCGCGCTCTGGCGCTACTGGGCCGAACACCTCGACCCCGAGCGCGCGCGCCGCGACGACCCCAGAGGTCCGCTGGTCGGCAGGCACGTGATCGTCACCGGCGCATCGAGCGGGATCGGACGCGCTTCGGCCATCGCGATCGCCGAACGCGGCGCGACCGTATTCGCGTTGGCGCGCAACGCCGATGCGCTCGATGAGCTGGTGGCCGAGATCCGGGCCGACGGCGGTCAGGCGTATGCGTTCACATGTGACGTCACCGACTCGGCATCGGTGGAGAGCACCGTCAAGGACATCCTCGGCCGGTTCGACCACGTCGACTACCTGGTGAACAACGCGGGCCGATCGATCCGCCGCTCGGTGATCGCCTCGACCGACCGCCTGCACGACTACGAGCGGGTGATGGCGGTCAACTACTTCGGCGCGGTGCGGATGGTTCTTGCGCTGCTCCCGCATTGGCGCGAGCGGCGATTCGGCCACGTCGTCAACGTGTCCAGCGCCGGCGTGCAGGCACGCAACCCCAAATACAGCTCCTACCTCCCGACGAAGGCCGCGCTCGACGCGTTCGCCGATGTGGTCGCGACCGAGACGCTGTCCGACCACATCACGTTCACCACCATCCACATGCCCTTGGTACGCACGCCGATGATCGTGCCGTCGCGTCGTCTCAATCCTGTTCCGGCGATCAGCGCCGAGCACGCCGCGGCGATGGTGGTGCGTGCCCTGATCGACAAGCCGGCCCGGATCGACACCCCGCTGGGCACGCTCGCCGACTTCGGCAACTACCTCACGCCGAAGCTCTCCCGGCGGATCCTTCACCAGCTCTACCTCGGATATCCGGATTCGGCTGCGGCCCGCGGCGTGCCGACACCCCCATCGACCGCGCGGACACCGCGTCGCCCGAAGAAGCCCACGCGGCCCCTACGCGTCCCGCGGCCGGTGAAGTCCGCGGCGCGCCTCGTCCCGGGTGTGCACTGGTAGCTATCGTTGGCGAGGTGACCCAGCCTGTCTTCGTCGACGTCGACACCGGCGTCGACGACGCGATGGCGCTGACGTACTTGTTCGCCAGCGACGACGCCGAGGTGGTCGGCATCGCTTCGACGGCGGGAAACGTTCCGGCGCAACAGGTTTGTCGCAACAACCTCGGCCTGCTGGACCTGTGCAGAATGCCGGACATTCCCGTTTCCAAAGGAGCCGAGCAGCCGGTCAGCTCACCGCTGCGCACCGCAGAGGACACCCACGGGCCCGAGGGGATGGGGTATGCGCAGGTGCCCGCCACCGAGCGCCGGCTCACCGAGTACGACGCCGCCGAGGCGTGGGTGCGCGCCGCTCACACACATCCGGGTGAGCTGCTCGCGATCGCGGTCGGCCCGCTGACCAATCTCGCGCTTGCGCTTCGCGCCGAACCCGCCCTGCCCACGCTGCTCCGCCGCCTGGTCATCATGGGCGGCGCGTTCGACTATCGCGGTAACACGACCCCGGTCGCCGAATGGAACATCAGCGTGGACCCGGAAGCCGCCGCCGAGGTGTTCACCGGCTGGACGGCGGCGTGGGGAGCGGAGAAACCCACGCACCTCCCAATCATGTTGGGGCTGAACCTGACCGAACACATCGCGATGACGCCGGCCTTGTTGAACCGGCTGGCGGAGGAGGCCGGTGCGGAGTCGGTGGC
Source organism: Mycobacterium sp. IS-1590 (assembly GCF_001500025.1). Lineage (GTDB taxonomy): Bacteria > Actinomycetota > Actinomycetes > Mycobacteriales > Mycobacteriaceae > Mycobacterium. The sequence goes on along the minus strand of NZ_LQIW01000001.1, from coordinate 317,764 downwards.
GATGAGCGTGTCCGACGACCGCGGCACCCGGTCAGCGTCGGGCAACCCGCTGATCGCGACGCTGGAGGACGCGATGCGGTTCTATTTCGAGTTCCACTTCGACCAGGGCGAGGGCTATCTGGCGCATCTGCACGACCCGCTGGCCGCTGCGGTGGCGCTGGACCCCGACCTCGTCACCTACCGCCCGACCACCGTCGACGTCGAGTTGACGGGCACACTGACCCGCGGCATGACCATCGCCGACTGGAGCAACCGGTGGAACCGGGAACCCAACGCGCTCATCGGTGTTGACGTCGACCCGGGAACATTCTTCGACCGGTTCATCGCGCGCGTCGGCGCGTTCGCACGACGCCTGAACGGTTAGAGGACCACCGACACCACGACGGCCAGAAACAACAGCAAAAAGATCCCGAGCGCGATGACGCTGACGACGGCGGTCGGTGTCCACCGGTGGCGCGGCCGCGACTCGACGGCGCCCACACCGGAGACCTGGTCGGAATCGGGCGGCGTCGACCCCGGCGGCACCCCACCACCGGGTTCGAGGTCCGGCGTGTTGGATGGTTCTGGATCGGGCGGTATAGCAGTCATCGACGAACGGGTACCCCCTCATGCGGTCGTCATTCATAAATCCCTTCGACGTACCACCGCCGCTGCCGATAACACAGCAGCAAGGCCTGCCCCGGCCGAGGGTCGCGTGAGGACCCCTCGTCGAGCAACACCTGCGCGCGGGCGGTGCGGCCGGCTTTGCGACCTTCCGGATCCCACCACCGTTCGTCAACCGGCCACGGCCCCGCCCACCAGGCCAATCTGCCCGCCTTGACGGCCTTGCCCGGCGTGTCCAACCGCGCGGGGTCGGTGGAGAACAGGCCACGGGCGGTCACCCGCACCGGACGGCCGTCGGCGTCGAACAACTCGACCGGATCGTCGAGCAACACGGTCGGCGACGGTTCGGGCAGCTGGCCGGGCCACGGCTGACGCGGATCGGCCAGCGGCACCTGCTCATCCCCCAGCGGTGTGAACGTGATGCGCTCGGCCGGGCCCCGACCACCGCTGAGCATCGGAACCTGCACCGCCTCCGGTCCGAGCAGACCCTGCACGCGCACCAGCGCGCGGCGGGCACGCAGGCGATCCTCTTCGCCGACCCCGCCCCACAGCGGCAGCTGCAGCGCTTCGGCCGAGACCACCTCCACCGGGCGCAACCGGATCACCGTGATGGGCGCGGTGGGCCGGTCGTTGGGGTTGCGTCTGTTCAGCCAGCCGTCGAGCTGCCAACGCACCCGGTCGGCGGTGGCATCCTCGGTCAGCGGTTCGGCGCAACGCCAAACACGTTCCAGCTCTTCACCATTGGCGGTGCGGGCGTGGATGGCCAGCCGGGTGCATCCCACACCGGACGCGGCCAGGGTGCGGTGCAGGTCGGCGGCCAGCGACCGTCCGGCGAAAGCGGCGGCGTCCACCCGGTCGATCGGCGGATCACAGTCCATGACGGCGTCGAGGTCGGGGTCGGGGTCCCGGCCGGACGGGCCCCGGGTGGGCTCGCCGCGGGCGAACCGGTGCGCGGCCACCGCGTCGGCCCCGAACCGCGAGGCCACATCGCTGCGGGACAGTGCGGCGAATTGCCCGATGTTGCGAATCCCCATGCGCCACAGCAGATCCGCCAGGTCTTCCCGGCCGGGGGCGGCCAGGCTGGGCTCGGTGGCCAACTGGCGGATCGACAGCGTCGACAGGAACGGCGCATCCTGTCCGGGCTCGACGATCCGCCCCGCCCGCGCGGCGAAGACGGCGGTGGGCAACTGGTCGGCGATCCCCACCTGACATTCGGCGCCGGCGGCGGCCACCGCGTCGACCAACCGCTCAGCGGCGGTTTGTTCGGATCCGAAGTAGCGGGCCGCGCCCCGGACCGGCAGCACCAGCAGGCCCGGCCGCAACACCTCGGCGCGCGGCACCAAGTCGTCCACCGCGATCGTGACGTTTTCGAAGTGGCGGGCATCACGCGCCGGATCGGCGGTGACCACATGCAGTTCCGGACACCGCGCCTGGGCTTCCCGACGGCGCAATCCGCGTCGCACTCCCGCCGATCGCGCCGAGGCCGAACAGGCGATGACCCGGTTGGCCAGCGTCACCGCGATCGGGGTGGTCGGCGGCAGGTCGGCCGCGGCCGCAGCGGCGACGGCCGGCCAGTCCATGCACCAGATGGCCAGGACGCGCGACTGCGACGACCCGCGGGACGCGCGTGGACCACTCATCCGCCTACCGCACGGACGGAACCGAACGACCGCCCCCAGGCCCGGGTGGCCAGCCGGACCCGGCTGATGCGACCGAATCCCGGTCGCCCCCGCCCCGCGATCTCGTAGCCGCACACCGAGGCCTCCAACCGGGCCGACGCCCCCTGCCAGTCACCACCGGCGACCAGCAGCGTGCAGCCCTTCTGGCGGGCCCGGGCCACCACCGCCCGCGCACGGGTGGCCGGCACCGACCGCCCGCCCAGGCCGAGCACCACAAGATCCATACCGTCCATCAGCACGGCGGCGACCTCGACCGGGTCGGCACCCGGTTCGGGGATGACCGCGATCCGACTCAAGTCGGCGCCCATCTCCACGGCCGCCAGCAGACCGACGTCGGGTTGGCCGACGATGGCGGCGTGCCCGCCCTCCGCCGTCACCGCCGCGACCATGCTCAGTGGCAGCGACCGGGCTCCCGAGACCACCGCCACCGTCCCGCGCGGCAACGGCGCCGGAAGGAGCCCATCCAGCGATTCGGGCATTGGCAGCAAAGTTTCCGAGTCCGGAAGCGGCTCGGCGTTCGAAGCGGCCCCACGCCGGTTACCGCCCACCTTGCTGGATACCGCCGCAATCTTGCGACGCAGGTGTTCTACCTGTTCAGCGCGGGTAAGCTGACGCTGATCCAGGCTCACGGCGGCTGTCACAACAGCACCTCCCGCATCGTCTGCCCCACTGGTTTTTCGAACGTGTGTTCGATATGCCGAGTAAACACCCACCCACCGACAGCGTCAAGCGGGTTCAGCCGGTCACAGGGGAAAACGGAGGGGAGAAACTACTCCCACTCGATGGTGCCGGGCGGCTTACTCGTCACGTCCAGCACCACCCGGTTGACCTCCGCCACCTCGTTGGTGATGCGGGTCGAGATGCGTTCGAGGACTTCGTAGGGCACGCGCGTCCAGTCCGCGGTCATCGCGTCCTCACTGGAAACCGGGCGCAGCACGATCGGGTGACCGTAGGTCCGGCCGTCACCCTGCACACCCACCGAACGGATGTCGGCGAGAAGGACCACCGGGCACTGCCAGATCTGGTTGTCGAGCCCAGCAGAGGTCAGTTCCTCACGAGCGATCGCGTCGGCGCGACGCAGCGTCTCCAGTCGTGCGGCGGTGACCTCTCCGATGATCCGGATAGCCAGACCCGGTCCCGGAAACGGTTGCCGCGCAACGATTTCCTCAGGAAGCCCGAGCTCACGGCCCACCGCCCGGACCTCGTCTTTGAACAGCAGCCTCAGCGGTTCGACCAGCGTGAACTTCAGGTCGGCGGGCAGGCCTCCGACATTGTGGTGGCTCTTGATGTTCGCGGTGCCCGACCCTCCGCCCGACTCGACGACGTCGGGGTACAGCGTGCCCTGCACCAGGAATTCGACATCAGGCCCACCCCCCTCGACGAGGCCCCGCACCGCGCCTTCGAACGCCCGGATGAACTCCCGTCCGATGATCTTGCGCTTGCCCTCGGGGTTGGTCACCCCGGTCAGCGCTTCGAGGAATCGGTCGGCGACGTCGACGGTGACCAGATTGGCGTGCGTGGCGGCGACGAAGTCGCGCTGCACCTGGGCCCGCTCCCCCGCCCGCAACAGGCCGTGGTCGACGAACACGCACGTCAACCGGTCGCCGATGGCGCGCTGCACGAGTGCGGCCGCGACCGCGGAGTCCACCCCACCGGACAGCCCGCAGATGGCCCGCCCGTCGCCGATCTGCTCGCGCACCTGCTCGACGAGCGCGTCGGCGATGTTGGCCGGCGTCCAGGTCGAGTCGATCCCCGCGAACTCGTGCAGAAAGCGGCTCAGCACCTGCTGGCCGTGCGGGGTGTGCATCACCTCCGGGTGATACTGCACACCTGCCAGCCGACGGCCACGATGCTCGAACGCCGCGACCGGCGCACCGCCGCTGGCGGCCACCACCTCGAAGCCGTCGGGCGCCTCGGTCACCGCGTCACCGTGGCTCATCCACACCGGCTGGGTCGACGGCAGGTCCGAATGCAGCTCTCCGCCAGTGACTTTCAGCTCCGTACGACCGTACTCACGGGTTCCCGTCCGCGCGACGGTACCGCCGAGCACCTGCGCCATCGCCTGAAAGCCGTAGCAGATGCCGAACACCGGAACATCGAGGTCGAACAGCTCCGGGTTCAGCTGCGGGGCACCGTCCTCGTAGACACTGGCCGGACCGCCGGAGAGCACGATGGCCTGTGGGTCGCGGGCCTTGATCTCCTCGACACTGGCGGTGTGCGGGATCACCTCGGAATACACCCGAGCCTCGCGGACCCGCCGGGCGATCAACTGCGCATACTGCGCTCCGAAATCGACAACCAGTACGGGCCGGGGAGATCCTGATGTCACTCGCCCAGTCTAGTTGGCTGCGACGACGTCACACGTGCAGCGCGGTGAACGGCTCAAACGGCAAGTTGCGCACAACGAACCACGCCAGGGTCAGCACCACCGCCAGCGGCGCCGACCACCGCAGGTGCTGCCAACTGCGCACCCGCCTGCCTGCCATGGACCCGTAGATCCAGGCCCCGTACGCCCACAGCAGGACGACCAACGCGAGCACCCCCAGCGCGTTGAACCGGACCGCCGCGGCGACGTCGAGATGCAGCAGCGAGTAGATCATCCGCAGGCTCCCGCACCCGGGGCAGTCGATGCCGAGCAGCGCCTTGGTCGGGCAGACGGGCAGGATCCCGCCGGGAACGGTCGGATCCGCCAACCAGATCGCCGCGCACCCGCCCACCGCGGCGGTGGCGACCGCCAACGGCGCGGCGAGCGAGCGCACGGAAGTCACATGCGACGTCACATGTCGGCCAGGCCGCCGCCCGCGAGCCCGACGATGAGGTAGATGACGATCACGACCGCGCCGGCGATCGCACCCCAGACCGCCCACTTCTTCGCGTCGTCGGACGCCTTCTGCGCCTGGGCGTACTGGCCCGACTGCCACAGGCCGGACACCTTGCTGGCGTTGACGATCGACACGATGCCAAACGGCAAGCAGCACAACACCGTAACGAGGATGCCCCACACGAGGTTGCTGTCGGGCTGTTGCGCCGGATAGCCGGCGGGCGGTGGCCCATAACCCTGCGGCGGTGGCGGCGGAGGCTGGGGCGGATAGGTCATGGGGTCCCTTTTCTCGAGTAGCACCCTGTCGGAGCGACAAAGCCCGCTCAATATAAGGCAATTGTTTGCTGGGCGCGTCAATTTCACATCGCTGCAGTAGGTTCATCGGCACGCAGGTATGTCTGCGCGCGATAACGGGAATGGGTGATTCGTGCCTGAAAGCGAAAGACGAACCGAAAAATTAGGGCTACCCGCCGGGATCCGCGCCGCGTTGTTCGACCTCGACGGCGTGTTGACAGACACCGCGAGCGTGCACAAGAAAGCATGGAAGGCGATGTTCGACGACTTCCTTCGGCGACGAGCCGAGCAGACCGGCGAGGTGTTCACACCGTTCGACGTGCAAAGCGACTACCTGAATTACGTAGACGGCAAGAAGCGCGAGGACGGGGTGCGGTCGTTTCTGTCGAGTCGGCACATCGAGTTGCCCGAGGGCGATCCCGACGACCCTGAGACGACCGAGACCGTCCACGGTCTCGGCACCGCGAAGAACGAGATGTTCCAAGAGATCCTGCGGACCGACGGCGTGGAGGTGTTCGAGGACTCGCGCCGCTATCTCGAAGCGACGGCCGCCGCGCAGTTGGGCATCGCGGTCGTGTCGTCGAGCGCCAACACCCGCGAGGTGCTCGAGCTGACCGGGCTTGCCCAGTTCGTCCAATATCGCGTGGACGGTGTCGTGTTACGCGAGGAGAACATCGCGGGTAAGCCCGCGCCCGATTCGTTCCTGCGCGCGGCGGAACTTCTCGGCGTCGAACCCGAGCACGGGGCCGTGTTCGAAGACGCACTCTCCGGGGTGGCCGCGGGACGGGCCGGACGCTTCGGCGTGGTGGTCGGTGTCGACCGGGTCGGCCAGGCGGAAGCGTTGCGGCGCAACGGGGCTGACATCGTGGTGTCCGATCTCGCGGAGCTGCTCTCATGAGCCTGCACGACGACATCTACCCCGTGGAGCCGTGGCAGGTCCGCGAGAGATCGCTCGACCTCAGCGTCCTGGCCCAGTCGGAGTCGGTGTTCGCGTTGTCCAACGGCCACATCGGCATGCGCGGAAATCTCGACGAAGGCGAACCGCACGCATTGCCCGGCACCTACCTCAATTCGTTCTACGAGGTTCGTCCCCTTCCGTACGCCGAGGCGGGATACGGCTGGCCCGAGGACGGACAGACGGTCGTCAACGTCACCAACGGCAAATTGATGCGCCTGCTGGTCGACGACGAACCATTCGACGTGCGTTACGGGGAGCTGCTCGATCACGAACGCATTCTGGATTTTCGGGCCGGCACGCTCACTCGCACCGCGTGCTGGCGTTCTCCGGCGGGCAAGAAGATCAAAGTCGCTTCCACGCGGATCGTTTCGCTTACCCAGCGCAGTGTCGCGGCCATCGAGTACATCGTCGAGGCACAGGACGAATTCGCCCGCGTCACGGTGCAATCGGAACTTGTGGCCAACGAGGAGTTGCCGCCGTCGACCAATGATCCGCGGGTATCGGCCGTCCTGGAACGACCGCTGGAGCCGGTGCAGCACGAACACTCCGAACACGGCGCGATCCTGCTGCACCGCACCCGTGCGAGCAACCTGATGATGGCCGCGGCCATGGACCACGACATCGAGGTTCCCGGTCGGGTCGAGGTGGACACCGGCGCGGGCCAGGATTGGGCCAACACGACGGTCATCTGCGGCCTGCGTCCCGGACAACGCCTGCGCATCGTCAAGTACCTCGCCTACGGGTGGTCCAGTCTGCGGTCGCGCCCGGCGTTGCGCGACCAGGCGGCGGCCGCGCTCAGCAGTGCCCGCTACACCGGCTGGCAGGGGCTGCTCGACGCCCAGCGGGACTACCTCGACGACTTCTGGGACGGTGCGGACGTCGAGGTCGAGGGGGACCCCGACTGTCAGCAGGCGGTACGGTTCGCCCTCTTCCACGTCCTGCAGGCCAGCGCGCGCGCCGAGCGTCGCGCGATTCCCGGCAAGGGCCTGACCGGGACGGGCTATGACGGCCACGCCTTCTGGGACACCGAGGGTTTCGTCCTGCCGGTGCTGACTTACACCCACCCGTCGGCTGCGGCCGACGCATTGCGTTGGCGCGCTTCGATTCTCCCGCAGGCCAAGGAGCGGGCGACGCTGTTGGACCTCGACGGTGCCGCCTACCCATGGCGCACCATCCGCGGTGAGGAGTGCTCGGCTTACTGGCCGGCTGGCACCGCGGCCTTCCACGTCAGTGCCACCATCGCGATGGCGTTCGAGCGCTACCGCATTGTCACGGGCGACCATTCCTTGGAAGAGGAGTGCGGGCTGCGGGTGCTCATCGAGACCGCGCGGCTGTGGGCATCGCTCGGTCACCACGATCGTCACGGGGTGTGGCACGTCGACGGCGTGACGGGTCCCGACGAGTACACCGCCATCGTGCGGGACAACGTGTTCACGAACCTGATGGCGGCCGCCAACCTCCGGGCAGCCGCCGACGCATGCGGCCGCAATGTCGACGCCGCCCAGGCGGCCGGCGTCTCCACCGAGGAGATGGCCGCGTGGCGTCACGCCGCCGACGCCGCCCACATCCCGTTCGACGAGGAGCTGGGTGTGCACCCGCAATGTGACGGTTTCACGACGCTGCGCGAGTGGGATTTCAACGCCAACACGGTTTACCCACTGCTGATGCACGAACCGTATGTTCGGCTCTATCCGGCGCAGGTGATCAAACAGGCGGACCTGGTGTTGGCGATGCACTGGCAGGGCCACGCGTTCACCGCCGAACAGAAGGCCCGCAACGTCGACTACTACGAACGACGCACCACCCGCGATTCGTCTCTTTCGGCGTGTACACAGGCGGTGATGTGTGCCGACGTCGGTCATCTCGAACTCGCCCACGACTACGCCTACGAGGCGGCGATGATCGACCTGCGCGATCTCCACCACAACACCCGCGACGGCCTACACATGGCATCGCTCGGCGGGGCGTGGGCGGCGATGGTGGCGGGATTCGGCGGGCTACGAGACGACGAAGGGGTACTCGAGCTCAACCCCCGGCTTCCCGACGGGATCTCTCGACTGCGATTCCGGTTGCGGTGGAGGAACTTCCGCCTCACCGTCGATGCCGATCACGACGACGTCACCTACACGCTGCGCGACGGCCCGGAAGGTGAGCTGCTGATCCGCCATGGTGGAGAGGATCTTCAGCTCACGGCGCGGGAGCCGACCACCGTGCCGGTTCGCTGGTGCAAGCCGCTGCTGCCGACTCCTGCCCAACCGCCGGGCCGGGAGCCGGTGCGCCGACGCCCGACCTAGCCGGAGACGTCAGGCCATCTGCTTGTGGCCGGGCAGACCGCCGGTCGCCTCGAAGACCACGCGCTTGCCGATCTCGACGGCGTGGTCGGCGAACCGTTCGTAGTAGCGCCCGAGCAGCGCGACGTCGACGGCCGAACACACCCCGTCCTGCCACTTGTGGTCGATCAGCAGGGTGAACAGGTGCCGGTGCTCGGCGTCGACGGCATCATCCTCGTCGCGCAGCCGCGCCGCCTTGTCGGGATCACGCGACAGCAGCACCTCCTGTGCGGTCTTCGCCAGCTGGACCGCGCGCGCACCCATCTCGGCGAAGCTCGCGCGGACGTCGGACGGTAACGCGCAATCGGGGTGGCGCAACCGGGAGATGCCTGCCACGTGCGCCGCCAAAGCGCCCATCCTGTCGATGTCCGCGGCGATGTGGATGGAGCCGACGACCGTGCGCAGGTCACTTGCCACGGGCTGTTGCAGCGCGAGGATCCGCAGCGCCGCCTCCTCGGCCCGCCGGTTGAGCGCGATGATGTGTTCGTGGTCGGCGATGACCTGCTCGGCGAGCGAGAGGTCAGCCTCGAGCAGGGCCTGCGTGGCGCGCTCAAGCGCGCTGACCGCCAGCCCGCACATCTCGCCGAGCTGGGCACTCAGTGCGGCCAGCTGCTCTTGATAAGCGGTCCGCATCTGCGTCAGTTACCCGAATCGCCGAAACCTCAACCGGCCGAGGTGACCGGTTGGATCGGCAACCAGCGCAGCGCCGCCGGTGCGTGGTCCGGAACGACCGGGTTCTGCGGCGCGACGGGCGCCAGCCGCCGATACGGCTGCCCCTGCTCCGGCCGCAGGTCCTGCTCACCCTTGTTCGGCCACAGCGACGCCGCGCGCTCGGCCTGAGCGGTGATCGAAAGTGATGGATTGACACCGAGATTCGCCGAGATCGACGCACCGTCGTGCACCGAGAGCGTCGGATAGCCGTACACCCGGTGATACGGGTCGATGACGCCGTGCTGCGGGTCGTCGCCGATGGCGGCGCCGCCGAGGAAGTGCGCGGTGAGGGGGATGTTGAACAACTCACCCCAGGTGCCGCCCGCGACGCCGTCGATCTTCTCGGCGATTCGGCGGGTGACCTGATTGCCGACCGGGATCCACGTGGGGTTGGGCGCCCCGTGCCCTTGTTTGCTCAAATAGCGCCTGATCCCGAACTTGTTCCTCTTGGTGAACGTGGTGATCGAATTGTCCAAGTGCTGCATGACCAACGCGATCAACGTGCGTTCACTCCAACGGCGGACGTTGAGCAGCCGCAGCGTGCCGCGGGGATCCTTGCGGCCGTTGATGAACAGCTGTTTCCACCGCGGCGTGTCGGTGCCTTCCGGCCCGTGGCCGTCGGTCATCAACGTCTGCAACAGGCCCATGGCGTTGGAGCCCTTGCCGTAGCGCACGGGCTCGATGTGAGTGTCCGGGGTGGGGTGGATCGACGATGTGATCGCCACACCGTGCGTCAGGTTCAGGTCGTCGGAGACCTCGAAACGTCCTGCGCCGACGATGGATTCGGAGTTGGTGCGGGTCAGCACACCGAGCTTGTCGGACAGGTTGGGCAGCTTGCCCTTGTCGCGCATCTTGAACAGCAACCGCTGGGTGCCCCACGTGCCGGCCGCCAGCACCACGTGCGATGCGGTGAAGGTGCGCTTCTGCTTGCGGACCCAGCGACCGGTCCGGACGGTGTGCACATTCCACAGCCCGTCGGGGCGCTGCTCGAACCCGGTGACCGTGGTCATCGGGTGGATCGTCGTCCCGAACTTCTCGGCCAGGTAGAGGTAGTTCTTGACCAGTGTGTTCTTGGCGTTGTGACGGCAGCCGGTCATGCATTCGCCGACCTCGATGCATCCCTTGCGTGCCGGTCCGGCACCGCCGAAGTACGGGTCGGGCACGGTTTCGCCGGGTGCCTTCGTGCCGTCCGGGCCGAAGAAGACACCCACGGGTGTCGGCACGAACGTGTCACCCACGCCCATTTCCTCGGCGACCTCCTTGACGACGCGGTCGGCGTCGGTGAACGTCGGGTTGGTGACGACGCCGAGCATGCGCTGCGCCTGGTCGTAGTGCGGCATCAACTCCGCGCGCCAGTCGGTGATGTCCTTCCACTGCGGGTCGTTGAAGAACGGATCCGGCGGGACATACAGCGTGTTGGCGTAGTTCAGCGAGCCGCCTCCGACACCCGCTCCGGCCAGGATCATCACGTTGCGCAGCAGGTGGATCCGCTGGATGCCGTACATCCCGAGTTGTGGCGCCCACAGGAACTTGCGCAGATTCCACGAGGTCTTGGCGAAGTCCTCGTCGGCGAAGCGCCTACCGGCTTCGAGCACCCCGACCCGGTAGCCCTTCTCGGTGAGCCGCAGCGCAGTGACGCTGCCGCCGAACCCCGAACCGATCACCAAGACGTCGTAGTCAGGTTCCATGCGTCCAGTATGGCGTTACCGAGGGGTAACTTTCCACGACGGTCAGATCGCGACCGCGGTGCCGCAGATGCCGCACACCTCGAACTGACGACGGTTCCAGCGCGCCACCGGAACGAAGAACAGCGAGAACTGCTTGAACTCGCGGACCCGCGACCACTGCGTGGTGTTGTGGCAGCGTGGGCAGGCCCGAACCTCTCCCGCACCGAGATGCTTCTGTTTGGTGCCATAGCTGAAGAGGAAGAAGAACACCTCGTCCAGCGTAGGCGCTGAGAACTCAGCTTCCGACGGTCAGACCGACCTTCTGGAATTCCTTGAGGTCGCAGTAACCGGCCTTGGCCATCGAGCGTCGCAGCCCGCCAACCAGGTTCAGCGAGCCGAACGGATCATCGGACGGCCCGGTCAGCACCTGTTCCAGCGATGGGCGCTCGCCCATCGCGACCTGCAGGAACGCACCGCGGGGCAGCGACGGATGCGCGGCGGCGGCCGGCCAGTACCAGCCCTGGCCCAACGCCTCGGCCGACGTGGCCAGCGGCGTTCCGAGCACCACCGCATCGGCGCCGCACGCGATGGCCTTCGCCAGATCACCGGAGGTGTGCATATCGCCGTCGGCCAGGACATGGACGTAGCGTCCGCCGGTCTCATCGAGGTATTCGCGGCGCGCGGCGGCGGCGTCGGCGATGGCGGTGGCCATCGGGACGCTGATCCCGAGCACCTCGTCGCTGGTGGTCACACCGCTGGTCGAGCCGTAGCCGACGATGACGCCGGCCGCGCCCGTCCGCATCAGGTGCAGCGCGGTGCGGTGGTCGAGGACCCCGCCCGCGACGACGGGCACGTCGAGCTCGGAGATGAAGGTCTTGAGGTTCAGCGGTTCCCCGTTGGACGCCACCCGCTCGGCGGAGATGATCGTGCCCTGGATGACCAACAGGTCGATGCCCGCGGCGAGCAGTGTCGGTGTCAGCGCGCGGGCGTTCTGCGGGCTGACCCGCACCGCCGTCGTCACACCGGCCTCGCGGATGCGCGCCACGGAGGCGCCCAGCAGATCCGGGTCCAGCGGGGCGGCGTGGAACTGCTGCAGCAGCCGGATCGCGGCGGAGGGTTCGGGCTCCTTCTCGGCCGCCTCGATCACCTGCGCGATCTTGGCTTCGACGTCCGCGTGCCGACCGATCAGCCCCTCGCCGTTGAGCACACCGAGCCCGCCGAGCCGACCGATCTCGATGGCGAACTCCGGGGACACCAACGCGTCGGTGGGATGGGCCACCACCGGGATCTCGAACCGGTAGGCGTCCAGTTGCCAGGCCGTCGACACATCCTGGGACGACCGGGTGCGCCGCGACGGCACGATGTTGACGTCGTCGAGTTCGTAGGTGCGGCGGGCGGTTCTGCCCATGCCGAGCTCAACCATGTCTCGCATGGCCAGTTTCTCCTCTAGCGGGTGTAGTAGTTCGGCGCCTCGACCGTCATCGTGATGTCGTGCGGGTGGCTCTCCTTGAGCCCCGCCGCGGTGATCTGCACGAACTGGGCCTGCTGCAACTGCTCGATCGTCGCCGACCCGGTGTAGCCCATCGCCGCGCGCAGCCCGCCGGTGAGTTGGTGGATCACCGTCCCCAGCGGACCGCGGAACGGTACCCGGCCCTCGATTCCCTCCGGGACGAGCTTGTCCTCGCTGAGCACGTCGTCCTGGAAGTAGCGGTCCTTGGAGTAGGACCCGCGCAACGCCCCGGCAGCGCCGCGGCCCTGCATGGCGCCGAGCGACCCCATCCCGCGATAGCTCTTGAACTGCTTGCCGTTGACGAAGATCAGCTCGCCGGGCGACTCTGCGGTGCCCGCGAGCAACGAGCCCAGCATCGCGGTCGACGCGCCCGCCGCCAGGGCCTTGGCGATGTCACCCGAGTACTGCAGCCCGCCGTCGGCGATGACCGGCACACCATACGGACGACAGGCCGCCACCGCTTCCAAGATCGCGGTGATCTGCGGTGCTCCCACGCCGGCGACCACGCGGGTGGTGCAGATCGAGCCGGGCCCGACCCCGACCTTGACGGCGTCGGCACCGGCCTGCGCCAGTGCGGATGCGGCCGCACGCGTCGCGACGTTGCCGCCGATCACCTCGACCCGGTCGCCGACGGCGGCCTTGACCCGACTCACCATGTCCAGCACGCCGCGGTTGTGCGCGTGCGCGGTGTCCACCACCAGCACGTCGACGCCCGCGTCCACCAGCGTCATCGCCCGCGTCCAGGCGTCGTCACCGACGCCGACGGCCGCCCCGACGAGCAGCCTGCCGTCCTTGTCCTTGGTCGACAGCGGGAACTGTTCGGTCTTGACGAAGTCCTTGACGGTGATCAGCCCGGTCAGCTTGCCGTGCCCGTCGACGATGGGAAGCTTCTCGATCTTGTTGCGGCGCAACAGTCCTAGCGCAGCCTCGGCGGACACGCCCTCGCGTGCGGTGATCAGCGGGGCCTTGGTCATGACCTCGGAGACGGGCTTGGACTGATCCACCTCGAAGCGCATGTCGCGGTTGGTGATGATTCCGACCAGCTCGCCGGTGTCATCGACGACGGGCAACCCCGAGATCCGGAACCGCGCGCACATCGCGTCGACCTCGGCCAGCGTGTTGTCCGGCGAGCAGGTGACCGGATCGGTGACCATCCCGGCCTCGGAACGTTTGACCGTCTCGACCTGGCCGGCCTGCTCGGCCACCGGCAGGTTGCGGTGCAGCACGCCCATCCCGCCGGCGCGGGCCATCGCGATCGCCATGCGCGATTCGGTGACGGTGTCCATCGCCGAACTCACCAGCGGCACCTTGAGCCGGATTTTTCTCGTCAGCTGGCTCGAGGTGTCGGCCGTCGCGGGCACCACGTCAGAGGCGGCGGGCAGCAGCAGCACGTCGTCGAAGGTCAGGCCGAGCATGGCGACCTTCGTCGGGTCATCCCCGCCGGTGGGCACCGGCACCGCGATGGGGATGCTGCTTTCGGCGATCGACATGGTGGGGGCCTCCAGAGACAAACGCAGCCGAACACTGTCGTCGAGCTAAGAAACCATCCTATCGGCTGGGGACCGTCATCCCCGTCTCACGTGCCATGACGCACATAACTATTGATACGACGACGACGTGGGCGTGACGGCTAGCGTTATCCCCGCCCCGCTGCGTAGTGTGGACTCGTGCGTGACCACCTGCCTCCGGGTTTGCCACCGGACCCGTTCGCCGATGACCCGTGCGACCCTTCGGCTGCCCTCGACGCGCTCGAGCCGGGCCAGCCCCTGGACCCGCAGGAGCGGACGGCGGTCGAGGCCGATCTCGCCGATCTGGCGGTGTACGAGGCACTTCTGGCGCACCGGGGCATCCGCGGACTGGTCGTGTGCTGCGACGAATGCCAGCAGGACCACTACCACGACTGGGACATGCTGCGCGCCAACCTGCTGCAACTGCTGGTCGACGGCACGGTGCGGCCGCACGAGCCCGCCTACGATCCCGAACCCGATGCCTACGTGACGTGGGACTACTGCCGCGGCTACGCCGATGCCTCGCTCAACGAAGCGACGTCGGAGTCCGACGGCTATCGCTGACTAGCTCGGCTCCTCGACCGCGTCCGGGACGGTCACCGTGGTGACCGCAGTTTTCGGCGTGGGTGCCTGCACGGTCGGTTGCTGCGAGGTCGGCGCGGCCGACGGCAATTCCTCTTCCTGCTGCTCGACCACCGCCGGCGGAGACGACGGCGTCGGAACCTGAACCCGAGTGCTCGGAGTCGGTAGCGGCGCATCCGCCGTCGCGGTCGGCTGTGCGGTCGGCTGCGCTGTCGGCGTCGGCTGCGCCGTCGGTGTCGGTAGCGCCGTCGGCGAGTCCGGAACCGACGTCGGCTGCGGGGTGGCGCTCACCGGGGGTGGCGGCGCGCTCACCGTCGGCGACGTGGGTGACGGAGCGCCCGGCGCAGCCGTCGTCGAAGGCGACGGCGTGGTCGTCTCCGGCGAGGTCGACGGGGTGGTCGGCGGTGACGTCGTGGGAGTGGTCGGCGGTGCAGTGGTCTCCGACGAGGTCACGCCGTCGCTGGGAAGCACGACGACCTCGGGGAAGGTCGGTGGCGGCGCATTGGGCGGCAGGGTGGCCGCCGGGTCCTGGGACTCGACCTTGACCGTCAGTTCCTGCCACTGCGTGACCAATTCTTCTTTGCGCACAGTGTCGTTCACCGTCGCCACGGTGGTCGTCAAGGTCTCGAGCTTGTCCTGGGCGGCTTGCCACTGACCCTGCTCGATCAGTTGCTGCACCTCGGCCATCTGAGTCTGTGCGGCCAGCACGACCGCGTCGTCGCGGGTGTCGTGTTGCTCGCCGAAGAGCATGGTCCGCAGACCGTAGAGTGAGTCGCCCGGCCCGGAGCCGGCGACCACCGCACCGAACCCGCCGATACACAACACCGCGGCCGCGGCCGATCCGACGACCGCCAAGGATGTCCGCGTACGCCGCCGCGACGCCGCGGCGCGGTCAAGCGCCAGCACCGCATCGCGCGGAGTCACCGTCGCGGTCAGGGGCGCGCTGCGGATCTCGTCGCGCCAACCCGACAGCAGCTGAGCCAGTTCCGCCTCACTGGGATCGGTCGAGTACACCGGCTGCTGTGTGGCCAGCGAATCGAGGAACCGATCGGTGCGGTTGATCTCGTTGAGCGAGGGATCTCCCCCGTTGGAGGTCCAGCGTCCGAAGTCAGGCATAGTCACGCCCCGTCGCGACGATCTCGGACTTCAGTCGCGCCAGCGCACGGTGCTGGGCGACGCGGACGGCGCCCGCCGTGCTGCCGACCGCCTCAGCGGTCTCCTCGGCGCTCATTCCGACGACGATGCGCAGGATCAGGATCTCGCGCTGCTTCTCGGGAAGCACCGCCAGAAGCTTCTTCATCCGTGCCGACGCTTCGGCATCGAGCGCCATCTGCTCGGGTCCGGCGTCCAGCGAGAATCGCTCCGGCACGACGTCGGTCGGGTCGGATCGATTCCTGGCTGCGGCGCGATGCGCGTCAGCAACCTTGTGGGCGGCAATGCCGTACACGAAGGCCAGGAACGGTCGTCCCTGATCCTTGTAGCGCGGCAGCGCCGTGATGGCGGCCAAGCAAACCTCCTGCGCAACGTCGTCGGCTGAGAGGCCACTGCGCTCTGTCGCCCCTACCCTTGCCCGGCAGTACCGAACAACGATCGGGCGAATGGTCTCCAGCACCTCCCGGAGCGCGTCTCGGTTCCCTGCCACAGCCTCAGCAACGACAGCATCGAGACGTTCTCCCGAAAATGTCATCGTGGGCGATCTCTCCAACGTTACGAACGGGACCGGATCCGGTAGACCGGTCAGCTAAACAATAACTTTCACTTCCGTGTGGACCCGGTTACCGCACCGCCCACACGCCGCCCCGCCGACGCACTGTATCGGCACAACGGTCGCGGATCGCCACCATGTCGAGTGTCGGATGCGCGCCGCTGCCGATGTCGGCCAGCAAGCAGGCCAACGCCCACTGCAGCGGAACCATTCCGAAACGCCGCGTTTCGTCGAACGCCGCGTCGGCCAACGATCGTGCGACGGTCATGTCACCCGCGCTGCACCGGGCGGCGGCGTGCACGACCGACGACTTCACCTGGTGGCGTACCGAGCCGAGGGCCGCGGCGTCGGCGGCGGCGCGTTCGGCGTGACCCACTGCGGCCGCGCCGCGGCCACGCGCCATCGCCAGCTCGGCCGACACCCAACCCAGCCGCACCCTCAGCCTCGGCGGCGCCGGATCCGACATCAGCTCGGCCGCGCGGTCCAACGCCCGCGCCGACGCCTCGAACCGGCCCACTCCCAGCGCGTCGGCCGCCAGACCGATCAGGGCATCTGCGGCCGCCTCGGTATCGGATCCGGCGAGCGTCAACGCCCGCCCGTCCCATCGCCGCGCTCGGGTGTGCCAGCCGAGTTGACGGAGGAACGACGCCTCGGTGCTGTGCGCCAACGCTCGTTCGGGTCCCGCGCTGCGGAACAGCGCGGCCAGATCGACGCGCGCGCTGGCATAACGGCCCTGTCCGCCCGCCGCGACGGCGCGCAGCCA
This sequence comes from Mycobacterium sp. IS-1590, assembly GCF_001500025.1. GTDB lineage: Bacteria > Actinomycetota > Actinomycetes > Mycobacteriales > Mycobacteriaceae > Mycobacterium. The sequence goes on along the minus strand of NZ_LQIW01000001.1, from coordinate 300,633 downwards.
CAACTCGCGGGCGGTGGCGCCGGCAGGCAACGGCCAACGGCCGGGATCGTCACCGAATGCGGCTGCGGCCAGAACGGTCTCTGACATCGAGTGGCGACCGTATCAATTGCGGCGCGGCATTGGTTAACAATTGGTGGTCGCAATGTTACTTGCATGTAAGCGGGCGGAGTTTGCCCGCGAACCGGAAATTGACGCGAACTGGAAAAATGGTTTCCGCGGTCCACCGCGTTCGGTTCGTTTAGCACCGTTCTCGTTGCCTGTGCGTCGCAATGATGAACGTGAGGTAAATTCTTGGCCTGCGGTTATGTCAATAAGCACATAGGCAGGCTATTGACGAGATTTCGTGAGCGCCCATACTTTGTCTCCACGAGTGGTCATCGGCGACTTGAGCTCGAATCGGTTTTGAACTCACTCATCCGTTCGTTTCCGAAATGGATGTGCAGAGAGGGGTTTCCAATGCCACAACCGCAGCAACTGCCCGGACCCAACGCCGACATTTGGGATTGGCAGATGGCCGGACTCTGTCGGGGCGTCGATTCCTCCATGTTCTTTCATCCCGACGGGGAGCGCGGCCGCGCCCGCGCGCAACGGGAGATGCGCGCCAAGGAGATGTGCCGTAAGTGCCCGGTGATCGCCCAGTGCCGCGCGCACGCCCTCGCCGTCGGCGAGCCCTACGGCATCTGGGGCGGGCTGTCGGAGTCCGAGCGCGAACTTTTGCTGAAACGCGGCATCCGGCGCGCCTCCTGATCGCCCGTGGGCAGCTACCCGCGGTCGGCAAGCGTGTGCAGCACCGAATCGGTTGTCGCCCAGTCCATGCACTTGTCGGTGACCGACTGCCCGTAGGTCAGGGGACGGGATTCGGGGGCCTGCGCACCGGCGACAAGGAAGCTCTCGAGCATCACCCCGCTGACCGGTAGACCGTCGCGCACCAGCTGCGCAACCTCTGCGGCGACCAGCGCCTGGCGGACGTGATCCTTTCCGGAATTCGCGTGGCTGCAATCGATTACGACGCGCCCCGGCAATCCGGCCGCGGTCAGCTTGGCTGCCGTCGTCTGGACGGCTTCGGCGTCGCAGTTCGGCCCGTTGGTACCGCCGCGCAGGATGACGTGACAGTCCTCGTTGCCCGCGGTGTTGACCAAGGCACCGCGCCCGAGATCGTCCATGCCGAAGAAGACGTGCGGCGCGGCGGCGGCCTTGACCCCGTCCACGGCCACCTGAATGTTGCCGTCGGTGCCGTTCTTGAAGCCGACGGGCATCGACAACCCGGATGCCAATTGGCGGTGCACCTGGGATTCGGTGGTCCTGGCGCCGATGGCACCCCACGCGACGGCATCGGCGATGTACTGCGGGCTGGTCGGCTCGAGGAACTCACATCCGACCGGCAAGCCGATGTCGACGATGTCGAGCAGCAGGTGACGGGCGATACGCAGGCCGCGCGCCACGTCGAAGGTGCCGTCCATGTCCGGATCGTTGATCAGGCCCTTCCACCCGATCGTGGTGCGCGGCTTCTCGAAGTAGACCCGCATCACGATCTTGAGGCGGTCGCTGAGCTCGTCGGCCACCTTGACCAGACGGCTGGCGTAGTCGAGCGCCGCCGACGGGTCGTGCACCGAGCACGGTCCCACGACCACCAGCAGCCGGTCGTCGCGGCCCGCGAGGATGTCGGCGATCTCCTCCCGGTCGCGCACCACTCGCTCCGCACGCCGGGCTCCCAGCGGGAACTCGGTGAGCACCTCGTGCGGGCTGGGGATCTCGCTGAAACCGCGGACCCGCCGGTCCGAGGTGGCGGGCGGGGTGGCGGTCTGCGCCAGGTTCATCTTCGGGTGCCTTTCTCAGATGTTGTGGGCGCCCGGTGAAAGCCCCGGGCCCTTGAATGACAGAAGGCAGCGACCTGGTGGTCACTGCCTGGGCTCCGGGTGGATGCGTCGCTTAGCGCTGCGCTTTATCGGCTCCGCCCGGAGCCTCGATAAAGCGCCAATAGCCGGCGCGCGTCGCGATGTTCACGCCGACCAGGTTATACCGGGCCCGGATCTTTGCCAAAACGGTCAACGGTTGAGGGCGGCGATCTGGTCGAGGAACGCCCGTGCGGCCCGCGATGCGCTCGCGGAGACGGCGATGCCGAGGCGGCGGACCGTCTGCGGGACCAACGGTCGGCTCACGACTCCGGGCACCTCGGGCAGGCCGGCGACCGGCAGGATGCTCACACCCAGTCCGCCCCGCACGATCTCGAGGGCCGCTGAAATCTCACGCGCGTCGAAGGCCAGGTCGAGCTCCACACCCGCCTGTCGAGCAATCGGCATGAACACGTCGGCGCAGCCACCTTTGCCCCGCACGAAAGGCACGCTCGCCAGGTCGGCATAGGTGACGACCTCTTTCGACGCCAGATCGGAGTCGGCCGGCACCACCGCGGCCAGCACCTGGTCCCCGAGCGTCGCGGCTTCCAACCCTTTGACGGGAAGGCTGACGACGCCCGCCTCGGCCACGCCCTGATCGAGCCAGTCCAGGACTTCTTCCTCGCTCCCCTCGAGCAATCGAATGGCGACAGCCGGGTGACGGCGTGCGTAGGCGCGAAGTTGTGGGGCGACGAACGGCCCCGTTGCGGTCGGCAGGCTGGCCATCCTCAGCGTGCCGGTGACCCCGCCGGATAGTCCGGCCACCTCGGTACGCAGCAACGTCAAGTGCCGCAACGCTTCCCGGGCGTGCGTGAGCGCAACCGCACCGGCCTCGGTGAGCGCGAGAGCGTCGCGGCGCCGGATGAACAGCTTCGAGCCGAGCTCTTTTTCGAGGGTGGCGACAGTGCGACTGACGGCCGGCTGGGACAACCCGAGGCGCCGGCTCGCGGCTGTGAAGCCGCCCTGCTCGGCCACGGCCACGAAGGTGGTCAGTTGCACCAGCGTCGGCATCGGCTCTCCATATCAGGGGCGCAATCGCCCCATAACAGGTTAGTTATCAACATTTCCACTTGCACAATGTTTCAGTAATGGTAAGCCGCGTGTAAAGGAGAACCACAATGACAGAGTCGACATCGCCGATGGTGTACGCGCCGGATGACATCGTCTGGCACCAGACCGATCTCGGTCGGGCCTTCTGGGTCAGCGACGACTTGGTCGGCACCCAGTACTCGACACTGTTCAGTGCCCAACTGACCAAGTTCGGCCCCGGTGGCGGGTCAACGCCGCACCACCACGACTACAACCACACCTTCTTCTTTCTGACCGGCACCGCTTGCCTGCGCATCGGCGGTCGCAGTTGGGACGTCACGCCCGGCACGTTCGTCAAGGTACCGGCCAACGCGCAGCACAGCTTGACCAATACGGGCACCGAAGACCTTGTGTTCCTGGTGATTTACGACCCGCCACACGTCGCGACCGATTAGATCATCGCGTCACGGGATGCGGGTCCAGGGTTGGCAGTTCCGCGACTCGAAGGCCTTCACCGACGAGTTGATGTTCGCGTTCATCGGACCGACGGACATGTTGGTGGCGACGACGTTGTCCTTGTTCGTATCCGGCGTGCTGTAGGTGAACCACACGCACATCGAATCCTCGGTCGGCACATCGTTGATGTAGACCGCCCAGGTCGACGCCGAACCGCCCGTGTTGTAGACCCCCGGCGCGATGTCGGGGCCGACGAGAAAGAATCCGTTGCCGGGTATCGGGTTCATCGGGTCAGCGGCGACCGGTGGTGCAGTCGCGATCGCGGTCATACCGACGATCACCGCCGCCGCTCGGAACAGACGTGTCAGTGGCATACGTCCTCACCACCTCGTTGTCAGGTTCTCGCAGCGTAAACCCCAGTATCGCGATGCATGCGGGATTCTGACGACCGAGCACTCACCCTTGTACGAAAAGTTGACCGTTGGAGGTTCGCCCCAAACGAGAACACCCCCGGCCACCAGACCGGGGGTGCTTCGTATTGCTACTCAGTGATGATGGTGATGGCCGTGCCCGTGGCCGTGGCCGTCGTCCTCCGGCTCCTCGGGCTTGTCCACGACAGCCGTCTCGGTGGTCAGCACCATGCGGGCCACCGACGCCGCGTTCAGCACCGCCAAACGCGTGACCTTGACCGGGTCGACGACACCGTCGGCCGTCAGATCACCGTAGGAGAGCGTCGCCGCGTTGAAGCCTTGTCCGGCAGGCAACTCGGCGACCTTGTTCACCACGACCGCGCCGTCGAGCCCGGCGTTGGTGGCGATCCAGTACAGCGGGGAACTGATCGCGGCGGCGAACAACTCGACACCGAGACGCTCGTCGCCGGAAAGGCTGTCGCGCAGCTTATCCAGTGCGCCGCGGGTCTGGATCAGGGCCGCACCGCCACCGGCGATGACACCCTCTTCGACAGCGGCCTTGGCCGCCGCGACGGCGTCCTCGACTGCTTCCTTGCGCTTCTTCAGATCGGTCTCGGTCGCGGCGCCCACCTGAATGACGGCAACGCCGCCGGCCAGCTTGGCCAACCGCTCCTCGAGCTTCTCGCGATCCCATTCCGAATCGGAGACCTCGATCTCGGACCGAAGCTGCGCCTTTCGCGCCTCGATGGCCTCCTTGGTGCCGCCACCTTCGACGATCGTGGTGCTGTCCTTGTCCACCACGACGCGTCGAGCGGTGCCCAGCACCTCCAGACCCACCTCGCGCAGCATCAGGCCGACATCCGGATTGACGACCTGGCCGCCGGTGACGACGGCGAGGTCGTCGAGGAACGCCTTGCGGCGGTCGCCGAAGAACGGAGCCTTGACCGCCACGGCCTTCAGCGTCTTACGGATGGCGTTGACCACCAGTGTCGAAAGCGCCTCGCCCTCAACATCTTCGGCGACGATCAGCAGCGGTTTACCCGCCTCGGCGACCTTCTCCAACAGCGGAAGCAGGTCGGGCAGCGAGCTGATCTTCTCCCGGTGCAGCAGCACCAGCGCGTCCTCGAGCACCGCCTCCTGGGCGTCGAAGTCGGTGACGAAATACGCCGAGAGGTACCCCTTGTCGAAGCCGACGCCGTCGGTCATCTCCAGGTGGGTCTCCAGCGTCGAGGACTCTTCGACGGAGACGACGCCGTCGGCGCCGACCTTCGTCATCGCCTCACCGACCAGCTCGCCGACCTTCTCGTCGCGAGACGAGACAGTGGCGACCTGGGCGATGGCGTTCTTCTCCGACACCGGCGTGGCCGCGGCCAGCAAGGCATCCGACACCGCGTCGGCGGCCTTGGCGATGCCCGCGCCGAGCGCGATCGGGTTGGCGCCGGCGGCGACGTTGCGCAGCCCGCCCTTGACCAATGCCTGAGCCAGCACGGTCGCGGTGGTGGTGCCGTCGCCTGTGACGTCGTTGGTCTTGGTGGCCACCGACTTGAGCAACTGCGCCCCGAGGTTCTCGAACGGATCCTCCAGGTCGATCTCACGGGCGATCGTCACACCGTCGTTGGTGATGGTCGGCCCGCCCCACGACTTGGCCAGCACCACGTTCTTGCCGCGCGGCCCCAGGGTCACCCGCACCGCGTCGGCCAGCTTGTCCACGCCGGCTTCCATTGCGCGGCGCGCGGTTTCGTTGAACTCAATCTGCTTACTCATAGGTGTCTTTCTTTGAGTCGCAATTCGCTATAGACGCATGCCGCCCCGGAAATCACCCGTGTGGACGGGGATTCCCGGGGCGGAACACGGGTGCTTACTTGTTGACGACGGCCAGCACGTCGCGTGCCGAGAGGATCAGGTACTCCTCGCCGTTGTACTTGATCTCGGTGCCGCCGTACTTGCTGTAGATGACGGTGTCGCCCTCGGAGACGTCCAGCGGGATGCGCTTCTCGCCGTCCTCGTCCCAGCGGCCGGGGCCAACTGCGACGACGGTGCCTTCCTGCGGCTTTTCCTTGGCGGTGTCGGGGATGACCAGACCGGATGCGGTCGTGGTCTCGGCCTCGTTGGCCTGAACGAGGATCTTGTCCTCGAGTGGCTTGATGTTCACGCTCGCCACGATGGAGCCCTCCACTAGTTCGGGTGTCGATCCGGGTACCCGGATCTCTCAATTACCAGGTGTTCGGCATGCATCCGTGCCCACGCACCGTCGTCGCGGGTGCCGGCGCAGGGGTTGGCCGCGTGCCACCTAGCACTCTATACACGAGAGTGCTAGCACTCAAGGCCGGGTATCGACAAGATCAGGCCACTTGTGCCTGCACGACGGGCAGGCCCGGATCGCTGACGGCATCCAGCCGCGACGGTGCCGCCCCGGCCGCGATCAGATGCGCTGCGAACGACGCGATCATCGCGCCGTTGTCGGTGCACAGGCGTGGTCGCGGAACCCGCAGCGTCAGCCCGTTGGCGGCGCACCGCTCCTCGGCCAGCTCACGCAACCGCGAGTTCGCCGCCACGCCGCCGGCGATCAGCAGCGTCGAGACGTCGAGCGCCTTGGCCGCCCGCACCGCCTTGAGGGTCAGCACGTCGGCGACGGCTTCCTGGAATCCGGCCGCCACATCGGCCGTCGCCGCCTCCGGGTGGCTTTCGACGTACCGGGCGACCGCGGTTTTGAGTCCGGAGAAGCTGAACGCGTACGGATCGTCGCGTGGGCCGGTCATGCCCCTCGGGAAAACGATCGCGTCCCGGTCGCCCTCGCGGGCCAGCTCGTCGAGCACCCTGCCGCCGGGATAGCCCAGGCCCAGCAGGCGCGCCACCTTGTCGTAGGCCTCTCCCGCGGCGTCGTCGACGGTGCTGCCGAGTTCGACGATCGGCTCGCCGAGCGATCGCACGTGCAGCAGGTTGGTGTGCCCACCCGAGACCAGCAGGCCGATGCTCTCCGGCAGCGGACCGTGGTCGTAGACGTCGGCGGCCAGGTGCCCACCCAGGTGGTTGACGGCGTAGAACGGCACCTGCCACGCCGCCGAATAAGCCTTGGCCGCAGCCACTCCCACCAGCAGCGCACCTGCCAGCCCCGGCCCGATCGTCGCGGCGACGACGTCGGGTCTGGCCACCCCGGCGGCCTGCAGCGCGCGGCGCATCGTCGGGCCCAACGCCTCCAGGTGCGCCCGGGAGGCGATCTCTGGGACCACCCCGCCAAAACGGGCGTGTTCGTCGACGCTGGAAGCCACCTCGTCGGCGAGGAGGCGCACCGATCCGTCGGCACCCAATTCGGCGATGCCGACGCCGGTTTCGTCGCAGGAGCTCTCGATGGCCAGGATGATCGTCATGTCGGATCTCGCCGCATCGTATAGGCATCGGCGCCGCTGGCCCGGTAATACCGTTTGCGCAGCCCCACATTGGTGAAGCCGAAGCTTTCGTACATCTTGATCGCCGCTTCGTTGTCGGTGCGAACCTCGAGGAAGACACAACCGCCCGCGGCGTGGCCCAGCAGCTCGGCCAGCATGCGCTTGCCGATCCCCTTGCCCTGATAGGCGGGGTCGACGCCGATGGTGTGAATCTCGTACTCGTACGGCTTCTTTCGGCCCAGGCGAGCGATGCCGGCGTAGCCGACGAGCTTGTCCTGATCGCGTGCGGCGACATAGCGGATGTGCTTGGCGGCGAGTTCGGCGAGGAAGGCCCGCTCGGGCCACGGATCGTCGCCGTCGAACAGTTGGGCCTCCAATTCGGCGCATCGGGCCGCGTCGGACGGCTTCAGCGGCCCGTACTGGATGCTCATCGCCTGGGCACCGAGGGTTTGGCGTCGGGCCGGCGCAGGTACAGCGGGACGAGCGGGGCCGGCTCGGCGTCCCAATCGGCCACGGCACGCACCAGCCCCGAGACGGTCGGATAGACGGGCTCCTGGCGGGGCAGATCGAACAGCGCCGCGTGTTCGGGCGAGCCGGCGACCGCGGTGGCGCCTGCGGGCACGTCCGCGGCTGTGCAGACGCCGGGTCCGTCGGTGCGCACCCCGTCGCGGTAGCGCGCCCAGTAGACCTCGCGACGGCGCGCATCGGTCACCACGAGCACGTCGCCGACGGTGTCCACCCCGATGGCGTCGAGGCTGCAGACGCCGTGGACCGGAATGTTCAGCGCGTGCCCGTAGGCCGCGGCGGTGGCCATCCCGACGCGCAGGCCGGTGAACGGTCCCGGGCCGCACCCGACGACCACCGCGGCCAGTTCATCGACACGGAGCCCCGCGTCGGCCAGCGCCTGCACCGCGTTCGGGGTGAGCTGCTCGGCGTGTGCGCGTGCGTCGACCGTCACCCGCTCGGCGAGCACCTCCATTTCGTGGAGGCGAACCACGCCCGCCGTCACCGCCGGGGTCGCGGTGTCGATGGCCAGTATGTTCACGCCTTGCTCCACTCCCACACCGCGTTGCGGACCTCCGTGTCGCGGGCACGCTCGAGCCGCACGTCGAGGTGGCTGTCGGAGAGCCGTTCGGCCAGCCCCTCACCCCATTCGACGACCACGACGGCGTCGTCGAGATCGGTGTCCAGATCCAGCGAGTCGAGTTCGGCCAGCAGGTCGACCGACGGGTGGTCGAGTAGGCGATACATGTCGACGTGGATCATCGCGGGCGCACCCGTTCGGCGGGCCCGGTGGACGCGCGCCAGCACGAAGGTCGGCGAGATCACCGGGCCCTCGACGTCCATCGCTTGCGCAATGCCCTTGGCGAGCACGGTCTTTCCCGCGCCAAGCGGGCCGGACAGGACGACGACGTCGCCCGCGTGCAGTTGCCTACCGAGTTCGGCGCCGAGCGCGACGGTGTCGTCTGCGGTCGGCAGTTCGGCCGTGCCCGAGCTGCGGTCACCCATTGTTGCGGACCTTCTCGCGCACCCGCCTCGTCAGCGCGACGAGCTTGGACGGTGTCGCGCGTTCGACGAGCCGCACCAGCGCCTCGTTGATCGCCTCGGGTTGTTCGAGCTGGACGAGATGTCCTGCGCCGCCGACGATCACCAGTTGCGCCTTCGGCAGCACCGCCGCCATGGCTTGCGAATACTCCATCGGGGTCAGCAGATCGCGATCGCCGCACGCGATCAGGGTCGGCACCTTGGCCAGCGTGGTCAGGCCGTCGATCTCGTTGTGCACCTCGAGCGCGTGCAGGAACTCGACGAGTGTCGCGATCGGTGTGCCGTGCATCATCCGCTCCGAGAACGCCACGACGCTCGGGCTGATCTTCTCGTCGCCGTAGGATCCCGCCCGCAGGATCGGCGCGATCACCGACTTCGCCGCCCCGCGGGTGCGGTGCACCATCTTGGGTGCGTACCGCACCGCGAACCGGACTGCCTCCAGTGCGGGGTTCTTCAAGATCTCGCCCAGCGGCGATCGCGAAACCCCTTCGGCCGCAGAGGAGATGATCGCCGCACCGACGATCCGCTTCGGATAGTGCTGCGGGAACTGTCGCGCGTGCGACAGCACGGTCATTCCGCCCATCGAGTGCCCGACCAGCACCACGGGGCCGCGCGGGGCCACCACCGCCAGCACCGCCTCCAGATCCTGTCCGAGTTGGGTGACCGAATAGGTCTCCGGCGGCGCCTCGTCTGACTGCCCGTGTCCGCGCTGGTCGTAGAACACCATGCGGACCTGTGGTCCCCACTGCTCGGTCAGCCTGACACGCTGAAAGTAGAAGGCGCCCATGCGCAGACAGAATCCGTGCGCGAACACCACGGTCAGCGGCGCGTCCTGCGGGCCGACCTCGCGGACCGCCAGCGACACACCGTCGGGCGTGGTGACGACCGAACTGCGGTCGGCGTCGAGGAGTTCGAAGTCCTCGTCCTTGTAGTGGTCCACGGTGTCGAGCCGACGCCGCAGCGAGCGCGCGGCCGACATTCCGGCCGCGCTGCCGACCGCGGTCAGACCCGCAGCGCCCGCGAGCCAGCGTCCGTTCGCGTTGCGGCGGCGTGGGGCAGGAATTTTGTCGTCCATCAATGTGTCTTGTCCATCGATCCGGTATAGGTCCGTACGAAGCGGCCACGCGGACTGGTCACGACCTCGTAGTTGATGGTGCCGAGCAGGTCGGCCCACTCCTGGGCCGTCGGCTCACCGTGGGTGCCCGGCCCGAACAGGATCGCATCGTCCCCTTCTACCGCCCCGCCCCCCGGCCCGAGGTCCACGACGAACTGGTCCATGCAGATCCGGCCGACATTGCGGCACCGCCGGCCGTTGATCATGACGTCGATGCGGTTGCTCAGCGGGCGGAACACCCCGTCGGCGTAACCGACCGGCAACAACGCCACCGTGGTGTCACGCTCGGCGACCCAGGTGTGCCCGTACGACACGCCGTCGCCCGCCCGTATCGACCGAACCAGCGCCACAGGGCATTTCAGTGTCATCGCCGGACGCAGTCCCATGTTCCCGCGTTCGGGTATCGGGGTCTGGCCGTACACCGCGATACCGGCGCGCACCAGGTCGAAGGCCAGATCGGGCCGGGTCATGGCGGCGGGGCTGTTGCAAAGGTGCATGATCTCGAACCGCACGCCCTGATCGGCGGCGTAGCTCCGCATCTCGGTGAGCCGCTGCGCCTGTACGTCGTTGAGCGGATCGTCGGGTTGGTCGCCGTGCACCAGATGCGACATCAGCCCCCGCAAGCTGACCGCTTCGTCGGCATGCGCCCGCTTGAGCGCGGCGATCATGGCCGGGAACTCCGCCGCGCCGACGCCGTTGCGGCTGAGCCCGGTGTCGGCCTTGATTGTGACCGAAGCGCTGCGCCCGGTGCGCGCGACGGCGTCGAGCAGGTCATCGAGTTGGCGCACCGACGACACCGCGATCTGTACGTCGGCGGCCACGGCGGGGGCGAAATCGGTACCGGGCGGATGCAGCCACGCCAGCACCGGAGCGGTGATGCCGTCGTGGCGCAGCGCCAACGCCTCGCCGACGGTCGCAACGCCGAGTTCGGTGGCGCCCGCGGCCAGCGCGACGCGGCTGACCTGCGCGGCGCCGTGCCCGTAGCCGTCGGCCTTGACGACGACCATCACCTGCGCGGTGCCCGCGAGGTCGCGCAGCAGCCGCACGTTGTGGGCGATCGCGTCGAGGTCGACCACGGTTTGGGGGGCCGCGATCGCGGTCGGCGTCGTCAGCTCGGTCGTGTGCATCGTCGTTTCACCACGGCCGATTGTCCCAGACGGGCGGCCAGGGGCCCGACGCGCTACGCCTGCGCCAGGCGGGTGCCGTCGAGGACCGTGAAGGCCATCAGGTCGCTGGGCTCGTCCAGCTCGATGCGGTGCCAATGGCCTCGGGGCACAATCACCGCCGAACCCGCGCGAACCGCGACCTCGTCCTCGGCCTCGCGGTCCCGCGCACGGATGATGATGCGGAAGGCGCCGCGAAGGCAGAAGACGAGCTCCTCAGCCTCGGGGTGCACCTCCCAGTGATCGGCGTGCACGTCGGCGTCGGTTGCGGCGTGCTCGGCCATCACAAACCATCCGGGTCGATCCGCTTCGAACGTGCGCGGCGTGTCGTGTACCTGCCCGTCGGGCAGCAGGCGGACCGCTGAGGTGTACATGTCGATCGGGTGCGTTCTCACGCGGGCACCTCCCGGTAGGCCGACACGGCGCGGCGCAACACGTCGGCGAGCTCGGTGAGCTGCCGCTGGGACACCTCGGCGGACAGGATGGCCTGCGAACCGTGGAAGGTGCCCGCCCATTGATGAAGTTCCACGGGCACCCCGGCCGCCAGCAGCCGCATCGCGTAGGCGAGCCCTTCGTCACGGTTCGGGCAGAACTCCGCGGTGGCCACGTACGCCGGCGGCAGGCCGGACAGGTCACTCGCGCGGGCCGGCGCCGCGTAGGGGGTGGCGGGGGCGCCGCCGAGGTAGTGCCGCCAGGACGCCGTCACCTTGGCGCGGTTCATCCAGGGGGTGTCGGTGAACGCACGCGCCGACGGAGTGTCCTGGCGATCGTCGAGCTCGGGTTGGTTGAGCAACTGGAAGCACGGGGCGGGCCCGCCTTCGTCGCGGACGCGCAGCGCGAGCGCCGCCGAGATACCGGCACCGGCACTGTGACCACCGATCGCGATCCGGTCAGGGTCGACGCCCAGTTCGTCGGCGTGTGCGGCAGTCCACTTCAGCACCGCGTACGCGTCGTCGAGCGCGGCAGGGAACGGGTTCTCGGGGGCCAGCCGGTATCCGACGGACACGACGGTGACGCCGGCACCCTCGGCGATGCGCATCGCCCAGGGATGCTCGGTGTCCCGATCCCCCATCACGAAGCCGCCGCCGTGCAGCCATACGATCGCGGCGCGGGCGCCCTGAGGACGGTAGACGCGAACCGGTACGTCGGGTGTGGCGGGCACCGTCATGTCCTCGACGTGCAAGCCGTCGACATTAGGTACCGGTATCGCCGCGGCCAGCGCGGCGAAGTTCTTCCGCTCTTCGGCCGGATTGGCGAAGTCAGCCTTCGGGAACAGCGCGAGGAACGCTTCGAGTTCGGGATCCATGTCCACAATGCTGGCGGTCACCCCCGTGCCAGTCATCCGACATTCGTCGGGCAAAACCACGAAACCCGCCGACGATCGGCTCCTATCCTGCGACACATGGAGGCGTTGGTTGCGCGGCTGTCGCGGCTGGATTCGGACGCCGAGGGCGCGCTGCGTGTGGTCCAGTTCTTCGACACGCTGATGCGCAGACGAGTGGATCTGCCCGCGCTGGGACGCGCCGCGGCGGGTCTGGCCGAGTGCACGACCGCAATCCGGTTACACGCCACCGGGCAGGCGATCCGGATGTCACCGGACGGCCGGGCAGCCCCCGAACCGTCGGGGGCTGCCTCGTCGGCCGCCGCCGTCGTCCTCGACGACGAGGAGATCGGCACGGTATGGCTGGAACGCGGTGGACCGATCGGGCCGCTCGACGAGATGGTGTTGGACCGGCTGGCGATCGCGGTGGCCGCGGTGGTCGAACGCTATGGGCCCGCCCAGACAACGATGGCCGATCCGGCGCTCGTCGAACTCGTGATCGGTTGTGACTCCGACGACGCTGCCCGAAGCCGTGCCCTGCGCCTGCTCGGCTTCCCAGCGGGCGATCCGGTGTGTGTCGTAGCGGTGCGTTCATCGCTCGCGCTGGACCGGATCGGCCGGGCCGTCTGCCCGGGCCGTCCAGTCAGGGCGGCGCGCCTGGCCGATGTCGGAGTCCTCCTGGCGGGCACGGTGAACGACTCGGCTTTCCCGCCCGAGGTCCGCGCCGGCATCGGCGCGGCACAAGCGCCCGACCGATGCTGGTACCAGGCGCGCACGGCCCTGCGCTTCACGACCACCAGACGGCCGATCGTGCGCTACGACGAGCTGGGCGCACTGTCGCTGCTCGCGGAGGTGTCCGGCGAAGCGGTTGCCGTGAACCCGGATGTCGCCGCGGTGAGCCGGTTGGCAGGCAGTGCCGACGATCTCGAAACTTTGGAGGCCTACTGCGCCACGGCGTCCCTGCGTCGGGCCGCCGACCTCTTGCACCTGCACCACAGCAGCGTGGCCCGTCGCCTCGAGAACCTCAGCAAGGCAATGGGATTCAACCTCACCGAACCCGGCGGGCTGCTGCGGGCCAGCGTCGCGGTGACCGCGTGGCGGTTGTCGGGGACCTGAGCGCTCAGTGCGCGAACGGCTGCAACTGGTTGAAGTGGCCGCGCGGCTTGAGCTCGTCGAGGTGGGAGAGCACGGTGACCATGTCGTCGTGCAGCGCTCGGGCCAGGTCCGCGGAGAACCCCTCCCGCACCACGATGCGCAACATCGTGACGTCGGTGGCGCCCTCGGGCATCGTGTAGGCGGGCACCTGCCAGCCGAACGCGCGCAGACCCTGCGAAATGTCGAACTCCGTGTAACCGAAGTCGCCGGTGAGCTTGAAACTCACCACGGGGATCGCCGACCCGTCGGCGACGACCTCGAAGTGCTCACTTTCGCGCAGTTGATCGCCCAGCCACCGCGCGGTCTGCGAAAGAGAATGCATCACTTGCGAATAGCCTTCACGTCCAAGCCTCAGGAAGTTGTAGTACTGGCCCACCACCTGATTGCCGGGTCGGGAGAAGTTCAAGGTGAACGTCGGCATGTCGCCGCCGAGATAGTTCACGTGAAAGACCAGGCCCTCGGGCAGGTACTCGGCGCTGCGCCACACCACGAAGCCGATTCCGGGATAGGTCAGGCCGTACTTGTGGCCGCTGACGTTGATGGACACCACGCGCGGGAGCCGGAAGTCCCATTCCAGGTCCGGGTGCAGGAACGGCACCACGAAGCCCCCGCTGGCGGCATCGACATGGACCGGGACGTCCAGGCCACCGTCGGCCGCGAGTTGGTCGAGCGCAGCGCAGATCTCACCGATGGGTTCCAGTTCCCCGGTGTAGGTGGTGCCCAGGATCGCCACCACACCGATCGTGTCCTCGTCGATGTGCTCGAGCACCTGCTCGGCTGTGATGACGTAGCGGTCCTCGGCCATCGGCAGGTATCGCGCCTCGACGTCGAAGTAGCGGCAGAACTTCTCCCAGACCACCTGAACATTGGCCCCCATCACCAGGTTCGGTGTCCGGCCTTTCCACTTGTCACCGACGCGTTCGCGCCACCGCCACTTCATCGCGAGCCCGGCCAGCATCACCGCCTCGCTGGAACCGATGGTCGAGACACCGATCGCGCTCGACGGGTCGTCGTCGCGCAGCCCTTCGGCGTGGAACAGATCGGCCACCATGCACACGCACCGCTGCTCGATCGCGGCGGTCGCCGGGTACTCGTCCTTGTCGATCATGTTCTTGTCGAACGTCTCGGCCATCAGCCGTTCGGCCTGCGGATCCATCCAGGTCGTGACGAACGTGGCCAGGTTCAGTCGCGAACTGCCGTCGAGCATCAGCTCGTCGTGGATGAACCGGTACGCGGCGTCGGGATCCATCGCGTCGTCGGGCAGCCGCAGCGACGGCACCGGCGCCATCGCCAGTCGTCCGGTGTAGGCGGGGGCGATCTGCGGTGCGTGACTGCGCGTGGGGGGCATGAGATTTCCTCTCGTTACAGGCTGGCTAGGGCGGTTCGAATGTGGGCGAGGATGTGCGACGCCGAAGTCGGGGCGGGATAGGGCCCCGGATCGGAGGCGGCCAGGTTCGCGGCGCGGGCGTGGACGAACGCGGCCGCGGCGGCCGCCTCGCCGGCGGGCAGGCCCGCGGCAAGCAGCGCGCCGATGACGCCGGTCAACACATCGCCGGAACCCGCTGTGGCGGCCCAGGATTGGCCGGCGGGGCTGAGGTAGACCCGGCCGCCCGGTTCGGCGATGACCGTGACGTTGCCCTTCAGCAGCACGGTGACGCCCAGCCGGTCGGCGAGCCTGCGGGTGGCGCCGACGCGATCGTCGCCGGGCGGCGAACCGGCCAGGCGAGCGAACTCGCCCGCGTGCGGAGTCAACACCGTCGGCGCCTGGCGACCGTCGACGAGATCGGGGTGGGCGGCCAGGATCGTCAACCCGTCGGCGTCGACCACCACCGGCAGGCCGCTGTCCAATGCGAACCACAGGGCGGCCGCGCCAGTGTCGTCGGTACCGAGGCCGGGTCCCACGGCCCAGGTCTGCACCCGACCCGATGCGCTGGCACTCGGCGCGGCGATCACCTCCGGCCACTGCGTGAGGACCTGCTGCCCGGCGGTTCCGGCGTAGCGGACCATGCCCGACGTCGCGGCGACCGCCGCACCGGTGCACAGCACCGCGGCGCCGGGGTAGGTGGCGGAACCGGCGAGGATCCCGGTGACCCCCTGGGTGTACTTGTCGTCGGTCGGTCCTGGTATCGGCCAGCGGGCGGCCACATCGGCGGCATCGAACGAAACCATCTCCGAGGGCGACAACTGCAGACCGATGTCGATCAGGTCGACACGACCACATTCACCCAGTGCGTGAACGGGTTTGAAGCCGCCGAACGTCACGGTCACGGCTGCGCGCACATGGGGTCCGTCGGCGACCCCGGTCTGCACATCGATGCCGCTCGGGATGTCGACGGCCACCACCGGAACACCTGCTTCGTCGACCGCGGCGAACACCTCGGCGGCGTTGGGCCGCAGCGGCCCGGACCCGGAGATCCCCACCACGCCGTCGATCACGAGGTCGGTGCCCGCCGGAACCGATCCGACGATGCGCCCACCGGCAGCGGTGAACGCGGCGAGCGCCTTGGGGTGGGTGCGGTCCGGGTTCAGCAATATGGCGGCGGCCCCGGCGCCACGCCGGCGCAGGAACGTCGCGGCCCACAACGCATCGCCGCCGTTGTCACCGGAACCGACCACGGCGCAGATGTGTCGCCCGGAGATTCCGCCGGTGCGCAGCACCAGTTCCCGCGCGATCGCGACGGCAAGGCCGTTGGCGGCGCGGCGCATCAGGACACCGTCGGGCAGGGACGCCAATAGCGGCGCTTCAGCTTCGCGAATCTTCTCCGCGGTGTAGTAGTGCCGCATCGCTGACCACGTTAGTGGGCGCGGCGGCGCTCAGGACGCCGAAACTGAACTTATCGCCGAGATTCTCGCCGATCAGCCACCACAAGTTCAGTCTCGCGCGGTCGAGGTCCCCGACCCGGCCCGGCACTACTCGACGGTGACGGACTTGGCCAGGTTGCGGGGCTTGTCGACGTCATAGCCACGAGCCTGTGCGACGCCCGCGGCGAACACCTGCAGCGGGATGGTCGACAGCAGCGGCTGGAAAAGCGTTGACACCGCGGGGATCTCGATCAGGTGGTCGGCGTACGGGCGGACGGTGTCGTCGCCCTCCTCGGCGATCACGATGGTGACCGCGCCACGCGCCTGGATCTCGCGGATGTTCGACAGCAGCTTGGCGTGCAGCATCGGGGAGTTCTTCGGTGAGGGCATCACGACGATGACCGGGAGGTCGTCCTCGATCAGCGCGATCGGACCGTGTTTGAGCTCACCCGCCGCGAAGCCCTCGGCGTGCATGTAGGCCAGTTCCTTGAGCTTGAGCGCACCTTCGAGCGCGACCGGATAACCGACGTGCCTGCCGAGGAACAGCACGGTCGGCGACTGGGCGAAGCGGTGCGCCAACGCGCTGACCGGTTCGACGGTCTCCAGTACGCGGGCGACGAGCTCGGGCATGGCCTCCAGCTCGCGGTATTCACGCTCGACCTCGTCGGGGTACTTCGTGCCGCGCGCCTGTGCGAGTGCAAGCCCGACAAGGTAATTGGCCGCGATCTGGGCGAGAAAGGTCTTGGTCGACGCCACCCCGATCTCGGGTCCGGCGCGCGTGTAGAGCACGGCGTCGCATTCGCGCGGAATCTGGCTGCCGTTGGTGTTGCAGATCGCCAGCACCTTGGCCTTCTGCTCCTTGGCGTGGCGCACCGCCTCGAGGGTGTCGGCGGTCTCGCCGGACTGCGAGATCGCCACCACCAGGGTGTGACTGTCCAGAACCGGGTCGCGATAACGGAATTCGCTGGCGAGCTCGGCCTCGACGGGCAACCGGGTCCAGTGCTCGATCGCGTACTTGGCCAGCAGCCCGGAGTGGTAGGCGGTGCCGCACGCCACCACGAAGACCTTGTCGACCTCACGCAGTTCCTGATCGGACAACCGCTGTTCGTCGAGCACGATGCGGTTGTCGACGAAGTGGCCCAGCAGCGTGTCGGAGACCGCGGCGGGCTGCTCGGCGATCTCTTTGAGCATGAAGTACTCGTAGCCGCCCTTTTCGGCAGCCGACATGTCCCAGTCGATATGGAACGACCGGGCGCTCGCGCCGTCGTCCACGCCGTCGAAGTCGGTGATGCGATACCCGTCGGCGGTCACGACCACCGCCTGATCCTGGCCGAGCTCCACCGCGTCGCGGGTGTGCTCGATGAAGGCGGCCACATCCGAGCCGACGAACATCTCGCCGTCACCGACGCCGACCACCAGGGGCGTGGAGCGGCGCGCCGCAACGATCGTGCCGGGGTCGTCGGCGTTGGCGAACACCAACGTGAAGTGCCCTTCGAGGCGCCGCAGCACCGCGAGCACGGACGCGGCGAAATCTCCCGCGGTGGGGCCGTGGTGGAACTGCCAGGAGACCAGGTGCACCGCGACCTCGGTGTCGGTGTCGCTGGCGAACTCCACCCCCGTCTTCTCGAGTTCGGCGCGCAGCGCGGCGTAGTTCTCGATGATCCCGTTGTGGACGACGGCGATCTTGCCCGCGGCGTCGCGGTGCGGGTGGGCGTTGCGGTCGGTGGGCCTGCCGTGGGTGGCCCACCGGGTGTGCCCCAGGCCGGTGCTGCCCGCGAGGCTGGACGCGTCGGTGTCGGCCAGCGCTGATTCCAGGTTGGCGAGCCGACCGGCCCGGCGGCGGACCGTGAGCCCGCCGTGTCCGTCGAGCAGAGCAACCCCCGAGGAGTCGTAGCCTCGGTACTCCATCCGGCGCAGCGCATCGACGACGATGTCGCAGGCAGGACGCTGCCCGACGTACCCGACGATTCCGCACATAGGCATTCAGGGTAGTGCAAGAGCGGCCTGCAACCCCGTCGGCTACGGTCGTCTGGTGGCCAGCACGAAGAAGCTCTTCAAGGCCTTGACCCGACGCGGCCCGCACCGCGTTTTGCGAGGTGACCTGGCCTTTGCCGGGCTTCCCGGTGTCGTGTTCACCCCCGAGTCCGGCTTCAGCCTGCCCGGGGTGGCCTTCGGCCACGATTGGCTTGCCGCAGCCGACCGCTATTCGGGCACGTTGGAACATCTGGCGTCCTGGGGCATCGTCGCGGCGGCTCCGGCGACCGAGACGGGGTTGGCCCCCTCGGCGCTCAACTTCGCCTATGACCTGGGCACGACGCTCGACATCATCACCGGTGTCCGGCTGGGACCGGGTGAAATCAGCGTGCACCCCCACAAGCTCGGTGTGGTCGGCCACGGGTTCGGCGGGTCCGCGGCGGTGTTCGCCGCGGCGGGCCTGCCGGTCAAACCGAAATCCGTCGTTGCGATGTTCCCCACAGTGACCGCGCCACCGGCCGAAGAGCCTGCGGCGACGCTGCAGGTGCCCGGCCTGATTCTGGCCGACCCCGGGGATCCGATGTCGCTGCGGTCGAACGCTGTGGAGTTGGCCCGGGTGTGGCGGGGTGCGACCCTGCGCAACCTGCGCAAGCTCAAAGGCGGCGGGCTGATCGAAGGTCGCCGCCTGTCCCGCGTCGTCGGCCTGCCGGGCGCCGACCGTGGCACCCAGAAGGTGGTCCGCGCTCTGCTCACCGGATTCCTCCTGCACACGCTGACCGGCGACAAGACGTACCGGGATTTCGCCGACCCCGAGGTCGATCTGCCGAAGGCCTCGGTCATGGATCCGTTCGCCGACGACCCGGTGGACCTGGAGAACAAGGTCGTCGCGCTGTTGAAGCCCTGACCGAGACCAACCAACCGGTTGGGTGTATAACTCGATGATGCGCACCGGGATCTTCCTCAACTACACCGACGGCTTCCTGCAGGCCGTCGACCAGGTCGTCGAGCTCGAGAAGGTCGGCGTCGATCTCGCCCTGGTCGCCGAGGCGTACTCCTACGACGCGATCAGTCAGCTCGGCTTCCTGGCGGCCAGGACGACGCGCATGGAACTCGGGACCGGCGTCGTGCCGATCTACATCCGCACGCCGACGTTGTTGGGGATGACGGCCGCGGGCCTGGACTACGTCTCGGGAGGCCGATTCCGGCTCGGCATCGGCACGTCCGGCCCTCAGGTGATGGAGGGCTTCCATGGGGTGCCGTTCGACGCGCCGTTGGGACGCACCCGGGAAGTGGTCGAGATCTGCAGGCAGGTGTGGCGCCGCGAGCGTGTGCAGTTCGACGGAAAGCACTACCAGATCCCACTGCCCAGCGATCAGGGCACGGGCCTGGGCAAGCCGTTGCAACTGATCAATCATCCTGTGCGCGAACGTATTCCGATCACGATCGCCGCTCTGGGGCCAAAGAACGTCGAACTCACCGCGGAGATCGCCGAGGGGTGGCAGCCGGTGTTCTTCCACCCCGAGCAGGCCGATGCGGTGTGGGGTGAGGCGCTGCGCGCCGGCTTCGCCAAACGCGAACCCTCGTTGGGTCCGCTCGATGTCATGGTCAGCGCTCCCCTGGCCATCGGCGAGGACGTCGACGATCGGTTGTCCTGGGTGAAACCGCAGTTGGCGTTGTACATCGGCGGTATGGGTGCGCGCGGTCGTAACTTCTACCACAACCTGGCCACCCGCTACGGGTACGGCGAGGTCGCCAACACCATCCAGGACCTCTACCTCGCGGGCAAGAAAACCGAGGCGATCGCGGCGGTGCCCGACGAACTCGTGCGCAGCGTGTCGCTGGTCGGGCCGCGCGGCTTCGTCAAGGAGCGACTGGCCGCGTTCGCCGAGGCCGGTGCGACGACGCTTCTGCTGCAGCCACTTTCCGTCGACCGGCGTGAAATCGTGGGATTCGTCGAAGAACTGCACGGGTTGCTGCCCTAGCCGATTACGCCGAACGCCGATGCGCGTGTACTGTGGGCACAGCGGCATCTTCTGTTCTGCCTTTTGCCGCATCGCCGAAGGCGATAATCGACCTAGTTCGATCGTCACACCGAGCGCCGCGGATCATCCGCGCCGGGCAGGACGACCACACTGAACTTTCGGAGCTTTTACTTGTCTGTGCAAAACCCCTGTGGCACAACCGTGCCCACTTTCGCCGACCTCGGCCTGCCGAAGGCCGTAGTGGCCACTCTGGCCGCCGCCGGCGTCGAGTCACCGTTCCCGATCCAGGCAGCGACGCTGCCCGACTCGCTGGCCGGCCGCGATGTCCTCGGTCGCGGTCGCACCGGATCCGGGAAGACATACGCCTTCCTGCTGCCCGTGGTGACGAGACTCACTGCGAGCCCGGCCAAACGCGTTCCCGGCCGTCCCCGTGCGCTCATCCTCGCGCCGACGCGCGAACTGGCCGCCCAGATCAGCGCGTCACTCGCACCGCTGGCGGCGGCCACCGATCTGCGCACCGTGACGATCATCGGCGGCGTCGGGCCCAATCCCCAGATCCAGGCGCTGCGTCAAGGCGTCGACATTGTCATCGCCTGCCCGGGCAGGCTCGAAGACCACGTGAAATCGCGCCATGCCGACCTGTCGGGCGTCGAGATCACCGTGCTCGATGAAGCCGACCACATGGCCGACCTCGGCTTCCTTCCTCCGGTGAAACGCCTGCTGGACAAGACCCCTCGCACGGGGCAGCGGATGCTGTTCTCCGCCACACTCGACGGCGGCGTCGACGTGCTCGTCAAGCGGTACCTGACCGATCCCGTTGTGCACAGCGTCGATTCCGAACAGTCGCCGGTGACGGCGATGGAGCACCACGTACTGCACGTCGACAAGGCGGCCCGCCTCGGCGTGCTGGCCGACCTGGCCGCGTCTCCCGGCCGGACCATCGTGTTCGCGCGCACCAAGCACGGCGCCAAGAACCTTGCCCGACAGCTGAACTCACGCGGCGTATCGGCAGTGGAACTGCACGGCAACCTGTCGCAGAACGCTCGCACCCGCAACCTCGCGGCGTTCTCCGACGGCTCGGCGACCGTGCTGGTCGCTACCGACATCGCCGCGCGGGGCATCCACGTCAACGACGTGAGCCTCGTCGTGCACGCCGACCCACCCGTCGAACACAAGGCGTACCTGCACCGGTCGGGACGCACGGCGCGTGCGGGGGCCGACGGCACGGTGGTGACGCTGATGCTCGACGAACAGGTGTCCGACGTGCGACAGCTGACCCGCAAGGCCGGGGTCAAGCCGACGATCACCCGCTTCAGCGGCTCCTCGCATCCGGTTCTGAGTGAGATCGCCCCTGGCGAGCGGACGTTCGGTGACCCGATCGTCGCCAGCAGACCCGAACCCACGCGGCCACACCAGACGTCGACGGCCAGGGACCATCAGCAGCGGCGTCGGCGCCCGACGCGGTCGCGGCGTCCCGCGAGGGCCTAGCGCAGACGATCGCCGGACACCGGCGAGGCCCTGATGCGTTCGGCCAGTGACACCGTTGCCAAGGCGACGGAGACCGGAAGCCAGATGGGACTGCTCCACGCGAACGGCACCGCATCGGTGAAGTACTCGGTGGTCCCGCTGACGATAGGGCTGTGGTCGCCGACGAGCGAGCCCCCCGCACCGATGATGACGAAGAACAGAAGCTCTCGCAGCCGCAACTTCGTCGGAGCGACGCTACCTCATGGGCGCCGGAAGATGCTCCGCGCAGCAAACTTTGGGCAGTAGCTGGCCCGTCTTTCCGTTGCGGCAACGCCGGATTGTCATCAATTTGGTTACCCAAACGTGACCACAGATGTGGTGATCATCGTGCAGCCTTGGGTATCCGGGTTTCACTCCTGAAGGGGGTGCGGCAATGGGAACGATCACCTACCCACCGCGCATCACGTCCGAGCGCGGTGCGCGAATCTCGACGACGCCCAGGGGCCACGTACGTCACGAGATCGACAGCGGGGCCGTCCATTTCTGGTGTGACCACTGCGGTACCAACCACCGGAGTCGGTTGATCGCCGCCGAGTGTGTCCGACTGCTGGTCAACGGCCCCGACCGGGACTTCCGTTCGTAACTGTCGATCATTCGCCGACCTGCGGTAGCTCATCGGCGGCGATCTCGCACGGCGTACCGGCCTCTGATGGCTGCGGCGGCACCGCGAGCGGCTCGGGCGGCACCGCAGATGCTCCCGGAGGCACGGTCGGCGGTTCTGGAGGCACCGTTGCGGGCGGCTCCTCGGGCGGTGCGGGCTCGGAATCCGGTGGCGGTTCGGGTTGACACATCGTCTCGGCGACCGCGGGATCGGTGGCGTCGTCGGGTTCTGCCGCCTCATCCTCGCCCTCCTCGCCAGCCCCAGTCGCCCCTGAAGTCTCCTGCGTCTCTGTCGTTTCACCGTCATCGAGCTCGTCGGGATCGGGTGTGGGCAGGCCGTTGCGCTCGTCATCGTCGACGGCGGCGTCGAGCGCACCGTCGCCCAGCAATCCGCCGAGCATGTCACCCAATTGCTGGCCGAAACTCGTTAGACCGCCTCCGAAGTCGGGCAATCCTCCGCCGAGCGAGGGCAACGACGGAGCGGCCGCCGACTGCGGGACCGGAGCTTCGGTCGGCAGCGGCGTCACCGCCGGCGGTGCGAACGGCGGCGGTGCGACGGGTAGGGCAGCGGATGCGCCCCATCCGGCCGGTGGGACGGGAGACGGCGCAACCGGGTTTGCCGCGGCGCCCGCTGCGGAGGTCGCGGGTACACCCGCCACCGGCGTTTCGGCGACACCCGCCGCCGACGATGGCGGCCACGCCGGTCCGAGATCGCCGGGGATGTCGAACGTCGCTGCCGCCTCGGATGCCAGCTGCGCCGTCGCCGCCTCGTAGGCCGCGTTGATCGAATCGGTGGCCTCCCGCATCGCGGCAACCCACTCGCCGCCGATCACGGTGTCCACGAACGGCTTAACCTCGTGGTCGACCAGCTCACTGGCGACCGCCCGGTCGCCGGCACCCGTGGTGACGGTGTGCGCCGCCGCCAACCAGTCCTCGCGTCTGGCTTGTACACCGTCGGCGATGCCCACCACCGTCGCCACTTTGTCGTCCACCGCCCGCCACAACCGCTCACGCAGCTCGGTCAGCGCGGATGCGGCGCTGCGAGCGGCCGTCGCAGCGACGGTGGCCGCTTCGTCGTGGCGGCGCAGAAACTCCCGAGATGCGTTCGCGCCGATGCCCTGCCATGAGCTCGTCAGCGCGGCCAGCTGAGCTTCCTGGCGCACCAGCGCATCCTCGACCGCCGTCGCGGCCACCTGCAGTGCAGCACAGTCAGACTCGAGAGCGCCGAGGTCCAAACCGGCCTCGGCGGCGTACCAGTCGTGCACCTGTCCGGGGTGTGCCGTCAGGTCAGGATGTCGATAGCCCAGGCTCTGACACGCCAGGACATACTGCGCGACATCATCGACACCCGGCCCACCGTCCGCTAATCGTGCGCTGGCATCGAAGGTCTCGCCCATGTCAACCCAATCGTTCGGCGGCGCGTGCGTCGGCTTCGGCGTATCGGTCGGCGGCTGCCCGGAGCGCGACGGCGATCTCGGCCGACGCGCGGGACCACAGCCGCAACTGGCGCACCACGTCGTCGACCGCTGACCGCACCGCGTCACCACCGGCGACATAGGATCGTCCCGCACCCGACCCGTCAAACACCAAGCCGCCCAGATGCGTCCGCACGGTGGCGTCGACGGTGTCGGCCACACCCTGGTAGTGCCGCGCGACGCTCAACAAGGTGGCGGCGTCGACACGAGTTGTGTCCATATAGGGGTTGGACGCGCGCCGACGGCGGGCGGTTCCACGCTCAGCGTTGCGCGCTGACCTGCTCGGCCACCCGCACGGCCAACTGCCGTGCGGTGTCTTCGTCGGCAGCTTCCACCATCACCCGCACGACTTGCTCGGTTCCCGACGGGCGCAGCAGGATTCGACCGGTATCGCCGAGTTCGGCTTCCACCTCGGCGACCGCGGTGCGTACCGACGGCGCGTCGGCGACGGTCGCCTTGTCCGCGACTTCGACGTTGATCAGAACTTGAGGCAGCGTCCGCATCGGCTCGGCCAGCACGGCGAGTGGGCTGCGGGTCTGCGCCATGCGCGACATCAACCGCAACCCGGTGACGATGCCGTCGCCCGTCGTACCGAACGTCGGCATCACGATGTGGCCGGACTGCTCACCGCCGAGCGAATATCCGCCGGCGCGCAGTTCCTCGAGCACGTAGCGATCCCCCACACTCGTCGTGCACACCTCGATCCCGGCCGCCCGCATGGCCAGGTGCAGGCCGAGATTGCTCATCACGGTCGTCACCAAGGTGTTCGACGCCAGCTCGCCACTCTGCTGCATGGCGAGGGCGAGAATGACCATGATCGCGTCACCGTCGATGACGCGCCCGTGGGCGTCGACCGCGAGGCACCGGTCGGCGTCGCCGTCGTGTGCGAGGCCCAGGTCGGCTCCGTAGGACACCACCGCGGACCGCAGAGTCTCCATATGCGTCGAGCCACAGCGCTCGTTGATGTTCAACCCGTCAGGCTGGGCATTGATCGTGATGACGTTGGCTCCCGCGGCGCGGTAGGCCTGCGGGGCGGCGGCCCAGGCGGCGCCGTGGGCGCAGTCGACGACGACGGTGAGATGGTCCAGCCTGGTCGTGACGGCCTTGCCGACATGCCGCAGATAGCGGTCAAGGGCGTCCCCGGCGTCCACCACTCGGCCGATACGGGCGCCGGTGGGCCGGTTACCCGGACCCTGGTGGACCAGTTCCTCGATCCGGTCCTCGGTGGCGTCGTCGAG
The DNA here is from genome assembly GCF_001500025.1 of Mycobacterium sp. IS-1590. Taxonomy (GTDB): domain Bacteria; phylum Actinomycetota; class Actinomycetes; order Mycobacteriales; family Mycobacteriaceae; genus Mycobacterium. The sequence goes on along the minus strand of NZ_LQIW01000001.1, from coordinate 275,564 downwards.
TTTGTGGCCGCCGGGGCCGAAGATCTTGATGCCGTTGTCGGGCATCGGATTGTGCGAGGCGCTGATCATGACGCCGAAGTCGGCGTCGTACGCGCTGGTCAGGTAGGCGACGGCCGGGGTCGGCAGTATCCCCACCCGCAGCGCATCGACGCCCTCGCTGGTCAGCCCGGCGATGACCGCCGCCTCGAGCATCTCTCCGCTGGCCCGGGGGTCGCGGCCGACGACGGCCACCCGCCTGGCGTGCCCACCGGCGGTGGCCAACCGGCGTGCCGCCGCCGAACCGAGGGCCAAGGCCAGTTCGGCGGTCAGATCCTGGTTGGCGACGCCGCGCACGCCGTCGGTGCCGAACAGTCGAGCCATGCCGACAAACTTCTCATAAATGGCCGCTGCAGAGCCAACCGCGTGGGTCGTGGGTCGTGCCGTCGCCGAATCGGTACCCAGACGCGACTCACCGCCCGTATCCGGTCGGATGCGGGCGGTGAGGTCGAAGGGGTTATTCACGGTTCGGCAGGTCAGCCTCCGAGGATGCCGAGAATCTGGTTCAGCAGATCGATGATCGGCTGCAGCGGGTTGGGCGGCACGGGCAGTCCACCCGCGAGCGAACACAGCAGCGAGCCGAGCAAGCCGCCACCCGGATCCGCGGTGATGTTGAGCACCACCTGATTCAGGTCCACGATCAGGCCGAGCAGCTCCAGATGCAGAGGCCCCAACACCAGGTTGAGGACATCGCAAACGGCCTGCTGGCTCGCGAAACGGACCTGGTCGTCCTGGCCGGTCGTCGCCGATGACGGCTGCGCTTCTGAGCCCGGTGCCGAGATCTCGTTGACGGGCATCGAGAAATTCGAAATGTTGACATCCTGGGCCGCGCCCCGATCACCCGGTGCGTTCCCCGGTTGCGGCTGCCCCGGCGAGACCAGCTTGCCGATCAGCTGACCGGTCAACGCGATGCCGGTGTTCGACGAGGTCGCCCCGTTGCCGTCGGCGGTCGCCGGTCCCTCTTGTTGGGTCACTTCCTTGGCGCCGGTCGCCACGAACTGCCCGTTGAACTTGACCCCATCCGGGCCGGTCCCCTGCACCTGGACGACGTTCTTCTTTCCCACGCCCGGTGGCTGCGCTGCAGCAGTTCCGCTGCCGGTCAGCCCCCCCACCAGCACCAACATTGCGGCGCTCACCAATACGGTGAGCAATCGCGTGAGGTGAGTTTTCATGATCACTCCATTCATCATTCAAAGAAGCAGCGGCCCGGCCCCCCGACTGCTCCTGACGTCACGCCGGTGGCGGTATTGGACCGCCCTGCGCAGCATCCGTGCTTCCACGGCGGTGGTTCCTCGTGAAATGGAGAGATAAACAGCAAATACCGAATTAATTTTCGGCCCCGTAAGTATGTCGAACCGACCTAATTAGCTACGAGGTCAACAAGGTCTTCATCGCCGCATGAACGGGCGCGATAGCCGATCACACAATTGTTCACCGACGCGGCAAACTTTTTTCGGTACCCAGACGGTGCCGAGGTGGTGTGAGATACACCGCAGCGGGCTGAATGCAAAAACCGCCGGTGTGCGATGCACATCCGGCGGTTTTCGCGGAGCGATCAGCGCTTGCTGTACTGAGGCGCCTTGCGGGCCTTCTTCAGGCCGTACTTCTTGCGCTCGATGGCCCGCGGGTCGCGGGTCAGGAAGCCGGCCTTCTTCAGTGCCGGCCGGTCCTCGGGCTGCACCAGGATCAGGGCCCTGGCGATGGCAAGACGCAGCGCGCCCGCCTGACCGGAGGGGCCGCCACCGTCGAGATGGGCGTAGATGTCGAAGCTCTCCAGCCGATCGACGGTGACCAGCGGAGCCTTGATCAGCTGCTGGTGGACCTTGTTCGGGAAATAGGCCTCGAGGCTACGGCCGTCGAGGTTGAACTGGCCCGTTCCCGGAACCAGGCGAACCCGGACCACGGCTTCCTTGCGGCGGCCGACGGTCTGGATGGGGCGGTCGATGAAGACCGGCTCACGGGGCGTCGCCTCGGTGGCTGCCTCGGTCACGGCTTCGGTGTTGTCGACGGTCTCGGTGCCAGTCGCCTCTGTCATTGCGCCACCTGCTTGATCTCGTACGGAATCGGCTGCTGGGCGGTGTGCGGATGATCCGGCCCGACATAGACCCGCAGCTTCTTCTTCACCTGACGGCCCAGTTTGGTGTGGGGAATCATGCCGAGGATCGCCCTCTCGACGACCCGGTCGGCGTGCTTCTCCATCTCCTCGCCGAGGGAGCGCTTGCGCAGACCACCGGGGTAACCCGAGTGGCGGTAGAAAAACGTGCGGTCCGCCTTGTTTCCGGCGATCGCGATCTTCTCGGCGTTGACGATGATGACGAAATCGCCACCGTCGACGTTCGGCGTGTATGTCGGCTTGTGCTTGCCGCGCAGCAGATTGGCTGCTGCCACGGCGAGCCGGCCGAGCACCACGTCGGTGGCGTCGATGACGTACCACGAACGTGTGGTGTCACCCGCCTTCGGCGTGTACGTAGGCACAGCGCTACCTCTCCTCTATCGGGTTTCCTGTCCCGGTGGCCCGGGTGCCGGTCAGGCGCATCCGGTGGGGTTGATCTCGGCGACCGACGTTGACCCGAGGACCCGTGCTTACCGCACGCCAACGAGGCAGCTTACCTGGGCGCGTCACCGCAGGTCAAAACGGTGCAGGGCCCGCGGTCCCGAGGATGAAGCCAAAGCATAGGGAAATCCCTGATTCGTTTTCGTTTCCACGCACTTAGCGTCGTCGCGGGGGTGGCAGCAAACCGGCCGTCTCGCATCCGAAAGTTCAAGAAGTCAATGGAGTGAAAATGATTCGTGGCTTGATCGTTGCCGCATTCGTCGTCGCGGCAACCGCCGCCGGGGCCGCCACCGCATCTGCGGACACGTACTACAAGAACTGCTCCGCCGCGCGTGAGGCCGGCGTGACACCGATCATGCAGGGCGAGGACGGCTACGCGCCGCACCTGGACCGCGACAACGACGGTATCGCCTGCGAGTAGTCGACGGTGTGCGCCACCGTGGCCGCTCTCCTCGACCACGGTGGCGCTTGCCGTGCGGCTTCTGGCTCCCCTCCAGTCGGCACCGCACAGATCTGTTGCCGTCAGGCGCCCCAAGCGCCTGCGGCGCTGCGGTCGGTGGCGGCCACGTCGTCGGCGCCGTCGCGAACCGCGTTGCCGAGGCTGTACAGGATCTCGTTGAGCGCGCCGGCCGCCTGTTCCCACCGGGCCTGCTCGAGCCGGTACGCCTCGGCCGCCTGGCGGGTCCATACCTCCTGAAGCGGCGCGATCTGCGCACGCAGCTCTTGGAGAGCCCCGTTCAGCCGGCTCGAGGTGGCATGGATCTCCTGCCGGACCGTGTACTCGATCTCGTCGAAGTTGTACGACAACACGTGGTCCATCACGGCTCCTCTACAGGTTGTTGGCCACCGCGTCGATGCGGTGCGAATGGCTCTCGTTGGCTTCCCGCAGGGTCTGCTGGTTGAGCCGGATGGTTTCGGCGATGCGCTGCAGCGAGGCATGCAGTTTCAGCGATTCGGCATTCCATCGGTCGACGACGTCGCGGAAGCGCGTCGCCGCGACACCGCCCCATACCGACGGCGGCACGGCCGTCATGCGCCCGATGAACGACTGCAGCATCGCGCGAATCTCCTCGTTACGCGCGTCGGTCTGGCCGGCGACCGCGGCCATCAGGTCGAAATCGGTGTTGAGCGAACCGCCTTGCGGTGTCGTCATGGGCATCCTCTCCTCTTGGTTCTGACTGATACGACGCACCGGGTCTCGGTCCGGTTCCACTGAATTCACGAAATCGTGCGCGCGGATCGGATCGCCTGATCGCAGACCTCGCGGACCGTCGATTCGCGACCCGGTGCGCTCTGGCAGCCGATGACGATGCGGACACCGTGATCGACGAGAACGGTCCATGCGACGTGACGGTCGGGGCGAAGTTCCCGGTAGGTGACGCCGGTCCTGCCCGCCGGCGTGTCGGCCGCATTGAAGTCGACGAAGACGTCATCGGGCTCGCCGGCCATGGCGCTTCGCAAGGCGGCCGCAGCCTGTGCGAGGTCGCCTTGCGGCGGGCCCACCGACTGAGTCAGGTGCAGCGCCACGCGGGCGTCCGAGGGCGAGGTGATCTGCGCCCGGGCCGAGCCCGGGCCGGAGGTGATGTGTTCCACCGGCCATGCCGCAGGCACCGTCACCTGAACACGCCCTTCCATCAACAAGGTTGACGCGCCGGGGGCCTGCTCGCCACCATCCTCGCGCAGGACGAACCCGCCGCACACCACCACCATGGTCGCGACGACCGCCGTCAGCGCCGCCGTACGTCGCGGCTGATTCCAATCCGGGGTGACGGCGACGGCATCGGGCGCAGAGGGTTCGGCTTCCGGCCGACGAACGGCGTCTTCGCCGGCCAGGTGGACCTCAACACCGTTGCCGCGCAATCGGTCAGCGATCAATTCACCCTGCGACCCGAGGAAGCCCGGCGCATCGATCAGCACCGGCCCCGCCAACCCGACCGCTGCGACCACTCTCTCGGCCACGTGGTCGTCGACGTTGGCGATGACGACGGCGCGAGCGCCGACACGACTGACAACGACCAACTCCGCGGCGATTTCGACGACGGTTGCCCGTGTGCGCCGTCGGAGCGCCGCGGTACGCCCGATCACCTCGACGGTCGTCGCCGTCATCGCTTCGCGTACGCGATCGATCCGCGCGCCCGGCCACCACGTCGGGCAGACGAGGACGACGGCCTCGGCACCCCCCACCGCGGCCGCCATCAGCCGCGACCACAGGTCGGACACGGACACCGCGTCTTCGCCCACCAACACGAGATCGTCGTCGATGGCTCCCAGCGCCGACGAGACCAGTTCGGGATCAAGGGGATTCGCTCCGTACACCGCAACCGGGCCTACCTCGACGACAACGTGGCTCACGGCGGATCCACCCAACCGACCTGGATGAGCCGCTCGCCCTCGCCGCGGGTGACCAGCGTGGCGCGTCCCGGCGGCAACGACGAGGGCCGTACCGAGCCCATCAGCACGCCGTCGTCCGCACTGGCGCTCATCATCACGCCGAGGCACCCCATCTCTCGCATCCTGGCGAGAAGTGGGTCGAACATCGCCCGCGCGGCGCCTCCCGATCGTCGAGCGACGATGACATGCAGGCCCAGGTCGGCGGCGTGGGGCAGAAAGTCGGCAAGCGGGGTCAACGGATTGCCGGTCGATCCGGCCACCAGGTCGTAATCGTCGACCACGAGGAAGATCTCAGGCCCGGACCACCACGATCGGTCACGCAACTGCTGTTGGGTCACGTCCTCGCCGGGCATGCGCGCCTCGAGCATCGCGAGGAGTTTGGGAATCCTCCCCGCCACAGCCACCGGGGATGCGGCGTAGCCGGCGAGGTGCTCGGATTCCACGACGCCCAGCAGTGAGCGCCGGAAATCCACGATCTCCAGACGCACCTGCTCGACGCGGTGGGTCCGGACGATCTCGCGACACAGCACGCGCAGCAGAGACGTCTTGCCGCAGCCCCCCTCCCCGAGGACCAGCATGTGCATCTGCTCGGCGAAATTTACGGTCACGGAGGTCAACTCGTGGTCGTCGAGGCCCAGGACCATCGTCTCGACCGACTCCACGCCGCGCTCGACAAGCTCGGAGTGTCGCACGAGCGTCGGAAGCAGTTCGATGCGTGGGGCGCGGCGGCCGCGCCACAGCTGACGATGCCGCTCGACGGTCGACGCCAACGCCTCGCCGAGTCCCTCTGTGCTGGGCACACCGTCAAAGCGCGGCAGCGCGATCACCATTTCGCGCCCGTCGGCGGTGATGCCCCGTCCCGGCGGACAGTTGGACAACGTCCGGGCGCGGCGGCGGTCCATCTCCGACTCGGCCGGGTCGCCGAGCCGCAGCTCTATCCGCGTCGCGATCGGGTCCTTCACCGCAGGCCGCAGTTCGGCCCACCGCGCGGCGGTGATCACCACGTGCACACCGAACGCGAGTCCCTGCGCCGCTATGGCGGTGATCGGCGCCTCCAACTGCTCGAGCTCACGGCGCAGGTGAGCCCACCCGTCGACGACGAGGAACACATCACCGTGAGGGTCTCCGGCGGTGCCGGGGTCAGCCGCGGCGCGGCGCGCACGGTACTCGGCCATCGACGCGACTCCCATTGTGCGGAAGAGCTTCTCCCGCGACCGGATCAGCGACTCGATGACAGCGACCGTGCGACGGCACAGGTCCGCATCGGCCCGGCCGCACACCGCACCGACGTGCGGGAGATCCGCGATGCGCGTGAGCGCCCCACCGCCGAAGTCCAGGATGTACACCGAGATCTCGGCGGGGCCGTGTGTCTCCGCGAGGGCCAGCAGGAGCGTTTGCAGCGCCGTCGACTTGCCGCTCTGCGGCGCCCCGACGATGGCGACATTCCCCGCGGCCATCGGAGCGACGAGTAGGTCGCGGCGTTGTTCGAACGGATTGTCCACCAGACCGATCGGGACACTGAGCGGCTCTCGGGTCCCGGTCGACATGATCAGGTCGAGCGTCGGAGGCGCGGCGAGGGGCGGCAGCCACACGGGGTGTGCGGCGGTCCCTCGTCCCCCGACGCGGTCCAACACCGCGTCGATGACCGCAGTCGCAGCGTCTATGTCTTCGTCGTCGCCAGCAGGTGGGGGTGAGGCGGTGAAGATCATCGGCGCCGGAAGTTCGCTCTCCTCTTCGATGTTCGGTCGAGGACAGGGCCCGGAGACGAACGCGGTGTGGAACCGGATGAGGTCTCCGGCGGCCGTCTTCAGCAAGGCCGCACCCGGGGTGCCGGGCAGAGTGTGGGCGTCGGGCACACCCAGTACGGCCCGGGACTCACTGGCGGAGAACGTCTTGAGGCAGATCCGGTACGACAGGTGGGTCTCCAGTCCGCGCAGCCTGCCCTCGTCGAGGCGTTGACTGGCCAACAGCAGGTGGATGCCCAGCGAGCGGCCCAGCCTACCGATCGCGGCGAACAGCTCGACGAAGTCGGGGTGCTGGGCGAGCAGCTCGGAGAACTCGTCGACGACGACGAACAACGCGGGCAGCGGTGACAGCCGGGGATCGTGTGACCGCGCCCTGGCGTAGTCCGCGACGTTGACGAAATTGCCTGCCGACCGCAGTAGTTCCTGTCTGCGGTGGACCTCTCCGGCCAGCGCGTCGCTCATCCTGGCGACGAGGTGGGCTTCGCCTGCCAGGTTGGTGATCACGGCCGCGACGTGTCGCGACCGCTCGAGGCCGAGAAAGGTCGCTCCGCCTTTGAAATCGACGAGGACGAAGTTGAGGACATCCGGTGGATGGATCGTGATCATGCCCAGCACCAGGGTGCGCAGCAGTTCGGACTTACCGGATCCGGTGGCTCCGACACACAGCCCGTGCGGGCCGATGCCGTTGCGGGCGGCCTCGTTGATGTCGATCCAGACCGGCGTCCCGTCGTCCGCTACTCCGAGCGGTACCGGCCGCACCTGTCGGCTTTGCGTCCAGTACTTTTCGGGCGTCACGCGGCTCGGATGGTCGATGCCCATCAGGTCGAGCCAGCCGCGCGCCGTCGAGGCACGGTACGTGCCACCGGCGGGCGCGGATTCGACCCCGTGGACGGCCAACTGCCGCGCACACATCGTCGCCTGCATCAGGGTCAGCGAGTCCGGCTCGCAATCCACCTCGTGGCCGTCACCGATCCGCACGGTGAGGTGTCGGCCGTCGATGCGCAGACACACCGCGGGCTCAGCCGGCTCGGACCCGACCGTGATGACCGTGACACCGCCGGCTTCCGCGAAAGTCGCAGCACCGGAGGGGGTCCCATCGGCGACCACCACGACATGGCGGCCGGTGACGGTGTGCGGTGAATGTTCGTGGTGAGGCAACCATTTCAGCCACTCCCACGCGTGGCGCGTCTCGCGATCGGTGACCGCCGCGATCGCCATCTGCAGGGGGTCGTGATGTGCCGCCAGCTGGCACACCATCGCACGCACCAGCCCGCGCGCACACTCACCGTCGCCGCACACCGCGATGACCCCGGCCTGCGTGACCGGGACCGCGACCGGCGATCGCGGCACGACCGACCGCTGCCGGATCAGCGCGCGCACCGCGGAAACCGTCACCGGATCGCGATCGTCTGAGGCGCCGAGGTCGGGCTCCAGCAACGGCGTGAACAGCGTCTGCTCACCGACACCCACCCGGACGCAGCAGAATTCGTCCCCGTCGGCACCCGGTCGCGTCAATTGCCGGCCGCCCGCCAGCGCCCACAACGACTCGGGTGCGGGATGGCGCGAGTACTGTCGTCGGCGCTGCTCGACGGCTCTCGTGACGACATCGTCGTCGAGATCATCCAGGTAGCGCAGGTAACTGCGCCGGTTGCGGTCGATCTCGGCGGATCGGTCCGCCCCACCGCGAACTCCGTAGAGCATCGTGCCCAGCGCCGACATGACCACCATCACCGGGAAGAACGCGAACATGGGTGTGCGGTTCGCGCCGACGCCCGAGCGGAAGTACACGGCCATCATGCCGATCGCCGCGACGAGCATGGCCAGCGGTAGCAGGCGCGCGACCGGATTGGCCGACGTTGCCGTCGGCAGTGCCGGTGGCGATTTCACCACGACACCACTGGCTTTCCGGGACGACTCCATCGAGAGATGGGACGCGGCGGGGATCGATTCGGTTCCATCCACAGTCCGCAGAACAAGTGTCGATGCCGCCTCGTCGGCGGGGTTACGGTGACCACACGGCGTCATAGGGGGGATGCGATGTCTGCTGCAGGCTGCCGAGTCAGCATTCACGTCGACGCGGCGCATGCGGCCCAGACCGTGGATCTGGCGCTCCCGCGCCGGGCCTGCCTGGGCGACATGCTCCCGGCGATCGTCGGGCTGGTCCGTCCCGATCACCGTGAGGTCCAAACGGGTGCGCGGTGGCGGCTTCGCCGAATCGACGGTTCCGCGCTGGATGAGTCACTCACGTTGTCGGACAATGAGGTTCACGACGGCCAGGTGCTGTGGCTCAGTGCCGACGAGGTTCCCGAGCCGGTTTTCGCCGACCGCGATGCCTCCCGCACGGTGGTCAGGCGCCAACCCGCGCCCGGCGGCATTCCGCGCATGCTGTGCGTCGCCGGAAGCGTGGTCACGGCCGCAATCGGCGGTGGGGCGCTCTGGTGGTCGGCCGATTCTGTCGGCCGGACGGTTCCGGTTCTCGTCGGCGCCGCCCTGACGTGCGTCGCGGCCACGGCCGCCGTCGTCGCCCGCCGGGCACACTCGGAACCGTTGCTGTGCCTTCCCTTCAGCGTGATGTCGGTGGTGATGGCGGCGGTGTCGGGTGCTGTCGCGGTACCCGGCGGTCCGCTGCCCACGCATCTGCTGCTTGCCTCGTCGGCGGGGTTGGCCGCCGCGGTGGTGTGCTTGCGACTCACCGGTTGCGGTCTGGTGCCGCTGGCCGCGATCGCCACCACATCACTGTTGTGCACCGCGGCCTCCGCGGCATCGCTCGCATGGCACCTCGGTGGGCTGGCTGCGGGATCTTTGCTCGCGGCGATGGCGCTGGCGACGCTGAGTTCGGCTCCGCGCCTGGCCATTGCGCTCACCCGCATCGGCCCGCTACCACCCGACGACGATACGAGCCGTGCGCCCGACTCCGTCGGGGAAGGCGAGGCGACGCGCTCCCACGACCTGCTGACAGCGATGATCGTCGGCGCAACGATCGCCGCGGCCATCGCGGTCATGTCGGTTGGTTGCGGTTCCCAGGGTGCGCGCGAATTCTTCGCGCCGGCTGCGGCGTTCGACGGGGTCGTCGGCCTCGCACTGTTACTACGCACCCGCACCCATATCGGCACTGTCCGCCGCTGCGCGTTGGCGGTGAGCGGCTTCGTCGCGCTCACAACGGCGTTCGCGATCCTGGCCGTGGCACTTCAACAGCACGCCCACTGGTTCGGGGCTCTGGCCGCCGCCGCCGGAGCCGGACTCCTGACCCCGCTGCTGCGCCTCACACCCGGGCCCGCCGCCCACCGCGCCGCCGAACTGGCCGAGTACGCGGCACTGGCGGCGGTCATACCGCTGGGCTGCTGGATCGCCGGGCTGTTCGGCGTCGTCCGCAACCTGGCGCTGACGTGAGGCGCCTGGTTCGCGTCGCTCTCGTCGCCGCGTTCGTCTCGGCTCCACTGAGCGGTACTGCCGAAGTCGCCGCGATCACGCCGCCGGGGGTCGACGACTCGCTGCTCCCTCACCCTCAGTCACCGGCGCCACCGCAACCGACCGAGCAGACAGGGCCGTGCACGACCGCCCGGGAGGTCGCGCTCGGCCGCGATGTCGGAGGCCAACTGCGCGACCTGGACCTGCGATCGGTATGGCCCCTCACCCGCGGAGCCGGGCAGACCGTCGCGGTGATCGACACCGGTGTGTCTCGGCATCGCCTGCTGCCGCGCCTAGTTCCGGGCGGCGACTACGTGTCCAGCGGTGACGGCACCGACGATTGCGACGGCCACGGCACCATCGTCGCGGGCATCATCGGCGCCACGCCGGGTTCGGACGCTCCCGATGTGTTCAGCGGTATCGCACCCGAGGCCACGATCATCGGCATCCGGCAGTCGAGCACGAAGTTCAGCGCCGAAGACGGCCGGGCCGGATCCGGTTTCGGAGACGTCGACACCCTCGCCCGCGCAGTACGCACCGCGGCGGACATGGGTGCAACCGTGATCAACATCTCCACCGTCGCCTGCGTCGCCGCGGACACCGAACTCGACGACGGACCTTTGGGCGCCGCATTGGCGTATGCGGTCGACACGAAGAACGTCGTCGTGGTGGCCGCCGCGGGCAACACCGGTGCACCGGGACAGTGTGAGCACCAGAATCCCGCTCGGTCGGGACCACCGGACTGGGACACCCTCGCCGCGGTCGTGAGCCCGGCCTGGTACGACGACTATGTCTTGACGGTCGGATCGACCGGCCCGAGTGGTGCGGCCTCGGAGTTCACGTTGGCGGGGCCCTGGGTCGACGTGGCCGCACCCGGCGAGCAGGTCGTGTCGTTAATTCGCGACGGCGACGGCTTCGTCGCCACGGTCCCCACACCGAGCGGTGAGAAGCCACTCGCGGGAACCAGTTACGCCGCACCCGTCGTCACCGGCATCGTCGCGCTGCTGCGGTCCCGCTCACCGCAGCTGACCGCCAGGGAGGTCATGCGCCGCATCGAGGACACCGCGCGCCACCCGGCCGGTGGCTGGAATCCGCTTGTCGGTCACGGCGTTGTCGATGTCGCGGCCGCGGTCACCGGCGGCGCCAGATCTCCTGCAGATCCCGACCGTCCGACGATGGTGTCGTCGTCGCGGCGGCAACCACCCGACAGGCGCGCAACGCGAACCGCTATACGCGGGACAGCCATCTGTTTTGCGGTAGTCGGGATCGTGATCGCAATGACGTTGTGGTCGAGGCGGTTACGTCGTTCCCATTCCGTCACGCGCGGCTGACGCGGCCTCGACGCTCAGTTCCGGCCCGCGCGGCAGTCGCGCCAACAGGGGCCACGGCGCGGGCAGCGGGTCACCGGTCAGCCCGAGCCGCTCGGCCGTCTGTCGATCCCGGATGCCGAATACCACTCCGGCGTCGTTCACCAGGAAGAGCGTTCCGGTTCGTGCACCGTCACCACTCACACCTGCCGCTCGCACGTACACGCCGCGGCCCCTGCGCATTGCGAAGGCGTCGATTCCGGCGCCCGCGGCGTCGGCCTGCGCCAGGCGCACCGATGACAGCTCGACATCGCCGGTAACCGTGTCGCCGGTGACGGTTTCGGTGACGACGGACTCGGAGCTCGGTGACCATCGCCACCGCGCGCACACGACCGGATCGGTTGCCGCACCGCCATGTTCGGGGAAATCCCCGACGGGCAGCTCGTCAACCACCGGGACGGGGCCGATCACACCGGGTTCGACGGTGACGATTTCGTGTGAGTCCTGCGGCTGGGTGAACCGGATAAGGTCGGCCGCCACCACGCCGATCCGCTGCACTCCCGTCCTGAGCACCACGTAGTGTTGCGGCGACTCAGCGTGCGGTACGCGGATCACGGTGCCAATCCGCAACCCGTGCAGCGGCATCGGTGCGGGCGCTCCGGCGTCGGGGATGGCGGGCGAGATGAGCTCGGGCACCTCTGGCACGGTGTCGAGCAAGGTGCGGCTGACCGGCCGCGGCGCAACGCCGTCGAGCGCGAGCGCACGCACCACCGCCGGATTGCGCAGATCCACCTTCGCGCGGCGCCCGTCGAAGAGCAGATACGTTGTCGCCGCACCCTCGCCCGCCGCGCTCACCAGGACGCTGCCCGCCGCGGCACGCTTCTCCCCGGCCGACCCGACCAGAACCGTCGACAGAGACGAATCATCCTCACACACATGCCAATCCGATTCGCCGTCGGTCAGCGGCTCGCCGATCGTGTCGGGTGCGCCCGGGATTCCGAGTGCCGCGCCGCGCGGGGCCCGGTCGACGGCCGACGCGCTGACGAGCCGGGGGTTGGCCGCCGAAGCGGTGATCAGACGGGCCGATGCGAGGTTCGGGACTGGGTGCAGGTTCTGGTCGATGCGCACATAGAGGGCGCCGGTGTCGCGCACCATCACGATCGGGGAATCGCCGAGCGCGCCGCGCGGCTGCAAAAACGCCAGGATCGCAGCCACTCCCAGGCCGATGACCGCCAGAACCGAGCCGACCGACAACCACAATGCCTGCGCGCGCATCGGATCGTCGAGCATCCGCACGTCGCCGCGCACGAGGGCATGCTGCATGCGCCTCAACAAGAAGCGGTGTCCGTTGATCTGAAGTTTGGTGGTCGATCGCCCCGTCATCACTCCCCCGCCGAAAGCCTAAGGCCTGCGGGGAGCTTCGAAAGTCACCGCTTTTCCATGGCTCGACGTTCCCGGTAGGCCGCCACGTGCTGGCGGTTGGCGCAGTTGCCGGTGTCGCAGAACTTTCCCGACCGGTTGCGCGACAGGTCGACCAACACCGCATCGCAGTCCGACGCCGCGCATGTCTTGAGGCGGCGCAGCTCGCCGATGCGGATCAGGTCGGCCAGCGCCATCGCCATCTCCGCGCCCATCCGCTGCCACAGCGGGTCATCCACCGACGCCAGGTGCAGATGCCATTCGGGCATCTCCGGATGCCGGGTCAGCCACGGCGAGGCGTTGGTGTCGCGCAGCAACGCGTTGACCTGATCGACCGTGCGTTGCTCGTCGTCGGCGACGGCCCAGATCCGGCCCAGCCGGTCGCGGAGCCGGTGCACCGATGCGAGTTCGTCGGCGTCGCGGTCACGGCGGCCCGTCCAGCCGAAGCTGTCGAGGTAGGTGTCCAACGCCGCCATGTCGCCCAGCCGCTCACCGTCGACGCGGTCGCTGTTGATGAGTTCACACGCGGCCCGCAAGGTGAGTTCGGTGTCATGACTGAAAAGCATTTGACCCATGACGCCTCTCGTCGCTACCGTCAGGAGCGTAGTTCATTTTACTCATTACACTTCTCCGGAGGTCGACCATGGCCGTGACGGCATCTGGCACGCGGCCCGCCACCGACCACTTCCGGCTCGGGCTGATGCTGGCGGTCGGTTCGGCGGTCGCGTTCGGCTCCTCGGGTCCGTTCGCGAAAGCGCTGATGGCCGCGGGGTGGAGCCCGACCGCCGCAGTTGTCGCCCGGCTGGCGGGTGGCGCGCTGGTGATGGCGATCTTCGCCACCATCGTCAGGCGCGGGTGGATTCGCGAGGCGTTGCGCCGTCCCACGACGGTGCTCGCCTACGGGGTGGTCCCGATCGCGGGCGCGCAGCTGTTCTACTACAACGCAGTCGCGCACCTCTCGGTCGGCGTCGCGCTGCTGCTGGAGTACACCGCGCCGATCATCGTCGTCGCCTGGGTCTGGGCCACCACCCGGCGACGCCCGACCACCCTGACCCTGGCCGGTGTCGGGTTGGCGATCGCCGGGATCATGCTGGTGCTCGACGTCTTCTCGGGTGCGCACATCAACCTCGTCGGCGTGGGTTGGGGGCTGGCCGCCGCCCTCTGCGCCGCCGGGTACTTCGTGATGTCGGCCAACGCCGGCTACACGTCCGGCGGTGACGGGATCAGCCCGGTCACGCTGGCCGCGGCGGGTCTGATCGTCGGATCGATCGCGGTCACGCTCCTGGGCCTGAGAGGAATCATGCCGTTGACCTTCACCGCCGCCGATACCGTCGTCGCCGGGCACACCACCTCGTGGATCGTGCCGGTCATCGCCCTGGGCGTCGTCGCCACCGCGGCGGCCTACACGCTGGGCATCATGGGCATCGCCCGGCTGCGGCCACGCTTCGCGTCGCTGGTCGGCCTGTCCGAGGTGATGTTCGCGGTAGTGGCGGCCTGGATCCTGCTGGGCGAAGCGATCACCGCCACACAGGCGGTCGGGGGCGCCATCGTCCTGGCCGGCCTGGCGCTGGCGCGCGCGGGCGACCGTTCCGAGGCGATCGCCGAGGCGACGTGGCCGGACGGCCCGCTCGAGGATTCGTCCGTGCGAGCCAACCGTTAGCCCGCGGACCCCTTGGTATGTGAGTATGTCCGCGTGACTTTGCTGCGCGAGACGGCCCGACTGGCGGCCGCGGTTGCCGCAGTCGCCGCACTGGTTGGCGGCGCGGCCCCGCTTGCCGCCGCCCAGCCCGGCCCGCCACCCGGCCCCGTCAGCCCCGGATACGGTTCCGGCACCACACCCGGATACGGTTCCGCCACCACCCCCGGTTACGGGTCGCCGGCGTCCACCTGTAGCGATATCGAGGTCATTTTCGCTCGCGGCACCGACGACACGCCGGGCCTCGGCACCCCGGGCACCGCTTTCGTCAACGCGCTGCGGGGCCTGAAGAGCGGAAGCACCATCAGTACGTACGCCGTCGACTACCCCGCCTCCTACGACTTCCTGGCCGCCGCCGACGGCGCGACCGACGCCACCAACCGCGTCGCGATGCTCGCGCAGCAGTGCCCGAGCACCCGCATCGTGCTCGGCGGCTACTCGCAGGGCGCCGCGGTCGTCGACATGCTGGCCGGCGTGCCGCCGCTGGGCAACAAGATCGGCTCGATCGGGTCGGCCCCGCCGTTGCCCGGCAGCCTGGTACCCAACGTCGCCGCGGTCGCGGTGTTCGGCAACCCGGCAACCAAGTTCAGCAACCCGATCACCAAATCGGTGTTCGCCGGGCGCGCGATCGACCTGTGCAAGGACGGCGATCCGATCTGCTCGGGCGGGCGTAACCCGTTCGCCCACAACGACTACGTGAGCGCCGGCCTGGTTCAACAGGCCGCGAACTTCGTCGCCGGCCTGGTCTGATTCCGCGCGGCGATATCATCTCGTCCCGTGCATTCCGCTCGCCTTCGTCGTCGCCTCCGCACCGCCGCCGTCATCGCCGCAATCGGTTCGACCGCCTCGCTCCTGGCGCCAACGGCCGCGTCGGCACAGGGCTGCTCCGACGTGACGGTGGTGTTCGCCCGCGGCACCGGTGAACCTCCGGGCATCGGCCGCGTCGGTCAGGCGTTCGTCGACGCCCTGCGCCCCCAACTCGGAAACCGCAGCCTGACGGCCTACGGGGTGGCCTACCCGGCCACCTACGACTTCGTGATGGCGGCCGACGGTGCCGCCGACGCGGCGGCGTTCGTCACCAACACCGCACAGTCGTGTCCGAACTCTCGCATCGTGCTGGGCGGGTTCTCTCAGGGCGCGGCGGTCGTCGACATGCTCGCCGGCATCCCGCCGCTGGGCAACCGGATCGGCGCGCTCGGCCCGGTGCTGCCGCCGAACGTCGCGCCCAACGTCGCCGCCGTGGCCGTCTTCGGCAACCCGGCGACCAAATTCGGCAACCCGATCACCTCGGCGCCGATCTTCGGCGGGCGGGCGATCGACCTGTGCACCGACGGCGACCCGATCTGCTCCCGCGGCCGCAACCCGTTCGCCCACAGCGATTACGTCGGTGCTGGAATGGCGGACCAGGCTGCGGATTTCGTGGCGCGCCTGGTCTGAGGTAGCGGCATCAGCTGAGGATTACCTTCGTCGGCGTTGATTAATTCCTATAGGATCGGCGGAGTGCAAAACGATCTTGTTCGCTGGTTGGGGCGCCGGGGGATGCTGCTCGTCGGGGCCGTCGTACTCGCGGTGGCGGGGCTGATCGCACCCGTTCCGCACGGCACCCCGGGCCTGCTGTCCGTCGCCGCCGCGCAGTCGTGCCCGCAAGCAGAGCTCATCTTCGCTCGCGGTCGCACCGAGGCGGCCGGGGCCGGCGTCATCGGAAACGCGCTCATCAGCGCGCTGCGCAGCAAGACCGGAAAGAACATCAACCTCTACTCCGTGAACTATCCGGCCGATTACGAGATCGACATCGGCGCCAACGACATGAGTTCGCGGATTCAGGACATGGCCGCACGCTGCCCCGACACCCGACTGGTGCTGGGCGGCTACTCGCTGGGCGCCGCGGTGACCGACGTCGTACTCGCCGCCCCCATCGCCGCGTTCGGGTTCGACAAGCCGCTGCCTCCGGGCATGGACCGCCACATCGCCGCGGTCGCGCTGTTCGGCAACGGCATCGCATGGGCCGGACCGATCACGAACTTCAGCCCGCTGTACGGCGAACGCACCATCGAGTTGTGCCACGGGGCCGATCCGATCTGCAACCCCGCGGAGCCGAAGACCTGGGAGGGGAACTGGCCCGACCATGCGGCGCGCGCATATGTGAACGCGGGCATGGTCAATCAGGCGGCCGACTTCGTTGCGCCGCGGATCTAGTCGCGATCTAGTCGACCACTCGTAGGTCCCGGGTGACCTTGGTTCGTGCTTCGAGCTGATCGTCGGGTGGATAGTCGACGCCGACGAGTGTCAACCCCTGCGGGGGCGCCGCCGCGAACTCACTGGACCTTCGATCGGCCGCCAACAGACCTGCGCACCAATCGGGTTCACGACGGTGTTCGCCGACCGCCAGCAGCGCGCCGACCAGTGACCGGACCATCGACCAGCAGAAGGCGTCGGCGCTGACATGCGCGGTCACCCGCGTCCCCTGGCTCGACCAGTCCAGGCGCTGCAGGTCGCGGATGGTGGTGGCACCCTCGCGGTGCCGGCAGAAGGCGGCGAAGTCGTGCAGCCCCAGCAGCTTCCGTGACGCCTGGGCCATCGCGTCCACGTCGAGCGTCCGAGGCCAGACCGTCACATAACGCGCGTCGTGCGGTTCGACACCGTAGGGCGCCGTCGACAGCCGATAGACGTAGTGGCGGCGCAGTGCGGAGAAGCGGGCGTCGAATCCCGGGGCGGCACGTTCGATGTCGAGCACGCGGACATCCGGGGGCAGGAACCGGCCGAGTCGACGCACCAGCGGCAGGAACTCGCGCTCTCCCGGGCGCGTCGTGCGCGGATAGGCCTGTGGCAGCGCCCGTTCGGGGACGTCGACATGGGCCACCTGTCCGGTGGCGTGGACACCGGAATCGGTGCGGCCCGCGCCGCGCACCTGCACCGGTGTGCGGAACACCGTCGCCAGCGCCTCGTCGAGCACCCCGGCCACGGTGCGCTGTCCGGTCTGGACCGCCCAGCCCGCGAAATCGGTTCCGTCGTAGGCGATGTCGAGCCGGAGACGAACATGCCCGCCACCGGATCCGATGGCGGGCATGTTCATCGACGTGTCAGGACTTGTCGGCATCCTTGTCGGCCTCGTCAGCCGGAGCCTCGTCAGCCGGAGCCTCGTCGGCCGGGGCCTCGACCTCGCTGGACTCTGCCTTGGCCTCTTCGACCGACTCCTCCTCGGTGGGTCCCTCGGCCGCCTCGGGCTCGACCGCGGCCTGCGGGGCGGAGGCCGCCGCCACCGGCTGCTCGGTCTCCTGCGCACCGGCCCTGCGAGCACGGTTGGCCTCCGAGGTCACCGTCTTCTCCCGCACCAGCTCGATGACCGCCATCGGGGCGTTGTCGCCCTTGCGGTTCTCGACCTTGATGATGCGGGTGTAGCCACCCTCGCGGTCAGCGTAGAAGGGGCCGATCTCGGCGAACAGCGTGTGCACGATGTCCTTGTCGCGGATCTTCTTCATCACCTCACGCCGGTTGTGCAGCGTGCCCTTCTTGGCGTGTGTGATGAGCTTTTCCGCGTACGGACGCAACGCCCGCGCCTTCGGCTCGGTGGTCTTGATGCGGCCGTGCTCGAAGAGCGAGGTGGCCAGGTTGGCCAGCAGCGCCTTCTGGTGCGAGGACGACCCGCCGAGGCGAGGGCCCTTGGTGGGCTTGGGCATTGCGACTATCTCCTATGTGGGGCCGACCCCCGTATCAGGTAGGGCCGGGACGGACTCTCTTAGAGCTGTTCGGTTTCGGCGTAGTCCTGGTTGTCGTCCAGGTCGTAGCCGGCATCGCTGTTCCAGGTGCCGGTGGCGACGTCGTAGCCGGCGACCTCGGACGGATCGAAACTGGCCGGGCTGTCCTTGAGCGACAGGCCCAGCTGATGCAGTTTGATCTTCACCTCGTCGATGGACTTCTGGCCGAAGTTGCGGATGTCCAGCAGGTCGGACTCCGTGCGGGCGACCAGTTCGCCCACCGTGTGCACACCCTCGCGCTTGAGACAGTTGTACGACCGCACGGTGAGGTCCAGATCGTCGATCGGCAGCGCGAAGCTGGCGATGTGATCGGCCTCGGCCGGGGACGGCCCGATCTCGATGCCTTCGGCCTCGACATTGAGTTCCCGTGCCAGACCGAACAATTCGACCAGCGTCTTGCCCGCTGATGCCAGCGCGTCACGCGGCGTGATCGAATTCTTGGTCTCGACGTCGAGGATCAGCTTGTCGAAGTCGGTGCGCTGCTCGACGCGGGTGGCCTCCACCTTGTAGGTGACCTTGAGCACCGGCGAGTAGATCGAATCGACCGGGATGCGACCGATTTCGGCGCCCGAGGCCTTGTTCTGCACGGCCGGGACGTAACCGCGACCACGCTCGACGACGAGCTCGACCTCGAGCTTGCCCTTGTCATTGAGGGTCGCGATGTGCATCTCGGGGTTGTGCACCGTCACGCCTGCGGGCGGAACGATGTCGCCCGCGGTGACCTCACCCGGCCCCTGCTTGCGCAGGTACATGGTGACCGGCTCGTCCTCTTCCGACGAGACGACCAGGCCCTTGAGGTTCAGGATGATGTCGGTGACGTCTTCCTTGACTCCGGGCACCGTGGTGAACTCGTGCAGCACTCCGTCGATGCGGATGCTGGTGACCGCCGCGCCCGGAATGGACGACAGCAGCGTGCGCCGAAGCGAATTGCCAAGGGTGTAACCGAAACCGGGCTCCAGCGGTTCGATGACGAACTGGGAGCGGTTCCCGGCCTTGACGTCTTCGGACAGTGTGGGGCGCTGAGAGATCAGCATGTTTTTCTTTCCTCCTCTACGGCACCCGCTATTTGATGCCGCAAATCCCTACCGCCATCCAAGCGGCGGGAAGACTACTTCGAGTACAGCTCGACGATCAGCTGCTCGGTGAGCGGGACGTCGATCTGCGCACGCTCCGGCAGCTGATGGACCAGGATGCGTTGGCGCTCACCGACGACCTGAAGCCACGACGGGATCGGCCGCTCGCCCGCGGTCTCCCGGGCGATCACGAACGGATCGGTGTTCAGCGACTTTTCCTTCACGTCGATGATGTCGTACTGCGACACCCGGTAGCTCGGGATATCGACCTTGACACCGTTGACCAGGAAATGGCCGTGGCTGACCAGCTGCCGCGCCATCCGGCGGGTGCGGGCCAGGCCTGCGCGGTAGACGACGTTGTCCAGCCGGCTCTCCAGGATGCGCAGCAGGTTGTCACCGGTCTTGCCGGGAAGCCGGTTGGCCTCCTCGTAGTAACGACGGAACTGCTTTTCCATCACGCCGTAGGAGAAGCGCGCCTTCTGCTTCTCCTGCAGCTGCAGGCGGTATTCGCTCTCCTTGATCCGCGCGCGGCCGTGCTGGCCGGGCGGGTAGGGGCGCTTCTCGAACGACTGATCACCGCCGACCAGGTCGACGCCGAGGCGGCGCGACTTGCGGGTGGCGGGTCCGGTGTAACGAGCCATGTCTGTTTCTCCCTCGTCCTACTAGACCCGGCGCCGCTTCGGCGGACGGCATCCGTTGTGCGGCTGCGGCGTGACATCGGCGATCGCGCCGACCTCCAGGCCGGCGGCCTGCAACGACCGGATCGCGGTCTCGCGGCCCGAACCCGGGCCCTTGACGAACACATCGACCTTCTTCACGCCGTGTTCCTGCGCCTTGCGGGCGGCGTTCTCGGCGGCCAGCTGCGCGGCGAACGGCGTGGACTTACGCGAGCCCTTGAAGCCCACGTGCCCCGACGACGCCCAGGCGATGACGTTGCCCTGCGGGTCGGTGATCGTCACGATCGTGTTGTTGAACGTGCTCTTGATGTGCGCGGCGCCGTGCGGGACGTTCTTCTTTTCCCGGCGACGGGTCTTCTGCCCCTTCTTGGGGCCGGCCGCGGTCTTTTTTGCGGGTGGCATCGTCGATTACCTGGCCTTCTTCTTGCCGGCGATGGTGCGCTTGGGACCCTTGCGGGTGCGCGCGTTGGTCTTGGTCCGCTGGCCGCGCACCGGAAGCCCACGGCGGTGCCGCAACCCCTGGTAGCAGCCGATCTCGATCTTGCGGCGGATGTCGGCCTGCACCTCGCGGCGCAGGTCGCCCTCCACCTTGAGGTTGGCTTCGATGTAGTCGCGCAGCTGGGTCACCTGATCATCGGTCAGGTCCTTGGTGCGCAGATCCCGGCTGATGCCGGTGGCGTCCAGGATCTCCTGGGAGCGGGTACGGCCGACGCCGTAGATATAGGTCAGGGCGATCTCCATGCGCTTATCGCGCGGGAGGTCGACGCCCACGAGACGTGCCATCAGGCGGTGTTCCTTCTTCTATGCGGAGGTCTTGTCCCAGTCCGTTCCCCTGTGTGGGGTCCAGCCTCCGTGCCGGACGTTGATGAGCGGCGCATCCGCTCAGTGGTACTGGGATTTCGTCATTCAGTTGTGTTCGCAGAGGGCTGGAGGAAACCCTGACTCAGCCTTGTCTCTGCTTGTGGCGTGGATCAGAGCAGATCACCATGACCCGCCCATGCCGGCGGATCACCCTGCACTTATCGCAAATGGGCTTGACGCTCGGGTTCACCTTCACGGCTCGTTCGATCCTGTTCTTCTGAAGTGTCAGTTGTTGCTTACTTGTACCGGTAAACGATGCGGCCCCGGGACAGGTCGTAGGGAGACAGCTCCACCACGACGCGGTCCTCGGGCAGGATGCGGATGTAGTGCTGCCGCATCTTGCCGCTGATGTGGGCAAGGACCTTGTGTCCGTTCTCCAGCTCAATGCGGAACATCGCATTGGGCAGGGGTTCGACCACGCGACCCTCGACCTCTATGGCACCGTCTTTCTTGGCCATTGTTTTTCGGAGATCCTCCGTGTCCTGATCGTTGGCGCCTTCCCGCCGCGAGCGGCGGATACTGCTTGCGGCGCAGCAAACGCTTCCGACCACAGAACGTGAGCCAGTAGCCAGAAATTCCTGAGCAGGGCACGCAAAGAGTCGGCGCGATCACCGCACCGTTGATCTATGGTACTCGTCCACCGGCCGGGCCCAAAATCGCGACGGAACGGGCTCGGTCAACCCGTCGCCGTCTGGTCGGATTCTGCGTCGATCCCGCGAACGAGGCCCGACTGCACCAGCGCGGCCGTGACGAACCGGTGCACCGGCCGGGACTGGAAGAAGCCGGTGTGGCCGCCGCGGTACCACTGGATATCGGGGCGCCCCCAGTGCTCCCACAACCGGTCGATCTGCTCGCGAGGGTGGACCACCTGGTCGGCGATGCCCGCGTAGATGAAGCGGCCGGTCATCGGCAGCTGCGGTTGCAGTGACAACGGCGAGATCATCCGGCCGAGCGGGGCCGCCAGCCTGATCGTGTCCATCCGCGGATCGTCGTCGCCCAAGCCGGAATGCCGCGCCAACAGCCCGACCAGGTCTGCGACCGGCACGCCCAGCACCGCGCATTCCAGGGCGTCGTCGAGGCTGGCCACCAACGCCGCGATGAAGCCGCCCAACGACAGGCCGTACACGCCGATCGGCGCTCCGGGCTGCTGCCAACGGATCCACGACAGCAGGCTGCGGACATCCCACACCGCCTGCGCGGTGGCGTGGATGTCATCGAGGACGTCCTCACCGGGGAACACCGCACCCTTCGGCAGGCCCTTGGCCCGCGGACCGTGCATCGGCAGCACCGGCATCACGACGTTGAGACCCAGCTCGTCATGCAGGTACCAGGCCCGAAAGATCGCCAGGTCGATCGCCGCGCGCCCCATCTCGGTGCCGTGGACACACACCAGCCACGGCCGCGGTTCGGGGTGGCGCAGCAGCAGCCCGTAGCCGCGGGAGACGGCGTCATAGCCCAGCCAGCGGTCGGCACCCGGCTCGGCGGCATCCGGGCGGTACCCGCTGGTCCAGCGCAACCGGTAATAGGAGCGGTTGCGGCGACGCACCGGTGCGACGTCCAGATCGCTCGGCGACCCCGGCGCGGCGAAGAACGCCGCCGGATCGTCGAGGCTGCCACGCTGTCCGTAGAAGTCCAGCGCCGCCACCACTTCACCGTGGATCCGGTCGAACGCCCGCGGATCGCTGAGCGGACGCCGTGCACGCAACCCGAGCAGCACCACCTCGTCGCGGAACGCCTCGGCCGCCAACGCGACGGTCGGCCGCACGGTGGGCGTCTGGTCACGGCCGTCGTGGAGGTAGTCGCGCCACGATCGCGCGTAGTAGCCGCCGGTTCGCGTCAGGGGTTGCACCACATTGCGCAGCGGCGCCTGTATCCGCGGCACTGTGGAGCGGTACGCCGACCGTGCACCGTCGCCAGTGCCGGTACCGATGTCGTCTGTTCCCACACCTTCGACAGTAGCCACGCAGCTGTTGGCCAGTAGAGCCATTGGTCACCTGGTGGACGTGCAATCGTGCTGGTGCTCAGCCGGATTCGGCGGACGCCGCCCCGGCGCAGAGTGGCGTCCACCACCGTGCACCGCCGAAGGTGACAGCCCCGACACCGACCCACGTCGTGGTGCTGCTTCGTTCGCCCCGATATCGGCTGGACGATGGGCGCATACTTGTACGCGATGACCGGCCCCTCGCCCCAGCCCCGTAAACCAGTCATTTTGAGCGTCGATGACGATCCGGCGGTGTCGCGCGCCGTCGCCCGCGATCTGCGCCGCCACTACGGCGAGGGTTTCCGCATCGTGCGCGCCGAGAGCGGCCCCGATGCGCTCGAGACGCTCAACGAACTCAAGCTGCGCGGTGAGACCGTCGCGGTGTTCGTCGCCGACTACCGGATGCCGCAGATGAGCGGGATCGAATTCCTCGAAGAGGCGATGGACATCTTCCCGATGGCGCGCCGCGTGCTGCTGACCGCGTATGCCGACACGCACGCCGCGATCGACGCCATCAACGTCGTCGACCTCGACCACTACCTGCTCAAACCGTGGGACCCGCCGCAGGAGAAGCTCTATCCGGTGATCGACGCGCTGATCGAGGCCTGGCGCGAGACCGGCGACCGGGCGATCCCGCACACCAAGATCATCGGACACCCGTGGAACGCGCGCTCGTCGGAGGTTCGCGAGTTCCTGGCCCGCAACCGGCTCTACTACACGTGGTTCCGCGCCGACGAACCCAAGGGCAGGCAGTTGCTCGACGCCGCGGGCCTCGACGGGTTGACGCTGCCGGTGGTGGTCACCGAACAGGGTGAGACGCTCGTCGCGCCCGACGACGCCGAACTCGGCGCCACGCTCGGCTTGTCGATCACTCCCTCGGACGACTTCTACGATCTGGTCGTCATCGGCGGCGGCCCCGCGGGGCTGGCCGCGGCGGTCTACGGCGCCTCCGAGGGCCTCAAGACGGTGCTCATCGAGCGCACGGCCACCGGTGGGCAGGCCGGTCAGAGCTCGCGGATCGAGAACTACCTGGGCTTTCCCGACGGCGTGTCCGGGTCTCAGCTCGCCGAGCGGGCCCGCAGACAAGCCGAGAAGTTCGAGGCCGAACTCATCACGGCGGCCGAGGTCACCGCGCTCGAGATCGACGGCAACGCCCGCACGGTCCACCTGTCCGACGGCCGGTCGATCGGGACCCGAGCCGTGATCCTGGCGATGGGTGTGGAGTACCGCCAGCTGCCCGCCGAGGGCTGCGCCGATCTCACCGGCGCGGGCGTCTATTACGGAGCCACCTCCTCGGTGGCCGCCGAATGCGAGGACGAGGAGGTCTTCGTCATCGGCGGCGCCAACTCCGCGGGACAGGCCGCGATGTTCCTGTCGCGAACCGCGAAGAAGGTGAGCATCGTCTGTCGCCGCACGCTGGAGGACTCGATGTCCTACTACCTGATCCAGCAGATCAGGGCGACCGACAACATCCGCGAACTGCCGCACACCGCCGTGCACAAGGTCGAAGGCGACGGCCACCTCGAACGCATCTGCCTGGAGAACCTGCGCACCGGTGAGCGCGAGGAGCACACCTGCGCTCGGATGTTCATCTTCATCGGGGCCGAACCGCGTACGGACTGGGTGGAACAGGCCGGTATCGCCCGCGACGACCACGGGTTCATCCTCGCCGGGCCCGATCTCCGCGACGTCGCGGGCTGGACGCTGGACCGTCCGCCGCACCACCTGGAAACAAGTGTGCCCGGCGTGTTTGTTGCAGGAGATGTGCGTTCCGAATCCGCCAAGAGGGTGGCGGCCGCCGTCGGCGAAGGGTCGATGGCGGTGATGTTGGTGCACCGATACCTGGCGGAGGCGTGATGGACGACAACGAACCCCGGTGCCTACCCGACGAACTGCGATCGCTGTTTCTGTTCGAGGCACTCGACGACCGGCAACTACAGGTTCTGTGCGACAACGGCCACATCACCACGTTCGAACCCGGTCCGGTCTGCACCGAAGGCGACCCGGCGACCTGTTTCTACGTGCTGCTCGACGGTGAACTGGTGATGTCCAAGCGCTCGGGCGGTGTGGACATCGAGACGGGCCGTACCTCACAGCGCGGGGTGTACTGCGGCGCGTGGTCGGCCTACGTCCCCGGCGAGGAGCACGTCTACGAGGCCTCGGTCCGCGTCACGAGGCCGTCGCGGTTTTTCGTGCTCGACGCCGACGCGTTCGCGAGGTTCATGCAGTCGGAGTTCCCGATGGCCGTGCACCTGCTCGAGGGGCACCGTGTCGGCGGCCGTCGGCAGAGACAGATCCTCGGCCAGCGCGAGAAGCTGCTGGCGCTGGGCACCATCACCGCGGGCCTGACCCATCAGCTCAACAACCCGGCGGCCGCCGCCGCCCGCGCGGTGGCCGATCTGCGCGAGGGCGTCGGCAAGATGCGCTACAAGCTGGCGATGCTGGCCGACGGCAAGTTCACCCCGGAAGCGCTGCGGGTGTTGGTGCGGATTCAGGACGAGGTCGCCGAGCAGGTCGCCAAGTCCAAGGCGCAGGAGCTCACGGCGCTGGAGCTCTCCGACCGCGAGGAGCAGATCGGCGACTGGCTCGAAAACCGCGGCATCGCCAGCGCCTGGGATTACGCGCCGACGTTCGTGGAGGCCGGGCTCGACCTCGACTGGCTCGAACGGGTTCAGGCCTCGATCGACGACGTCGACTGCTCGGCCACGCTGCAGAGCGCGCTGGGCTGGCTCAAGTACACGATCGACGCCGAACTGCGGATGAACGAGATCGCCGATGCCAGCAAGCGGATCTCGGCGCTGCTGGCCGGCGCCAAGCAGTACTCCCAGATGGACCGCAGCGAGTACCAGGCCGCCAACATCCACGAGCTGATCCACAGCACGGTCAAGACCATCTTCGGCGACAAGGTGGGCAAGGACAAACCGGTTGCGCTGGTGTGGGAGAAGGACACCACGCTGCCTCAATTGATGTGCTACCCAGGCGATCTCAACGAGGTTTGGACGAACATCATCGACAACGCGATCCAGGCGATGAACTATGAGGGCACGTTGACGATCCGCACGTCACGCAAGAACGACGACATGGTGCGCGTCGAGATCTGCGACGACGGCCACGGCATCGGCGAGCAGAACATCGACCGCATCTTCACCCCGTTTTTCACCACCAAGCCGTTCGGTCAGGGCACCGGCCTGGGCCTGGATCTCGCCCGGCGCATCATCGTCGAGAAGCACCACGGCGACATCCAGGTCCAGTCGGCGCCCGGTGACACGCGGTTCATCATCGATCTGCCCTTGGTCGCGCCGGCTCCCGAGGCGCCGACCCCGACCGAATTTCCCGTCACAGCGGGATAACCGGAATATCCCTTGAGCGCCGGGAAGTTGGAGCGATCATGACGAAACCCGATCTCGGTTCCTACGGCGCGTTCGGCCATTACTCCATGTGGCAGCAGCTGAGCCCGGAACAACTGCGCGCCATCGAAGACCTCGGCTACGGCGCAATCTGGGCGGGCGGTTCGCCGGCGGCCGAATTGTCCTGGGTGGAACCGATTCTCGACGCGACCAACACACTCAAATTGGCGACCGGCATCGTCAACATCTGGACCGCCGACGCCGGGCCGGTCAGCGAGTCCTTCCACCGGATCGACAAAGCCCATCCCGGGCGCTTTCTGCTGGGCATCGGCGTCGGCCACCCGGAGGCGCACACCGAGTACCAGAAGCCCTATGACGCGCTGGTTGCCTATCTCGACAAGCTCGACGAGCACGGAGTTCCCAAGGACCGGCGGGTGGTCGCCGCACTGGGCCCACGGGTGCTCAAACTGTCCGCGGACCGCGCCGCCGGGCCGCATCCGTACCTGACGACGCCGGAACACACCGCCGAGGCACGCACGCTGATCGGACCGGACGCGTTCATCGCTCCCGAACACAAGGTGGTGCCGACCACCGATATCGAGAAGGCCCGGGCGGTCGGCCGCAAGGCGTTAGACATCTACCTCAATCTCACGAACTATCTCAACAACTGGAAGCGTCTCGGTTTCACCGACGACGAGGTCGCCAAGCCGGGCAGCGACCGGCTTGTCGACGCCGTGGTGGCGTATGGCACCGTCGACGCCATAGCCGCACGGCTCAACGAGCATTTGGAAGCGGGCGCCGACCACGTGCCCGTGCAGGTGCTCACCGGACCGGACAAGCTGGTGGATGCGTTGGCTCAATTGGCGGGTCCGCTCGGCCTGAAGTGACGTACCACCGAAGGGATCCGCATGACTGAGCTCAAGCCCAATCTCGGCCGCTACGGCGTATGGACGTTCGGCGTTCCGAAGCCCGAACAGGCCGTGGAGATCGAGAAGCTCGGCTACGGCGCGGTGTGGATCGGCGGATCGCCCGCGGGCAACCTCGAGTACGTCGAACCCATTCTCGAACGCACCGAGAACCTTGCGGTCGCCACCGGAATTCTCAACGTGTGGACGGCGCCGGCCGACGAGGTCGCCGACGCGTACCACCGCGTCGAGGACGCGTATCCGGGCCGGTTCCTGCTGGGCATCGGTATCGGCCATCCCGAGCACACCGAGGAGTACCGCAAACCGTACGACGTGCTCGTCGAGTATCTCGACGCGCTGGACGCGAAGAAGGTCCCGACGAGTCGGCGGGTGATCGCGGCGCTAGGCCCCAGGGTGCTCAAGCTTTCGGCGCAGCGCAGCGCCGGGGCACACCCCTACCTGACCACGCCGCAGCACACCGGGGAGGCGCGAAACCTGCTCGGGCCCACGGTGTTCATCGCGCCCGAACACAAGGTCGTGTTGGCCAGGGACGCCGAGGCGTCGCGCGAGATCGGCAGGCAGACAGTCGATTTCTACCTGAACCTGTCGAACTACCTGAACAACTGGAAGCGACTGGGCTTCACCGAGGACGACGTCGCCAAGCCCGGCAGCGACCGGCTGATCGACGCACTCGTCGCCCACGGCACGCCCGACGCGATCGCCGCCCGGCTCAACGAGCACCTGGAGGCCGGCGCGGATCACGTCGCGATCCAGGTGCTCGGCGGATGGGACGTCTTGATCCCGACGCTGACCGAGTTGGCGGGTCCGCTCGGGTTGAAGGGCTGACAAGACCTCCTCGGGGACCCTTGCGTCACGCGCCCCCGAATTACTAGGATATCCAACTATCTAGTAGTGAGGGGCACGCTCATGACCACCCAGGTTCCGCATTTCATCGACGGCAAGCGCACGAACGGACAGTCCAACCGCACCGCCGACATCTTCAACCCGAGCACCGGCGAGGTGCAGGCGCAGGTCGCGATGGCTTCGGCCGCCGACGTCGACGCGGCGGTCGCGGGTGCGGCCGAGTCGCAGCAGGCGTGGGCGGCATGGAACCCCCAACGTCGTGCCCGCGTGCTGATGAAGTTCATCGATCTGGTCAACCAGAACGCCGACGAGCTCGCCGAAATGCTGTCCCTCGAGCACGGCAAGACCCACGCCGACTCCCTGGGCGACATCCAGCGCGGCCTCGAGGTCATCGAGTTCTCGGTCGGCATCCCGCACCTGCTCAAGGGCGAGTACACCGAGGGTGCGGGCCCCGGCATCGACGTCTACTCACTGCGCCAGCCGCTCGGCGTGGTCGCGGGCATCACGCCATTCAACTTCCCGGCGATGATCCCGCTGTGGAAGGCCGGCCCAGCGCTGGCGTGCGGCAACGCGTTCATCCTCAAGCCCTCCGAACGTGATCCGTCGGTACCGGTGCGGCTGGCGGAATTGTTCCTCGAGGCGGGTCTGCCGCCAGGGGTCTTCCAGGTCGTGCAGGGCGACAAGGAGGCCGTCGACGCCATCCTCGAGCACCCCGTGATCCAGGCGGTGGGCTTCGTCGGCAGCTCCGACATCGCCCAGTACATCTATTCGACGGCGACGGCCAACGGCAAGCGGGCCCAATGCTTCGGCGGCGCGAAGAACCACATGATCGTGATGCCCGACGCCGACCTGGACCAGGCCGTCGACGCGTTGATCGGCGCCGGCTACGGCAGCGCGGGCGAGCGATGCATGGCGATCAGCGTCGCCGTGCCCGTCGGCGAGGAGACCGCGAACCGGCTGCGCAACAGGCTCGCCGAGCGGGTGGCCGAACTGCGTGTCGGCCACAGCCTCGATCCCAAGGCCACCTACGGCCCGCTGGTCACCGAGGCGGCGCTGCAGCGGGTGCGCAGCTATATCGACGCAGGTGTCGAGGCGGGTGCCGAGATCGTGGTCGACGGCCGCGAACGCCGCAGCGACGACATGCAATTCGGCGATGCCAGCCTGGAGAACGGCTACTTCATCGGGCCCACCCTGTTCGACCACGTCACCACCGACATGTCGATCTACACCGACGAGATCTTCGGGCCGGTGCTGTGCATCGTGCGAGCCTCGGACTACGAAGAGGCGTTGAGGCTACCCTCCGAGCACGAGTACGGCAACGGTGTGGCGATCTTCACCCGCGACGGTGACGCCGCCCGCGACTTCGTCTCACGCGTGCAGGTCGGCATGGTGGGCGTCAACGTTCCGATCCCGGTTCCGGTGGCCTACCACACCTTTGGCGGCTGGAAGCGGTCCGGTTTCGGCGATCTCAACCAGCACGGGCCGCATTCGATCCTGTTCTACACCAAGACCAAGACCGTCACGCAGCGGTGGCCGTCGGGCATCAAGGATGGCGCCGAGTTCGTCATCCCCACCATGAAGTAGCCGGCGAGAATTCCGACACCATGCACTATTTCGGGCTCGACGACGACGAGCGGGTGATCGCCGAGACGGCGGCCGCATTCGCCGACAAGCGGCTCGCGCCGTTCGCGTTGGAATGGGACAAGACCCACCACTTCCCCACCGACGTGCTGCGCGAGGCCGCCGAGCTCGGGATGGCGGCGGTGTGCTGCAAGGAGGACGTCGGCGGCAGCGGGTTGCGCAGGCTCGACGGTGTGCGGATCTTCGAACAACTCGCGACGGCGGATCCGACGGTGGCGGCGTTCCTGTCGATCCACAACATGTGCACGTGGATGGTCGACACCTACGGCACCCCCGAGCAGCGCAAGAGCTGGGTGCCGCGGCTGGCGTCGATGGATTCGATCGCCAGCTACTGCCTGACCGAACCCGGCGCAGGGTCCGATGCGAGCGCGTTGCGCACCAGGGCCGTTCGGGAAGGCGACCACTACGTCCTCGACGGGGTCAAGCAGTTCATCTCCGGTGCCGGATCCTCGGACGTCTACGTGGTGATGGCGCGCACCGGCGGTGAGGGGCCGCGGGGCATTTCGACGTTCCTCGTCGAAAAGGACACCCCCGGGCTGACTTTCGGGGCCGACGAGGAGAAGATGGGCTGGCACGCACAGCCGACGGCTCAGGTGATCTTCGAAGGCGTCCGCGTACCCGCCGATGCGATGTTGGGCGGTGCCGACGGCGAGGGCACCGGCTTCGGGATCGCGATGAACGGTCTCAACGGCGGGCGGATCAACATCGCGGCGTGCTCGCTCGGCGGTGCGCAGGCCGCCTACGACAAGGCCGCCGCCTATGTGCGCGACCGCGAAGCGTTCGGCGGCCCTCTTCTCGACGAGCCCACCATCCGGTTCACCCTGGCCGAGATGGCCACCGCACTGGAGACGTCGCGAAACCTGTTGTGGCGAGCGGCGAGTGCCCTGGACGAGAACCACCCGGACAAGGTCGAGCTGTGCGCAATGGCCAAGCTCTACGTCACCGATGCCTGCTATACCGTCGCCGATCAGGCACTGCAATTGCACGGGGGCTACGGCTACCTCGACGAGTACGGGTTGGAGAAGATCGTGCGGGACCTGCGGGTGCACCGGATCCTCGAGGGAACCAACGAAATCATGCGCGTGGTCATCGGGCGGTCGCAGGCCGCCAAGGTGCGGGCGTCCGCTTAGGAGAGGTCATCAATGACGACGATCGCGTTCTTGGGCCTGGGAAACATGGGCGGGCCGATGGCGGCGAACCTGGTTGCCGCCGGCCAGACGGTTCACGGGTTCGACCCCCAGTCCGCGTTGAAATCGGCTGCGGCGGAGAAGGGTGTGTCGGTATTCGACAGCGGCGCTGAGGCCGTCGGCGGTGCCGAGGTGGTGATCACCTCGCTGCCCAACGGTGACATCGTGAAAGCGTGCTACGCCGAGGTGCTTCCCGCGGCCAAGGACGACACGTTGTTCATCGATACCTCCACCATCTCCGTCGACGACGCGCGCACCATTCACCAGCAGGCCCTCGAGCGCGGCTTCGCGCAACTCGACGCCCCGGTATCGGGCGGGGTGAAGGGCGCCACCGCGGGCACGCTGGCGTTCATGGTCGGCGGTGAGGACACCGCGGTGGAACGCGCCCGGCCCGTGCTCGAGCCGTTGGCGGGCAAGATCATTCACTGCGGCGCCTCGGGTACCGGCCAGGCCGCCAAATTGTGCAACAACATGGTGCTCGCGGTGCAGCAGATCGCGATCGGCGAGGCATTCGTCCTCGCCGAGAAGCTGGGCCTGTCGGCGCAGTCGCTGTTCGACGTCATCACCGGAGCCACCGGCAACTGCTGGTCGGTGCACACCAATTGCCCTGTCCCGGGCCCGGTTCCGACGTCGCCGGCCAACAACGACTTCAAACCCGGGTTCGCGACCGCGCTGATGAACAAGGACCTCGGACTGGCCATGACCGCGGTCGAGTCGACAGGGTCGAACGCGCCGCTGGGCAGCCACGCCGCGCAGATCTACAAGAAGTTCGCCGCCGACCACGCCGACAAGGACTTCAGCGCGGTGATCGAGATGCTGCGGGGCAACTGACTCGACGTCACCGCGGCTCGCCGTCGACCCAGGCGCGCGCACCGTACTTGTCGAGGTGGGCGACCTGTCCGACCGGCTTGCGGGTCGTCGGCCCGTACCGCCCACGCGGCCAGCCCAGGGGCACGACGCAGATGGGTGTCACGGTCAGCGGCAGGCCCAGGGTCCTGCGCGCCGATGTCACGCTCCACAGCGGCAACGTGATCAGCGACGCGCCGAGCCCCATCGCCCGCGCGGCGAGCAGCAGGTTCTGCACGCTGGGGTAGATCGACCCGAAGAACGACGACTCGCCGACGAACGGCGAGGGCATGTACGGCAGCCGCGAACCCCCACGCAGGCACGGCACGACGAGCACCGGGATCTCGCTGAAGTGCTCGACCTGCCACTGCACGGCCCGCAGGATCTTCTGCATCGATTCGTCACCGGCGGCCAGACGCCTGCCTATCCCGCCGTACAACGACCAGGCTTGGCGATAACGCTTGCCGAGCTGATCCTTGACGGCCTGGTCCTTCACCACGATGAACTCCCAGTTCTGCCCGTTCGATCCGGTGGGAGCCCGCAGCGCCAGCTCGATGCATTTCAGGACGACGGCGTCGTCGACGGGGTCGGGAAGGACGCGGCGCACGGCACGCTGGGTCATCATGGCCTCGACCAGCGGCATGTCGAGGCGGGCGAGCGCTTCTTCGGTGGTGGGGATGTCGGTCATGGGTCGACGCTACCGCCGGCCGGCGCGCTGACCGACTCAGCCGCTACGCCGCCGTCGGCTTACGGCCGCGCGACCAGCCGGCGTGCAGGCGTTGGCAATCGGCGAGGCGCAACGGGCTGGGGCCCGCGTAGTCGGGGCGCACCGCCACCGCGGCCGGGATGTCGGGCGTGCCCTCCCCCGTGATCACCAGCGTCGGCATTCCAGCGGCGTTGGCCGCCCGCAGCCCGGAGGCCGAACCGGTGACGGCGAACGCGTCTTCGGCGGACACGCCGAGCTCCCACAGCGCGTGCCGGTGTGCCTCCGGATCGGGCATCGGCTTGACGACGTCCTCCGCGGAGACCACCACCTCGACGAGGCCCTCGCCGACGAGTTGACGCACCAACGGCTCGGCCCAGCCGCGTTGACCGTTCACCACGACGGCCACCTGCACACCGGCACCGACGGCATCCATCACGAAATCGACCAGCCCGGCGCGCGGAGACAGGTCGCGCTCGAGGATCAACTCGTCGAACAGCATGGTCTTGGTGTTGTAGATCTCGTCTGCCAGCAGCTTGGTGAGCACATCGGCCTCGGTGGCCACGCAGCGCTTGCGAAGCTCGGCGGCGACCCGCTGGCGCTCGTCGGTGAGCGCGAGCAACTGTCGGTAGCGCGGTACCGACCACTGGAAATCCAGGCCGTGCGTGGTGAAGGCCGCGTTGTAGGCGACCCGATGACCGTCACATTCGATGTCGGTCAGCGCGTCGAGGTCGAACACCAGACCGCGTACCGCACAGCCGGCACCCCGCCCGGCACCGGGCGGGGCACAGTCCCACCAGAACCGGCCCGCGCGCCATGTCGTCTCCTGCGTTGTCGGCATAAGTAAAGGGTGGTGCCCATCACAGGCGAAGTCCTCCCCCAATCGGGGGATCGTCGGTGCCGATTCGGCCCGCCGCGCCCCGCCGACACGCCTTGACGGGGAAATGTCGCCTCTAAGGTGGGTGCATGCCGAGCAGCCCACCGGTGCGTCTTGTGCTGGTCGACGACCACGAGATGGTCATCGAGGGCCTCAAGGCCATGCTGGCCGCGTTCGCCGACCGGGTGCAGGTCGTCGGGCAAGCCGTCGGCGCCGAGCGCGCGGTCGCCGTCATCGACGATCTCGATCCCGACATCGTGCTGTGCGACGTGCGAATGCAGGGTGCGAGCGGCCTGGACCTGTGCGCCGAACTACGCGAACGCAATGCCGCCCGCAAAATCGTCATGCTGTCGGTCTACGACGACGAGCAGTACCTGTTCCAGGCGCTTCGCGTCGGGGCGTCCGGATATCTGCTCAAGAGCATCAGCAGCGACGAACTGGTGCGGCAGCTGGAGTTCGTGCATCGCGGCGAGACCGCGATCGACCCCGGCATGGCGGCCAGGGCCGTCGACACCGCCGCGCGGTTGCAACGCGACGAGTTCTGGCCGGGTGCGCGCCAGGGCTTGACCCAGCGCGAGAGCGAGATCCTCTCGCTCGTCGTCAACGGGCTGTCGAACCGGGCGATCGCGGCCAAGCTGGTGATCGGCGACGAGACGGTCAAAACCCATCTCAGCTCGATCTACCGCAAGCTCGGTGTCAGCGATCGCACCGGCGCCGTGGCGACCGCCCTGCGCGAGGGAATCTTCAAGTGACCACGCAATCGGGCCCGTCGGATGCGGTGCGGGAGCTGAGCCAGTACGCGCTGGCCGCCGACCGCGAGCTCGCTCTGCTGCGCGAATTGATCCAGGCCGCGTCCAAGGGTCCGGGTGTCGAACCGCTGGCCGCCGCGGCCGCACGGATGATCACCGCGGCCACCGCCAGCGATGTGTGCTTCGTCCACGTTCTCGACGACAGCGACCGGTCGCTCACGCTGGCGGGCGCCACACCCCCGTTCGACGCCGCGATCGGCAAGATCAGACTTCCCCTGGGACAAGGCATCTCGGGTTGGGTGGCCAGCCACCGTGAGCCGGTCGTGATCACCCAGGACAAGGAGTCCGACCCGCGCTACATGCCGTTCCAGTCGCTGCGCGGCAGCGACTTCACGTCGATGGTGTCGGTGCCGATGGAGACCGACCCCGGCGGCCTGGTCGGCGTGCTCAATGTCCACACCGTCGAGCGCCGCGAATTCACCGAACGCGACGTCGAGTTGCTCGTGGTGATCGGCAGGCTCATCGCAGGGGCCATGCACCAGGCCCGGCTGCACCGGCAGCTGGTGGCCCGCGAACGAGCCCACGAGAACTTCGTCGAGCAGGTGATCGAGGCTCAAGAGCTCGAACGGCGAAGGCTCGCAGGCGATATTCACGACGGTATCTCGCAGCGGCTGGTGACGTTGTCCTACCGGCTGGACGCCGCGACCCGATCCGACGATCCCGCGATCGTCGCCGAGCAGCTCGGCAAGGCACGCGAGTTGGTCGACCTGACACTGCAGGAGGCCCGCGCGGCGATCAGCGGACTGCGCCCGCCGGTTCTCGACGACCTCGGGCTGGCCGGCGGACTGGCCAGCCTCGCCCGGTCGATACCGCAGATCGGGATCGAGGTGGACCTGGCCGAGCGCCGCCTGCCCGACCACGTCGAGCTCGCGCTGTACCGCATCGCGCAGGAGTGCCTGCAGAACGTCGTCAAACACGCCAAGGCCACATCGGCCCGGCTGACGTTCGCCGTCGACCCCGGCGACAGCGGCGACGTCGCGCGTCTCGAAATCGTCGACGACGGAGTGGGTTTCGACACCTTCGAACATCCATTGGGAGGCGACGAGATGGGCGGCTACGGCCTGCTGTCGATGGCTGAGCGCGCCGAGATCGTCGGCGGGCGCCTCAACATTCGCTCGCGCCCCGGAGCGGGGACCGCCGTGACGGCGACCATCCCGCTACCGACCGTACTGGGGTGACGCGGACATCACTCGAGGGTGCAGTCCTGCGCCAGATGATCCTCGATCGCGGCGATCACGTCTTCCGACGCTTCACGCAATGCCGTGAGGCGCTTCGGGCCGAGCACGTCGATGAACAGTTCCCGCACCCGTGCCGCGTTCGCGGGTGCGGAGGCCTTGATCGCCGCACGTCCGGCGTCGGTCAGCACGATGTCTGGATAGCGGCCCGTCGACCCCTCCCTGCGGATCAGCCCGCGCTTCTCCATGCGGCTCAGGTGGTGTGACATCCGGGTCTTCTCCCAGTGGGTGGCCCTGCCGAGCTCGTAGGCGCGCATCCGTCCCTTGGGTGCCTGCGACAGGTTGACCAAGATCTCGAAATCGGAGTCCGAGAGCCCGAACTCGCGCTGCAGGTGCATGACCAGGTGGCGCTCGAGCAGGTGCCGCATCGTCACGAATGCACGCCAGGCACCTAATTCTTCCTCGGTGAGACGTCCTCTACCAGCCATGTCGAACATCCTACCGATCTGGGTTGACATATCAACTCAAACCATTACTCTCGGTTGAGTTGACATATCAACCTGAAAGGAGATGGCCATGGCACACCAGGTGATCGCCGTCGTGGGAGCGACCGGCAAACAGGGCGGCGGACTCGCCCGGGCGATCCTCGCCGATCCCGGCGGAAGATTCCGGGTTCGCGCGGTGACACGCAACCGGCAGTCGGCGCCGGCACAGCGGTTGGCCGCGGCCGGCGCGGAGATCGTCGAGGCCGACCTCTACGACGCCGCCAGCATGGAGCGCGCATTCGACGGGGCCGAGGCGGCGTTCGTCGTCACCAATTACTGGGCGGACCGGACCGCAGAAGAACAAGCCCGACGCACCCGCGCGGAATCCGAGTTGTACCAAGCCGAAACGGCCGCGCGCGCGGCCAAGTCGGCGGGCCTCGCGCACGTCATCTGGTCGACGTTGGAGGACACCAGGGACCACTTCGGCGACGACGCCCGGGTGCCGACGGTCGAGGGACGTTACAAGGTGCCGCACTTCGACGCGAAGGCCGAGGCGGACAGGTTCTTCGCCGAACACGGTGTGCCGACGACATTTCTCCGGACGGCGGGGTTCTACGAGGGGTTTCTCGCGGACCTGCAACCGGTCCGGGATCCGAACGGACACCTGGTGCTGACGCTGCCAATGGCCGACCGGCCGATGGCAGCGATCGCCGTCGGCGACATCGGCTCAACGGCGCTCGGCATCTTCAAGCGCGGCGCGGAGTTCATCGGCCGGACCGTGAGCATCGCAGGCGACCACTTGACCGGCGACGAGTTCGCGGCCGAACTCTCCAGACTGCACGGCGAAGCGGTGACCTATCGACCACAGTCCTGGGACGAACTGCGCGCGATGAACTTCCCCGGCGCCGTCGAGATGGGCAACATGTTCCAGTACTACGCCGAGGACTCCGACCGATTCACCGCGGTGCGCGATCTGGCATTCGTGCGGACGTTGAATCCCGATCTGCAGTCCTTCGGTGACTGGGTCGCGCGGCAGAAAGCGGCGTGATCCACGCACCGACCGGGCTCAGAAGTCCCCGGAGTTACGGCGCAAAGTCTGGATCGAATCCGCCAGGGCC
Source organism: Mycobacterium sp. IS-1590 (assembly GCF_001500025.1). Classification (GTDB taxonomy): domain Bacteria; phylum Actinomycetota; class Actinomycetes; order Mycobacteriales; family Mycobacteriaceae; genus Mycobacterium. The sequence continues at coordinate 238,704 of NZ_LQIW01000001.1, read as the reverse complement.
CGCGACTCGGTACTCGACATTCCGATGTCGGCGAAAACCTCGTGGTTCAACGTCACGGTGGCGTCCTCGACCGTCGAGCGGCCGAGGTCGGTGATCCGCACCAGCGTGGTGCGCCCGTCGGTGGGATGCGGAATCCGCTCGACGAGACCGTCGGCCTCCAGGCGCCGGATCGCGTGCGTGACGCTGGTGACATGCACCTGCAGCCGATCAGAGGCCTTGGTGATCGGTAGCGCGCCGTTACGGCTGAACGCCAGCAACCGCAGCAACTCGAACCGCGAAAAGCTCAGATCGTAGGGCCGAAGTGCGCTCTCGACGCGGGCCAGCAGGATCTGGTGGGCCCGCATCACCGACGTCACGGCAACCATGCCGTCGGCCACATCGCCCCATCCGCAGCGCTCCCAGTTGGCCCGCGCGAGCGCGATCGGGTCATGGTCGTCCTGCCGCGACGGTTGGGGGGCCACGCCTCTTCATACCGCATCGGTCGGCACGGTCAGCAGATTTCAGCGCATGGCCCCGGCCACCGCGTCCACCACGGCGCGGGTGGATCTGCGGTCTCCCACGGTGATGCGCACGCCGCCGTCGGCGTACTGGCGGACCCGCACTCCGCTCTCCTCGAAGACCTGCCCCCAACCCCGTCCACATTCGGGCACGTAGATGAAGTTGGCGTTGCTCTCGGTGCTGTACACCCCCATCGACCGCAGTCGCATGCGCAGGTATCGACGCTCACTGGTGATCATCCGGATGCGTTGAGACAGCTCGGCTTCCGCGTCGAATGATGCCGCCACCGCGACGAGCGCGGTGATCGCGACGCCGAACGGCAGTTGCATACTCCACAGTCGCCGGGCCAGTCCGGGGGCGCAGAAGCCGTACCCGATGCGCAGGCCTGCCAGCCCGTAGGCCTTCGAAAACGTCCGCAGCACCACCACATTGGGGTACCGCGAGACCAATCCGACGGCGTCGATCCGGCACTCCGGCGCCAGAAACTCCGCATAAGCCTCGTCGATGAGGACCACGGTCTCCGGCAACAGGCGCCGGATGAACGCCTCCAGTTCAGCGGCCTGCTCGATGGTGCCGGTCGGGTTGTGCGGGCGGCACACCACCACGACCCTGGCATCCGCGGCGGCCGACGCCATCGCGTCGAGATCGTGGTGTCCGTGTGCGTCCAGCGCGACGGTGACCGATTCCAGCCGCGCCATCTGCGCGAAGATCGGATATCCGTCGAACGTCGGCGAGGCCATCACGATCCTGTCGCCGGGGTCCGTCACCGCATGCAGCACCTGCATGATCACACCGGTCGCGCCCGCCCCCACCACGACCTGCTCACCGCGCAGACCCGTGTGTGCGGCGATCAGCGAACGCAGGCGCTCGGGTAGGTATTCCGGGTACCGGTTGGCGGCTTCGATGGAGGCGCTCAGCGCCGAACGCACGGACGGCAGTGGCGGGAAGGGATTCTCGTTGAGTGACAACGCCATCGGGTTCGAGGCGGTGGGTAGTGCGCCGACGGCGTCGACTCCGCTGCGCCTCGGTTCGGTCATCAGCCGCGGCCGCCCCACCGCACCGCGGCCGCCCCGGCGAAATCACCGGCATGGGCGAACGCCGCCATCAACACCACCTCACCTTCGCCGAGCCGTCCGCTGTCGATCGCACGATCGAGGTTCACCGGAATGCCCGCGGCGAACAGGTTGCCGCATTCGTCGAAGGTGTCGACGTGACGCTCGGGGGGCAGTTCGAGCGCTTCGCGCCAATTGCGCAAGAACACCCGGTTCGGCTGGTTGGTCACGAGCAGGTTCAGCTCGGGGGGCTTGATTCCGATGCGGTCGCACACCGCGTACGACACCTCGGGTACCTGCCGGTTACCCCGCGCCAGCACCTTGGCGATCTTGCTCTCGGTGAAGCCGATGTAGCCCTCCCCCGGACCCGGCTGCCACCACTTGCGCGGCGGGTCGGAGGCGATCGTCATATCGCCGGCGAACTCGCCGTAGGTACGGCACTCCACGTCGAGGATCGGCGACTGCTCGGACACCGCCACCAGGCCGACGGCCGCACCGTCGCCCGGCACCGACGCCTGCGCCTTGCGCCGCACCCCGGGTTGGTCGAAGACCTGCCCGGCGGCGTTCTGCGCCACGGCGACCAACGCCGTGCGGCCCGCGCCGGTGGCCAGCAGTTGGCGCGCCACCTGCAGACCGAACACGAACGCCGCACAGCCGCCGTTGTGCAGATCGAGCACCCATGTCGGCTTCATACCGAGCCGGTGCGCCATGGCACCGCCGCCACCGTAGAACGGCACGTCGGGCATCTGGGTGTGGGTGATCAGTACGTCGGCGCCGGCGACGGCGTCCTGGCCGTGGCGCTCGATCAGGCCGGCAGCCGCGCGCTCGACCATGTCGACGGCCGTCTCGTCGGGCGCGACGTGGTGACGGAACCTGGGGGCGCGAAACATCATGTTGTCCCGCAGATCGTCGGATTCGGCGAACTGGGCATAGTATTCGGCGCCGATCGGCTCACCCGGCAGGTACGTCGAGACGTCCAGAAGGCTCACGGTCATGCCGAACTCACCTCATCCAATCGGGCGTCACGGGAAGGCCGTTGCGGTGTCGGTACTCGGCGATCGCCTTGAGATTGCGCAACTCGAGCAGATGGCCGGGACCGAACATGTCCCAGAAGTCACCCACCCATACCGGCCGCTCGGGCGGGGCCGACTCCGGATACGGGTTGCGGTCGTAGAACGGGTGATGACAGTTGGTCCACAGCACCACCGAGCCGGGCTTGTCGAACACGACCTGCGCATCGACGACGCGCATCAGATAGATCATCCACAGGTGCCTGCCCTGATCCCACGCGCAGTGGTAATCGACCGTCATGGCGGCCTCGTTGGCGACGGTGCGGGTGAAGATCTGCGTCTGCGAACCCAGCCGGTCGTAGGCCACCCACAATCCCTGTTCCTCGGTGGGGGTGAAACCGCGCAAACTGTAGGTCCATTCCTCCAGACACCGTGTGTCGGAGAGGTATTCGAACAACTCGTCGGGAGGGCAGTCGATGTACTCGTTGACGGTGCAGTACTGGCCGTACACGTGGTCGTGGGGATAGACCGACCGCATCATTTCCATGATGACCGGTGTGGCCTTCTCACGCGGTGACGTCTCGACGCGAATGAGGCCGTCCAGCGGCTCGACCGTGCCGCGATGGGCCGTGATGTCGTCAAGGGCGGGCAGTGACATGGGTTTGGATCTCCTCTGCGGCAGCCGGTTTGAGTATGGGTGTGTCGAGAAACGCCGCGAACGGCGGTATCTCGTCGGCAGAACATTCGACGCACAGCACGGCGGGGCCGTCGGTCTCGAGCGCGGCGATGAGCGCGGCCGGAAGCGCCGCGACGTCCTCGATGTCGGCCGACCGGAGTCCGGGGAACATCGCGCCCAGCCCGGCCCCCAACCGGCTCGGCCCGAACCGGTTGTAGCTGTAGTGATCGCCGTAGAACGCCTGCTCGCGGGTCAGGCACATCGCATGCGCGTGGTTGTCGAACAGGACGAACGTCACCGGCAGCCCGTACTCCCGCGCGGTGTGAATCTCCATGCCGTGCATGAGGAAACTGCCGTCGCCCGCGATCACCAGCGTCCGCCTGCCCCGGCCGAAGGCCATGCCGATTCCCGCACCGAAGCTGTATCCCATCCCCCCCATGCCGAGCGCGACGACGAACCGGCCGTCGCGCCGCACCGGCAAGTAGTGAATCGCCGCGGCACCGATGTTGCCCGCGTCGACCACGATGTCCACACCGTCGGGCACCGTCGCGTCGAGCACGGCCATCGCGTCGCGATACCGGATGCCGGGTCCGTGATGGGGTGGCGGCTGCAACTCGTCACGCCGCACCGCGTCGGGAACCCGCACGTGTGCGGGCCGGCCCGCCCCCGACAGCGCGTCGGTGAGCGCCCGCAGCGAAATCCGGAGATCGTCGGTGTGTGCGTGTGTGCACGCGAGATACGGTGGGGCGCAGCCGATCGAGAACACAGGAACCGAAGCCAGGGCGTCCTCGAGGCCGGCCCGCGCCGTGACCGTCATCCTGGTGCCCACCAAGAGACACAACGCACTGTCGGCGAGGGTCGAGGCGATGGTCGGATGACCCATGACTCCGGTCACCCCCAGCGCCGACGAGGATCCCATCCCCGGTGTGCCCGCGACGTCTTTGGCGTCGGGCACGGTGGCCACTCGGGCGCGCAGCAGCGCCCGTAGCGCCTCGAGCTCGACCCGCGCATCGTCGCGGGCGACCTGTTCCCCCGCGATGATCGTGACCGGCCCCCCGACCCGGCGCAGCGCCCGCGCGATCGCATGCGGGACCGCCGGATGCACGCCGGCGCGCCCGCCGACCACCACGCCGCCGTTGACCGGCACCTCGGCCTGCTGAATGTTTTTGGGCAGCAACAGCACCGACGGTCCTCGGCGGGTCCGCGCCGCCTCTATCGCGGTGGGAAGTGCGGTCACGATGTCGGCGGGCGTGAGTACCCGCCGGCAATGCACCGACACCGCCGAGAACAGCGCGTGCGCATCGAGCGACCCGTTGCGGCCACTGGTGTCTTGGAATGCGCCTCGCCCGTCGAGCGTGCTCGGCGGCTGGCCGATCAACGCCAGCACCGGCACCCGGCTGGCGAGGGCCTCCCCCAGTGCGGGGACGGTGTTCAAGCACCCACCACCCGAGGTCGCGGCCACCACGCCGACTCCGCAACCGCTGCGGCTGTAGCCGTCGGCCATGGCGGCCGCGCCGAACTCGTGTTTGGCCAGTACCGCGTCGACGTCGGAACGGAAATAGGCTGCGTCGTAGAGGTCTTCGATGTTGGCACCGTCGACACCGAAGATGAACCGCACGCCGATCGCCGCAAGGTACTCGACGATGTGGTCGACGACTCGATGGCCCATCTCTCACCTGCCTTAGGACTTCAACGAGTTACACGGTGCGCACGTATGTGGAGTTCATCGACTCAGCACATTCACAGAGAACGCTCGAGAAGCACTTCACCGGAGTCGGGTGAAACCAGTTGCACGGCGGCGATTTCGTCCATCTGCATCGGCGTGGTGGCGCTCGGCAGAGCGGTGGCGCCCGACAACCCCAGCCACGTCGCCACCTGGTTGCGGCTGCCGTCGTGTCCCACAACGACCATTCCCAGGTTCTGCGGCGGCGCATCACGTCGGCCCCAGTCGCCGTAGGTGCACGCCATGTCGATCCGGGTGCCCCAGCCGTACCCCGTGATCGAGATGGTCGCGTTGATCGGCGTCTCGGCAACCTTGGTCATCTCCAGTTGCTGGCCCGTCGCCTGTGGCGGTGTGCCGGTCTGCAGGCCGAACGTCTCCGGGCGCACCGTCAACAGGATGCCGAGCGCCAGCACCGCGGCGGCCAGACCGATCGCGGCCGAGGCCATCCACCGCGACCGCCTGCGACGCGCACGCACCGTGTCCAACAGACCGCCCAGCAGTTCCGGCGGGGGTTCTGCTTGCTGCGGGGCCAGCCCGTCGAACTCGGTGGCTTCCACCTTGCTCAGCAGGGTGGGGATGTCGCACAGTTCGGCGACGGCGGCGCTGCAGCGTTCACATTCGCCGAGATGTGCCTCGTACTCGCCGCGCTCGTGTTCCGATAGCGAACCCAGGACGTAGGCGGCGTCCCACGTCGCGTACCGGTCGTCGTCCGCTCGGCCGATGACTGGTTCGAATGCCGTCACCGTGTCACCCCCATCTCCTCCAACCTGAGCTTGAGCGCACGTACCCCGTAGTGCAGCCGTGACTTCACGGTGCCTTCCGCGATGTGCAGATCGGCTGCGATCTGCGCAGTAGTCCAGCCCTGGTAATACGCGCGACTGATGACCGCGCGGTGCTCTTCGGACAGCTCACCGATGGCTTCGCCGAGCATCATTCGGTTCAACGCAGCCTCCACCTCGTCGGGGCCGGCCCGATCCGCGGTCGCCTCCATGTCGGCAGTGCCCGATTCGCTCCGGAAGCGGGCACTGCGCGTTTCGTCGATGATGAGGTTGCGGGCCACGGTGAACAGCCAGGCCCGCGCCGACCTCGAGGAGTCGGCCGTCACCTCGGGGTGTCGCCACGCCCGCAGTAGCGTCTCTTGCACCACATCCTCCGCCCGGGCCATATCGCCGGTCAGCCGGACCGCATAGCGCCAGATTGCCGCGGCGTGCTCCGCATAGAGCACCCGCATGACGGTCGCTTCCGGATCGTCCAATATCAACCTCCGCTTTAGACACGAGGTTGGCGGTCATCCGGTTCAGTATCGGCGCTGCGCCCTCACAGCGGGACGGAGTTGCGCCGGGCGCCGGCCTGACTGTCGGCGAACCGCTCATGGAGGGTGCGCAGCACCGCTGCGCATGCCGCACGCTCGGCCGGGTCGATGTGGTCCAGCACCCGGGCGAGTTCGCGGCGACGACGAGCGGTGACCTGCCGGACCAGTTTGCGGCCCTGGGCGGTCAGTTCCAGGGTGACGACGCTGCGGTTCGACGGATCCGAACCGCGCACCAGGTGACCCGACGCATGCAGCCGGTCGGCCAGCCGCGTCACCGTGGATCCGACCACGCCGAGCGCCCTGGCGCATTCCGTCGACGTCGACCGGCCATGCTGCTGCAGCACCGCCAGCAACCGGAACTGCGGCAGCGAGACGTCGACCTCGTCCACACTGCGCAGTGCAAGGCCCACGAGGTCCCTGGCCGCCACCTCGAACGCCGTCAGCTCTTCCTTCGGCGTCTTGGTCACATCGGTATTCCGCGCGGATGCATGGCGAAAGTATCGCACGCAGCCGCGGCCACTCAGCACCGCCGACGTCGAAGTATTGCGTTTTGCAAGCCTTGCATAATGCAAGAGATTGGGGCACACTGGATTCTTGACTGGTTCAAGTATCCGGAGGGCCGCATGTCCGTGACTCGTTGGCACGACGACCTGCGCGCCGCGGGGTTGCGTATCACCAAGCCCCGACTCGCGGTGCTCGCCGAGGTGCAGAAGCATCCGCACGCCGACGTGGAAGAGATCGCCGCCGGAGCGCGCCGGCGCATCGGATCGCTTTCGACACAAGCGGTTTACGACGTGCTCTACGCCCTCACCGGCGCGGGCCTGTTACGCCGGGTCGAGCCTGCCGGCTCACGCGCCCGCTTCGAACTGCAAACCGGCGACAACCATCACCACGTGGTGTGTCGATCGTGCGGAGCCATCGACGACGTCGACTGCGCCACCGGGCGAGCCCCGTGCCTACAGGTCGACGGCGCGACCGGCTACGCGATCGACGAGGCCGAGGTGACTTTCTGGGGCCTGTGCCCCGACTGCAAAGGCAGCACACAACCCACCTGAATGGAGATTCCCATGACCGCTTCACAATTCGGTTCCACGACCGGCACCGGCGCACCGGCGTTCAGCGACCGCAACACCCTCAGCGTCGGCCCCAACGGGCCACTCGTCCTGCACGACGTGCATTTCCTGGAGCAGATGGCGCACTTCAACCGTGAACGGGTACCCGAACGCAGCCCGCACGCAAAGGGATCGGGCGCCTTCGGCGTTTTCACGGCGACCGAGGACGTCTCGCAGTTCACCAAGGCCGCACTGTTTCAGAAGAACACCACAACCGATATGTTGATCCGGTTCTCGACCGTGGCCGGTGAGCAGGGCAGCCCGGACACGTGGCGCGACGTGCGCGGCTACTCGATGAAGTTCTACACCTCCGAAGGCAACTACGACCTCGTCGGCAACAACACGCCGATCTTCTTCGTGCGCGACCCGATGAAGTTCCCCCACTTCATCCGCAGCCAGAAGCGGCTGCCCGACTCCGGCCTGCGGTCCTCGCAGATGCAGTGGGATTTCTGGAGCCTGAACCCCGAGTCGGCCCACCAGGTGACCTACCTGATGGGTGAGCGCGGCCTGCCGCGGACCTGGCGCCACATGAACGGCTACGGCTCGCACACCTACATGTGGGTCAACGCCGCCGGCGAGAAGTTCTGGGTGAAGTACCACTTCCACACCGACCAGGGTCTGGAGTTCCTCACCAACGCCGAGGCCGCCGCCCTGGCCGGTGAGGACAGCGACTTTCACCGCCGGGACCTCTTCGATGCGATCAACCGCGGCGAACACCCGAGCTGGCGGCTTTCGGTGCAGGTGATGCCCTACGCCGAGGCGGCCGACTACCGGTTCAACCCGTTCGACCTGACCAAGGTGTGGCCGCACGCGGACTACCCGCTGATCCCGGTCGGCACGTTCACGCTCAACCGCAACCCGGAGAACTTCTTCGCACAGATCGAACAGGCGGCGTTCTCCCCGGGCAACACGGTGCCCGGTGTCGGGCTGTCGCCGGACAAGATGCTGCTCGGTCGCGCGTTCGCCTACAGCGACGCGCAGCGCAACCGCATCGGCACCAACTTCCACCAGCTGCCGGTCAACCAGCCGCGCGACGGTGTTGCGATGAACTCCTACATGTTCGACGGCCAGATGGCCTACCACCACTCGGGCGCCGCACCGGTGTACGCGCCCAACAGCGGCGGCCGGCCGTGGTCGGACACCACCGGGCCGGCCGAGGACGGCTGGGAGGCAGACGCCGAACTGGTGCGCTCGGCGTACTCGCTGCACGCCGAGGACGACGACTTCGGCCAGGCCGGCACGCTGGTGCGCAAAGTGTGGAACGACGCGCAACGCACCGCGGCGGTCGAAACCATCGCGGGCAGCCTCGAGGGGGTCACCGGCGAGGTGCTCGACCGGTCGCTGGACTACTGGCGCAGGGTCGACGACGACCTCGGGGCCGGCATCGAGAAGGTCGTGCGCGGTGACGCCGCGAGCCGGCCGGTCCAAGGCATGGGCGAGGGCTGAGACTCGGCGGGCGGCTTACTGCGTGAGGATGCGTGGTCCGTCTTCGGTGACGGCCACGGTGTGCTCCCAGTGGGCCGCCCGTGAGCCGTCGGCGGTGACGACTGTCCACTCGTCTTCGAGGACCACCGTCTTGGTGGTGCCCAACGTCAGCATCGGCTCGATGGCCAACACCGAGCCGACGGCCAGATGGGGTCCGCGGCCGGGAGCGCCCTCGTTGGGCAGGAACGGGTCCATGTGCATCTGCCGTCCGATGCCGTGGCCGCCGTAGCCGTCGACGATGCCGAACGTGCGGCCGTACCGCTTCTCGGCCGCGCGCGCCGCGGTCTCGATGGCGTGTGAGACATCGGTGAGCCGATTGCCGGGCACCATCGCCGCAGCGCCTGCCTCCATGGCCTCCTTGGTGGCCTGCGACAACGCCTCGTCGACGGGGATCAACGCCCCGACACCGAACGTGATCGCCGAGTCGCCGTGCCAGCCGTCGACGATCGCCCCGCAGTCGATGGACACCAGGTCCCCGGGCGCCAGGATTTCTTCTGCAGACGGAATGCCGTGCACCACACGGTCATTGACCGAGGCGCAGATGCTCGCGGGGTACCCGTGGTAGCCGAGGAAGGACGGCACACCTCCGCCGTCGCGAATCACCGATTCGGCGACCTCGTCGAGCGTCGATGTGGACACTCCGGGGGCGGCGGCCGAACGGACCGCGGCAAGCGCCGAGGCCACCAGGGCTCCGGCGACGGCCATCGCGTCGAGTTCAGCGGGGGTGCGCTGCGGTACGACCTTGCGTCCGCGCAGGCCCATCAGGCCCATATCCGCTACTTACCGAGGGCCTGCAGCGCGCGCGCGAAGACCTCGTCGAGAGCGCCGACCGCGTCGACCTGCTGCAGGTTGTTGCTGCTGTAGTACTCGAGCAGCGGGTAGGTCTCGTCCCGGTAGACCTGCATGCGGTTGCGGATCACGTCTTCGGTGTCGTCGTCGCGGCCGCGCGCCTTGAGACGCTTGAACAGCTCGTCCTCGGAAACCTTGAACTCCAGCACCGCGTCGAGCTTGGTGTCGTGGCGCTTGAGCATGTCGTCCAGCGCCTTGGCCTGCTCCACGGAGCGGGGGTAGCCGTCGAGGATGAACCCGTCGGCCGCGTCCGGCTGTTCGATGCGGTCCTCGACCAGCTTGTTGGTCAGCTCCGAGGGCACCAGATCGCCCGCGTCCAGATAGCTCTTGGCTTCCAGCCCCAACGGCGTGCCGTCGCCGATGTTCTTGCGGAAGAGGTCGCCGGTCGAGATCTGCGGAATGCCGAGCTTCTCGGAGAGCTTCTGGGCCTGTGTGCCCTTGCCGGCGCCGGGCGGTCCGAGCAGAACGACTCTCACTTCAGGAACCCTTCGTAATTGCGCTGCATCAGCTGGCTCTCGATCTGTTTGACGGTATCCAAGCCGACCCCGACGAGGATCAGTACGCCCACACCGCCGAACGGCAGGTTCTGCACGGGCCCGCTGCTTCCTACGGACAGGAACAGGTTCGGCAGCACGGCGATCAGACCCAGGTAGATAGAACCTGGCAGGGTGATCCGGCTCAGCACGTAACGCAGGTAGTCCGCGGTCGGCTTACCTGGCCGGATGCCGGGGATGAAGCCGCCGAACTTCTTCATCTCGTCGGCCCGCTCATCCGGGTTGAACGTGATGGAGACGTAGAAGTAGGTGAAGAACACGATCAACGCGAAGTAGACCCCGATGTAGGCCGGGCTGCTGGGATCTGTGAGGTAGTTCGCGACGAACGTGTTCCACCAGTTGGTGCTGTTCGGGTTGGAACTCCCGCTCTGGATGAGCTGCGTGATGAGCTGCGGGATGTAGATCAGCGAGGAGGCGAAGATCACCGGGATGACGCCTGCCTGGTTGACCTTCAACGGCAGGTACGTCGACGTGCCGCCGTACATCTTGCGTCCGACCATCCGCTTGGCGTACTGGACCGGGATTCGGCGCTGACCCTGCTCGACGAACACCACGCCGATGATGATCGCCAGCGCGCCCGCGCAGACCAGCGCGAACACCAGGCCGCCGCGGCTCTCGAGGATGGTCTGGCCCTCGCCCGGAATCGCCGAGGCGATGCTCGCGAAGATGATCAGCGACATGCCGTTGCCGATGCCGCGCTCGGTGACCAGCTCGCCCATCCACATCACCAGCGCCGCGCCGGCGGTCATGACGAGCACCATCACGACGAGGGTGAAGATGTTGAGCCCCTCGCTCTGGCCCTGGATGATGTCCAGCGAGCAGCCCTGGAGCAGGCCGCCGTTGGCCGCCAGCGCCACGATGCTGGTGCTCTGCAGGATGGCCAGCGCAATGGCCAGATAGCGCGTGTACTGCGTCATCTTGGCCTGGCCGGCCTGGCCTTCCTTACGCAGCTGCTCGAACCGCGGGATCACCACCGTGAGCAGCTGCACGATGATGCTCGCGGTGATGTAGGGCATCACACCGACGGCGAACACCGACAACTGCAGCAGGGCGCCACCGGAGAACAGGTTGATCAGCGAGTAGATCTGACCGGACTCACCGCCGGTGACCTCTGCGATGCACTCCTGCACGTTCGGGTAGTTCACCCCCGGGGACGGGATCGAGGCGCCGACCCGGTAAAGGATCACGATGCCCAGGGTGAACAGGATCTTTCGCCTCAGGTCGACCGTCCTGAGTGAAGAGATGAAAGCCGAGAGCACTCTTCCTCCTGCGCAGCCGGCCTGTTGATCGCGGCGTGCGGATGGGGCTGGATTCGACCAGCGTCTTGGTTAAGTCGTGTGCGGACCCCCGTCAAGCGCGCAGCCTGCAGAGTTACCCGTCAAACAGTCTACGAGAGTAACAGTTGGCCCCCCGTTGCCCCGCATCCCGCTGATCGTCCCGCCTCACAGCGACCTCTCAGCCGGGGAACATACCGTGGAACCGATCTCGTTATATCCACTAATCAATAGGGTCAGGAGTTTGCGATGGCACATGCGGGTCCACGCTATGAGGGAGACACTTGGGACCTCGCTTCCAGCGTCGGCGCGACCGCGACGATGGTGGCCGCCGCGCGGGCGATCGCCAGCACGCGCGACGACGCCCTGATCAATGACCCGTACGCCGAACCCCTGGTGCGCGCCGTGGGCGTGGACTTCTTCACACGCCTGGCCAGCGGCGAACTCAAGCTCGAGGACCTCGACGGCGACACCTCGGATGGCGCCACGGTCGGAATGGCCCGGATGACCGACAACATGGCGGTGCGGACGAGGTTCTTCGACGAGTTCTTCCAAGCCGCCGCCGAAAGCGGTGTGCGGCAGGCGGTGATCCTGGCATCAGGGCTGGACGCGCGTGCGTACCGGTTGGTCTGGCCGGCGGGGACGACGGTCTTCGAAATCGACCAGCCCGACGTCATCGCCTTCAAGAGCCAGGCGATGGCCGATCTCGGCGCCGAGCCGACCGCCGACCGCAAGGCGGTGGCGATCGACCTGCGCTTCGACTGGCCCGCGGCGTTGACGGCCGCGGGCTTCGACCCTGCCCTGCCGACCGCATGGAGCGCCGAGGGGCTGCTCGGCTATCTGCCGCCGGAGGCACAGGACAAACTGCTCGACACCATCACCGAGTTGAGCGCTCCCGGTAGCCGGGTCGCGGTCGAAAGCGGCCCCGCAAGCAGCGACCCGGCCGACCGCGAGGCGGTGCTGGCCCGTATGCAGGAATCGGCGCAGCGGTGGCGCGAACACGGCTTCGAGCTCGACTTCTCCGAACTCGTCTACATCGGTGACCGCAACGAGGCCGGGGCCTATCTCGAGGAGCGGGGATGGCGCCTGACCCGCCGCACGGTGGGCGATCTGCTGGCCGAGAACGGTCTGCCGCTGCCCGAGGACGGCGAGGTCGGCAGGTTCAGTGAGATGCAGTACATCACCGGGATACTCGAGCAATGAGCCGAACGGATGCCGACAGCTGGGACCCGGCGACGAGCGTGGGCACCACGGCCACGATGGTCGCGGCCGCCCGCGCGATCGCGACCCGCGAGGATGACCCGCTCTTCGACGATCCGTTCGCCGCGCCGTTGGTGCGCGCGGTCGGCATCGACTTCTTCACCAGCCTGGTCGACGGTGGCATCGAAGGCCGCGACATCGACGGCGCCGGTGCCGACTTCATGGCGAGGATGATCGCGGTGCGCACGCGGTTCTTCGACGACTTCTTCCTCACCGCCACCGAAAGTGGCATCCGGCAGGCGGTGATTCTGGCGTCGGGGTTGGACTCGCGGTCCTACCGGCTGCGGTGGCCCGGCGGCTCCGTGGTCTACGAGATCGACCAGCCGCAGGTGATCGAGTTCAAGACCGCGACGATGTCCTCGCTGGGGGCCGCGCCGTCGGCCCGCCTGCGCACTGTCGGTATCGACCTGCGTGAAGACTGGCCGAAAGCGCTGCGCGACAACGGTTTCGATCCAACACAACCGACAGCGTGGAGCGCGGAGGGACTGCTCGTCTACCTGCCGCCCCACGCGCAGGACAAGCTGTTCGACGATATCGGCACGCTGAGTGCGCCGGGCAGCAGGCTGGCCACCGAATACCATCCCGACGCCGCAGCGACAATCGGCGAACGCAGTAAAGCGATCAGCAAGCAGTGGGGTGAGAACGGCGCCCACCTCGACATCTCGCACCTGTTCTACGAAGGCGAGCGTCGCCACGTCGTCGAATACCTGACCGAGCACGGGTGGCAGGTGTCGGCGAAAAGCCGACCCGAGGTGTTCGCCGAGTACGGCCGAGAGTTTCCCGACATCGAATTGCTTGCCCCGATGCGTGATTCGCTCGCGATCGTCGCCACCCGCAACTGAGGAGCACATGAATGGCCCGCACCGACAACGACACCTGGGATCTGGCATCGAGCGTCGGCTCGACCGCGACGATGGTCGCCGCGCAGCGCGTGCTGAGCCACCGCGAGGGCCTGATCGAGGACCCGTACGCCGAACCCTTGGTGCGCGCGGTCGGCCTCGACTTCTTCATCCGCGCGCTCGACGGCGAGATATCACTGAACGCCATCGACGCTCGTTTCAACACCCGTCGCGCCGCCGAGGGAATGGCCGTGCGCACCCGTCATTTCGACCGGCTGTTCGCCGACGCCGCGACGGCGGGTGTGCGCCAGGCGGTGATCTTGGCCGCCGGGCTCGACGCCCGCGCCTACCGCCTGCCGTGGCCGACGGGCACCACCGTCTTCGAACTCGACCAGCCGGAGGTGATCGCCTTCAAGAGCGACACGTTGGCGGCTCTGGCGGCCGAACCGGCCGCGGATCGGCATGTGGTGGCCGTCGACCTGCGCGACGACTGGCCGAAAGCACTGCTGGACAACGGCTTCGATCCGACACAGCCGACCGCCTGGATCGCCGAGGGTCTGCTGATCTACCTGCCGCCCGGGGCGCAGGACCTGTTGTTCGACCGGATCGATGATCTGAGCGCGCCGGGTAGCCGGGTGGCCACCGAGCACATCCCCGACGTCAGCATGTTCTCCGACGAGCGGTCCCGGGAGATCGCCGAGAGGATACGGGCGTACGGACAGAACATCGAGATGGGTGAACTCATCTACCACGGTGAGCGCAACGACGTCGTCGACTACCTGACCGCCCGCGGCTGGGACGTGACGACGCAGAAGATGCCGGACGCGTACGCCGCCAACGGTTTCACGTTCGACGAGGACAGCACAATCGGCTTGTTCAGCGATATGAGCTACCTGTCGGCGATCAAGCGCTGACCCCAAGCTGCGCGAGCGTGCGTGTCTGCACACGACGCGCCGCGAAAATCCCTACAAATGCGCACGTTCGCTCAGAACCGGTGCTCACCGAACCACAACGCACCCAGCCCACTGAGCGACCGCTCCGTCTGTTCGGCCAACTGCACCACCGAGCGCCCGAGCAACCCGACGACGGCGTCCGGTAGCGAGGCCGCCGGCTGCGAGGACGCCTTGGGCCGCAGCCGGTCCAGCAGCGACGAACCGGGATACGAGACGATGCGCACCTCGGCGTCGGCGTCCATCCCCGCCAGCACCTTGGCCCTCGTGATCGCGGCGCGTAGGCCGCCGAGGTGATCGACCAACCCGCGTTCGTGCGCGTCCGCGCCGGTCCACACCCGGCCGCGCGCAACGGCGTCGACGGCCTCGACGCTCATCCTGCGGCCCACGGCGACCCGCTCGATGAAATCGGTGTAGAGCAGGTCTGCCTCGGCCTCCACCTGTGCGCGCTGCTCGTCGGTGAACGGCTCGTTGAGCGACCACGCGTCGGCGTTGCGGTTGGTACGTACCGTCCCGGAACCGACACCGAGTCGGTCTTTGAGTTGGCGGGCCACCATCTTTCCCGCCATCACACCAATCGATCCGGTGATGGTGCCGGGATTGGCGACGATCTCGTCGGCGGCCATCGCGACGTAGTAACCGCCCGATGCCGCGACCGCACCCATCGATGCGACAACCGGCTTGCCCTTGTCGCGGGCCCGATTGACCTCTCGCCAAACGGTTTCCGAGCCGGTGACCGTACCACCCGGGCTGTCGACCCGCAGCACGATCGCCGAAACGCGGTCGTCGGCGGCGGCTTCGCGAAGCGCCGCGGCGATCGTGTCGCCGCCCGCGCTCGAACTGCCCAGTGGCAGCGGCTGCGTGCCGCCGCGACCACTCACGATCGGCCCGTGCAGGGTCACCACGGCGATCGTCGCCCTCTTGCGTCCCGGGATGGACGACAGCGCCGGGCGTTCCGCGGTCGCACGCGCATAACGCGACAGGAATAGTCGCGGTGGCGCATCGTCGGCGTCCGGGTCCGCCCCCGGCTCGAAGCCCGGCGCGCCGACCAGTTCGGCCATGCGCGCATAGGCCTCGTCGCGGAAGCCGACGTGGTCGATCAGCCTTGCGGCGAGGGCATCGTCGCGCAGCAATGGCGCCCTGTCGGCGAGGGCATCGATCTCCGCAGGATCGAGGTGACGCGACTGCGCGACCGCCTCGAGGACCTGGGCGTGCAGGCTCCGGATCAACCGTTCGTCGGCCTCCCGATGAGCCTCGGTATAGCCGTCCTCGGTGAATCGGTTTGCCGCAGACTTGTATTCACCGCGCGCGATGTATTGCGCTTCGATCCCGATCTTGTCGAGGGCGCCGCGCAGGAACAGCGCGTTCGTCGCGAACCCCACCAAACCCACCGTGCCCGCGGGCTGCATCCAAACCTCACGGAACGCCGACGCCAGGTAGTACGACAGCGTGCCGGGATAGGTCTCGGCCCATGCCAGTGAGGGCTTGACGTCGCTGAACGCCGCGATGGCCGAACGCAGTTCCTGCACCGGGCCCGGCGACGCGGCAGGCAGCTGCACCCGGGCGACCAGCCCGGCGACCCGGTCGTCCTCGGCCGCCCGGTAGATCGCCGCGACGGCCTCGCCCAGCAACAGCGGGCGGCCCGTCCCGGAGATCAACGCGAACGGGTCGAACCCACCGGTCTCATTCGGCACCGACGTCAGGTCGAGTTCGAGCACGCACCCGTTCGGGACACCGTTGTGGCGGGCGGTGTCGATGCGCCGTGCCAGCGCGCGCACGTCGTCGAGACCGGGAAGTCCGGACATGCCGGGCAGGAAAGCGGACATGGTTCGAGCGTACCGACGCCGGTGGCACCCGTGAGTTCGCGGCCGTCGGCGTCGAACGGCCGGTCTCGTCGCACCGAGGGGCGGTGCGCCACAACTCACCGAACAACGAGGGGCACAGGTGATTTCACTGATGAGCCGGGGTGGGGCTGCGTCGCCTCAGAATGGAGTCCGGTCAGCGGCCCATGAAGCGGCCGTGCTGCGGGCAGTAGACGGCGACCGCCGCACGCATCACTCCCGCGGCCTGTCCGCGATCCATACCGCTGCTCGCAAGGCGGTTGACCACACCGCGGACGACAGGAACCGGGTTGGCGCTGCCTTCGAGCCCCGTGGTGAGCATGTTGCAGATCCCCTGCCCCAACGCCGGCAGGTCGGTTTCGCCGAGCGGAATCTGCAGTGCTTCGACCTGATCGGCGAACTTCGCATCGTTGTCTTGCGCGTGCGCGGTCGCCGTGGCGCCGAACAACGCGATACCGGCGGCCCCGGCGATGGCGGTGAGCCGGCGGAGGTAGGTCATATCTGCTCCTGGTGTGTCACGCCTACGCACCATATCGCCAGACGGCGCGTGGCGTTACGACCGCCCGGAGGTTACAGCTCGGTCGCCGAACCGCCCGCGGAGCTGATCTTCTCGCGAGCACTGCCGCTGAACTTGTGCGCCGTGACGTTCACCTTCACGGTGATCTTGCCGTCGCCGAGCACCTTCACCAGCGCGTTCTTGCGCACCGCACCCGCGGCCACCAGCTCGTCCACACCGACGTCGCCGCCCTTGGGGAACAGCTTGTTGATGTCGCCGACGTTGACGACCTCGTACTCGGTGCGGAACCGGTTGCGGAAGCCCTTGAGCTTCGGCAGCCGCATGTGGATCGGCATCTGACCGCCCTCGAACGTCGACGGGACGTTCTTGCGGGCCTTGGTGCCCTTGGTGCCGCGACCAGCGGTCTTACCCTTCGAACCCTCGCCGCGACCCACACGGGTCTTGGCGGTCTTCGAGCCGGGTGCCGGCTTCAGGTCGTGCAGTTTGATGACGCTCATTTGACTTCCTCCACCTCGACGAGGTGATGCACGGTCTTGATCAGGCCGCGCGTATGTGCGTTGTCCTCGCGGACGACGGACTGGCGAATCTTGCGCAGCCCCAACGACCGCAGGCTCTCCCGCTGCTTCCAGCGCGCACCGATGGTGCTGCGCACCTGGGTGATCTTCAGGGACTTATCCGATGCCATGGTTTACGACGACCCTTCACGCGCAGCCGACGCGGCAAGCGCTTCGGCCTCCCGGCGCGCCCGCAGCATGCCGGCGGGCGCCACGTCTTCGATCGGCAGCCCGCGTCGGGCCGCGACCTCTTCGGGACGCTGCAGCAGCTTGAGCGCGGCAACGGTGGCATGCACCACGTTGATCGCGTTGTCGCTGCCCAGCGACTTGGCCAGGATGTCGTGCACGCCGGCGCATTCGAGCACCGCGCGGGCCGCACCACCGGCGATCACACCGGTACCGGGGCTTGCTGGACGCAGCATCACCACACCGGCGGCGGCTTCGCCCTGCACCGGGTGGGTGATGGTGCCGCCGATCAACGGAACCCGGAAGAAGTTCTTACGTGCCTCTTCGACGCCCTTGGCGATGGCGGCAGGAACCTCCTTGGCCTTGCCGTAGCCGACGCCGACCATGCCCTTGCCGTCACCGACGATCACCAGCGCGGTGAAGCTGAACCGGCGTCCACCCTTGACCACCTTGGACACGCGGTTGATCGAGACGACGCGTTCGAGGTAGTTGCTCTTGTCACCACCGTCGCGGCCACGACCGCCACGGTCGTCGCGGCGACCACGTCCGTCGCGGTCACCCCGCGACCCGCGGCCGTCCTGGGGGCCGCCGGCTGTTGCCTGTTCGGCCATCATGCAGTCCTTCCCATTGTGTTGACGTCAGTCATCAGAATTGCAGCCCGCCTTCGCGCGCCGCATCGGCCAGCGCCGCGATCCGTCCACCGTAGGTGTAACCACCGCGGTCGAACACGACCTTGTCGATCCCTGCGGCCTTCGCGCGTTCGGCGATCAGCTGACCGACCCGCACGCTGTGGGCTTTCTTGTCACCGTCGACGGCGCGCACGTCGGCCTCGATGGAAGATGCGGCCGCCAGTGTCGTCCCTTCCAGGTCGTTCACCAGCTGCACGTGGATGTGCCGCGACGAACGGTTGACGACCAACCGCGGCACCTCTGCCGTGCCCGAGATCTTCTTACGCAGCCGCGCATGACGACGCAGTCGCGCCACCCGCCGGGTCTGCGAGATGTTCTGGCCCACGGGCTTGCGCGTCGGCGCTGCCGAATTTGTTGTCGAAGCCATTTACTTACCTGTCTTTCCGACCTTGCGGCGGATCTGCTCGCCCTCGTAGCGGATGCCCTTGCCCTTGTAGGGATCGCTCTTCCGCAGGCGGCGGATGTTCGCCGCGACCTGGCCGACCTTCTGCTTGTCGATGCCGGAGATCGAGAACTTCGTCGGTGTCTCCACCGCGAACGTCACACCCTCGGGGGCGGTGATCGTCACCGGGTGGCTGTAGCCCAACGCGAACTCGAGGTTGGAACCCTTGAGCTGCACGCGGTAACCGACACCGAAGATCTCCATCTTGGTGGTGTAACCCTCGGTGACGCCGGTGATCAGGTTCGCCACCAGGGTGCGCGACAGACCGTGCAGCGAACGGCTGCGCCGATCGTCGTCGGGACGCGACACCACGATGGCGCCGTCGTCGGCGCGGGCGACCCGGATGGGATCGGCCACCGCCAGTTCGAGACTGCCCTTGGGCCCCTTGACCGACACGTTCTGCCCGTCGATCGACACGTCGACCCCGCTGGGGACCGGGACCGGCTGCTTTCCAATACGCGACATTTGAGCTCTACTCCCTCTCGCCTACCACACGTACGCGAGGACTTCGCCGCCCACGCCCTCTTGGGCTGCCTGGCGGTCGGTCCGGAGACCCGACGACGTGGAGATGATCGCCACGCCCAGGCCGCCGAGAACCCGCGGCAGGTTGGTGGACTTCGCGTACACCCGCAGACCGGGCTTGGACACGCGGCGCAGACCGGCGATGCTTCGCTCCCGGCTGGGGCCGTACTTCAGTTGCACGACAAGCGACTTGCCGACCCGAGCGTCCTCGGTGCGGTAGTCGGCGATGTAGCCCTCTTTCTTCAAGATCTCGGCGATGTTCGCCTTGATCTTGGAATGGGGCAGTGTCACCTCGTCGTGGTACGCCGAATTGGCGTTGCGCAGACGTGTCAAGAAGTCTGCGATCGGGTCCGTCATAGTCATCGAGCGCTGCTCCTCTTCGTCGCTGCGCTCCGCATCGTCGTCATCGCGGTCATGACAGCGGTCTCACCTTTCTCGCGGTGGTTCCCAGCCCCAAAGCCTGGAGTCGGGCCTGCCGCAACCTGTTTGGTTGGTCTGGTCTCTCGGGCTGGATTACCAGCTGCTCTTCTGCACGCCGGGCAGTTCGCCGGCATGCGCCATCTCGCGCAGGCAGATCCGGCACAGGCCGAACTTGCGGAAGACGGCGCGTGGGCGGCCGCACCGCTGGCAGCGGGTGTAGGCGCGCACCTCGAACTTCGGCTTCTTGTTGGCCTTGTTGACCAGTGCCTTCTTTGCCATTACTCAGTTCTCCTTGAACGGAAAGCCCAGCGCCCGCAGCAGCGCTCGTCCTTCGTCGTCGTTCGTCGCCGAGGTGACGACGGTGATGTCCATGCCACGGGGGCGGTCGATGGAGTCCACGTCGATCTCGTGGAACACCGACTGCTCGGTGAGCCCGAAGGTGTAGTTGCCGGTGCCGTCGAACTGCTTGGGGCTCAGGCCGCGGAAGTCGCGAATACGCGGCAGCGCAATCGAGATCAACCGGTCGAGGAACTCCCACATCCGGTCGCCGCGCAGCGTGACGCGAGCGCCGATCGGCATGCCCTCGCGAAGCTTGAACTGCGCGATGGACTTACGCGCCCGCCGGATCTCCGGCTTCTGGCCGGTGATCAGCGCGAGATCATTGACCGCGCCGTTGATCAGCTTCGCGTCACGGGCGGCGTCACCGACGCCCATGTTGACGACGACCTTGACCACGCCGGGGATCTGCATGACGTTCGCGTAGCCGAACTCCTTGGCCAGTGCGTCGCGGATCTCCTCGCGATACCGCTGCTTGAGGCGCGGCAGGGTTTTTGCGGTGTTTTCGACGGTGGTCATGAGTTGATGTCCTTGCCGTTGGTCTTGGCGATGCGGACCTTCTTGCCGGTCTCCTCGTCAACCCGGTAGGTGATGCGGGTGGGCTTGCCGTCGGAGTCGACGACCATCACGTTCGAGACGTCGATCGGCGCCTCCTGGGTGACGATGCCGCCGGACTGTGCGCCGCGCTCGTTGCTCGACACCGCGGTGTGCTTCTTGATCCGGTTGACGCCCTCGACGAGCACTTTGTTGCGCGCCGGGTAGGCGACCAGCACCTTGCCCTTGGCGCCCTTGTCCTTGCCGGAGATGACCAGCACGGTGTCGCCCTTGTGGACCTTCATCTACAACACCTCCGGGGCAAGCGAGACGATCTTCATGAAGCGCTTCTCGCGCAGTTCGCGACCGACGGGGCCGAAGATGCGGGTGCCGCGCGGGTCGTTGTCGGCCTTGATGATGACGGCGGCGTTCTCGTCGAACTTGATGTAGCTTCCGTCGGCGCGACGGCGCTCCTTGACGGTGCGCACGACGACGGCCTTGACGATCTCGCCACGCTTGACGTTGCCGCCGGGAATGGCTTCCTTGACGGTCGCCACGATGACATCGCCGATGCCGGCATAGCGCCGCGACGAGCCGCCGAGCACGCGGATGCACAGGATCTCCCTGGCGCCCGTGTTGTCGGCGACCTTGAGCCGCGATTCCTGCTGAATCACTCGATCTCCTCGACCTGGTTTTTGTATGCACGCCAGATACCGACCTGGACGTACGCGGTCTTGCTGTCACCGAAGGGCACGCGGGGTTTTCTCGAAGAGAACCGAGGTCTGCCCAAGGCAACCGCCTGATTCTATGGGAGGACCTGCAGGAAGCCAAATCGCCGCTGATCACACCGGCTGAACCCCGCCCCTGCGCCGCAAGCGCCCCGCTCAGGGAACGATGATGCCGAACTCGCCCAGCAACGGCGAGGTCAGCGGGTCAAAGCCCGCCGTCTGGGCGGGAGCCTCCACGTGCACCGCCACCAGGTAGTCGCCGGTGCTCGTCGGAATGTGCGCAATCCGGTCCCCGAACTCGACCGCGGGCCCGGGGGAATCCGCCCACGACCCGAGCATCTTCTGACCGCTGTAGCCGCACAGCTCGGCCGGGAGCACGCTCAGCGTGCTGATGTCGGACGCCGCCACCGCGTCGTCGGCATAGCGTTCGAACGCTTCGGCCGGCGGCAGCGAGGTCTTGGCGATCGTGACCGTCGCCCACATCCCGTCCGGTCCGGTCAGCCGCAGCCCGACATCCCCCTGGCCCGCCGTCGTTGACCATCCCGCCGGTAGGGCGACCGTGATTTTCGGTGCCGCCGGATCGGGCACCGCGGCCGACACCTGCTCGGGTGGCGGGCCCGCCAGGTTGCAGGCGCCGCTGGCCGCCGACGGTTGCGGGGTCGGCACGATGCCGGGCTGTGCCGTCTCGGCCTGCGGGTCCGACGGCACGGTCGATGACGGCGTCGAGGTGTTGGAGATCGTCGTATCGGAGACGACGGCCTCCTCGGCGACGGGTACGCCTTCGCTGTTGTCGACACAGGCCGTCAACAGGCACGTCAGCGCGATCGCCTGTCCCACGGCGTACTTCATGGAATCCGTCCCGCCTCGACCCTGGTGCTTTAGTCCTGCGCGAAGGCGCGCGCGAACTCCTTTTCCAAATCCAGATACGGTTTGCCCGAGACGTCGATGTTCACCGCGACGATGGTGCCACCGGTGAACGCGAACGGGGGTTTGTACGAACGGCAAACCGGGGAACCGGCGTTCCTGCCGATGCTCAGACTCGCGCCGGCGAGCCCGAACGTTCCCGGGTGGACCCGCATCTCGCGAAACGTCGCGACCTGCTGGTCGTCGATGTACAAGGCGGCGTCCCCGATGGGGGTATGGCTGCCTTCGGCGGTACCCGTTCGCACATACGCGACCCCGAACGAGTGTCGCCCCAACGGGACCGCATCCGGTGACGACATTCGCTGCTCGTCTTCGCCCAGGAAGTTGTAGACGTAGTGCAGCCGCCCGTCCTGGACGAACATCGCGTGGCCGCCGTGCGCGCCTCCGTGCTTGAAGATCACGCCTTCGACACTCGTCGTGTCGATCACCATCTCGGCCATGGCCGCGAACGACCGTCCTTGTAGCTCGACCGCAGCTCCCATGCCGACGTCGGCTGTGCCCGGGTAGTAGCGGTACGACTCACGCCGGCCCGCCAGGCTCGGCCGCCACCGCGAGATCGTGTCGAAGATGTTCAGGTCGCCGAGCGGCAGCCCGTTGTACCTGTCGGCCTCGGTGAACCAGAGTTGCTTGAGTTCTTCGAGTTTGGCCGGGTTTTCGGCGGCCAGATCTTGGCACTGGCTACGGTCGGATTCGATGTGGAACAACTCCCACCGGTCGCTGTCGAAATGCCCCCAACCAGCCGGGGACGCGGCGTGCACGGTGTTGGCGAACCAGCCGTCGTGCCAGATCCCCCGGGTCCCGAGCATCGTGTAGAACTGCGTGTGCTTGTCTGTGGTGGCCGACGAATCCCGCAGTGCGGCAGCGAAACTCACACCGTCCAAGGGTTTTTGCGGCACACCCTTGACGGTGTCCGGCGGGGTGATGCCAAGGAGCTGATAGATCGTCGGCGTGACGTCACAGACGTTGATGTAGGCGTCTCGCACCTCGCCGTGTGCGGCGATCCCTTTGGGCCAGGAGATGATCGCGGGGTCAGCGATCCCTCCTTCGTGCGAGGCGTACCGCTTGAAGAGTTTGTACGGTGCGTTGAACGCCATCGCCCAGCCGGTCGGATAGTGGTTGTAGGTCTCCGGGCCGCCGAGGTTGTCGATGAGACGCAGTCCGTCCTCGACGGTGTCGATGTACCCGTTGAAGAATTTGACCTCGTTCACCGAGCCGTTCGGGCCACCTTCGCCGCTCGCGCCGTTGTCGGAGATGACGACGATGATCGTGTTGTCGAGCTGACCCGACTCCTCCAGGTAGTCGAGGATGCGACCGATCTGCGCATCGGTGTAGGACAGGAATCCGGCGAACACTTCGGCCATGCGCGCGAAGAGGCGCTTCTCGTCGTCGCCGAGCTCATCCCACGGCCGCACCGTGTCCTGCGTCGGCCACGGTTCACCGTTGGGCCCCTTGACTTCTCCGTGCGGATTCATCGGCGACAGTTCGGTGTCGGGGGGAACGATGCCGAGCTTCTTCTGGTTCTCCAGCACGATCTCGCGGTATCGCTCGTAGCCCATGTCGAACTTGCCGGCGTAGCGGTCGGCCCACTCGGCGAAGACGTGGTGCGGGGCGTGCCCGGCTCCCGGGCAGACGTAGGAGAACCACGGCTTGTCCGGCGCGATGACCTTCGCATCGCGGATGAATTCGATGGTCTTGTCCGCCAGATCCTTTGACAGGTGGTAACCGTCCTCGGGCGCCGCGGGTGGCGCGACGGGATGGTTGTCGTAGACCAGTTCCGGATACCACTGGTCGGTTTCACCGCCCATGAACCCGTAGAACCGCTCGAAGCCGCGCGACAGCGGCCAATGGCGTTTGGTGGAGGCCAGATTCGACTCCTCGAGCGGTGTCAGATGCCACTTGCCGACGCAGTACGTGTTGTATCCGTGTTCGGCCAGCACCTCGGACAGCAGCGCGGTGTCGAACGGGATCCGTCCGTTGCAGCCGGGAAAGCCTTCGGTGAACTCCTCGATGGTCGCCATGCCGACCGTCGTCGGATTGCGACCGGTCAACAGGGAGGCCCTGGTCGGTGAACACAGCGCGGTGGTGTGAAACTGCGACAGTCGAACCCCGCGTTCGGCGATACGGCTCATCGTGGGCATCTCGACGAGGCCACCGAAGCAGTCCCATGTGGCGATTCCGATGTCGTCCCAGACGAGGTAGAGCACGTTGGGGACGCCTTCGGGGGCGGTCGGTGCTGCGTACGGGCCCCAGTCCGGTTCGGAGTCTCGGATGTCGAGTTCGATCTTGCCGTTGAATTCGGTTGCCATGCCCCGCCTTGTCCGTCTCGGTCGCAGTGTGGCCCGGAGATTACACCCGGGGCGTCGCGGTTAGCTGACGATTCGACGACGCCGTCACCGGTCGCCTGCCCAGCCACCACTGAACGAATACGAGAGGAACCGTCCACCCCAGCCAGGCGCCCACTCCCGCGGCGAACCATTGAAAGTGCTCGGCGTTACCGGCAAAAACGTTGTTCTGCAAGGGCTGACAGGAAATGTAGATGACCGGCGTCCAGATCCGGTTCGTGATCACCGACAGTGCGAGAGCGGCGCTGCGCACCATGTCACGCCGATGATCTGCGATGCGTCGACTCCGCACCGCGACGTATCCCCTCACGGTGAACCACAACCACAGAGCGCCGAGCGTCACGTTGCTGACAGCGAGCAGCGGCCCGAAGGGAGTGAGGGCCCCGATCACCATCGCGGATGCGGCCGCCGGGACCGCGGTGGCGACGTAGACACGACCGCAACGGCGGTGCAACGCGGGACGGCGGATACGGAGCCGGGGCCAGATCTGCACCACCGCGGTGACCATCGCGGCGCTCGCGACCATCACATGGAACACCAACAGCGGGTGATGCAAGGCGAATGTGGCGGGCACTCGGGTGCCGCCGGTGAGATACGGCGGCACGGAAAAGCCCAGGAAGCACGCGACGACGACCGCGAGCGCGAGCGCCCACAGACGCGATACCGGATCAGGTGCGTATGTCATACGCAATAAGCGTACGGCATACGCGCACGGTGTCCAGTGGCTTAGGCTGAGGACCGATGAGCGATTCCCTACCGCGCGCACTGGAACTCCTGTGGCACGAGCCCGGCCGGCCCGCACGGTCGAGCGGGCTGAACCGGGAGCGCATCGTGCGCGCAGCCGTCGAACTGGCCGACACCGAAGGACTGCACGCTCTGTCGATGGCACGGCTGGCCGAGCGCCTGGGTTGCGGCACGATGTCGCTCTACCGGCATGTGGCCAACAAGGACGAGCTCGTGATATTCATGTCGGCTGCCGCCGTCGGCCGCCCGCCAACCGGCGAGGTCGCGAATTGGACTGAGGCACTGTCACATTGGGCGGACGGTCTGTGGGATGTCTACCACCGCCATCCGTGGGTGCTGCAGGCCGTGTCGGCGGGGCCGCCGGCCGATCCGGGGCAGGTCGCGTGGCTGGACGCGGGGCTGGCCGCACTTGCCGACACCGGGCTCACCGAACGCGAGAAACTCGCCGCGGTCATGGCGGTGCTGCACTTCGTCCGCGGCGCTGCGGCCGTCGACATCGAGGCGGATCGACTCGATTGGCCGGACTACCCGGCGCTCCTTCGCGGGCTGCTGGACCCGAAACGATTTCCGGCGCTTGCTGCGGCGCTGCAGGAAGGTGCCTTCGACCACACCGACAACGACCCACACGCCGACTTCCGGTCCGGGTTGAGTCAACTGCTCGATGGGATCGCCACCAGAATCGGGTCTGCGACACATCGAGCCGCGCGTTGAATGTTCGACCGATACGTGCGGATCAGTCGATTCGTATACCGTTCGCTTCGTGACTCGCTCGTTTCGGCGTTTCGATGAGTGGCTGAACCGTCAGCTCGAAGAGTGCGCGCGCAATGCCGGCACCGACGTGGAAACCTACGTCGCGCGTGCTGTCGCCGCACAAATGGTCGCCGATCAGATGCGCACCAAGGTCTCGGCCAAGGAACTACTTTCGCACCTGTCGGAAGCGGGGGTGCTCGACAGCGGATCGATGCCGGACGTGTCGACAGTCATCAACGACCCCGATCGACTGAGCTCACTGCGCTCCACCGGACTGCTCGACTCACCGCCGGAACCGGCCTACGACCGAATCACCCGCGCGGCAACCGAAGCCCTGGGGACCCCGTTTGCGGCGGTGAGTCTGGTCGATGCCGACCGCACCTACTACAAGAGCACCGCCGGGATGGGAAAGCTCTCCATCGAGGAACGAGCAATGCCGTTGGAGCAGTCCATCTGTCAGTACACGGTGGCCGACAAAGCCCCCCTGGTTGTCGAGGATGCACGGACCGATCCCGTCTTCATGAACCATCCGGTGGTGCGCGGCGGCGCGATGGCGGCCTACCTCGGCATCCCCTTGATCGATCAGGACGGCCACGCCGTCGGCACGCTGTGCGTGTCGGATAGCAAGCCCCGACAGTGGAGTACCGGTCACGTCCAGATCCTGAGCGATTTGGCGCAACTGACCGTGGAGCGAATTTTCGCCACCCCGCCCACTTCAAACGCCTGAGAGCAGACCTTCAGCAAACCCGAGTTTCGGCCGGGCGGAAGTGCACGTTGTCAACGGTCGATTTGGCTGGGCGTTTTGACATTGCGGTCGGTACAGTGCATCTAACATCGTTGCCAGTTCCGTCCGAGAGAGTGGTAAATGCAGCTTAAGGCGGATGTATCGGAGGACTTGCCTAGTAGCCGTCCGACAGTGCCGCGGTTGCAGGTCGTGCCGGCTCCGTCCCCGAATCCGGCACCGCGCTGGGTCGAAGTTCTCCGCGTCGATCCGTGGTATTCGGCGATCACCGTGGCGATCGACGCCGTGCTGGCCGCGGCCGCAGTGGCGCTGGCCCAGTGGTGGATTCCCGGCGACATGGAGCACGCCCGCAACATCGCCCTGTTCTCGTGGCTGTTCGTCCCGATGCTGCTGATCGTGATGGCCACCCGGTCGATGTATCGACAGAAGCTGAACGAGGGGTTCCTGGACCAGTTCGAGCCCGTGGCCACGTCGATCGCGGTGGCCGCCCTGGCGACGTTGACCCTGATGGTTCTCCTGGTGCCTCGTCTCCCGGTCGGAGAGGTTCTCGCGCCCTACGTTCGCCCGAGCGAGCTCGTCCTGAAGATCTGGGTGTTCGCCGCCATTCTCATTCCCGTGGTACGCCTGGCCCGGTCGTTGGTGAACCGCTGGCTGCGAAGGAGGTTCGAAGTCGGCAGGCCGGCCTTGATCGTCGGCTCCGACCCGGTTGCCCACCAACTCATTTCCCGGATGCGTCAGATCCGTGACTACGGCATGTGTCCGGTCGGTGTGCTCGACGACATGCGGCCGAAAGATGTCGAGATGTTCGACGTCCCGTACCTGGGCGGCACGAACGATCTCGAGAGCGCCGTGCGCGCCACGCGGGCCGAGGAGCTCATCATCGCTCCGTCCACGTTGCCCGACGAACAGCTGTCCCGGACCGCCCAGCAGGCTCAGGAACTCGGGCTGCGGGTGCGGGTGGTGCCGCGGTTGATGGACTCGGTAGGCAGTGGCACCCGAATTGAGCACATGGGCGGCGTTCCGCTCATGGTTTTGACGCGGGTCAACCCGAGAGGCTGGCAATTCGCCGTCAAGCATGGCGGCGACCGCGTCGCCGCGCTGTTCGGTCTCGTGCTCATCTCGCCGTTACTGCTCATACTCGCGATGGCGGTCAAGCTCAGCTCGCCGGGCCCGGTCTTCTTCACTCAAGAGCGGATCGGACGCGACGGAAAGGTGTTCGGCTGCTTGAAGTTCCGCACCATGCGCCTGCCCGACACGACCGCTGCGAGCTTCGAACCCGAGGACGGCACGGCGCCGGGCGGGGTCGAGGGCGAGGATCGACGCACCCGCATCGGCCGCATCATGCGCAAGGCCTCGCTGGACGAACTGCCTCAGCTGATCAACGTGCTGCGCGGCGAGATGAGCCTGGTCGGCCCACGCCCCGAGCGGCCGGAGTTCGTCGAGCTTTTCGAGATGCACGTGCGCCGTTACGGCCAGCGTCACCGGGTGAAGGCGGGCATGACGGGCTGGGCCCAGGTGCACGGTTTCCGGGGGCAGACCTCGATTGCCGACCGTGCCGAGTGGGACAACTACTACATCGACAACTGGTCGCTGCTCCTGGATGTCAAGATATTGATCCTGACCGTGCTGGCGGTGCTGCGGCCCGCGGAAGACTGAGCGCCGAAAGCGAAAACCCCCGACACCTTTGCGGCGTGAAATCGCGTGGTGCTCGGGGGCTTCCTTGCCGTGCGGCCTATTTGGCCTTCTCGAGAATTTCGACGAGCCGCCAGCGCTTGGTCGCCGACAGCGGTCGGGTCTCCATCAGCGACACCCGGTCGCCGATGCCCGCGCTGTCGTTCTCGTCGTGTGCCTTGACCTTCTTGGTGGTGCGGATGATCTTGCCGTAGAGCGGGTGGCTCTTACGATCCTCCAGCTCAACCACGATGGTCTTCTGCATCTTGTCCGAAACCACGTACCCGATGGCCGTCTTGCGGCGGCCACGCTCCTCGTCCTTGCGCGGGGTGTACTTGGGCCCCTTTGCCGTGTTCTCTGCCATTTACGAATCCTCACCCACGGGTCCGGAGGCCAGACCCAACTCACGTTCGCGCAGCACGGTGTACACGCGCGCGATTTCCTGACGCACCGTGCGAAGCCGGCGGTTGTTCGACAATTGGCCGGTCGCCATCTGGAAGCGCAGGTTGAACAGCTCTTCCTTGGACTCGCGCAGCCGATCCTTCAATTCGTCGTCGGTCAGCTCGCGCAGTTCGCCCGGCGTCACTCCCACTGCCATCAGAAGTGCTCCTCTCGGGTAACGATGCGTGCCTTGATCGGCAGCTTGTGGATCGCACGGGTCAGCGCGGCCCGGGCGGTGGCCTCATCGGGGTAGCTCAACTCGAATAACACCCGGCCCGGTTTGACGTTGGCCACCCACCACTCGGGCGAGCCCTTACCGGAACCCATGCGCGTCTCGGCCGGCTTCTTGGTCAGCGGGCGGTCCGGGAAGATGTTGATCCACACCTTGCCGCCACGCTTGATGTGTCGGTTGATCGCGATACGCGCGGACTCGATCTGCCGGTTGGTGATGTAGGCGTGTTCCAACGCCTGGATGCCGTAGTCACCGAAGCTCACCGTCGTGCCGCCGCTGGCGATGCCACGCTGCCTGGGATGGTGTTGCTTGCGGTGCTTGACCTTGCGGGGAATCAACATGATTCAGCTCTCCGTGTTTTCGGTAGGCGTCTCGGCCGCCGCTGCCGCCTGCGGAGCCGCGGCGTTGTCCGCCGCACTGCCTGCCGGAGCGGTGCCGCTCTCGGAACCGCCCGTGGCGGCCCGGCCGGCCTCGGTGCTCGTCGCCGTGGTGCCCGACGCGCCGCTGCGGCGGGGCCGGGTGCCCGAAGGACGCTCGCGACGCGGCCGATCCGCGCCGGCGGGCACGGCAGCGGCCAGCTCACGCTTGCCACCGACGATGTCGCCCTTGTAGATCCACACCTTCACACCGATACGGCCGAAGGTCGTCTTGGCCTCGTACAGGCCGTAATCGATGTCGGCGCGCAGCGTGTGCAGCGGCACGCGACCCTCCCGGTAGAACTCCGAGCGGCTCATCTCGGCGCCGCCGAGGCGACCCGAGCACTGCACGCGGATGCCCTTGACGTTGGGCTGGCGCATGGCGGACTGGATCGCCTTGCGCATGGCACGGCGGAAGGCCACGCGGTTGGACAGCTGCTCGGCAACGCCCTGGGCCACCAACTGCGCCTGCGACTCGGGATTCTTCACCTCGAGGATGTTCAGCTGCACCTGCTTGCCGGTCAGCTTCTCCAGGTCGGCGCGAATACGGTCGGCTTCGGTTCCGCGGCGGCCGATCACGATGCCCGGGCGTGCGGTGTGGATGTCCACACGCACGCGGTCACGGGTGCGCTCGATCTCCACGTCGGCGATGCCTGCGCGCTCGAGACCGGTGGCCAGCAGCCGTCGGATCGCGACGTCCTCCTTGACGTAATCCTTGTACTGCTTATCGGCGTACCACCGCGACTTCCAGTCGGTGGTGATACCGAGCCGGAAGCCGTGGGGATTGATTTTCTGGCCCACTACTCCGAGCCCTCCTTCGCATCGGACGCTTCAGCAGTCGATTTCTTGGGCGCCGCCTTCTTGGCGGGCGCCTTCTTGGCGGGGGTCTGCTCTGCGGCCTTGTTGGCGGGAGCCTTCTTGGCCGCTTCAGCGCTCTTGGCCTTGCTGCCCTGGGCGCGACGCGCCCGAGCCGCGCTGGCCGACTGGCCGCCGCCCCGCTGCTCCTGGCGCACTCTGCTTTCCACGATCACCGTGATGTGGCTGGTGCGCTTGCGAATACGGAACGCACGGCCCTGCGCGCGCGGCCGGATGCGCTTGGCGGTCGGTCCCTCGTCGGCGTAGACGGTCGCGACCACGAGGGTGGACGGGTCCAGGCCCTCGTTGTTCTGCGCGTTGGCCGCCGCGCTGGCGATGACCTTGGCGACCGGCTCGCTGGCCGCCTGCGGAGCCCACCGCAGGATGTCCAGCGCTTCGGCCACAGACTTGCCGCGCACCAGGTCGATGACGCGGCGCGCCTTCGTCGGCGATACGCGCACGAAGCGCGCCTTCGCCGTCGCGGACGGATATTCAATCGCTGTAGTCATTAGCGCCTCTTCGCCTTCCGGTCATCCTTGATGTGACCCTTGAAGGTGCGGGTGGGGGCGAACTCGCCGAGCTTGTGCCCGACCATCGCCTCGGTGACGAACACCGGGACATGCTTGCGGCCGTCATGCACCGCGAAGGTGTGCCCGATGAAGTCGGGGATGATGGTCGACCGACGCGACCAGGTCTTGATGACCTGCTTGGTGTTCTTCTCGTTCTGCGCGTCGACCTTCTTCAACAGATGGTCGTCGACGAACGGGCCCTTCTTCAGGCTGCGTGGCATATTCCTTGTACCTGCCTACTCTCAGCGCTTCTTGCCGGTGCGCCGGCGACGGACGATGAGCTTGTTGCTCGCTTTGTTCGGCTTGCGGGTGCGGCCTTCGGGCTTACCCCACGGGCTCACCGGGTGACGACCACCGGAGGTCTTACCCTCACCACCACCGTGCGGGTGGTCGACCGGGTTCATCACGACGCCACGGACGGTGGGGCGCTTGCCCTTCCACCGCATGCGGCCGGCCTTGCCCCAGTTGATGTTCGCCTGCTCGGCGTTGCCCACCTCACCGACGGTGGCGCGGCAGCGCACGTCGACGCGGCGGATCTCACCCGACGGCATACGCAGCGACGCGTAGGTGCCTTCCTTGCCCAGCAACTGGATGCTGGAGCCGGCCGAGCGCGCGAGTTTGGCGCCGCCGCCCGGCCGCAGTTCCACCGCATGCACCAGCGTGCCCGCGGGGATGTTGCGCAGCGGAAGATTGTTGCCCGGCTTGATGTCGGCGTTGGGACCCGACTCGACGATGGTGCCCTGCTTGAGACCCTGGGGGGCGATGATGTAGCGCTTCTCCCCGTCAAGGTAGTGCAGCAGTGCGATGTTCGCGGTGCGGTTCGGGTCGTACTCGATGTGCGCGACTCTGGCGTTGACGCCGTCCTTGTCATTGCGACGGAAGTCGATCACCCGGTAGGCGCGCTTGTGTCCCCCGCCCTTGTGCCGGGTGGTGATGCGGCCGTGCGCATTTCGGCCGCCCCGACCGTGCAGCGGACGAACCAGCGACTTCTCCGGGTGGTCGCGGGTGATCTCAGCGAAGTCGGAGACGCTGGCACCGCGGCGACCGGGGGTCGTCGGCTTGTACTTGCGAATTGCCATGATTCTCTAGGTCTTCCTCCGTCGCCGGCCTGACGAAATCAAGCCGGTGCTCCGAACAGGTCGATGGGCTTGCTCCCCGCGGCCAGCGTCACGATGGCCCGCTTGGTGCTCTTGCGCTTCCCGTATCCGGTGCGGGTGCGCTTGCGCTTGCCCTGCCGGTTGGCGGTGTTCACCGAGTCCACCTTGACACCGAAGATCTTCTCGATGGCGATCTTGATCTGCGTCTTGTTGGAGTCGGGATGCACGATGAACGTGTAGACGTTGTCCTCGATCAGCCCGTACGACTTCTCGGAGATGACCGGGGACAGGATGATGTCGCGGGGATCAGTGACGGTCGCCATCAGGCCGACACCTCCTCTTTCGCAGTCTGGTTGGCGCTGATGTAGGCGTTGAGCGCCTCCACGCTGAAGATCACGTCGTCAGCGTTCAGCACGTCGTAGGTGTTGAGCTGATCGGGCGAGAGCACGTGCACACCCGGGAGATTGCGCACGCTCTTGGCGCTGACCTCGTCGGCACGCCCGATCACCACGAGCACCTTGTTCTTCTCGAGCTTGCGGTCGGCGACCAGCGTGGTCAGGAACGCCTTGGCGCTCTTGGTCGACGGCTTCTGGCCCTCGACGATCTCGGTGACGGCGTGGATCCGGTCGTTGCGGGCCCGGTCGGACAGCGCACCGCGCAGAGCGGCGCGGATCATCTTCTTCGGGGTCCGCTCGCTGTAGTCGCGCGGCTTGGGACCGTGCACGGTGCCACCGCCGGTGAACTGGGGTGCCCGGATCGAGCCCTGACGCGCGCGGCCCGTGCCCTTCTGCCGGTACGGCTTCTTGCCACCGCCGCGGACTTCACCGCGGGTCTTGGTCGAGTGCGTACCCTGCCGGGCCGCGGCCAGCTGCGCGGTGACCACCTGGTGCATCAACGCGATGTTCACCTCGACGTCGAACAGCTCGGCGGGCAGCTCGACGGAGCCGTCTTTCGCCCCCGCCGGGGTGTGGACATCAACTTTGAGAGCCATTACTTCTCGCTCCTCTTGATTGCGCTGCGGACCATCACGAGCCCGCCGTTACGGCCGGGGATTGCGCCCTTGATCAACAGCACGCCGTTCTCGGCATCGACCTTGTGCACCAACAGGTTCAGGGTCGTCACGCGGTCGTTGCCCATGCGGCCCGACATGCGCGTGCCCTTGAACACCCGGCCGGGGGTGGCGCAGCCACCGATGGAGCCGGGGCGGCGGTGC
Source organism: Mycobacterium sp. IS-1590 (assembly GCF_001500025.1). Taxonomy (GTDB): domain Bacteria; phylum Actinomycetota; class Actinomycetes; order Mycobacteriales; family Mycobacteriaceae; genus Mycobacterium. The sequence goes on along the minus strand of NZ_LQIW01000001.1, from coordinate 205,345 downwards.
ACCGCCTGTGCGCCGTGGCTGGCGCCCTGGCCGCGGAAACCGTGCCGCTTCATCGTGCCGGCGAAACCCTTGCCCTTGCTGGTGCCGGTCACGTCGACGTAGGCGCCGTCGGCGAAGATCTCGGCAGTGAGTTCCTGGCCGACCTCGTATTCGGCGGCGGCGGACTCGTCATCGAGCCGCAGCTCGGCCAGATGCCGGCGCGGGTTGACCCCGGCAGCCGAATACTGGCCCGTCACAGGCTTATTGACCTTGCGCGGGCTGATCTCGCCGTAGGCCAACTGCACCGCGCTGTAGCCATCGCGCTCCGGAGTGCGGATGCGCGTCACAACATTGGGCCCGGCCTTGACGACCGTCACCGGCACGACCCGGTTGTTCTCGTCGAACACCTGCGTCATGCCCAGCTTGGTGCCCAGAATGCCTTTTCTAGCCATGTCCTGGTCTCCTACTGGATGTTGACGTCGACGCTGGCCGGCAGATCGATGCGCATCAAAGCGTCAACGGTCTTCGGCGTCGGGTCGAGGATGTCGATCAGCCGCTTGTGGGTGCGCATCTCGAAGTGCTCCCGCGAGTCCTTGTACTTGTGCGGGGACCGGATGACGCAATACACGTTCTTCTCGGTCGGCAGCGGCACAGGACCAACCACGCTGGCGCCGGTTCTGGTGACCGTTTCCACTATCTTGCGCGCCGAGGCGTCGATCGCCTCGTGGTCGTAGGCCTTGAGCCTGATGCGGATCTTCTGTCCCGCCACGCTTCTCCTACCTCACTCAATACTGGGCCCGGAACCGGGCCGCTCTCACCGGCGCAGTCACGCTGCTATGCCGCCGCTGTTCTTCTGTCTGTGGTCCACCGGTACCCGCGGTCGGGTGTGTCGCCCGCACACGCACTCGTGCGCTCCGAAAAATCGTTGCGCTCGAGATTGGCACCGGATGCGCCCGGTTGGGCGCCGGTCGTATGCCCCGGCCACGCGGTCCGAACAGGCACCGTCCCGGCTCAAGGCAACCCGAACAGTATGCCCTAGAAAACGACACGCTCCAAATCCCTGGCCACGGGATACCCGGCCGCCCGGGCGCGTGGCCGGCGGGCCCTCGTCAGCGTCTCAGGCCGGCCCAGAACGCACAGTGGTGTTTCTGCTCGAAATTGGTGATGACGCGGTTGGCGTCCGGTTCCAGCCACATCCGCTCACCGGCCGGGCCGCTGGTCAGCTCCGGCCAGTCGGAGCCTGGTGATCCGGTCGCGACGAACCCCGCCCAGTAGTCGACCATCTGCTCGGACAACCGCTGTTGGGCGGGATCCAGCGGTGGTGCGCCGCCGACGTCGAACAGATAGCGCAACTCCAGGGAATGCGCCGCCCCAACCGGGAACGGCGCCTCACGCAACGGTTCGGGTGCGGGCGCGTCACGGTCACCGAACTCGTAGGCATAGACGGGTTGGTCGGCAAGGGCGTCGGCCATCCGGTCGGCCACGCAGGCGTATTCGGCCGCCGTCACCGCCGCCGAATACGCCAGCGCGACGTTCCCGCCGTACCGGTCGGGTGGATAAAGAGTCGCCACGGCCGGCCCGTGCGGCCCGAAAGCCTCGGCCAGCAGTTCGGGGTAACTCGCGGCATCGAATGACCGGCCACGCAACGCTTGCAGCGCCGCGAACAGCGTGTGTTCGTCGTGCGTGGTGCCGATCATCACCGGTACCCGGGCGGCCTTACCGCCGGTGATCGCGACGAACGAGTTCTCGGGCAGCGCCTCGGTGCCCGCCACCGGACCACTCAGGCGTTCGGTCCCGAACCGGGCGTACATCAGCGGAGCCTGCAATCGATCGGCGGGCAGCGAGCGTAAGCAGTCCGCGGCGACGCGGGGATCGGGGCACCCGGCATCGGCTGCGTATGCGGTGCTGGCCTCCCGGGCGGCCGGCAGGTCGTATTGCGCCTGACAGGGCGCGCTCTGGATGATCGCCGCGCTGAACAGCCCCCGGGACCCGGGTGCGACGAGGTGATCGCACACCGCCATCCCGCCTGCCGATTCGCCCGCGATGGTGACCCTGTCGGGGTCTCCGCCGAATCCGGCGATGTTGTCGCGAACCCAGCGCAGCGCGGCCTGTTGATCGGCGAGGCCGTAATTGCCGATGTCACCACCGGAACCGAACGCCGGATGGGCGAGGAAGCCGAGGGCCCCGAGGCGGTAGTTGATCGTGACGACGACAACGCCACGGCCCGCCAACCGCCGCGCGGGGTAGATGTCGCCGCTGCCGTTGAGGAAGCTTCCACCGTGAATCCACACCATCACCGGGTGCGGTTCGTCCGACGGCGGCGGGGTCCATACGTTGAGGGTCAGGCAGTCCTCGCTGGGCGGGCGCCGGTCGACATCGGAGCTGGTGTCCTGGATGCAGCGCGCACCGGGGCGAGTCGCGTCCCGAAACCCCGTCCACGGCGCGACGGGCACCGGTGGCTGCCAGCGCAGTGCTCCGACAGGCGGTGCGGCATAAGGGATTCCGGCAAAGTACCGATGATCGTCGGCTACGGTCCCGCGCACTGCGCCCGCGGCGGTTCGCACGATCCCGGGGTCGGCGGGAACCTGCACCGCGGCGGTCTCCCCCTCGGCGCAACCAGACACCGTGGCCGCCAGCAGCGCGAGTGCCGCCGCCACGCGACAGACCCCGCGCCGGACAGGCTGGCCGCCCCTTCCACTCGCCACCTCGCGAGCGTACTGACGCGGCGTGGATCCCCCGGCTCGCGCCATCGCTTAGAGTGCATACTTGACAGCTGTCAAGAATGACCCCAAGTGAGGGACCTATGAGCACGCCGATCATCGCAGACGCCGCCAAGGTGCTGGCCGATCCGAAGGCCTACGCCGACGAGGCCGGCCTGCACGCCGCATTGACCCAGCTGCGGAAGAACGCCCCGGTCTCCCATGTCGACGTGCCCGACTACCGGCCGTTCTGGGCCGTCGCCAAGCACGCCGACATCATGGCCATCGAGCGCGACAACGAACTCTGGATCAATGCACCGCGCCCGATGCTCGTCACGGCCGCGACCGACGATCTGTCGCAGGCCAACCTCGCCGCCGGTGGCGGGCTGCGCACCTTGATCCACATGGACGACCCGCTGCACCGCGACATCCGCAAGATCGGCGCGGACTGGTTCCGGCCCAAGGCGATGCGCGCGCTGAAGGCCCGCGTCGACGAGCTGGCCAAGATCTACGTGGACAAGATGGTCGAGAAAGGTCCCGAATGCGACTTCGTCCAAGAGGTCGCGGTGAACTTCCCGCTCTATGTGATCCTGTCGCTGCTCGGCCTGCCCGAATCCGACTTCGGCCGCATGCTCAAGCTCACCCAGGAGATGTTCGGCGGTGACGACGACGAGTTCACCCGCGGCAAGAGCCCGCAGGAACTGCACGAGGTCATCACCGACTTCTTCCGCTACTTCACCGCTCTGACGGCCGAACGCCGGGCCAACCCCACCGACGACCTGGCCTCGGCGATCGCCAACGCCAAGATCGACGGCGAATACCTCAACGACGTCGACTGCCTGTCGTACTACGTCATCGTCGCCAGCGCGGGCCACGACACCACCAGCGCGGCGATCTCGGGCGGCCTGCTGGCGCTGATCGAGAACCAGGACCAGCTCGCCCGCTTGAAAACGCAGCCGGAGCTGATGGGCACCGCGGTCGAGGAGATGATCCGCTGGACCACCCCGGTCAAGGAGTTCATGCGCACCGCCACGGCCGACACCGAGGTGCGCGGTGTGCCGATCAAACAGGGAGAGTCGGTGCTGCTGTCCTACGTCTCGGCCAACCGCGACGAGGACGTCTTCGAGGAGCCATTCCGCTTCGACGTCGGCCGAGACCCGAACAAGCACCTCTCGTTCGGCTACGGCGTGCACTTCTGTCTCGGCGCCGCCCTGGCACGGATGGAGATCAACAGTTTCTTCACCGAACTCGTGCCACGGCTCGATTCGATCGAGTTGGCCGGCGACCCGGAGTTCATCGCGACGGTTTTCGTCGGCGGGCTCAAACACCTGCCGATCAGATACTCGCTGCGTTGAACCCCGGGCTCCATCGCGGTGATGCGGCCCACCCTCGCGGCGGACGTGGCGTCGGTCACATAGACTGGTCTTGACACCCGTCAAGTCGTTCCCGAGGAGCCTCATGAGCACGCCGACGATGGACCAGGAATCACAGGAAGCCGCAAAGGTCTTCGCCGATCCCAAGGCGTACGCCGACGACGATCGGCTGCACGCCGCGCTTGCTCATCTGCGGGCCCACAATCCGGTCCCCTACGTGGACCACCCGCCGTACCGGCCCTTCTACGCCATCACCAAACACGCCGACATCATGGCCATCGAGCGCGACAACAACCTGTGGCTGAGCGAGCCGCGACCACTGCTGGCGACCGCCGAAGCCGACGACCTGGCCAGGGCGCAGCTGGAGGCCGGCATGGGTCTGCGAACGCTGATCCACATGGACGACCCGCACCATCGCGATGTCCGCAAGATCGGCGCCGACTGGTTCCGCCCCAAGGCAATGCGCGAATTGAAGGTTCGGGTGGACGAACTCGCCAAGCGCTACGTCGACAGGATGCGCGACATCGGTCCCGAATGCGACTTCGTCGAGGACATCGCGGTGCACTATCCGCTCTATGTGATCCTCTCGCTGCTCGGGCTGCCCGAGGAGGACTTCCCGCGCATGCTCAAGCTCACCCAGGAGATCTTCGGCGGTGACGACGAGGAGTACCAACGCGGCACCACCCCTGAGGAGAAGTTGCAGACGGTGCTCGAGTTCTTCGCCTACTTCGGCGAACTGACCGCCTCACGCCGGGCGAACCCGACCGATGACCTCGCTTCGGCCATCGCAAACGGGACCATCAACGGAGAGCCGTTGTCCGAGGTGGACACCGCGTCCTACTACGTCATCGTGGCCACCGCGGGCCACGACACCACCAAGGACGCGATCTCCGGCGGTCTGCGCGCGCTGATCGACAACCCCGACCAACTCGCACGGCTGAAGGCGCAGCCGGAATTGATGGGCACCGCGGTCGAGGAGATGATCCGCTGGACCACCCCGGTCAAGGAGTTCATGCGCACCGCCGCCGAAGACACCGAGGTCCGTGGCGTCCCGATCGCCAAGGGCGAATCCGCCTATCTCGCCTACGTATCCGCCAACCGTGACGAAGAGGTCTTCGACGAACCGTTCAAGTTCGACGTGGGACGCGATCCCAACAAGCACCTCTCGTTCGGTTATGGCGTGCACTTCTGTCTGGGCGCCGCGTTGGCACGCATGGAGATGAACAGCCTGTTCACCGAACTGCTGCCGAGACTGGACTCGATCGAACTGGCCGGCGAACCCGAACTAGCCGCGACCGTGTTCGTCGGGGGTCTCAAGCATCTTCCGATTCGCTACTCGCTGAGGTGATCTCACGCGGCTTCTTGGCGTGGGTGGCCAGGAACCCGTCGACGGAGGCCTCCGCGCACGCCCGGTAGTCGAAGTCGGCCACGGTCGACAGCTTTCCGAGAATCAACGGGCCGATGAGAAGTGAGATCGTCTGGATCCGATCCACCTCGTCCAGTTCCTCGGCCGCCTGGTCACCGTCGAGGATCGCGTCGAAGGGCGCCGAGTACAGCGCGATGATGCGTGATCTCAGGGTGCCCACGGCATCCGAATCCGATTGCTGCACATCGGAGTACGTCCCCACATCGGGACCGGAGGCCATCCACGTCATGGCGGTGATCATCGCGGGCACCTCGGCGATCGACTCCGCCCACCCGACCACGACCGCGATCAGCCGGTCACGCAGGCTGCCCTCGGCGGGCGGCATCGGCGCGGGGTTGAGCAGGCTCATGAACGCCGCCGCCATCAAGTCGTTGGCGCTCGGGAAGTGGCGATACAGCGTCGCCCGCGCGACGTTGGCGGTTCGGGTGACCGCGTCGATGGTGACCGCGCTCGGGCCGCCCGCCCGCAGCAGCGTTGTCGCCGCCTCGAGCAAGCGGGCACGCGACCGGGCCGGCCTCGGGTCGGTGCTCGCCCCGCTCATCGTTTAACCCACCTCCTTGCCGGGAACAAGACTATCGGTCTCACAACAAGACTGTTAGTCTCGAAAGTCTCCTCAGGAAGAGAGCGACGTATGGTCGACACCCTCAGCCGGTCTGAACAGGATATCGGCGCGAGCGTGGCAGACCTGTCCACCCGCGCGCGCGTCTGGCTACTGACCGTCGCCTGCATGGGCGTCGCGCTGGCGATCAGCTCGATGGTCGCCCTCAACACCGCCCTGCCCGACATCGCCCTGGAGACCACGGCCACACAGGCGCAGCTGACGTGGGTGGTCGACGGCTACACGTTGGTGCTGGCGTGCCTGTTGCTGCCGGCAGGTGCGATCGGCGACCGGTACGGTCGGCGCGGCGCCCTGCTGGCCGGTCTCGCTATCTTCACGCTCGCCTCGGCCGCGCCCCTGGTCGTCGACGGACCCGTCGCGTTGATCCTCGCCCGCGCGGTCGCCGGCGTCGGCGCCGCGTTCGTGATGCCTGCGACACTGTCGCTCTTGACTGCGGCGTACCCGAAGGCCGAGCGCAACAAGGCCGTTGGCATCTGGGCCGGCGTGGCAGGCTCGAGCGCGGTGGTGGGGTTCCTGGGATCGGGTGTGCTGCTCCACTTCTGGTCGTGGCAGTCGATTTTCTGGGCGTTCGCGCTCTCGGGGGCGGGGCTGTTCGGCCTGGCCTGCACGGTGGCCTCGTCTCGCGATCAGCAAGCGACACCGCTGGATTGGCCCGGAGCGGTGTTGGTCGGCGGGGCCGTCGCGGTTTTCGTCTACGGCGTACTCGAGGCGCCCGCTCACGGCTGGACGCATCCCCTCGTATACGGGTGCATGGCGGCCGGGGTTGTCATGGCGGCCGCTTTCGCCGCGTGGGAACTGCGAAGCGCGCACCCACTGCTCGACGTCAGGTTGTTCGCCAAGGCCGACTTCACCACCGGTGCCGTCGTAGTGACGTTCTTCTTCCTCGCCAACTTCGGATTCTTCTTCGTGTCGATGCAATACATGCAGCTGTTGCTCGGCTACACCCCCCTGCAAACGGCGTTCGCACTGGCGCCCCTGGTCGCCCCCCTCCTGATCCTCAGCCTCGCAACACCGTGGTATCTGCCCCGACTGGGTCTGCGGATCGTCCTGTCCACCGGCTTGACACTCATCGCGGCCGGGCTGCTCTACATGCAGACACTCGACGTCGACTCGCCGTACCTCGACCTCGCGCTGCCACTGCTCGTCATGTCGGCCGGCATCGGATTGTGCACGGCGCCCGCGACTTCGGCGATCATGGGCGCGGTACCCGACGAGAAGCAAGGTGTCGCGTCAGCGGTCAACGACACCACCCGCGAGGTCGGCGCTGCCTTGGGCATCGCGGTGGCCGGCTCGGTGCTCGCCGCACAGTACGGCGACCGGCTTGCACCCCATCTGGAGGCACTACCAGAGTCTGTGCGCACACCCGCGTCGAACTCGTTGGCCGAGGCGCTCGAAGTGGCCGCGCGGCTCGGCCCCGAGGGCGCGCGACTCTCGGAGTTCGCGCAGCTGGCGTTCGTGGAGGCCATGCACACGTCCCTGATCGCGCTCGGCGTCCTGTGCGCCGTCGCCGCGGGATTCATCGCGCTGTGGGCGCCGGGCCGCGACGGCAGGCAGCTTCGCTTCATCGAGCGGATGGTCTCGCGGTCAGACGATGAACTCGGCCGCTCGGTGGCCGACCATGACGATGGTGGCGTGCGGGCCGCGGCTCGGGATCACCGGTAGCACCGAACCGTCGACCACCCACAACCCCTCGACCCCGCGCACCCGGCACCGCGGGTCCACCACCGCGGCTTCGTCGTCGTCGTCGCCACCCATCGGCGCGGTCCCCGACAGATGCTGCGAGGTCGACCATGACACCGGACCGACCTCCACCGCCCCACCGACGAGTTCGCGGGACAACTCGATTCCGGCGCGCAACTTGTCGACATCGTCGGGCTCACTGTCGTAACGGTGCTCGATGACCGGAGGCACATCGGGGTCGGCGCTGACGATCGTGACGACCCCTCGCGACTTCGGCCGCATCAACGTCACACCAATGTGGGGGTGGTCGCCGGGATCATCGCGCCGACCACTGACCATCGCCCCGAAACCGGCTGTGTAGGGGCGGATCTCGAGCCAGTCCTCGGTCGTCAGTACGGCCTCGAGCGGTGGGAGTCCGTGCGTTTCGGTCCACTTCACCGGCAACACCCATTCGGGATGGTCCGACATCACCGCGCCCACCGGGAGATTCGCCGCCACCGGTATCCCCACCCGCTCAAGGGTGTCGGGTGCGCCGACGCCGGAGAGCATCAGAAGGTGCGTCGAACCGATGGCCCCGGCGCACAACACGATCCGGTCCGCCTCGAGTAGAACGGTACCGTCGGGACCCGTGCACTCCACACCGGCGGTGCGCCCGGCGACGATCCGGATGCGGAGGGCCCGGGTGTTGGTGAGCAGTGTGAGGTTCACGCGGTCCGAGGCGGGTTGCAGGTAGGCACCACCGGGACCCATGCGGGCACCCTGGTAGATGTTCAGGGGCACCGCCCCCACTCCGGCACCCACCGGCGCTTCGGCCGTCGACCCGTTCAGATCCGTTATCCACGGATACCCGGCTTCAGTAGCAGCCTTCACGAATGATGCTGTGCAGCCGTCGAATTCGGATACCCGCTGGATCCGTATCGGGCCTTGAGAGCCGTGCACCGCATTGTCGAAGTCCAGGTCGGTCTCAATGGCCCGGAAGTGCGGAAGCACGTCCGACCATGCCCAGCCGGGCAGCCGCCAGGCGTCGAAGTCCGACGGCAGCCCACGGCAGAAGTAGCCTCCGTTGACGGCCCCCGATCCTCCTACCACCTCGCCGCGCATGAGCATCGCATGGCGGACCGGGTCGACGGTCAACGTGGTCGGGTACCGCCGTACCACCGAACTCGCGGTGCCGATGGGCAGGCGCAGTCCGTCGTTGATCTGAGCCGACACCCGCGGGTCGGACGGTCCGGGACCCGACTCGACGACGGTGACGGTGCATGCCGGGTCGGAGGAGAGCCGCTCGGCCAGAACGGATCCGGCGCTGCCGGCACCGACGATCAGGACGTCACTGCGCACGTGAGGAGCAAATTGGGCACTGCGCACGTGAGGAGGGTCGCTCAGGTCCGGATCTGGGGTTTGAGCGCGCCGAGATGTCGCTCACGGACAACGCCGGTCCACAGGCCTGCCCCGTAGGCGATGTCGTCGAGGCGCTTGAGGACGATGTAGGTGAGCAGGCCGACGCGCTGCGTGTCGTCTTCGGTGTTCCGGCTCCGGGTCAACCAGTCGACGACCCCCTCCACGACCGCGGCCACGAGGACGACCTGTCGGCAGCGTCGAGACAGGAGCGCGGCGATGAGCGCGAGGGGCCAGTAGTGCCGGCAGATCGCCGACGCCAGCTGCATGGCTGCGGACCACAGTCCGTGTGCGGCCACCACGGCGACCTCTTTTGGTTCGGGCTCGACGCTCGACAGGGACTTGGCGATGCGCCGACCGGTGATGGTCGCGACGACGATCGAAGCCAGGTAGCCGATCGTCGATCCCATCGCCATCAGCATCCAGGCCACCAGCGTCCACCCCGAGATCACCAACGGAGCGGTCTTGCCGGGGTGGCGGACCGACAGCGGCGCGGCGGCTTCACCGTAGAATGACCTGCGCGAGAACCACTCTCGCAGTTGTGTCCGATGGTCGTGCGCCACCAACGCGATGGGCTCGTAGCGCAGGCGCGCGCCGGTTTCGATGAGTCGCCAGCACAGGTCGACATCCTCACCGGACGTCAGCGTCTCGTCGAAACCGCCGATCTCCCCGAGCATCGCCCGGCGGCCGATGATCGCGGCACTGGGCACATAGGACACGGTGCCGTAGGGCATCACCGGAGCCTCCCGCAGACCCAGGTCCAGCGACGAGCGCACCGCCTCGTAGCGGGCGACCACGGTGTCCGGTTCACGCAGACCGACGATGCGCGGTGCGACCAGACCCACGGCGGGGTCGCAGAAGTGGCCCAGCAGCGCCTCCAGCCACCCACGCCGCGGCACGACGTCGCTGTCCAGGAAGGCCACGAAGTCGGTGGTGCACGCGGCCAGACCGGTGTTGCGCGCCGCCGCGGGCCCGCGGCTGCGCTCGTGTCGCAGCACCTGAACCCCGGCGTGGACGTCGGCGAAGTCGGCCGCGTCCAGCGGTGTCTCGGAGCCGTCGTCGACCACGATCACCCGCAGGCCGCGCACGGCAGAGAGCAGCCGGCGTACACCAGAAGCGTTGTCGCGCACCGGGATGACGACTGTGACGTCGCGGTGCGAAGGACCGCTGGCCGGACGGGGGTGCGCGACGGTCGCGTCGAGCAGGGTCCGGGCCAGCTGGGCGCTGACGGCGTCGTGCACTTCGAGCCTGCCGCCGCTGAGCATGGTCTGGGCCGCCGGCGCCAAGCGAAGGAGGCGGGTCGGGGAACCGCCGAGCAGGGCCGCTCCGTCGCCGAGCACCTTTACCCGACGGTCGACCTGCACGGCGAAGCCGTCGGGCAGTCGCGGGCCGGTCATGTCAGCATCCCGTCGCGGTCGGGCGTCCAGCGCGTGATCCGCCGCAAGCACGTCTCGACCATATCGGGGAAGATGCGCGCGCCGTCCTCGACAGTGGCGGTGGTGGGATCGCCGAGCACGCCGACCTCGCTGACGGCGGCCACCCCGCCGCGCCGCAGCTCGGGGATCAACTCGCGAAGGGGCGCCGTGTTGCCGGGCACCCGCTCGTCGATACGGACGTCCTGCGGCGAAATATGTAGCAATACAGACGTTTCGGTATGGCCCGCGTGCGCGTCGGCCCCCCTGGCCGTGCACGAGCACCAGCCCGCATCCCGACCCTCGTAGCGCAGCAAAGCGGTGGCGGCGGCCAGGGCTTCGACGTTGCCGCCATGACCGTTGACGAAGACCAGCCGCGACGCCCACCGGCAGGCCGACCGGCCGTACTCCACCAGCAACAGCCTCAGCGCGGACGTCCCGATCGATACGGTGCCGCTGAACTCCTCGTGTTCGCCGCTCGCGCCGTAGCCGATGGCCGGCGCGACCATCCAGTTCACGCCGTCGGTGTCGACCAGGCGGTCAGCAACCGCCCGACAGACGGCCGTCGCGATCCGCGTGTCGGTGTCCAGCGGAAGATGGGGGCCGTGCTGCTCGGTGGATCCGACGGGTACGAGGAGGGCTGACGGCTTGCTCTGCAGCTGCTTCGACGTCGCATTCGCGAGCTCGCTGACAGATGGCACCCGCCGATGGTAGGCCGAATTCACCTGTCGTGCGCCAATTGTTGAAGCAAGCGCAGCAATTGATTCACCGAATTTCTCACCGCCGGCGCCGACGTCGCCCCCTCAGTCCCCTGCGCCCCGCCTGTACCAGCGCGTTCCCACGCGCCGGGCAGGCCGTCAGGTGGTGGACCCTCCGGGCACGCCGAGCGGCCGGACGAAGCCGGGAGGCACCAGCACGTCGTCGGGTCCAAGATCGTGCACCGACGCGCGGCCCAGGCCCATCAATGCAGAATCGATGCCGCCCCGCAGAACGTCGAGCACGTTCTCGACGCCGGCCTGCCCGTTGGCCGCCAGACCCCACAGATACGCCCGCCCGATCATGACCGCGCGGGCACCGAGCGCGACTGCCTTGACCACATCGCTGCCCCGTCGGATGCCGCCGTCGAGCACCACCTCGATGTCGTCCCCGACCGCTTCGGCGATCGGCGGCAGCGCACGGATCGACGCGGGTGTCCCGTCCAGGTTGTTGCCGCCGTGATTGGACACCGAGATCGCTGAAACACCCGCGTCCACAGCACGTTTCGCGTCGTCAACACGCATTACGCCCTTGAGCATGAAAGGACCGCCCCACAGCTCACGCAGCCAGGCGATGTCCTCCCAGGTCGGCGGCGGGGTGCCCATCCACTCGCCGTATGCGGCGAAGAAGGGTGGACCCTCCTCGCCTCGCGCCGCCTGATTGGGAACCCGCAGGTTCGGCGGCCGCAGGGTCTTACCCCACTGCCACATCCAGCGCGGTCTGGTCAGCCCCGTCGGCAGCATCCGCACGGTGGTGCGCAGGTCCATCTGCTCGGGGATCTTCGGGCTGCCCCAGTCGCGGCCGTGCGAGAAGCTCCAGTCCGTGGTGACGATCAGACCGACCGCACCCGCCTGCCGGGCGCGCTCGACCCGGGCGGCGATCGCGTCCCGCCCGCCCAGCCAGTACACCTGGAAGAAGAGCTTGGGGTTGGCCGCGATCACCTCTTCGATCGGCTTGCTGGCGAACGACGACAGGCCCATCGCGGTGCCGCGCGCGGCGGCGGCGCGCGCGACCGCGACCTCCCCGACCGGGTGGACCGCCTGCACCCCGGTCGGCGAGATCAGCACCGGCAACGAAATCTCTTGTCCCATCACGGTAGTGGCGAGATCGCGCTTCTCCGTCGCACCGACGACGTGCGGCGCGAAGCCCAGCTCGGCGAATGCCTCGACGTTGTCGGAGACCGTCACGCCCTTCTCACTGGCGGCGATGAGTGCCGAGTACACCGGCTTGGGGAGCCGGCGCTTCGCCCGCTCCTGAGCGGCCGCGACCGTTTCGAACCAGGTGTCGGCCATGATCACACCGGACTTTCGTTGCAGAGACGTTTCGGAGGGGCGCTGGCGCCGACATGGGACCGGGGAGGCGCGCCGGCGCCGACATGGGACCGGGGAGGCGCGCCGGCGCCGACATCGGACTTGGGAGGCGTCGTGAGCAGCTTCAGCATCACCGGGCCCGATCGGGAGTGGTCGACGCTGGACTTCGGCTTGACCCGCTCTTGAGCCAGGGCGGGGGCGCCGTAGCCCTGGACGCATTCGGGGTCCGGGCCGTCCATCGGCAGCCCGGTGAAGAACTTGGCGGCCATGCACCCGCCGCGGCAGCTGTCGTAGTGCCCACAGCTGCCGCACGCGCCGGCCGACTGCGGTTCGCGCAGCTCACGGAAGAGCGGCGCATTCTGCCAGACATTCTGAAAACCGCCGTCGGACAGGATGTTCCCGGCGTGGAACCGGTCGTGGATGGCGAACGGGCACGCGTAGACGTCGCCGACGGGGTCGATGAGGCAGACGACGCGGCCCGCTCCGCACAGGTTCAGCCCGGCGAGCGCGCCGGGTTCACCCAACCCGGAGAGGTGGAAAAACGAGTCGCCGGTGAGCACCCCGTCGCCCTTGGCGACCAGCCAGTTGTAGAGCTGTACCTGCTGGTCGGCGGTGGGGTGCAGATCATCCCAGACGTCGGCGCCGCGGCCCGACGGCCGCAGCCGCGTGATGCGCAGCGTTGCGCCGTATTGCGATGCGAGAGCGGCGAAGTCGTCGAGCTGGTCGACGTTGTGCCGGGTCACGACCACCGAGATCTTGGCGTCCTTGAAACCCGCGTCGGCCAGGTTCTGCAGGGCCCGGGTCGCCATCGCGAACGAACCCGCGCCGCGGACGGCGTCGTTGATCTCCGCGGTCGCGCCGTCGAGGGAGATCTGCACGTCGACGTAGTCGCTGGCCGCCAGCCGGGCCGCGACCTCGGGCGTGATGCGCACTCCGTTGGTGGAGAACTTCACACCGACGTGGTGGGCGGTGGCGTAGTCGACGAGCTCCCAGAAGTCCGAACGCACGGTCGGCTCGCCACCGCCGATGTTGACGTAGAAGACCTGCATGCGCTCGAGCTCGTCGATGATGTCCTTGCACTGCGCAGTGGTCAGTTCGCGCGGGTCGCGCTTACCCGACGACGATAGGCAGTGCACGCACGCGAGGTTGCAGGCGTAGGTCAGTTCCCAGGTCAGGCAAATCGGCGCGTCGAGGCCGTGCTCGAACTGCTCGACCAGCCGGGGCACACGTACGGCTTCGGTGGATGTCATTGTGGCACCAGCATTTTCGATCGAGCAAGCACACCGAGTGCTTGCAGGTACGGCGCCTGCTGCGTGTCGTCGATACCGGCGGCACGGCAGGCGGAGCGGACGTCGGGATGGTCGGACAAGGTGTTGACGACGTCGACGATGGTCCGGTTCTTCAGGAACGACAGCTTGCGCGTTCCGAAGTGGTAGAGCAGCGCCCCGAACGGCTCCGGCCGCACCGCCACCTGGTGGTGCAGCCGCCAGCCGAGCTCCGGGTCGAACGCGGTGCCTTCCTCGGGCGCCGCCGACGACGAGGTCACGATCAGTAGACCCCGCACATCCCGTCGATCGACACCTCTTCGACGAGCGTCTCGGTAACCAGCTCGTCGCTGTCCACCTGCTGCTTCGGTTCCATTTGGTTCCGCCTTTCAGTATCACCGTTCTCGACAACTGTGATCGAGATCGCAATAATATGGCATCGAGTGCCTAAATGGAAAGGGGACCCCCTATGGGGCCGGACCAGCACCGGGTGGGCCGCCGGCGCTCGACGACGTGGGACCACATCAGCAACGTGGCCATCGACCTGTTTGCCGCGCGCGGTTTCGACGACGTCAGCGTGGACGACATCGCCGAAGCCGCGGGCATCGCCCGGCGCACGCTGTTCCGCTACTACCCGTCCAAGAATGCCTTGCCCTGGGGCGATTTCGACGCTCATCTGGCCCACATGCGCGATCTGCTGGCCGATCTCGATCCCGAGGTGCCCATCGGTGAGGCTCTGCGCACCGCGTTGCTGGCGTTCAACAGCTTCGACGCTGCCGAGACCGCGCGGCACCGGATGCGCATGCGGGTCATCCTTCAAACCGCCGCCCTGCAGGCCTACTCGATGACCATGTACGCCGGCTGGCGCGGCGTGGTCGCCGGGTTCGTCGCCAAACGCCTCGACGCCACCACCGGCGACCTGGTGCCGCAGACGGTGGCGTGGACGATGCTCGGCGTCGCGCTCTCCGCGTACGAACACTGGCTGGCCGACGAGACGGTGCCGCTCGCTGCGGCGCTCGGCGCGGCGTTCGACACCGTCGCCGACGGGCTGTGGGCACTGGATCGCTGAATCACCTCTGCGCACTCGGCCACCGCGATAGCTTTGGGCGGTCGCGGGAAGGAAGCCGATGGCCGAGCAAAGCGCCGAGCAGAAGACTGGTCACGATCTGCTTTACGACTCGCTGTGGACGAAGGGCACCGCATTCACCCACTCCGAGCGCCGCCGGTTCGGCCTACTGGGCCTGCTCCCTGCCGCCGAGAAGAGCCTCGAGCAGCAGACCGAACATTCGTGGCGCGAGTTCAGCAGGCGCCGCGAGCCGCTGGACAAACACATCTATCTACGAAACCTGCAGGACCGCAACGAGACACTGTTTTACCGCGTGCTGCGCGACCATATCGCCGAGACCATGCCGATCGTCTACACGCCGACCGTCGGCGAGGCGTGCCAGCGCTTCAGCGAGATCTACCGGCGCCCGCGCGGGCTGTTCGTCTCCTATCCGGACCGCGAGTTCCTTTCCGAGATGCTGCGCAACCGCCCGCGGCGGGAGGTCGACGTCATCGTCGTCACCGACGGGCAACGCATCCTGGGCCTGGGCGATCAGGGCATCGGCGGGATGGGAATCCCCATCGGGAAGCTCTCGCTGTACACCCTCATAGGCGGAATCGATCCGGCGCGCACGCTGCCCGTCGTGCTCGACGTGGGCACCGACAACGTCGAACTGCTCGAGGACCCGCAATACCTCGGCTGGCGGCACCGCCGCATCGGTGACGACGAGTATTACTCGTTCATCGACCATTTCATCACCACAGTGCTCGACGAGCTGCCCAACGTCCTTCTGCAATGGGAGGATTTCGCCACCGCGCACGCGCTGCCGATCCTCCAGCGCTATCGCGACAAGCTGCTCACCTTCAACGACGACATCCAAGGCACCGCCGCGGTGACGTTGGGCGCGCTGCACGGCGCGGCCAAGGTGGCGGGGCGCCCGCTGTCGAGGCAGCAGGTGGTGATGCTGGGGGCCGGCTCGGCGGGTATCGGGGTGCTCGAGATGGTGCACCGCCAGATGATGAGCGAAGGCTTGTCGGCTCAGCAGGCGTCGGCGCAGATCTGGGTGGTCGACGTCACCGGTCTGCTCACCGACGACCGCACAGACCTGTCCCCCGGTCAGCGGGCATTCGCGCAGCCGGCCGAGCGGGTCGCGAGCTGGGGCGTGTCCGGACCGGCCCAGCTGGCCGACGTCATCCATCACATCGAGGCCGGTGTTCTCCTCGGATTGTCAACCGCAACAGGAGCTTTCACCGAGGCCATCGTGCGCGAGATGGCCGCCAAGGTCGATCGCCCGATCATATTTCCACTGTCGAATCCCACCAGCCGGGCCGAAGCCCACCCCGCCGAACTCGACGCGTGGACGGGCGGACGGGCGTTGGTGGCGACAGGCTCGCCGTTCGCACCGCTTCAGCGCGACGGAGTCGAGCGGCCCATCGCGCAGTGCAACAACGCCTACATCTTCCCCGCGATGGGTCTGGCCGTCACGGCGGCGCAGGCAACCCGGGTGACCGACGAGATGATGCGGGCCGCGGCCGCGGCGCTCGGCGACGCGTCCCCCGCCCTCGCCGATCCCGGGGCACCGCTACTGCCCGCGTGGTCGGACATCCCCGAGGTGGCCGTGCGGATCGCACAGGCCGTGGCCGAACAAGCCGTCGCCGACGGCGTCGCGCCCACCCTCAACCCCGACGAATTGGCGCAGCGGATCACCGACGTGCGGTGGACTCCTGACTACACGAGCTGAACTCTCCGCCTGCTTTCTCCGCGCTCGCGAAAAAAGTTGCGGCAAGACCGTCGGAGTTCGAGGCGCAATGGCGACGATATGAGTGTGAGCGCCGAACCGAACGGCACCGACGCTCCACGGGAGCTGCTGGCGTTGTACGACGAATCCCTGCCGGTGGTGTACGGATACTTCGTCCGGCGCTGTGGTGACCGTGGAACCGCCGAAGACCTGACGTCGGAAACCTTCCTGGCGGCGATGGACGCCGCGAGAAAGGCCGCTCCACCGCCGATGACCGTGCCGTGGTTGCTCGGGGTGGCGCGCCACAAGCTGGCCGACCACTACCGACGCCGCCACGACCGGTTCACCACCCCGGTCGCCGATCTGCCCGAACCCGTCGAGCCGGCCGACGACTGGGACGCCGAACTCGACCGCATCGTCGCCGAAAGTGTGCTTGCCAAACTGCCCGAGCAGCACCGCACGGTGCTGGCGCTGCGCTATATGGACGACTGCTCGGTGCCTGAGTGCGCCGAGCTCATCGGCCGCACGGTGCACGCGACAGAGGCGCTGCTGGTGCGGGCCCGCAGGGCCTTTCGCGCTCACTACCCGAAACCGGAAGGGAGGCAGTCGTGAACAACAGCCACGATCCGCTGGACGTGCTGCGCGGCGACGAACTTCCGGTCGCCCCCGACCCGGCCTTCGCCGCCGGTCTGCGCGCACGACTGGAGTCGGCGCTTTCCCTACCGAATCGAACCGAGGAGGTCGTCATGAGTGGCACCGATACCGCCATCGCCGAACTGTCCGACATCCCGTCCGTCACGCCTGTTGCGCGGCTTCGCGCCGCCGCGGTGCCGTACCTGACCGTCGCCGACGCGCGCCACGCCATCGCCTTCTACCGTGACGCGTTCGGCGCGGCGGTGGTCGGCGAGCCCATCGAAATGGACGACGGGCGCATCGGGCATGCCGAGTTGGCGATCGGCGGCGGGGTGCTCTACCTCGCCGACGAGTATCCCGAGATCGGACTGAAAGCACCTTCACCGCAGTCGGTTTCGGTGAGCCTGCAGTTGAGCGTGAACGATACCGACGCGACGCTGGATCGGGCGCGGCGGCACGGCGCGCAGGTGCAGCGCGAACCGTACGAGAACTACGGCGCGCGCAACGCCACGATCATCGATCCGTTCGGCCACCGCTGGATGCTGAGCGGGCCGGTGACGGGCACGGCCGTGCCGATCCAGCACGGCGACGTCGGTTATGTCTCGGTGTGGGTGCCCGACGCCGAACGGGCGGCCGTCTTCTACGGTCACGTGCTCGGGTGGACCTATGACCCCGTGACGCACCAGGTGACCAACACCGACCAGCGGATCGGCATCTTCAGCAGCGACAGCCCGCAGGGCATGCTGTGCTGCTACGCGGTCGTCGACCTCGACGGTGCACGGCAGTCGATCGTCGACGGCGGCGGCACCGTGGGCGGGTCTCAGCAGTTCGACTTCGGCACCGTGCTCGACGCCACCGACCCCGCGGGGACGGCGTTCGCGGTCTTCCGGCCAGCACCCGGAACACCGCGTCCAGCGCTCAACGGCACTGGGCCGGGCGAACTTTCGTACATCACCTATCAGGTTCCCGAGTCCGGCGCGTTCAAGGCGTTCTACAGCAGGGTGCTGTTCTGGACATTCGAGCCCGGGCGCATCGAGGACGGCTGGGGGGTGCGCGAGACGCATCCGATGTCCGGCGTCGCCGGCGGTAACTCCGAGGCGGTGACCGTGCCGATGTGGACCGTCGCCGACGTCGACGCCGCGGTGGCGCGGGTGCGCGAGGCGGGCGGCACCGTCATCGACGAGCCGTCACAGCAGTCCTACGGGAAGTCAGCGCTGTGCGCCGACGACCAGGGCATCCGCTTCTACCTCGGCGAGTTCTAATCGGCGATTTCGGTGTCCGAACGGTCGCTCAGCGACTGTTCGGACACCTGAATCACTTGGCCAGGAGGTCGGCGATGGGTGCGCGCGCCGCGATCTTGGCGCGCGCCTTCATCACCTTGCCCGGCATCCCGCCGCCCACGACTCCGGCGACCACGCCGTCACGCTCGTAGTAGGCGAGAAATTTGCGCCCGTCGTCCTCGACGATGTGGACGACGTCTTCGGCCTCCGGTTCGCCCAGGCACTGGATCTTGACGTCGTACTGGTCGCTCCAGAAGTACGGCACCGAGACTGCGGTCGGCGGTTCCTGCCCCAGCAGCGTCGGCACCAGGACGCGGGCCTGGTCGGCGACGTTGCTCCAATGCTCCACGCGCACTTGATGACCGAGGTTGTGCCGCCACGACGCGACGTCGCCGATGGCCCAGACGTGCGGAGCGCTGGCGCGGCCGTGGTCGTCACAGACGACCCCGTTGTCGAGCTTGAGACCGCTGTCTTCGAGCCAGTCGGTCGCCGGACGCGATCCGATGCCCACGATCACCAGATCCGCCTCGAGTTCGGTGCCGTCGCTGAGCACCACCGTCTCGACGCGATCCGAACCCCGCACTTCCGAAACGCCGATGCCGCACCGGACGTCGACCCCTTCGGCACGGTGCACCCGGGCCACGAGCTCACCGATCTGCTCGCCGAGCACCGACGCCAGGGGTGCCGGCTGGGGCTCCACCAGCGCGACCTCGACTCCGAGTTTGCGCAGGCTCGCTGCGACCTCGCAGCCGATGAACCCGGCGCCGACGACGACGGCGCGTCGAGCCGAACCGGCCTCCTGCCGAAGCGCCACGCTCTCGTCGTAATTGCGCAGCACGTGGATGCCCGCGAGATCGGGAAAGGACGGAATGCGTTTGGGTATGAGGCCGGTCGCGATGATGAGTTCGTCGTAACCCAACTCGCTGCCGTCGGCGAGCGTCAACGTCTGAGCGGCCGTGTCGACAGACCGCGCGCCGTTGCCCAGCACCACGGTGATGTCGTTCTCCTCGTAGAACTCCGCGGGCTTGAGGCTGACGTCGTCGGTCTCGGAGCGCAGGACTTCCTTCGACAGCGGGGGCCGGTCGTATGGCAGATGGTCCTCGTCGCTGACGATCGTGACCGAACCGGTGTACTCCGACCGGCGCAACTGTTCGGCGGTCCGGGCGGCCGCGAGTCCGCCGCCGACGATGACGATGCCCGCTGATGTGGTCATGGGCAGTTTCTTACACGATCCCTGGGTCGATTTGTCCGCCACCCCGGGCTTTGGTGCTCAGCCTCGATCGCGATCGATGATGTTGGTCAACACGACGATGCTCTCGCTGCGCTCGACGTGGGCAGCCGAGCGGATGCGCTCCAACGCCTCCTCCAGGTGGCGCATGTCGCGCGCCACGACGTGCAGGATCGCATCGGCGGCGCCGGTGACCGTGGCTGCGCTGATGACCTCAGGAATCTCGATCCACGCCGCCCGCAATCGTTCCGGGGCGATGGTTCCGTGACGGAACACCTGCACGTACGCCTCGGTGGTCCAGCCCAGGGCGGTCCGGTCGACGACGGTGGTGAAGCCGCGGATGACGCCGTTGTCGAGCATGCGGTCGACGCGGCGCTTCACCGCGGGGGCGGACAGGTTGACTCGCTCGCCGATCTCGGCGTAGGTGGCGCGCGCGTCATCGGTGAGTGCGGCGAGGATCTGCTCGTCGGTCGCGTCGAGGCGGTCCACGGTCACCTCCACACAACGAATCGCCGTTTGTCACGACCATACACAATAAACAGCTGCTGGACACGCAACAAACAGAAATTGATTGCATCAGGGCCGGTATCTACCGTTGATTCATGACGTCCTTCGGTGTGGCTGCCCCCTCCCGGTCCGGTCGCCGGCGCCGGCGTGACGTCCGACTGCGCCACTTCGTCATGACACCGCCGACGTACTTTGCCGTCGAATACTCGATCAACCCGTGGATGGACATCGAGGCGCCCGTCGACACCGCACTGGCCCTGGCTCAGTGGGAGCGATTGCGGCGCACATATCAGGAACTCGGACACGTCGTCGACCTCGTCGAGCCCGTCCCGGGTCTGCCCGACATGGTGTACGCCGCCAACGGCGGGCTGATGGTCGGCGGTACAGCGGTGGTCGCGAAATTCGCCTACCCGCAGCGCGCGGGTGAAGCAGCCGCGTACGGCGATTGGATGGGCCGCCACGGCTACGTACCCGTACAGACGCGCCACACCAACGAAGGCCAGGGCGACCTGCTGGTCGCGGGTTCGATCCTGTTGGCCGGATACGGGTTTCGGACCGATCGCCGTGCGCACAGCGAGATCGCCCAGGTGGTGGGGCGGCCGACCTACAGCTTCGAATTGGTCGACCCGCGGTTCTACCACCTCGATACCGCCCTCGCGGTGCTCGATGAGACAACGATCGCGTACTACCCACCCGCATTCAGCAACGCCTCGCGGGTGAGCCTGCGCACGCTGTTCCCCGATGCCATCGAGGTGGCCAGCGCCGACGCCTACGCCTTCGGCCTCAACGTGGTGTCAGACGGGTGCAACGTCGTCCTGCCGGCCGCGGCGACCGGCTTCGCCGCCCAACTGCGCGGGGCGGGATTCAACCCCGTCGGCGTCGACCTCTCCGAGCTGCTCAAGGGCGGCGGATCCGTCAAATGCTGCACGTTGGAGGTACATTCGTGACCACGCTGGAAGCGACAGGTGCGGCGATCGCGATCGACGACCACTGTGTGGCGCACAACTATGCGCCGCTTCCGATTGTCGCAGCGAGTGCCGAGGGCGCGTGGATCACCGATGTGGAGGGCCGCCGCTACCTGGACTGCCTGGCCGCATACTCGGCCGTCAACTTCGGCCACCGCAACCCCGAGATCACCGCGGTCGCGCACACCCAACTGGACACCGTGACGTTGGTCAGCCGCGCGTTCCACTCCGACCGGCTCGCGCCCTTCTGCGCGGCGCTGGCCGAGCTCTGCGGCAAGGACATGGTGCTGCCGATGAACAGCGGTGCCGAAGCGGTGGAGACCGCGATCAAGGTCTCCCGCAAATGGGGTACCGACGTCAAGGGCGTTCCCGCTGGTGACGCGAATATTGTGGTGGCGCACAACAACTTCCACGGCCGCACGACGACGATTGTCAGCTTCTCCGACGACGAGAGCGCCCGCCGCGGTTTCGGACCCTACACCCCCGGATTTCGCGCTGCGCCGTTCGGTGACGCCGCCGCCTTCGCCGAGGCGATCGACGACAGCACGGTCGCGGTGCTGATCGAACCGATCCAGGGTGAGGCCGGCATCATCGTCCCGCCCGACGACTTCCTGCCGCGCCTTCGCGCGATGTGTACGCAGCGCAACGTGCTGTTGATCGCCGACGAGATCCAGTCCGGCCTTGCCCGCACCGGGAAGACGTTCGCCTGCGAGCACTGGGCAGTGGTGCCCGACGTCTACCTGCTCGGAAAGGCGCTCGGCGGCGGTGTGATGCCGTTGTCGGCGATGGTGGCCGACTCCGACGTCCTCGGTGTCCTGCATCCCGGCGAGCACGGATCCACCTTCGGCGGCAATCCGCTGGCCGCCGCGATCGGCTCGACCGTGGTGGCGATCTTACAGCGGGGCGAATTCCAATGCCGCTCAGCTGAACTGGGGGCGCACCTGCACCGACGGCTGCAGTCGCTCGTCGGTCGCGACGTCGTGGCGGTCCGCGGCAAGGGTCTGTGGGCCGGCGTCGACATCGACCCGGCGTCGGGCACCGCCAAACAAATCAGCCTGCGCCTGGCGCAGCGCGGGGTCCTCGTCAAGGACACCCACGGTTCGACCCTGAGATTCGCTCCCCCGCTGGTGATCACCGAGCACGAGATCGACTGGGCCATCGACCAGTTCGCCGCCGCCCTGGCCGGCTAGCTAGCCGCCCGCGGACGAAACATCAGTGTTTCATCGCGCCGCGGTCGACGGCGATCTGGCTGCCGGAGAGCGTCTTCGAACCGTCACCGGCCAGCCACGCGACGACGTCGGCCACTTCCTCGGGTTCCATGAAGCCCTGCAGACCCTTGTTCTCCTCGTCCAGCGGGTTGTAGGGCATCGGCGCGAAGCTGTGCAGATAACTCGGATGCTTGGCGAAGATCGCCATCATCGCGTCCTTCTCGACCATCGGTGTCTCGATGGAGTACGGGTGGATGGAGTTCACCCGGATCCCGAACTCGCCGGCCTCGATCGCCAAGGAATTGGTGAGCGCGGTCAGCCCGTGCTTGGACGCCGCGTAATGCGCGTTGCCGGGCGTGGCCTTCAACCCGGCCGACGAGCTGACGATGATGACCGATCCGCCGTTGCCCGCGGCGATCATCGCCGGCAGCGCCGCCCGGACGGTGCGCCACGTCCCGTTGAGGTTGACGTCGATGACGGTGTCCCACTGCTCTTCCGACATCTCCCAGATGCGGCCCCAGCTGAGCACACCGGCGTTGGCGACCAGGATGTCGAGCCGGCCGAACTGCTCGACACCGTCGGCCACCACCTGCTGCAGCGCGGCCAAGTCCCGAATGTCGACCTCGCGGGCGAGCACTTTGCGGCCGGTCGCCTCGACCGCGCGCACCGTTTCGGCCAAATCCTGCGACGTCGGCATCGGGTAGGTGATGGTCTCCGAGATCGGGGCACAGATGTCGATCGCGATGATGTCGGCACCCTCGCCGGCAAGCCGGACCGCATGCGCCCGACCCTGCCCGCGCGCGGCGCCGGTGATGAATGCCACTCGGCCTTCCAGGGGTCGGTTGATCGCCGTCACCGCTGCTCCTTCCGGAAACCCGCCCTCACCGCGAGCGACCGTGTCGGTACACGACACACCGCCCCGGCGCGGACATCCGCGGTCGCTCGCCGGAGGTGAGAGCCCGCGGACAGGCTAACAGCCGAACTGGAACGTGTTCTAGAAGCCGAAGCTAGTCGATGGGGTCGCGGATGATCGGGCAGGTCATACAGTGCCCGCCGCCACGACCCCTGCCCAATTCGGCGCCGACGATGGTGATCACCTCGACACCGGCGCGGCGCAGCAGCGTGTTGGTGTGGGTGTTGCGGTCATAGGCGAACACCACGCCGGGTTCGACGGCGACCAGGTTGTTGCCGCTGTCCCACTGCTGACGTTCCGAGTCGTAGGCCGTTCCGCCCGTCTCCACCACCCGCAGTTCGCTCAACCCGAGCGCGGATGCCACGACCTCGACGAAGGGCTTGTGCGCCTCGACCACCTCGACGCCGGGGGCGGTGTCGCTGGGGTAGAGCGTGAATGTCTCCATGGCGTCGACGATCTCGGGATAGATGGTGACCACGTCGCGGTCGGCGAACGTGAAGATGGTGTCCAGGTGCATGGCCGCCCGCAGCTTCGGCATACCGGCGACGATCACCTGCGTCGCCGCGCCCTCGTCGAACAGCTTCGCGGCCACCTGCGTGATGGCCTGCCGCGACGTCCGCTCACTCATTCCGATGATGACGACGCCGTGGCCGGGCACCAGGACATCGCCCCCTTCGAACGTGGCGAGCCCCCACGACTGCTCCGGATCGCCCCACCACACCCGCGAGCCGACGAAGTCGGGATGGAACTGGTAGATCGCCTTCATCAGCAGCGTCTCGTCGTGCCGGGCGGGCCAGAACAGCGGGTTGAGCGTCAGCCCGCCGTAGATCCAGCAGGTGGTGTCGCGGGTGTACAGCGTGTTGGGTAGCGGAGGCATCAAATACTCGGTTATCCCTGCGTTTTCGCGTGCCAGGGACCGGTAGCCGGAGTGCAGTTCTCTCGGCAGGTCCCGGATGGACATGCCGCCGATCAGTAACTCCGCCAGCCGTCGTGGCTGTAGTTCGTCCAGGAACCCGCGGGTATCGTCGACGAGGCCGAGGCCCACTTCGTTGGCGACGATCTTGCGGTCCAGCAGCCACGCCTTGGCTTCTGGGATGGCCATCGTCTCGGCGAGCAGTTCATGCAGTTCGACCACCTCGACGTCGCGCTCACGCATCTTGTCGATGAAGTCGAAGTGGTCGCGCCGGGCGTTCTGCACCCACAGCACGTCGTCGAACAGCAGCGCATCGCAGTTGCTCGGGGTCAATCGCTCGTGGGCGAGGCCGGGCGAGCAGACCAGCACCTTGCGCAGCTTGCCCACCTCGGAGTGGACGCCGTAATCAGCAGATCGGTTTACCACTTCGATTCCTCTCGTGTGCACTAGATTTCGATCGCGCCGGTTGACAGCGACACCACGGCGACGACCGCGCCGAGCACGATCACGCCGAACAGAACGGCCTCGACTGGGCGGAACACGCGCAGGCCGCGTTCTCTGCGGGCCCTGAAGTAGAGCGCGGCCGCCGGCGCATAGAGGAGGCAGGACAGCAGCAGCTTGTCCATCCCCGCGGCGTAGACGAGGAACAGGGTGTACACGGTCGCGATCGCGGCGATGATCATATCGCCGACGAGTGACCTGCCGTCCTCGTAGGTTTCGCGCGTGGCCGTCAGCTTCAGGGCGTACGCGGCCGCGAGCAGATACGGGATCAGCGACAGCGCGGCGGTGAGGTCCAGCATGAAATCGAGTGCGTCCGCGGCGAACAGCAGCGCGACGAGCAGGAGCGTGGTCAGCGCCGCGGCCATGACCAGCGCGGCGACGGGGGCATCGTGGCGGTTGGTCCGCGCCAGAAACCGCGGCATGTCATCCGATTTCGCGGGGATGAACAGCACCTCCGCTGCCATCAATGTCCATGCGAGGTAGGCCCCGAGCACCGAGACGATCACGCCGACCTTGATGAAGACCGCACCCCAGGGGCCGACGATCGACTCCAGTACCGCCGCCATGGACGGCTGGTTGACACCTGCGAGTTCGTCCTGCGGCAGCACGCCGTAGGAGACCAGCGTGACCATCGCGAAGACGCTGAGGACGCCGAGGAAGCCGAAGACCGTTGCCCGCCCGACATCTTCGCGCCTGCGCGCCATGCGCGAATACACTGCCGCGCCCTCGATGCCCAGGAAGACGAAGACCGTGATCAGCATCGTGCCCGTCGCTTGATCCCAGATCGATGCGAACGAGTATCCGCCGTCGGCGCCCCAGAAGTTGTCCGCGAAGACGCCGGCTTCGAACGCGACGATGGCGATCACGATGAACGTGAGGATCGGCAGCACCTTGGCGACGGTGACGATGTAGTTGATCACCGCGGCATCCCTGACCCCGCGCATGACCAGCGCAGCGAAAAGCCACACCCCGACGGCCGAAACCACCACCGCCAGCACGGTGTCGCCCGCGCCGAACGCCGGAACCACCGCGCTGAGCGTCGTGGTGATCAGGACCCAGTACGACACGTTGCCCGCGCAGGCCGACGCCCAGTAGCCGATGGCGGAGTTGAATCCGACGTAGTCCCCGAAGCCGGCCTTGGCGTAGGTGAAGATGCCGGCATTCAGTTCCGGTTTACGGATCGCCAGACGCTGGAACACGAACGCCAACATCAGCATCCCGGAGCCGGCAATGGTCCAGGCGATGATCGCGCCGAGCACGCCGGTCTCGGTTCCGAAGCGTCGAGGAAGCAGGAACACGCCCGAGCCGATCATCGACCCGACCACCATCGCGGTCAGGGTCGGCAGGCTGACCTTCTGTTCGGTCTGTTCGGTGCGGGTCTCGGCTGAGGTCATGTCGCTTCCGCTTCCTCGGTGGGTGAGGCCTTGACGAGTTTGAAGCCGGTGTAGCCGTACACCACGCTGAGAAGCGGGCTGGCGATGTTGAAGACTGCGAAGGGCAGGTACGCCAGCGTCGACACTCCGAGCACCGCGCTCATGAACGCGCCGCAGGAGTTCCACGGTACGAGTGCCGACGTCACCGTGCCGCTGTCTGCGGCCAGGCGCGACAGGTTCTGCGGTGCGAGCCCGCGTTTTTCGAACTCGAGCCGGAAGACGCGGCTCGGCAGCACCAGTGCGATGTATTGGTCGCCCGCGACGATGTTGAGACCGATGCCGGTGGCGAACACCGAAAGATAAAGCCGCCCGGTAGTTTTCGCGGCTGCGATCATCGGATTGACGAGTCTGTCGATCAGCCCGAACTGCTCGAGCAACGCGCCGAACGTCACCGCGCCGATGATCAACCAGATGGTGAGCAGCATGCTGTCCATACCGCCGCGAGACAGCAGTCGGTCGATCTCGCCGATCCCCGAGTCTATGGTGAAGCCGTTGGCCATCGCACGCCACACCGCCTGTATCGATCCGACGATCACATTGGCGCTGCCGTGGATCGCGCGCACGAAGCCTTCGACGACGTCGTGTTGCAGGACGACGGCCTGCGCTCCGGCCCACAGCGAAGCCGCCAGCAGCGCCAGCGATGCCGGCGCCTTGCGGACGGACAAGACGACGAGGACCGCAAGGGGCAGGAGGTTCAGCGGGGTGATCGAAAAGATCTGGCTGAGCTTGGCGAGCTCGACCTCCTCACCGACGGTGTCCAGTGGCGGTGGCCCGGCGACCCCCAGGATCGTGAACACAACCGCCGCGATCACGAACGCCGGCACCGACGTCCACGCCTGACTACGGATATGCGTGTAGAGGTCGACCTTGACCATCTGCGCGGTCAGGATCGTCGTCTCCGACAACGGCGAGAGCTTGTCGCCGAGGTAGGCCCCGGAGATCACGGCGCCCGCGGTGACGGCCGGCGACACCCCGAGCATCGTCGCGATGCCGACCAGACCGACGCCGACGGTTCCCGCTGTGGTCCACGAACTTCCGATCGACATCGCGACGACACCACAGATGATCGCGGTGGCAACGTAGAAGTAGCCCGGCGAGAGCACCAGAATTCCGTAGTAGACCAACGTCGGGATGGTGCCGGATAAGTTCCATGTTCCGATCAGTGCGCCGACAGCAAGCAGGATGAACAGCGCGCTGGTGATCGACGACAGTGCGCCTTGGCCCGCCTCTTGCACTGCGCTCCAACGGTGCCCGTTTTTCAGCGCGATCAGAGCCGCGACGGCACAGCACAGCACCAACGCCACCTGGATGGGCCCGTCGAGCGCGTCCAGTCCGAAAAGCGCTATCGAGCTGCCGATCAGCGCGGTCAGCGCGACCAACGGAATGATGGCATCGGCCAGCGACGGACTCCGGATCGCCCTTTGCTCCAGCGAGTCCGTCATGGCAGCACCCCTACGGGGGCGCAACGCAGCACGACGAAACGGTATCAGCCGACGACGGAGTACAGGCCGAAAAGCTAGAGGTCAGCGATTATTTGCTGACGCTTCGCCGTGTATTCGTCCTCGGAGATCGAACCCATCGCACGCAACGTCTCGAGTTCCTGCAGGCGCTGCGCGGTCGACGGTTGAGGGGGCGCCATGGAGGTCGCCGCAGTCGGGGCAGCGGGAGGCGGCGACGGTGCCGTGCTCGCGGGTGCCTGATGAGCCGCAGCCCGGCGCACCACTTCCTGAACCTGTTGGCGTGCAGCGGGGTTCGACCTCAGGTCGATCATGTTGTTGAGCCCGATGTTGTTCGCCTTGAGGATGTGCAGAATCTCCATCAACGGCTCTGTCTGGCCGGTCAGATCGTATGTCCTGTTGTCTTCGGCGATGGTGAAGGTGGCGGGCATCATCCCGCTTATCAAACCGCTTCGCTCCCAATCGATCTGATACTGGCTTGTCATCGGGTCCACGAGCGCGACGAGTTTTCGGCTGGTGATCATCGGCAGCCTCGAGATCGAGGCGATCACCCGGTCCTGGCTGGCGAACGGCACGATTCCGGGTCCCGAGATCTGCAGGTCCAGCTTCACCAGCGGTTGTTCGTTGATCCGCGTTCCGGTTTCGTGGATACCGGTGACTTGGGCAAGCGCCAGCACTCCCGTCTGCTCGAGCGCGGCGGTCCTGGCGGCCGATCGGGCTCCCCCGGCGGTGATTGCCAGCGCGATCAGCACATCGGCGGCCGTGATCAGCAGCCCCGTCCAGAACATCCACTTCAGCATCGGGTCACCACCCGTGGCGAAATAGATCACCAGGAAGATCGGTCCGACGATCCCGCACAGCAGCACGAAGGCTTGGACCTTGATGTAACGCCACAACATCGCCTGTCACGCTCCCGTCGTCCACGATCTGCGTGTCACATTAATGCCAAATGACCGCGTGCGAGCCGTATCGTCGGGCGATGCCGTCGGGAGCAGAGACCCGGTCGCGATGGACCCTCGGCGCTGTCGCGACGGCGCTGTTCTGTGTGCAGATCGACTACTTCGCGATGAATCTCGCCGTCACACGGATGGCCGACGAGTTCCACACCAGCACAACGGACCTTCAGTGGATCATCAGCGTGTACATGCTGGCCCTGGGCACCTTCATGGTGCCCGCGGGCCGTATCGGCGACATCTTCGGCCGCCGCCGGGCCCTGCTGACTGGCGTGGCGTTGTTCGGGGCGGCTTCCGTGGCCTGCGCGCTGGCACCGTCTGTCGGCGTGCTGATCGCTTTCCGGGTGGTGCAAGGGATCGGTGCAGCCATGATCTTCCCCGTGTCCGTCAGCGTGCTGACCAACGCCTACGAGAGCGGTAAGGCCAGCCATGCGATCGGGGTGGCTTATGGCATAGCGGCTTTGGGGAACGCCGCAGGTCCACTCATCGGCGGGCTGTTCACCGACACCGTCGGCTGGCGATGGATCTTCTGGCTGAACCTGCCACTGACCCTGGTGTCGCTCGCGATCGGGGCGCGCGTCATCACCGAGTCCTTCGACGAATCGGCGCCACGGCGTATCGACGTGGCGGGGCTGGCGCTCATCAGCACCGGAATCGGATTGTTCACCTTGACCTTTGACCGCGCGCCCGGCCGGGGCTGGCTCTCCGTGACGACGCTGATCGCGTTCTCCGGATCACTGCTCGCGTTGGCCGCGTTCGTCGTCGTCGAGAACAGAGTCCGGTGGCCGCTGGTGGATCTGTACCTGGTCCGCAACGCGAGGTTCACGGTTCTGGTGATGGCCGGCGCCGTCGCGAACATCGCGTACGCGATCACCATCTTCTTGTCCACGCTGTCCCTGCAGGAGGTCCGCCGGCTCGATCCGCTGACCGCCGGACTGGTCTTCCTCGGTCCGTCGGCGGGCGCAGCCATCGGCGGCGTACTGGCCGGCAGGCTCGCCGGTCGCCGCGCACCGGTAACCGTGATGGGTACGACGACGGTCGCCGCCGCCTTGAGCCTCTGCGCGCTCGCCGGATCCCGCGGGTGGACGCTGTATCT
This sequence comes from Mycobacterium sp. IS-1590, assembly GCF_001500025.1. Classification (GTDB taxonomy): domain Bacteria; phylum Actinomycetota; class Actinomycetes; order Mycobacteriales; family Mycobacteriaceae; genus Mycobacterium. The sequence continues at coordinate 175,561 of NZ_LQIW01000001.1, read as the reverse complement.
CCTCGCGCTGAGCGCATGCGGCCTGATGCTCGGCCTGGTTTATGCGTTCACGACTGTCGCGACGCAGGCGGTGGTGCGTCCCGAACGGGCGGGAGAGGCAGCGGGGGTCACGCTGACGGTATTGGTATCGCTGGCCGGTGTGGGTGTGGCGGTGTCGTCGACCGTACTGGAAATGTTGCAGCGCAACGGAATGCCAGCTGCGGGTGCGATCGACGCCATACTCGCCGTGCTCGGCGTGGTTCTCCTGGCCGCGGGCGCCGCGGTGCTGTCGAGCGCCCGGCGATCGGCTACTCGCCCGGCGCCGTCGCAGCCATCGGTGTCGCCGCCGCCAGCGGTGTGACCGGAAGCGCCTCGGACGCCTGCGGGGTGACCGGGCCGGGGCCGATGAGTTGATACAGCGGCTGGGTCCACCGGTATCCACCGGAAGAGTTCGTGTAGCTGGTGTGGATGAGCGTCGAGACCTTCGACACTTCTTCGGCGTCGGGGTCGTAGTCGCAGACCGCATCGCCGAGCTCACACACGCTGATCGTGCGTGCGCCGATGGCCGGCGGGAGCGGTTTCGGCGCGTGGGCGAGAATCGGCCAGTCCTGGGCGACCCCCTTGCCGGCGCCCGGGACGCTGGTGACCGAGCCGATGTTGATGGTCGGGTCGGCGGGCAGGCGGTCGCCGTCGGCGATCAGCAGCGCGGCCACCACGTTCGGATTCGTCCCGGCGGCGTGCAGATTGCGGTGCACCACCATCGCGCCCTGGGAGTAACCGGCCAGCACCACCTTCGACTCGGGGCAACGCTGGGTGAACGCCGTGTACTGCGACTCGAGCGCGGCTGCGCCGGTGTCGACGCTGCCCATGAAGCCCATCCACTCCCCGACGCCACCGTCGTCGTCGGGCACCGGGACAGCGGGATATTCGACGGCCTCGGCCGTCATCGTCCGACCGTCGGCGGCCACCAACTGCTGCACGTCGAGGTAGGACTGGTAGATGTCGTCGCCCATTCCGGCGTTCGAGCTCAGGTCGCCGTCACGCTGTCCTGACCCCGCGGCGCCGAACCAGTGCACATCGGGGCAGCCGGGTGCGGCCTGAGCCGAAGCGGTGGAAAGACCCGCGAATGCGGCGCCCGCGATCGCGGCGGCGCTGGCGAGCGTGGTGAGACGACCGAACATGAACCCTTACCCTTCTCCGCCCCGACCAGGGCATACGCGAAGTACATCGTCGCGGCGTCCACCGGCGTTACTCCCCACGTTCGCGAGACGTACACCAGGGTCGCGGTCGTCGAAGAATCGCAGCCCTGTTGTACGTCTCGCGAAGCACATATACGAAAGCGGCGCCCACCGGAAAGGTGAGCGCCGCTTCGCAGCAGTCGAAAACTACTTGACGATCTTGGTGACCCGGCCGGCGCCGACGGTACGACCGCCCTCGCGAATCGCGAAACGCAGACCCTCGTCCATCGCGACGGGCTGGATCAGCTTGACGGAGATGTCGGTGTTGTCACCGGGCATCACCATCTCGGTGCCCTCCGGCAGCGTCACGACGCCGGTCACGTCCGTGGTGCGGAAGTAGAACTGCGGACGGTAGTTGTTGAAGAACGGCGTGTGCCGGCCACCCTCGTCCTTGGACAGGATGTAGACCTGACCCTCGAACTCGGTGTGCGGCGTGGTGGTGCCGGGCTTCACGACGACCTGACCGCGCTCCACGTCCTCACGCTTGATGCCGCGCAGCAGCAGACCGACGTTGTCGCCGGCTTGGCCCTGGTCGAGCAGCTTGCGGAACATCTCGACACCGGTGACCGTGGTCTTGGTGGTGTCGGGGCGGATGCCGACGATCTCGACTTCCTCGTTCACGTTGATCACGCCACGCTCGACGCGACCGGTGACCACGGTGCCGCGGCCGGTGATCGTGAAGACGTCCTCGACGGGCATCAGGAACGGCTTGTCGGTCTCGCGGACGGGGTCCGGGATCGACTCGTCGACGGCCTCCATGAGCTCCTCGACCGACTTGACCCACTTCTCGTCGCCCTCGAGGGCCTTGAGCGCCGACACGCGGATGACGGGGGCGTCCTCGTCGAAGTCCTGGGCGGCCAGCAGTTCGCGGACCTCCATCTCGACGAGCTCGATGAGCTCCTCGTCGTCGACGGCGTCGGCCTTGTTCAGCGCGACCAGGATGTAGGGCACGCCAACCTGACGGGCGAGCAGCACGTGCTCACGCGTCTGCGGCATCGGGCCGTCGGTCGCCGCGACCACCAGGATCGCGCCGTCCATCTGGGCGGCACCGGTGATCATGTTCTTGATGTAGTCGGCGTGACCGGGGGCGTCGACGTGCGCGTAGTGGCGCTTGTCGGTCTGGTACTCCACGTGGGAGATGTTGATCGTGATGCCGCGCTGACGCTCCTCAGGCGCATTGTCGATCTGGTCGAATGCGCGCGACTCGTTCAACTCCGGGAACTTGTCGTGCAGCACCTTGGTGATTGCTGCGGTCAGCGTCGTCTTGCCGTGGTCAACGTGACCGATGGTCCCGATGTTGACGTGCGGCTTCGTCCGCTCGAACTTCGCCTTCGCCACTGTGTGGTCCTCCTGGACTGTTAGTGCTTGTCTAAAGCAGTGTTGATCTTTGCAGTTGTTTCTCGCCGCGACGCAACCGGGGTTACTGCCCGGTCGCCTTCGCGCCACTCATGGCTCGACTCCGGGCCAGCTCCGCTCCTCCGGCCTGGCGGCCGTCGATGCTCACTGCCCCGTCGCCTTCGCGATGATCTCCTTCGACACGGCCGCCGGAACTTCGGCGTACGAGTCGAACACCATGGAGTAGTTAGCCCGGCCCTGGGTCTTCGACCGAAGGTCGCCGACGTAGCCGAACATCTCCGACAGCGGTACCAGCGCCTTGACGACGCGGGCACCCGATCGCTCCTCCATGGCCTGGATCTGACCACGGCGGGAGTTCAGGTCACCGATCACTTCACCCATGTAGTCCTCGGGTGTGGTCACTTCGACCGCCATGATCGGCTCGAGGATCACCGGCTGCGCAGCCTGTGCCGCCTTCTTCAGCACCTGCGAACCTGCGACCTTGAAGGCCATTTCCGACGAGTCCACCTCGTGGTAGGCGCCGTCGAGCAGCGTTACCTTCAGGTTGACCAGCGGGTAGCCGGCCAGCACGCCGTACTGCATGGCGTCCTGGGCGCCGGCGTCGACCGACGGAATGTACTCGCGAGGGATACGGCCACCGGTGACCTTGTTCTCGAACTCGTAGGTCGCCCCGTCCTCGCCGGTGAACGGCTCGAGGTCGATGAGGACCTTCGCGAACTGGCCGGAACCACCCGTCTGCTTCTTGTGGGTGTACTCGACCTTCTCGACCTTGCGCCTGATGGTCTCGCGGTAGGCCACCTGGGGCTTGCCGACGTTGGCCTCGACCTTGAACTCGCGCTTCATCCGGTCGACGAGGATGTCGAGGTGAAGCTCGCCCATACCCCCGATGACGGTCTGGCCGGTCTCCTGATCCAGGTGGACCTTGAACGTCGGGTCCTCTTCGGCCAGCTTCTGGATCGCCGTGCCGAGCTTCTCCTGGTCACTCTTGGTCTTGGGCTCGATGGCCACCTCGATGACCGGGTCCGGGAACGTCATCGACTCGAGCACGATCTGCTCGTTCGCGTCCGACAGGGTGTCACCTGTGGTGGTGTCCTTGAGACCGATCACCGCGTAGATGTGCCCCGCACTCGCCCTTTCTACGGGGTTCTCCTTGTTGGCGTGCATCTGGAACAGCTTGCCCAGCCGCTCCTTCTTGCCCTTGGTGGAGTTGATGACCTGTGAGCCGGACTCGACCGTGCCGGAGTAGACGCGGACGTAGGTCAGCTTGCCGAAGAACGGGTGCACGGCGATCTTGAACGCCAGCGCCGAGAACGGTTCGTCGACCGACGGCTTGCGGCTGATGGCCTCGTCCTCTTTACCGGGCACATGACCCTGCACCGACTCCACGTCCAGCGGCGACGGCAGGTAGTCGATGACGGCGTCGAGCATGGGCTGCACACCCTTGTTCTTGAACGCACTGCCACACAGGACGGGGTACAACTCCGAGCCGACGGTCAGCTTGCGGATCGCCGCCTTGATCTCGGCGACCGTGAGCTCCTCGCCGCCGGCGTACTTGTCCAACAGCTCCTCGTCCGTCTCGGCGACGGCCTCGATCAGCTTGGTGCGGTACTCCTCGGCCTTCTCGGCGAGGTCGGCCGGAATGTCTTCGACCTCGTACTTCTCGCCGAGGGCGGTTTCACCGCGCCACACCTTGGCCTTCATCTCGACCAGGTCGACGACGCCGATGAAGTCGTTTTCCGCGCCGATCGGCAGCTGGATCACCAGCGGCGTGGCCCCCAGGCGCTCCTCGATGGTGCGCACGGTGAAGTAGAAGTCGGCGCCCAGCTTGTCCATCTTGTTGACGAAGCAGATGCGCGGAACGTCGTACTTGTCGGCCTGCCGCCAGACCTGTTCGGACTGCGGCTCCACACCTTCTTTACCGTCGAACACCGCGACGGCGCCGTCGAGCACACGCAGGCTGCGCTCCACCTCGACGGTGAAGTCGACGTGGCCGGGGGTGTCGATGATGTTGATCTGGTTGTCGTTCCAGAAACAGGTGACAGCCGCGGAGGTGATGGTGATACCGCGCTCCTGCTCCTGCTCCATCCAGTCGGTGGTCGAAGCACCGTCGTGCGTCTCACCGATCTTGTAGTTGACACCCGTGTAGTACAGGATGCGTTCGGTGGTCGTGGTCTTACCGGCATCGATGTGGGCCATGATGCCGATGTTGCGGACCTTGTTCAGGTCGGTCAGCACGTCCTTCTGTGCCACAGAAGTCTTCTCTTTCGCTTGGTAGTTGGTGTTGTCATTTCGCCCCGGCGACACCGCTCTGTGCCATGCGTCGCTCGCGACTCCGGGGCGTCACATCACCAGCGGTAGTGCGCGAACGCGCGGTTTGCCTCGGCCATCTTGTGGGTGTCCTCACGCCGCTTCACGGCGGCACCCAGGCCATTGCTGGCGTCGAGAATCTCGTTCGCCAGACGCTCGATCATGGTCTTCTCACGACGGGCTTTGGAGAAGCTGACCAGCCAGCGAAGTGCCAGCGTGACCGAGCGATCCGGACGCACCTCCACCGGAACCTGGTAGGTGGCGCCGCCGACGCGACGGCTACGGACTTCGAGGGCCGGCTTGACGTTGTCCAGAGCGCGCTTGAGGGTGACCACCGGATCGGTGCCGGTCTTGTCGCGGGCCTGTTCGAGCGCACCATAAACAATGCGTTCGGCCAGCGATTTCTTCCCGTCCATCAGCACCTTGTTGACCAGCTGAGTCACCAGCTGCGACCCGTACACCGGATCGTTGACCAACGGACGCTTGGGCGCCGGTCCCTTGCGCGGCATCAGCTCTTCTCCTTCTTCGCGCCGTAGCGGCTGCGCGCCTGCTTGCGGTTCTTCACACCCTGGGTGTCCAAAGAGCCGCGGATGATCTTGTAGCGCACACCGGGCAGGTCCTTCACACGGCCGCCGCGCACCAACACCATCGAGTGCTCCTGCAGGTTGTGGCCCTCGCCCGGGATGTAGGCGGTGACCTCGACCGCGCTGGTCAGCTTGACGCGCGCGACCTTCCGAAGGGCCGAGTTCGGCTTCTTCGGGGTGGTTGTGTACACGCGGGTACACACTCCGCGGCGCTGCGGGCTGCCCTTGAGGGCCGCGGTCTTCGCCTTGGCGGGCTTGTCGTGGCGACCCTTGCGGACCAGCTGCTGGATGGTTGGCATCTACCGGCTTTCTGTGTTGCTGCTTTTTAGTTCTGGTAAGTCTCTGTACTGCGCTTTTGCCCCGGACACGTACCCCGCGACCGGGTGTGTCGCACGCGCCCGTCCGAAGCAGGTCGAAGGCAACTTGAAGGCATTGCCTCAATTCTCGGAGCATGGCGACATGCGAATTGGCCCGGCGTGCAGGCACGCTTTGCAGGTCCTTTTGGTGCACGCACCTGCGAAGCGCCTTATCTGCCAGGCACGATCGTCCACAATACCAGCACCGGGGCAGCGCTCCAAACCCGTCGCAGGTGCCCTAACCGCAGGTCAACGAACGTTCTACCGACGTTCCATTCCAGATGCCAGTCGCATGACCATGTCGCTGTACACCGCGTCGGTGTCGATACCGTCCATCGCCCCGGTCATTTCCAGCAGGACGAAGCCGTGCATGGCCGACCAGAATTCCAACGCCGCATAGAACGCGTTCTCGCCCTCGAGTCCATACGAACCCAGGACCGCGATGACGGGGGCGGCGGCCGCCCGGGTCACTTCGGTGAACTCCGGGTCGTCACCACCCAGCGGCATCCTGGTGAAGGCCGAATAGCGTCCTGGATGGTGATGCGCATAGCTGCGGTAAGCACTGGCCATCGCGGTCACCGCGTCGTCGCGGGTGCGGCCCTCCGCGACGTTGGTAAGCATGCCGATGATGTCGCCGACGACGCGCATTCGCACTGTTCTGCGCAGGTCTTCGAGGCTGTTCACGTGGTTGTACAGCGACGGGCCCTTGGTGCCGAGTTGGGTGGCGAGCGCGTTGATGGTCAGCGCGTCCCAGCCTTCGCGATCCAGGAAGGTCAGCGCCGCGTTGACGATGGTCTCGCGGCTGAGCCGGGGGACTCGCCGAGCCGACGTGCTCGGGGGCTGTGCCATGCGCGCTTCGCCCCCTGCCGTCTCGTCTGCCCTTAGTTGATACCCGGAGAAAACTAACACCTCTAGTTCCCTGGCAGTCAGTTGACGCGCTCCTGGCTGAGCTCGGCGAGTTGTTCGGTTATCGAGCACAGATCGGGCAGCGTCGCGGGGTTCATCGTCTGGATCGACCACGTGATGACGTCGCCGCCCTTGGCCACATAGAAGCTGCAGGCATTTGCGTCGAACGCCTTGAAGCCCTTGTTGCCGTCGACGGAGAGTTCGGTCAAGGTGCGGCCGGCCTGTTGTTCCAGGGAACGCTCGGTGTCCATATCGCTGCCGCGGTACCACCAGGTCGAGATCCCCATCCCCGCGCCGACGGTGCCGAACATGGTGTTCTCCTGCCAGAAGCAGCCCGCGTCACTGACCACGGCCTTGGTGAAGCCGTCCGACCCGGCCGCCGCCGCGATGTCGGTGTCGGTGATGCCGTTGCAGTCCACGGCGCGGAACCCACCGCCCGGGTTCACCGTCGACGCAGTCGTCGGCGCGTCATCGGACGATCCGCACGCCGTGAGCGCTGCGGCGCAGGCGGCGAGCGCGACGAGGTGGCGATGCCAGCGGGCGGACACCGTCACATCTCCGATTTCAGGGTGGCCGACAGGAGCTTCTGCGCTTCCCGGCACGGATCGCCGGCGCGCTGATCGCGAAACTGCACCCACCAGCTCAGCACCCCGCTGCCCGCCGCGGCGGTGACCGAGCAGGCGGCGCCGGTGATGTCGCGGCGCGCGATGAACGCCGGGTGGCGCTCCACCACGGTCTCGGTGATCGTCGCGCCGCGCTCGGTGGCCAGCGCGCGTTCGCGATCGAGGCTTCCGGTCTGGAACCAGGAGAACGTCGCGTCGATGGTCACCTCACCGCGGAAGGCCACGTACTGGCAGACCGCTCCGCTGTAGGGCCGCACGACGCTCTCGCCGCCCAAGATCTCCTGCACGGTGTCGTCGTCGAGCAGGGCGCAGCGGTCGTCGACGTAGCCGTAGTTGCGTTCGGGATCTGGCACGGCGGGTGTGGCCCGCTGCGCGCTTCCGCTGACGGTCTCAGCACACCCCGCCACCGTCACCACCGCCACGACCGCCGCGACAGCAATCGGAAACCGCCAACGCATCGCCGCTCACGCTACCCAGCGCGACCGTTAATAGCGACTCGGGTGAACGTCTGTGGATCTCGTCGCCCGCGTCGTACGCTTCGTCAATGATGTGGACAGCTGTGAGCCGGTCACTGGCGGCGTCGGCCGTGGTGTTCCCGCTGATCCTGACGGCCCCCGTGGCGCAGGCACAACCGGTGGTCTGCAACCCGCTGGCGCGGGAGTGCGCCGATAACAGTGTCGTCGGCCGCCATCAGGGAACCGACACCACCATCACGGGTATCGGTGTCGTCGAGACCATCGACTGCGCCAACTCCACGCTGCTCGTCAACGGCGCGAACAACCAGATCACCACGTTGGGAACCTGCTGGGCGGTCACGATGCAGGGCAACGGCAACGTCGTGGTCGCCGACAACGTGATCAACGACATCACGGTGTACGGCTGGGACCAGACCGTGTTGTACAAGAACGGAAATCCGATCGTCTTGGACCGCGGACGGGAACTGGGGATGACCAACCGCATCAACCGGGTACCCGCATGACCATGCGCGCCACATCCATCGCCCATCCCCTCATCGGTGTCATCGCGGCGGCGTTTCTGATCGCGGGCTGCGGATCCGAAAGCTCGGACACCAACACCCCCACCGCGACGGCGGGCAGCTCCGGCGCCCAGGTCGAGGTTGGCAACACGATCAACTACGGCTCGTTCGGCACGACCGCCGACATCGACTGCGCCGACGGCAAATCGCTGAACATCGGCGGGTCGAACAACACCCTCACGGTGAAGGGCACCTGTGCGAACGTGAACATCGGCGGCGCCGACAACAAGGTCACCTTCGAGCGGGTCGACAAGGAAATCAGCGTCGTCGGCCTCAACAACACGGTGACGTACAGAGACGGCGATCCGAAGATCAACGACACCGGCAACAACAACAAGATCAGCAGGGGCTGAAAACCCCTTCCCCTAACTGCCGCGAGCGTCCGTGTTTGCCCTTGAACACGCCGCGGTTTCCCGACATTCCGCGGTCCCTCGCGGCGGGTCAGCGTCCGCACACTGTCGCTAGGCGTTGGCGCCGTGCCTGCCCGCGCCGGCCGCGAAACGGGCTGCCCCTTCGAGGGATTCGGCGGCGACGCGCGACATGCTGCCGAACTCGAAGTCCATTGCCTCGGGCTCCGAGCGGCCCCACTGGTTCAGAGCCGACAGACGGTCGGCACGCATGCATTTCTGAGGCAGCTGGGCCAGTTCGGCGGCGAGTTCCTCGGCCCGCCGGCGCGCTTCCCCGTTGGGCACCACGCGGTTGGCCAAACCCATCGCCAGGGCCTCGGCGGCGTCGACGGCGCGACCGGTGAGGATGAGATCCATCGCCCGGCTGTGCCCGATCAACCGCGGCAACCGGACGGTCCCCCCATCGATCAGCGGGACACCCCAACGCCGGCAGAACACCCCCATGACCGCGTCCTCCTCGACGACGCGCAGATCGCACCACAACGCCAGTTCCAGACCGCCGGCCACGGCGTAGCCGCTGATCGCCGCGATCACCGGTTTGGACAACACCATTCGGCTGGGCCCCATCGGGCCGGGACCTGTGCGGTGCACCGGGTTGGCATCGGGAGTCCCGAATGCCTTCAAATCGGCTCCGGCACAGAATGTCCCGTTGTCGCCCCACAACACCGCGACCGCGGCCGAGTCGTCCTTGTCGAACTGGTCGAAAGCGGCGTACAACCCGGCGGCGGCCGGGCCGTTCACGGCGTTGCGCGCCTCCGGACGATTCATGATCACCGTCGTCACGGGGCCGTTCTTCTCGACCCGCACTCCACCCGTCATCTCGCCTCCGTCAGTTGGTCACGTCGCGTGAGCGACAATCCGGTGCTGTCGCGCCGCGCAGACAACTGCGCGGCGAAGTCGTTGTAGGCCTGGCGCAGCGCGGCGCCCGGCCAGCCGTCGGGCAGCAGTTCCTCCGGCAACACCGGATCGGTGAGCAGGTGGCGCACGATGGCGGCCGCTGCGATGAACCGGTCGGGAACGTCTGGCGCCGAGTTGATTTCGTCGAGCAGCAACTGACCCTCGCGCGCCCACGCCGGCAGGTCCCACAGCAGCGAGACCAACTCGGCGGGTGCTTCGTCACGGGAGATCAACACCCTCACCCGCCGCATCACCTCGGGCGGCAACGCCGTGTCCAGGTTGTCCGGTCGCAGCCACAGCCCTTCGCGCAGTTCGGCGAATCGGCTGTCCTGCAGAGTGCTTCGCAGCCCAGCCCTCGAGCGGGGATCGGACCCGACGCTGGTGATCACCACCGTGGTCCAGTCGCCCCGCCACGGCCGCAGCCGGGGGTTGATGGCGTCGTCCTGCCGCCGCTGCCGGGCCAGCAGGCGGTCGGACAACCGGTAGCCGTCCTCGGAACGAACCAGGTCACCCGCGCCGACCATCCGCGTCAACGCGACCCGCACCGTCGACTCCCTGAGGCCGAAATCCGCTGTGAGCTTGATCAGTTCACTCGCGGTGGCCCACGCCGGGTGCGCCCCGAGCAGAACACTGAGCACCACGGAGCGGGCCGTCATCCGCGAGAGTGACTTCGGCATCAGACGTCGGACGCCCTGCGGCCGTGGTCGCCGAACGGCTCGTCACGCTGTCGGACGGCTTCGCGGAATCCGTGTTCGCGCGACTGCGCGACGAACTCGTGCCCTTCCGGGGTGTGGCGGGCGATGCCGTCGAACACGGTCGACACCATTGCGCTGTTGGCCGTCCCCTGGGAATAGAGAGCGGAGTTCATCGCCAGCTTGACCATGATCAGCTGGTTGATCGGCACGCAGGCTATTCGTTCCACCAACCGTTCGGTGCGTGCGTCCAGGTCCTCGGGGGACGGCGCCTCGACCGCCAGCCCCCACTCGGCGGCCTGCGCTCCGGTGATCGAATCCCCGGTGAGCAGAAGGCGTTTGGCGCGCTGGTCGCCGAGGCGATGCGCCCACATCCCGGCCGCGGGGACACCCCACACGCGGGTAGGCGGGTAGCCGATCTTGGCGTCCGAGGCGGCGATCACCTGATCGGCGTGCAGCGCGATGTCGGTGCCGCCGGCCACGCAGTAGCCGTGGATCTTCACCACTGTCGGCTTGTCGCAGTGCATCAGGCTGGAGAAGCCGCGGACGAACCGGCTCATCATCTGGTAGTCGATCATCGGATCCCATGGTTGATTCGGCAGGTGGTTGACAGCCTGCGTCCTGCCCGACAGCACAGTGTCGCGATAGGGGCTGCCGCCACCGGCCGATGACGACCCCTCGGCGTAGGCGGACAGATCGAATCCGGCGCAGAACCCTTCGCCCCGACCGGAAACCAGGATCACGTGAACGTTCGGGTCGAGGTCGGCGCGTTCGACGAGCGCGGACAATTCCAGCGGCGTGTCCGCGACGATGGCGTTGCCCTTCTCCGGTCGGTTGAACGTGATGCGGGCTACCCGGCCGGTGACCTCGTAGGTCATCGTTTTGAGGTTGTCGAAGTCCACCGGCCTGATCGCGTGGGTCATCCGTTGTCGGTCCTGCCCGCGTCCGGAGCCTTGACCAATGCGCGTTCGATGATCGGCGCGAGATCGAGTCCGGTGGGCAGGGTTCCGAACGCGCCACCCCAGGAGCCACCCATCCGGGTGGCCAAGAACGCCTCCGCGACGGCGGGATGGCCGTGGCGTACCAACAGCGATCCCTGCAGGGCAAGGCTGATGTCCTCGGCGACCTTGCGGGCGCGGTACTGGATGGTTTCGAGGTCACCCAGGGCCGGTCGCAAGGCCTCGACGTGGGTATCGAGTCGCGTGTCCGCACCCGCGGTCCGACCGAGTTCGTCGAACAGCACGTCGACGCACTCCGGGCGAGTTGCCATGGCCCGCAACGTATCCAACGCGCTGATGTTGCCCGAACCCTCCCAGATGCCCATCAGCGGTGCTTCCCGGTACAGCCGCGGCATGCCCGACTCCTCGACATAGCCATTGCCGCCAAGGCACTCCATGGCCTCGGCCGCGTGCGGGGTGGCGCGTTTGCACACCCAGTACTTTCCGGCCGCCAGCCCGATACGCCGCAGCAGGGTTTCGCGGGTGTCGCCGCGCACCGCCGCATCTGTCGCGCCGGCCATGCGCATCGCGAGGATCGTGGCCGCCTCGGCCTCGACCGCGAGGTCGGCCAACACGTTGCGCATCAGCGGCTGGTCGATCAGATACTCGCCGAACGCCTTTCGGTGCTGCGTGTGATGGATCGCGCGGGCCAGCCCGTTGCGCATGCTGGTCGCGCTGCCGAGGGTGCAGTCCAGACGCGTCAGGTTGACCATCTCGATGATGGTCGGCACGCCGCGGCCCTCTTCGCCGACGAGCCACGCGACAGCGCCGTCGTATTCCACCTCGGAAGACGCGTTGGCGTGGTTGCCGAGCTTGTCTTTCAGCCGCTGCAGGAACATCCGGTTGCGGCTGCCGTCGGGCAGGACCCGCGGCAGCAGGAAACACGAGAGGCCGCCGGGCGCCTGCGCGAGCACCAGGAAGATGTCGCACATCGGCGCCGAGGTGAACCATTTGTGCCCGCGCAGTGAGTAACTGCCGTCGCCGTTGGGGGTCGCCTCGGTGGTGCCCGCGCGCACATCGGAGCCGCCCTGCTTCTCGGTCATCGACATGCCCGCGGTGATGCCGGCCTTGGTGGTGGGCGCCTTCAGCTCGGGGTCGTACTCGCGGCTGACCAGCAGCGGCTCGTACACCGCCGCCAGGTCGGGGTTGTGCCGCAGCGCCGGCACCACGGCGTAGGTCATCGAGATCGGGCAGATGTGACCGGGTTCGGGCGTCCACACCGAGGTCTTGGCGGCGCGCACGACGTGGGCGCCGGGCCGGTCGTCAGCCCACGGCGCGGCGTGCAGACCGTGCTTGATGGCCACGGTCATCAGCGAGTGGTAGGCGGGGTCGTACTCGACCTCGTCGACGCGGTGGCCGTAGCGGTCGTGAGTGCGCAGAATCGGCTGGTTGCGGTCGGCCAGCTCGCCCCACCGCTGCGCCTGCCGCGAGCCCGACAGCGCGCCCAGCTCGGTGACCTCGTCGAGGCCCCATTCACCGCCCTCGCGGATCAGCGCCTCGGTGAGTACCGGTGACGTCGCCGGGTTGTAGCCCTCCAGCGGCGGGACCTGGTTGGTGACGACATGCGTATCGGCCATGAGACCACTATTACACTTTCACGAACAGCTGCACAATAGTCGTAACAACAGCCGCGGAAGGGGTCAGCGGCTGTCGACTTCGGCGACGACGTCCCGCCGGCGCGGCTCGTGTTCGTCAACGGGTTCCGGCTCGGCGACAGGCTGGGATTCAACCGTCGGATTCGGCTCGGCCGCCACCGCGGGATCGTCACGCCGGTCGTAGAGCGGAACCATCTCGCCCGAGCGGTCCGCCGAGCGCGACGCCCTCGCGCGTCGCCAACTCTCGTAGCGGTGGAGAACGACGATGACCGCGGCCGCCAGGGCCCAGCCGAGCAGGATGTCGATGACGTAGTGCTCGGCGGTGTACACGAGCGTGAAGGCCATCAGGAGCACATAGGCCACGAGCGGTGGACGCCACGCTTTGTGCACGCGATGCCACAGAAAGGCCGCGATCGCCGCGGTCATGCCGGCGTGCAGGGACGGTATCGCCGCCACCAGGTTGACACTGGCCTGACCCGCATCGAGCAGTGCGCTGGCGGTGTGCATGTTCAGGTTGCCCCAGCCGCGGCCGACGATTCGCTCGATCCACGGGTTCGCCCCATCCTGGCTGGACTGCATCGCCCCGAGCACACCGCCGTCGGGTACTCCGCGCGCCGAGCGGAACATGCAGCGCGCGTAGGCCGGTCCACCTTCGACGTCGTCCGGGGTGCAGCGAGCCGCGGCCCACGGCGGCGCGGCCGGCACCAGGGCGTAGATGACCAAGCCCGTGAAGTTCAAGCCGACGAACAGCCGCACGAACGCCTTCCACTCCGCGCGGTCACGCAGCCACAGCACCGCGGCCACCACGTACGGCAAGATGAAAAACGACATGTAAACGCAGCTGAGGACCACTTCCCACCACGGCGGATGGCCCTGTTTGAGCTGCTCCTGAAGCCATACGGTCGGCACGGTACCGAAGAAGAGCCAACGATCGGCCTCGACGGGCCACTCCCACAGCGTCGGGCGCCCGATCATGTCGGCGGCGCCACGGCTCAGGTCGTAGGCGATCAGTATCAACGCGAACGGAAGCCAATCGCGGATGACGTAGAGCATCCGGCGGACCTGGCCGATGCTCGCGGCCAGCAGACCGGTGGCGATGTAGAGCAGCACGAGCTCACGGTTGAACGCAAAACCTTCGGTGACCGTGCGAAACACGATGACCGCAGCCCATATCGCGACGGCGGTCCGGCGCACGTACTTCAGCCGGCGTTCCCGCCTCTGGGGCCGGCCTGCCTCGGGGGCGCGCTGCGACTCTTGTGACGACTCGTCGACCGCAGACACTTAGTTGAATCTAGTTCACCCGAAAGGTGCCGAGCGTTCGACTGCGGTTCGGTTATCAGGTCGTGATGTGCTCGCGCAGGAAGGCGATGTCGTCTTTGCGGCCCTCGTCTGCGGTTTCGCAGATGACGGGTGCGCCGGCGGCCTGCACCACCGCGACCAGCAGCTGAGGATCGATCTGGCCGGTGCCGAAGTTGGCGTGCCGGTCGGCGCCCGAACCGGCGGCGTCGCGTGAGTCGTTGCAGTGCACCAGGTCGATGCGCCCGGTGATGGCCTTGATCCTGTCGACGGCGTCGATCAGCTTCTCCCCCGCGGCCCACGCGTGGCAGGTGTCCAGGCAGAAGCCGATGCCCTTGTCGCCGATGTGGTCCCACAACCGGGCGATGACGTCGAAGTGGCGGGCCATCGCGTGGTCGCCGCCCGCGGTGTTCTCCAGGTAGACGGGCACGTCGGTTTCGAGGTAATCCAGCGCCTTGACCCAGCGTTCGAAGCCCGCTTCCCAGTCTTTGTCGTCGGCGTGACCACCGTGCACGATGACCGCCGTCGCGTTGATCTCCGAGGCCGCGTCACAGGTGTCCTGCAGGATCTTGCGCGACGGGATCCGCACCCGGTTGTTGGCCGATGCGACGTTGATCAGATACGGCGCATGTACGTACAGCGGGACGCTCGAAGCCTTGAGCACATCGGCGTCCTCGCGCGGTTTGGGTTTCTTCCAGCTCTGCGGATTGCCGAGGAAGAACTGCACCACGTCGGCACCGTCTGCCTCCGCGGCGGCCAGGGGGTCGTCACCGTGGACGTGCGAACCGATCAGCACGACGCCCAGTCTAGGCAGGACCACCGACATGGCCACCGCACCGGCCCACGGTCACGGCACTCGGTCGCACCACTTGCGTTCGCCGCATGCGTGAGGGCGCCGCCTAGGCTCGGAGCGTGGGATCTGGAAGCGACCCGTCTCCGTTCTCGTCGTTGTCCGACGCGGTCGCCTCCGCCCGTTCCACTCTGCAGCGACGCGCCTTTTCGATGTTGTCTCATGCGCCCCGGCCGGTGCGGCAGGCGGGCCGGCTGATCGTCCGAACCGTCAACGACACGCTTCGAGACCGCGTGCCCGGTCTGGCGGCCGAGGTCGCGCTGTTCTCCTTGATCTCGCTGCCGTCGCTCCTGATCGCGGTGCTCGGCTCGCTCGGTTTCATCGCCGAAGCGCTCGGCCCTGAAGGCACGGCGCGCCTGCATCGGCTGCTGCTCGAGGTGCCCAGCTCCTTCCTTGCCGAGCGGACCTTCGAGTCATACCGTCGCGTGGTCGAGGCCGGGCTCACACAATCGCGCGGAAGCGTGGTCTCCATCGGAATCGTGCTCAGCCTGTGGTCGGGTTCGCGGGCGGTGAACCGGTACCTGGAGACAATCACCATCGCCTACGGTGTCGAGCCCCGGCCTGCCTGGCGACGACGGCTGCTGGCGCTGGGGCTGACCGCGGGCGGACTCCTCGGTGCCGTGGCGATTCTGCCGCCGCTCGTCCTCGGGCCCGACCTGGTGGCGTGGGTGACGCCCGACCCGTTGACCGAAAGCACCTTGCGCGCACTGGATCTGCTGTTCTGGCCCGGGGTCGCGCTGCTGATCCTGGTCGGTTTGGTCACGCTGTATCACCTCGGTGTGCCCTGGCGACTGCCTTGGCGCCGCGACATTCCGGGGGCGGTGTTGGCGATGGTGCTGTGGTTGGTGGCATCGGCGGGGCTGCGCGCCTATCTGTCGGTGAGCGCACGTGACGACGCCGTGTACAGCCAACTCGCCGTGCCGATCGCCGTCGTCGGGTGGCTTTACATCACGGCCTTCGCGGTGTTGCTGGGGGCGGAGTTCAACGCCGAGATCGAAAAGATGTGGCCACATGAGAAGTATCCGTGGCGGCTGGGCCGGCGTCGGCGGGCAAGCCGGAACCTCCCCGCCCCGCCTACACGTGCCGTCAGGTCCGGACGGTCAGCAGCAAGATCAGGTACGCCGCATAGGCCGCGACCATCAGCGCGCCTTCGACGCGGGTGACGCGCCGACCCGAAATGAAGATCGGGATACAGAGCAACGCGACAGCCACCATGACCGGCAGATCGATCGTCACCAGGCTGGACGGCAGGTTCAGCCCCTGAGCCGGCACCAAACAGGTCACGCCGAGGATGAGCAGAATGTTGTAGATGCTGCTGCCGATCAGGTTGCCGATCGCGATGTCGCGGTCGCCGCGGATGGTGGAGATGATGGTGGTCACCAACTCCGGCGCCGAGGTGCCGATCGCGACGATGGTCAGACCGATCAGCGCGTCGGACACCCCGAACTGTCTGGCCATGCCGACCGCACCGTCGACAAGCCAGTCGGCTCCCAGCACGACGACGGCGATACCGCCTAGAGTCATCGCGACGTTGATCGAGGTGCGGTGCCCCTTGGTGGCCACCGCGCCCACCTCTTCGGTGGCGTACTCAGCGACCAGCTCGGCTGCGAATTCCTCGACGACAGCGTGGGATTCGCGACGTGCAGACCAGATCACCGCGACGGTGTAGACGAACGCGCCGCCGACCAGGATCGCGCCGTCCAGACGCGTCAGCACACCATCGGCCGCCAGCATCCACAGCAGCAGCGCCGCACCAGCCATGATCGGCAGTTCGAACCGGATGGTGCGCGACTGCAACGTCAACGGCACCAGCGCGGCGCTCAGACCGAGGATGAGCAGGACGTTGACCACATTGGTGCCCGCGATGTTGCCGACCGCCAGCGCGCCGCTGCCCTCCCCCGCCGCGACCACACCGACCGCCAGTTCGGGCATGCTGGTGCCGATCGACACGATGGTCAGTCCGATGATGATCGGGCTGATTCCCAGTCGCACAGCGACTTCCGCGCCACCGCGGACCATGACCTCCGCGCCGACGATCAACGCGCCCAGTCCGAACAGGAACCACGCGGTGTTCGCCAGCATCAGATCCTCACTGCCGAGTGTGGGCTCGTGTCACGCACAACCCGCGCAGGACGTGCGGGTAACCCACGTTCGGCGCACCGCTCGGGGCACGAAAAAGCCCCCGGGCCGTGACCCGGAGGCTTTTCCGTGAACTGCTAGCGGTAATCGCTGTAGCCGTAGTCGTCCAGCGGCACCGCGGCGCCGGTGGCCTGGCCGAAGTCCGGGCTGTAGTACTGATCCTCGTACGACGGGATCGTGTACGCCGCAGCGCGGGCTTCCTCGGTCGGCTGCACCTGGATGTTGCGGTAGCGGTTGATACCGGTACCGGCCGGGATCAGCTTGCCGATGATCACGTTCTCCTTCAGACCCTGCAGCTTGTCGCTGCGGCAGTTGATCGCCGCATCGGTCAGCACGCGGGTGGTCTCCTGGAACGACGCCGCCGACAGCCACGAGTCGGTGGCCAACGACGCCTTCGTGATACCCATCAGCACCGGACGACCGGCCGCGGGCTCGCCGCCCTCGGCGACCACCCGACGGTTCTCGGTCTCGAACTCGCCGCGCTCGGTCAGCGAGCCGGGCAGGAACTCCGTCGAGCCCGAGTCGATGATCGTGACGCGACGCAGCATCTGCCGGACGATGACCTCGATGTGCTTGTCGTGGATCGACACGCCCTGGGCCCGGTAGACCTCCTGGACCTCCTTGACGAGGTGGATCTGCACCTCGCGGGGGCCCTGGACACGCAGCACCTCGTGCGGGTCGGCCGCACCTTCCATCAGCTGCTGGCCCACCTCGACGTGGTCGCCGTCGGCGAGCAGACGCTCGGTGCCGTCGTCGTGCTTGAACACTTTCAGGCGCTGACGACGAGAGAGCTTGTCGTACACCACTTCTTCGCCACCATCATCGGGGATGATGGTGATCTTGTAGAAGCGCTCGCCCTCTTCGAGCTGCACCCGGCCGGTGACGTCGGCGATCGGCGCCTTGTTCCGCGGGATGCGGGCCTCGAACAGCTCCTGCACACGGGGCAGACCACCGGTGATGTCCTCACCCACGCCGCCCTGGTGGAACGTGCGCATGGTCAGCTGTGTGCCGGGCTCGCCGATGGACTGCGCGGCGACGATGCCGACGGCCTCGCCGATGTCGACGAGCTTGCCGGTCGCCATCGAACGGCCGTAGCACATCGCGCACACGCCGGTCCCCGTCGCGCAGGTCAGCACGGAGCGGACCTTCACCTCGGTGATGCCCGCGGCCAGCAACGCCTCGATCGCCGGGTCGCCCAGGTCGTGGCCGCGCTCGACGACGACGTTGCCGTCCTTGTCGACGGCATCGGTGGCCAGCGTCCGGGCATAGGCCGACGTCTCGATGTGCTGATCGCGCACCAACGCGTCACCCTGTAGCTCGGCCAGCGTGACATTGATGCCGCGCTCGGTCTCACAGTCGGTCTCGCGCACGATGACGTCCTGCGAAACGTCGACCAGACGGCGGGTCAGGTAACCCGAGTCGGCGGTACGAAGAGCGGTGTCCGCCAGACCCTTTCGGGCGCCGTGGGTGTTGATGAAGTACTCCAGCACCGTCAGGCCCTCACGGAACGAGGACTTGATCGGACGCGGGATGAACTCACCCTTCGGGTTGGTCACCAGACCCTTCATGCCGGCCAGGGTCCTGGTCTGGGTGAAGTTACCCGTGGCACCCGAGTCAACGATCGTGATGATCGGGTTGTCCTTCGGGTAGTGCGCCCGCAGCGCCTCGCCGACCTCTTCGGTGGCGTCCTGCCAGATCTTGACCAGGGCGTCGTTGCGCTCGTCGTGGTTGAGCGCACCGCGCTGGTACTTCTTCTCGATCTGGTCGGCTTCCTTTTCGTAGCGGTCCAGGATCTCCTGCTTCTGCGGCGGCACCAACACGTCGGCCATCGACACGGTGACACCCGAGCGGGTGGCCCAGTAGAAGCCGGCGTCCTTGAGCTTGTCGACGGTCTGCGCCACCACGATCATCGGGTAGCGCTCGGCGAGATCGTTGACGATCCGCGCCTGGACCTTCTTGTGCATCTGCTCGTTGACGAACGGATAGCCGTGCGGCAGAAGCTCGTTGAACATCACCCGACCCAGAGTGGTCTCCGCGGTCCAGGCGTCACCGGGCTTCCAGCCCTCCGGGAACAGCTCGGCTTCCAGATCGGCGGACGGACGCAGCTGCGTCAACCGCACGCGGATCTTGGCCCGCACCGACAGCGCACCGCGGTCCATCGCCATGATCGCCTCGGCGGGCGAGCTGTACACACCGGTCTCCGGCTGATCCTTGGCGGCCGGCGTGTACTCGCCGGTGTCGCCCTCGATCATCGTCGTCAGGTAGTACAGGCCGGTCACCATGTCCAGACGCGGCATGGCCAACGGCCGACCCGACGCCGGGGACAGGATGTTGTTCGACGACAGCATCAGGATGCGCGCCTCGGCCTGCGCCTCCGCCGACAGCGGAAGGTGCACGGCCATCTGGTCACCGTCGAAGTCGGCGTTGAACGCCTCACAGACCAGCGGGTGCAGCTGAATGGCCTTGCCCTCCACCAGCTGCGGCTCGAACGCCTGGATACCGAGGCGGTGCAGCGTCGGCGCGCGGTTCAGCAGAACCGGGTGCTCGGCGATGACCTCTTCGAGGACGTCCCACACCTGCGGACGCTGACGCTCGACCATGCGCTTGGCGCTCTTGATGTTCTGCGCGTGGTTGAGATCCACCAGACGCTTCATCACGAACGGCTTGAACAGCTCGAGAGCCATCAGCTTCGGGAGACCGCACTGGTGCAGCTTGAGCTGCGGGCCGACCACGATGACCGAACGGCCGGAGTAGTCGACACGCTTGCCGAGCAGGTTCTGACGGAACCGACCCTGCTTGCCCTTCAACAGATCCGACAGCGACTTCAGTGGACGGTTGCCCGGCCCGGTGACCGGACGTCCGCGGCGGCCGTTGTCGAACAGCGCGTCCACCGACTCCTGCAGCATGCGCTTCTCGTTGTTGACGATGATCTCGGGCGCGCCCAGATCGATCAGTCGCTTCAACCGGTTGTTGCGGTTGATCACGCGGCGGTACAGGTCGTTGAGGTCCGACGTCGCGAACCGGCCACCGTCGAGCTGCACCATCGGGCGAAGCTCCGGCGGGATCACCGGAACCGCGTCGAGCACCATGCCCATCGGCGAGTTGGAAGACTGCTGGAACGCCGCGACCACCTTGAGCCGCTTCAGTGCGCGAAGCTTCTTCTGCCCCTTGCCACTTCGGATGACCTCACGCAGCTCCTCGGCCTCGGCCTCGATGTCGAAGTTCTCGATGAGCTTCTTGATCGCCTCGGCACCCATCGCACCGGTGAAGTACTCGCCGTAGCGGTCCTGCAGTTCCCGGTAGAGCACCTCGTCGACGACGAGCTGCTTGGGCGCCAGCTTGGTGAAGGTGTTCCAGATCTCCTCGAGCCGATCCAGCTCACGCTGGGCCCGGTCGCGGATCTGGCGCATCTCGCGCTCACCACCGTCGCGCACCTTGCGGCGCACGTCGCTCTTGGCGCCCTCCTTCTCCAGCTCGGCCAGGTCGGCCTCGAGCTTCTGGGACCGCTCGGCGAGATCGAGATCGCGCTGATCCTCAACGGCCTTGCGCTCCACGGCCATTTCGGCTTCGAGCGTGGACAGCTCGTTGTGGCGCATCTCGTCGTCGACGGCGGTGATCACGTAGGCGGCGAAGTAGATGATCTTCTCGAGATCCTTCGGCGCCAGGTCGAGCAGATAGCCCAGCCGCGAGGGCACACCCTTGAAATACCAGATGTGCGTGACGGGCGCGGCCAGCTCGATGTGGCCCATCCGCTCACGACGCACCTTGGCGCGAGTGACCTCGACGCCGCAGCGCTCGCAGATGATGCCCTTGAAGCGGACGCGCTTGTACTTGCCGCAGTAGCACTCCCAGTCGCGAGTCGGTCCGAAGATCTTCTCGCAGAACAGGCCGTCCTTCTCCGGCTTCAGCGTGCGGTAGTTGATGGTCTCCGGCTTCTTGACCTCGCCGTAGGACCACTGACGGATGTCGTCGGCGGTGGCGAGACCGATCCGGAGCTCATCGAAGAAGTTGACGTCTAGCACGTAACTCCCTTTCCCCTTTCGGGATTAGAAACCAATAACTGCTTAAGCCAAATCCTCAACGGAGGCAGATTCGTTGCGCGACAAGTTGATTCCCAGGTTCGCCGCGGCGCGTTCCAGGTCCTCGTCGTCGCCGTCGCGCATCTCGATCGCGGCGCCGTCGCTCGACAGCACCTCGACGTTGAGGCACAGCGACTGAAGTTCCTTGAGCAACACCTTGAACGACTCCGGGATGCCCGGTTCGGGGATGTTCTCGCCCTTGACGATCGCCTCGTACACCTTGACCCGGCCGACGGTGTCGTCGGACTTGATGGTCAACAGCTCCTGCAGCGTGTACGCCGCGCCGTAGGCCTGCATGGCCCAACATTCCATCTCGCCGAACCGCTGGCCACCGAACTGCGCCTTACCGCCCAGCGGCTGCTGGGTGATCATCGAGTACGGGCCGGTGGAACGCGCGTGGATCTTGTCGTCCACCAAGTGGTGCAGCTTGAGGATGTACATGTAGCCCACCGTCACCGGGTACGGGAACGGCTCGCCACTGCGACCGTCGAACAGCATGGCCT
This sequence comes from Mycobacterium sp. IS-1590, assembly GCF_001500025.1. Classification (GTDB taxonomy): domain Bacteria; phylum Actinomycetota; class Actinomycetes; order Mycobacteriales; family Mycobacteriaceae; genus Mycobacterium. Next base: position 153,720 of record NZ_LQIW01000001.1, on the reverse strand, counting down.
TGCCGTCCTCGTCGACGAGCGTCTCGCCGTCGCGGTTGGGCAGCGTGGAACCCAGCAGACCCTGCAGCTCGGCTTCGCGGGCACCGTCGAACACCGGTGTCGAGACGATACTTCCCGGCTCGGACTCGAGCAGCTCCTTGGGCAACGCGCTCGCCCAGTCCGGCGAACCGTTGATCTTCCAGCCGCTCTTGGCCACCCACCCGAGGTGGGTCTCCAGGATCTGACCGATGTTCATACGACGCGGCACACCGTGGGTGTTCAAGATGATGTCCACGGGGGTGCCGTCGGGCAGGAACGGCATGTCCTCGACGGGCAGGATCTTGCCGATGACGCCCTTGTTGCCGTGGCGTCCGGCCAGCTTGTCGCCGTCGGAGATCTTGCGCTTCTGCGCGACGTACACGCGGACCAACTCGTTGACGCCGGCGGGCAGCTCGTCGTCGTCCTCGCGGGAGAACACCCGGATGCCGATGACCTTGCCGGACTCACCGTGCGGCACCTTGAGCGACGTGTCGCGGACCTCGCGCGCCTTCTCACCGAAGATCGCACGCAGCAGCCGCTCCTCCGGGGTCAGCTCGGTCTCGCCCTTCGGGGTGACCTTGCCGACCAGGATGTCGCCGTCGCGGACCTCGGCGCCGATGCGGACGATGCCGCGCTCGTCGAGGTCGGCCAGCACCTCATCGGAGACGTTCGGGATGTCCCGGGTGATCTCCTCGGCGCCCAGCTTGGTGTCGCGGGCGTCGATCTCGTGCTCCTCGATGTGAATCGAGGTGAGCACGTCCTCTTCTACCAGGCGGTTGGAGAGGATGATCGCGTCCTCGTAGTTGTGGCCCTCCCACGGCATGATCGCCACGAGCAGGTTCTTGCCCAGCGCCATCTCACCGTTCTCGGTGCACGGCCCGTCGGCGATGACCTGACCCGCCTCGACCCGCTGGCCGGCGTCCACGATCGGACGCTGGTTGGCGCAGGTGCCGTGATTCGACCGCGCGAACTTGCGCATCCGGTACGTGTGCCGGGTGCCGTCGTCGGCCATCACGGTGACGTAGTCGGCCGAGACCTCTTCGATCACGCCGGCCTTGTCGGCGACGACGACGTCACCGGCGTCGATCGCCGCACGCAACTCCATACCGGTGCCGACCAGCGGGGCCTCGCTGCGCACCAGCGGAACCGCCTGGCGCTGCATGTTGGCACCCATCAGGGCGCGGTTGGCGTCGTCGTGCTCGAGGAACGGGATCATGGCCGTCGCGACCGACACCATCTGGCGCGGCGAGACGTCCATGTAGTCCACCTCGCTCGACGAGATCTGCTCGACCTCGCCGCCCTTGCGGCGGACCAGGACGCGCTCCTCGACGAAGCGGCCGTTCTCGTCGATCGGCGAGTTGGCCTGCGCCACGACGTGGCGGTCCTCCTCGTCGGCGGTCAGGTACTCGATGTCGTCGGTGACAACACCGTCGACGACCTTGCGGTACGGCGTCTCGATGAAGCCGAAGGGGTTGACCCGTGCGTACACCGACAGCGAGCCGATCAAGCCGATGTTCGGACCCTCGGGGGTCTCGATCGGGCACATGCGGCCGTAGTGGCTGGCGTGCACGTCGCGGACCTCGAGGCCGGCGCGCTCACGGGACAGACCGCCGGGGCCCAGCGCCGACAGGCGGCGCTTGTGGGTCAGGCCCGACAGCGGGTTGTTCTGGTCCATGAACTGCGACAGCTGGCTGGTGCCGAAGAACTCCTTGATCGCCGCCACGACGGGACGGATGTTGATCAGGGTCTGCGGCGTGATCGCCTCGACGTCCTGCGTGGTCATGCGCTCACGCACGACACGCTCCATGCGGCTCAGGCCGACCCGGATCTGGTTCTGGATCAGCTCGCCGACGGTGCGCAGACGACGGTTGCCGAAGTGGTCGATGTCATCGACCTCGACGGGCACCTCGACACCACCCGGGACGGTCATCGTCTTGTCGCCCTGATGCAGTCGCACCAGGTACTCGATGGTGGCGACGACGTCCTCTTCGGTCAGCGTGGTCGACGTGGTCTGCGCCGGGTTCTCGGTGATGCCCAGCTTCTTGTTGACCTTGTAGCGGCCGACGCGGGCCAGGTCGTAGCGCTTCTCCTTGAAGAACAGGTTCTCCAGCAGGGTCTGCGCGGACTCCTTGGTCGGCGGCTCGCCCGGACGCAGCTTGCGGTAGATGTCCAGCAGCGCCTCGTCGGTGCCGGCGGTGTTGTCCTTCTCCAGCGTCGACATCATGATCTCGGAGAAGCCGAACCGCTCCGTGATCTGCTCGCTGGTCCAGCCGAGCGCCTTGAGCAGCACGGTGACCGGCTGACGGCGCTTACGGTCGATGCGCACCCCGACGGTGTCGCGCTTGTCGACGTCGAACTCCAGCCACGCGCCGCGGCCGGGGATCACCTTGACGCTGTGCAGCGTCTTCTCGGTGGACTTGTCGATGCTCTCGTCGAAGTACACACCCGGGGAGCGGACCAACTGGCTCACCACGACACGCTCGGTGCCGTTGATGATGAACGTGCCCTTCTCGGTCATCATCGGGAAGTCGCCCATGAAGACCGTCTGGCTCTTGATCTCACCGGTGTTGTTGTTGATGAACTCGGCCGTGACGAACAGCGGCGCCGCGTACGTCATGTCCTTGTCTTTGCACTCGTCGACGGGGGCCTTGACCTCGTCGAAGCGCGGATCGGAGAAGGACAGCGACATCGAGCCGGAGAAGTCCTCGATCGGGCTCAGCTCGGAGAGCACCTCTTCGAGGCCACCAACGGGCTTTTCCTCGCCGCGCTCCTTGGCCTTCTCACGCCAGGCGTCGGAGCCGATCAGCCATTCGAAAGACTCGGTTTGAACGTCAAGAAGCCCGGGAACCTCGAGGGGCTCACGGAGCTTTGCAAAGGAAATTCGGTTTGGTGCTCCTGGGACGGAGTTTTTAGTAGCTTCTGCTGTCTTGCTTGGGCGGGACCCTGCCAAGATGCATCCTTCCAGCACCTCATGCGACTATCGTCCCGGTAGACCACCGGTCCGTTTTGTCGCGATATCTGCGTCGGTTCGGCTGGCCACTCACGACCACAGACTCCCGAACGCACGGCACGCGACTAGATCACCGAGCTGGGCTCAGGCTAGGACATCGGTGTCAGGTGCGGGTTTAGGTGGGCAGGATGCAGCCAGCGCAACGTCCAACAGTACCGCAGGACGGCGTATTCCTCAACATCACGACCCAACTGCATGTATGGCACGCATCGGGGCGCTGGCCGGCGTCTCGATCTTTCTCATACGTCCATACATTGCTGCAGAACAGATTGGCCCCTCGGCGGCCTCCCGTCAAGAGATAACACGGGTTGTTGTGGAGTTTTGCCTCAAGCGGCGATCGTGTTGCTGCAGTGTCCGGACCCCGCCGAGCCCACCGATTCGCGCACACACACCGGGCCCATGGAGAACAAGCCGTCGGCAAGGGGCATGAACGGCTTCAGGAAGTTCAGCAGGTACGGCTTGGTCAGCGTGTTGGGCAGTGCGACGACGGGGGCCTGCCCGGCCGGGGTGGCGAAGCTGAACTGCTCGCCGCGCTCGAGGTAGAGGCCCTGGTGGCTCGTGGGATCGAACATGTCGTTGACCCACCCGACCATCAGCATCTGCGCGGCCGCGGCATTCTCGGGCCGGGAGAATCCGGCGACCAGCTCCTGGGCGAACTGGATGAGGGGATTGCCGCCGCGCATGGCGTCGACGTGCGAGCCGTTGACCAATGTCACGCCGATGAATCCGGTCGGGCGCGCCGCGGCCAGGGCGTCGAGGCCGGCGCCGAAGTTGTTCCACATGTAGACCGGCGCGGCGAGCTGGTAGATCGGGATGTCGAGGGGAACCTTTCGCAGCGATTCCGTCATCCGCGCCGGGTCGCCCAGGGCCACGCCGTCGAGCAGCACGACCCCGGCGAGCCTGTCGATGCGCTCGTCGTCGGCCATGTAGCCCGCCATTCCCGATACCGCGCCGCCGCCGAGCGAGTGGCCCATCAACACGACGCGATCCGGGATTTCCCCGGTGTACCCGGCGGCCTCAGCGCTGTCGCGCAGCGCGGTGTTTCCGTCGTCGAACAGTCCGGCCATCGCCTCGTGCATCGGCGCCCCGCCGAGCCAGCACCCGTCGACGGCAAAGAAGTTGGAGCCGATCGACGGCGCGACCACGATGCTCTGGGTCTGCTCGGCCAAGGCGGCGGCGGTGTGGCTGTACCAGGGGCCGCTGGCGAGGAACCCGTGCTGCAGATAGATCAGCCGCTCGGGCGCCTCGCCCGTCGCCGTCTCGGGGATGTACCAGTCGGCGGGCACCTCCTTGCCTTCGCCTTCGGCGCATGCGCAGTCGATCCGCAGCGTCGAGGAGCGCACCGTGACCGTGCTGTTGGGCGGCAGGATCGGCGGGCCGCCCAGGAGCCGGGTCGCGACGGCGTAGAGGTCGAACACGATCGTGCCGATCACGCGCAGGATGAGGGGGATCTGGGGCGCGGTCGCGGTGGTCACCGCCGGTGGCGCCGACGCGAAGGCCACCGCCTGGGTGCCGAATTCCTCGGTGTCCTCGACGACGCCGGTGACCGGCTGCTCGAGGACGACCGCTGTGCGTTCTTCGGTCGCGGCCGGGTCGACGATGTCGTTCTCGATGGCGGCGGCCTTCTTGCCGGCCGTGTCCGCTGTGGTTCGGGCGGTGGTGGCGGCGACCACGGCGACCTCGGCGTTCGCAGAGACCACGGCATTCGCAGAAACCGCGGCCGTCGCCTGCTGGCCCGTGTGGTCACGGTCCGAGCCGGACTTCGCGGCGATCTCCTCGATCACCTCGGCGTCGGTCGCGGACTCTTCGATGGTGGGGTCGTCGACCACCGGCTGCTCGGTGGCGCCGTCGGTGACCGCCGGCTGCTCGACAGCGGTGGGGGTGACCGCGGCGGTGTCGGTGGTCCGGGTTTCGGCGGTCTCGTCCTTTGCCTGATCTGTTGCGGCGTCGGCGTCCACGGGTTTCGACGCGGGCCGCTTGCGCTCCTCGCCGCGGCCTGCTTTGCCGGTGGTCTCCGAACCCTTCGCGTCCTTGGTGTCGTCGGGAGTCTTCGCGCCGACACGGGTGCGCGGCGCGCCGGCGGTGGTGCTCGCGGCCGAGGCCCGGCCACCGGTCGCAGCCGACGACTCGCCGCCCGCCGAATCCTTCACGCTGTCAGCTGAATTCGATGACTCCGAAGTCGTGGACCCCCCGCTGTCCGAGGACGAACCGTCGTCGGCGATCGCCGCACCCGCACCGGCGAGCACCGCCGCCGACAGTCCCGCGGTGACGACACCCGCCCTCACCCACATCAGAAACCGGTCGACCATGACCTCTCCCGCTCGACGACGGGAGAAAGATAACGGGTTTGCGGGCCCCGAACCGGCCTTATGCGAAAGTTTGCGCGTGCTCGGTCGACAGGCCCGCCGACGTGACCCGTTCGACGCGCACCGGGACACCGGTCAATCGGGCCATCCCGGCCAGGCTTTCGATGTCGGCCGGATCGCTGGACATCAAGCGGTTGACGTTCGCGCCACCGGCGTCGTTGGCGACGCGCCATCCGGCCGTGCCCCTATGTCCCCAACCGTGCGGGACGGCGATCACTCCGGAGACGATGTCCTTGGTCGTGATGACGGGAACCTCGATCTGGCCGTGTCGCGAGGTGATCCGCACGGTGTCGCCGTCGACGATGTCGGCGGCGGCCGCGTCGTCGACGTGCATGAGCGCGCGGTGCGAGCGCTCACCGCGCATGAGGAGCGGCGAGTTGTGCATCCACGAGTTCTCCGACCGCGCTTCGCGCATGCCGATCAGCCGCATGGGATAACCGTCGGCGACGCTGCGGCGCGACAGCTTGTCGACCTCTGCGGCGATCTCGTCGTGGGCCAGACGCACCCGGCGACCGCGGTAGACGACGATGTCGCCCAGCACGCCGGCCCGCAGATGGTCCGCCAGCACGGCGCCGTGCGGATGGTTCGCGGTGAGTTTCGAGAAGCTCAAGCCCCGCCGCAGGCCGAACCGGTCACCGCCCGCGGCCAACCGGATGACGGCATCGGCCAGAGTTCGGGGGCTGAGCCGAAAACCGAATGCCGACAATATCTTTCGTGCGCCGGCTAGCATCGCCAGGCCGGGTGTCGATCGCCACATCCTGGCCGTGAGGTCGTCGATGATCTCCCACTCGGCGCGGGCCTGCCCCACAGGGGCGACGACGGCCTCGGTGGCTTGCCGGAACGGCGTGGGTTGCAGCGTCTGGAACGGCAGCGGGAAGTCGTCGCGTTCGTACATCGATGTCGCGGGCAGCACGTAGTCGCAGTGCGCCAGCGTCTCGTTGAGGTAGAGGTCGATGCCGACCATCAGCTCCAGGGAGTCCAGCGCGGTTTCGAGTTCGTCACCGTTGGGCACCGAAAGCACCGGGTTGCCCGCTCCGACGAACAGCGCCTTGACCTGCCCACGTCCCGGCGTGGTGATCTCCTTGGCCATCACGGCCGCGGGTTCGGACCCGAGAACGGAGGGGAATCCGCCGATGCGCGACCGTTTGCGCGTGTAGAGGGCGCGCAGCAGCGCACCGCCGGCCTTGTTGAGCCAGCGCTCCCCCGGCATGCCCAGCCGGCCGAACATGCTGCCGCCCGGCACGTCGAGATTGCCTGCCACCAGGTTGACTGCGTCCAGCAGGTACGTGGTCAGCGTTCCGTTCTCGCCGACGCTGGTGCCGACACGGCCGTACACCGCGGCCCGTTCGGTGCGGGCCAGGTCGCGGGCCAGCGCGCGGACGGTGTCGGGGTCGATTCCGGTGTGCGCTTCGGTGGCCTCGGGGCTGAACGGGGTGGCCAACCGTTCGAGCCAGTCCGCGGCGTCGGCCTGCTCTGCCAGCCGTCGGCGGTCGGCCAGGTTCTCACCGAACATCACGTGCAGCAGGGACAGCAGCAGATGGGCGTCGCCGTCGGGGACGATGCCCAGCCATTCGAACTGCGCGGCGGTCTCGGTCCTGCGGGGGTCGATGACCAGCACGCGGCCGCCGCGTTTGACGATGTCGTGCAGGCGGTCCCGGATCCGGGGCGCGGTGAGCACGCTGCCGTGCGAGATGACGGGGTTGGCGCCGATGATCACGAGGAAGTCGGTGCGCAGCACGTCGGGTACCGGCAGCGCGAGCGGCGATCCGTAGAGCAGCTGGCTGGCGACGAAGCGGTTGTTGACGTCCTGCGAACCTGCGGTGAACACGTGCAGGCCCCGTCCTGGACCGCCGAGGAGACCAAGCCCGAATCCGCCCATCAACATGCTCAAGCTCAGCGTGTAGGAGTAGTTGAACGCGCCGGGGTTGCCGAAGTACCAGCCGATCGCCCCGGCGCCGTGGCCGCGGTGGATGGCGGTGAGCCGGGCGGCGATGTCGGCCATCGCCTCGTCCCAGCCCACGGGTTCGAAGTCGCCTTCGGATGTGGGGGCCCCTCCCGCTTGCGGGGGACCGCTTGCGCGAAGACCGTCAGCGCGAGCGCGTCGTCGCAGTGGCGTGGTGACGCGGTCGGGGTCGTTGACCACCTCGGTGAACGCGATGCCCTTCTGGCAGGCGAATCCCGACGAGAGCGGATGGTCCTTGTCGGGGCGCAGCTCGATCAGCCGGCCGTCTTCGACCGTCGCGATCATGCCGCACAGCGGCTCACAGATCCGGCAGAACGTCGGATGGTGTTCGCGCGTCATCTCTCAGCGCGAGCGCTCATCGACGTTCACATCGGGCGGCCTACTGCTGCGCGCGCGGGATGGCGCCCGTCGGCGCTTCTTCGTCGACCGTGCGATGCCGTTGAGTCGGGGCGTCACCGAACTGGCTCGAGGCGTTCTGGTTACTGCCCTCGAGGTCGGCACGGATGGCCTCCTGCGCCTTGGGCGGCAGGGTGTGCATGATCTCGCGCACCCGGGCCTGCCGGCGGTAGACGGCCTGGCGCTCCGGCATGCCGGGCGTCGCCTGGATCTGCGGCGGCACCCCCTCGATCTCCTCGACACCGCCGTCATGGTGACCGGCGTCGATCATGGCCTGCTCTTCGGCCATGGTCGACTCGTCCTTCTCCTCGGACATACCGATCGGGCCGATACGCCGGCCGTTGAGGAACTGTCGCACCACCGGCTCGTCACTGGTCAGCAGCACCTCGCGCGGACCGAACATCACCAGGTGCTTGCGGAACAACATGCCCATGTTGTCGGGCACGGTGCGGGCGATGTTGATGTTGTGGGTCACGATCAGGATGGTGCAGTCGATCTGAGCGTTGATGTCGATCAACAACTGCGAGAGGTAGGCGGTACGGACCGGGTCCAGACCCGAGTCCGGTTCGTCGCAGAGAATGATCTGCGGGTCGAGCACCAGGGAGCGGGCCAGACCGGCGCGCTTGCGCATACCGCCGGAGATCTCGCCGGGGAACTTGTTCTCGTCACCGGCCAGACCGACCAGCTCGAGCTTCTCCATGACGATCTGGCGGATCTCGCTTTCCTTCTTCTTGGTGTGCTCACGCAAGGGGAAAGCGGTGTTGTCGTAGAGGCTCATCGAGCCGAACAGCGCACCGTCCTGGAACATCACGCCGAACAGCGTGCGGATCTCGTAGAGCTCCTTGGCGGTGCACTGGATCACGTCGGTGCCGTCGACGATGATCTTGCCGCGCTCTGGGCGCAGCAGCCCGATGAGGGACTTCAAGAACACGGACTTACCCGTACCGGAGGGGCCGAGCAGAACGCTCACCTCACCCGGCGGCAAGTCGAAAGTGACGTCCTCCCAGATTCGCTGGGGGCCGAAGGACTTGGTCAGTCCCTCAATCTGGATACCAATGCCCACGCGAGATCCTTCCGCCAATCATCGTCACGCCACAGGCTTCACCGCTTGTGGCTTGAGTCACTGTAGCCTACCGCTCCCGGCCACAACACGAGTCTGACGTCGATTGTGACCCATCGGAAAAACGACTGTGGGGCCGACCCGCTTTGCTGGATCGACCCCACAGTTGTGGTATTGCCGGCGTGCCGGCGCGGCGCTACTTGACGGTGACCGTCGCGCCCGCGGCCTCGAGCTTGGCCTTGGCATCGTCGGCGGCAGCCTTGTCGACCTTCTCGAGCAGCGGCTTGGGAGCGCCGTCGACGAGGTCCTTGGCCTCCTTGAGACCCAGGCCCGAGACGATCTCGCGGACGACCTTGATGACGCCGATCTTCTTGTCGCCGGCACCCTCGAGGATGACGTCGAACTCAGACTGCTCTTCGGCGGCCTCGGCGGGGGCACCACCGGCGGCGGGGCCGGCGGCCGCGACGGCGACCGGGGCAGCGGCGGTGACCTCGAAGGTCTCCTCGAACTTCTTGACGAACTCGGAGAGCTCCAGCAGCGTCAGTTCCTTGAACGCGTCGAGCAGCTCGTCGGTGGACAGCTTGGCCATGAGTGGTCCTTTCTGGTTCTTACTTCGTGGCTGGTGGGTGGGTTATGCGGCTTCTTCGCCGGCCTTCTTCTCTTGCAGAGCGGCGGCCAGCCGTGCGACCTGCGACGCCGGAGCGTTGAACAGGCCGGCGGCCTTGGCCAGATTCGCCTTCATCGCGCCGGCCATCTTGGCCAGCAGCACCTCGCGCGACTCCAGGTCGGCGATGCGCTCGACCTCGGACACGCTCAGCGGGCGGCCGTCCATGTAGCCGCCCTTGATGACGAGGGCCTTGTTGTCCTTGGCGAACTTCTTGATCGCCTTGGCGGCGTCGACGGCCTCGCCCTTGACGAACGCGATCGCGGTGGGGCCGACGAACAACTCGTCGAGCCCCTCGATGCCCGCCTCCGCCGCGGCACGCTTGACCAGCGTGTTCTTGGCGACTGTGTAAGTGGCGGAATCACCGAGCGAACGGCGCAGGTCCTTGAGGTTGGCCACCGTCAGCCCGCGGTACTCGGTGACCAGCGTCGCCGAAGCCTCCTTGAACTGCTCGGCGATGTCGGCAACCGCGGTGGCCTTGTCAGCCTTGGCCATGCATGCCTCCTCGTGGATGGGAACCGTGGGCCGAGTGAGGGTTGCGGGCCGGAAACGACAAACGCCCCGACGCAGACAGGTCGGGGCGCGCAAAAGCTGTGGCCTCGTCCTCCTGCGTGGGCCGCCCGGGGGTCCGGGACCTTCAACCGATTGCTCGGTGACCGACGGTCTTCGGTGGAACGTCGTCGAGAATAGCCGACCACCCGCTCATCAGCCAAAACGCGCACCTCCCCCTCTTTCAGCGCGACCGTGCGCGTCTGCGCACGACACGCCGCGATTTTCCGACAGCTCCCGCACTCTCACCCGGTCGCGAGCGTGCACAAACCGCCTAAACCTCCGCCACCGCGACGACCACCAGCCCGAACACCACGACAAGTAAGGCCACCCGACGCCAGTGCAGCCGGTCCCATTGCCGCGCCAGCCCGCGGTCGACATCGGCGCCCTCGGACCAGCGCCCGATGCGGTTGTTGATCGGCACCATCAACGTCACGGTCGCCACCACCACCAGCGCCATGGTCAGGGCCGCGGTGATGAACAGCCAATCCGCCCGCAACAGCACGGCCGCCACGATCAGAACCACCAGCGCCGCGACGTACCAGAACGGCATCACCTTTCCCAGGACCCGCCCGCTGTCGCTACGGGCCTGTGCGAATGCTTCGTCGGGCAGCCGGCCCAGCGCCGGGTTGAGGAACACCGCGACCGCGAGTTCGACCCCGACCAACGGTCCGACGATCAGCAGGGCCAGCACGTGAACAATTGCGTCCATACCCCGACCGTGCCCATCAGGCTGACACAAAACAAGGCACTGACACATCCGGCGGCGCAGCATCCCCGACATCACGAGCGCATGCTGATCCGCAATCTGCACGAGTTGGTCGCCGACGGCATCATCGACCACCACGATGCCCAGACCGTGCCTCCGTGCGTGCACTACTCGGCCTCGGAATACGGCATGACGCTCGCCCCGGTGTTGCAGAGCCTGTGCGATTGGGGTCGAAACCACATGGCCCGCAAACACACTCGGCAGACCCAGGAGGACACCCAACCGGCTGAGGTCAGCCGCCTGCCGTCTGCTGTCGCAGCAACGCAGCTGCCCCGACCAGGCCGGCGTCGCCGCCGAGTTCGGCGGGGACCACCTCGACGCCCCGAATGAAGTCCAGCCCGGCGTGGGACGCGAGCGCCTCCCGGACCGGGTCGAACAGCAGCGCCCCGGACTTGGCCACGCCACCGCCGATCACCACCCGGTCCAGGTCGCAGACCGCGCCGACCGACGCGATCATCGCGCCCACCGCCACCGCACCGCGACGAAATGCGCTCAGCGCCACCATGTCTCCGGCGTTGGCGGCGTCGGCGAGCTCCTTGGCGTCGGCATTGGCCGGTGCCACCCACCCGTGTTCGCGTGCCCACTGCGCCATGCGCGGGCCACCGGCGATGGTTTCGACACAGCCGCGCCCGCCACACGTGCAAAGCGCGCCGTCCGGATCGACGACGACGTGACCGACGTGGCCTGCGTTGCCGGTGCGGCCGTCGTAGGGGGCGCCGTCGAGCACCAGGCCGCCGCCGACCCCGGTCGAGACGACCATCCCGAGCAGAAAGGCCGCGCCTCGGCCCGCACCGCGCCAGTGCTCCCCCATCGCCATGCACAAGCCGTCACCGGCGAGGCGCACCGGGGCGCCGACGATCGCTGCGACCCGGTCGACGACCGGAAACCGTTGCCACGAAGCGATATTGATCGGGCTGACGGTGCCCGCCGACAAGTCGATCGGTCCGGCCGAGGCGATCCCGGCGCCGCGGATCCCTCCGCCCGCGACGGCCAACGCCTCGGTGACCAGCCGATCCGCCACGGCCCAGATCGTTTCCGCATCACCGTCCGGTGTCGGCAGTCTGCCCCTGTGCACCAGCGTGCCGGTGTCGTCGACGAGACCGACAGCGATCTTCGTGCCGCCGATGTCGAGTGCGAGGACGAGATCGGCCATCAGTGTCGGTGGGTGTTGTCGGGTTGTCGGGGGTCCCCGGGATGTTCGTAACCGGGGGCGAGTTCGACGACCGCGGCACACCGGGCGTCCAGCCAGAGCCGGAAGGCCCGGCGCCGCGCGGCGGCCCGCAGATGCGCAGCGGCCGAGGCTGCATCGCTGAAGCGCAACGGGTTTCGTTCCCGGTACGATGCCACCTCGTCATCGGAAACGTCGATACCCGCCGTCACCGCAGCAAAGACTGCGCGGGCGAGCGGTTCGGCCAGCACCGATGCCGCCACGCTGCCGATCTCCATCCGTACGGTCATGTCCGGCAGCACCTCGGCCTCGGCCGGCGCGTCCTCGACGTTCAGCCCGCGTGCCGCCGCTTCGGTCGCCACGACATGCTCGGTGACCAGAAGCTGGGTGAGCCAACGCCGCAGCTGTCGACCTTCGCTGGTGCCGGGCCGCGGCAGCGAGGAGGCGAGCCGCGACGCGCGCAGGGAGGCTTCGCGAGCGTCCACCTGCTCGAGCGAGACGGCCACTCCGTCCACACTTGCCGCGACCCCGGTCCACGCCGAGTCGCTCACCGAACCGTCACCTTCACCGCGGGCGAGTAGACGAGATGTCCGGCGGCGGCCAACCGAATCAGCGCCCACCATTCTCCCGGTTCGACCCAGTCCGGCGGGGCGACATCGAAACCGATGTCGGTCGTGCCGCGAGCGGACAGCTCCACACCGGTTACCGCCGGCCCCAGCCATTCCCACGTCCCCCACGGGCTGATCAGGTGCGCTTCGACCGCGACGTCGGCGCGGGCGTCGGTGCCGACGGTGACCCCTAGACGAGCCGTTTCGCCGGCCACCACATCGACCGGCTCCGGTCCAGTGACCAGCCGGAACAGGGTGTCGTCCGGAGGCGCGTCGATTGCGACGACGCACACGTCCTCGACGACCTGACGCCACGACGGTGGGATCGAGACGTGCGCACCCGTCAACGCGAGTTCGGCACGTATCGGATACAGCCCGGGTGACACGGATGTCGGCGGTGTCACGCTCACGGTGGTGTCCAGGTATTCGCCGGGCGGCAACATGAACGGCAACACACCGGGTTCTGCGGTCCAGCCGTCAGGACACAGCAGCCGCACCCGGCCGTGCAAGATCTCGTCGCAGCAATCGCTGGCCACGGTGAGACGAAGCCGCTGAGGGGAATCCGGCGCCACGACGTGTTGCGGGTGCAGATGGGCGACGGCGGGCAGGCCGCCGAGCGGGGCCGGACCGCGGTTGTGCAGCCAGTACCGGGCATAGAGCGGCTGAGCCTGCTCCGCCTCGGGTGCCAGCACGGCATGGTCGGCCTGCAGGACCTGCGGCAGATTGAATCGGGCCAGCACGGTGGCGACCTCGAAACCGTGCAACGACAATCCCTCCGGCGTCACCTCTCGCACACGCGGTTGCTCGAGCAGATCCACCCGGACCGCGGCAGACACCCGACGCAAACCCGAGGTGACCGTGACTTCGGTTGTGCTGCCCGTGGTTTCGACAAGTCGCATCGCGACACCGTCCGATGGGTGGACCGATCGCACACTACCGCTCGCGAGCGGGTTGCCCGCAGCCTTGAGCGCTGCCAGCCGCACCGATCCCGCCGGCTCTATCTCCAGCAGCGAACCCGACGGCGGCAGCCCGCCCACCGGTCCCCACTTGTCCGTCACCGCCAGGAGCGGATTGGAGAACTCGGCGCTGCGGGCCGGAACACCGGCCCGGCGCCAGTCACCGTCCCCGGAGACCAGCGCGTAGTCGAATGTGTGTGTCCAGTGCTGTAACTGGAAATTGGACCCGTCCGGCGCCGTGCGCCGCGGTGGATCGATCCACGTGCCCGAGGGCCACCCGGTGCACGACCGCATCAACGAAAGATTCAGCGTTCCATCCGATTCGACGGCGAAGCCGGGCACACCGCGGTTCAGCACCGCGACCGTCCGGTCTTCGAACGCATCCATCTCGGCCGGGGGTGCCTGCTCGACGACGATCTCCCAGTCGGACAAGTCGTCGACAATCCCCGCCACGACATGGTCCAGAGCCGGCCCGGCCACGATCAGAACCGGGAGCGCCCGCACATCGCGCAGATCCGCACTCGGCACCCACGCCTCCGCCAGCCCGACTGCGGCCGGTACCCACACCCTGGCCGCGCCGGCCGTGTCGAGCTGTCGCTTCACCTCCTCGGCGTACGACGAATCGACGGCGTCGAGAACGGTTGCGGTGAAGGGGTTCTGCTCTGGGCCGCCGAGAGCGATCCGCACGTCAGGAAGGTTCGAGTCGACGGCGAGATCGCCGTAGCGCGGCTTGTCCGCACCGCTGCACGTCGCGGTCACGCCGGCGCGCGCGAGCGCAACCATCAACGGACGTGACAGCGCCGCCTCGTTCTCCGTCGGCGTGATCACCTCGGCGACCGATACCGCCCGACGCCCCTCGCCGACTCGCACCCGCGCCGTCGACGACAGCCCGAACCAGCCGTACGCGGGGTTGTCCAACGTCCACGGATGCGTCGCGGCGTCGACCGCCGTTTCCCGGTCGCGTTCGTGCAGCAGCGCGAAGCCGCGGCCGATCACCGCGTCGCCGACCTCGCTGACCGGCATCGCACCGGGCACCGGGCACGGCCAGCGCAGCCGCAGCAGCCGGTCGGCGCCGGTGAACTCGTTGATCGTGGTCCGGCAGTCGACGCGCGCCACACCGTGCCAGAGCGTCAGAACCTGCGTGTAGCGCAGCACATCACCGACCGCGCCCTCGATCACCAGCCGTTGCCCGAGCGCTCCGCCGTAGGCCCGCACCGTGGCAGGCGATGCCGACGAGCGAACCACCGGGCCCTTGGGCAGCAGGTGCCATGGCCCCTCACCGGCTTCGGGATGGGCGGGGTACTCGTCGTACACGGCCAACTCGTTGCCGACCTCGCCGTCAGCGATCAAGGACCGGCCCGAACCGCATTCGACCAAGGACTCGACCGCACCGCCCCGTGACGGGTCGACCCGCAGCCGGTAATGATCGTTGCCGATCTCGTTCCCGCTCAGCGGTTCCCACGACGCTGCCGCCGGGCCGTCCGACTCCTCGAGTCGGTAGGACTGCCACCCCATCGACGGCACGTCTCCGGCGAGCCATGTCACCGTACGACCACCGTGTTCGACGTGAGCCGCCAGCTCGTCACCCGCAGAGTCGACCACCCGCACGGTCCCGATCGGTTCCGCGATGCGTGCGGTGACGACGTCGGTGCGCTTGTGCGCGACGGGATTCCACACGACGACCGATCCGTCGACCGCCCCCGACAGCACGGCCAGCGCCTGGTCGCGCGCGGCCCTGCCCAGCTCCCATGCGTCTCGCCAGCTCGTCAGCAGGTCGAGGTACACCTGGTCGGATTCCGAGCCGGTGATCGCATCGTGGTGCGCGCCGTAGGCCAGTTGGACCCACGCTTTGGCCAGAGCGGCCTGCGGATACGTCGCGCCCCCGAGAAGCCCGGCGAACACCGCGAACTTCTCGGCGTCGAGCACGACGTCTTCGGCCGCCCGGTTGGCCTGCTTGGTGTCGATGTAGGAGACGTCCTTGCCGGTGTAGATCGGGTTCATGTCGCGGGTCTGAGGTGACGGTTCGACGCCCCGCTCGGCCAGTTCGGCGCGTACCGCGGCGAAGAACTCGCCGGGCACCGCACAGATGAACCGCGGCCATCGGTAGCGGGCGTTCCAGTCCCGGTGGATCTCGGTCACCCACTTGTTCGGCGGGGTGTAGTCGGTGCCGACCGGCAGGAGCACGTTGCGAGTCAACGCGACCTTCTTCAGCGACGTGAACAATCGATACGTCTCGTCTTCGGCAGCCTCCAGCGTCGGCGCCGAATCCATCCACCAGCCGGCCGCATAGTGCGCGGGCATGTAATGCGTCAGCAGCCCGCGCCCCGAGGGAGCCAGCCAGTCGAATTCGCTGCTGAACTGCATGCGCTCGGGGGCGCCGCCCCCGGCCATCGGGCCCCATTGATGGTGCGGGCCGCGAGCCCACGAACTCGACGTCAGCCCGGCGTCGGCGGCCATACCCGGAAACTGCGGGTCGTGGCCGAACGCGTCGAGCTGCCACGCCGTCGCCGGATCGGCACCGAGCACGTCGCGCTGAAACCCGATGCCGTGCACGAAGTTCCGGATCGTGGTCTCGGGGCCGGTGAGGTTGGTGTTCGGCTCGTTGTACGTTCCGCCCATGATCTCGACGCGACCCTGGGCGACGAAGCGGCGCAGATCGTCGCGATCCTCGGGGTGGGTGTCCCAGAACGGTTTGAGATAGTCGACCTCGGCCAACACGAACTTGTATTCCGGTTCCCGGCGCGCCATTTCGAGGTGGGCGCTGACCAGATCGAAGCCGTTGGTCTGGCGACACCGACCGGGCGGGTCCTCGCTCCACACACTGGTGTACGCGGCCTGCGTGTTCCACCACACCGGGTCGTAGTGGAAGTGGCTGATCATGTACATCGTCCAGCCGGGTTCGGCGACGGTGAAGACAAAGGGCGTGATGCCGTCGCCCGTGACGATCCGCGCCGGCCGCTGCTGACCGGGGACCGGGTCGGTGACCGTGACCGGCACCTCGACGGTGCCGTCGCCCGCCGCGGCTCGCGCGTGGCCCACCAGCCCGTCACCGTCGACCCGCACCTCGCCCGGGCCGTCGGTATACGTGACCCGCACGATCTGCGACGGCGCCTCCTCGGCCCCGACGAACAGATCCGTCGACTCCGCCGAGATGACCCGCACAGCCAAACCCTACGTGCGCTCACCCCCGCATTGCGGTGGAAATCAGGCTCGCGAGATGTCGACGACGAGGGCGCGGTGGTCCGAGATCGGAAGCGAGGGCGCGTAGCACCGCTCCACCCGCAGGCCCCGATCGTCGGTGACGATGTGGTCGAGTTGACGATCGGGTTCTTCGGCCGGGAACGTGACCGCCGAGGCGAGCGGTCGCAGACGGGTCCAGCGCTGAATCGTTCGCGGCACCATGTTCAGGTCACCCATCAGCACTCGCGGCGACGGGAACCCGTCCAGGTCGCGCAGCAGCCGCCGCAACTGCATACGATTCCACCCCGGCACGAACGACAGATGCGTGTTGGCGACGGTCAGTGGCCCCAGCGCAGTGTTCAACTGGCCGACAACCGCCGCTCGCGGCTCCTCGTTGACGACCTTGACCCGGTTCGGTCCTGGCAGGTACATCGGGAACGGCACCGGTATCCGTGGTAGGCGTAGCACCTGCCAAGACTCGGCGGGGAACCGCGACAGCAGCGCGATGCCGTAGGCGGCGGTTCCTGGCTGCTCGTCGCCGGTGGCCGCCATCCAGGTGGCTCCGGGTGTGCCGGAGATCGCCGCCACGAACCGGTGGCTCACCGCACCCATCGCTTCGGCGGCGACCGCGGTCAGGTCGGCCATCCCCGACCGCGGCTGGTCGAGGTCGACCTCCTGCAGGGCCAGGATGTCGGCGTCGAGTTCCCGGACGGCCTCCACGAGGCGGTCTCGATGAACGAGCCCGTCGTGCACGCTGCGCCCGTGCAAGATGTTGAAGGTGGCCATCCGCATCTGCATGGGTACTAGCTACCCACAATGAATGACTGCTAGGCGATCAGTCGGCCCCAGGAGAGATGTGCCCCAGAGAAACGATGATCTGCGCGACGCGCTCAAAAGCGCCGCGTCGGCCTTGCGGGCCCAGGGCCCCGACTTCGCCTTGGGGGGCAGCTACGCGCTGTGGGTGTTCGGTGGGCCGGAACCCGTGCACGACGTGGATTTCGTGGTCGCCGAACCCGACACCGAGAAGGCCGCGGCGACGCTGGAGGAGGCGGGTTTCCGGGTCGAGCGCACTCCGGAGGACTGGTTGTTCAAGGCGTGCGTGGAGGACGACTTCGTCATCGACGTCCTGCACCGGCTCAACGGCGTTCCGGTCGACAAGGAAACCATCCTCGCGGCCGAGGAGTACGACGTGCTCGCGGTCCGGATGCGGGTGCTGGCGCCGACCGAGGTCATGCGCGAGAAGCTGAACTCCCTCAACGAACACCATTGCGACTTCGCCGCACTGCTGCCCGCGGTGCGTGCGGTTCGCGAACAGCTGGACTGGGAGCGACTCCGCGCCGAGACCGCCGACAACGCGTTCGCATCGGCGTTCCTGATGCTCGCGGACCGCTTGGAGCTCACCGGCTGACGCTGCGCCCCAGCCGCTCGGACACCACCTCGGCCGCCCGCACCACCTCCGGCGGCGAGAGCACCTCGAAGTCGCATCCCACCATCGCGAAGAAAAGCACCATGCGTTCGGGATCGTCGGCGCCGGCGGTGACGATGCACGTGTCGGGACCGTCGGACTCGACAGTCACCGATGCCGCCGAGAAGTGCTGTGCGACAACGCTTTCAGGCGCTTCGAAGCGGACGCGCGCGATATATCGGTACGGCGAGCTGCTGATCGACCGCTGCACGTAGGCCGCCGCGTCGGGCGCCTCGCGGGGCGTGAAGGTGCTGCCCTGCGCGCGCACGTCGTTCATCCGGTCCAGCCGCAGACTGCGCCAGTCCTGTTTGTCGCGGTCGTAGGCCAGCAGGTACCAGCGCCGCCCGGTGGTGACCAGCTGATAGGGCTCGAGCCGGCGCTGAGTGGCATTGCCGCGAATGTCGATGTAACCGGCGGAGACGTGCTCGTGGTCGCGGGATGCTCGCGCCAGCGTCATCAACACGTCGGGTGCGACCGGTGCATCCGAGGACGGCGACATCAGGGTGACGGTCGCGTCGTGCACCGCGGCCACCTGCGAGCGCAGCCGCGACGGCATCACCTGATCGAGCTTGCTCAGCGCGCGCAACGCCGATTCCCCCACGCCCGCGACCGTTCCACCCGCGGCCAGGCGCAGGCAGACCGCCATCGCGACGGCCTCGTCGGGGTCCAGCAGCAACGGCGGCAACGCCGCGCCGGCGCCGAGCTGATACCCGCCGCCGTGGCCCTTGCTGGCGTGGACCGGATACCCGAGGTCGCGCAGCCGCTCGACGTCGCGGCGCACACTGCGCGTGGTCACCCCCAGGCGTCCGGCGAGCTCCTCGCTCGTCCACACCCGGCGCGCCTGGAGCAAACCCAAAAGCTGAAGTACCCGGCTCGTCGTCTCCGACATGTACGCAGCCTGCCTCATTCATAGGACAGAAGCTGTCCTATAACCCTGTCAGAGTGATCGTATGCCCACGACGATCACCCACGAGCTGGCAGAACAGGCAGACTTCCACTGGACCAACTTCCTGCGTCCCCGGTTCCAGGGGCTCACCGACGACGAGTACTTCTGGCAGCCGGTCGCGGACTGCTGGACGGTCCACCCCGACGGGAGGATCGACTTCGCATATCCCGAACCGACGCCGCCACCGTTCACGACGATCGCCTGGCGACTGGCCCACCTCATCGTCGGGGTCTTCGCCATGCGCAACCACAGCCATTTCGGCGCGCCGGCCGTCGATTACCAGTCGTGGCACTACGCCACCGACGCGACGACCGCGCTGCGACAACTCGACGAGCAGTACAACACCTGGATCGAGGGCGTACGAGGGTTGTCCGAAGACGACCTGAACCGGCCGTGCGGGCCCGCGGAAGGCCCGTACGCCGACTACCCCCTCATCGCACTGGTCCTGCACATCAACCGCGAGTTCATTCACCACGGCGCCGAAATCGCCTGCATCCGAGACCTTTACGCCCACACCAACCCGAAAGGAAAATGAACATGCCCGCTCTGCCCCCACCCGTTGCCGACGAGCGCGAGGGCCTGCGTGAGTACGTGGCCGCGCAGCAGTACGCCTTTCACGCCGTGGCGTTCGGGCTGACCGACGAACAGGCGCGGTCGACACCATCGGTCAGCGCGCTGTCGATCGGCGGTTTGATCAAACACGTCACCAGCTGCCAACACGGCTGGATGCAGCGGGTCGCGGCCGCACCCGAACCGATCGCCAGCGACCTACGACCGACGGAGGACCAGCAGGCGGACTACCAGAGCGAGTTCGTCATGCGCGACGACGAGACCCTCGCCGACATCCTCGCCCGGTTCGATGAGCAGAACGTCGAGACCATCCGGTTGATCGAGACCACCGACCTGAACGCGGCCGTGCCGGTCCCGCCGCATGTGCCGTGGTTCCCCAAAGATGTGTCCGCATGGTCGGTGCGCTGGGTGATCCTGCACATGATCGAGGAGTTGGCGCGGCACGCCGGACAAGCCGACATCATCCGCGAATCCATCGACGGTGCAACGCTTTACGAGCTGCTCGCCGGCCTGGAGGACTGGGAACCGACGCCGTGGCTGACGCCGTGGGGCAAGAAGCCGGTAGCCGGGTAGGTGTAGAAAGCAGAACATGCGGGTTCGGAGCGGCACAGCGGTCTGCGGGGACGTCGGCATCTTCTACGAGGATCTCGGCGACCCGGCCGACCCGCCGGTGCTGCTGATCATGGGCGTCGGGGCCCAGTTACCGATGTGGCCGGACGGCTTCTGCGCACGGCTGGTCGACCGGGGCTACCGGGTGATTCGCTTCGACCACCGCGACACCGGGCTCTCGACGAAGTTGGACGGACAGCGCGCGGACGGGTCGGTGTATCCGAGGGTTCTGCGGTATCTCCTGGGCCGCGCGAGTCCGGTGCCGTACACGCTCGTCGACCTGGCCGAGGACGTGCGCGGGTTGCTCGACCATCTCCGCATCGAGCGCGCGCACATCGTCGGCGCATCCATGGGCGGGATGATCGCGCAGGTGCTCGCGGGCCGCCACCCCGACCGGGTGGCATCGCTGGGCCTGGTGATGACGAGCGCGGGCACGCCGTTCTCGTCGCTGCCGGCGCTGCGGGTCATCCGGCTGGCATTCGGCACGCCGCCCCGTGACGCCCCGCTCGAGCAGCGGCTGGCCCACGAGGTGCGCAACGTCGCAATCATCAACGGGCCCAACTTCTTACCGCCCACCGAGCAGTTGCACCGCCGCGTGCGCGAGCTGCGCGAGCGCAGCGACTACCCGCAGGGCATGCTGCGCCAGTTCGACGCGATCCTGGGCACCGGCAGCCTGCTGCGCTATACCCGCCGCATCGCCGCACCGACCGTCGTCGTGCACGGTACGAAGGACCCGCTCGTACGACCGCGCAACGGCCGCACCGTCGCACGGGCCGTCGACGGAGCACGCTACGTCGTCGTCGACGGCATGGGGCACGACCTGCCCGAACCGGTGTGGGGCCCGGTCGTCGGGGCGCTGACGGAGAACTTCGCTACCGCAGCACCTGACTGACGGCGTGCTCGACGACCGCATCCAGGTCGGTCCCCAGCCTGCCTGCCAGCCACTGTTGCGCCAGCTCTGCCATCGCACCGGTGTACATCGCCGCCCCGACCTGGGCGGCCACCGAGTCGGTGTCCGGCTGCAGGCGCCAGGCCTCGGTGAGCACGCCTTCGCGCAACAGATCCTGTGTGGCCGCACGCCGAGCCGCCAGCACCGGATTCGATCGCGCATCGGTGAACAGCACCCGGCCGCGGCGTGGATCCTCGGAGCTGAACCCGAGCACCGCAGCGATCCCGGCCCGGGTCCTGGCCCGCAGCGATTCGCCGGCCTGCGACATGGCCCCTTCGATCGCTTCGGTCAGTTGGGCACTCACCTGGTCGTAGACCGCCCCGATCAGATCGTCGGTATCGGCGAAGCTCTCGTAGAAATACCGCGTGTTCAGCCCGCATTCACGGCACACGGATCGCACCGACAGGGCGGCCTCGCCGCCATCGCCGAACAGCCGGAAGGCGGCGTCGATCAGCTGCGCGCGGCGTTCGGCGCGGCGGTCCGTCAGCGGCACGCCCGCCCATCGGGTCGGACTCGACACGACCCCAGCGTAGGACGTCGAGCGTCAAGTCTGGTCACATACGTGACCAGAATGTATTCTGGCTACACCCGTGACCAGACTTGGAAGCTAGGAGCCGCCGTGATTCTGTTGCCGCACCAGTTCATCGGAGAGGCCCTCAACCAGCGATTCGACAAGGACATTCGGCGCAATTACTTCCGCGGAATGCTGTTCGCTGCACCGGTGGGCGATCCGGGCTGGTTCGGCCCCGGCAGCGCGGTCTGGCATGTGCATTCGCACATGCAGGCGCTGATCTTCGGCCTGCAGTGCGCGGCGTTCATGGAGCGGCTCGATCCGTCGATCTACTGGATGGGGATGCACCACTCACGGCTGGTGAAGCGCGACCCGGAAACGGGTGTCGCCGTCCCCGAGATCGACCCCAGAGGCGCGGCGGTACGCCTGGGCCACTCGATCGCGTTCTTCATCGGCACCGCCTACGGCTCAACCGAGACCGCCGAACGCCTGGCCAAGGCCGTGCGCTCGATGCACCACACCATCAAGGGCACGCGCCCCGACGGCGCCCGCTACGACGCCGACGACCCGGACTGGCTGCGGTGGAACTACGCCACCGTGGTGTGGGGGCTGGCCACCGCGCACGAGCTCTACCATCCGAACCCCTTGCGCGGCAACAAGATCGACCGATACTATCGCGAGTTCGTGCGGGTGGGCCACGCGTTGGGTGGCACCGACCTGCCCGAGACGAAGGCCGAGGTCGCCGATTGTCTTGAGTCCTACCTACCGCGGTTGGCCGTCACGCACGGCACGGCGCTGGCCACGGGACCGGGCCTGCCGCTGGCGCAGAGCGCGATCAACTGGGCCATTCGCGACACGATGCCGCGCTGGGCCAAGCAGTTGATTCAGCACAAGGACCCGAACATCCTCGAACGCACCGCGCGGCGGGCGACCGTCTGGTCGGTGATCAACGGCTTGCATCTCGCGCAGGGCCCGATACCGGAGTTCCGCCAGGCGCAGGCCAGGGTGGCATCGGGCACCGATTTGCCGCACACGCTGCCGTCATACCGGTTGGGCGACGACACGGTTCTCAGCCGTGACGAGGTCGAGCGCAGCTTCGCCGAGGCGTAGCGTTCCAGGGCGCTTCGACTAGAGGGACATTTCCCAAAATCTAGACTGTTGTTCTACCCTGAGCTGTGACATTCATCCCCAAAATTGACGGGGATGTTGACGCCATGGTTCAGGGGGACGTGATGCACCATCCTCACCTCGGACGACGACTGGTCAGCGCTCTGGCGGCATTCGTGGCGGTTTGCACCGTGATCGCCTTGGCGTCGGGCGCCACGGCGTCAACCGCGGTTCGACTGGCCGCAAACGCGTATGTGATGGGCGGTACGACGTTTCCCACGCCGACACCGGGATACGTCGCCGCCGCGGTCCAGGACTTCGTCCGCCCCACGCTCGGTGGTAGCTACACCGGAATCTCCCTGACGACACCCGAGGGCGTCATCGGCATCAACCAGTCGGTGCGTGACGGCGTCGTCGACCTGGAGAACGCGATGGCGCGGCAGGAAGCGGAGAACCCGGGCCAGCCGTATGTGGTCTTCGGCTTCTCGCAGAGCACCGTGATCACGACGCAGGAGAAGCGGGCGCTCGCGCAACGGCAGGCGGCCGGGGAATCACTGCCGAACGTCAGTTTCGTTGGGATCGGCGTCGGAAATCGACCAAACGGCGGCATCGCCGCTCGGCTTCCTGGGCTGGTCATCCCGTTCTTCGACTTCACTTTCGACGGCCCAGCGCCGACGGATGTCGGTGTTCCGACCATCGACATCGCGCGCCAGTACGACGGCCTGGCCGATACGCCGCAGTTCATCACCAACCCGGTGGCGCTGGCGAACGCAGTCCTGGGAGTGGTCTTCGTGCACCTCTTCTACGGCGAGGTGAGCCTGGACCCGGCGAGTCCCAAGTACGTCCCGGGCACGGTCCGCCAAGTGAAGGGGGACACGACCTACTACTGGATCCCGACCGAGGACCTACCCCTGTTCGACCCGCTGCGCCTCATCCGGGTACCCGAAGGCGTCATCGACATCGCGGAGCCACTGGTCAAGGTCTTGGTCGAAGCCGGATATGACAGATCGGTTCCGTTCGGCGAAAACACGCCCGCACAACTGATTCCGGTGATCGACCCCTTGACGTTCGCGGTGCAGGTCGCCGGTGCGGTGATCGAGGGGGCCAACAATGCGGCAAAGCTGGCGGGCCTGTCATTACCGGCTTACCCGGCATTGGCCGCTGATCTCGACCACCTGGAGGCGGCGGTGGCCGAGACGATCGGTCGGCCCTACCGCGATGTCGTGCGCGAGATCAACATACTCAACCCGATCCTGGCGTTCAACGCGATCGAGGGTCCGCTGGTGACCGCGGTCAACGGTGTGCTCAACGCGACCGGCATCCCTGCGCTGCTGAACCAGGCCCCGGGAGCGGTGCTGTTCCCAGTCACGGCCTGGGCGGAACGCAATGTGCTTTACCCCTACCCCGACAGTTCGGCCGGTGGGCCCCTTGCTGCGCTGGCGCGGGATTTCCTCAGGCCGGTGCTACCGCACCTGGGCGCGGACACCGCCGACAGCCCGCCGCTCACGGAGCCAGCCGGTGACGGGCCTGCCGGCCGTGGCGACGCCGGTGTCGGTTTGTCGGAAACCGGCGCCAACGATGTCGATGCCGTCGGTGCCGGTACTGAAGTCGACGAGACCCAATCGAGTCACGCCGACGTCGGAAACCAGCAGCCGACAACAAGTACCGGCGAAGTCGATGCCGATGTCAGTGTCGATGCCGATGCCGATGCCAATGCCGATGCCGATGCCGATGCCGAGACAGCGCAATCGACGAGTAGCGCCGAAATCCGTAGGGAGGCGCCGGAATCAGGGCGGCAGGGAGAATCGGGGCGGCAAGGAACACAAGACCGCGACGAACAGCGACCGCCGAAGAAGCGCAATTCCCTCGATACGAAGTCCGAAGCGGTGACCAGGCCGAAGCCGAGACCAAGATCCGCAGACTCGGTTCGCGATGGTCGCCCCGACAACTCGACCGCGCCCACGAGGCCCGCAAGACCTCAGGGCCCGGCGGACAAGCCGGCCGACACCTCCGCTGACCAGCGGGACAACCAGGCTCAACGCCGTGCGGACGCGGCCTGACGCGCCGTGAAGCCGGATCGGCGGCTTTTGTGAGCCCGTCCACAGGTTTTTACGTGTCACCGCGGACTTTGAGACACTGGCTTCCATGAGTGCCACGCGAAAGACGCAGCACCGCGATGTCGCCAGACTGGACAGGGTCCCCCTGCCGATCGAGGCCGCCCGCGTCGGTGCCACGGGTTGGCAGATCACCCGGACCGGTGCGCGGGTCGTTTCCAAGATCGGCGGCCGCGGTTCGCTGCAGCAGAAGATCATCAGGCAGGTCCCGCAGGCCTTCGCCGACCTTGGGCCCACCTACGTGAAGTTCGGCCAGATCATCGCCTCGAGCCCGGGCGCGTTCGGCGAGCCGCTGTCCAAGGAGTTCCGCAGCCTGCTCGACCGGGTTCCGCCTGCGGACCCCCAAGAGGTGCACAAGCTGTTCGTCGAGGACCTCGGTGACGAGCCCGCGAACCTGTTCAAGAGCTTCGATGAGAAGCCGTTCGCATCGGCGTCGATCGCCCAGGTGCACTATGCGACCCTGCACAGCGGAGAAGAGGTCGTCGTCAAGATCCAGCGTCCCGGCATCCGCAGGCGGGTCGCCGCGGACCTGCAGATCCTCAAGCGCGGGGCGCGGCTGGTCGAGTTCGCCAAGCTGGGTCAGCGTCTGAGCGCTCAGGACGTCGTTGCCGATTTCGCCGACAACCTGGCCGAGGAACTCGACTTCCGGCTCGAGGCGCAGTCGATGGACGCCTGGGTCGCGCACATGCACGCTTCGCCGCTGGGCAAGAACATCCGTGTGCCGCAGGTCTATTGGGACCTGACCAGCGAACGCGTGCTGACGATGGAACGCATCCAGGGCACCCGCATCGACGATGTGAAGGCCATCCGCGAAAAGGGTTTCGACGGAACCGAACTGGTGAAGGCCCTGCTGTTCAGCGTCTTCGAAGGCGGTCTGCGGCACGGCCTGTTCCACGGCGACCTGCACGCCGGCAACCTCTACGTCGACGACGACGGCAAGATCGTGTTCTTCGACTTCGGCATCATGGGCCGCATCGACCCGCGCACCCGCTGGCTCCTGCGGGAACTGGTGTACGCGCTGCTGGTCAAGAAAGACCACGCCGCAGCGGGCAAGATCGTCGTGCTGATGGGCGCCGTCGGCACCATGAAGCCCGAGGCGCAGGCGGCCAAGGACCTGGAGAAGTTCGCGACACCGTTGACCATGTCGACCCTGGGTGACATGAGCTACGCCGAGATCGGCAAGCAACTGTCGACGCTCGCCGAGGCCTACGACGTCAAGCTGCCGCGCGAACTGGTGCTGATCGGAAAGCAGTTCCTCTACGTGGAGCGCTACATGAAGCTGCTCGCGCCGAAGTGGCAGATGATGTCGGATCCCCAGCTGACCGGCTACTTCGCCAACTTCATGGTCGAGGTCAGCCGGGAACACGACGAGGAGCTCGACAGCGAGGTTCGCGGCTGAATGCAGGTCCGAACCGGCATCGCCAAATCCAAAGATGCCAAGTCCGGTGATCTCGACATCTACTACGAGGACATGGGCGATCCGAACGACCCGGCGGTGCTGCTGATCATGGGATTGGGCGCGCAGCTTCTGATGTGGCGCAAGGGTTTCTGTGAGCGGCTCATCGATCAGGGCCTGCGGGTCATCCGGTTCGACAATCGCGACGTCGGCCTCTCGTCGAAACTGCGCGGACTGCACACCGATACCCCGCTGGTGCCGCGCATGCTGCGCTCGCTGGTCGGGATGAGGAGCCCGGCCGCCTACACACTCGAAGACATGGCCGATGATGCGGCAGCCCTGCTGGACCATCTCGAGATCGAGCGCGCCCACATCGTCGGCGCGTCGATGGGCGGGATGATCGCCCAGGTGTTCGCCGCCCGGCACAAAACGCGCACCCGGTCATTGGCGATCATCTTCTCGAGCAACAACAAAGCGCTGCTGCCACCACCGGGTCCGCGACAGCTGCTCGCAATCTTGCGCCGGCCCAAGGGCAACACCCGCGAGGCCGTCATCGAGAACGCCGTCAGGGTCAGCAAGATCATCGGCAGCCCGGACTTCCCCGCGTCGGTGGAGCGACTCCGCGCCGACGCGATCGACGACTACGACCGCTGCTACTACCCCGCCGGGATCGGCAGGCATTTCGCGGCGATCCTGGGCAGCGGCAGCCTGTTGCATCACGACCGCGAGATCAAAGCCCCCACCCTGGTGCTGCACGGCAAGGCCGACAAATTGATGC
Organism: Mycobacterium sp. IS-1590; assembly: GCF_001500025.1. Taxonomy (GTDB): domain Bacteria; phylum Actinomycetota; class Actinomycetes; order Mycobacteriales; family Mycobacteriaceae; genus Mycobacterium. The sequence continues at coordinate 126,568 of NZ_LQIW01000001.1, read as the reverse complement.
GACCGTCCGGGGGACGAGCGATCGCCAACGCCATCGAGGATGCCCGGCTGGTGTTGTTCGACGGTATGGGGCACGAATTGCCCGAACCGCTGTGGGACGACATCATCGGTGAACTCAAAACCATTTTCGCCGCGCCTATTTGACGTCCACGCAACTCCTGCACGGGTGGCCGGACGGCGCGGCTGCGCGTACATTCGTCCCGAGTGCTTCCAGGCTTGAACTGTCACAGGCGACGCGAGCTCTGATTCCGCCCAGAAAGGCACCATCGTGGCCGCAATACGCAACTTGACGCCGCACTTCGCCGACGTGCAAGCGCATTACGACCTCTCGGACGAATTCTTCCGGCTCTGGCTGGATCCGACGCAGACGTACAGCTGCGCGTACTTCGAACGCGACGACATGACGCTCGAGGAGGCTCAGCTCGCCAAGGTCGACCTTGCGTTGGGCAAATTGGGTCTCGAGCCGGGGATGACGCTGCTCGACGTGGGCTGCGGTTGGGGTTCGACCATGCTGAGGGCTGTCGAGAAGTACGACGTCAACGTCGTCGGCCTCACCTTGAGTGAGAACCAGCACGCCCACGTCGAGAAGGCCTTCGCCGCATCCGACAGCCCGAGGTCCAAGCGCGTGCTGCTGCAGGGCTGGGAACAGTTCGACGAACCCGTTGACCGAATCGTGTCGATCGGCGCGTTCGAGCACTTCGGCAGGGACCGATGGGACGACTTCTTCGCCATGGCTCACCGCGTCCTGCCCGACGACGGGGTGATGCTGCTGCACACCATCACCGCGCTCACGCTTCCGCAGATGGCCGAGCGGGGTATGCCGCTGACGTTCTCCGTGGCCCGGTTCGTGAAGTTCATCCTCACCGAGATCTTCCCGGGCGGCTATCTGCCGACCATCGAACTGGTCGGCGACCACGCTGAGAAGGCAGGCTTCACGTTGACGCGGCGCCAGAGCCTACAGCCGCACTACGCGCGCACCCTCGACTGCTGGACAGCGGCGCTGCAAACCCACGAGGACGAAGCGATCGCCATCCAGTCCCGAGAGGTCTACGACCGCTACATGCACTACCTGACCGGCTGTGCGCACGGTTTCCGCGTCGGATACATCGACGTCAACCAATTCACGCTCCAGAAGTAGCCCCGGCTCCCCACAAATCGCCGCCGGAGTGGCGGCAAGCCGAATTAGGGTCTGGCAACGGCCGAACGATATGGTGTCGACCAGATCATCGCGTGACGACGTGCAGGCCCGCGTCACGTCATTGGGAAAGGCCAAGCAGGGGAAATATGTCTGACAACTCAACCGGCACGAAGGATATGCGGCCTCATTTCGAGGACATCCAGGCGCATTACGACCTGTCGGACGACTTCTTCGGCGTGTTTCAGGATCCGACGCGTAAGTACAGCTGCGCTTACTTCACCGGTCCTAACGTCACGTTGTCGGAGGCGCAGGTCGCCAACGTCGACCAGCACCTCGACAAGCTCGACCTCAAGCCGGGTATGACCCTGCTGGAGGTCGGCTGCGGGTGGGGGCTGACGTTGCAGCGCGCGATGGAGAAGTACGACGTCAACGTGATCGGGCTGACGCTGTCGAAGAACCAGCAGGCCTACTGCAACCAGCTGTTGAGCAAGGTGGACAGCGACCGCAGCTACGACGTCCGACTCGAGGGCTGGGAGCAGTTCCACTCTCCCGTCGACCGCATCGTCTCGATCGAGGCGTTCGAGCACTTCGGGTTCGAGCGCTACGACGACTTCTTCAAGACGTGCTTCGACATCCTGCCCGACGATGGCCGCATGACCATCCAGAGCAGCGTCGGCTACCACCCCTACGACCTGGCCGCACGCGGTAAGAAGCTGACCTTCGAGATGGCCCGCTTCATCAAGTTCATGATCACCGAGATATTCCCCGGGGGCCGTCTGCCGACGACGCAGATGATGATCGAGCACGGCGAAAAGGCCGGCTTCCAGGTTCCCGAGGCCATCTCGCTGCGCAACCACTACATCAAGACGCTGGGCATCTGGGCCGACCGCCTCGAGCGCAACAAGGACACCGCGATCGCCGCCGCCGGCGAGGAGAATTACGAGCGCTACATGAAGTACCTCAAGGGCTGCCAGTGGTACTTCATCGACGAGGGCATCGATGTCAGCCTGGTCACCTACCTCAAGTCCGGCGCAGCCGCATAGGGACAGAACGTAGGGAAATACCTGATTCGCCCGGTGTGAGGAATCGCTACCGTTCGACAGATGAGCGGGAGTCGGGAGTCCGCGTGTTACCTGGCGGAGTGGTACCTGCCCGAGTTGAGCGAGCAATCCGTCGAGGATCTCGTCGCGCGTCTTGACGCCGCGGCGGCCGCCGCCACGGTCGAGGGGACTCCCGTCGAGCTGTTGATCACGTTGGCCGTCCCCAGCGACGAGGTGCTCTACGGCGTCTTCGGCGCCGACTCCCGGGAGATCGTCTCCCGGACCTGTCTCGCCGCGGGTGCGCCGCACCAGCGGTTGTCCGCTCCGGTGGGCACCCGGATTCGCCCGCATAACCGCGCATGACGTTGCCGAACCTCGCGCCCCGTCCCGGCTCCGCTCAATAAGCGCACCTCTTAGCTGCATCTCTTCGCCCTACGACTACTGCACTCATACGTCAGCGGGATATCCTCGATTTGCTGTCGATGGGGGGTGTGGGTCTGGTGTCCGGCGTGATCGAGCGTCCGGCCGAATTTCGGTCGGTGGGCGATTTCCTGGAATCCGCTGGCAGCGGGCCCTGTGCACTTGTCATCGAGGGCGATGCCGGAGCCGGAAAGACAACCCTGTGGCTGACGGGTATATCGGCGGCTCGCGAACGTGGCTACCGGGTGCTGACGGCGCGCGCCGGTCAGGCGGAGACCACCCTGGCGTATGCGGCCGTGGCCGACCTCCTCGGTGGCGTACCCTCCGACGTCGTCGCGAGCCTGCCCGACGTGCAGCGCCTGGCCATGGACCGCGTCCTGCTGCGCGCCGACGGCGGCGGTCCGCCGACGGATCAGGGCGCGGTGGCGGCGGCCTTCACCGCCGCAATCGAGCGACTCTGCGGGCACGGGCCGGTGCTCATCGCCCTCGACGACGTGCAGTGGCTGGATCCGTCCAGTCAAGCCGTGGTGGTTTTCGCTGCGAGGCGGTTCAGCGGGCCAGTGGGCATGCTGGTCACCGAACGCACCGAACACAAGGGCCCCGGCGCGGCGAGTTGGCTGCAGGTGGGCGACTCCTCCGGTGTCCGACGGGTGCATGTGGGCCCATTGAGCCTGGGCGGCTTGCATGCCCTGATCTCGACGCGTCTCGGCCGGTCTTTTCCTCGCCCCACGATGGTCCGAATCGCCGAGATCTCCGGCGGCAACCCGTTCTACGCCCTCGAGTTGGCGCGGGCGATCGACGCGGGTGGCTCCCAGTCGGTGTTGCCCGCGACGCTCGCGGAGTTGATGCGCAGGCGCATCGGTCGTCTCGAACCCGAGACCCAGGTTCTGCTGCTGGCCGCCGCGTGCGAGGCCGCTCCCACCGTCGACCTGCTGGCGCGGGTCACGCGCAGCACAGGTGATCGCACCGCCGAACTGCTCGCCGAAGCCAGAGACAAGGGCGTCCTGATCATCGATGGCGACGCTGTGGCGTTCTCGCACCCGCTGTTGGCGCGCAGTGTCTACACCGACGCCAAACCGAGCGCGCGGCGCGCCATGCACCGGTCGCTTGCCGAAGCGGTGGTACTCGAGGAGTCGAGAGCCAGGCATATGGCACTGGCCGCCGCCAGCGCCGACCCGGCCACCCTGGAGGCGCTGGACATCGCGGCCGATACGGCGGTGGCACGCGGTGCGCCTGCCGCGGCCGGCGAATTACTCGAACTGGCAATCGGTCTGGGCGGTGATACGCCGACGCGGCGAATTCGCGCGGCTGACCACTACCTGCATGCCGGCGATCTGGAGCGCACACGTTCGCTGCTGGACGGGTTGACCGAGCGCGTGACCAGCGGCGTGCACCGGGCAATGGCATTGAACTTGTTGGCCAGCATGCGTATCCAGCACAACAGCTTCACCGATGCCGTCGTCCTACTCGAACAGGCGCTCGACCACGACGAGGGCGACCGCGAAGTTCGTGTCCGCACGCTGCTGCTGTTGGCATACTCGCGGCTCAACGCCGGCGATTTCGGGGCAGCGCTGCAGAGCGCGGAACGGGCGGCCGCGTACGCGGAAGACGTGGGGATCGCCGACCTCACGAGTCAGGTTCTGGCGGTGCGCACCAACATCGCCTGCATGTGCGGTCGCGGCGTCGACTGGGCGGGCATCAGCCGGGCGCTGGCACTGCAGGATCTGACCAGCGAGGCGCCCATCGCATTCGGGGCCAGAGCCAATCACGCCGTACTGCTGGGGTTCGTGGGGCGGTTGGACGAGGCGATCGACGAGATGACCTTCGTGCGTGCGCGTTGCGTCGAGAGAGGGGCCGAAACCGATCTGATCTTCGTCGCGGTGTTCAGTGCGCTGATCGAGATCTGGCGGGGACGCTACGAGGAGGCGACCCGCATCGCCGAGGAGACCGTCGAGCGGGCACAGCAACTCGGCGGCGAGCACATGCGAGTGGTCGCCAAGACCATCCAGTCCGCGGTCGCGGCGTATGCCGGAAGGCAGGACGAGACCCGCTCTGTCGCGCGGAAGGCGATCGACCTCGCCGAGCGTTGCGGTTCCCCCCGGCTAGCGGATTGGGCCTCGGTCAACCTGGCGTTCCTCGAAGTGTCGTTGGGCAACTACGAGCAGGCGTTGCACATACTGCAGCCGATGGTCGACCGCTTCCCGTTCCTGCCCGGTACCGAGATCATCACGGCGGGATTCGTTCCCGACGCGGTCGAGGCGATGGTCGCGCTGGGCCGCGCGGCCGAAACCGAGCCGATGATCGAGGCGCTGGAGGCCAACGGGCGGCTGCTCGACAGGCCGTGGATGCTGGCCATGGCCGCGCGGTGCCGCAGCCTCTGGCTGGCCGCGCATGGTGAAATCGATGAGGCGGCCGACGTGGCGAGGCGAGCGTTGGTGCACCATGAACGCCTGCCGATGCCCTTCGAGCGCGCCCGAACCCTGTTGTTGCTCGGCCAGTTACAACGGCGTCAACGTCAGAAGGAAGCGTCACGCACGACGATGACCGAGGCGTTGCACGCGTTCGAGAGCTTGGGAACGCCGCTGTGGGCGCAGCGGGCCCGCGCCGAACTCGCGCGAGCCGGCGCGTCGAGCAACGGACACCTGGGCCTGACCCCGTCGGAGCACCGCGTCGCCGAACTGGCCGCGTCGGGTATGACGACCAAGGATGTGGCCACCGCGCTGTTCATCAGCCCCAAGACGGTCGAGACCAACCTGTCTCGCATCTACCGCAAACTCGGGATCAGATCACGTGCCGAACTCGGGCGCGTCTTCGGCGAGAGCCGTTGAGCTGGATGTCCCGGCGGATTCCCGTCGAACGTAGTTGACCAGAGACGCGTCGGCGTCGGCCGGCTCGAATCCGGCCGATTGGATCTTGGCGAGATCGAGGACGCTGTTATCCGGGCGCGGCGCAACGAGTTTCGATGAGTCGGCGAAGTACTGCTCGGTCGTGACATCGGTGATCCGGGCCGGATCGTGACCGGCCAGTTCGAACGTCCGCCTCGCGAGGTCAGCCCACGAGTTGACCGGTCCCGAACCGGTGACGTTGTACGTGCCGTACGGCGCATGGGTGTCGATCAAATGCCGGATCGCTCTTGCGATTTCCGATGTGAACGTGAGGCGCCCGCGTTGGTCGTTCACCACGGAGGGGTTCACCCCACGATCAGCGAGGGAAAGCATCGTGCGCACGAAGTTGTTCCCATCCCCGATCACCCATGAGGTCCGGATGATGTAGTGCCGGTCGACCGTTGCCACGACGAGGTCACCGGCGGCCTTGGTCTGGCCGTACACGCCGAGTGGTGACACGGGATCATCTTCGCGATAAGCCCTCGTGTCCCGACCATCGAAGACGTAATCACTGGAAATGTGCACCAACGTGATGTTGTTGTCGGCAGCGGCACGTGCGAGCGCAGCGACACCGGCGACATTGGTGGACCACGCGACCGCACGGCCTTCCGGTGTTTCGGCCGCGTCCACACCCGTGAATGCGGCGGCGTTGATGATTATCTCGTATTCGCGCCAGCGGCGGGCGGATTCGAGACCGGCGGTGGTGAGGTCGATGTCGGCGCGTTCGGCGAATTCGACAGCGGGGTTGCCGGCGTACGCCTCGCGCAGTGCCCGGCCCAGTTGACCGCCGGCGCCGAGGACCAGAGTCTTGCGTGGCGGGACGGGCTTGACGTCCGCTAGCCGTGGATTTTCGCGATCCTTCGCCGACAGCTGCGCGCGTTCCAGTGGGATCGGCCACTCGATGGCGACCGTCTCATCGGCCAGATTGACCGAGGTGTACTGGGCATCGGGCGAGTAGTGATCGTTCACCAGGTAGATATAGGCGGTGCTGTCCTGAAGGGTCTGGAACGCATTGCCGACACCGCGAGGCACGAAAACCGCTCTCGATGGGTCGATTTCGGTGCTGAAGGTGGTGCCGAACGTAGGCCCGTCACGCAGGTCGACCCACGCCCCGAAGATCCGGCCGGTCGCGACGGAAATGAACTTGTCCCACGGCTCGGCATGAATCCCGCGTGTGGTGCCCGCACTCTCGTTGAGCGACACGTTGTTCTGGACCGGCTTGAAATCGGGTAGACCGAGCGCGACCATCTTTTCGCGCTGCCAGTTCTCTTTGAACCATCCACGGTTGTCTCCGTGTACGGGCAGTTCCCACACAACCAGCCCCGGTATGGGAGTCGTGATGGCGCGCAGGGGTTTACCGAACTCAGTCACAAATAGGCCTTCTTCACTGACCCATCCGGGCGTAAAAGCTCTCGGTGGCGTCTTTGGCGGGAGCCCACCAGTCTTCGTGGTCGCGGTACCACTGGATCGTTGCGGTCAGACCGTTTTCGAAGTCTTGATATCGCGGTCGCCAGCCGAGCTCCTCTCGGACCTTGGTGGAATCGATGGCGTACCGCAAGTCGTGGCCGGCTCGATCGGTGACGTGGTCATACGCGTCGGCCGGCTGACCCATGAGGGTGAGGATCAACTCGATGACGGTCTTGTTGTCCTTCTCACCGTCCGCACCGATGAGGTACGTCTCGCCGATGCGGCCTTTGTCGAGGACGGTCAGCACCGCCGAGGAATGGTCGTCGGCGTGGATCCAGTCCCGCACGTTGCGGCCCTCGCCGTAGAGCTTGGGACGAATCCCGCGCAGTACGTTGGTGATCTGTCGCGGGATGAACTTCTCCACGTGCTGATAGGGACCGTAGTTGTTGGAGCAGTTCGAGATTGTCGCGGCCACACCGAAGGATCGAACCCAGGCCCGTACCAGCAGATCGCTTCCCGCCTTCGTTGACGAGTATGGCGACGACGGGTTGTACGGCGTCTGCTCGGAGAACCGGCGCGGGTCGTCGAGTTCCAGGTCCCCGTACACCTCGTCGGTCGAAATGTGATGGAAGCGCGTGCCGTGCTTGCGTGCGGCCTCGAGCAAGGTGAAGGTGCCTACGAGGTTGGTGTGCAGGAACGGCTCCGGGTTGTCCAACGAGTTGTCGTTGTGGGATTCGGCGGCGTAGTGCACGACCGCGTCGGCATCGGCGAACAACTCGTCCACGAGGGGAGCGTCCGCGATGTCGCCGTGCACAAAGGCCATTCGGTCTTCGGGTAATCCGGCGAGTGAGGCGCGATTGCCGGCATAGGTGAGTTTGTCGAGCACCGTGACGTGATGGTCGGTGCGGTCGATGACGTACCGCACGAAATTCGAGCCGATGAATCCCGCTCCACCGGTGACGAGAAGTCGCGACATCAGCGTCCTCTCTCCAGGAGATCCAACAGATAGTTGCCGTAGCCGGACTTCACCAAAGGCGTGGCACGTTCCCGTAATTCGTCGTCGCTGATCCAGCCCTGCCGCCAGGCGATCTCCTCGGGAGCGCCGATCTTCAGCCCGGTGCGCCGTTCCATGGTGCGTACGTACTCGGCGGCGTCAGTCATCTGGTCGAAGGTGCCGGTGTCCAGCCACGCGGTCCCGCGGGGCAGCACGTGCACCTGAAGCCGCTCTCGCTCGAGATAGCAGCGGTTGACATCAGTGATCTCGTATTCGCCGCGGGCACTGGGCTTCAAGCCCTTTGAGATCTCGACAACGTCGTTGTCGTAGAAATACAGGCCCGGCACGACGTAGTTGCTCTTGGGACATTCGGGCTTTTCCTCCAAGGATATGGCCAAGCCCCTGTCGTCGAACTCGATCACACCGTACGCGGACGGCTCCGCTACCCAGTAGGCGAAGATGGCGCCGCCGTCGATGGTGGTGAACCTTTTCAGCTGGCTGCCCAGTCCGGGACCGTACAACAGGTTGTCGCCCAGCACGAGAGACACACTGTCGGTGCCGATGAACGTCTCACCGATCGTGAAAGCCTGTGCGAGACCGTCCGGCGACGGCTGCTTGGCGTAGGTGATGGACACCCCGAAGCGCGATCCATCACCGAGCAGGCGTTCAAAGCCGTCCGCGTCGTGGGGCGTCGTGATCACCAGGATGTCGCGAATGCCGGCCAGCATCAGCGTCGAGAGCGGGTAGTACACCATCGGCTTGTCGTAGACCGGCACCAACTGCTTGGACACACCCAGGGTTATCGGGTGCAGGCGCGTGCCGCTCCCGCCGGCCAAGATAATGCCCCTCACGCGCCCAATCGTGACACACAGCGAATGTGCGCCCGCACAGAGACGCTGGTCCGGGGGTGCGAGCGGCTCGCGGTCAGGCCGCGGCGGGTTGGGAGTCCTGCGAGTTCTCGGAGTCTTTGGTGTCATCCTCGGAGCCTTCGACGGTCCCGGCGGGTGCCGGCGTCGTCGAGAGATTCTCAGAGGGTTTTGTCACCGGGGCGATCCGTTGAACGGAACCGTTGTCACCATCTGCAGGGTCCGCGGCGGGCCTGTTCGGCGAGGCATCCAACGACACGCTGCGACCGTCGGCGTCGACTCTGTTTGCAGCGACGACTTGGTTGTCTTCGGGCTCCTTGCCCATCACAACCCCGGTCCCCTGCCCGGGGTCAGCGCCGTTCACACCAGGATCGACATCCGCGGTCGGTGGCTCGGGTACCGTCTCCGGCAACTCCTCACCCTCGGCGGCGCCCGCGACGATCTCGTCTTCCAATTGTGACGTCTCGATGCCTTCGGTAAGCACCAGATCGCCGTCGGTCTGCGTGTGCGCGACGAACTGATTCGCTTCGCCGCCCGCCTGCTGATCGAGGTCACCGTTTGCTTGGTCCGATTTCAGACCGGCTCCGGCTAGGTCGTCACGTTCACTGCTCACCAGCCGCGCGTTCTCTGGCTCGTCCTCGTCCTGGCCAGCCAGCGGTGACACCGCGGGAGTCGGCACCTCAGGAGTCAGCGGGATCTCTGTCGCCAATCCGAAGTTGGCCAAGAAGTTGTTGATGCCCTGGAAAATTGCGGGGATCAACTTGAGTACAAGTGTGATCGGGTTGAAGAACGGGATGAGCCCGATCGGCGAGTACTGGCCGAACGGAATGTTGCGGTCGTACCCGGTCTCCTCGATGATCACGCGGAGCGCAGGCTCGAGGAGGTCCGCGATCGGCTTGCCGATGAACGGAATCGAGTGCAACGGACGCACCAGCGGCAGCACCTTCGGCGTCACCGTGTAGTAGGTGGTGTCGCTTCCCTCCAATTTCTGAATGTGGACGATCTCGGGGTACTTCGTCGGGTTGGAAGTGATCTCCCGCCACTCATCCACGGTGTAGCCGGCGGGGGTCTCATCTGCATCGCTCTCCTGGTTTTTCGCCAAGTACGTGCCGTGGTCGTAGTAGAACCCCATCAGCGAGTTGATCACCGCAAGGGGATTGAGCAGATACTGCGGGAAGTCTGCGATGCCCTCCCATCGGATCGCCCAGTCCTCGGTTTCGAACTCTGTGTCGGTTGGCGTCGGCTGGCCGGTGGTCACATCGAGTATCGGGATGCGGCCGAGGATGCCGAACCGCGACAGGATGCCGCCGTTCGGACGGTTCGGGTTGCCGATGAAGACGAACTGCACTGAGTCGACTCCGTCGAGGAACTGGTCCCAGTCCCCGTTTGCGATTCGCGTCTTCGCGATGCTGACGACGCGAGCGCCCTGAGAGTAACCGGCTATCACGAGGTCACCATCGAAGTCGGGGTCAATGTTTTCCAAGTTGCCGAGCGCCTGCTTCAAGTTCTCCACACCGGCGGCGACCGATACGTTGAATTTCTCGCAACGACCGGGATCACACCACCCGGGCAGCGGAATCGGCCAGAACGACGCGGGGTAGTTGACGCCTTCCAGCTCGCAGCTAGCGTCATCACATTGCGTTTTTTGCATGTAGTAGTCGCGGAAGTTCGGCATGTACTCCCCGACGCTGTTGGCATTGGGAGTCCCAGTGCCAGGCACGATCAATGCGGTTGCCGCCAGGCTGACCGCCGCCACCAGTGCCGCCGCGGCACCGAGGACGGTTGCGCTAAGCAGGCCCAGCAAAGCGAGAAGGACGACCCGAATGCACTTACGCATGGGTTAACTTTCACACAAGTGTGACAGCGTCACCGTGGAACAGCGAACTTCGACTGAAGAAAGTTCTACATCAAGAAGGCGGTGCCTACGGGCGGCTTGGGATGCTCGCTCGCAGCCCCAGCGGGGATTTCCCTCCCGCCCCATCATGCCCATCGATGGCGGACAGATACATACTCGATCGACTCGAGCTGAGATCGGCCGTGCTCACCGACGTACGGCGAGATCGGCCCCTCGGATGCGGCCGACACCCGGTTTCGGTGGCCGCCCGCAAACGCCCTACGCTCAGGCCTCGGCGAAGTTGCGCGTCACCGACGGATCGACGGGAATGCCCGGGCCGGTCGTGGTCGAGATGACGACCTTCTTGAGGTAGCGGCCCTTCGACGACGACGGCTTGGCCCGCAGGATCTCGTCGATCGCGGCGCCGTAGTTCTCCGCAAGCGCCTTCTCGTCGAACGAGGCCTTGCCGATCACGAAGTGCAGGTTGGCCTGCTTGTCGACGCGGAAGTTGATCTTGCCGCCCTTGATGTCGGACACGGCCTTGGCGACGTCGGGCGTCACGGTGCCGGTCTTCGGGTTCGGCATCAGGCCACGCGGACCGAGGATGCGAGCGATGCGGCCGACCTTGGCCATCTGGTCGGGTGTCGCGATCGCCGCGTCGAAGTCCAGCCAGCCGCCCTGGATCCGCTCGATCAGATCGTCGCTACCCACGGCGTCGGCACCTGCCGCCTCCGCGGCCTCGGCCTTGTCGCCGACCGCGAACACCACAACGCGGGCGGTCTTGCCGGTGCCGTTCGGAAGGTTGACGGTGCCGCGCACCATCTGGTCGGCCTTGCGCGGGTCGACACCCAGCCGGATCGCCACCTCGACGGTCGCGTCCTGCTTCTTCGATCCCGTCTCCTTGGCCAGCTTCGCGGCCTCCAGCGGCGTGTACAGCCTGCTGCGGTCCACCTTCTCGGCGGCTTCGCGGTATGCCTTGCTCGTCTTGCTCATTCGTTTCTCCTAGTTGCTGAGTTGTGGTCTGTGATGATCGCTCTTCGCGCGAGCGCTCATCGCCGAGCCGAAGCTGGCTCTCCCACGGGATCCGGTCGAACTATTCGACCGTGATGCCCATCGACCGGGCGGTGCCGGCGATGATCTTGGCGGCCTGATCGATGTCGTTGGCGTTCAGGTCTTCCTTCTTGGTCTCGGCGATCTCGCGCACCTGATCCCAGGACACCTTGGCGACCTTGGTCTTGTGCGGCTCGCCCGAGCCCTTCTGGACACCGGCGGCCTTCAGCAGCAGCTTGGCCGCGGGCGGTGTCTTGAGGTTGAAGGTGAAGCTGCGGTCCTCGTAGACGGTGATCTCGACGGGGATGACGTTGCCGCGCTGGTTCTCCGTCGCGGCGTTGTACGCCTTGCAGAACTCCATGATGTTGACGCCGTGCTGGCCGAGCGCCGGACCGACCGGCGGGGCGGGGTTGGCCTGCCCGGCCTGGATCTGCAGCTTGATCAGCCCGACGACTTTCTTCTTCGGGGCCATGGGTGTGGTGTTTCCTCTCTCGTTACTCAGCGATCTGTGTGCGTTTTCGAGCGCTCGCGCTGCTCAACGCACACAAATCGCAGCTAGATCTTGGCGACCTGGTTGAAGGTCAGTTCGACAGGTGTTTCGCGGCCGAAGATGGACACCAGCACCTTGAGTTTCTGCTGCTCGGCGTTGACCTCGCTGATCGATGCGGGCAGCGTCGCGAACGGCCCGTCCATGACGGTGACCGACTCGCCGACCTCGAAGTCGACCTCGATCGGCGCGCGCTCGATGCCCCCGGCCTCGGCGGCGGCTGCACCGGCAGCGGCGGCCGCCTTGCCCGGCTTCTTCGCCGCGGCGGGCGGCAGCAGGAACTTCACCACGTCGTCCAGCGACAGCGGCGACGGCCGCGACGTCGCACCGACGAAGCCCGTCACCCCCGGCGTGTTGCGCACCGCGCCCCACGACTCGTCGTTGAGCTCCATGCGCACCAGGATGTAACCGGGCAGCACCTTGCGGTTGACCTGCTTGCGCTGGCCGTTCTTGATCTCGGTGACCTCTTCGGTCGGCACCTCGACCTGAAAGATGTAGTCGCCGACGTCGAGGTTCTGCACGCGGGTCTCGAGGTTGGCCTTCACCTTGTTCTCGTAACCGGCGTAGGAGTGGATGACATACCAGTCGCCCGGCTTGGTCCGCAGCTCCTTCTTCAGCGCGACCGCCGGATCCTCTTCCTCGGGCTCGGCGTCCGCGGCGGCCGCTTCACCGGCCGCGTCCTCCGTGGTGGCCGCCTCGTCGCTCACGGCGTCGCCGGCGACGTCGGCGTCCTCGGTCGCCGGGTCGGTGGTCGCGTCGGTCGTCGCCCCAGTCGTCTCGTCGATCAGGTCAACGCTCTCGGCCGAAGGCGTATCGCCCTCGAAGCTAGTCACTTGTCAGTCCTCTCGAAATTCTCATCCGTCGCGCGTACTCGTCAGCCGAACACCAGGGAGACCAGCTTGGCAAGGCCGAAGTCGACGCCGCCGATCAGCGCCAGCATGAAGGCCAGGAACAGCAGCACCACGCCGGTGTAGGTGATCATCTGCTTGCGGTTCGGCCAGATCACCTTGCGCAGCTCGGCCACGACCTGCTGCAGGTAGTTCCACACGAACAGGAACGGGTTCCGCGACGGTCCGTCGGCCCGCTTCTTGGCGGCCTTTTTCGCGGTGCCCGACCCGTTCTTGGTGGGTGAGGCCGCGGTGCCGGTGGCCAGGTCGACGGCTTCGCCCGCGTCCTCGCCGGCGGCTGCACGACGGGTCCGCTTACCCGACGGGCGGGTGGGTCGGGTCACGACGGCGCCGCGGCCGTTTTCGGTGTCGGAGCCGGCATCGTCGTGCTCGTCGCTCACCGCATGCTCCCTTGTCTGGTCATCTGGTTTGTGGGTCACCTTCCAGTGTCCACACTTGTCGAGTATTCAGTTGAGCAGGGGCGACAGGACTTGAACCTGCAACCTGCGGTTTTGGAGACCGCTGCTCTGCCAGTTGAGCTACGCCCCTTCAGAGTGGCACTGCGACAGGCCACCCGTTCGGGGCTCACACAATTCGCGCGCTCCCCGATCGGCCGATCTTCAAACCGACGGACAGCGCGCTGGACTGGGAAAACCCCGAGGACCGAGTGTAGCGCGCCACCGGTCCGAGTTACTAATCCACCGGCGAGCCGGCCGTCAGGCAGACACCTCGCCGTTCACGCTGTCGCCGCCATCGGGATCGTCGACGGGATCATGGACGACGGGCTTGCGGACCACCTGACCCGTCTCGGGATCCCAGCCGGCCGAGATCGAGTTGTCGCCCTCGTGACCCATCAGCGTGGTGAACGACTCCATCACGAGCTCGCCGTGTTGGTCCACCAGCTTGTTGCGGGTGGTGACGATGTCGGCGCCAAACCGTTCGTCGACGGTCAGGATCTCCATCGTGCCGGTCAGTTCGTCACCGACCTTGATCGGTCGATGGAACTTGAATTTCTGGTCGACCTGCACGATCTGCATCGTCTCGAAGCCGACGTCGTTGTGCTGGAAGAAATGCCGCTGGATCATGACGGCGAAGATCGACATGAACGTCGGGGGCGCGATCAGCGCATCGTGGCCCGAGGCCCGGGCTGCCTCCAGGCTGTGGCTCTGCGGATCATGGGCCTTGACGGCGTTCGCGTACTGGCGGATCTGCTCATGTCCCACGACATAGGGCTCCGGATACTTCCAGACCATTCCCTTGATATCGATTTTGAGTGCCACGGATCACGCCAGCTTCGCGACGGCCACCGCACGGCCGAAGATCTTCTTGCCACCGGTGGTTGCCGAGAGCGCGATGGTCACGGACTTCGTCTCGGGCTCAACCGATTTGATTCGTCCGCTGAAGACGATCTCCGCCCCGATGCCGTCGTTGGGCACCGGGACGACGGCGGTGAAACGCACGTTGAACTCGGTGACCGCCGCCGGATCGCCGACCCACTCGGTGACGTACCCGCCACCCAAACCCATGGTCAGCATGCCGTGCGCGATCGCGGTGTCCAGACCGACCTGCTTGGCGATCTCGTCGTCCCAGTGGATCGGGTTGAGGTCACCCGACACCCCGGCGTAGTTGACGAGGTCCTGCCGCGTCAGCGGAATCACCTTCTCGGGAAGCTCGTCGCCCTTCTTCACCGAGGCGAACTCACGCAGTGGCATCTGAAAAACCCTCTTCTCCGTCACCCGTCCGACCCGCCAGGGTCGTTAACGTCTCCTGCACCACGTCACCGGCTTCATTGGTGACGATGTTCTTCAACACCACGATGTCGGTGCCGTGGGCCTGCCGCACGGAGTCCACTTGCACCTCGCAGTTGAGCTTGTCACCCGCGAAGATCGGCTTGAAGAATCTGACCACCTGGTCGACCTGCACGATCTTCGCGTCTTTGATCCCGACACCTGCGTGCTCGAAGAAAGATATCTGCGCCATATAGCCGAGGACACTCATGAAGGTCAGCGGCGCAGGCAGCGCCTTGTGGCCGAGTTCGGCCGCGACATCCTCGTCGAAGAACACTCGGTCGTCGTTCTTGACCGCCACCGCGTACTCGCGGATCTTCTCGCGGCCGACGACGTAATGGTCGGGGTAGCGGTAGTGCATCCCGACGATCCGCTCGGACAAAGACACAGTTAGCTAACCTACCTAGTCAACCCGGGCCACGCCCACCGGCTGACTCGTTTTAGCGAGATTCCTTATGCGGCTGATGCTTGCCGCAGTTCGGGCAGAACTTCTTGATCTCGAGCCGGTCCGGGTCGTTGCGGCGGTTCTTCTTGGTGATGTAGTTGCGGTGCTTGCACACCTCGCAGGCCAAAGTGATCTTCGGCCGTACGTCGGTACTGGAGGCCACGTTCCTCGTCCTTCGTCTACGCGTTCGATATTGCCTGTAGCGGTGGGGGGGCTCGATCCCCCGACCTCACGATTATGAGTCGTGCGCTCTAACCAGCTGAGCTACACCGCCCCGGGATCCGGACGGATATCCGCCCGCTCACCGAGCCCCCTAACGGAATCGAACCGTTGACCTTTTCCTTACCATGGAAACGCTCTGCCGACTGAGCTAAGGGGGCCTGCCTGCTTCGAGGTTCGCGCACCGCGGCGCGAGCCTTAAAGAGGGTACATTCTCGCCGATTGCCGCGCCAAACCGCTGATCACCGCAACCACTACCGTCCGACTCTAGTCGCCGAACGATAGGACCGAACAGTGACCGAACCCGGCGCAACCCGTGTGGCGGTGTATCTCGACTTCGACAACATCGTGATCTCCCGCTACGACCAGATCCACGGACGCAACTCGTTCCAGCGCGACAAGGCCGCGGGCTTTCACAAGAATCCGGGCCGGCTGACGCAAGCGACCGTGGACGTCGGCGCGATCATCGACTACGCATCGTCCTTCGGCACGCTGGTGCTGACCAAGGCGTACGCCGACTGGTCGACCGACGTCAACGCCGACTACCGCGACCAGCTCGTCGGACGCGCGGTCGACCTGGTGCAGCTGTTCCCCGCCGCCGCGTACAGCAAGAACGGCGCCGACATCCGGCTCGCGGTCGACACCGTCGAGGACATGTTCCGGCTGCCCGACCTGACCCACGTCGTCATCGTGGCCGGCGACTCCGACTACATCCCGCTCGCACAGCGGTGCAAACGCCTCGGGCGCTACGTCGTCGGGATCGGCATCACCGGATCGATCAGCCGGTCGCTCACCGCGGCCTGCGACGAGTACGTCTCCTACGATGCGCTGCCCGGCGTTCCGGCGGTGAAGTCGGACGCGCCCAAGCGGCGCCGCACCAAGGCCGAAGCCGAGCAGGAACCGGAACAGCCCGACCCGCAGGCCGCCGCGACCGCGTTGCTCGAACGGGCGCTGCGCATCGCGCACGGCAAGGACGACTCCGACTGGCTGCACAACTCGGCGGTCAAGGCTCAGATGCGGCGCATGGACCCGTCGTTCTCGGAGAAGTCCCTCGGCTTCAAGTCGTTCAGCGACTTCCTGCGTTCGCACACCGACCTGGTCGAACTCGACGAGAGCAGCACCATCCGCATGGTGCGGTTGCGCGGCCAGGACTGAGCCCCGAAATCGGGGCCCAGATACGCTGACGCTCATGGCTTCGGATCGGCTCTACTTCCGTCAGTTGTTGTCCGGTCGCGACTTCGCGGCCGGCGACATGATCGCCCAGCAGATGCGCAACTTCGCCTACCTGATCGGCGACCGCGAGACCGGCGACACGGTGGTCGTCGACCCCGCCTACGCCGCAGGCGATCTCGTCGACGCGCTGGAGGCCGACGGCATGCGGCTGTCCGGCGTGTTGGTCACCCACCACCACCCCGACCATGTCGGCGGCTCGATGATGGGGTTCGAACTCAAGGGGCTCGCCGAGCTGCTGGAACATACGAGCGTGCCGGTCCATGTGAATGCGCTTGAGGCGGACTGGGTTTCGAAGGTCACCGGCATCGCGCGCAGCGAGCTCACCGAGCATCAGCACGGTGATGTGGTCAAGGTCGGCGACATCGACATCGAGCTCCTGCACACGCCCGGCCACACGCCCGGCAGCCAGTGCTTTCTGCTCGACGGGCGACTCGTCGCCGGCGACACCCTGTTCCTGGAGGGCTGCGGGCGAACCGACTTCCCCGGCGGCAACGTCGACGACATGTTCCGCAGCCTGCAGGCACTCGCCAAGCTCTCCGGCGACCCGACGGTGTTCCCCGGCCACTGGTATTCCGCAGAGCCCAGCGCCTCCTTGTCGGAGGTGCGGCAAACCAATTACGTGTATCGGGCGAGCAACCTCGACCAGTGGCGCATGCTGATGGGCGGCTGAGCTTCGTCCCCGAAGGACTGGGCGAGCGTGGCAGACACCCTCTATGCCGATGTCTCGGAATGGCAGGCCGGGGTCGACGACAGCTATCCGTACCCGGTGTTGTGCATCCGTTCCAACGACGGAACATATCGAGATCGTCGGTGGCGCAACAACTATGACTGGTGTCGCCGCAGCGCCGACAATGGGCGGCTGGCGTGTTTCCTGGTGTACTTCGTATGGCGACCGAACTGGCGCGAGACCGTGGCCACGTTCCGCGATCAGGTGGGCGACCCGCACCCGAAGATGGCGGTGATGCTCGACGTCGAGTCGTGGGGCGGTCGGATCCGCGGCAACCGCTCGGCAGAGCTCAACGCCACGCGCCGCGAGGTCGGCGCATTCGTCGGCAGCACGGCGAAGGTGATCGGCTACGGCAACGTCGGAGACCTCGACACCCTGTGGCCCCACAAACCGGCGGGTCTTCGGCTCGTCATCGCCGCCTATGGGCACAACCCGCCCTATCCCGGCAAGGTGGCGCATCAGTACACCGACGGCACCGGACACGGCGGCGGCCTACCCGAGGGCGCGCCACCCTTCGGCAACTGTGACATGAACTCCGCCGACGGTTTGACTCCCGAGGTTTTCGCAGGTGCATGCGGCATAACGGGTCGAGAAATACAAATTTCTGGACAACAAGGCCGCCTGGGGGCAAACTTGTAGACCCTAGCGTCAATTTTCGGGCCGGGGGGCCACCATGAAGAAGCTAGTACTGTGCTTCGACCGCATTCGTGGCTATCCCGAACCCGAAACCGCGACAAATGCCCATCGACTCTTTCGTCTGCTCGACGGCGTTCCCGACCAGCTCACCTGGTATCACCCGGGAGCCACGGCGTACCCCGGCAAGACGTTGCGGCCCTTCAAGGCCGCGGCCGAGGAGGCTCGCGGCGCCATCGCCGAGGCTTATCGCTTCCTGGTCGACTGCTGGGAACCCGGTGACCCGATCTATCTGTTCGGCGTCGGTCGCGGCGGTTACTGCGCTCAGACCCTGACCAGGTTGCTGTCCACGGTCGGGGTGCTGCCGGAGCTGACGGATTTCGTGCTCGGCGCGTATGCCCTGCCGCGGACCGGCCGCGACCAACAGGACTGGACGCGCGTCACCCAGATCGCCTCCCGGCTGGAGCAGCAGCGCGAAATCCCGGTCTCCGTCCGGTTTTTGGGCATCTGGGACGCGGTGAGCATCCCGGGTTGGACGCGCCGGTCCATGCCGGTGCCGATGCCAAACGTCGAATCGGGTAGGCACGCGGTGGCGATAGACGGGCGTCCGGGCGAACGATTGACCACCTCAGCGTCGGCGCACGTCGAGGAAGTCTGGTTCCGCGGCGCCCACTGCGACGTCGCCGGAGGACCGGGGGCATGCCGCCCGCTGGCCGAGATCAGCTTCGACTGGATGCTCGAGGGTGCGCTGAGCGCCGGGCTGTCGGCTCCTCACGAGAGCATGAACGCGTTGCCCACACCCGGTCACTACGACGCGCTCGCCGAGACCGCCCACACGATCTCGCTCCGCAGGCTTCCCGCGAATGCGGCCGTCCACGCCAGTGTCGAGTTGTACCTGCGCGAGCATCCGCAGTACTGGAAGCGCTTACCCGCCTGCGTGACGTGGTCAGACCTCGACTGGGCGGCACGCGGTGAGCGATTGGTCCACCCGACGGGCGCGACGGCCGATGAAGCGCTGGCCGACATGGGGCTCACCGCGTCGCTCGACGAGCTGATCAGCAATACTGCGCAGCTGAAACCGGCGAGCCTGTTGTGACGAATTCCGCCGGTCACGATCATCTGCGCAACGCCAGCTAATCGACGTCTCCGGCAATTGGCAAAGGGTGTGCGATCCGCGGCTGCGTGATATACAGCGGTGCGTGGATGCGGATGGGGTACTCGGCCTTTCGGCCGGGATGTGGACGGCGCTGGCCGCCTGGCTCGCCGTCGTGGTGGGGGTCGCCGCCCTGGTTTACGCCTGGCGGCAGTATCAGCGGGCGAGGCGGCAGACCGAAGAGCTGATGCAGCCCAATGTGGCGATGTTCATGGAGCCGGCGGCCAACGATTGGCATCTGATCGAGCTCGTGGTCAAGAACTTCGGTCGGACACCGGCCTACAACATCCGGTTCGATTTCGCGCATCCGCCGACGGTGGCCAAGTACGAGAACGTCTACGACGATCGTTACGTCGACATCGCCCCGCTGAATCTGCCCGCCGAGATCCCGTATCTGGCGCCCGGACAGGAATGGCGCATCGTCTGGGATTCGGCATTGGACCGTCGCGAACTCGGCGAGGCCATCGCATCCCGGTTCGACGGCGCGGTCACCTACTACGACCAGCAGGGGCACGCGAAGAAGAAGGGGTCGCGCCCCCGGTACCGCTCCACAGCGGTGCTGGACTGGTCGACGTTGCATCCGGTCGAGCGGCTGGAGCTGCTGACCACGCACGACCTGGCCCGCCAGGAGAAGCAGAAACTCGAGCTGCTTCGTCACCTGCTGACCTACTACCACTACGCGGCGAATGAGAGCCGCGAAGACGTGCTGCGCCAGGAGATCAACCGCGTGCGGTCATCGGTCGACGAGCTCCGCGACCGGTACCGCACGGAAAGTGAAGGGCCGCAGCGAAATCCGCGCAACGGGCCCGCTCCCCGCCGGCCGGTCGACATCGACGCCGAATTCGAGGAAGCACACACCCAGATCCTCAAGACCAACACGGCGCGGCACCGGATTGCGTGATCCCGGCTGCGCCGCGGCTCCCCGTGGCGCTCGTATCGACGTTTCGTAACATCGATACGATTAGCCGCACCGCGTTCGAAGGAGAAGCGATGAGCAACCTCGTTGGCTATGAGCTGAAAGATTCGGTCGCCACGATCACGCTGGACGACGGCAAGGTCAATGTCCTCGGTCCGGCGATGCAGACCGCGATCAACGAAGCGCTCGACCGTGCGGAGAAGGATGCCGCCAAGGTCGTCGTGCTCGCGGGCAACGGCCGCGTGTTCAGCGGCGGTTTCGACCTGACCGTGTTTCAGTCCGGCGACGTGCAGGCCGGTCTGGGGATGCTCACGGGCGGGTTCGAGCTCGCGGTGCGATGCCTGACATTTCCGGTCCCGGTGGTCATGGCCGCGACGGGTCCGGCCATCGCGATGGGGTCGTTCCTGCTGCTGTCCGGCGATCACCGGATCGGCCAGCCGAAGACCCGCTGCCAGGCGATCGAGGTGGCCATCGGCATGACGATCCCGGTCGCCGCACTGGAGATCATGCGGTTGCGGCTGACGCCGCCGGTCTACCAGCGGGCCGCGGCGCTGGCGTCGACCTTCGCCGGCGAGCAGGCCGTCTCCGGCGGGTGGCTCGACGAGATCGTGGAGGCGGATCGCGTGCTGGCGCGGGCGCAGGAGGTGGCCACGGAGCTGGCGAACACGGTGCACACCGGCGCACATGTCGCGACGAAGCTGAAGGCCCGCGAGTCTGCACTCAACGCCATTCGGGCCGGAATCGACGGGTTGGCAACCGAATTCACCCTCGGCTAGGCCAGCACGGTGCCGAGGGCGAAGCAGCGCACGCCCGAGCTGAAGGACCGCCTGCTGGAGGTGGCGATCGCGACGCTGTCCGAGGAGGGGATCTCGGGGTTCACCACTCGCCGCGTCGCCGAGCGGGCAGGCACGTCGGTGCCCGCGGTGTACGAGCTGTTCTCCGACAAGGCGGGGCTGCTGCGCGCGATGGTCTTCGAGGGATTCCGGCTGCTGGGCGCCGAACTGGAGTCCGTGCCGCTGACCGATGAGCCCCTCGCCGATCTCGAACGTCTGGTGCCGGTCTTCCGATCGTTCTGCCGGTCCTATCCCCGGCTCGCCCAGCTGATGTTCGCGCGGCCGTTCGCCGAACTGGAACCGGGGCCCGACGAAGCCGCCGCCGGCGCCTCGGTACGCGCGGCGTTCACCGGCCGCATCCAGCGCTGCGTCGACGCGGGGTTATTGAGCGGCGACGTCGCCGACATCGCCCACGTGCTGCTGGCCCTCGCGCAGGGGCTGACGGTCCAGGAACTGGGGCGGTGGCTGGGGACGTCCGCACCGTCGATCGAGCAGCGGTGGCGACTCGGCGTGCGCTCCCTACTGACGGGCCTGCGCCCCACCCTCCCAGGCGATTTGTGAGTGATCCCGTTCGTTCACCGATCGAAATCACTCACAAATCGCAACACAGTTTGGGGCGTTTGCCCCATGTGAGCGGCCTGCGCGGGGGCGCACGCTCACCGCATGACCACAACACCTCAGGCCTTCGCGGCCGCCACCAAGACGATGCCGCTGCCCGACGGAGACGAGGAGCGTGTCGTCGGCTTCGGCGTCATGGGCCTGCCGTTCGCCAACGGCCACTACCTCGCCTACCGGGATTTTCCCGAGACGTCGTTCTCCCCCGCCTACAAATCGGTCTGGCATCGCACACCGGACGGGGTGTGGACGTTCTACGCCACCACACCCGGCCCACAGAGCTGTTCGCGGTACTTCAGCTCGGCGACGCCGGTCGACCCCGTTGTCTGCCCCATCGACGCCGAGTGGCTCACACCGTGGTCGCTGTCGATTTCCATTGCCTCGGTGCTGGATTGGCGCGTCGACATCGCAACGACGGCGGCCACCCGCCTGATGAGTGCCATCGGTTCACGCTTACCCGCCGCCGCGGCACGCAACCGCCGAACGCTGACGGCGATGAGCCGCATCGTCGGGCCGGTGCTGGGCCTGGGGAAGGTGCGGCTGACCGGCAACCTGCCCAACGGTCAGGAGTTCCGCATCGCACCCCGGCGGGTGTGGGCGGTCGCTGATTCGTCGGCGGTCGTGCAGGGCGTCGACCTCGGTCCCGTCGGGCCGCACCCGGTGCAAGGCAACCTGGCCGACTTCCAGCTGCCGCAACGCGGCATCTGCGTCATCGCCCAGGGCCGGTTCGAGGCGTTCGACGTGGCCCGTCACCGCGATGCGGACCGTCTTGACCTAACGCACTGATCCGGCGATGCAGACGGTGCAGAATCGGGCTGTGACCGGCGCCCGCAGCCCGCAGGAGCTTCCGACCCGGGCGGAAGTGCTCGCGGCGCTGTCGGTCGCGGTCGACCTCGGGCTGGGTCAGCCCGCCGAGCACATGCTGCGGTCGGCGCTGATCGCGATGCGGCTGGCCGACCGGCTGCACCTGACGGCGCGGCAGCGTGATTGCACCTACTACGTGACGCTGATCATGTGGATCGGGTGTCACGCCGATTCGCACGAATACGCGCGATGGTTCGGCGACGACATCGCAGTACGGCGCAGTTCGTACCTCGTCGACTGGTCGGGGCTGCCGTACCAACGTTTCCTGCTGACCAACGTCGGCCGCGGTGAGTCGCTGCTGACGCGGTTGAGGACGGTGGCGACACTGTATGCCAATGCGCGCGGGCACATCTCGCGGCTGATCCACTCGCACTGCACATCGGCGGGCCTGCTGGCCGAGCGCATCGGCCTGGACGCCGACGTGCAGCATGCGCTGCGGTACACCTTCGAACGCTACGACGGCGGTGGGCTGCCTGCCGGTGCGTCCGGTGAGGGGATACCGGTCGAAATGCGGGTCGCTCAGGTCGCCGACATGGTCGAGGTGCACCAGCGCGAGTACGGCATCGACGGTGCGGTCGCGATGGTCCGCAGCAGGCGGGGAGGTCAGTTCGATCCCGCGGTCGTGGACGCTTTCGTCGCCGATCCCGCCGACATCCCGGCGGCCCCGTCGACCGGAGACGTGTGGGCGACGGCGCTGCGGTACGCGCCGGACCGTGCAACCCGCCTCGACGCCGGCGCACTCGACACGCTTCTGATGGCCCTGGGAGAGTTCGTCGACCTCAAATGCCCGTTCACACTTGGACATTCACGCGCAGTGGCCGAGCTCGCCGCAACCGCGGCCGAAACACTCGGTCTCGATGACGAAGCGGTCGCGACGACTCGGCGCGCCGGCTATGTGCACGATCTCGGTCGCATCGGTGTCTCTAATCAGGTCTGGTCGAAACCCACTGCGCTGACGACGGCGGAGTTCGAGCGCATGAGGTTGCATCCGTACCTGACCGAGCGGATCCTCTCGCAGGTTCCCGGTCTCAAGGAGATCGCGTCGGTCGCGGCCAACCATCACGAATGTCTCGACGGCTCAGGGTATCCCCGGGGCCTGGCCGCGCGGCAGCTGACGATGACCGACCGGTTGCTGGCGTGCGCGGTCAGCTATCAGAGTGCGCTGGAGCCGCGGCCGTACCGGGAGGCGCTCGGCCCCGCGGGCGCGGCCAGGCGGCTACGGGAACGGGTGTCGAAGGGGCAATTGGACTCGGCCGCCGCCGATGCGGTGCTGCAGGCGTCCGGTCACGCCTCGGGCAGGCGTGCGCCGCGACCCGACGGGCTTACCGCGCGTGAGGTCGAGGTGCTGCGTCTGGTCGCGCAGGGTGCGAGCAACAAGGACATCGCGGCCAAGCTGGTGCTCAGCGAGAAGACCGTACGCAACCACGTCGAGCATGTGTACGCCAAGGTTGGGGTCTCCAACCGGATCGGGGCGAGCATGTACGCGCTCGAGCACGGGCTCGCCTCGGGCTGACCGGTCAACGCGCGCCGAGCATCTCGCCGGCGCGGCGGTGGTCGTCGTCGGCGTTGAGGGTCAGCACACCGACGACGTCGCCACCCACCCCGTACCAGACCGTGAACCCGGTGTGGTGGTCGACGAACCGGGCCTCGACCGGCTCGCCGTCGAAGTCGACACCCCAGCCGCGGTACTTGAGTACGGAAGTGCCGATGGCGCAGGAGAACCCGGGCACGGTGTCCCATGCCGCGGGGAAACCGGCCGCGGTCAGGCCGGCGACGTGGCCCTGATGCGCGGCGTCGCGCCAGTGTTCGGCCGGGATGGGTCTGCCGGCGGTGACGTTGTGCGCCAGCGCCACATCGCCCGCGGCATACACGTTGCGCGCCGAGGTGTGCATATGCGAGTCGACGACGATGCGCCCGTCGCGCGTCTGCAGTCCGGCGGCTTCGGCGAGGCGGATGTCGGGGCGCACACCCGTCGCACACACGACGAGGTCCGCGTCGACGGCCTCACCGCTGTCCAACATCACGCGGGTGTCCTCGACCGCGGCGACGGTCGTCTCACCGGCGAACCGGACGCCGTTGTCCGACAGCAGTTTCGCGACGCGTTCACCGGCCTCGAGCCCGAACCGGCGCTGTAGCGGGACATGTTCGGCGGCGACGACCATCGTCGCGACTCCACGCTCGGCCAGACAGGATGCGGCCTCACATCCGATCAGGCCGCCGCCGATGACCACCGCGCAGTCGGAGTAGCGGGCGGCCATCTTGAGCGCCACCGCGTCGGCGAACGACCGCAGCGTCAACGCAGATTCGATCCCGGGAATGGGCGGTCGCACCGCCACGGAGCCGGAGGCGATGACGAGATGCCAGTAGGAGTAGCGCTGGCCACCCACAGTCACGACCTGCTGGCGGTCCACGTCGATGCGTTCGACCGTGATGCCGCGGACGAGGTCGATGCCGTTGCGTTCGAACCAGTGCTCACTGTGCAGGGCGAGCTTGGTGTCGCGGCCGCACAGGAATTCCTTGCTCAGTGGCGGCTTGGCGTACGGCAGCGCCGGGTCGGTGGTCAGGATTCGGACCGGGATGTCGGAATGCCTGCTACGGAAGGTCTCGGCAGCACTCACCCCGGCAGGACCGCTGCCGATGGCGATGAACCCGGGTGCCACCACGGGTTAGGAGTACCAACTTCGGCGTCGCGGTAACCGTCGTCAGCAAATCGGCTTCGCCGTTAGTCGGCGATGCCCCAGACCAGACAGAACGTGTGTCCCGCCGGGTCGCGGAACACCCGGAACTTCGAGTCCTCCTCGGCGTCGGACACCCGGGTCGCGCCGAGGTCGAGGACTTCGTGTTCAGCGGCATCGGGGTCGTCCACCGCAATGTCGAGGTGGAATTGTTGTGAACCGCGCGGGTCCGGAAAGCGCGGCGGCTCGTGTTCCGGCGAGAACTGGAACGCCAGCCGTCGGCCCTGCGGGTCGGTGAGCACCACCCAGGAGTCGTCCTGCTTTTCGATCTGTCCGCCGAGGACGCCCGCGTAGAAGGTGGCCAGCCGCATCGGCTCCCGGCAGTCGACGACGGTGGATCGCAACGTGCCAATCATGATCGTCGGGTTGCCGGTATTCAGGCGGTGCAAACGACGGTGTGGCACCATCTGCGCATGAACCCCGAGGACGACCCGGAGGCGCGTATCCGGCAGCTGGAGCAGCCGCTGGCCGACCGCGGCGCCGTCGAACTGGGCACGTCACAGTCACCGGCCAACGACTACCAGACGTCTGCGTTGCCCCCGCCGGTCTACGGTCCTCCGCACCAGCCGCCCTACCCTTCGCAGTCGCCCTACAGCGCGCCGCCGTTCGGCGTCTCGTTTCCGCCCGGTCCGACGAAGAGCGGCGCGCCGCTGGGGTTGATCTTCGGGTTGGTCGGGGTCGTCGTGGTGGTCATCGTCGCCGGCATCGGCGCGCTCGTGTGGACGCTGTCGTCGGCGACGGAGGAGATCGCCGGCCGCCCGGGGATCTCGATCGCGACCGGGGACGACCCCCGCGGCGGCAGCGTGACGATCGGGCCGTCACGCGGGGCGCCGACGCAGCTGCCCACGCAGCTGCCGGGTGAGCCCAAGGTCGCCGTGGCGCCGGCCGGCGGGCAGTACAGCGTGTCCGGGGTCGAGGAGAACGAGACGATCGAGTGCAACGGCAGCAACATCTCGGTCAGCGGGGTCAACAACACGGTGACTCTGCTGGGGCACTGCCTGAGCGTGACGGTTTCGGGGGTCGAGAATCAGGTCACCATCGACCGCGTCGACCAGATCGGCGCGTCCGGGTTCGACAACCAGGTGATCTACCACTCCGGTGACCCCGAGGTGAACGCCACCTCGAGAAACACCGTCACCCGAGGTTAGTTGCACCACTGCAGGATTCGCTCGGCCAGCTCGGGGCCGCAGTCCTCCTGCACGAAGTGGCTGCCGTTGATGCGGGCATGGGGTTGACCGGCTGCACCGGGAATGTGTTCGATCAACGGGCGATCGGCACGGCCGAGGATCGGGTCCTTGGCGCCGAAGACGCACAGGAACGGTTTCTGCCAGCGCCCCAACGCTTCCCACGCCGCGCGGTTGGCCGGTAACGCCGGGTCGTCCGGCTCTGTCGGCACCAGCGCGGGGAACGCCCGGGCACCAGCCTGAAATCGCTTGGCGGGAATGGCGCATCGTATCCGGCCCGGATACGTGCCGGCACATCGGTCACGGTGCCGAATGCGACGATACGACCGGCAGGCAGCACCGGCGAATGACGCGCGAACGCACGCCAGATCCGAAACGGCAGGTTGGCTGGGGTTTGGCCCGCGGGCAGGAAGCCGTTGGCCACGACGATGCGCGCGATGCGCTCGTCCTGCTCGGCGGCGATGCGCAGCCCGATCAGCGAACCCCAGTCCTGCACGAAAATCGTGGTGTCGCGCAGGTCCAGCGCCGAGAACCATGACGTCACCCATTCGACGTGACGCAGATACGTGTAATCCTCGATGTGACTGGGCTTGTCGGAGCGCCCGAACCCGATCAGGTCGGGTGCCAGCACCCGGCACCCACCGGCGACCAGTGGCGGAACCATGGTGCGGTACAGGTAACTCCACGTCGGTTCACCGTGCAGCAGGACGACGATCGGGCCGTCGGATGGACCTTCGTCGACGTAGTGCATGCGCACCGCCTCGGTGTCGGAAGCGGTGACGTCGACGTAGTGCGGCGCGAAGGGATAGCCCGCGAGGTTCTCGAAGCGGTCGTCGGGTGTGCGCAGAACGTCCATGGTGTGCTCCTGTCCGCTTCCTGCAGCTTAGGCCGTGTCCCCCGATAGGAGGACAGACGTTTCATCCGCCTCACCCGCCGGCCGGTCGACATACATCGGCCCCGCGGTGCCGCACTGTTGAGTCATCGCCGGAACACACCGGCAGACAGACAAGAAACCGAACTCAACGAGGAGATCGAAATGAACGCCACCGCCACCCGCCGCATCGCCCAGTTCTTCGCCCTGCCGATCGTCGCGGCCGGAATTCTGGCCGCCGCCCTCGGCTTCGCCGGCGCCGCCAACGCCGGAACCTACACCCAGGACACCACGCCGCGGCCGGGTCTGGTCGCCACCCCGCAGATCAAGGCCCACCCAGCCCCCGGCACGCACCACGGTCACGGCATCACCCACCTGCAGCAGGTGCAGCCGAACTATCACCCCTGATCACAGGCATCACTACACAGAGGCCCTCCCGGGCGGGGTGTGCGGGAGGGCCCCCGTCATGCGCCGGGCCCGCTCGCCACCGGGCGCGACGGGTCCGAACTCCATTGCGACCATGAACCGGGAAACAGCGCGGCATTCACTCCCGCCGCCGCCAGGCCCGCGATCGTCACCGCCGCGGTGACGCCCGACCCGCAGTAGACCGCCACGTCGCCGTCGCCCACCTCCCCCAACGCCCGGGCCAATTCGTCGTCGTCCAGCAGGGCCCCGTCCTCGGTCAGCAGGCGGGTGCTCGGCACGTTGAGCGCACCGGGAATGTGGCCGGCGACCGGATCGACCGGTTCCACGTCGCCGCGGAACCGTTCGGGCGCCCGCGCGTCGAGCACCAACCGGCCCGGTTCGAGTAGGGCGTCGGCGGTGACGGTCGGGCGTGCCCCGTCGTACAGGTCGTCGTGGGCGACGGTGACGTTCCCGGGTGCGGGTTCGACGATGCCGGATTCCAGCTGACGGCCAACCGCCGTCCACGCCGCGAGCCCGCCGTCGAGGATGCGGACGTCGTCGATGCCTGCCGCGGTCAGCACCCACCAGGCTCGCGCGGACCCGGCGCGGTTCCAATCGTCGTACACGACGACCGGCGTCCCGGCTCGCACGCCCCACCGGCGGGCGGCGGCTTCGAGCGCGGATCCGGACGGCAACGGGTGCCGTCCACGGCCTTCGACGGTGTGATCGCTCAACTCGTCCTCGAGCGACACGTACACCGCGCCCGGCAGATGTCCTTGTTCGTAGGCGGCACGGCCGTCGGGCTGCCCGAGCTGCCACCGCACGTCGAGCAGCGTCAGCGGTTCACCCGCGTCCAGTCGCCGCGCCACCTCCGCAGCCGAGATCCACACCGTGTCGCGTGCGCTCATACCTCAGACGGTAGCGGCGACCGGTGGGCCGATCTCCTCGGCCAACGTCTCGACGACGCGGGACAGTTCGTCGACCAACCAGCTGTCGCTACGGCGCCGGTACACCTCGAGCAGCGACCGGTAGTACCACAGATGCTCGTGCGGGTCGTCGGTGTTGAAGCGCTGCCACACCTTCGGGCCGAAGCGGCGCAGGTCGCGCAGGATCGCCCTCGCATTGTCCAGCTTGTCGGCCGCCGACACGCGAATTGTGCTGTCGGAGGCGGTGTTCAGGTGCTCAATGTAGGCCTGCTTGCGCTCACGCCACGGCGGTTTGGGTGTCACGAGCGTGTCGCTGCACTCCTCGACGATGGCGGCGACCTCGGGCCCGAAACGTTCTTCGATCTGTGTGAGCGTCACGTCTCCGCCCTGATCCTCGGCGGCGTCGTGCAGCAGCGCGGCGATGGCCTCGGTCTCGGTGCCGTCGGCCTCGATCACCAGGCCCGCCACCGACAGCAGGTGCCCGACGTAGGGCACCTGGCTGGCCTTGCGGGTCTGGGTGCGGTGCAGTTCGGCGGCGAATCCCAGTGCCTCTTGGAACTTCGGGCCAAGGCGCGGTGACGTCGTCTCACTCACTTCGCGCTCCTTCCTCAAGCCGTCGGTGGCGGCGGATCGAGCATCACAGCGCGATCGCCGTTCCAGCGGTACCGCGCGCTGTGGATGGCCGCGGGCTCGCAGGCATTGCACTCACCCGGCACCTTGTAATTGAGCACGACCATGTCGTTGCTGCTGGCCGCGCTGTCCAGTGACGTAAAGCCGTACGCCTTGGAGGTGCCCGTTCCCAGATACTCGCCGCGATGGAACAGCAGCGCCTGCACGGGCGAGCTTCCGGTGCCGCCCTCGGTGGTCACCAGGATGGTCGACAGTTCTGCGCACGGGTCGTAGTTGCTGTCGACCGGGGTGCTGTCCCACTTGGCGCCGGTGAGCGGCTCGAACGGCAGCCGCGCGAACGCCAGGCGCAGCGCGGCGGCCTGGTCCGGGCCGCACGATGGCTGGGCGTTGGCGACCGGCGTCGCGACCAACGGGATGCAGGCGGCCATGGTCATCATCGCGGCCATCGAACGAATCATCGAATGTTGGCTTCCCTGGCTTCTTCGCTTGCAAACGTCCACCGCCACCGTAAACCCCGCGCCGCGTCGGACCGACCTCCTATCGTTGGCTTCGATGGCGCTTCACATCCATCGGGCAGAACGCACCGATCTTCTCGCCGACGGGCTCGGCGCCCTGCTTTCCGACCCCCTACCTGACCCGTTCGCCGAGGAACTGGTCATCGTCCCGGCCAAGGGTGTCGAGCGCTGGTTGAGCCAGCGGCTGAGTCACGCGCTCGGGCGTGGCGAGGGCGCCGACGGCGTCTGCGCCGGCATCGCCTTTCGCAATCCCCGCTCGTTGATCGCCGAGCTGACCGGCACCGAGCGGGACGATCCGTGGTCGCCCGACGCGATGGTGTGGCCACTGATGGAGGTCATCGACGCCACCTGCGCCGAGGACTGGTGCACGCCGCTGGCCACTCATCTCGGTCACTTCGAAACCGGTGAGGAGAGGGAACTGCGGCAGGGCCGGCGCTACGCCGTCGCCCGCAGGCTGGCCGGGCTGTTCGCCTCCTACGCCCGCCAACGCCCGCAGCTGCTGGTCGACTGGGAGAACGGCGCCGACGGCCACATCCCGGCCGATCTCGCCTGGCAGCCGCCGCTGTGGCGCGCGCTCATCGAGCGCATCGACACCGACACGCCACACATCCGCCACGCTAAAACCGTTGTGAGGCTGAGGGAGTCACCGACAGATCTGCCCGAGCGGCTGTCTCTGTTCGGGCACACCCGGCTGCCCAGCACCGAGATCGAACTGCTCGAGGCGCTGTCGACCCACCACGAGCTGCACCTGTGGCTGCCGCATCCCAGCGACGATCTCTGGCAGCAACTCAAGGGATCGCACGGGCAGATCCCCCGGCGCGAAGACACCAGCCACCGCCGAGTCGGCCACCCCCTGCTCGCCACCCTCGGGCGCGATCTTCGCGAACTGCAGCGCGCGCTGCCGACCGATGTGCACACCGACGACTACCTCGGCGGCCGCGAGCACCCGAACACGCTTCTCGGGTGGCTGCAATCCGACATCGGCGTCAACACCATCCGGCGAGAAGGCCGCAGGCACACCGTCACCGACCGTTCGGTGCAGGTGCACAGCTGCCACGGGTCGGCCCGCCAGATCGATGTGCTGCGCGAAGTACTGCTCGGACTGCTCGCCGATGACCAGACGCTCGAACCGCGCGACATCCTCGTCATGTGCCCGGACATCGAAACCTACGCACCGCTGATCGTGGCCGGATTCGGGCTCGGCGACATGATCAAGGGCGTGCATCCCGCGCACCAGCTCCGGGTCCGTCTCGCCGACCGGTCCCTCGTCCAGACCAATCCTCTGCTCGGGGTCGCGTCCCAGCTGCTGGCGTTGGCCGGCGGGCGGGCCACCTCCAGCGAGGTGCTCAACCTCGCGCAGGCCGCAGCGGTCCGCGCCCGCTTCGGCTTCACCGACGACAACCTCGAGGACATCACCCGCTGGGTTCGGCAGGCCAACATCCGCTGGGGCTTCGACACCGAGCACCGCAAACCCTACGGTGTCGACTTCATCCAGAACACATGGCGTTTCGGCATCGACCGCGTGCTGGCGGGGGTGGCCATGTCCGACGACTCCCACGCCTGGATCGACACCACGCTGCCCCTGGACGACGTGAGCAGCAACCGGGTCGACCTGGTCGGCCGGCTCGCCGAGTACATCGACCGCCTGCGATGCGCCGTTCAATCCCTCACCGGCACAAAGCCGCTCGCAAAATGGCTGCAGGCATTGACCGACAGCGTCGCCTTGCTCACCCGGGTGAGCGACGACGACGCGTGGCAGACAGCGCAACTCGAGCGCGAGTTCGCCGACGTGCTCGCCACCGCCGGCGCTCACGCCGACACCCTGATGCGGCTCTCCGACGTTCGCGCGCTGCTCGACCGGCACCTCGCGGGCCGACCGACCCGGGCCAACTTCCGCACCGGCACCCTGACGGTGTGCACGATGGTGCCGATGCGGTCGGTGCCCCACCGGGTCGTGTGCCTGGTCGGGCTCGACGACGGGGCGTTCCCCCGGTTGGGCGTGGTCGACGGCGACGACGCGCTCGCCCGTGAACCGATGACCGGGGAACGCGATATCCGTTCCGAGGACCGGCAATTGCTGCTCGACGCGATCGGCGCGGCCACCGAGACGCTGGTGATCACCTACACCGGTGCCAACGAGTACTCCGGTCAGGACCGACCGCCCGCCGTTCCGCTCGCCGAACTGCTCGACACCCTGGATCGCACCACCGAGCGCCCGGTCCGCGACGCGATCGTCGTGAAGCATCCCCTGCAGCCGTTCGACACCCGCAACGTCATCCCCGGCGAGCTGATTCCGAACGTGCCGTTCACGTTCGACTCGACGGTCAAACGCGCCTCGCTCACCCGCGCCGCCGAACGGGCGGAGCGGCCGGCATTCGTCTCGGGACCGCTGCCCTCGCCTGCACCCGATGACGTCGTGCTGGCCGACCTGGCCGCGTTCTTCCGCGATCCCGTCAAGGGCTTCTTCCGCGCCCTCGACTACACGTTGCCGTGGGAGGTTGACGGAGTCGAGGACGCGATGCCCGTCGACATCGATGCGCTCGAGGAGTGGACCGTCGGCGATCGCGTACTGCGAGACATGTTGAGCGGCATGGATCCCGACCAGGCGCGCCAGGCCGAGTGGCGGCGCGGCACCCTGCCGCCCGGCCACCTCGGATGGCGTCGCGCGAACGAGATCTGCAAGCAGGCCTCGCTCATTGCCGACGCCGCCCGGCCCTACCGCGGCGCCGATGCGACCGCAATCGACATCGACGTCGAGATCGGCGGCGGGCGGCGGGTCACCGGGACCGTGGCCCCGGTCTACGGTGACCGGCTGGTGTCGGTCACCTACTCCAAGCTCGACGGCCGCCATCTGCTGCAGCCGTGGATCCTGTTGCTGGCGTTGCTGGCTCACGAACCCCGTCGCGAGTGGAAGGCGATCGGCATCGGGCGGGCCAGGCGCGGCACCACGCCGCGGGTCGAGTCGATGGGCAGGCCGGCCGAACACGCGCGCGAGCTGCTCGCCGATCTGGTGGCGATGTACGACCAGGGCCGCCGTGAACCGCTTCCGCTGCCGGTGAAGACGTCCTATGCGTGGGCAGAGGCCGTGCACGGCCACGGCGACCCCGAACAGCGGGCCGGCTACAAGTGGAAGTCCGGTCGGTATCCCGGTGAGGAGGCCGAACCCGCGTACCAGCTGGCATTCGGCAAGAACACCTGGTTGCAGCACCTCGTCGAACGCGGTCTCGACATGTACGCCGGTCGGTTGTGGCTGCCGATGCTGCGGGCATTGGAGACCTGATGGAACCCTTCGATCTGTTGGGTGAGCTACCCGCCGAACGCTCCACCACAGTGCTGGAAGCCAGTGCGGGAACCGGTAAAACGTTCGCGTTGGCCGGGTTGGTCACGCGCTACCTCGCCGAGGGCGTCGCGACGCTCGACCAGATGCTGCTGATCACGTTCAGCCGCGCGGCCAGCCAGGAACTGCGTGACCGGGTCAGGCGTCACATCGTCGACGCCGTACAGGCTTTCGCCGATCCGTCGAGCGTCGACACCAATGAGATCATCGAGCATCTCCTCGCGGGCACACCGAACCAACTGGCCAAACGCGAAACCCGCCTGCGCGACGCACTGGCCGCGTTCGACGCCGCGACCATCGCCACCACGCACCAGTTCTGCCAACTGGTACTCAAATCGCTGGGTGTCGCGGGTGACAGCGACTCCCGCGTCACTCTGGTCGAGAGCCTCGAAGAGCTCGTCACCGAGATCGTCGACGACCTCTACCTGCACCACTTCGGCCGCGAACGCGACAATCCGCTGTTGACCTATGCCGATGCGCTGCGGCTGGCCAAGCAGGTCGTCGAGCATCCCGCGACCGAGCTGAGACCGGAAGACCCCCAACCGGACTCGCGTGCCGAGGTCTGCGTCCGGTTCGCCAGAGACGTTCTCGCAGAGCTGGAGGTCCGCAAGCGACGCAAGGGGATCCTCGGATACGACGATCTGCTGAGCAGATTGGCCGAGGCGCTGGAAGCCGACGACTCCCCCGCGCAGCTGCGCATGCACCAGCGCTGGCCGATCGTGATGGTCGACGAGTTCCAGGACACCGACCCGGTGCAGTGGCGGGTGATCGACCGCGCGTTCACCCGACGTTCGACGCTGGTCCTGATCGGCGACCCCAAGCAGGCGATCTACGCGTTCCGCGGCGGCGACATCGTCACCTACCTGAGCGCGGCCTCCAAGGCCGACGTCCAGAAAACCTTGGCCAACAACTGGCGCAGCGACGAGGCGCTGGTCAACCGACTGCAGGCGGTGCTGCGCGGCGCACAACTGGGTCACGAGAAGATCGTCGTGCACGACGTCGCCGCCAAGCACGAAGGCTCACGACTGGCCGGCGCGCCGTGCGACGAGCCGTTCCGGTTGCGGGTCGTGCGCCGAAACACGTTCGGCCGCAGCGGAACCAGCGTCCTACCGATCGATCAACTGCGCACCCACATCCCCAAGGATCTGGCGAGCGACATCGGCGCCCTGATCGATTCGGATGCGACGTTCGACGGTCGTCGTCTCGGCGCGGGTGACATCGCGGTCATCGTCGAGAACCACCGTGACGCGCGGGTCTGTTACCGGGCGCTGTGCGACGCCGGTATTCCCGCGGTGTACACCGGCGACTCCGACATCTTCAATTCCGACGCCGCCGAGGACTGGTTGGCGCTGCTCGAGGCGTTCGACCAACCCCACCGGCCCGGCGTGGTGCGCGCGGCGGCCGCGACCATGTTCTTCGGCGAGACCGCCGAGACACTCGTCACGGGCGGCGATCAGCTGACCGACCGCATCGCAGAAACGCTGCGGGAGTGGGCGGGCCACGCCCGCGAGCGCGGGGTCGCGGCGATCTTCGAGGCCGCGCAACTCGCCGGCATGGGCGACCGGGTGTTGTCGTGGCGCAACGGTGAGCGGCAGATGACCGACCTGGCCCACATGACCCAGCTGCTGCAGGAGGCCGCCCACCGCGAACACTTCACGCTGCCCGCGCTGCGGGACTGGCTGCGGGCCCAGCGCGACGAACGCAGCGGCGCCGCGGAGCGATTCCGTCGCCTCGACAACGACGCCGCCGCGGTTCAGGTGATGACGGTGTTCGTCGCCAAAGGCCTGCAGTTCCCGGTGGTCTATCTGCCGTTCGCGTTCAACCGTCACGTGTTCGAGCCCGAGCTGGTGCTCTACCACGAAGGCGAGACGCGGTGCCTGCATATCGGCGGCAACGACAGCCCCGACTTCCACGCGGTGTCGAAGGTGGGCCGCGAGGAGGACGCCAGCGACGACAGCCGGCTGATGTACGTCGCGATGACGCGGGCCCAGTCGCAGCTGGTCGCCTGGTGGGCGCCTTCCCGTGACGAGCCGAACGGCGGGCTGTCACGGCTGCTGCGCGGCCGGCGGCCCGGCGAATCGATGGTCCCGGATGTCGTTGTCCCCGGCAAGGTTTCCGATGATGAGGCGCTCGCCCGGTTGAGGGAGTGGGAAGCCTTCGGCGGTCCGGCGATCGAGGAGTCGGTGCCGCGTCCGCGGCGTGCGCGTCCGGTGCCGCACGATCCGGCAGAGGTCGCCGCCCGCCACTTCCACCGGACCATCGACACGGCGTGGCGCCGAACGTCCTACAGCGGGTTGATCCGCGCGGTCGAGGCGATGCCGGTCAGCAGCGAACCCGAAGTGGCCGAGCTCGACGACGAGGTCGCCGAAATCCCGTTGACGACACAGGTGGCCGATGCCGATGTGCCGTCACCCATGGCCGAGCTGCCGACCGGCGCGAAGTTCGGGTCGTTGGTACACGCCGTGCTCGAAACCGCGGATCCGTTCGCCGCCGACCTCACGGCGGAACTGGAAACGCGTGTCCGCGAGCACTCCGTGTGGTGGCCGGTCGACGTCGACGCCAGCGCGCTCGCGGCGGCGATGGTGCCCATGTACGACACACCGCTGGGGCCACTGGCCGGCGGCGCAACGCTTCGACAGATCGGACTACGCGACCGGATGCGGGAAATGGACTTCGAATTCCCGCTGGCGGGAGGCGATTTGCGGGCATCCGCGCCCGACATCCGGCTCGCCGATGTCGGTGAGCTGCTGCGTGCACACCTGCCTGCGGACGATCCGCTGGCGTCATAC
This sequence comes from Mycobacterium sp. IS-1590, assembly GCF_001500025.1. Classification (GTDB taxonomy): domain Bacteria; phylum Actinomycetota; class Actinomycetes; order Mycobacteriales; family Mycobacteriaceae; genus Mycobacterium. Next base: position 90,684 of record NZ_LQIW01000001.1, on the reverse strand, counting down.
GCGGAGCGCTTGACCGGCGCGGGTCTGGGACCGCAGCCGCTCAAGGGTTACCTGTCGGGCTCGGTGGACGCGGTGCTGCGCGTCCACGATCGGTACCTCGTCGTCGACTACAAGACGAACTGGCTCGGCGATCCCAACCGGCCCCTCACCGCGGCGGACTATTCCCGGCCGCGGCTGGCCGAGGCGATGCTGCACTCCGACTATCCCCTGCAGGCACTGCTGTACAGCGTTGTGCTGCATCGTTTTCTGCGGTGGCGGGTGTCCGGGTACTCACCCGAGCGGCACCTGGGCGGTGTGCTGTATCTGTTCCTGCGCGGGATGTGCGGGTCCGACACCCCGACCGAGGACGGCCATCCCGCCGGCGTGTTCAGCTGGCACCCGCCGACGGCGTTGATCACGGCGCTGTCGGATCTGCTCGACGCGGGCAGGGCAGCGTGACCGGCGTGGAGTGGCGGCGGGCGGTCAGCGCCACCGGCCTGCTGCGCACCTTCACCGACGCCGAAGTCCTCGACGCGTCGGATGTGCATGTCGCGCAACGGCTCTGCGATCTCGTCGACGCGCCAGACGATCGGGTGTCGCTCGCGATCGCCCTGGTGGTGCGCGCCCTGCGCAACGGGTCGGTGTGCCTGAACCTGCGGACCGTCGAACAGCAGGTCGGCCTCGAGGGGCTGCCGTGGCCCGCCGTCGACGGTTGGTTCGACGCCATCGCCGCGCACCCGTTGACCGGCCGACCACCGGCGCTGCACGTCGACGGGGACCTGCTGTATCTCGACCGGTACTGGCTCGAGGAGCAGCAGGTGTGCGACGACATCCTGTCGATGACGGCCGCGCGGCCGGACCGGCCGTTGCCCGATCTGGACAGGCTGTTCCCGCCGGGCTTCGAAGAGCAACGCACCGCCGCGGAACTGGCGCTGTCGCAGGGTCTGACGGTGCTCACCGGTGGACCGGGCACGGGCAAGACGACAACGGTGGCGCGCCTGCTCGCGCTCCTCACGAACGGAACCCGGTTACGGATCGCGTTGGCGGCGCCGACGGGCAAGGCCGCGGCGCGTCTGCAGGAGGCCGTACAGCTGGAGGTGGACAAGCTCGATGCCACCCACCGCGAAGCGCTGTCGGGACTGCACGCGACGACGCTGCACCGCCTGCTCGGTAAGCGACCGGAGACGTCGGTGCGGTTCCGACACAATCGCGCCAACCGGTTGCCGCACGATGTGATCGTCGTCGACGAGGCGTCGATGGTGTCGCTGACGATGATGGCTCGCCTGCTCGAGGCGGTGCGGCCGGACGCGCGGCTGCTGCTTGTCGGCGACCCTGACCAGTTGGCGTCGGTCGAGGCGGGTGCAGTCCTCGCCGACCTGGTCGACGGTCTCGGTCCTGGCCGGATCGCGGAGCTCAAGACGTCGCACCGGTTCGGTGCGTCGATCGGACGGCTGGCCACCGCGATTCGTACCGGTGACGACGACACCGTCATCGAGGTGTTGCGTTCCGGCGGCGAACACATCGAGTGGGTGGACACCGAGGAGCCCTCCGAGCACCTTCGTAAGGTGTTGGTGCCCAATGCGATTGCGTTGCGAACGGCGGCGGTTCTCGGCGATGGCGATGCAGCGCTGGGCATCTTGGCCGAACACCGGCTGCTGTGTGCGCATCGCCGCGGCCCGTTCGGGGTGCGCTACTGGAACCACCAGGTGGAGCGGTGGCTCTCGGAGTTGACCGGCGAGCCGATCTGGTCGACGTGGTATGCGGGGCGGCCGGTGCTGGTGACCGCGAACGACTACGGGCTCAACCTCTACAACGGCGACACCGGAGTCACGGTGCTCCGCGACGGGGCGCTGCGCGCGGTCGTCGCGGGCGCGGAGCGGCTGGAGTTCGCGACAAGCCGGCTCGCCGAGGTCGACACGATGCACGCGATGACGATTCACAAGTCGCAGGGCAGTCAGGCCGACGAGGTCACCGTGCTGCTGCCGCCGCGGGATTCGCGCCTGCTCAGTCGCGAACTGTTCTACACCGCGGTGACCAGGGCGAAGAAGAAGATCCGGGTGGTCGGCCCGGAGGCGTCGGTGCGGGCCGCCGTGCAACGCCGGGCGGTGCGCGCATCCGGCCTGGCGCGCCGCCTGCGCAGCTGATCCTCATTACTTTGTGGCGCGAACGTGGGTTACCCGCACGCTCCACGCGCCTGATGCGTGCCGCGACCCCACATTCGGCGAGGGGTGGGACGCGGTCGCGCCACGCCCTCGCGATGTTTAGGCCCGCCTACCTTCCGGGCACTCCTTCCCGGCGATTGTGGCGTGGCACACGCCACCCGGGTGGACGGAGCCTGTGATGACTGCGGAGAACCAGGTCACGCCGACCGACGTCGACAAGGCACTGCTCGGCAGCGCGACATACCGAAGCCTGGGCGAACAGAAGCTCTCACCGCGCGAGGAACGGTTCGAGAAGGGCCGCCGCACGATCGGCCTGTTCCTCGCCCCGCTGTTGACCGTCGTCTTCCTGGTCCTGCCGCTCGACATCCCGCGCGAACAACAGGTGCTCGGCGCGGTTCTGCTCGGCGTGATCGCGCTGTGGATCAGCGAGGCCGTACCCATCCCGATCGGCGGTCTGCTCGGCGTCGCGGTCGCGGTGTTCCTCGGGGTGGCGCCCGTCGACGACGTGCTCGGCCCGTTCGGATCCTCGACCATCTTCACCTTCATCGGCGCGTTCATCCTCGCCCAGGCGATGCTCAAACACGGTGTGGCACGGCGCTTCGCGTTCCGCATCCTGGCCCTACCGCGTGCCGGCCGCTCGACCACCGGTGTCATCATCGCGTTCGGCGCCATCACGTGTCTGTTGTCGGCGTTCGTCTCCAACACCGCGACGGTGGCAATGCTGCTGCCGACCGCGATCGGCATCCTGTCCGTGATCGCCAAACTGCTCCAGCAGCGCGGCGACGTCGAACCCGACTTCGATCCACAGCGGCTACGCGTGGGTGCGGCCCTGATGCTGATGCTCGCCTACGGCGCCAGCGTCGGTGGCCTGCTCACCCCGGTCGGCAGTCCCCCGAATCTGATCGGGCGCGGCCTGATCGAAGAGGCCACCGGTGAACGGATCAGCTTCGGCCAGTGGATGGTGATGGCGATCCCCATCTGCTTCGTGATGTTCCTGCTGCTGGCGCTGATCCTGCTGCGCCTCAACAAGCCCGAGATCAAACGCATCGACGGGGTCGCGGAATACGTCGCCAGCGAGCGCGAGAAGCTCGGCTCGCTGTCGCGGGCGGAGAAGAACACGCTGATCGCGTTCGGCATCACCGTGATGTTGTGGATCCTGCCCGGTGTAGTCGCGTTGATCACCGGCACCGAGTCCACCGCCTACGAGTTCGTCAGCGACCGCCTCGACGAGGGCGTGGTCGCGGTGTTCGGCGCCTCGCTGCTGTTTCTGCTGCCCACCGACTGGCAGAGCAGGGAATTCACCCTGCGCTGGAAAGATGCCGCTGAAATCGACTGGGGCACAATCATCTTGTTCGGTACCGGCATCATCTTCGGTTCGCTGATCTCGTCGACCGGGCTGGCCGAGACCATCGGCACCTCGGTCAACGACGCGCTGGGCCTGACGAGCAGCATCGCAATCACCATCTTCGCGGTGGTGCTGGCGATCATCGTCTCCGAGACGACCTCCAACACCGCCTCGGCCGCGGTGGTGGTGCCGATCATCATCCCGGTCGCGCTGGCCGCGGGCGTCAACCCGTTCGTGCCGGCGCTGGCGGCGACGTTCGCGGCCTCGTTCGGTTTCATGCTGCCGGTGTCCACGCCGCAGAACGCGATCGTCTACGGTTCGGGCGTCGTGCCGATCACGAAGATGATCCGCTCCGGTATCGCCTTCGACATCGCGGGCGCTATTCTGATCATCATTCTGCTGCCGGTGATGATCAGCCTCTTGGGATTGGGTACATGACGGAGTCAGATTCTCCTCGCGCTAGCGGCTCATCGTCAATCGCTGTCATTCCCGGTGACGGGATCGGCACCGAGGTGATCGCGTCGGCGCGCGCGGTGCTCGACGCGGTTGCAGCCAAGCACGGAATCGCGTTGTCCTACACCGAGTTCGACTGGTCGTGCCAACGCTACGCGGACCAGGGCGCGATGATGCCCGCCGACGGGATCGAAACCCTCAGCGAATTCGACGCCATCCTGCTCGGTGCGGTCGGCTGGCCGGGTGTCCCCGACCACGTCTCGTTGTGGGGTCTGCTCATCCCGATCCGCCGCGCCTTCCGCCAGTACGTCAACATGCGGCCGATCCGGGTGTTCGACGGCGTCGCGAGCCCGCTGCGCACGGCCAACGACATCGACTTCGTGGTGGTCCGTGAGAACGTCGAGGGTGAATACAGCGAGATCGGCGGGCGGCTGAACCGGGGCTTCCCCGACGAAATGGCGGTCCAGGAATCGGTTTTCACCAGAAACGGCGTCGGTCGCATCGCCGACTTTGCGTTCGAGCTCGCGCGCACCCGTCGCGGTTACGTGACGTCGGCGACCAAGTCCAACGGCATCGTGCACACGTTGCCGTTCTGGGACGAGGTGGTCGCCGAACGGGCGTCGCACTACCCGGACGTGCGGCTCGACAGCGAGCACATCGACGCGCTGGCCGCCAAGTTCGTGCTGCAGCCGCAGCGATTCGACGTCGTGGTCGGCTCGAACCTGTTCGGCGACATCCTCAGCGACCTCGCGGCAGCGGTGGCGGGCTCGATCGGGATAGCCCCCTCGGCCAACCTCGACCCCACCAAGCAGTACCCCTCGATGTTCGAACCTGTACACGGTTCGGCCCCCGACATCGCCGGACAGGGCATCGCCAACCCGATCGGCGCGGTGTGGTCGGCGGCGCTGATGCTCGAGCACCTCGGCCACGCGGCGGCCGCCGGCGAGGTGATGGGCGCCGTCGAGTCGACGCTGGCCGCACCGGAGACCCGGACCGGGGACCTGGGCGGGCGGGCGTCGACCACGGACGTGACCGACGCGCTCGTCGCACGGCTGCAGTAACCGGCCCCGCAAACTCCCGGTATCCACAGATACACCGCTGCGATGCCCCCAAAATTTGTGCATCGGGGGGTGTCCGGGCGGTTCGACTGACGGCGTCGCCGCCGCCGAGAGTACGGTTGTTGCACCGAAATCCGTGACTTACGTGCAACAACCGTACTTTCGGCGCACCACCCAGCAAGGTTCGCCTGACGGCGTCGTCAGTTTCACGTACGGTGGGGGCCGTGGCCGAACTCGACCGCAGCCGCGTCATCATCGCCAGCCCGACGCAGATCTGGGATGTACTCGCCGATTTCGGCGCCATCGCCTCGTGGCTGGACGTCGACCACTCCTGCATCCTGACGCACGGACCGGACGGCGCCCTGGTCGGCACCGCGCGACGTGTGCAGATCGGGCGCAACACGTTGGTCGAGACCGTCACCGAATGCGATCCGCAGTACGTCCTGGCGTACGAGATCGCGGGCCTGCCCAAGTTCTTGGGCGAGATCAGCAACCGCTGGACCCTGGAGCCGACGAGCGGCGGACAGACGATCGTGACAATCACCACCACCGTCCGCAAGGGCAGAGGCAGAACGCAGCAGCTCGTCGAACGCCTGGCCTGCCAGGCGTTGGCCCGCGGATCCGACACCATGCTCGCCGCGCTGGCGAAACGATTGGAGAGCACCCGATGACGAACCGCCCCGACATCATCATCGTGATGACCGACGAGGAGCGCGCGGTGCCGCCGTACGAGGCGCCGGAGGTCCTCGCCTGGCGACGGGAGACGCTCACCGGCCGCGGGTGGTTCGAGGAGCACGGCGTGAGCTTTGCGCGGCACTACACCGGGTCGCTGGCCTGCGTGCCGAGCCGCCCGACGATCTTCACCGGCCAGTACCCCGACCTGCACGGCGTCACCCAGACCGACGGGATCGGCAAGACCGCCGATGACTCCCGCATGCGCTGGCTGCGCCCTCACGAGGTGCCCACGCTCGGCAACTGGTTCCGCGCGGCCGGTTACGACACCCATTACGACGGCAAGTGGCACATCTCGCACGCGGACCTGACCGACCCGGCCACCGGTGAGCCGCTGGCCACCAATGACGACGACGGCGTCGTCGACCCGAAAGCGGTGCAGCGCTACCTTGACGCCGATCCGCTTGCGCCGTATGGCTTTTCGGGATGGGTCGGTCCGGAGCCGCACGGCGCCCCGCTGGCCAACGCGGGGGTTCGCCGCGACCCGCTGATCGCCGACCGGGTGGTGGCCTGGTTGCGGGACCGCTACGACCGGCGCCGCGCGGGCGACGTCGACGCGATGCGACCGTTCCTGCTGGTGGCCAGCTTCGTCAACCCGCACGACATCGTGCTGTTCCCGGCGTGGCAGCGGCGCAGCCCGGTGCATCCGTCGCCGCTGGACCCGCCGAACGTGCCCCCGGCGCCGACGGCCGACGAAGACCTGTCCACCAAGCCCGCCGCGCAGATCGCGTTCCGCGAGGCCTATTACTCGGGCTACGGCCCCGCGCCGGCGATCGACCGCACCTACACCCGCCAGGCGCAGCGCTATCGGGACCTGTACTACCGGCTGCACGCCGAGGTCGACAACCCGATCGACCGTGTGCGCCGCGCGGTCACCGAGGGCGGTTCGGAGAACGCGGTGCTGGTCCGCACATCCGACCACGGCGACCTGCTCGGCGCGCACGGCGGCCTGCACCAGAAGTGGTTCAACCTCTACGACGAGGCGACGCGGGTGCCGTTCGTGGTGGCCCGGATCGGCGAGCAGGCGACCGAACCGCGGACGGTGACGGCGCCGACGTCGCACGTGGACATCGTGCCGACACTGCTGGGCGCCGCCGGTGTCGACGTCGAGGCCGCCGCGGCGAAACTGGCGGAGACCTTCTCCGAGGTGCACGACCTGCCGGGCCGCAACCTGATGCCCGTGGTCGACGGCGCGCAAGCCGACGACTCGCGGGCGGTGTACCTGATGACGCGCGACAACGTGCTCGAGGGCGACACTGGCGCGTCGGGTTTGGCGCGCAAGATCAAGCGCGGGACGAATCCGCCTGCGCCACTGCGTATTCGGATACCAGCGCACGTCGCGTCGAACTTCGAGGGCCTCGTGGTGCGCGTCGACGAGGCCGGTGGCCAGGGGCATCTGTGGAAATTGGTGCGGACCTTCGACGATCCCGCGACCTGGACCGAGCCCGGAGTGCGCCACCTCGCGGCCAACGGCCTCGGCGGCGAGGCTTACCGTACGTCGCCGCTCGACGACCAGTGGGAGTTGTACGACCTGACCGACGACCCGGCCGAGGCCCGCAACCGGTGGACCGATCCGGATCTGCATGACCTGCGACAGCATCTGCGCGCGCAGCTCAAGCAGGCGCGGGCAGAGTCGGTGCCCGAGCGCAACAACCCGTGGCCGTACTCGCCGCGCAGGGGGCCCAGCGCGCGCCCCGGCCTGTTGGGGCGCGTTCTCGGCCGCGACTGAAGACTAGGACGCCCGCTTCGTCTCGAACTTGCGCTCCGACGCCGTTTCCGGCGCGTCGTCGCTGGTGGCCGTCAGAAAGTCGTCCGGCAGGGCCAGCTTGTGGATCGTGCGCAGCGTCAAAAGATATTGGCGCACAAGCGATCCGGATGTATAGGGCAAGCCGTATCTGTCGCAGACGTCCCGAACCCGCACCGCGACCTCCGCGAGCCGATTGCTGGGCAGGTCGGGAAACAGGTGGTGCTCGATCTGGTAGCAGAGGTTGCCGCTCGAGAACGCCAGCAGACGACCGGCCTTGAAGTTGGCCGCCCCCAGCATCTGGCGCAGGTACCAGTCCGCCCGGCTCTCATTCTCGATGGCGTCGGCGGTGAACTTCTCGGCTCCGTCGGGAAAGTGGCCGCAGAAGATCACCACATATGCCCACAGGTTGCGCAGGAGGTTGGCCACCGCGTTGGCGGCCAGGGCGCGGCGCCAACGGCGTCCGCTCAGCGCCGGAAAGACCACGTAGTCCTTGACGGCCTGGCGGGCGATCTTGCGAGCCAGTTTCTTCCTCTCCCGGGTCACCTGCCCGGTGTCGCCCTCTGCGCGGTCGCGTTCGGAGTGAACGCCGTGCAGCGCGATTCCCCATTCGAAGATGCTCGCCAACAACAGGTTTCGAAGCGGCTGCAACAGGTGTACCGGTTGCCACGGGATGTCCCGGGTGATCCGCATGATGCCGAAGCCGAGGTCGTCGTCCACGCCGACGACGTTGCTGAACATGTGGTGCCGGTAGTTGTGCGAGTACCGCCACTGCGCCGAGACGGCGACCATGTCCCATTCCCACGTGGCGGAATGGATCTCAGGATCATTCATCCAGTCCCACTGGCCGTGGCTGACGTTGTGGCCGATCTCCATGTTCTCCACGCTCTTGGCGTATGCCAGCGCGGCCGTGCCGACCAGCCAGCCGGTGCGGGACCGGCTGGTGCCGATGAGCAGCCGGGCGAGCACTTCGAGGGCGCGCTGAAACTTTATGGTCCGGCGGATGTAGGTGGCGTCGCGTTCTCCGAGCGAGCCTTCGACTTCGCTGCGGATGGCGTCCAGCTCGGCGCCGAGGGTTTCGATTTCCGTGGTGCTCAAATGGGTGTACGCACCGACGTCGGTGATTGCCAAAGGGTGTCCTGTGGGCGTTCGGGGTGGTGGGGCGGGCTCGTGTGTGAACCCGTCGTGATCACGGACCACCGGCCGAAATCGACGGAGACGACGCAGGGCGTCGGCGTTGCGACCAGTCTAGGGAACCCCGATGGCGGTGTCGACGCCCCTGGTCAGGCGATCGACAGCTGGTTCAGGTGATCGCGCGGTGGTCAGACCGCGGCGGCCTCGCGGCCCGTCCCGATACGCATCGGCGAGTGGCGGGGTGAACAGCGTCGCATCCACCACCCGTCGAGGACCCTCGACGAGAGCCTCGGTCATGGCATCGAGATGGCCGGATCGTCGATCGGATCCGGTTTTCGGCACGTAGTTCCAGCGAGCCCGGACGGGGCACTGTCGACAATGGACGAAAGGTCTTCGGAGACTTCGGCATTCGGATGCGACGTCACCGCGATACGTCTACCCCATTAAACGAGATGTGGGCTGGCGGGGAGTCCCACCAGCCCACTGTCGATTGTGCGAACTCAGACGGCGCTGACGCCGACTGCCTGAGGTCCTTTGGCGCCCTGTTCGATATTGAACTCGACGCGTTGGTTCTCTTCCAGCGACCGGTATCCATTGCCCTGGATCTCCGAGTAATGGACGAAGACGTCCTTGTCGCCGCTGTCGGGAGCGATGAAGCCGAAGCCCTTATCGCTGTTGAACCACTTCACAGTTCCCTGTGCCATACTTTTCAACTTCTCTCATTCTGAACGGATGTAGATAAACACCCGCGTAGAGGCTATCACGCCGCAGGTCATCCGCCATCCGCGAGAAATCCGGCCGCTTGCCCCCGCCTACCCCACCTCCATCGCGCGAGCGTCCGTGTCTGCACCTCGACACGCCGCGGAATCTCGACGCTCGGCGGCCGCTCGACGCCCGCGAGCGCGCCCGAAATGCTGTTCTGATCGCGCTGAACCTAACCCGTGACGGCGTCGACGCCGCTGGGCAGCATTTCGGGGTGACTCGTGTGATCCGCTTCAACGCCGTCGACATGAACTACGTCGCCCACCAGATCCCCGGGCCGGGGAAGCCCCCTGACAACCGGTCGAGGCGCGAACAAGACCTGAAGTACTGGACCGAGCCGGTCAAGCTCCCCGCGGCGGCGCGCAACGTGACGTCCCGGCCGACCCGCGGCCATCAAGGAATGACCCTGTGACCATCCAATTGCATTGGTTTCTGCCCACTTACGGCGACAGCCGGCTGATCGTCGGCGGTGGGCACGGCCTGCCAGCCGGCGCGGCGCACAGCGACCGCGACGCCTCGATCGACTACCTGGGTTCGATCGTGCGCGCCGCCGAATCGTTCGGCTTCACCGGCGCGCTGATCCCGACGGGCGCATGGTGCGAGGACGCGTTCATCACCGCGTCGCTGCTCGCCCGCGAGACGACGTCGTTGGCGTTCCTGGTCGCGCTCCGCCCCGGACTGGTCAGCCCGACGCTGTCGGCGCAGATGGCGGCGACATTCGCACGGCACGCACCCGGACGCATCCTGCTCAACGTGGTGGTCGGCGGTGAAGCGCACGAACAGCGTTCGTTCGGCGACTACCTCGACAAGGACGGCCGCTACCAGCGGTGTGACGAGTTCCTCGAAGTGGTGCGCAGACTGTGGGCCGGGGAGACGGTGTCGCTGGCCGGCGAGCACATCCGCATCGAGGAGGCCGCCCTGCCCACGCTTCCGAACCCGTTGCCGCCGTTGTATTTCGGCGGCAGCTCGGCCGCCGCGGGACCGGTCGCCGCCCGCCACGCCGACGTATACCTGACCTGGGGCGAGCCGCCGTCGGCGGTGCGCGAGAAGATCTCCTGGATCCGCGAGCTCGCCGCCGAGCAGGGCCGCGATATCCGGTTCGGCATCCGGTTGCACACGATTTCGCGAGACGGCTCCGACGAGGCGTGGACACAAGCCGACCGGCTCGTCGCCGCGCTCGACGAGGAGACCGTGCGCAACGCACAGAAAGGCTTGCACCGCAGCCAATCCGAGGGCCAGAAACGGATGCTGGCCCTGCACGAGGAGCATCGACGCGACGGCAGTTGGCACGACGCCCGCTCGCTGGAGATCGCACCGAACCTGTGGGCCGGCGTGGGCCTGGTCCGCGGGGGTGCGGGCACCGCGCTGGTCGGCAGCCACGTCGAGGTCGCCGACCGCATCGCCGAATACGCCGACATCGGCATCGACGAGTTCATCTTCTCCGGCTACCCCCACCTCGAGGAGTTGTACTGGTTCGGCGAGGGCGTCGTCCCGATCCTGCGTGAGCGCGGGCTGTACAAGGATTCGGCGACGACGGCCGCCCCGGCGTCGATCCCGTTCGTCAGCGGTTCGCGATGAACCCGATCGCATCGACGGACGAGGCGCTCGACGTCGCGGCGAAACTGGCAGCCGAATTCGATGCCGAGGCGTGCGCACGCGACGCCGAGCGTCGGCTGCCGCACGATCAGGTGCGGGCGCTCAAGGAGTCGGGCCTGCTGGCGTTGACGGTGCCCGTCGACTTCGGGGGCATCGCGGCGCCGGCCACGGTGCTGGCCGAGGTGTTTCGGCGGATCGCTCACGCCGACCCCTCGCTGGCCCAGATTCCCCACTCGCACTTCGTGTTTCTCGAGGCGCTGCGGTTACAGGGCAGCTATACGCAGAAGTCGTACTTCTACGACCGGGTGCGCAACGGGGCCCTGCTGGCAAATGCGCAGTCCGAGCGCGGGCCGCACACCGTCGACGTCGACACGACCACGCTGGTGCGCCAGCCATCGGGCGACTATGTGTTGTCGGGGCGCAAGTTCTACTCAACGGGCGCGCTGTTCGCCGACTGGGTGCTGGTGCGGGCGTCGCTGGCCGACGGTTCTGAGGTGCCGACCGCGCAGACGCCGAAGGCAGTGGCGTTCGTCGCGCGCGACGCCGAGGGGTTGTCGGTGGTCGACGACTGGGACGGCATGGGGCAACGCACGACGGCGTCGGGCACGGTGACGCTCGACAACGTCGCGGTGCCCGTCGAACACGTGGTGCCGTTCTCGCCGATCTTCGCGGGGCCGTCCGTATACGGTGCCCGAGCACAGTTGCTGCACAGCGCGATCGACGTCGGCATCGCGACCGGGGCACTCGCGGCCGGTGTGCGCCAGGCCGAACGGGCGCGGCCACACTTCGAGGCCGGCGTGGCCGCCGCGGTCGACGACCCAACACTGATCACGGTCGCGGGAGAGTTGGCCGTGACGGTGCGGGCGGCGCAAGCGTTGCTGGCGGAGGCGGCGCGGGCGGTCGACCACGCCGAGGCCCATCTGTCCGACGAGACGGCGGCCGAGGCGTCGATCGCCGTCGCGGCGGCGAAGGTGGCCGCGGTACGCGCGTCGCTGGACGCGTCGAACGTGTTGTTCGAATTGGGCGGAACCAGAAGCGCTTCGGCGTCGGGCAACCTGTCGCGATACTGGCGCGACGCCCGAACTCATACGTTGCACGACCCGACGCGGTGGAAGATCCAGCACATCGGCCGCTACACCCTGACGGGCACACCCCCGCCGCGCCACGGCCAGATCTGACGGCCCCCTGCCCCCCGGCCCCCTAACTGCCGCGAGCGACCGTGTTTGCGCCCGACACGCCGCGCATAGCCGGCATTTCGCGGACGCTCGCAGCCCGCGACGGTGCACAAGAAGCGGTTACTCCGTCGAGTAGTCGAAGCTCAGCCAGCGCTGCGGGCGCATCCGGATGATCACCGACGTCGGCGTGAGGTTCTGATCGGTGAACGTGTTGCCTTCCTCTTCGCCCAGATAGCGAGTGGCGATCTCCCGCACGATCGCATCCTCAGCCGGTCCGATACCGGTCACATCGCCCTCCGCGGTGACGTATCGATACGGCGGCGCCTCGTCCTGCGCGGTGATCGAAAACCGGCCGGCCTCCTTGATGAGCCGGTGCTTGAGGGACTCAGACTCTGTCCACAGCAGCACTTCGCCGCCCGGTGTGTAGCCGTACCAGATCGGCACGCTCAGCGGCGCCCGGCCGGGGCGCTCGACGGCGATGACGCCCACGTGGACGTCGGACAGGAACTTCTCGCGCTCATCAGTCGTCATCTTGGCCATGTCTGGCCCAACCGCTGCGACGTCGAGCACATTCCCCGCCGCTGACGCGGACCTACCGCATTCGCGGCGGCTACACGAGCTCGAACACCGGGATGACGCGGTCGGTGCGCTGCTCATACTCGCCGAACCCGGGCGCGCGCTCGACCACGACGCGGTAGATGCGGTCGCGTTCGTCACGCGGAAGCTCGCGCGCGGTGACCTGCCGGGGCGGATCGGCGCCGATCTCCACCGAGGCGGCCGGATTGGCGCGCAGGTTGAACACCCAACCCGGACTGGCCTCGCGACCGGCGGCGGAGCCGACGATGTAGATGCGGCCGTCGATGTCGAAGGAGGCGACCGGGTTGACGCGTTGCTGTCCGCTCTTGGCGCCGGTAGAGGTGAGCAGCAGCAGCGGAAATCCCTCGAACTGGCCGCCGACTTTGCCTCCGTTGCGGCGGAACTCCTCGATGTTGCGCTCGTTGAAGTCGCGCTCGGCGGCCATATCGTCGCTCATCGGTACATCGTGGCACGTGCGCACGCCTTGGATTCGCGAGATCGGCGGCAGCGCCTAGCCTGATGTGGTGCTGACCGAACTGATCGAGTTGCCCGCGGGCACCTTCCAGATGGGATCGACCGACTTCTACCCGGAGGAGGCACCCGTCCACGAGGTGACGGTCGAGGCGTTCTCGATCGAGCGCCATCCGGTCACCACCGCGCAGTTCGCCGAGTTCGTCGCCGACACCGGTTACGTCACGATCGCCGAGCGGGAACTGAACCCCGCCGCCTACCCCGGGGCCGATCCCGCTGACCTGGTGCCCGGCGCGCTGGTGTTCCGGCCGACCCGCGGCCCGGTCGACCTGCGCGACTGGCGGCAGTGGTGGACCTGGGTGCCCGGCGCCAGTTGGCGCCACCCGTTCGGACCCGAATCGTCGATCGACGACCGTGCCGACCATCCCGTCGTGCAGGTGGCGTATCCGGACGCGTCGGCCTACGCGGCGTGGGCGGGTCGCCGCCTGCCGACCGAAGCGCAGTGGGAGTACGCCGCGCGGGCCGGATCCCACGCCCGCTACGCCTGGGGCGATGACGTGCAGCCCGACGGACGCCTGATGGCCAACACATGGCAGGGTCGTTTCCCGTACCGCAACGACGGCGCGCTCGGCTGGGTCGGCACCTCGCCGGTGGGTACGTTCCCGCCCAACGCATTCGGCGTGGTCGACATGATCGGAAACATCTGGGAATGGACGACGACGACGTACGCGCCGCGCCACAGTCCACAGAAGTCGGGCTGCTGTGCGCCGCCGACCGGTGACCCGTCGAAATTCCAGACGCTCAAGGGCGGCTCGCACCTGTGCGCACCCGAGTACTGCCATCGCTACCGCCCGGCCGCGCGGTCGTCGCAGTCGCAGGACAGCGCCACCACGCACATCGGGTTCCGCTGTATCGCCTGACAGGTCGACCTGTCGTACCCCGCACATACAGTGCCAGCCATGACTACTACGGTCGCCGTCGCTCTGGCCCGTCCACGCGGGTCCGCGATCCGCTACTCGGCCTGCTCGGGCAAACAACGATGGACTGGAAGCGTGCGGGCGGATTCGGTCGAGACGGCGATCCTCGACGTCGTGCGACGCGTCCGCGAGGAGTCCGAGACTGAGCGGCTGCGGTTCCTTGTACAGGCACCGCCCCGGAGCGTGTTGTGGGCGAGATTGCCCTGTTGATACCCGGTGCGCACCTCGACCGTCCGCGCTTCACCGACGAACAGTTGGTGCGCGCGGCGTATGAAGGACTGCGCGTCGTACCGTTCACAACGGCAGCAGGATCCGCTGAGCGACAACAATTTTGACGGGTAGGACGTCTAACCGCACATCGGTGCCCCGCTTCCCGCCCTCACGAAAACCTTCCCGACGCAACGGTTTATTGACACAAGCGGCAATCAGGCGTTGAGTCTAGGTGCCTTCGCGCCCGTTTGAGGGCGCGCCGAGGCTTGCACCCGGCCGTCCGGCCCCGCGCAAATCGATCGAAGGGGCTGTCATGGCAGAGGTGGATTACTGCGTCGTGGGTGCCGGGTTCGCCGGCCTGACCGCGGCACTGCGCTTGAAACAAGCGGGTCATTCGGTGGCGCTGCTGGAAGCCCGCGACCGTGTCGGCGGTCGCACCTTCACGGAAGTACGCGACGACGGGGCGTGGATCGACCGCGGTGGCGCCTGGATCGGTCCCGGGCAGGACGCGATCTACGCGCTCATGAAGGAATTCGGGGTGCCGAGCTACAAGCAGTACACCGACGGTGACGCGATGATGTTCGTCGACGGCAAGAAGTACCGGTACACCGGAACCATTCCGCTGTCGATGAGTCCGTGGGCGGTCGCCAACATCGGCACGGTGTTTCTCGAGCTCACGCAGATGTGCAAAACCATCCCGGTGGAGGCGCCGTGGACCGCACGCAAGGCGCAGAAGTGGGACCAGACCAGCTGGGCGGCGTGGCTGGACAGGAATACGCTGTCCAAACCCGCCCGCGAACTGCTGGAAAGCGCTGTTGCGGGGCTGTATACGTCTGCGGCATCGGAAATCTCACTGCTGTTCGTGCTGTATCAGATGGCATCGGCCGGCGGCCCGAGCTTCGTGCTGGGCGTCAAAGACGCAGCCGAGGACGCGCGCCCGGTCGGCGGCATGGGCGCCATCCACCGTGCGGTCGCCGCCGAGCTCGGTGACGTCCTCCACCTGTCGCAGCCGGTGCGCAGCGTCGAGCAGAATCCCGACGGGGTGATCGTGCGCTCCGACGACATGGTGGTCAACGCACGCCGAACGATCGTCGCGGTGCCGATCTCGATAGCAAGCCAGATCTCCTATGAGCCAATGCTTCCCGTCGACCGGTCGTTCCTGCACCAACGCATGCCGAGCGGGGCGGTCTACAAGATCGCGCTGGTGTTCGATGAGCCGTTCTGGCGGGCCGACGGCCTGTCGGGGCAGTCGTTCGGACCCGGATCACCCGCGAGCCTGACGATCGACTCGTGCACCGACACCGGCACTCCCGGGATGCTCACGGTGATCACCGAGGGGCCCGAAGCGCGCCGGTTGACCACCCTAGACGAGGACGAGCGCAGGAGCGCGGTCCTGGGCGCTGTCGCGGAACGTCTTGGTGACAAAGCGCTCAAACCGGTCGACTATGTCGAACAGAACTGGACCATCGAACGGTACTCCGGCGGCGGGATGATCGCGCACGCCCCGCCGGGTGTGCTCACCGAGTTCGGACCGGCGCTGCGTGAGCCGTGCGGACGGATCCACTGGGCCGGCACCGAGACGTCGGCGGTGATGTACGGGTTCATCGACGGCGCCGTGCGTTCCGGCGAGCGCGCCGCGGCCGAGGTCATGGCCCGCGAAGCGATGGCTATGGCTTGACCGAGGGGTCGTGCGCGTCGCGCCACGCCTGCCAGATTTCGGGGCGCAGCCGACCGCGGTCCGGTACCGGCAGGCCCGCGTCGCGCGCCCACGCGCGGACTTCGGCGGTGCTCGGTTCGGACTCCGCACCCGCCGGCCCAGGCATCGCGATGTCGATTCGCTCCCCCGAGATGCGCTGTTGCACAGCTTCTTCAGTGAGCGCCCAAGTGTGCGCGGCAGCGAGGAAGCGGTAAGTCCATTCCTCGGCGAGCTGGCGAGTCTCGCAGAACACCACCGGCACGCTGGGCCACCGAATCTGCAACTCCGCGAGGGCATCGGCGACCACGGCGGGGCGGACGAAGTTGTGCCGGAACAGTTGCGAGTAGCGGTCTTCGACCACAACCGCTGCGCGCGGGAGTGCCGAGAGATGGGCGACCTGAAAGCGAAGCTTGCCGGTGGTCAGGCCGGACACGAGATCGGGTAGTGATTTTCGTTCCACGCTGGCCACCAGCGATCCGTCCACGGTGATCCCGTAGTCACCGCATGGCAGTGCCCGCTTCACGATGCTGACCTGTTGCGAGCTGAAGGTGTAGGCGTACCGCTCATGCGCATCCACCAGCACCTGCAACTCTTCGATGCCTTGAGCGCGCGCGGTCGGCGTTCGCACGTTGGGGCGTGCTTGTTTACGGGTGCGCGGCGACTGCCAGAACACCACCTCGCGGCCCCGGGCAGTGGTGAACACGATCTGGGAGCGGTTCTCGCGTCCCCGCTGCAGAATCACATCGATGGCCGCGCCCCGACGCTGACACGATTGCAATGGAAGCCGTTCGATGACCTCGGCGTCGGCGGGCCAATCGTCAAGACTCATCGGGTGGCAGTACAGCGCTTTGACGCGCGGCCACGTGCCCGAGGTCCGAAAGACCAGATCCCCGCCCGGTTGCGGAAGTCGCAACAGATACCGCAGCCGGGAGTCGGGCTGCGGGTTCGCCGCGATCAGCAATTCCGCCACGCGCTCCAGTGTGCCGCGTGCGGGCGGGAGTCGGCAGAACCGACGCCCATCCGCCGCGTAGATCTGGCGATGAGGACTGCCACGTCGCTGTGCAGATGCGCCAGGCCAGAGTCGAGCGTCGCCAACTGCGCGCTGAGGCCACGGGGTACTGTCCGACCAGTGAGCGGGGATCTGATCCTCACCGACGAGTTCCGGGAGGCCTTGGCGCTGCTGGCCGGCGGCAAGCATCTGTTTCTCACGGGCAAGGCGGGCACCGGCAAGTCGACGCTGATCCGTCGCTTCATGGCGGACACGGACCGCAACGTCGTGGTGGTCGCGCCGACGGGGATCGCAGCGCTCAACGTCGACGGCTACACCATTCACCGGCTGTTCGGCTTCCGTACGACGACGACGCTGGGCGACGTCACCGGCGGTCAGTACCGGCCGGGCCGATTCGCCAGGACGCTGGCGTCGCTGCAGACATTGATCATCGACGAGGCCTCCATGGTCCGCGCCGACGTCTTCGACATGGTCGCCACGGCGCTGGAGCGCTACGGACCGGAGCCGGGCGTGCCGTTCGGCGGCGTGCAGATCGTGCTCGTCGGCGACCTGTACCAGCTTCCACCGGTGGTCGGCGACGGCGAAGAAACCTACTTCTCGACGGTCTATGAGACTCCCTACTTCTTCTCGGCTCGCAAGTTCGCCCGCGAGGACTTCCCCACCATCTCGTTGACGACGGTCTTCCGCCAACTCGGCGACGACCGGATGACCGCGATCCTCAACGAGATTCGTGAAGGCGTCCTACTCGGCCACGCCCAGGAGCAGCTCAACGCGCGCGCCGACAACGACTTCATCCCTCCCGACGACGAGTTCTGGCTGACACTCGCGCCGACCAATCGACTCGTGACCGCACGCAACCGCCAGCATCTCGAGCGGCTCGACGGCGACGAGATGATGCACCGCGCCCGCGAGTCCGGCGACTTGTCGCTGTTCGACAAGCCGATCGAGGACGAACTGCGCTTCAAGGTCGGCGCGCAGGTGATGATGCTCAACAACGACCAGGGCGACCGGTGGGTCAACGGCTCGATCGGCCGCGTCGTCGGCGTCGGCTACGACCGCTACGGCGTCGTGGTCGAGGTCGAGTTCGCCGACGGATCATGCGCGGAGGTCACGCCTTTCACGTGGGAGGCGACGCGCCCGGTGGTCGACGGCGGCACGCTGCGTCGTGAGGTGATCGGCACGTTCACGCAGCTGCCGTTCAAGCTGGCGTGGGCGATCACGATCCACAAGAGCCAGGGGCAGACGCTGGAGCGCGTCGTCGTCGATCTCACCGGCGGCATGTTCTCCACGGGTCAGCTGTACGTGGCGTTGAGCCGGTGCACCTCGCTGGCGGGGCTGGTGCTGAAACGCCCTGTGCTGCCGAAGGATTTGAAGACCGACCGGCGCATCGCACGCTTCCTGCGCAGCTCGGTCGGCGGTGCCGCGGCGCGCAAGTACTGCGCGATCGGCATGCTCACCGTCGGCGACGAAGGACGGATGTCGCGGCCGCGGCCGGTGGAGCTGGCGGTGGCCTTTGACGACGGGACCGCCGTCTCCACGCTGGTCAACCCCCAGCGTGATCTGGCCGATGCGCGAAACGCCTACGGCATCAGCGTGTCCGATGTGCTGCTGGCGCCCACGCTGCGCGAAGCCTGGGCGGTGATCGCGCCGATGCTGGCCGGCTGCACGCCCGTAGGGCCGGGAGTGGACGAGACGTTGGGGCTGATCGACTTCGAGCTCAAACGCCTCGGCCACGTCACGCCGATGCCGCTGGGTGTCGAACTGCGCGGAGCGCGCGTGACGGGGCGGACGGCGTTGGAACGTGCGCGGTCGGCGCTGGGGGCGTTGGCTACCGCGGACGTCGAGGAGGGTTCGTCGCCGTTCGAGGAACCGGAACCTGCGGAATCGGTTTCGGGTCTCCTGGTCAGCCGCGACCCGGACGTGCCGACCCCGACGGCCGAGCATCTGCCCGGGTTGTCGGCGCTGTTACGCATCAGCCGCGACGTCGGAGCGGTGCTGCTGGGCGCATCGGTGCAGCGAGACCTGGACTCGTCGTGGGACGCGGCGGCCCGGTCGACGGTCGCGGATCAGTTGCGTGCGGCGGCCTCCCGGACGTTGCTGCCCGACGAGGTGGTGGCGCGCCTGCACGCGGTGTCGGACCTGCTGGGCGTCGATGTGGTGAGCGACGCGGAGTTGGCCACCCGCCACGACATCGGAGAAGCACTGGTGCCCGGCGCGCGAATCTGTTTCACCGGAACGGCTTTGGACCCGAACGGCCGCCTGGTGGAACGCGACGAGATCGAGCGGATGGCTGCGAAGGCGGGCCTGAAGCCGGTGCGGTCAGTGACCAAGACGCGTTGCGAGGTGCTGGTCACGGCCGAGGCGGGCACGCAGTCGGGTAAGGCGCGCAAGGCGCAGGAGTACGGCAAGCCGGTGTTCACCGCCGAGGAGTTCTTCGCCTGGCTGGCCGATCGCTAACCGGGTTTCAGGCGCACCATGTCCTCAACTGTGTCCCGATCTCGGACACGTCGTCGATCGCACCCGAAGCGATGGCGATCATGAAGTCGAAACGAGCGTCCTCGCCTGCCGTCACCCACTCACCGTTGAGGCCGAGAAACACCTGACACGCCGTCCACGCCAGCCGCCTGTTGCCGTCGACGAGTGCACGATTGCGGCAGAGGGAATGCAGCACGGCAGCCGCCTTGGTGTGGATGTCGGGATAGGCGTCGGCCCCGGCGACCGTGGTCTTGGGCCGCGCCACCGCCGATTCCAGCAAGCCGTAGTCCCTGACCACCACCTCACTGGAGATCGCCCGCGCCGCGATCAGCAACAAGTCATCGAGGTCCAGGTAGACGGTCACGTGTCTGCTAGTCGCCGCAGCACACCTTGTTCGCGTTCGATTACCTTGTCTAACGCTGCCTTTACGTCATTTTGATGCGCGCGGCGCTCGATATACTCGTCGATGGCTGACAGCGCCACCGCTTGCATGGAACGCCCCTCGACCTCGGCCTGTCGGCGAAGCGCTTCCGCCTGCTTCTCACTGGTCCGCAACGTCATGCCCATGCACGTGACGATACCACTTTGATACCACCCGTCGGTTCGGCGATGTCACCCACGGGAAGTAGCGTCGGCTCATGGCGAACGTGAAGACGCGCGTCGCCCGCGCGGCAGATGCGGTGCTGGCCGAACGAGGAGCGGTCCGAACCATCGACGTTCTCGTGGGAGTGGGCTGGCTTGCGCAACCGAACGTCGAGCGCTGGGAGCGGGGCCGAGTTCCGCGGCTGGAGATGTGCGTACAGGTCGGCGGCGACAAGGTCGTCGAAGCCGCGGAGGCATTGCGGCGCTGGGCCGAAGAGCGCGGGCTCGACCAGCGTGAGGCCACCTATGGCGATCTAGTCTTCACCGCCGAAGGCGACCCCGGCGTCGAACAGGCCTACCGCACGTATTGGACGACGGCGGGCCACGTCGAGCCGGTGCGCGAACAGCCGCGTCCCCGCGACATCGTCGTGATCTCGCCGCACAACCCCTGGGACTGTGCGTCGTGCGGCGGCGCTCATGACCCCGGCGATCTGCTGGTCCAGGGCACGGCCGGCACCCTGTGCCTCGACTGCGCCGACCTCGGCCATCTCGAATTCCTGCCGTCCGGCGACGCCGCGCTCACCCGTCGCTCCAAGAAGGCGAGCCGGTTGTCCGCGGTCGTGGTGCGCTGGGCCAGGCGACGTCATCGCTACGAACGACAAGGCGTCCTGGTGGAGCCGGCAGCCATCGAACAGGCTGCGCGAGAATGCCTGTCGGACACGGACTTACGGGCAAGGCGCCGCGATCGCGACAGGATTCGTCGCGCCGATGAAGACGTGCGCTTTCAGGGCGAGTTCGCCGCCGCGATCCGTGAGCAGTTCCCCGGGTGTCCCCCGGACCGCGCGGAGGCGATCGCGATGCACACCGCGGCGCGCGGCAGCGGCAGGGTGGGGCGCAGCGCCGCGGCACGGAGTTTGGACCCCGAAGCGGTCCGACTCGCCGTCGCCGCGTCGATCCGCCATATCGACACCGAATACGACGACCTACTGATGTCGGGTGTCGACCGCGACACCGCCAGGGCGCGGGTGTACGACCGCGTCGAGGATGTCCTCACCGCCTGGCGCGAGGGTGTCACGCTGCTCGACACCTGACTATCGCCGTTCGTCGCGGCGGGCGAGCAGCTCCCGCAGCGTCGGCAAGACGCGGTGATCCTTCGGCCGGTTGGCAGCTTGTTTTGAGCGAATAACATCCGCTCGCGATGCGATTTCGACTGTCACACCGTAGATTTCGGCGGACACCGCATCGCGGCGAAGGTCGGTGCGGGCTTCTCGAATTAGATCGCCACCATACGAAGCCACTCGCCCACCATGACAGATCTGTTATGTCAACTCAGCGTCCTGCCGGTGGAAGTGCCGCCACAACCGCGCTCCGCCCGAGAGCGCAACGAGCACCCCGACGCCGCCGATCACGATGCCGGCGAACAGCGACAGGAACATCGGATCGACGGAGTCGCCGGTGGTTCCGGCTCCGAAGATGCCACCGACCAGGAACCCGAACAGCGGCGCCAGCACCGCCACTGCCGTTCCCAGCAGCGCGCGCCACAGGCCGGGTGGCGTCGGCTCGAGTACGACGGGACGGCCGTCGTCCAAGGCGTCGTCGGTCTCGCCGACGGCCGCGGGGTCAGGTGTGGTGCTACTCATCGGATTTCACCCTCCTGATGTGGGGAACCGCCTCACTGGGGCCGCCGGCGTCGACGGCCTTGTCGGACCGTGAGCCTTCGAGGAACGGGCGCACGATGTCCATGGGGATCGGGAAGACGACGGTGGAGTTCTGGTCGGCGCCGAGTTCGAGCAGCGTCTGCAGATAGCGCAGTTGCAGCGACGCCGGGCTCTCGCTGAGCGTGATCGCCGCGTCGCGCAGTTCGGTCGACGCTTGCAGCTCGCCGCGCGCGCTGATCACCTTGGCGCGCCGTTCCCGTTCGGCCTCGGCCTCGCGGGCCATCGCGCGCTGCATCATCTCGGGGATTTCGACGTCCTTGATCTCGACGACCTCGACGACGATCCCCCATGGTTCGGTCTGTTTCGCGATCGACGCCGCGAGATCCTCGTTGAGATCGGCGCGGTGCGCGAGCAGCGTGTCGAGGTCGGCGCGCCCGACGACCGAACGCAGCGTGGTCTGCGCGATCTGCGACGTCGCGATCGCGAAATTCTCCACGGCCATCACCGATTTCGTCGGATCGGTCACCCGGAACAGCACGACGGCGTTGACGCGCGCGGTGACGTTGTCGCGGGTGATGACCTCCTGCGGCGGGATCGTCAGCGTCACCGTCCGCAGGTCGACGCGCACGAGCTTGTCGACGCCCGGAAGCACGACGACGATGCCGGGTCCCAGGGGCCCGCGCAGCCGGCCGAGGCGGAACGCCACCCCGCGCTCGTACTCCTTGACCACGCGTATCGATGCGACCGCCGCCGCCAGCAGCACGATCGCGAAGAAAACCACAACCACCATCCAGGCGTCCATCAGAGCACCTCCTTCGGCTCGCTCCGCCGGTCGGACGCATACGAGCTACGACGCCGGATCTCCGCTTCGGCCAGCCGCTTTCGTTCCTCGAGGTTCTCGTCGAGCGACTGGAACACCACCCCGTCAGGGACGGCCGGGGTGCGCCGCAGGTGCGACCACAGCGGCAGACTCATCACCCCGACCACGACGGCGGAGCCCAACAGCAGCAGCGCCTCCGGTGCGGTGTCGGCAGCCAGGGCCGTCGCCAACGGTAGGATCACCGCGATGGCGCTGACGGCGCAGGCGATTCCGCGGTGGAAGCGCGCGGCCTCCGACGCCGGCCAACTGTCGATCGCGCGGCTCACCTCGCGACCGTCGTGCGACGAGGTACAGGTGTGCTTGACCGGGCAGGCGTTGCAGATCGACGGGGTCCCCCGGTAACGCATGACCCGGTTGTCGGGGTCAAAGGACGTGGGCCACAACCACTGATCCTCCGGACACTGCCAGGCATCGTGGTCTTCGTGGTAGACGAACGCGCCCGTGCGGTGCCCCTCGACCTTGGCCGCGGCGCGGCGGGCGAACGTGTCGATGCCGTAGGCGATGGCGACGAGAACCACCGCGTAGCCGATCGTCAGCCACGCGGCGATCCCGATGCCGGCGATCATAGACCCTCACCGCTTTCGTCGGGCGCCACCCGTCGGTCCGAGGCATAACGGCTGCGACCCGGTACCGCCATACCCGTGCGGTCCTCCTCGGCGTGGGCGTGTTCCTCGACGAACAACGTCTCGGCGGGCAGCGTGTGCGTGGTCGCCTTGATGCCGTAACGCACACCGAGCCAGGCGATCCAGAGGAACGGCAGCACACCACCGAGGATGAACAGGAAGTCACCGGGCATGCGCAGCCACTCGAGCACCACGTTGCCCGACTGGGTGATGTAGTTCAACGTGCGGGCCTCGTAGTAGCCGTCGTTCACCGAGTGCCACAGCTGCAGCACACCGAGCGGCAGCAGCGTGGCGAACACCATCCACGCCAGCCCGATGTTGAGCGACCAGAACGACAGCTTCGCCAGCTTCTCCGGCCAGCGTTGCGGCGGGATGATGTAACGCAGCGCGAACAGCGCCAACCCGACGGCGAGCATGCCGTAGACGCCCATCATCGCGCCGTGCGCGTGGTTGGCTGTGAGCGCGGTGCCGATCTGGTAGTACGACACGATCGGCAGGTTGATCAGGAAGCCGAAAATGCCTGCGCCGACGAAGTTCCAGAAGCCGACGGCAACCAGGAACATCACTGCCCACCGGTGCGGGAACGGCGCGCTGCTGCGCGACTGCTGCCGCGAACCCAGCTGCAGGAATGTCCACGCCTCGACGGTCAGGAACGTCAGCGGGATGACCTCCAGCGCGGAGAAGAACGCGCCAAGAGCCATGTGCTCCACCGGAGTTCCGGAGAAGTACAGGTGGTGCATCGTGCCGATCACACCGCCCATCGAGTACAGGATGACGTCGAGGAAGATCAGCTGGATCGCGATCTTGCGTCGCACCACGCCCAGCATCACGAAGATGTAGGCGACCATGACCGTGGTGAACAGTTCGAGGAAGTCCTCGACCCACAGGTGCACCACCCAGAACCGCCAGAATTCGGCGACGGTCAGATGGGTTTCGGTGCCGGCGAGCATGCCGACGGCGTAGAACGCGGGGATGGCCAGACCGGCGTAGAAGAACAGCCACGGCATGTTCAGCTTGCTCTCGGTCTTCAGCCGCGAGCGGATCGCGCGGAAGATGATCGCCATCCACAAGAAAAGCCCGATCACGAGCAGCGCCTGCCAGAAGCGCGGCAGGTCAAGGTATTCCCACTGCTGGTCGAAGAAGATCGAGCCCTTGGCCCAGTCGACGCCGAAGGTGCTCAGCGCCGTGCCGATCAGGGTGCCGGCGACGACGACGAACAACGCGCCCAGCAGCCCGTAGGTCAGCCAGGACTGGCGGCGGGGTTCGCGACCGGAGATGATCGGCGCCAGGAAGATTCCCGCGGCGAGGAAGGACGCCGCGGTCCACAGCAACGACAGCTGGACGTGCCACGTCCGCGCCAGGTTGAACGGCAGAATCTGGGCCAGGTCCAGACCGAAGAAGTTGCTCAGCTCGGCGCGGTAATGCTCGATCGCGCCGCCCAGTATCGCCTGGCCGAGGAAGAGCACCGCGACGACGAGGAAGAACCACGCGGTCGCCTTCTGCGACGGGGTGATCGCGACCTCACCGGGCTGGCGGAACTTCAGGGACGGGGTTTCGGTTGCGTGCCAACCGATCTTGCGGCTCCACCGACCGTAGAGGGCGAACAACGCGCCGAGCCCGGCGAGCAGCGCGATCAGCGACATCGCCGACCAGACCAGGATGTCGGCCGTTGGCGTGTTGTTGACGCGCTGTTCGGGCGGCCAGTTGTTGGTGTAGGAGTAGGAGTGGCCGTCACGCTGGGCCGCACTGGCCCAGGCGGTCCAGCTGAAAAACGCTGTCAGCTCCTTGATTTCCTGCGGGTCGGTGATGACCTGCGGGATGAGGCCGTACTCGGTGGAGTCGGTGCCGAAGAAGTCGGCGTAGTAGTCGCGGATCTTCTCGAAGGCGCTCACCTGCTCGGCGGTGAACTGCAGCGTTCCGGTGGCCTCGTCGTAGCGGTTGGTCCGCATCATCTCGACGACGGCGGCGGTCGGATCCTGCACTCCCGCGTCGCGCAGCTCCTGGCCGACATGGTCGGCCGACAGGCGAAGGTATTCGGCGGTGTAGTCGGGTCCGAGATAGCCGCCGTGGCCCATCACCGACCCGTACTGCTGCAACCCGCGGCGCAGGAAGATCTGCTGTCCGGCAGTGATGTCCTGCGCGGTGTAGAGCGTCTGGCCGTCGGGTCCGACGACGCGCTGCGGCTGCGGCATCGAGTCGGAGTAGGTCCGGGCGGCCAGCATGCCCATGATCAGGAAGCCGAACACCATGACCAGGGCGACGCCCTGGACCCAGCCTTTGGAGATGGCGAGTTCCGCCTTGCTCGGCGCGGGCTCCAAGAACTGGTCTGTCACGGCTATCCCTTCCGACGACATCGGATTCACGATCGCAGCGTGTAGCCAAGGTAACGAAAGGCACCGCGAAAGTGGTGGAGGTTCCCAGAGTTCGCGTCGACCTTGGCGGTTGTTAAGCAAAGGCTAGCCAAAGTTGGCGTAGCAGACCGGTGGTCGGGCTAGGGTGCGACTGTGCACGTCGACGTGATGACGACCCCCCAACCGCTTCAGGACATCGGCGAGTTGGCCCGACGGACGCAGACGGCCGGCTTCTCCGGATTGCTGTTCACCGAGACCGGGCGCACGCCGTACTTGAATGCGGCGGTGGCGGCGCAGGCCGCGCCGGGGCTGGAGTTGTCGACGGGCGTCGCGGTGGCGTTTCCGCGCAGCCCGTTCGTCACGGCGGCGACGGCGTGGGAGTTGCAGGAGGCAACCGGCGGCCGTTTTCGTCTGGGGTTGGGTACGCAGGTCCGCACGCACGTGGTGCGGCGCTACGGGATGGAGTTCGAGCGACCGGGCCCGCGGCTGCGGGACTACGTGCTGGCGGTGAAGGCGTGCTTCCATGCGTTCCGGACGGGCAAGCTCGAGCATCGCGGCGACTTCTACAGCCTGGACTTCATCACACCGCAGTGGAGCGCGGGACCGATCGACGCGCCTGATCCGAAAGTGGATGTGGCGGCCGTGAACCCGTGGATGCTGCGGATGGCCGGCGAAGTGGCCGACGGAATCCACGTGCATCCGCTCGGCGAGCCGGGATACATCGGGCGGCATGTGCTGCCGAATCTGGCGCAGGGCGCGGCGAAGTCGGGACGCTCGGTCGACGACATCGCGGTGATCGTGCCGGTGATGACGATCGTCGGCGACACCGACGCAGAACGCGATCGTGAGCGGGAGCTGGTGCGCACGAGCATGAGCTTCTACGGCAGCACGCCGAACTACGCGTTCATCTGGGACGAGGCGGGGTTTGAGGGTACGACGGCGCGGATCCGGGAGAAGCAAAAGGCCGGCGACTACAAGGGCATGGCCGAGCAGATCACCGACGAGCACATCGCGGTGTTCGCCACGGAGTCGACGTGGGACGGTCTGGCGGACGCGTTGATCTCACGGTACGGCGGGGTGGCATCACGCGTGGTGCTCTACAACGCGCTGGCCGATCCGGCGCGGTTCGAGCGTTACGGCGAGGTGGCGCAAAGCATTCGGGCGCGATAACTGAGGCGCTCAGTGGACTCGCCTTGACTGGGTCACCATTGGCTGCCACATACGGTGCAGGTCCAGTTGTCCTTTCGTCGGGCGCAGCCGCGGTAGTCGTCCCACGGCGGGAAGTCCAGATGGAAGACCTGTCCGAACTGTGCGCTCTGCGTGCGTTGGGCGCCGCAATAGGGACACCGCGGATGCTGGGAGAACAGATAGTCGATCAGGCTTGTGAAGCCGCCGTCGCGCATGGCGGTGTCGCAGCGCAGGCACAGTACGCCGGGCCAATCGGCGGGAAGTTCTGGCAGCCAACACTTGTCGGGTATCGGGCCGTAGAAGTAGCTGGGCACGTTGGTGGCTTCCATGATCACCGGCTGCGGCTGCGGCCGCTCGGGAAAGTCGACCGTGCGGATGCGGAAGGCGTCGCGGGCACGCGCACCGAGCAGGTCGAGGACGGCTCCGCATCCGGTGCACCGGCCGCAGGAGTGAAGGAGGGTTGCCGCCGCGGCTATCGTCGAATGGCCGAACCGCGTCGAACGCTTGCCGTCGGCGTCGCAGTCGGTCAGCGCGAGGATCATGCGCGTGGCCGCGTCGCCGCGAAGCTGCCACACCTTGCGCGGGTCCTCGTCGCCGGCGAACCTGACCACCCGCGCCAGGGTGCCGAGGTCCACCAGGCCGGGGCTGGGTAGGCCCCAGGTGATCTCGGCGCGGTCGAAGCGGCCGTCGGGACCGATGCGGCCGAGTCGCGTCATGACCGACGGCGGATCGGTGTTCAAAACGATGGCCACCGGGTCGCCGATGTGGGCTTCGCCGAAGCCGTAGCGCCACGGCCGGTACGACGAGCGATCCTCCAGAAGAGTGATCACCGCGTCCTTCCAGTCGGCTCCCTCGACGATGTGAAGACGTTCGATTACAGTTTGCGTCACTACACCATTATTCCAGGTGCATATGACAATTCACTGATTCAGGCGTTTGCTGACCGGGTCACCAGAGGACGGCGATGGCTGCAGCGGCGAACGACAGGACGCCGATCGACCAGAACATCGGGCGCGGTATGGGGTTGCCGGTGCGCTTCTGGCGAGCGCTGCCCATGCCGAGGACCCCGCCCAGGATCACGAGGATGACGAGCTTGATCCCGATCTTCGGATAGTTGAGTTCGATCCCCGCGGGCCACGGCGCGGCGAGCGCGAGGCCGGTGAGCAGCGAGAGCAGAAGGCCGTAGTCCATGGCGCGGGTGGTGCGGAAGCGCCGGGCCAGGGCCTCGGCGGCCCAGCCGCCGAACGTGATCGCGAAGCCGACGATGTGCAGCAGTACAACTACGTTGCGTAGTAGTTCCATGGGATGAGCTTAACGCCTGGTCGGAGATTTCCGGTGACGAAATTGCTGCGTTGGCGGCCCCTCGGGCGGTGTTAGTGTGCGGCTGACGCTGGAAAAAGGGGGCATGGTGTCTGACTCGAACGACCCGCTGAAGGTCGATCCGACCGAGCTGCGCATGGCCGCAGACCGGCTCGACGGCCAGGCCAGCGGGTTCCAATCAGCGCATCAGGCGGCACATTCACGAGCGGGGAACACCGCTCTCGGATCGGGGTCGGCGGCCGCCGCGTTGCCAAAGATGCTGGCGGCGTGGGAGGCCGACGGCGCACGGTTCGCCGGTAATTTCGCCAAACACGCGCAGGGACACCGCGAGGCGGCAGACAGTTACGTGCGCACCGATGCCGGCGGCGCCGAGGCGGTAGAAGGCGCCGGCTCTGCGATGTGAGGTGCGGGCATGGCGCTGAGCCTTGGGGAGCTCAAACAGTGGCCTCCCGAGATCGCGGACGTGGCCCAGGCAGCACGCGAGGCCGCGGACAATCACACCGGCTCGGCTGAGTTCTATCGTTCGCTGATCACGGTATCGACCTGGGAGGGCCAGGGCGCAGAGGCCGCGAAGTCGGCGATGACGGCCACGGCCGCAGACCACGAAGCGGTGGCCGACAATCTCGGCGCGGCGGCTCAAAGGATGGAGAACGTCCACCGCGACGCGGAGGCACTCGCCGAGACGATCAAGGGCATCCTCGACGATGCCGCCGCCCAACCGGCAGTGGGCATCGATGAGTCCACCAATCAGGTGATCCCGCCCGATACCAGCCACATGACCGAGGAGTACGCCGCGCAAGTGGCGGCCAAGGTCACCGACCTCAGGGAGCGCATCGCGGATGCGCTCGCCGACGGTGAGCGCATCGACACCGAGTTGGCGGGTGCGATCACCGCGGCCAGCGGTGAACGGGTGGTGAAGACGGCGGGGTCGCTGGAGGACATGCTGCTGCCTGCGACTGGCGGGCGGCGTGACGAACCGAAGCCGGACGAGCAGTCGTCAACGCCGAAGAATCTCGATGAAGCACTGGACCGGATCGCCGAACCTGGCCAACCAGCGCAGCCGGTGCGGTTGGACCCGGCCGCGGTCGAGCAGTTCAAGGACCTCGCGCGCAAAACGATGTTGCACAGCGGGGTTCCGCCCGAGCAGATCGAACAGCGGCTCGACGCGATGGTCGCCGCAGCGCACAAACCGCTTG
Organism: Mycobacterium sp. IS-1590; assembly: GCF_001500025.1. Classification (GTDB taxonomy): domain Bacteria; phylum Actinomycetota; class Actinomycetes; order Mycobacteriales; family Mycobacteriaceae; genus Mycobacterium. The sequence goes on along the minus strand of NZ_LQIW01000001.1, from coordinate 61,332 downwards.
CCCCAGTCAAGACGCCCGAACGCGATGCAATGCCGAAACCCAGCTTCGAGGACGGCTTCGCCGACGGCTGGTTCGGCACCGAAGAGAGCATCAAGAATCTCATCGGGGCGAACGGGTTGGAGGACTTGAAAGAGTCGTGGACGGACCTGGCCAAGGGCACCTGGGAACGGGTGACGAACCCGATCGACTCGATGAAGGAGGATATCGAGCACCTGACGAACTACCCCGGGCATTACTTGGGCGAGGTAGCCGGCAGTACGGCCCTGACCGCGCCGAGCGCGATGTTCGGTGGCGAAGCAGCTCTAGCGGCGCGCGCTGCCATACCCGACGACGTCATTGACATGCCAAGTCACACAGGCACAGTCGAGCACTCGACTCCGCTTGCTGATCTTCCGAGCCACACCGAGGCGCCATTGGCGACCGGTCATCCGCCACTGCCGCTGGGCGACGCGGGTTACTCACCCGATGCGCCCCTTGTTGCCTCGAACCTGAACGAAGCGTTCGTGAACGGAAGCCCGACGACAGATCTCGCTCGCGAGGTCGCGCAACTATCCACCCACCGATTCGGCGACGTAGATCGCGTCGTTCTTGGCAAATGGGATGGTCTTGACGGTGGATACATCGGCGAGGCTCGCGCTAATGGCGGGATCTATTACGACACGGGACCAGACACCTGGAACGCAATCGGCGACGGCCTCAGCAAGCCTGACGCAAACGCGGTCGGATGGCTCGTCAACGAGCAGTTCCTCAAGACCCAGATGGAAAGCGGTGTTGCCCGTATCGACTACATAGTCGAGGGCACGCGTTTTTCCTCAGTGGATGACGTTGTCCGAACCGACCCAGATTCGTTCTCCGCAATGGAGATAAAGTATTTGGTGCAGCATGCGCCATCATATGGATATGAGCGAGTTGGTAATTCATGGGTGAAAAAGGAAGGCTGACATAGATGGCCGACGACTTCTCAGATCAAGTGCAGTCTATTGTCGGGCCTCTGTTGTCTGAACTCGGCTTCAGGCTCGATGGCGTTGACCTCAACGTTGACGAAGGCGGCAGGCTAGGCGCTGTTGTTTACTACCGGTCGGCAGACTGCAAGATACAGGTCTACCAATCCGCACGCGAGGGCAGTACAAATTGCATGATCGCGCCACTCGATGCGCCTAACGTATTCGGACCTCATGACAGGTCACTCAGCTGGCAGTACTTGACGAAATTCGTCCCCTTGCCGGATACGCCTCTCGAGGAGTTGGTTGAGTCGGTCAGCTTCAAGCCAAAGACGACAGCCGAGCAATTGCGTTGGGTTCGCGACATCATCGGCGAACACTTCGAAGCCGCGCGCGCCGGCATCCTCGGGCGGTGACTCAAGGCTTCCTACAAGGGGATTCGCGGACGTCGGATGACCTTGGCTGAAGGCGTCAACGACATCATCAGCAGGTTCAGCGTCCTTCATCCCGAACTGTCCCCCGAGGCTCTCGACCAGATTGGTCGATGCGTCGGATGGCAACTTCGCCCACTACTGACCCGCGTTGACTGTCCGAGGAGGGGAGCCTGGGCAGTCAGTATCTCGGGATACATTGACTCAGCCCGCGAGAGTCAATCGCCAATCTCGGCTGCCGAGAATGTAATTGACGGCCCAGCGGGGTTGATAACGATTCCTCCGTGTCGGTTCTTGCGGATCATGTCCAGCACCCGGAGCGTGGTGAATGAGCCCGGGCCATCGAACGCGTTGTGCGCGGCGACCTCGGGAGCGCTGGTGAAAGCGACCAGGGCGGTTGAGCCATCACTCAAAGTCATTGATCGGAGCAAAGTTTTGCCCGGTACGGAGTTCCCGTCGGCTCCCAGCAGCAACGGCCCATCCGTCAGCAGGACTTGGAGAACGTCCTGTCTGTCGGCGTCACCCGCCTCCAACGCGGCGAGCACCGTTTTCAATGGCTCGTTGTTCGGGTTGCCCAGCGCGAAATCGATGTCCGCCGCCGACAGGGCACAAGTCGGACCTGAAGGATCTATATAGAGCCAAGCGTCCTGACGACTCCGAGCGAAACTCAGCGCACCAGTCGCCGGCGTGACCATCGACTGAATGCGGGTGTCCGAATCGTAGAGGCGCGCAATCTCCTCCTGCCGGGTGAATACGTAAAGTGCCCGGCCTCCGTCAGGCCCCGCGCCGCCGCGGAACTGTAGCCGTGCTCCGGCAGCGAACGAACCGTCCTGAGGCTCGTCGGACCCGGTGATGTCGAACAGCAATTCGCCATACATGCACGTCCGCAGCACATCGAGGACACCTCGCTGGTCGGGCTTGGCCGCGAATGCCTCGACCGCTCGACGAACCGTCGCGTTGTCGACGAGAGTCATGCGCCTCCGATCACGGTGAAGAACCTCCGTACGCATGAAATCACTCGGGCGCCGCAGGTACACACCGATCGATCAAGCGGGTTGGCACTCACGGACGACACCTGTCGCACCCACCATTCAGATGACGAGTCTTACGGCTTCTGGGTCAACGCCCCGGCGGAAGTTCCCGTGGGCCGCGACGTTCGTTCAGCTCACGCGTGCCACCCGCGCTCAACTCAGGGCGGCCCTCGCCCCTCGTCACGGCCGACGACGTGTGTTCCGCGCCCACGCCTACCTGGCCGTAATCGTGACGACAGTCGTCGCCTCGGACGGTAGACACTGGCCGCACCTCACTCGTCGGATCCGAAACACGTTCTCTCGCATCGACTTCGCTCTCCTCGACATGAGTGGTCACTTTGCGCGTGCGTCGCATCGAGAAGTGGATCTCCTCGGTCTCCTCGAGGACCCGCCGTGCGCTCCGCAACGGTTTTGTGGTGGTGTCGATCGCGTTGACGATGATCGGCGGCACCAGTGGACGAATCCAGCGCGCGGCGGCACGCGTGACATCCGGGATGCCCGGGATCAGCGGACGTGCGGACTCCTTGGCGGGCTCTACCGCGCGGTCTTCCTCGACGGGTGCGGGCAGGTTCTCCGGCACATTCACATCAGGCGCCGGCACCTCGGCCGCAACCAAGCTCGCCGCCTCCGCCTCCGCAGCTATCGGCAGATACACATCCTCAGGCTTCGAAATACGTTCCGCACGTGCGGGAATCGCGGTGTCGACCGCTTCTATCACTCGACGGCGCTGCTGCTCGCGATCGATCTCCAGTTGCGCCTCGACAGCCATGCGGGCGCTCGCCAGCTGCTGCTCGGCCCACATCGTGTCGATGGCCGCACGCACCTCGGCCCGCTTCACCGCAACCGCCGTGTCGGCCTCCAACTCGGCGCGATCCCGCGCGACGTCGGCGGCGATCCCGCGATCCTGCGACGTCTCACCGCGCCACCGCCGGAGAATCAGCGGCAGGAGGCTCAGCAGGACGAAGAAGCCGTCGACAAGAATCCGCAACACCAGCGCCCCCGGGTTCGCCAGCGTGTGGTCATTCATCGCGACCCACCGTGCGCCGAGTCCCCGATCCGCATCTGTCGTCGCGGCCTGCCGGGCTTGCGCCAGCGCCTGCTCGCCGTCGATAACCTGCGCGTCGAGAGCCGGCGCGCGAAGGTCCCGCTCGGCCAGCGCGGCGTCGAGGCTCCCCTGGGCGTCGGCGAGGAAGTCGTTCGCCGTCCGGTTCTCGGGCCCGGCGCCGGGCACGCCCGTGATGACGGTCTGCGGGCACTCAGGCCGGGGATTGAACTCGCAGCGCGCCACCACCAGCGCGTCCTGCCGGCGCTGCACGGCCTGCTCAACGGCGGCATCCAGTTCACCGCGCGCGGCCCGGCTGCGGTCCACGTCGGCTGCGGCCTGCGCGACGGCCGGGCTGGAGTCGGCCGTACGCGCCGCCCGCTCGTCGAGGACACGATCGACCGAACCGGAGAACACGACGACGGCGGCAAGCTCGCCCACCACGAGGCCCATGGCGACCGCCACCGCAGCGCGTCCCGTGACGCCGGACCCACGTACGGCCCCGGTTGCGATTGCCCGGCTCAGGGCACCGATCAGCAGCCCGAACACCGAGGTCACCGCGATGACGGTCGCCAACGGCCAGGATGTCGACTGAGCCAGGGCGGAGGCGGCCACCAGCCATGCCAGCAGCGCCGTGACCAGCACCACCACACCGGCGCTGACCAAAGTGGACCGCTCGTGGCGGGCAGACACGTCGCGCGGCTCGCCGCCAGAGAGCCAGATGAGGCCCGACGCGGTCGGCGAGGCGCCAGTGCCGGCCTCGGGATTCCTGTGGACGCCCATGAAAACTCCAAACGTGCAGGTCAAGGCGTGACAGAGCGCTACCGACGGCCTTGTCGGCGATGTGCCAGGCGGAACCCCCCGCGGTTCGCACCATCACGCCGTGCGAATGCGGGAATTCTCCCACAGCGGGGTATCGGCCGTTCTCCGCGGACAGGGGGTCGCGCACGTATGCCGTGTCACCGCACCGGTGCCGGCTCGTATGGTGACCGCATGAAGAAGGCGCGAATCGGCCGCATCGCCCAGCAGGTCGCGGCAATAGTTGTCACGGCAGTCACCGCGGCCTCGACGCTCAACGGCTACCGACCGCTGGTGCGCAAGGGCTACCCGTCGATCTTCTCGTTCGGGTTTGGTTTGGTGGTGAGCGAGTTCCCACTCCAAACCCTGGCGAGCCAGATCGGCGGGCTGGCGTTGACCACTCGGCGCCTGAGCCGTCCGGTGCGCGTGGTCGCGTGGGTGGTGGCCGCCATCTCGGCGATCGGGCTGCTGAACTTCAACCGCGCGGGTCACAAGGCGGCTGCCCCACTGACCGAGGCGTTGGACCGCGGCCTTGGCGCCGATCGCCGCACCCACTCGTCGGGCCTGTGGCGCCAGCCGGCGGGCGGCGGTACCGCCAAGACGCCGGGCGCGCTGCGGATGATGCGCATCTACCGCGACTACGCCCACGACGGCGACATCAGCTACGGCGAATACAGCCGCGCGAACCAGCTCGACATCTGGCGGCGTCCCGACCTCGACCGGAACGGCAAGGCGCCGGTGCTGTTTCAGATTCCGGGCGGTGCCTGGGTGACGGGAAACAAACGCGGACAAGCACATCCGTTGATGAGCCATCTCGCCGAGCTCGGCTGGATCTGCGTGGCGATCAACTACCGCCACAGCCCGCGCAACACCTGGCCCGACCACATCGTCGACGTCAAACGCGCGCTGGCGTGGGTCAAGACGCACATCGCCGAGTACGGCGGTGACCCGGACTTCATCGCGATCACCGGCGGCTCGGCCGGCGGGCATCTGTCGTCGCTGGCGGCGCTGACGCCCAACGACCCGCGGTACCAGCCGGGCTTCGAAGACGTCGACACCCGGGTGCAGGCCGCGGTGCCGTTCTACGGCGTCTACGACTTCACCCGCTTCGAGGACGCGATGCATCCGTCGATGCCCGAACTGCTCGAGCAGATGGTCATCAAGCAGCCGCAGAAGTCGGCCTTTGAGACCTACTTCGAGGCGTCGCCGGTGAACCACATCACCGCCGACGCGCCGCCGTTCTTCGCGTTGCACGGGACCAACGACTCGCTGGTGCCCGTCGAGCAGGCGCGGGCGTTCGTCGCCAAGCTGCGAGATGTCAGCACCCAACCGGTCGTGTACGCCGAATTGCCCTTCGCCCAGCACGCTTTCGACATGTTCGGCTCGGCGCGCGCCGCGCACGCGGCCGTCGCCGTCGAACAATTCCTCGCCGAGGTCTACGCGAACTGGCAGCAGGCGTCGCAGTCGGAGAGCATCAGCGCGACGTCGTGACGCCCCGGGTTCCGGCCGACTCGGATTAACAGATCGCATCGTTCGGCCAATACCATGGCTACCGCTATGACCGACACTGCTCTGACGGCTGCGCCGAGCGCCGACGCCTCGCCACCTGGCCGTATCTCCACTGAGGCCGGCCGCCGCAGGACCTTCGCCGTCATCAGCCACCCCGACGCCGGCAAATCGACGTTGACCGAGGCGCTGGCGCTGCACGCGCGGGCGATCACCGAGGCCGGCGCGGTACACGGCAAAGCGGGTCGGCGTGCGACCGTGTCGGACTGGATGGAGATGGAGAAGGCCAGGGGCATCTCGATCACCTCGACCGCGTTGCAGTTCCCGTACCGCGACTGCGTCATCAACCTGCTCGACACCCCCGGCCACGCCGACTTCTCCGAAGACACCTACCGGGTGCTGACGGCCGTCGACTCGGCGGTGATGCTCATCGACGCGGCCAAAGGTCTTGAGCCCCAGACCCTGAAGCTGTTTCAGGTGTGTAAGCATCGCGGGATTCCTATCATCACGGTGATCAACAAGTGGGACCGGCCCGGGCGCCACGCTTTGGAATTGATGGACGAGATCCAGGAGCGAATCGGGTTGCGCCCCACGCCTTTGACGTGGCCGGTCGGTATCGCCGGCGACTTCAAGGGTGTGCTCGACCGACGAAGCGGAAATTTCATCCGGTTCACCCGCACCGCGGGTGGTGCCACCGCGGCCCCCGAGGAGCACATCGCGGCGGCCGAGGCCCACGCTGCTGCCGGCGACGACTGGGACACCGCCGTCGAGGAGAGTGAACTGCTGTCCGCCGACGGCGCCGATTACGACCGTGAGCAGTTCCTCAGCGGCGAGGCCTCACCGTTGCTGTTCACGTCGGCGGCGTTGAACTTCGGCGTGAATCAGCTTCTCGACGTACTGGTCGGACTCGCGCCGGCGCCCAGCGGAGCGCTCGACGTCGAGGGCGCGCGTCGCCCGGTCGAATCACCGTTCAGCGCTTTCGTTTTCAAGGTGCAAGCGGGGATGGATTCGGCACACCGCGACCGCATCGCGTACGCGCGGGTGGTGTCGGGCACCTTCGAGCGTGGAGATGTCCTGACCCATGCGGCGACGGGCAAGCCGTTCGTGACGAAGTATGCGCAGTCGGTGTTCGGCCAGCAGCGCGCCACGCTGGACACCGCCTGGCCCGGTGATGTCATCGGCTTGGCGAACGCCGCCGCGCTGCGCCCGGGTGACACGCTGTATCGCGATGTGCCCGTGCAGTATCCGCCGATCCCGAGCTTCTCCCCCGAGCACTTCGCCGTTGCGCGCGGCACCGACCCCAGCAAGCACAAGCAGTTTCGTCGCGGAATCGAACAACTCGAGCAAGAAGGCGTCGTGCAGGTGCTGCGCTCAGACCGGCGCGGCGATCAGGCACCGGTGCTGGCCGCGGTCGGACCGATGCAGTTCGAGGTGGCCGTGCACCGGATGGCGACCGAGTTCAGCACCCCGATTGCGCTGGAGTCGTTGCCGTATCAAGTGGCACGGGTCGTCGACCCCGCCGACGCCGAGTTCATGGACAAGCAGGTGTCGGCCGAAGTGCTGACCCGAAGCGACGGCGTCATGCTCGTGCTGTTCTCCACACCGTGGCGGCTCGACGGCTTCCAGCGCGACAACCCCGACATCAAGCTCGGGTCGTTGGTGGCAGCGTAGACGTCGCAGTCCTCGGGCGCGGTATCAACCCGGCGGGTCGAACGTGACGACCTTGCCCCGGTTGATCGACACCCAGTCCCTGGCCTCCAGATACGGGCGGAAGGTCTCGGTGATGGCCTGCTGGTCGGCGTGCGTCTTGGGCCGCTGCAGCTCGTAGAGGTGCGGGAACTCGGTCCAGGCGACGACGGCGTCCCACAGCCGCAGCGCCGCCTCCCCTGCCGGCGGGTCGATGAGCACCGGCCCGAACAGGCACTGCCCGTCGGGAAAGAACAGCGTCGGCACGCCGTAGCCGCCGGCGTCGACGACGCGCTGGTGGTCGGCCATCACCTCGTCGCTGGTGGTCGGGTCGGCGATGGCCTGGTCGACCAGCCGGGGGTCGAAGCCGAGTTCCTCCAAAAGGGCTCGGGCGACGGCCTTTTCGTGTGGCTTGTGTCCTTCGACGTGCAGCGCTCGTGCCGCGCGTTCGTACCATGCGTCGAGGTCGGCCATCGACTGCCGGCGCAACAGCGCGCCGATGCGCATCATCGACCAGCCGTACGACCACTCCCGCTCCCACGGATGCTTCTTGCCGTCCTGACGGTTGATTTCCTCGAGGCTGAAGAAGCGCCAGTTCACCTCCAGGCCGCTGCGCTCGCGCACCTCGCGGATCCACCGCGACGTCTGATACGCGAACGGGCACATGACGTCGAAGTGAAAATCAACGGCAACAGGACGATTAGTCACATCGGAACCTCGGATCTACGCGGCCAACGATCGCCATCCTGCCAGCTGGACATGCCGGAGTCGACGGTCGTCCCGTCCCGCGCCTCAGGCAGGCCGGCAGCGTGCGCTGTGAGGCAACGGTGGGTTCAGGCCCGCACCGTCGGCCAGAGGAGGTCGAACAGTCGCTCCTCCCAGCCGTTCGCAATGCGGCCCGTGCGAGCACGCTCGGCGATGACTACGCCGACCACCGCGTCGATGAGGGTGGCGCTGTCGATGTCGGCGCGGAACGATCCATCGGCCTTGGCCGCGTCGATCACCGATGTCAGTTCGGCCCGCTCCTTGGCCAGGATGCGGCGGAAGAGCTTGGTGAAGTCGGGGTCGTCGTCGGTGAGCATGGCGGCGAGACCGCCAAAGCCGATGCCGACCTCGATGGCCTTGACCGCCTCTGCGATGAGCCAGCGGAACCGATCCGGTGCCGCGGTTGATGCGGCGAGGGGTTCAGGAGCGGTCACCCGCGTCAGCGCGGCGGCAAGCATGTCGCGGCGGTCGCGATGTCGCCGGTAAATGGTGGTCTTGGCGATGCCGGAGCGCGCCGCCACGGCCTCGACGGTCACGGCGTTAGGCCCTCTGGTGCGCAGGAGCGCCAGGGTGGCCTCGGTGATGCCGTCGTCGACGTCGCGTCGCTGTGCCATCGCACCTCCTCTGGCCGGGAATATCTCCGGCTGCAAAAACGCTACACTAAACGTAGCGCTACGATGCGCGTAGCGTTTCGCTGAAGCTTACGAGAGGTGATATCGATGTTGAAGGCGCTAGGACGAATTCCACCGACTGCGGTTGGGTATGTGTCCCTGCTGCTGAGTTTCGCGGCGCTCGGGACGTTCGTTTACGCGCTGGCCGCGCAAAGTGCGGTGGCAGGAATCATCGGGGCCGGCATGGTCGTGTTGATGGTGGCTGCAGTGGCGGGCTTCCGCGTCGGTGCCCGCAAGCGCGCAGAATCCAACGACAGCGGTATCGAGATCCCCAGCGAGAACATCTGGGCGCGACCGCTGCGCCGCGAGCAGATCGACCACTATCTGTCGACCTACCGCCGTGCGCGCGACAACCACGAGCAGTTGATGGAAGCCGCCACGTCGATGCCCGCCGAGTCGCCGAAGGAGCTCGAACGGCAGGCCGCCTGACGCTTCGCACGCTGCGCCCGGGTGACACGCTGATCGCGATGCACCCGGGCAGTTCACTAGATACCGAGCCTCGGTGCGAGACCCCCGGGGCGATCCCAGAAGAAATTGGTGCGTCCCGGTGCGCCGGGGGCGTGTTAAGAATCTAGACACACCATCAATTCGAGGCGGGGTATGTCTGTGCTGGTCGATCCGGAGGTCCTGCGGGCCTTCGCCGCGCACGTCGACGCCGTCAGCGGTCGCATCGCGGGAGCCGCGGTGGGCCCGACGACCACATCGGCGGCCGACAGTCTGCCCGGGGCGACAACGCAGTGGGCGGCGAGGTCGGTCGGCGAGCATTTCACCGAGGTGGCCGAGAACCTGGCGCAGAACGTGGCTCGGATGGGCGAGGCCGTGCGCGGCGCCGGCGACACCTTCGAGGTAACTGACGAGGCCTTGGCCGGCGAATTCGACGGGCTGCTCTGACTGATGCTGCCCTCTCGCCCTACCCTGCGGGGCTGGAACCCGGAGTCGTTGACGACGTCTGCCGCGGCGATTGCCGCGGCAGCGCAGACAGTAGTCGATGGAGTGTCGGGTATCGACGACGCGTGCGAGCGGATGCCGGAAACGCGGGCATGGTCAGGTAAGTCGCACGCCGCGGCGAGCGCAATGTTCGGTCGGGCGGAGCGTCAAGCGTCGACGTTCTCGGATTACGCCAAGGCGGTCTCGGCGGCGTTGAGTAGCGGTGCCGAGTCGATCGGGAGCGCGCGTAAAGCGTTGTTGGCCAAGGCCGACGAACTCGACGCGGGTCCGTTGAACGTCACCGATCAATGGGTCGTGCTCGTCGACCCCGTGTACATGTCTGAGGAGGCAATGGCCAAGCTGCAGGCGTTGGCCTTGCAGGAGCAGGCCATCGTCAACACGATGCTGATCGCTGTCGGCGATGCCGACGACGCGACTGCCAATGCCGTTGCGGCAGCGGGCAACAGGTTCGGGTTCGTTGAGGCGGGACTGCCAGCCGATCTGGGCGGCATCCTGTTACCCACGGCGCAACGACCCCCCGACGAGGTGGCCGACCCGCGAACACCCGTCGGCGCGGTGGCGCAGGAGGCGATTCGTTCCGCCGATCAGCAGCAGAATGTGCGGGAAGTCGTCGAGTCCACAAACGCATACGGCGAGGAGGTGACGACGGTGATCAAACAGGACGGCAGCAAGGCCGTCACCACCCGCATGGATCCGTTCGAGTGGCCCAGCAAGCAGAACTTCTACGAACTCGAGGAGTTCGACAAGAACGGTGACTTTGTAGCGCGCACCAGTTCGTGGCATGACCTGTCCAACGACTGTGACTACACGTCGATCACTTTCACCGACGGCTCGAACTGGACGATGTCGATGGACCCCACCGGCCACCGACAGGCCGGCTTCACGACCGCAGACGGTCGACACAGTGCGGTGCCCGTCGAGCTGATCGACAACATATCGACGGGTACCACAGCTGCAATGTCGGGCCTGGAGGAACACATCGCGCGTGGCGGATCCTTGCCGATGGTCACTGCAGAAACAGCCGAAAATATCGGAAAGACAATGAAATTCGGCGGACCGGCAGTGACAGTCGCGACAACGGTCTTTGACATGGTGATGGCCGAGTCGGACAAAGATCGGTGCATCGCACTGGTGGCCGGGGTGGCCGGCGGTGGTGGAGGCTGGGGCCTCGCTGAGTTTGGTGCGGCAGCTGGCGCAGCGACTGGTCCCCTGGCGGTAGGAGCCGTGCCGCTTCTTACCATCATCGGGGCCGTCGCCGGAACTGTAGGCGGCGTGGAAATGGGCAAGTTCATTGGTGAGGTCGTGTGTCCGTACTGAATCTTCCCGAACCCGCGAACTGGGCCAAGGTCAACCGACGCCTGTATTGGCTAGTCATGGGCGTATCGGCGGGCCTGCTCTACTTTGTCGTTCGCGGTATCTTGGCCGGCCTCCGTGGCAACTACCTGACGACCGTACTACTGATCGGCTTCGTCACGTTTCCAGTGTTGATGATGGCGGGCCTACTGCTAGCCGCCACAGGCAAGACGCAGACCCGAACGTCCAACGACCCAACGGGATTCACCGTCTGGCCGGACAAGCGGGTGGGCGTGCTGTACGTCGTGGGGCTGATTGTCATGGCCCCATCGGGTGCCCTCCTGGCGCTCTATCTGCCGCGAGGAGCAATCGACATTCCAATGTCCCGTGGGTTGCAGATCTTCTCACCACCGCTCTTTGCCCTAACAGCTTTGTTCTCCGTCATCGGTCTCGTCGCGTGGGTGCGGCGTGGCGGCATCGGCTACCTCAAGTTCACCCCGGCGATGGTCGAGATCGCCGACGTTGTGAAGACGAGGGCTTTGGAGTGGGACGACGTCGTCGATGTCAAGGACCACTCAGACACCAAGGACGGCAGGAAGGCCGGTAGGTCAGTGGTGCTGTGCTTGCGCGACGGCACCGAGGAAGTCATAGGCGGACTGAACTTGTACGTGCCGACCGGTGTGCCGCTCTATTGGATGGTGCGCCACTACTGGAAACACCCCGAGGATCGAATGGAGTTGGTGGATCACCGTGCGGCCGAGCGGTTTCGTGACGGGCGATTCGCGCTCGATTGATGGCCGAAGTACTCGACGTCGGCAAGCGTTCATCACCAAGTGCGCGCAGTTCGGTGCTCGGCCAGCAGTGCGCCACGCTCGCGACCAGTCACCCGGTGACGTGATCGAGGAAACGCTGTAAGTGTGCACATTCGGTTATGTCGGCGGCATCATCGGCAATATCGTGTGTCCCAAATGAAGATCCTTCCGATCGCGATACTCTGTGCGCTACTTGCCGGCCCTGTGGGCATTCTGGCGGCGGTTTGGGCGGTCATCAGCGTTGGCCGCGGTGAATATTTGACGGCGCTGGTGTCACTTGGGTTCTCGATGTTCTGCATCGGTTTCATCGTTCCGTTTGCCAAGGTTGTCCCTGGCAAGGTGTCCCCCGTTGGAGAATTCGACGAGCAGGGAACCACCATTCGGCCGGATCGCGGCATAGACATCCCGATCAAGATTGCCGTACTTGGACTAACCGTGGCCGGCGGATTGTTCGCGATATTCGGACCCCTCGGGATGGTGGACATTCCGGTGCCCGAGCAGATGCGCTATGCCATTCCGTTTGTCAGCGCGGTAGCCGCAATCATGGGAGTACCGATCTTGTGGCGGACGCTCCGCCGAGGCAGCCTCCACCATCTGCGCCTCACACCCACCGGATTCGTGATCGTGCAGGGCTGGCGACCTCAGAGCGGCGACTGGACACAGGTAACAGACATCACGGATGTGGCGCCGAACCAGACTGCGGCGACACCGAACGCAATAGTCTTTGTGATGTCCGACGGCAGCGCGCCGACCCTCCGGCAGCCTCATTCACTCCGGACGGGCGAGACCTCCGCGAATTGGTGCGCTTCTATTGGCGATATCCCGAGCACCGCGACGAACTAACCGACGGCCGAGCCCTCAAGCGCCTCAACGACAACCGATTCACCGCTGGCTCATAGCATCGCGGCGCCTACGGCTCGGTGCCGTTGCTAAGTTGGCGTCAGACATGGGCTGTCGCCAAACCCCGCGGCTGTGATTGCCGCATTTACAACTATTTGATTCGACAAGCTCGTGTCGTCGGTAGCGGCGTCGGACGGCGGTGCTCAGGAGACGTTCGCGCCGAGTTCTGCGTAGACGGCGGCTTCGAAGCCGAGGATCGTCTCGACCACCTTGGCGTCGAAGAACGGCAGCAACTGCGTGGCGATGACGGCGCCGATCCCCGCCTTGCGGTCGATCCAGAAGAAGCTGTTGAACAGTCCTGACCAGTCGGCCGAGCCGGCGCTGCGCATACCGGGCAGGTCGACCAGGTACAGGTGGAACCCGAGGCCCCACCCCTGCGGCACGTCGAGCAGTTCGACCGGGTTGGCCAGCTCGGGGACCGTCGGTTCCATCTTCTTCGGTAGCGGCGCCCCGTCGAGATGGTCGCGCAGGGCGAGTTCCACGGTCTCCTGTTTGAGGATGCGCGTTCCCTCGAGTTCGCCGCCGTTGAGCCAGGCCCGGACGAATCGTCCGTAGTCGGCGACCGTGCCGTAGGAGCCGTGGCCGGCGGCGTCCCACTCGGGGTTGGCGGGCAGGTCGAGCTCGGTCGGTACAAGGCTGCCGTCCGGCGCGCGAAAACGGATGGGCAGCAACCGGGCACGCTGCTCGTCGGTCGGGGCGAATGTCGAGTCGGTCATCCCGAGTGGTTCGTAGACGTGCCCGGCGAGGTAGTCGGCGAGCGTCTGGCCACTCACGGCCTCCACGACCATGCCGAGCCAGTCGGTGCTGACGCCGTACTCCCAGACCGTGCCGGGATCGTTGACCAGCGGCGCGTGGATGCCCTGTTTGAGTCCGTCGAGCGGGGTGGGAAAGCCTTGCTCGGTGCAGAAGGTGAAGAGCTTCTGGTTCATGAAGTGGTACCCACAGCCGGCGGTATGGTTCATCAGCTGGCGGACGGTCGCCTGCGTCTTGGGTGCACGCAGGACGGGTTCACGGCCCTCGAAGCCGTCGATTACTTGGAGCTCGCCGAATTCGGGCACGATCGAGGCGACGGGCGCGTCGAGCTCGATGCGTCCCTGTTCGACGAGCTGCAGCGCGGCGGTGGTGGCGACGGCCTTGGTCATGGATGCGTTGCGGAACATGCTGTCGGGCTTCGCATCACCCGCAGCACTCTGGTAGAGGACGCCGTCGCGGCCAACCACTGTGGCCGCAACTCCGTGTAGCGAGCCACCGGCGGTCACGCCGTTCAGCAGGTCGTCAATACGCTCAAACCCCATCTCAAGCTCCTTTGCTTGGGGATGCAGAGTCATCATCGCACGCGGTGAAGGGTGATCTGACGGACCTGAGCGGCCCGCTGTCACGGTCGCGATCGCCGCGGGGCACGCGCGCTCGCGGCCGATTTATGCACCGCAATGAGCGACCGAGATGGCAGACAGCCCGGCGCGCAGCAACGGGCGCCGGAATTGTGTGCAGGCATATCTTCGCCCGCCGATACAGTTATCTTTGGTTGCTGAATAGATCTTGGCGGGTGTCGGCGTGTCACGTCGCCGAGCTTGGGGGCCAAGGACATGACGGGACCGGTTCTCGAGGTCGACATCGATGCGTTGAACGCCGATGGCCGGCGCCTGGAGTCGCTCGGGGGTCCGTTAGTGCCGTCGAACGGTGCGCCACCAGGTGCGGACTCAACGTCACTTGGGGCTGCGAGAGCGCTGAACGCGCACGAGTCAGCACTGATTGAGGTGCTGCAGCACGCAACTCTGGTGCGTCAGTACGCCGGCGCCGTCCTCAGGTCGGCCGCCACGGCATTTGAACGCGCTGATAGAGCTGGTGCGGAATCGATCCGTCGCGTCGACGGCACCGGTGCACCACCGATCACGTCTTTCTCCGGACCGCTGCGAACCCCGGCGTTGCCACCCATGCCACATCAGCCCTCGATCGCGAGCATCCCGAAGGTGTCGGCGCTGTCGTCGGTTGGAGGCGAGCAGTTCTCCGCCGACTTGCATTCCGGACCAGGTTCGGGCGACTTGAGGAACTTTTCGCGTGCGTGGCATCGCTACGGCCAAGAGATCACTCGAATTTCCGATGACACTGCTGCGGTATTTGTGTCGGTTCACGACCATTGGTCGAGCGGCGACAAGGCAGCGAACAAGATCAGTAAACACGCGACGTGGCTGGACTCCGCCGCCAGGTGGGCCGAGCGACTCTCAGTTGCGGCCGAAGCGGTCGCGCATGCGTTCGATATCGCGAAGCAGAACACACCGACGCCAGAGGAGTTCGCCGACGCCGAATCAGATGTGATGACGGCCGCTGCGCTGATGGCTTTCTCGCCGGCCCTCGGCATGATGAAGCACCAACAAGCGACGGCGAATTATGCTGATCTTGTTGCTCAGGCCGAAGAGGCCGCTAAGCAGTATCACGACGCGGTCAGCGACGCGCTGACGACAATCGGAGACCCGATAGTGCCCTGCCCGCCGATCGCCAGTCCGGCCGACATACCAGATATCCCGCTCACCGCCCCCGGCGTCATGATTCCGGATACAGCTCCGAAGTCGATCACCGGCTACACCAAACACGCCGAGGAGCGGATCACCGGGCGAGATGGCGGGATAGGCGTTCGCAGAGATGCGCTAGAGGATGCCTTCAATCGACCTGTCCGCGACGTGAAGCGCCTCGTGGACGATCAAGGCCGAGAAAGTTATCAGTACACCGGTGAGAACGCAATTGTGATCGTGAACGACCAGGGCAAGGTCATCACCGGGTGGGCTACAAACCGTACGGGAACGCCAGGAGGAACAGGTGGATAGCAGCTTCGATTCTCTCAGCGGCGCTCACGCGGAGCTCCTCAACGAGATCCTCACCCGCCGTAACTCAGCACTTCTAGAGCGGATTCGGCGAGCCAAATCCGTATCACGCTCGGACGCCGAGGAAATTATGTCGGTCATCAGTGACGAGTTCACCAAGCACCTCGACGCCGACTGGGAACCAACCGAATACGGACAGGCTGTCAGTGCGTTGCTTGCAAAGTTCAACGCTGCCTACATCAACGAGTGGCCCTGAGCTCGAGGGTGATTCACCCTATGTAGGGCTCAGTGCCTCAGCGCTGGGAGGGCGCCGGCGAGCCCTTGCCGAGCGGTGCGTTCGACGTTGCGCGTGAAACCAAGAGCCAGCCACGCGAGCCGGCTTAACACTATTCAGCGCCTTCGCTTTCAAGGTGGAGTTCGAAGTGGCCGTTCACCGGATGGCTGCGAAGTCCTGCACCCGATTGTGCTGGAGTCGGATCAGCGACGTTGAGGCCGGGGCCGGCCAGCGGCGTAGCGGGAGACCACTTGCAGTGACGGATCCGTGAGGCATTTCAGCGGAGTGTCCGCCTGTTTGTGTTCGGCATCGACTCGAGACAGGGCACGATTCAACTCTCTGCGGCCCTCCGTCGCATCGCCACCACAGCGGCGGCAAGACCCGTCAACGACGGAGCTGGGCGGATGCGGGCAGCGATCCCGTGTGGTGCATCCACACGCCACCGGGAATTGCTTGTAGCGGGTCGCGTAACCGCACCGGTCGCAGGGGCGATGCAAATGGGGAATGGCGCCCACCCGATGGGGCATAACTTCTTCCTTTCTGAAGAGGGCCGGCTGATCCGATAAGCCTCGCGTTGCCGTCGGCCAGGACGATTACGCGGCCGCAGCTGGGCTTGGGGGTGGCGGTCACTGCCTGTTCCTCGTTAAGGGCCCCTTCTCAGGAGGCGCTCTTACCGTCGCCGGTTGGCGTCGGCCGCTTCGTCATCCGAGCCACCCACGAGCGTGGGGTTGGCGCACCATCTAGTCGGAGCTTGACGATGGTGTCTCGTGAAGCGATTCCAGTCTAACTCCGCAAACCAACAAGTCGGAAGATCAGTAACCGCGGGCTTCAGAGGACGCGTTCAACCACCCGTCAGTAAATTCGTTCACCGAATGTTGGTCGGCTCCGACACCTCAGTCGTCGGCTAAGTGGTGGTGTGGAGCCGGATCACGGCGACGGAACAGTTCGGCGGGACGTCCCCTGCCCCTCACGGCCATGACGCCGGTCGCGACGAGGCTAGGTTCCATCGCGCGGCGAAAAGTGTCGCGTTGCAACGGTTCTCCGGCGACAGTCTCGTGCGCAATCCGGAGGTCTCGAAGTGTGAACTCCTCGCCGAGGAGCCAATCAGGATCGGGCTTGGCGACGTAGCGCGCACGAATATCGTCAACTGCACGCCTGATAATTTCTTCGTGGTCATAGATCAGGCGTCCGGGCGAATGGACGGGCATGAGCCTAGTGGTGTATGCGAATCCCTTGCCAGCCGTCTAACCGCAGCGGAAGGAGCGTCGGCTGACCTAGACGGCGTCATCGAACCGCGAGCGTGCACTCGAAGCGGCTAGTTGCTGCCGACAGCTGTTATGACGGGTGATACTACGATTCATCACTAGCAAGCTCGCGTGTCAATGCGTGTACCAACTGTTGGATTTCGAACGGACCCAGATGGTACTCCCAGTAATCACTATCAGAGTTCGCCATAACCACGACGACTCCGTGCTCGCCATCGGTGCGTTCCCGTACTATCAAGCGGCCGGCGTCTGTGAAGGGAGCCGGATCGTAGTCGTGCCGAAGACGCAGCCTCTCAAGGGAATATGTCTCGCTCAGTGACGGCTTTCGTTGTTTCAATCCAGCACTGGAATCCTCAGAAAGTTCGAGCATAGTTGGGCGCGTCGACCGCACAGTAACTCCAGGCAGCAACGCCAGGAGTGCGCACACGAAAGCAGATCTCTTGACGTTTAATCTATTTAGGAGCTCGTTCTGAGTCAGTTGACGGTGACGGAGCAAGTGCTCCCAAGCCACGATGATCATCCACGCGGGCACCATCTGTGGACCGGTACCGCGGTCATCCGATCGCAACGTCTCCACCTCGATACCGCAACGGTCAATCGACACAATGCGGTTGGGTCGTTTCGAGGCCAGCGTTTCGATTTCGTCGCCTGGTTCCACGATGGAGAAGATCAGTTCAAATAGAGCATCATCAAACTCTTGCGTTCTCGTGGGCTGATTCACTTGGGCTCCGATAAGTCGATGGACACGGCATAGAGCAACCAGTCAGTTTGGACGTCGTCTCTCAGCGAGGGCCTGAACACGAGCGGCGAGTTCCTCGTCGGGCTGCCCGGCGACCATGACAAGCCGAGCGCCGGCACGGTCTTCCTTATCTGCCGCCTTCTTTAGCGCGGGCAGGTATTTATGCACCTCTCCGACTAACCGATCGTCACCCTCACCGACCTTCCGCTCAAAGCCGACGAGAATGTCTCCCGTTTTCTCTACGGCCAACAGATCGATCTTGGAAGTCTCGGAGATGCGCACGTCGTATGTGCGGAACCTCAGTCCATGGGTCTTGACATACGCGAGTTGGTCCCAATTCAACTGCAGAAAATGCGACAACTCCTTTTCGTCGCTAAATAGCTGTCGCGGCTGCTGAAAGCCCGGCATGGTCCTCGAGTGATCGAAGAAGTGGATCCGCGCCTTGCCGTTGATGCCTGGATCTGTGGGCTTCGGATGGGTTCTTATGCCAGCCGGTCTCAAGGGCATCGTCCGACTCCTGCAGCAGCTTGCTCGATAGTCGGCCATAACCGAGCTCCCTCCTGCGAGCGTTTAGCAAACTGTCTGGACTGTGCCGTAGCACCGGGCCGTAAACTCGGGCGCATTATTCACGCGCGCCCGTGTTCTGGCGAGGAACCGTGCGATCTTGTCTTCCTAGCTCACCCTCGCTGGCACAAGCGCTCCCAGATTCTAAGCCGCCGTCCTGTGTTTACGGTTCTCATCGCTGCGAATAGTTAGTAGCATGCCATCCGCACTGATCTTTGAAGAACGCTCAGGATGACCACCACAATTGCAGCGCGGTGACTCGTGATGCGCCAACTCCCGAACGCGGGTGAACCTATCGTCAGCGCCACTAAACTGTCGATCCGATGACAAGGCGCACCTTCGGAGAGATTCCCGGAAACCCACCCGGCACGACGTACGCCGATCGACGTGCAGCGTCCGAGGCAGGGGTTCACCGTCCCCTCCAGGGTGGAATATGCGGCGGAGCGGACGGAGCCGAGTCGGTCGTTGTCTCCGGCGGATACGTCGATGATGTCGACTATGGCAATGAAATCATCTATACAGGCCACGGGGGCAGGGATCCTGATACCGGCCTTCAAATTGCAGACCAGGAGCTGACCCGCGGAAACTTGGGCCTAGCACGTAACTATCTCGACGAAATCCCTGTTCGAGTCATCCGTGGACACCGGGGCGTGCATTCGATCTCGCCTCCATCGAGTTACAGATATGACGGCTTGTACAAGGTCGCGAACTTTTGGCAGGAAATTGGGAAGGACGGGTTCCGAATCTGGCGTTTCAGACTGACGGCTTTGGACGACCTGTCGGCGATGCCCGAAGCGGTGCGCGCCGCCTGTTCCGTCATAACCGACCAGAACCAGGAATTGCCGATTTCGGCCCGTCGCGCATCGTCTGGCTCCCGACGTCCGATGCAACAGGTACGCGAGATACATGATCGGCGCTGCCAGGTTTGCGGCCTACGGTTAGAAACGCCGGCCGGTCCTCACGCCGTAGCGGTTCATATACGCCCTCCAAGCGCACCGCACGGAGGGCCGCGCTCGATCGACAACATGCTGTGTTTGTGCCCAAACGACGCCGTTAGATTCGTGACCGGCGGAATCTACATCGACAACGCGTCGGTCGTAGTCAACGCCCTTGCAGGCGAACCCATCGGCAAGCTGCGGCTCAATCCATTACATTCCATCAACCCGGATCACTTGCAGTACCACCGAGACCGGCTAGCCGGAAAGCGTTGATGCTGTTAGGGACTGGTGTCGACCTGAACTCACACACAATCGAGTTCAGCCCGTGCAATGACAAGGCGTCGGCTTTCCGAATTTGCGCGAGGGCCGCCCGTCATGTTCGTCGGCGGCTAGTCGTGTCGAATCCGCGGACGTGCAGAGCTAGAGTCGTTTGGTCACGGGAACCGTATTCCACAGTTCCCTTGGCGTGCCCAGACCCAGTGAGCCGGACAATTTCGACCTGAGGCGTCGACTCCGGGTCTTTAAGCGATCCCCTACTCGTAGTCGTCGTCGACATCGAAACCATCGATAACAAGCGCAACTAACACAACGATCCGTCGTGTCCGCCACCGCGAGCCGACTCGCTCGCTCAAAGACGATTGCATTCTCGTCGAACCGGCCGGCCAACTCTTCTGGAACACTTGCCTCGATCTCACCCAGTGCGTGCGCGAGGTCTTCCGTGGACGCGGGTCCCAATTCGGCTTCACTGATGCAGTCCACAAACACCCGTACGTGCATGCAGAAGCTCTCGGCCGGGCCGTGGCCGTCGAAAACCACTGCCGCACAGTGAAAGAAATAGAACTTCTGGAACCCGTTTAGCTGCGTCAGTGAGTAATCGTGGCGGGCATCGCCAGCTCCTTTCGGAATGCTCGGGAGAGGTTAGTCCCGGGAAACAAATAGCGTAAACCGCGGTTATCGACGACGGTCAGATTAGCCTCGGCCGACGCCGTCACGGTCTTCGTCGGACCGGTGTGCCTTCCGTCCGAATTCCTTACCTAATCCAGGCACCTGATCCGGCAACTGAACTATCCGGCGTTCGACGTACGTCGAGGTGTGCGCTGCGGGAACACTTCTAAGGGACTATCCGGGGTCGGTGCGTAAGACACCCGGGGAGCCGCGAACGCCTGGCTGATCAGTCGGCAGGTGGCGTGACGGGTCATTAGAAACTTACTGAAGAACGCGTAGTTGAAGTGACTGATGCGGTTCTCGACGAACGCCAGTACCCACCCCTCGATGTCGCCGCAATAACTGGCTTCGCTGCCGGCCGAAGGGCCGCTATCAGGTTGGAGCCTCCGCCTTCGGCTGCAGCCGCGCGAACGATGCGGGCGGCATTACGGAAGTTCCCGACAACACCCCATGCCAGCACGTCCCAGAGCAGGCTCAAGAGGTCTTCATCGGACCCGGACTCTCGCGCGATGGCTGCCATTGAAAAGAAGTGCTCTCGGCCCATCGGGTCGTGCCAACCAACATCCCCATTGCAGCCCAACAACCAACATTGATCGGTCCTGGTCCGGCCAGGCTTCCGGCAGCGATACTTTCTAATTCGCAGCGCAGAAGGTCGCCAATCCCATCGTCAGACTCGCGCCAACTCATCGTTGCATTCCACTCATCGTGCATGCCCGCCCGGCGGCGCCTGCACCACCGTTTGAGCCACCGCGTCGACGGGGTTGATGATGCGGCGTTGCTGCTCGTTGACCGACAGAGGGAGGAAGCCGACCTCGTCGGTGGTGATCACCGCACCCGCCACTTCGCTCTTCTCCGTCTCTGGCTGTCGGTCGGTATCGATCAGCAGCATGACCCCAGCGGGCACCTCCCCGGTCGCGAGAATCCTGCGCCACGACGTGCTCGTAGATTTGGACAAGCCCCCCGATTGTGCGGCAGCGCAGGATCAGCGCCGGCGCAAAGGCTCCACGCCGATTAGCACCTGTGGGCGCCTCGAGCAGGTCGTCGTAGACAGCGTGTGGGTCGAGCCGGAAGATGAGCCGACGGCAAAACGAGCCGATGGCCGCTACGTCGAGAAGATGCGCCGAATACTCTCCCGCGGTTTCCCTGATCTCGTCGATCGCGGCAGGAGCTGACACCAGGCTGGGGTCGAGCATGTCAAGTTCGATGACAACTGATTGTGGCGACGGAACCTGGCGGACAGGGAGTGTCTCAGAGGCCTCGTCGAAGGTGACGGCAAACTGCGCAATGGCAGCGTGCCGCTGGACCTTGTTCATGGTTTCAGGATGTCAGGAAAGGCATTCGACGCCGACCACGAGCTCGAACTCCTCGCTGTGATCGGTCGACTTGAGGTAAATCGCGAACAGGTCCTTATACAGACCCCGAAGGCCTCCGCGACCCCGACGGCCTCGTCAAGAAGAACGCGCCCCCGGTCGCGTTCTTCATCCGAAGACTCGTCGTCCGCTCCAGATCGCGGCCTCCACCGTTCGGGCTCATCGGTGAAGATCTCCGCGCGAAGAGACTGTTGCTGCTCTACGTCGTCGAATGGCCCGGCTCGACTCGAACAGCAGCTTTGGCAAGACCGGCGGATACAGCCGAGGACGCGGTCAACTTCCAGCAAGGGTTCTTCGGCATCGAGGGCGGCCCGCCATGGCGGCTACTGACCGCGGGATGGGGTGGCAAGTTGCTGACCGGCTGCGAACGTACCAGACTGCATCTTCGAAGTCATCGACGGTACGCACAGGCAAGACCAGCAACTGCTGGGTGGGGCCGAGAAGCGTAAACAAGTCGACCGCCTTACGCACCAGACCGCCGTCGTCCGGATGCTCGTCAACCAACGTGAACTCCTCAGCTAATTCCGATGACCACTGACCACCCACGGGCACCGATGCCACCGCTGACAGGCACGGTGGTCCCAATTATGGGATCCGCGCCCCATACACCGGAACGGTTTGCGGGATTGATCTTGGCCGGCTTCTCGCTCGCCGGAGAGGTGGTTCCAGTTCGCTGAACCCTACGGCGGTTGCCTTCGCGCTCGAATGCTCTGATTGATGGCCCCACTTCTGCAAAACTGTCGATTGCACGGGAGTTCGGACCGGGGAGAAAGTTGCCGAGGTACAAATTCCAATGGGGGAACCTGCCGCGAGATCTACTGGTCACGCTCTGCAATGACCTGCTTCAGAACTACGACGAGACAGATACTGCCGACAGTTTGCATCAGATATATGGAGCCAGGCCGACCGAAGACTTCATCAGAGAGGCCTGGCCGACTCTGCTGCGCAGCTGGTTCACTCGAGCAAAGGAACCGCGGCAGCGTGTTGTCAAAGAACTGCGCACCCAACGTCACGAGACTGGAGCGCTACGGAGCCAGGTCGCCCAGATGGAGTACCTCGAAGGCCTTCGCAACGCGAAGAAGCTTAGGGCGGTTGTGCTCTCCGAATTTATTGCATACGGCGAGATCAATCAGGTACCAGCGACCGAAGCACGAGCGCCGAAATCGCGGGGGCGGCGTGCGCGTAAGACGAGTCGTAACAATAAGCGGAGTAGGCCGCCGGCGGGCGGCAACACTAGCAGCCGCCAGTCTCCCTCTCCGCCACCGAAGACAAGGACGCGCCAGGTGACAGTACACATCGACAACCCGATCTTGAACAGTCCATACGAGCAGCCGGATCGACATTATGAGATAGGACTGCATGGGCCGACCGGCGAGATCCGCGACGGCCGGCGGCCAAGCGAATCCTTCGTACCGATCGCGGCGATAAAGAAGGGAAAGGGCAAAGGCGTCCAGGAAGAGATCGACTTCGACCTAACCGGCGAACGCCGCGAGAAGAACAGCCTGATCAACGATCTCCGACGCGACGTTGAAAAGTGGCGCCGCGGGGGCCACTACGACGGCGTCACCGCGATCACCCGTAAGCTGCTGCAGCACTGGGCTGACCCGACGAGGGAAAACCGCGTCCTGTTCTGCCAGCGGGAGGCGGCGGAGACCGCAATTTTTCTGACAGAGGTCGCAGGCCGTCACGCGCCCTACTCCGATTGGCGAAAGCGCCTTGAGCCGGAGAACGATGCGCACAACAGTGGCTTGCCGCGCGCTGCGCTCAAGATGGCCACGGGATCGGGAAAGACGATCGTCATGGCCATGCTTATCGCCTGGCAGACGCTGAACAAGCAGTACACCCCGCGCGACGCGCGCTTCACGAACCGCTTCCTAGTCGTTGCGCCCGGCATCACGATCCGCGACCGCCTGCGAGTGTTGCTTCCAGAGGATGCGGAGAATTACTACGACCTTCGTAACCTCGTCCCGACTGACCTCAAGGGCGGCCTTGAGACGGCGCGAATCGTCATTACCAATTACCACTCTTTCCTTCTCAAGGACGCCAAGGAGATCAGGGGCATCGCCAAGAACACCCGGCTTCTGCTTCGAGGTGATCGCAAAGACGATCCATTCAAGGAGTCTCCGAAGGCGATGGTCAGTCGCGTGCTCCGCGACCTCGGCGCGGATAGACAACAGATCATGGTCCTGAACGACGAGGCTCATCACTGTTACCTGGCGCGCCCAATTCAAACCGGCGAGAAGCGCGATAAGGAGCAGAACGAGGAAAATGAGCAGGCGGGTGTCTGGTTCACCGGTCTACATGCCGTCGCTAAACATGTTGGAATAAAACAGATATGGGACCTGTCGGCCACGCCCTTCTACCTCTCCGGCAGTGGCTACAACGAGGGTTATATCTTCCCGTGGACGGTCAGCGACTTCTCTCTAATGGATGCGATCGAGGCCGGCATCGTGAAGGTTCCGCGTACGCCGGTCGATGATGACGCGGACGACGAACTCGTGACCTACTTGCGACTGTGGGAGTACGTCGGGCCACAGCTGCCAAAGCGCGCGGCGAAAGACACCGTGAAGGACTGGCTACCCCCAAAGGAACTGGAGGGCGCTCTACGAAGTCTGTACCGCAGCTACGAGCGGGCATACGAGCACTGGGAGAAGGCGCTCAAGCCGTACGGCGAAACACCACCGGTCTACATTGTCGTCTGCCCAAATACCGTTGTCAGCAAGCTCGTATACGACTGGATCGCAGGCGAGGTGATCGTCGAGGGCGACGACGTCGTAGCGCATAAGGCAGGAAACCTCGCACTCTTCAACAACATGATTGACGGGAAACCGGTAGCCCGCCCGTACAGCATTCTTGTTGACTCTGCGCAGCTCGAGTCCGGCGAAGCACTCAAGGATGACTTCAAGAAGGCCGCCCGCCTCGAGATCGCCAAGTTCAAAGCGGAGTACCGCCAGCGCAACCCAGGCGCCGACGCCGAGAAGCTCACCGATGAGGACCTTCTGCGCGAAGTCATGAACACCGTCGGCAAGAAGGGCAAGCTTGGCGCCGACGTACGGTGCGTCGTCTCTGTCTCCATGCTGACCGAGGGGTGGGACGCCAACACGGTCAGTCACATCCTCGGAGTGCGAGCGTTCGGTAGTCAGTTGCTGTGCGAGCAGGTGGTGGGCCGGGGCTTACGGCGGCGCAATTACGCGACAAACGAAGACGGCCACTTCGAGCCCGAATACGCCAACGTGTACGGAATTCCGTTCCAGTTCATCTCCAGCGATAGACCTGTTGCCGATCCGAAACCACCGAAACCTTCGGTCGAGGTGCGCGCACTCGAAGGCCGGGAGCATCTGAGGATCACATTCCCAAACCTCGACGGATACCGTGTCGAGCTGCCTGACGAGGATATCTGGCTCGACCTCGAGGATGCGCCTCCGTTCGAGATCGGCCCTAATACGGTCCCGTCCTGGGTAGAGATGGGTGGAGTGGTCGGCAAACGAGAGCTCGAGGAGGGCGACCCGACGCAATACCGGTCCCAACAGGTCGCCTTTGCCCTTGCGAAGCGGATCCTCGATGAGAGATTCGCGGCTGCCAACGACAAGCGGCCCTGGCTTTTCCCGAAATTGGTTCGCCTATGCAAAGACTGGATCGACCAACGGGTCATATTCAAAGGCGGCTATGGCCTGGGCTATCTCATGACGATCACCGAGGGGCAAGTCCTCGCAGCCGAACAGGTCTGGAACGCCATTATCAGCCAGGACGGTAACAGACGTGCGCGACTTCGCCCGATGATCAACCGATTCGACCCGGAAGGGTCAACGGGCGACGTCGACTTCGTGACCCGCAAACGCACCAAGCCCACTGAGAAGTCTGAGGTTTCGCATGTCACCCTCGACGGCAAGGATGGCAATACGTGGGAAGAGCGCCTGGCCAACGAACTTGAGCTGAACAAGAATGTTCACGCGTATGTGAAGAACGACCACCTCGGCTTCGCTATCCCCTATGTCCACAAGGGGCGCAGCCACTCCTACGTTCCAGACTTCCTGCTAAGGCTGACAAAACAGGATGAGTCCGAAGTCAACCGCAGTCTCATCATCGAGGTATCGGGCAGCCTGAAGCACGCACACAGCCCGGGCTCCCCAGAACAAAAGGCAGTGACTGCCCGCGACTCTTGGTGTGTGGCCGTGAACAACCATGGCGGTTTCGGCCGCTGGGGCTACATCGAGATGAAAGATCCAGACGCCTTCAAAGTACACCTCTCACAGGCGATTCAGACCCTGTACGCCGACGCGCCGATCATCGGCGACCCCGACCTTCTCGACTTTAACCAGACTGGCAGCGATAGGAGCGCTCGTGGCGCGTAAGACCTCGAAAGCCTCGACCCCGGTTGACTCGATCACGCACGACGATAAGCGGACCAACATCCCGACCGCAGACAACGTCGATTTCCTTAACAGCGCCGTATTAGAGGAAGTTCGTCGCGTGCGCTATGCACGAGATGAATCGCTTGACCCTCAATTGGTTTGGCGGGGCAAGTACCCGTCGGCGGACGGGATCGACGACTATAGGAACGATCTAGTAACTGACGCACCGCCGATCTACATCCAGGAGAAGATCGACCCCCGTGTGCTGATCGAGAACTTAAGACGGACTTCGGAGCGGCCCGATGACGAGCCCGAGTTCACCTTGTTCGACTCATTCGACGGCCTCGACGACCTCCAGCAAATCGAGTTCTACAAGCACGGCGCCAACTGGTCGAATCGAATTATCCTTGGTGACAGTTTACAAGTAATGGCTTCCCTTGCAGAACGGGAGAAGCTGCGCGGAAAAGTGCAGATGGTCTATATTGACCCGCCTTACGGAATCCGCTTCAACTCCAACTGGCAAGTTTCAACAAGATCGCGGGACGTGTCGGATGGGAAACTGGCAGATGCCGCCCGCGAGGCTGAGCAGATCAAGGCATTCAGAGATACGTGGCAACTTGGCATCCATTCGTATCTTGGATATTTGCGTGACCGCCTCAGCGTCGCAAGAGACTTGTTGGCAGAATCAGGCTCCGTTTTTGTCCAGATCGGCGACGAGAACGTACACCTCGTACGGAACCTTCTCGATGAAGTGTTCGGTTCTGAGAACTGGATAACGACCGTAATCGTTTCCAAGACAAGCAGTGCGACTGGTGACTTTATAGGCGGAACCGTCGACTATGTCCACTGGTACGCGAAAAACAAAGACATCGTCAAAAATCGAACACTCCTACGTCGCAAAGTAGGTGGTGGTGACGGCGCCGGGATGTACACGCGAGTCCAGTTGCCAGACGGATCCCGTCGCGCTATCACGCGCGAAGAGAAGGTGGATCTCTCGCTGTTGCCAGTCGGGGCACGCTTATTTCGACACGACAATTTAACTAGTCAAAGCATGGGGCGTGAGAAGGGGGAAGGGGCTGCCTCCTGGTTTCCTATTGATCTTGATGGGAAGACCTACCGTCCGAGTCTTCAGGCGAGGTGGAAAACTAGCGAGGCAGGTATGGCAAGGCTAATGCTCGCAGGAAGAGTTACTGCCGGGCGCACAATGCCCGCCTATGTGCGATTTTTAGATGACTTCCCAGCGTACCCGTTCACTGAAGTGTGGAACGACATTGGCGGAGCTCGGGACAAACGCTATGTCGTCGAGACAGCGCCGACGATAATCGAGCGTTGCATATTGATGGCAACGGATCCCGGTGACCTGGTGCTCGATCCCACATGTGGTGGCGCAACTACGGCGTTCGTAGCAGAACAGTGGGGCCGTCGATGGGTGACCATCGATACCTCCAGGGTGGCGCTCGCACTAGCAAGGCTGCGCGTAATGAGTGCGCGTTATCCGTGGTATCTCCTATCGGACAGCGCAGAGGGGCGCGCGAAGGAACAGGAACTCTCAGCGAAGGCACTTCCAAATCACGATTTCGCAAATGACATTCGTCTTGGGTTTGTCTACGAGCGTGTACCCCACGTAACGCTTCGATCGATAGCCAACAATCCCGATATCAAAGAGGGCATGACTCGTGAAGAGATTGACGCCGCAATTCGCCGTCACGCAGACTTCGAGCCGCTATACGACGCTCCCTTTGAAGACACGAAGAAAGTTCGGGTCGCCGGCCCGTTTACGGTCGAGTCCCTCAGCCCGCACCGAGCCCTCTCCTTCAGTAATTGGGACGAGCCGACTTCAGAAAGCTTGGCCGCGAAAGACGTTGCATCGCCAAATTTCGAGCAGTCGATACTGGACAACCTCGCCAAGGCAGGGATCCAGAACGGCACCAGATCCGAACGAATCACATTCGCAGCCTTCGAGTCGTACGCCGGCTCGTACATCCAAGCAATTGGTGAGCAAGTCGAGACTGGCGCTCACGCTAGGCCGGCTCGGGTGGGCATTGCGGTCGGTCCACAGTACGGAACTGTGAGTGCAACCTACGTAAAGAATGCCGCGAAGGAGGCGATCCAGGCCGGTGACATCGACCTGCTCTGCCTTCTCGGATTCGCCTTCGACCCCAACGTCACCAACGTGACAGAGACTGATGGAGTGACGGTCGAAGCGACTGAACAGGGTTTCGCCCACGTCGAGGGTGCGCGACTGCTCGGTAAGCTGCCCGTGCTCATGGTGCGCATGAACGCCGACCTCCTCATGGGCGAGGAACTCAAGAAGACCGGCGCTGGAAACCTTTTCACGGTATTCGGTGAGCCTGACATCGAGATAAGTAACACACCAGAGGGGTACGTCGTCGACCTTCGAGGTGTAGATGTCTACGACCCAACGACTGGTGAAGTCCGCAGCAACGACACCGGTCAGATCGCCCTTTGGATGATTGACACCGATTACAACGGCGAGTCGTTCTTCGTGCGTCACTGCTACTTCACGGGACGCAACGATCCCTATAAACGGCTCAGAATCGCACTGAAGGCTGATATCGACGAGGAGGCATGGAATTCGTTGTACCAGACTGTCTCTCGTCCTTTCCCGGCGCCGGCTGACGGCAACAAGGTCGCTGTTAAGGTGATTAACGACTACGGCGACGAGGTGATGAAGGTGTTCGAGGTTTAGCCACGATGCATCCGCCCGGACATGCTAGAAACTTATGAAACTGACGCACATCAAGCTGGCCAACTTCCGAAGCTTCCTTGACGAGCATGAATTTGAGCTCGCAGACGGTGCCAACTTCTTTGTCGGACCTAATAATTGCGGGAAGTCCAATTTGATTTCAGCGCTCGAGCTGTCGATGGACCCAGAGTCGGTCTTCGTCCCGGAGCGGGACCGTCCAGTCGCTACCCAAGGAAAGGGTCCCCCGAAGCACACCCGCATTACGTTGACCTTCAGGAATACTGACAAGAGCAGCCCCCAGACCACACTCCTTCATCGCGCGCGGAAGTACGAACTGGCGCTCCGCACAAAACAAGGTCGGGATCCCGGACGAAAAGCAAGGACCTACGCCGACGATGGGGAGATCCGCCGCGTCGTCACGTTCGGTGCTCAAGGTGCACGCCAGGTCAGCTACCAAGCCAAAGGGCTAGGTGCGGTTTCCCTCCCCATCGACAGCCCAGAGCACCTCGCGGTAGAAAGTCAGTTTCTTAAGGTTGTCCGTTTTGGCGTTGTTCACAGTGGCGAAGACCTCGAGTCCGTGCTGAACGGGAAGTTCAGAGAGGTACTGCAACTCGTCATCAACGACCACCTGTCAACACAACTAGCCGATACGGAGAAGCTGAGAGAGAAGTACGTCAAAGGGCTTCGTACGGTGCTGCTGAGACCCTTACGCGAACGGGTCTTTGAGCGCGTCTCCTCTGTGTTCTCCGAGATAAAGATCGTGGATCTGTTACCAGACGTGCCGACGCTGAACGACACCCTGTCGTCTGTTGGTATCACGCTCGCGGACGCTGCCAGTACAGAGCTGAAGGGCAAAGGCACGGGTCTTCGCGGGGCGGTTCTTATCTCGATGCTGCAGTATCTCGCCGAGCAGAGCAGACGATCTCTGGTGCTCGCCGTCGAGGAACCGGAGGCTTTCCTGCACCCTGGCGCGCAGGAGGGCATAGCACTGCAGTTGGAAAAGCTCGCAGAACGTCCAGAAGTAACTCTCCTAGTAACTACTCACTCACCACACATCATCTCTCGACGAGCTGACGCGCGGGTGACCGAGCTCCGAAAGAGTAAAGACGGCAACACTCATCTAGCGGCGACGGCACGCGGAAATGAGGACCGGGCGGAACTACTTGGATCGCTGTTCACTGACCGCGGCCTGGCACGCGTTCTCGAGCAGGCCACGTCCGCGCCGGCCGGTACGCGGGCCATAGTGGTAACAGAGGGCTACACCGATGGACTGTTCCTTCGCTACGGCCTTCAGGCGGCCGGACGCCCAGATCTCCTTGAAGGGATCCACTTCATCAGCGCGGGAGGCGCCAAAAAGGTCGTATTCCAAGCGGTCCTGGCGGACTCGGCGACTCACGTGCCAGTTATCGCCATCCTGGATCAGGACGCACACGGCCGTTCAGCCCGCGACCATCTAAAAGACTTCGGTTGGACCGCCAACGACCACATCATCTATCTCGGGTCATGGCCCAAGGCATGCAATATAGGGGAGCATCCTGTCGAGATCGAAGACCTGATTCCGCCCGGCGCGGCGAGTGCGATAAGTCAGGTGCTAGGCGATGACGCCCACGATGCGACGCAGAAATGTAAAGGAAGAACTCACTACAGCTACAGCAAGGCATGGAAGGAGCTAGCGATCATGCAGCTTCCCAAAGAACTCCGCGGGGAAAACCTGGATGATTTCGTCTGGCTCGGTGAGGAGATTGCCAAACGCATTGCCAAGATCACCGAGCGCCCATCGCGTGTTACGAGTGTCAACGACCCAGCAGCATCCAAATGACGAAATACACGCCGTCTCAGCAAGAAGCCATCAGATGCATAGATGAGACTCTGCAGATCATTGCTTGCGCGGGATCCGGTAAGACCCAAGTCATTTCGCAGCGCATCGCAAAAATTCTCGGTGAATCCGGGGTGGAGCCACGGAACATCATCGCCTTTACATTTACTGAGAAGGCCGCTGCGGAGCTGAAGGACCGAGTTCTGCGCCTCGTCGAGGAACAGCACGGTGAAGTCGTGGGTATGGCCGAGATGTACATCGGCACCATGCACGGTTACTGCCTAGACCTTCTACAGCGTCTCGTTCCGGACACCTTCAAGTTTTCTGTGCTCACAGAGATAACCGCGCGCCTGCTCGTTGACCGCAACAGCAGGAAGTCCGGCCTGACGGCCTGCCCTACATCTTCGGCGAAGACACCTACACTTCGACGCTTCGTACACTCTCGGCTCTACCTTCAGATCGCCAGCATCTTGCGCGAAGACATCGTCGACGAAGACCTCGTCGACCAGCGCGTTTGGGAGTGTTTGGATTCGTACCTCCGCCTTCTCGTCGAGAAGGCAGAGTTCGACTTCACCGAAATGATCAACCTCGCAGTGTCGTTCCTTGAAGCAGATCCTGACGAGGACGAGGACGCCCGCACTATCCACGACCATATCCAGAGCGACGTCAAGTATGTCGTCGTCGATGAATACCAGGACGTCAACGCGCTCCAGGAGCGCCTAGTCGTCGGCCTCGTCAAGTACGGTGCCAACCTTTGCGTCGTTGGTGACGATGATCAAACCATCTACCAATGGCGCGGCAGCCAGGTGGCGAACATCATCAACTTCTCGGGGCGCCATCAGGGTGTCCGCCAAGTCACTCTTGCTGAGAACTTTCGCTCCAGCAGAGGCATCGTTGAGTTGGGACGTTCTGTCGCCGAGAGGATTCCGTCAGCCGACCGCCTAGCGAAAACCATGGTATCGGCCGAAAGTCAGCAGTGGGATCGAGGCGACATACTTGCCCTGATATTCGACGACGAGCAGGCTGAGGCATCGTGGATCTGCGACCGCATCGAAGAGATGCGCGGCGTGCCATTCATCGATGCTCCGGGTAGCGTCGCTCGAGGACTGTCATGGTCCGATTTCGCGGTTCTGTTCCGCTCAGTGGCGAAGGACGCCGGACCGCTGGTTGAGGAACTGCAGCGCCGTGGGATTCCTTACATAGTCAAAGGGCTGAACAGGCTCTTCGAGAGTGCCGAGATCATCGCAGTCGTTGGCCTATTCCGATTCATGACACGTGAGATCGACGCCGACACCTTGAGTCAGCTTTGGGACGTCGCCGACCTTGTGCCTGACTTCGAACTCTGGCCCGGTGCGGTAGCGATCCTCGAAGAGGGTCGAAATTTTGGCCGCGGTGATAGGTGGGGTGTTTACAACATCCAGCGTGTCTACCTCGATTTTCTTGCAGCTCTGGAGCTTCGAGAAGAGTCGGTGCCTGGGTTACCAGCCCGTGGTGAACTTGTCTTCTACCAACTTGGTAAGTTCAGCCAGGTCATCTCCGACTTCGAGCAGATCTACTTCAACTCCGCACCCGCACAGAAGTACGAATCCTTCGTCGGGTGGCTCACACACCAGGCGCCCGACTATTACGCAGAGTCTGACGCCGATGTCGGGTACGCCTCGCCTGATGCCGTCACCTTATCGACAGTGCATCAGGCTAAGGGCATGCAGTGGCCAGCAGTGTTCGTCCCGTGTCTGCGTCGGAATCGGTTTCCGTCGAAGCGCCAGGGCGGGCTGAGTGTTTTTCATGTCATCCCCGAGGAAGCGGTCGCGGATGCTGACCGTTATCGCGGCACAGTTGAAGATGAGACGAGACTCTTCTACGTAGCCATTACGCGCGCGCAAAAGTACCTTTGGCTGAGCTACTCTCCCGGCCCTAACAAGTTGTATAAGAACCGATCAGAGTTTTTCGACCACTGCACCGGCCAGACTTGGGTGTCTACGCGGCCGAGCACAAACCCTCTGCCAGCTCGAATGGAGCCGCAACCGCGCCACGAAGTTCCAGAGGTGACCTTCTCGTTCTCAGAGCTGAAGTACCTCTTCGAGTGCCCTTACTCCTTCAAGCTCCGCTTCTTGTACGGCTTCAATCCGCCCCTGCACGAGGCGCTCGGTTACGGCAAAGGTTTGCATGATGCCCTGTCCGAAGTGCATAAGAAGGCTGTTGCCGGCGAGATCCTCGATGAATCCGTTGCCCAGGATTTGGTTGATCGCCACCTCTTTACCCCGTTCGCCTACCCCGAGCTTCGGGAGACTCTCGAGCGATCGGCTGTCGCGGCCATCAAGCGGTACTTCGCCACACACGGGGACGATATCCCGCGAACTGTACATTCGGAAAAACAGATTCAGGTACACGTAGCGCCGGGCATCACGGTCGACGGACGAATTGACCTCATCCGGAGGCTCGACACTGACGAACTCTCGATCGTCGACTTCAAGTCCACCGACCGTGCTCAGCCAGAAGAAGTCACTCGAGATCAATTGCATGTGTACGCAGTCGGGTATGAAGAACTAACTGGCGAGAACGCAGACTTGATTGAGGTACTTAATCTCGACGAAGCCGGAAAGAGCACACGTGAGGAAGTTGAGACGGGCCTGCTTACCGACGTTCGTGAGCG
The DNA here is from genome assembly GCF_001500025.1 of Mycobacterium sp. IS-1590. Lineage (GTDB taxonomy): Bacteria > Actinomycetota > Actinomycetes > Mycobacteriales > Mycobacteriaceae > Mycobacterium. Next base: position 28,066 of record NZ_LQIW01000001.1, on the reverse strand, counting down.
AATTCGCGAGGCCGGGGAATCGTTACGAGACAACCAACTAAACCGTCTCGCTTCATGGTGCACGCAATGTGAGCGCTGCGACCTCGCCGGTATATGTCGCGATCGTACGAACGTGTGAACAACGTCCTTGTCCCCCATGACCGCTAGCCGGGTACGACACTATCGGTGCGTTCACGCACAGTCGAGCCGCATAGCGATGGACCTTTCGTCGGTTCGGTACGAATGCGGCTGCGAAAGATTTGCTACATGGACTCAATACGTTGGCCAGCAAGATCCGCGGCGAAACCGCGTGGCGAGGAGTGTCAGTCCGCCTGATCAAAAGCATGCGTCACCGCCAGCCCCGACCGCACTAACTCCACACTCTCCGAAACGATCTGGCCCAGATCGCCCACGCACCCGCCGCGCCCCCAGTTCTCCACGGCCACGACCAAAGCCGCAGCCAACACCGCGCCCGCCACCTCGGCCTTCAACTCGATGCCCGGCACATCGGCATAGCGCTTTCGCACGAAGTCGGTGATCACCGCCGCGAACGACGCCTGTACCACCCGTAGGTGGCCGGCCGCCCGCTCCCCGATCAGGCTCGCCCGCAGCAGCGCCGCCTGACGCACCACCTCCAGATCGTGCGGGAAGCTCCCGACACTCGCCATCACCGCATCGAACAGCGACTCCGACGCCGGCCGCCGCGCCAGCGCCTCGGCCAGCCACTCCAAGCGCGTTTCATAGTCCGCGAACAGCACCGCTTCCTTCGTCGGGAAGTGCCGGAAGAACGTCCGCTCGGTGACGCCGGCCTCCTCGGCCAGCTGCGACACCGTCACGTTCGCGAACCCGTCCTTCGCGAACCGCGCCAAGGCCACCCGCCGCAGCGCCTCTTTGGTCGCCTGACTGCGCTGCTGATGCAGGTTCACGGGCATCGCCATAGTTCCGCGATCGTATCGCACGACTTTGTCAGTACTGCCACAATTATGTCAGTACTGACATAGCCTGCCGACATGAGTGACTATGACGCGATCGTCGTCGGCGCCGGCCACAACGGACTGACCGCCGCCGCCGTCCTCCAACGCGCCGGCCTGCGCACCCTGTGCCTCGAGGCCAACACCTACGCCGGCGGAATGGCCGCCACCGTCGAACTCATCGACGGCTTCCGCTACGAGATCGCCGGGTCCGTCCAGTTCCCCACCCCCAGCGAGATCACCAAAGACCTCGGCCTCGACACCCTGCCCACCGTCGACGCCGACGTCATGTCGGTCAACATCGGCGAAGCCGGCGAAGAAGCCATGGTCTTCTACCGCGACCCCATGCAACTCATGACGCACCTCGCCGAGAAACACGGCACCGACGCCGTCACCGGCATGGCCGAACTCATCGCCTGGAGCCAAGGCCCCGCCCGCGCGCTCGGCCGCTTCGACGTCCGCAAACCACCCAAGACCATCGACGAGATGTACGCCTGCGCCACAAACGAATCCGAACGCCGCGCAATCCACGAGACCCTGTTCGGATCGGCGATGGACGTCATCGACCGCTATTTGCCCGACAGGAAACGTCACGCCGTCATGCGCGGCATGCTCGCATTCCTCGCCATCAACTCCACCTACCGCGGGCCCTACACCCCCGGCAGCGCCACCTGTCTGGCCTTCGCCCTCGCCGTCCCCGACGAAGGCACCGCGATGATGACCAAACTCGAAGGCGGCATCGGCGCCCTCACCGAGCATTTACGCGAGATGTTCGAAAGCCGCGGCGGCGAGATCCGCTACCGCACCAAAGTCGAACAGATCCTCGTCGATGACGGCAAGGTCACCGGCGTCCGCCGCAAGGACGGCCACACCATCACCGCACCCATCGTCGTATCCAACCTCTCCCCCGACACCACCCTCACCGAACTCGTTGAGGCCCAGCACCTCTCACCCCAGCTGCTCGAACGGCTCCAGGACCGCGACCACCGCGCGTCCTTCGTCCAGATGCACTTTGCCCTCGACGGCCTCCCCGAATTCGGCCCGCCGTACGACCTGCTCAACGAGCCCGGTATGCAACCGTCCGTCGGCATCTTCGGCTCACCCGAAGAACAACAACGCCAATGGGAAAACGCCTGCCGCGGCGTCGTTCCCGACAACCCGTCGCTGGGCATCCAGATCCCGTCCGTGCACGACCCGAACATGGCCCCGCCAGGAAAACATGCTGCCAGCGCCTACGCCTACGCGTTTCCGGTCGAGACGCCCCGCGACCAGCACGGGCACTTGAAAAACGAGATGGCCCAACGCGTCATCGACAAGATCACCCGCTACGCGCCGAACTTCAAAGACATCCAGATTCGGCACATCACCTTCGCGCCGTACCACATGAACACCATGTTCGGCGCCCCCGCCGGCGACTTCTGCCACGGCCTGCTGCACCCCGACCTCATGGGCCCGAACCGCCCCGGCCCGAAGGGCTTCCGCGATCGACCGATCGGCATCGACGGGCTCTACCTCTGCGGTGCCGGTTGTCACGGCGGCCCCGGCATCACCTTCATCCCCGGATACAACGCCGGCTATCAAGTGCTCGACGACCTCAGCTGAACCCTCGCCTCAACCTTCCGAGCGGTCAAACAGCGCGTAGCCGCGGAGAGTAAACCCGCCGAGATGCCACACTGATCCCCGTGGTCCGCACAGGCGCTCGAGCACAGGCTCTGCAAAATCTCATGGCCCGTGCCGGATTCACTGTGGCCACTAGTGCTCCGCCTGCTCCTCGGCTCGATGCCCTCGGCTCACAAGCTCGTGAGCGGGTCGCCGAGTTCTTTGAGTCGCTCGGCGGACAGACACCGATGCCGCGATTGCGACCCGGCGCGTGGGACCTGGCGTTCTCGGGCGGGCTGGTGATCGAACTCGACGAAGAGCTGCACTTCAACCGCTACCGGGCTCAAACGCTCCATCCGCAGTGGGCGACGGCCCTTCCATGGCGCGACACGTATCTCGGCCTGTGCGGCGACTTCGAGACGCAATGCCTCGCCGCAGGGAAGTGGGGTAAACGGTGGACGACTCCGTCCTGCGAGGCGATGTTCGGGCCGCCGAGTCCACCCGGTGTTCTGGACGGGCCTGGCTCACCTCGATGGAAGCAACGCGCGTTCTACGATGCGGTCAAAGACATTGCGGCGCTTGAGGCGCAGACTCCCCGGCTCTGCCGGCTCTCGACCTGGGACCGGGTCGGCGAGACGACGATCGGCGACGCACTCGCTGGAGGCGCCATCGACCTTCGCCACTTCGCCGACTTCGTCGCACAGCGGACGATCTAGCCGCGCCTCACCCACCGCGATGCGCGGCTTACTCCGCGTCAGACAGACCGGACGAACGGTTCCGCTATCGTGCCGGTTTCCTTGCCAACAGCCATGCTTCGCCGTCGCCTTCACCCGCGGCGATGACCTCGAGCTGAGCGAACGCCGCGGTCAACTCGCCCGGCTGCACCCGGAAGCGCCCGGCGCCAGCGCCGACCACGCTCAGCGCTGAGATCGCCAGCAGCCCACCGGGTGCCAGCCGATCGACGATGGACTGGTCGAGCCGGAGATCACGAAAGCGGTGACACATGACGACGTCGACAGGCGGGCCCGCCGGCAGGCCATCATCGAGATCGACGACCTCGAACCGACACCGCTCCCCCACGCCGGCCTGCACCGCCAGTTCCCGTGCCTGATCGATGGCTGTCGCCGAGACGTCGAGACCCCTGACGTCGAGCCCGCGACGGGCAAGCCACACACTGGCGACCCCCTGCCCGCACGCCAGATCGAGTGCCCGACCCTCGGCGGGGAACTCTGCCTCGAAGGGAGCAAACACCACCGGAATCTCGGCTGCGGATACACCCGGCGTCGTACGGTTCCGGTATCGCTCTTCCCAGCGGATGCGATCCTGCTCGCTCACGCACTTCAGCGTACGTTCGCGTTCCGCCCATCTACCCCGAGACCCGCAGCTCGCCAATGCCGACGCCAGCCACAACCATGATCTGGCCACAGAGAGGTGGGGGCACAACGAGAACCCAACGCGCCCACCTCTATTCGCGCGAAGCGACAAGGTCGCTCGTCTGACGCCTCCGCGGACGACACCGGCGTCACGAGAGCGCCGATCCGCCAATCAACACGAAAGATGTTGGAGTGCTGGGTGATTGACGAACACCTTCAGACGCGGCGGGAGTTCAGCGGAGGTAGACCTGGCCCTCTTGCGGATATCCGCCGCCGGCCGTGGCGATGTGCACATGGTCGTAGTGGTTGGCCGTGTCTGAGCCACGGTCTGACATGACATTCTTCGAGCCGTTGGGACGGTAGATGGTCTGGCGCCAGATGGCGTGCTCGAGGCCGAAGCGCTCCGCGTTCGCCATCACGTAGGCCAGGACCTTATCGCCGAGTTCGATCCCCGCCGCCGAGCGAGCATTCGGGATCATCACGTCGATCGCCAACCCGTGCGGATGCCATTTCAATGAATCGGAGCGCACGCCGCCGATGGTGAGGATCTCGGGAAACTCCGCGCTGACCGCGCGCGCCGCCAAGATCGTGTCGACCTGCAATCCATTTTCCGGCGCCCTGCCCTGTGGCAGCACGGGCGGGACGCTCGGGGCGGGCGGCTGTGCGGCCATCAGGTTCACCGCCGGTGGCGGTGGTTGTGGCGCCGCGGCGACGTCGCAGCACCCAACCGCGTCACGGACGTGCGGATAACTGTCTGCGCCGACCACAAACAATGTGGCTGCGGTAATCACGCCTGCAACGACCGCCAAGCGCGGACGCCGCCGCATCTTGGCGAATGAATGTCGTCCCATCGACGGCGGACGATACCCACCACCCCTATACGCTGACCAATCGCTGACGAGTCTTTAAGCAATCGACGACGCCGCCCCTGGCGTCGCCGAAAGCAAACGTCACAGATGCTTTAGAGGTCCGCTTAGCGGACTAGAGCAAATTCCGGCGACGGTTTGCTCGTGGTCCAGATCATGTACCGCACGGCAATGTGACGCAGCCCGGACCGCCGTCCGGACGACATCGAGAACAGCGTTTCGTCCGCCGGCTCAACTGAACGACCGCACGCCGCTGATCAGCGCGTTAGGCTCCGGCGGTGGCCAACTACGTCACCGAGATCGGCCTGTTGATCATCGGGATCTTCCTGCTGTTCCGCGGGCTGCCCGGTGTGTTGCAGCTGCTCGGCGCCCTCGGCTGGCAGCGCGTCCCGGGAACCATGCTCGGCTCGGGCGTCGCCGGCTACCAGACCCAAGCCGGCGCCGGACGCATGGGCGCCAACGTGCAGCGCTCCGTCGTGGCCTACCAATACCAAGTCAACGGCCAGACCTTCGTCGGGCAGCGCGCCGCGTTCGGCACACCCCTCGGATTCGGCATGGGCTTGGGCGGTATCGCCTCCGCACAAGCCTCTCGATACGCACCCGGCCAAACCGTCGACGTCTGGGTTGACCCGAAGAACCCGATGAACTCGGTGCTACGCCGAAGCGCCCCTTCGTCATTGGTGATGACGGCACTCGGCGTCGCGGTGCTGATCGCCGCTGTCATCTCGTTGATGGGCTGACATGCTCGCCGACGACCGCTTCACACTCAGCCGCCGACGACTCCTGCAACTGTCCGGTCTGGCAGCCGCTGCCACCGTCGTACCGCCACCCTTCGCAACGGCGGCTCCGCCGAACGCCCCAAACATCTTGTGCCGCACCGCCTGGGGCGCCCAGCCGCCCCACGCCGGCGGCACGCAACACACCCCCGTCCGCATGACGATCCACCACACCGCGGTGACCCTCGGCGACAACGCCAACGCGCCGGCACGCCTGCGCCAGCATCAGCACTATCACCAGGACACCCAGGGCTGGATCGACATCGCCTATCACCTCAGCGTCGACCGCAACGGCAACATCTACGAACTGCGAAAGCCCGAACTCGTCGGCGACACCGCCACGAACTACGACCCGACCGGTCACTTCCTGGTCGTCTGCGAGGGCGACTTCGACAAGGAGGAGATCACCGAGGAGCAGCTCCACGGCGCTGCGCTCGCCTTCGCCTGGGGAGCACAGCGATTCGACATCCCGACCGACACGCTCGCCGGGCACCGCGACGCCAGCCACGACACCTCGTGTCCCGGTGCGAACCTCTACGCCCACGTCGTCGACGGTGATCTGAAGAACCGCGTCGACGGCATCCTGGCTGGCGGAACCGTCGACCTTCGCACCATCTGCGGGCCCGAGGCCTCACAAGCCGTCGCCGACATCGAGTCCGGTCTGCGCTGACGTTCTTATGCGTCAGCGCACCGCCAAAACCGGCCACCGGTCGGGCACACCCTTGAGTTCGTGGCTGCCGCGCTCGTCGAACACGATCCGCGACCCGAGCACCAGCGGCGGGATCGCCCCCGACACCAGCACCTCGCCGGGGCCCGCGAGACCCATGATCCGCGCCGCGATGTGCACCGCGATGCCATGCACGTCGCCGTCGGCCATCTCGACCTCACCGGTGTGCAGGCCGGCGCGGATCGTCAGCCCGAGATCGTCCAGCGCGTCGCGGATCGCGCACGAACAGTGGATCGCCCGCGCCGGGCCGTCAAACGTCGCCAACGCGCCGTCACCGGTGAACTTCACGACCGTGCCGCGCGCACCGTTCACATGGCGCTCGACGACCCGGTCGTGCGCGGCGAGCGCGGTCGACCACGCCTCGTCGCCCAAGTGCGCTGCACGTTCAGTCGACCCGACGATGTCGGTGAACAACACCGTCGACAGCACGCGATTGGATGGAACAGTGCCGCGGCCACCGGTGAGGAACGACTCGATCTCGTCGACGACAACGTCCGCGTCCCCCGCGAACCACACGTGATCGTCGCCGTCGAACTCCACCAACCGGGCATGCGGGATCCGCTCGGCGACGTATTGCGCATGTCCGCTTCGCACGTGGCGGTCGTCGCGGCGGTGCATCACCAGCGTGGGCGCCTGAATGCTGTCGAGGACGGGCCGTACGTCGGTGCGCACGAACAGATCGAAGATGTCCGCGAAGTACCCCGGACCACCCGCGAGCCGTTCACCGCGCGCCATCCAGCGACGCTTCGCCAGGTCCGATTCCCAACTCGGCGTCAGATGGACGGCGTCGCCTCGCCCGACGCTCTCCTCGCACCAGCGGACGTAGTCGGTCAGGGTGGGTTCCGGCATCCCGAACGGCTGGTCGGGTGTGCGGGGGTAGTACGCGAACGGGCTCCACAGCACCAGCGACTTGACGCGCTGGGGGTGGCTCGCCGCGAGCAGCATGACCGGCAGCGCCGACTCGGCCATCGCAAAGATCGAGACCCGTTCGGCGCCAACGGTATTCAACACCGCGAGCAGACCGTCGACCCATGATTGCATGGCCGGCCGGTCGCAGATCGGCACGGCATCGGAGCTGCCGACGCCGAGCAGGTCGGTCAGGATCAGCCGGCTGAACGACGACAGCCTACGGAAGTGACCGGCGACGGTCGGCTCATCCCACAGCAGATCGATCGGGAACGTGGCGGTGGGGACCCACAGAAGGTCCGGCTCGCCGTCACCGACCACCTGATAGGCGAGGTGAACGTCGCGGTCCCGGGCGTAGACGGTTTCGGGGCTGGCCGCCATTCTGCGAGCATGCCACCGCCGCGGGGACGACGGACTTCTTCGCGTGACGGACGCTGACGTCGTCCCTGCGTTACACGTGAGACGCATGGGGCGTCGTCGTCGTCCAGCAAACTTATTGATAGGGAAACCCCTGATTCCTCCGGTGGGGTATCTCCGTAACGTTTTATCAGTCGGACCTCTAAACGAGCAGTTCGTCGGACTTTTCAATTTCAAGCACCATTGAACAGTCAGATGGACCGCGCTCAAAAAGCGGCGACTCTACCGGTCGCAGCAACCCCTGGGGGTCGCGCCATCACATTTCCATCCGCACGACCAAGAAGTAAGCCATGAAGAAGTTCCTTGCCGGCCTCGCGCTGGCGCTGACCCTGAGCATCGGCACCACCATCGGCGCGGCCGCCCCGGCGTCCGCCGATGAGTTGAGCTACCTGAACGCCATGGCCCGGCTCGGCATCACGCCCAACAACAACGTCACCTACACGCAAGCCCAGGCCGTGGTGATCGCCGCCAACACGTATCTCTGCTAGACGCTGCCACTACGCATCAAAGGACACCACCATGGTCTACTCGTACTACGACCACCAGCAGCCGACCGTCCCGTGGCCCGACGGATACGACGATGCAAATCCGAAGCGCGACAGGCGGAATCCCGTCCTCACCGCGTCGCTCTCCGGGGGCATCGCGGTACTCGTCCTTGCGGTGGGTGTCCTGCTCGGCCTCCAGCTGACGGGATCCACTTCCGACGACAAAGCCCCACCGAGCCCGGCACCGACCGTCGCCGCAAGTGTTCCGAACGCGCCGGTACCCACAGTGCCGCAGGAGCCAGCCGCACGCCGGCCCGCACCGGACACGACGCGTCTGGACCGGTCGAGCTACGAGTCGCTGACCGCGCGCGAGTTCGCACTCATGGTGAAGAATCCCGACGCATGGGCCGGCCGAAAGGTCGTGGTGTACGGGGTGATAACACAGTTCGATGCAGCGACGGGCGCGACGACGTTCCGCGCCGACACCGCATCCGCGCCGATGACGGACGTGTACGACTACGACCAGAACACCCTCATCACCGCGCACGACGCGGACATGGTCGCCAACTTCGTCGAGAAGGACAGGGTGACGATGTACGTCGAGGTGCAGGGCTCGATGACGTACGACACGCAGATCGGTGGATCGGCGACCGTACCGTCGTTGACGGCCAACATCATCGACAGCACCAGCCGACCCGTGTCCCGGCCGGCTCCGACATACCCGGCCACGCAGCCCGATGCCGAGACCGCCAGCGGGAACCAGCTGCGCGCGATCGCCACGAGCGACAAGCCGATGGTCTTGGCGACTCTCACCGACACCTGGGTCCCTCAGTTGAGTTCCAAGTGGGTCGGATTGGTCGCCGAAGGACGCACCTGGACCAGTGCGGCAATACTTGCCGAGCACCAGCAACTCCGGCAGGCCTACCCGGGTGTGCGGCTGCTGTGGTCAGGCGACTGGTCGACGTTCTCGGATTCGAACTACTGGGTGACCGTCGCGGGGCTCACGTTCCCTACCGCCGAGGGCGCCTTGGCGTGGTGCAGGAGCGGAGGCTTCGACCGTGACCACTGCTTCGCGAAGCTGATCAGCACCACGCACGCCGTCGAGGGCAGCACCGACTACAACAAGTAGCCGACGCCAAGAGTCGGCACTCAGTCGATTCACAGCGAACCGCCACCGCCGGTTTGAGTACCGGGTGCTTCGGCGGGGTACGCGACCTCTACGGACGGTTGCTCACCGCGCGTCGCTGCCGGTGTTCGACCGGACCTTCAACGAAGAAGGAACCGACGGCCCGCCGTCGGTCGGCGGAAGAGGTACCGATGCCCGAAGTCGCGCAGCACCATGACGGATATCCGAAGTACCGTCGGATGGTCCGCTTCGATTGGTCGGAAACGCCGATCCACTGGGTTCCCGGCGATCCGTTCTCCACGCACATGATGAATGTCCTGCATCTGCTCCTGCCCGAGGGTGAACGGCACTTCATCAAGGCGGTCCTGGAGGCGTCGTCTCTGGTCGACGATCCCGAACTCGAGGCGTCGATCAAACCTTTCATCCAGCAGGAGTCCTGGCACGCTTGGGCACACCAGGTGGTGTTGGACCACTTGGCCGAGCAGGGCATCGACACCAAGCCCTACACCGACAGGCTCGGCAGGACCTTGTCGATGACGTTGGGCGACCCGCCGAAGTTCTTCCCGCCGCCGCTGAAGCGGTGGTGGCTCTACCGGCGGCTGGCCGATGTGGCCGCGCTGGAACACTTCACCGCGGTGCTGGGCCAGTGGGTGCTGCAAAACCGCGGGCTGGACTACGCGGGCACCGATCCCGTCATGCTCGATCTGCTCCGTTGGCATGGCGCCGAGGAGGTCGAGCACCGCTCACTGGTCTTCGACGTGTACCAGCACGTCTGCGGCAGCTACTTCATCCGCGCATTTGCGATGCTGATGACCGCGCCGCTGTTCGTCGGCTGGTGGATCGCCGGGGCGCGCTACCTGATGGCCAACGATCCGACCATCGACCAGAAGTGGCGATTCCGGGACTGGATGCGCGCCGCGCGCGAATACAAGCTGCCGGGCCCGTGGAACTTCCTCGTGACGGTGCCGCTGCGATACATGCGGCCCAGCCACCACCCGAGCCATGAGGCCAACACACAAATGGCCATCGACTACCTGGAGCACTCGCCGGCAGCGCGGGCCGCGCGCGAACGTGCGGGGTCACCGAGCCGGCAGGCCACCACGGCGACGGAGAGGGAAGGGGCTGGAGTGCGATGAAGGTCATCGTCGATCTCGACACCTGTGACGGCAACGGCGTGTGCATGAGCATCTGCCATGAAGTGTTCGACGTGCGCGAGGACGGTCTGCACGTGCTTCAGGACGCGCCCGGCGAGGAGCTGCGCCAGCAGTTGAAGGGTGCTGAGGTCTCCTGTCCCACCCGCGCGATCGTGGTGAAGGACTGATCATGGCGGCGGGACTGCGAGACGCGGTTGTCATCGGGGCCGGGGTCGCCGGCGTGCGAGCGGCGGAGACGCTGCGGCAGAAGGGCTTTGACGGTGTGTTGACGATCGTCGGCGACGAGCGTCAACCCCCGTACCACCGGCCCCCGCTGTCGAAGAAACTGTTGTCCGGCGAGATCCATCGGGCCGGCATCGACATGGCGCCGCAGTTCGACCTCGACGCCCGGGTGCTGCGGGGCGCCTCGGCGGTAGGGCTGGACGACAAGTCGTGCACCGTCCATGTTCAAGACGAGGATCGAGAACTGTCGCTGCGGTACGACGGGCTGGTGATCGCCAGCGGCGCCGTTCCTCGCGAGTGGCCGGGCGGTCCGGTGCCCGACGGCGTGATGATGCTGCGCACGGTCGACGACTGCCTCGCCATCCGGGAACGGCTCGCCTCGCGCCCCCGTGTCGCGGTGGTCGGCGGCGGCTTCATCGGGGTCGAGGTGGCGGCCACCTGCCGCGCGCTCGGGTTGAACGTGACACTGATTCAACGGAGTTCGAACCCGCTGCTGTCCGCACTCGGCGCAGAGCTGGCGCCGCACTGGGCCGAGCTGCACCGGCGCCACGGTGTCGACCTGCGACTCGGAGTCGGCGTCGAGAAATTCGTGGGCAGGCGCAAGGTGAAGGCCCTTCGATTGACCGACGGTTCCCGGGTCAAGGCCGACCTCGTCGTCATCGGGCTGGGCGTCACGCCCGCGACCGACTGGCTCAAAGGCTCCGGAGTGCGCATCGACGACGGCGTGCTCTGCGACGCAACGGGCACCGCCGAGGGCGTTCGCGGCGTCGTGGCGGCAGGTGACGTGGCGCGGTGGTGGCATCCGCGCTACGAACGCCATCTGCGGATCGAGCACTGGGACGTCGCCAACCGCCAGGGCGAGGCGGCGGCGCAGACGCTGTTGGCCGGTCCGCAGCACGCCGAGAGCTATGACGAGATTCCCTACTTCTGGTCTGACCAGTACGACGTGAAACTTCAGATGCTGGGTCTGCCAACCGATCACGATGCGGTCGACATCATCGAGGGCGACCTCGACCAGTGGGAGTTCGTCGCGGCGTACGGGCGCGGCGGGCATACCGTCGCGGTGCTCAGCACGATCCCCGGGCGGGTACACGCCTACCGCGGCGCCCTCGAGGACAATGCGGCGTTTCCGCCCACGCCCGCGGCATAGCACCGGGCGCCGCTTCGATCCCGGCGCGGACAGCGTCGCGATCTGCTGAGCACGCGTACCCGGAGACAGTACGATCCGGCCGTGCACAACTACGGTCGTCTCGTCGCGGTCGCCAGGCTGGCCGCCATCGCCACGGCAGCTGCGCTGCTCGTGCAGTGCACGTCCTCGCCGCCGCCGGCCGCGCCCACCCCGCCGCCCAGCACCACCACCGCACAGCAGCCCACGACCGCGCCCCCTCCGCCGCCGAGCGCCACGCCGGCCCCTGCCGCAGTGCACGCCGTCACCGCGGCCGAGCTCGGTGAAAGTTGGCGTCCCGGTTGCCCTCTGGCGCCCGAGCGACTGCGGCGGGTCGAGATCGACTACCTCGGAATGGATCTCCAGACACACCGCGGAGAACTGGTGGTAAACGAAGTCTTGGTACCAGAGGTCATCGAGATCTTCGAAGAGCTCCGCGAAGCGCGCTATCCCATCGAGAAGATGCAGACGCCCGACCATTACCCGGGCGCCGAGGACGAACTGTCCATGCGCGACAACAACACGTCGGCGTTCAACTGCCGCGACATTCCCGGATCCGGCAGCTGGTCCCACCACGCCTACGGCCGGGCCATCGACATCAATCCCCTCATCAACCCCTACATCGACGACGCAGGTGATCTTCAGCCCGCCAACGCCGCACCGTATCTCGACCGCACTCGCATCGACCCGGGCCTACTGCACGACGGCGATCCCGCGGTGCGGATCTTCACCGACCGCGGCTGGACGTGGGGCGGCGATTGGCAGAACCCGAAGGACTACCAGCACTTCGAGAAGCCCGAATAAGTTCCGCGCGAAAAGAATTCAAGTTCCTCATTCGCAATGCACCCCGTACCGAATAGTTACCCGGCTCCGGGCGATGTTGCGTAGCGTCTTGCGCTATTGCCCGACGCACTGGAGAGCGCATGCCCTTTCCCTGGGAACTGAATTCCGACCGGCCCTACCGTCACGAGACCTATCCCGACCCACGAAGCCCATCACTCGAGGATCCAGAGCGCCTGATCGAAGACGCCGACTCGGCGAAAGGGATTTTCGGGGACACCAGAAGGCAGTAGACCCGGCGATTGTCTTCCCGCTCTCACTTTACGTCAGGGGGTGGGGCTTGCGGCAAGGCCCCTGATGTGCTGCACAATCGTCCGACCATGCACACGACGGACGAAGGAGCAGCGTGTCGAACCCGCCAAAACCGTTCGAAGTCCACGAGTCTGGTGCCTACCTTCACGGCACGAAGGCCGACCTCTCCGTGGGTGACCTGCTGGTGCCGGGGCGCCCGTCGAATTTCGAGGATGGGCGCATCTCCAACCACGTCTATGTGACGCAGACGCTGGACGCCGCCACCTGGGGAGCCGAGCTGGCGCCAGGTGAGGGACGCGGCCGCGTCTACATCGTCGAACCACTGGGCGCCGTGGAGGACGACCCGAACGTCACCGACAAGAAGTTTCCCGGCAATCCGACGCGCTCGTACCGCACCCGCGAGCCGGTCAGAATCGTCGGCGAGATCACCGACTGGGTGGGCCATCCACCCGAGCAGATTCAGGCCATGCTCGACGGCTTGGAAGACCTGCGGCGCCGGGGGCTGGCCGTCATCTACGACTGAGCCGGGAGGCTACTTCTTGAAGGCGTCCTTGATCTTTTCGCCGGCATCCCTGAGGTTGGCTTTCGCCTGATCGCTGCGGCCCTGGTCGCGGGTGAGCGGGTCGCCGGTCAGGTTGCCGACCGCTTCTTTCGCCTTGCCCGCGAGGTTGTCCATCTTGTTCCTCGCCTTGTCCGCTGCGCTCACCGTTCCTCCTCGAAGTCGATCTGCGGCACGGTTACCCTCGGCGGCCATCAGCGGAAACCTCACATACGGGAGTACCGCGCCAGCGCGAAGCTGTACAACCCGTAGGCCGCGAAACCTGTTGCCGCGACGATCAAGATCGCCTCACCGTAGTGTGGGCGTCCGAGCGCCTTGACCGCCCCGTCGAGTCCCGTCGACTTGGCCGGATCGCTGACGTAGGTCGCGACGACGACCGAAAGGCCCGCCGCGAACAGCACCAAACCTTCGGCGACGTGACCGCAGATGCCCAGCACCGTGATCAGCCGGCCACCCGGGACGGTGAGGTCTTTGAGGAACTTGCGCGACGCGCCCTTGTGGACGAAGTAGGCGCCGATCACCGCGATCGACAGCCCCGCGAGCACCAGAACCGCCTTGCCGCCGTCGGATTGCATCAACCTCGCGCTCAAGCCCGAGGTCTGCTCGCTGCCCTTCGTCCTGGCGCCCAGCGCGAACTGGATCGCGGTGAAGGCGACCGCGCAGTACACCAATGCCAGACCAAAAGCCCTGAGCCGGTTCATGAGTGGCGAGTCGCGTTTATGCGCTTCGGTGCTTTCACCCGGATGCAGCCCCAACACCGTTTCGGCGAACCGCCACATCGCCAGCGCGATGAGCCCACCGGCGACGATCCACAGCGAGAAGCTCCCGCCGCCCTCGGTGGCCAGGGTCGCCAACGCACCGGACTGGTCGGCTTCGCCGCCGAGGCCCAGCGCGATCCGCACGATCGTATAGGCGACGAGCAGATGCAAGGTTCCGCTGACCGGATATCCCGCACGCGCGAAGAACTGGACCACGCGACTACCGGTGGCATCGTTGACCGCGCCCTTGAAGCTCATGCTCCCGCCGGACTGCCTGACACCCGGCTTTATTACCCCGGCCCATTTCCGGCAAAACGGCCGATGACCGCCCTCGGCGACGCCCGGCCGAGGTAACCTCCCCACGCCAGGAGGTGTCTGATGCGATTCCGGTCGAACTGTTTACCGGTGTTGGCGGCGGTGGCCGTCGTCTCGGGGTGTGGCCTGGTCGGCCCGACACCGAGCGAGGAGCCCGCCCGGTCCGGCCGGATCGTCATCGACGGCACCGGCGTGGACACCCAGTCCGTCGAGTGCACCCAGCACGAGTGGTCGATGCAGATCGACGCGAAAGCGACGACGGGCAGCGCGCAGGTGTTCCTCGAGCTCGGCGGTGAGAGGCCGGTCGTGCGGACCGTCAACATCGAGAATGTCAACGAAATCAACGGCTCCGCTGGCGGCGACAACGGTAAGGCCGAGGCCACCATAGACGGCAATACCTACACCATCTCGGGCACCGTCGTCGGCGCCGACGGGCGCAACACCGCCCAGACCCGCACGATGCCCTTCGAGATCAAAGCGCCCTGCTGATACCTGTTTCGGGTACCACTGTCGACTGATCAAGAACGCTCGGCTGTATCGGGCAGAAGTTCGGGCTCACGAAAGAGGTACGCGCACGACGCTGACAGAAGTGCTGGAAAAGGCGGTCCCCGTCACGACGCTCGTCTTCGTGGTGTCGAGCATGGTGGCGATGGGATTGGGTCTCAAGCTGGCCCAAGTCACCGCTCCGCTGCGCAGCGTGCGCTTGGTGTCGATGTCGATACTGGTGAATTTCGTCTTGATGCCGGCCGCTGCCGTGGCGCTCGTCCGCCTGCTGGCACTTGACGAACCGCTGGGCGTGGGCCTTCTTCTCTTGGGTGTCGCCGCAGGCGCGCCGTTCCTGCCCAAGCTGACCCAGATCGCAGGCGGCGATCTCGCGTTCGCAGTCGCCCTGATGGTGCTGCTGATGGTCATCACGGTGGGCTACCTGCCGCTGGTGCTGCCGATCCTGCTGCCTGGTGTGTCGGTCAATTCCGCGGAGATCGCCCGCTCGCTGGTGGTACTGATGCTTCTCCCCCTGGCCTTCGCGCTTTTCGTCAACGCCAAGCGTCCGGGCGCAGCCGCACGTGCCAAACCGCTGTTCGACCGGCTCTCGAGCCTCAGCCTCATCCTGGTGGTCGTGCTGCTGGTGGTGGTCAACTTCAGCAAGGTGCTCACCGTGTTCGGCACCCGTGCCATTCTGGCCGGCCTGCTCTTCATCGCACTTGGTTATGCCCTCGGGTGGGCGCTCGGCGGTCCGGCGGCGAACACGCGGCCCGTCCTGGGATTGGGGACGGCACAGCGCAACATCGCCGCTGCGCTCGTCGTGGGCGGCCAGAGCTTCAACGATCCGAGTGTCGTCGTCATGGTGGTTGTCGTCGCGATCATCAGCCTGCTGATACTGCTGCCGATTTCGCGACTGCTGGCCTCGAGAGGCTGAGTTTCCTACGTTGGGGCCATGTCCCTCATCGACTTGGCGCTGCTGCCCCTCCGCATCGGACTGCGCGCGGCCGACAACGTACTCAAAGCGGTCGCCGCCGAATCTGTCGCTGCGCGTTCCGAACTCGTCGTGATCAACGGCATGCCCGAAGGCGTACCGTCGGCGGCGCTGCGGCCCGAGCCGAAACTCCCCGCGCCCAGCGGCTGGCCATTCGGCGAAGATTTCCCCCGCACCTGCGGCACCGGCCGCTACGCCGACGGCGCGTTCTTCTGGACCGACTTCCTCTACGACGACCACGGTGCGACCGGCTTGCTCGTCGACATCCCGACCGGCGGGCTGGTGCCCCCGCGCGGCACCTACGTCTACCCCGACGGCCCCGCGGCGCGCAACGGTGCCGACATCTTCCGCGTCGCGATCGGCCTCACCGACACCCACACGTGGTGGCGCGTCGACTGGAACACCCTGATCGACCCGTCAATCCCCATAGCGTTGTTCACTTTTGACACCAATCGCGCTGCGGCGCCTACGAACAAGTGGCCCGCGAAAGCCGGTGTCACCTCTGCCGGCATCGACACCGCCCTGCTCATCTCCGCAACGGGCGCGCGGCTGATCGACCTCGCCACGCAGTCGTCGACACCGGTCGAACACGCCGTCGACATGGCGTCCCGGTCGTTCTTCGCCAAGGTGCCCCGGAGTCTGGTCGATCCCGACGGCACCTGGACCGTGCGCCTGGCCGCCGGGTTGGCCGACGACACGGGCGACGCGTTCGCCGACGTGCCCGCCACCCGCGGCGCCCGGCCGGGCCAGCCGAACGTTTACAACATCGCCTTCCGCACCCATCAGCAGGAGAAGGCGCACCTGAACTTCTGGTCCGATCAGGCGCAAGCCGCCGCGCTCAGCGACGGCGACGTCACCGAGTTCTCCGTGCCAATCGCGTGGGACCGACTCGCCGATCGCGTCACCACGGACGAGCCGATCGTGCGCGGCACGTCCGCCCGGTGGTACGTCTCGTCGATCGAGCTGGGCCAGGGTGTCGCGAAGACGAACATCTTCAGTACCGATCCCCAGTTCTTGGGTCGGGTGCAGCCGTACTCGGTGTGCCTGCCCTCCACCTACACGCCTGGCCGCACGCTACCGCTGACGCTGCTACTGCACTCACTTGCGTTGGGCCAGAATCAGTTCGCCGCGATCGACCCGCGGCTGCTCCATCAGGTCTGCGAGGATCGCGAATCGGTGGTGGTGACACCGCTGGCCCGCGGACCGTCGTGCTGGTACTTCGACGAAGGCGAACTCGACGTGTGGGAGGTGTGGGCGCGGGTGGCCGAACAGCTCGGCACCGATCCCGACCGAACGGTGGTGTCCGGCTACTCCATGGGGGGCTACGCGGCGTACAAGCTAGGACTGACCTACCCGGAGGTGTTCGCGCAAGCCGTCGTGCTGGCCGGGCCTCCGGTGTGCGGCGTACGACTGTTACCCAACGTCGACGTCCCCGGAAACCTCGACCCGGACTCCCACTGCGCCCGCGCGGGCGACACCTGGGAGCTGCTGCCCAACGCTCGATGGCTTCCGTTCGTCATCGCCCACGGTGTGCTCGACCAGCTCGTCCCGATCACTTCGGTGCTGTCACAGGTGCTCGAACTCGACCGGCTGGGCTACCGCTACCGATTCAGCGTCTACCCCTTCGAGGACCACGTCACGTGGATGCTTGACGACGAGTTCGACGATCCGATCGCGCACATGGGTACCGGAGTCCGACAACGCGACCCCGGTCACATCACCTATTCGTGGTATCCGGAGCTGGTGCGACCGGACCTCGGTCTTGGCCCACAACATGTTTGGTGGATCTCGAATCTCACGGCCGATCCCGCCCTGGCCGGCAAGCGTGGCGCTGTCGCGTCGGTCGACGCCCGCTCGTATGCGCGCCCGGACCCCACGCGCACCATCCGGCGCCGCCGCGGCGTGGAACCCGACCTCGACCTGTCCCCCGGCCTGTACACCGAACTGCTCTGGCGCACAGGCCCCGCCGTCGAGCCCATACCGTTCCTGACACTGAAGCTCACCGGCGTCGCGGCCCTCACCGTCGACGTGGCCAGGGCCGGGCTGGCGGCTGTGGACACGTCGACCGTCGACGTCTCGACAGACACGATCACACGGATCGAACTGGCCGCGCTGCCCCCTGATATCGCGGTGTTGCTCGACGGCGTGCCGACCGGTCCGGTGGTTCACGTACCCGTCGGGCGGCACACCATCGCGCTGACCGCCGCGACGGTCCCCTCGAAAGAGGTGATGGTGGCGCTGCTGCGCCGGTAACATCCCGCGCGTGCCGGACGGTACTCGCGTCGACGCCGAGCAGCGTCAGGTGTCGGGGTTGGCCGCTGTCATGACGGTGATCGCGATGGGCCTGGGCTATGCCATCGCGATCGGCGACCCGACCACCTTCTCGGCGAACCTGCAGCTCGTCTCGGCCGGCGTCGGCATCACCGGATCCACCGCGACATTCGTCGCCAGCCTGGCCACCTTGACCCTCGCGGCCGCCGTCCTGAGCGCCGGCGCGCTGGGCGACCTGTACGGCATGCGGCGGATGTATCTGCTCGGGCTGGCCGGTGCCATCGCGTTCAGCGTGCTGGCCGCCGCCGCGCCCGCACCGGCGGTGATGATCCTCGCCCGCGCAGGCACCGGCGTGACGCTGGCGTTCCTGATCGGTCTGTCGCTCGCGATCACCAACGCGGTGTTCCCGCCGGGCCGTCGCGCCGCGGCGATCGCCGCCTACTTCGGCGTCGGGTACGCCGTCGCGACCCCGATGCCCGCGATCAGCGGCATGCTCGGTCACGCGATCGGTTGGCGGGCCTGCTTTTTCGCGGTTCCGGTCATCGGCGCGCTCGGTCTGCTCGTCACGTGGCGGTTCGTGCCCGAGACCCTGCGCGCGGGGCGTCGCCTCGACGTGCTCGGGATGGCGTTTTTCGCCGTCGCGCTGCTGGGGCTGATCTTCGGCGTCTCGCGCATCGAAACCGGGATCAACACCGTGGGCCTGGTCGCGATCGGGGTCGGGCTGGTCGCCGGATGCGCCTTCGTCATGCAGGAGTTGCGCACGACCGACCCGGCGCTCGACATGCGGGTGTTCCGGTCGGGCCGGTTCAACGCGGCGGTGGCCGCCGGTGTGCTGTTCAACATCGTGCTCGGCGGGTCGATGGTGTTGCTGTCGTTCTATCTCGTCACGGTCCGCAAGGAGTCACACGAACTGTTCGGCCTGCTGCTGATCCCCGCCACTGCGCTGGCCGCCGTCGCCGCCACCTCCGCGGGGCCGGCCGCCAACCGGTTCAGCCCCCGCGCTGTCATGCTCACCGGGCTCACGGTCATGCTCGGCGGACTGCTGTCGATGCGGCTGTTCGACCTCGACACGACGCGCACCACGGTGTTCGTCACCACCGCGCTCATCGTGATCGGCGGCGCCCTCGTCACCACCCCGCAGGCCACGATCATGATGAGCAGCGCACCCGACGATCTCGGCGGCGCCGTGTCGGCGGTCAAGAGTGCGGTCAACGAAGGCGGATACTCCCTTGGGCCCGCGCTTTTCGCGCTCGTCGGCATCAACCTGTTCCTCACCGACAGCGCGCACGACCTGTCCCACTCGGGCATCACGCGTGCCGAGACCCGCGAGGCGCTGCTGACCGTGCACGGCGGTCACGGGGCGCAGATGGTCAACCCGGAGCAGGCCCGGTTGGTGGTGGAGCAGGCGCCGCACAACGCCGTCGACGCCATCCACACCCTGAGCCTGATCATGGCCGTCGGCCCGATCGCCGCGATCATCCTGGCGCTGTGGTTGATCAAGCCCGCGAACCGCTCAGCAAGCGGCCAGTAGCTCGTCCAACGCGGTCTCGAAGCGATCGGCCAGATCCCAGAGATCGTTGACCAGTTTGCGGCACGAGATGATGCCGACGTTGAGCTTGCCGGTCAACGACATCACCGTGATGTTCAAGCCGGAGCCGTGGAAGATCGGGCCGAGCGGGTAGAGCGCCTTCATCTCCGCGCCCATCGCGTACAACTTCTCCTGGGGCCCCGGCACATTCGAGATCACGACGTTGTGGATCGCGGCGTGCTTCAGCGGGGTGTGGGACAGCACCTCCATCGCCACACCGAACAATGCCGGTGGCAGCGCCTGAGTCACGTCCGACAGCAGCGTGGGAGCGATGTCGGCGCTGTGAGCCTTTGCGCGCGAGCTTGATTCGGCGATGCTGCGCAGCCGCTCCGCGGGATCCTCGATGTGGGTCTGCAGGTTGTTGAAGAAACCCGAAAGCTGGTTGCGGCCGGGCCGGTCGGACTTGTCGTGCACCGACGCCGGAACCACGGCGATCAGCGGCCTGTCCGGCAGCTCACCCCGCTTGAGCAGGTACTCGCGCAAGGCCCCCGAGCACAGCGCCATCACCACGTCGTTGACCGTCACGTCGTACGCGTTCTTCACCTTCTTGACGTCATCGAGCTCCAACTGCGCCAACGCGATGGTGCGGTCAGAGGTGATCTCAGCGTTGAACACGGTCGCGGGAGCCGAGAACGGGGCAGCCATGGCCTTGCCGCTGCGCGCCCGGGTGATGGAGCTGACGATGGTCGACATGGTCGCGGGCACCGCTCTGGTCAGTTGCAACGGGCGAGTGAACGCGCGCAGCAGGCCACCGGCGGCGATTTCCAGCGGTCTGGCGCTGCCGAAACCCTCGACGGGTTCGGGGTCCGGGCCGTCGGGTGCGAGATCGCACAGCTTGCTGATCAGGTTGGCCGCCGACACCCCGTCCACCGCGGCGTGGTGCACCTTGATCATCAGCGCGACGTCCCCGGCGTCGAACGGGTCGGTTTCGGAGATGCCCTCGATCACCCACATCTCCCACAGCGGCTTGCTGCGGTCGAGTGGCGCCGCCGCGATGCGCGAGCAGACGTTGACCAGTTCGTTGCGCCCACCCGGCGCGGGCAGCGCGATGCGGTGCAGGTGATACTCCAGATCCAGCTCGTCGTCGTCGACCCAGACCGGATGGTCGAGATTGAGCTGACTGTTGGCGAGCTTTGCCCGCAATTCCGGCAGCGCCCTCAACCGTGTGGCCAGATGGTCGCGGACCCGCTCGAAGCTGTAGCCACCGGGGATGGTCGACGTGTCAAGGCAGGCGATTGAACAGACATTCAGTGGGACACTGGATGATTCGCTGTAGAGCATCGTCGCGTCGAACGCACTGAGCCGTTCCATTGATGCGGCGTACCCGGGTTGACACCGGCGTCAAACCATGAGCGACGTTAGGTCGCCGTCAGCCCGGCTCGGCGGCGGCCTGCGGGGCATGGCGGGCGACGGTCTCGTCCATCGCCTTGCGCAGCGCCGGCATCTCGTCGATCAACCGGGCCAGGTCGTCGCGGTTGATGTGCAGCACCTCGGCGCGCCCCGTCGTGGTCACCGTGGCGTTGCGCAGCGCGCCGCGGCGCAGCACCGATTCGCCGATCACCTCGCCGGGGCCGACCACGGCGATGCGGTCGTGGCCGACGTACACCCCGACCTCGCCGCTGAGCAGGATGTAACAGGCGTCCGAGGGGGTCTGCTCCTGGATCAGCGGCCACGGACCCGACGTGGAGGTGCGATGCGCCGCTTCGACCAGGCGTCGCAGGTCGCTGTCGGAGAATTTGGAAAAGGTCTCGAACTCCCGCAGTTGACGGGCGTCCTGTTCGATTTCCTGTCTGCGAGCCTGTTCACTTTCGCGGGCGTACTTGCGGTTGTCCATGAGGTCCCCGATCTGCGACGTGTCCCTGGCCGAACCGTAGTCCCGTCGAGCGATTTGTGTACCAAAACGAACGGGGAGCGTCCCTAAATGTGCAAATCGCCGGTCAGCGGGCTGCGGAGCCGTACTCCAGCGCCGGTTCGGCCGAGTCGACCTTGCCGTTGCTCGAGATGGTCAGCAGGCCAGGTTGCACGTCGTAGCGTGCGCCGTCGGCCGGATTGGTGGCGACGAACCCGCCGCCCACCGGTCGCGCGTTGTTGAGCTGCACGTTGGCCCCGTCGCGCAGGCGCTCCCCGCGGTACTGGTATGCGCCGGCACCCGTCTGGCAGATCACCGCCAGCGACTGCGCCGTCCGGATCGCCGCGACCGGCGTGCTCCCGGAGTCGCAGCGCGTGGTGTGCCCGATGAAACCCTGCGAGTCGGTGCCCGACACACCGGCGATCGGTGGCCCGCTGGTGGTGGGCGTCGTCGTGGTGGTCGTCGTCGACGGTGCGGTGGTGGTTGTCGTGGGCGGGACCGTCGTCTGCGTGGTGGTCGACGGCGGCGCGGCCAATCGAGTCTGCGGCGCCGACCCGCCGCCGTTGTCGCTGAACGCCAGGACGATGGCCAGCACCACCGCCGCGGTGAACAGCACGATCGTCGTCACGACCAGCCCGACCTGCGCCGGACCGAAACGCTTGCGGTTCGCCGGTGGCGGCGGCAGCGGCGCGTACATCGGTTGATAGGGGGCGCTCACCGGGTTGGGGTCGACGGCGGAGAACTGGCGCGTCGAAGGCGCCGGTGGCGGCGGAGGCGGCACTGGAGGCGTCGCTGCTGCGTTCTCGCTGGCGGCGGCCGCGGCCCTGGCGAGTTCGCCGGCCGTGGTGAACCTGTCCGTGGGCTTCTTCGCCATGCCGCGCTCGATCACCTCGTCGAACGCCCGGCTGACGCCGCGCCGCATGATGCTGGGCCGCGGCGGCGGCGAGAACAGGTGGGCGCCCATGATCTCGCGCAGGTCGCCGGAGTCGTACGGCGCGCGACCGGTCAGGCATTCGTAGAGCAGGCAGGTCAGCGAGTAGATGTCGGAGGCCGGGCCGCCGCGTTCGCCGCTGATGCGTTCGGGCGCCATGTAGGCGCACGACCCGATCACCAGGCCGGTCTTGGTGACGTTCGCTTCGCCGCCGCCGTGGGCGATGCCGAAGTCCACGAGATAAACGAAGTCGTCGTGGGTCAGCAGCACGTTCTCGGGCTTGATGTCGCGGTGCACCAGCCCGTTCGAATGCGCGGCGTCCAGAGCGGACGCGACCTGCGTGATGATCGACACCGCGCGCGTCGCAGGCAACGGACCGTTGGTCCGCACCAGATCCTTGAGACTGGCCCCCTCGACGAGGCGCATGTCGATGTAGAGCACGCCGTCGATGTCGCCGAAGTCGTGAACGGGGATGACGTGCGGTTCCTGCAGGCGCGCGGCGACACGCGATTCACGCCGGAACCGTTCCTGAAAGTTGGGATCTGCCGCCATATCCGGACGTAGCAGCTTGATGGCGACGGTCCGTTCCTTTGCGGTGTCCCACGCGCGGTAGACCTCGCCCATGCCACCGACGCCGATCAGAGACTTCAGCTCATACGGCCCGAATCGCGTGCCCAGACGGGAACCGCCCTTCGGGGAGCTCACATGCCATCCTTTCTCTTTCCGACACCAGCGCAGCAACCTGTGGTGTTCCCGCAACGCCGTACTACGTAACCCGCTCCCCGCAGCGGATCGCCAGGCATCACCGATGTCGCAGCAGCACAGGCGATTTCCTCAGTGCGCCAGGTTACCGATTATTTCGCTTCGCTGTGAATGCGACGGTCACGGCGTCGGCGACCTTCATCGCGCCCATCAGCATGGAGTACGGCTTGAGACCGAAGTCAGAGTGCCGCACGGTGGTTTCGCATGACATATGCCACACGTCGTCGTCCTCCTGCACGGTCACGTCGACGACCTGGTCGCGCGTCTTGCCGTTGATCTGCAGCGTTCCGGTGAGACGGTATACATCGGGAGTCTTCTCGATATCCGTGGTTTCGAACTCGATGCGCGGAAACCGCTTCGCATTCAGCACTTTCAGTGCATTCGACCGCGCGAGCGCCTTCTCGGGTCCGGTCAGCGGCGTCACGCCGCCCTCGCCGCTGCGCACCTCGAGACTGTCGAGGTCGACGGTCAGCGTCACCTCGGAGGGTTCGCCATCGGACCATGCGACCGCGGCATGCCAGGAGTTCACGGCGATGGTCAGGCGGTGACCCATCTTTGCCGCGCGACCCTGCACGCCCGTGTGAAGCGCCAGTTCACCATCCGACTGGTCCAGGTTCCAGATTTGCTCCGGCATACCGTCCATTGTGACTCTCGGCAGCCCAGCCAAGGTCTTTCGTCCCTGTCTCGGATCCTCGCCGGACACGAGACTCAGCCGTGAAGACACCGGAAGGACTACCACGATGACTACAGTCGAATGCCCGGAATGCGGCGAGAGCGTTGACGAGAAAGAGATCCACTGGGTCACGAACGCCGAAGGTGGCGTGATGTATCGCCTGCCGTGTGAGCACATGGTCGTCGGCACCGTCAAGGACGGCGCCATGAGCTACGGCCCGGAGCATGTGGGCTTGGACTTCTCGAGGCCGAAGCGCCACCACCAGCATCACCACCTCGCCGACGAACTGGCCAAGCTCCGCGGCAGGGAGCCGCACGAACCCTAGCGGTCCCGGGGCCCGTTTCGCCCGCCCCACCGCGGGTACGCGCACACGATGCAGCCAGCCCGCGCCACCGACATCACCGTCTCCGTCGACGGCACACAGCACCAGCTGCGCGTCGACAACCGCGTCACCCTGCTCGACCTGCTCCGCGAACATCTCGGCGTCACCGCACCCAAGAAGGGTTGCGACCACGGCCAGTGCGGGACGTGCACGGTGCTGCTCGACGGTCGCCGTGTCACCACCTGCCTTGCGTTCGCCGTGGCTCACGACGGCGCCGAGATCGTCACCGCCGCCGGCCTCGGCGACGGCGACGCCCTGCATCCCGTTGCCCAGGCGTTTCTCGACCACGACGGCTTCCAGTGCGGCTACTGCACACCCGGCCAGATCTGCTCGGCGGTCGGCATGCTCGACGAGGTCAAGTCCGGCGCGCCCAGCCACGTCACCGACGATCTCGAACAGCCGCCCGAACTCTCCGACGAAGAGATCCGCGAACGCATGAGCGGCAACCTCTGCCGCTGCGCCGCGTATCCGAACATCGTCGCCGCCATCAGCGAGGCCGCCCGATGATCCCGTTCGACTACCACCGCGCCACCAGCGTGGCCGACGCGGTCACCGCCGTCGCCGAGCGGCCCGACGCCGTGTTCCTCGCCGGCGGCACCAACCTCGTCGACCACATGAAGCTCGGCATCCTCGAGCCGTCGCTGATCGTCGACGTCGGCGACCTACCCCTCACCGATGTCGACCAGTTGCCGGACGGCACCCTGCGCGTCGGCGCCGACGTGCGCAACAGCGACCTCGCCGCACACCCCGTGGTCCGCAGCCGCTATCCCGTCCTCGCCCGTGCGCTGCTGTCCGCGGCCTCCGGCCAGCTGCGCAACCTCGCGACCACCGCGGGAAACCTGTTGCAGCGCACCCGATGCGTGTACTTCCAGGACGTCACCACACCGTGCAACAAGCGCACGCCGGGCGCGGGATGCTCGGCGATCGGCGGCTACGTGCGCTATCACGCGATTCTCGGCGCCTCCGAACACTGTGTGGCGGTGCACCCTTCGGACATGGCGGTCGCGATGGCCGCGCTCGACGGCGTCGTGGTCTTTCAGGACGCCGACGGCGAACACCGCCTACCGCTGGCGGAGTTTCACCGACTGCCCGGAGACCGCCCCGACCGCGACACCGAGTTGCCGCCCGGAGCGCTCATCACCGCGGTCGAGATCCCTCCCCCACCGAACGGAGCTCGATCGACGTACCGCAAAGTGCGCGACCGTGCCTCCTACGCCTTCGCGTTGACGTCGGTGGCCGCCGAACTCGTCGTCGACGATGGCGCCGTCACAAGCGCCCGCATCGCGCTCGGCGGTGTCGCACACAAGCCCTGGCGGGCCCGCCGCGCCGAAGACGTCCTTGCGGGCGCACCGGCCACCGAGGACACCTTCTGCCGGGCCGCGGACGCCGAACTCGAAGAGGCGCAGCCGTTGCCGGGCAACGAAATCAAGGTCGAACTGACCCGCCGCACCATCATCGCCACCCTGACCCAATTGAGCGAGCAACGATGACCACCCTCGAACCCCGTGTCATCGGCACACGTGTCACCCGCCTCGACGGGCCGGCCAAGGTCACCGGCACCGCGCACTACGCCTACGAGTACGCAGTCGAGAACGCCGCCTACCTCCATCCAGTCCAAGCCACCATCGCCAACGGCCGCATCACGACCATGGACACCTCCGGCGCCGAAGCGGTCGACGGAGTTCTGGCCGTGCTCACCGCGTTCGACAAGAATCGGATGGCCGACACCTCCAACGGCGACCTCACGATCTTGCAGGGCCCGCAGGTGAATTACCGCGGCCAGCTCATCGGCGCAGTGGTGGCCGAGACCGCCGAAACCGCCCGTCATGCAGCGGCGCTGGTACATGTCGAGTACGACGCTTCCCCACACGACGTCGAATTGCGCGCCGACCATCCGAAGCTGTTCGCCCCCGAGCAGGTCAACGCGGGCTATCCGACCGACACCGCCGAGGGTGACGCCGAGACAGCGCTGCGCGACGCGCCGATCGTCGTCGACCAGACCTACACCACCCCGCACGAGCACAACAACCCGATGGAACCACACGCGTGTATCGCGCTGTGGGACAACGACACCCTGACGCTGTGGGATTCGACCCAGGGTGTCCACGTGGTTCGCAAGGAATTGGCGACGGCCTTCGGGCTCGACCCTGCGCAGGTGCGCGTCATCGCGAAGAACGTCGGCGGTGGGTTCGGCTCCAAGGGAGCCCCGCACTCGCACAACGTGCTCGCGGTGATGGCCGCACAACGGGTTCCGGGCCGACCGGTGAAGTTCGCCGTGACCCGACAGCAGATGTTCGACTTCGTCGGGTATCGCACACCCACCATTCATCACCTGCGTCTCGGCGCCGAGCACGACGGCAGGCTGGCGTCGATCAGCCACGACGTGGTCGTTCAGTCCGCCACGGTCAAGGAATTCGCAGAGCAGGCCGCGGTCCCCACCCGCATGATGTACGCCGGAGCGAATCGCAGGACATCGCACCGGTTGGCCGCGCTGGACGTGCCCGTCCCCTTCTGGATGCGCGCACCCGGCGAGTGCCCGGGCATGTTCGCACTCGAGGTCGCGATGGACGAACTGGCCGCCGCGTGCGGACTCGACCCGATCGAGTTGCGGATCCGCAACGAGCCCGAGGTCGACCCCGAGACCGGCAATCCGTGGTCGGACCGACGCCTGGTCGAGTGTCTGCACACCGGTGCGGAGCGATTCGGTTGGGCCTCCCGCGATCCGGTGCCCGGAACTCGCTGCGAGGGTGAGTGGTTGGTCGGCACCGGTGTGGCGTCCGCGGTGTATCCGGCGATGATCCAGCCGGGCAACAGCGCCCGCATCGAATGCGTCGCTCCGGGTCGCTACACGGTCGCGATCGGCGCCGTCGACATCGGAACCGGCACGTGGACGGCGCTGAGCCAGATCGCCGCCGATGCGCTCGGCTGCGAACTGTCCGCGCTCGACCTGCAGATCGGCGACACCGACCTGCCCGCCGCATCGGTCGAGGGTGGCTCGTCGGGCATCAGCTCCTGGGGACGCGCGATCGTCGCTGCGGCACAACAGTTCCGGCACGACCACGGTGAGCACCCTGAGGTCGGCGCCACCACCACCGCTGAGGCGCCGGAGAACGAAGAGGTCGCCAACTTCGGAATGTATTCTTTCGGTGCGCATTTCGTCGAAGCCCGGGTCAGCCGGTATACGGGCGAGATCCGGGTGCCGCGGATGCTCGGAGTGTTTTCGATCGGACGGGCGATCAACCCGGCGACGCTGCGCTCGCAGCTGATCGGCGGCATGACGATGGGCCTGTCGATGGCGCTGCACGAGGAGAGCGTCCGCGACCCGCGCTTCGGCCACGTCGTCACCAGGGATCTGGCGACCTATCACATCAGCTCGCACGCCGACGTCCCCGCCATCGAGGCGATGTGGCTCGACGACGTCGACAAGCACTCCAATCCGATGGGCTCGCGCGGTGCGGGTGAAATCGGGATCGTCGGCTCCGCCGCGGCGGTCGTCAATGCCGTCTACCACGCGACCGGCATCCGGGTGCGGGACCTCCCGGTGATGTGCGACGCGCTGCTCGGCTAGATGTACTGACCACGGACGTTGGTGACGGCGTGGTGAGGTGACAAAACGAAGACCTCCGAGTGGAGTGCGAGCTGTCTA